>CAVWSN010000033.1:0-162511 GCA_963757815.1 uncultured Thermoleophilaceae bacterium | reverse complement strand
CGCGACCAAGAACGCCAACCAACCGGACCCGGTCGCTTCCAACGACACCTCGACCGACCGCCTCTCGGTCGGGACCGCAGCCGACCTGGAGCTGCACAAGACCGTCTCGCCGACCACCGCGTCGGTCGGCGATGACGTCACGTTCTCACTGGCCGTCACCAACAACGGGCCGAGCGCCACTGCGAACCTGACCGTCATCGACCCGTTGCCGAGCGGCCTGGACTTCGTGTCGGCGCAGGACGGCTGCAGCTACGCCGCCGGCACACGGCAGCTCACCTGTACCAGCGGACCGCTCGCCGTCGGTAAACACCCGGACGCTAACGTTCGTGGCGCGCCCCACGAACGCCGCCGCGGGCACGACGGTCCAGAACCGCGCGACCGCGTCCAGCACCACACAGGACGCCGAACCGGCCAACAACGTCGACTTCGCGGCATTGCCGGTCGCGCCCCGCGCCGACCTGCGGATCGTCAAGCGCAGCCGCCGACACGACGCTGCGGGTCGATCAGGACGTGACGTACACGCTCACCGCGACCAACGGCCCCCCGACGAGCCACGGGCGTGGTCGTGACCGATTCGGTGCCGACCGGGATGCGCTTCATCAGCGCCTCACCGGGCTGCATCTATGACGCCGGACCGCCCGAGACGGTGACCTGCGCCGTCGGCGACCTCGCCGATGACGCGAGCACCGAGGTCACGGTCACCCTGCGGCCGCGCCGCGCCTTGGCCGGTGAGACCGTCCCCAACGCCGGGACCGTGGGCGGTGACCAGCCCGATCCGAACCTCGCCGACAACTCCGACGTCACGACCGTCGACGTCCTGGCGCAAGCCGACCTCCAGCTCCTCCAAGTCGGCCGCCGGCCCGACCGCCGTCGCCGGCGGGACGCTGACCTACACGCTGTCGGTCTTCAACGAGGGGCCGAGCACCGCTCCGACGACGACCGTCGAGGACCGGCTGCCGACCGGCGTCGAAGTGCGCTCGGCCGCGCCTAGCCAGGGCACGTGCACGATCGCCGGCGCGCGTGTGACATGCGCGCTCGGCGCGCTCGCGTCCGGCGTGACCGCGCAGGTGCTCGTCGTCGTCGAGATCCCGTCCGGCGCAGGCGGGAGCACACTCGCCAACTCCGCGACGGTCGACGGCGGGATCCTCGATCCCCGCCCGCAGGACAACGAGGCGTCGGTCTCGACGCCGATCAGCAACGCCCTGACTCGCTTCCCCCGCCGCCGCTCGGACCCGAGACGCAGCCGCAGCGGCAGCCGGCCGGATCGGCGGAGTTCGCCATCACCAAGACCGTCGACCGCGCCCGCGCCGATACCGCGACCCAGCTCGACCTACACGATCACCATCACCAACCGCGGCGCCGGAGCCGCCCAGCAGGTCCTCGTCAGCGATACGTTCAGCGATCGTGTCACGCTGCTGTCGGTAACCACGACCGCGGGGACGTGCTCGCGCTCGCCGCTGGCGTGCCGGATCGACGTCATCCCGGCCGGCGGACGGATCGTCATCATCGTCCGCGCCCGTGCGCTCGACCCTGGGCGCCTGACCAACACCGCGGCGGTGATCGCCGCGAATGCCGCGGGCGCGACGGCTGCTCCGGCCGGCGTCAGCGTCACCGCCGCGCGGACGTCGCTGTCGCTCAGCCTGCGGGCCGCGCGCAGGACGGTGCGGCCGGGGGAGAGCGTCACCTTCTTCCTGACCGTCCGCAACCGGGGCGCACACACCGCGTTCGGGGTGCGCGTCTGCGCCCGGCCGCCCCGGGAGCTCGCGATCGTGGCCGCAGCCCGCGACCGATCCGCGGCCGCGCTGCCTGCTGGACGCCGGGCCGGCTCGCGGCCCGCGCCGGCCGCACCCTGGCCATACGCGTCCGTGCCGGCCGCGTCACCAGCACGGCCGGCGTGGCCAGCGCGGCACCGACACCGCCGGCGTCCGAGCCGACCGCTCGGGCCGCGTCACCAACCGCTCCAGCGCGACCGCCACCAACGCCGCCACCGCCCGCGCCGCCGCGAGCATCACGATCGAGCGCGTGACGGGACCACTCCTGGGCGGCGTCACCGGTTAGCCGCCGCGCCGCGCCGGGAAGGCCTCTGGTACGCCACCGTCCAGGAGGAAGCACATCGTGCAACGCTGGGAAGGGATCGAGCGGCCCTACGACACCGACGCCGTCGAGCGCCTGCAGGGCACTGTCCAAGTCGAGCACACGCTCGCCCGCAACGGCGCCGAGAAGCTCTGGAGTCTCCTCAACGAGCGGCCGTACGTGGCCGCGCTGGGCGCCAGCACCGGCAACCAGGCCGTGCAGCAGGTCCGGGCCGGGCTCGAGGCCATCTACCTGAGCGGCTGGCAGGTCGCCGCCGACGCCAACCTCGCGGGCCAGATGTACCCCGACCAGGGCCTGTATCCGGTTAACAGCGTCCCGGAGGTCGTGCGCGCGATCAACGCCGCGCTGATGCGTGCCGACCAGATCGACCACGCCGACGGCAACGACGAGATCGACTGGATGGTGCCGATCGTCGCCGACATGGAGGCCGGCTTCGGCGGGGCATCTGAACGTGTTCGAGCTGACGAAGGCGATGATCGAGGCCGGCGCCGCGGGCGTCCACCTCGAGGACCAGCTCGCGAGCGAGAAGAAGTGCGGCCACATGGTCGGCAAAGTCCTGCTGCCGACGTCGTGGGCGGTCCGCAACCTCGTCGCGGCGCGGCTCGCCGCCGATGTCAGCGGCGTCCCGACGATCATCATCGCCCGCACGGACGCCGACTCGGCCGACATGGTGATCTCCGACGCCGACGAGCGCGACCACGAGTTCCTCACCGGCGAGCGCACGCCCGAGGGCTTTTTCCGCTCCAACGCCGGTATCGAGCAGGCATCGCGCGCGGACTCGCCTACGCCCCCTACGTCGACCTCGTGTGGCGCGAGACCTCCGAGCCCGACATGGAGCAGGCCGAGCGCTTCGCGCGCGAACTGCACGAGGCCCACCCCGGCAAGCTGCTGGCCTACAACTGCTCGCCCTCGTTCAACTGGAAGGGCAAGCTCTCAGACGACGAGATCAAGGGCTTCCAGTCCCGGCTGGGCGAGCTCGGCTACGCGTTCCATTCATCACGCTGGCCGGCTTCCACACGCTCAACCACTCGATGTTCGAGCTCGCGCGCGGCTACCGCGAGAACGGCATGACCGCGTACGCGGAGCTTCAGCAGGCGGAGTTCGCCAACGAGGACGCGGGCTACACCGCCGTCAAGCACCAGCACGAGGTCGGCGCGAGCTACTTCGAGGAGGTCGCGATGGCGATCACGGGCGGCGAGTCCGAGACCACCGCCGTCGGCGGCTCGACCGAGGAGTCGCAGTTCAGCGGTTGACAAGCGTCGACGCGCACTCATAAGTATCGGGATGTGAGTCCGGAGCGAACCCGGCGGGAGTTCCTCGCGGACGCGGGTCAGCTCTCCCTGGCCGCCGGGCTGCTCGGCTCCGTGCCGCTCGGGCTTCACGCCGGCCGCCGCGGCGGCGCAGCGCATCCCCACGCCCGACCTGCCGACCGGCGGAGGCTGGTCCAACCAGGACTACTGGGCCTTCGCCGACTGGGCCATGAACGCCGCCGAGGCCGGATTCAACGAGCAGACCGGCTACTACGGCTCGGACATCCGCACGTTGTGCGCGATGCTGGCCGCGCACTCGATCGCCGCGCAACTGGGCCTGCCCGCGCAGGCTCGCCGAACGCGTGTAGGTCGCGAGCGCATTCCGCGAACGCAAGGTGGGCCGCCGCCGCTGACGATGACCACGGGACCGCGCGGGAGGATCACCGAAGGGGCGTCGTATCCGTCGTCGCCCTACGCCGGGCGGTTCTCGACGCTCGAGGTCACCGGCACCCGCTCGAACCGCGGTGTAAGCATCCGGTCGACGAACAACTTCGCAGCGTCGCGCATCGTCTCCACATGGGAGGTCACGCGCGGCTCCAACAGCGGGGCGCTGAACGTCGACGCGCACTTCCCGACCTACGGCGACGGCGCGACGATCACCGCCGTCACCAAGAGCGGCCGCCGGGTCAAACTGACGCGCAGCGCCGGGGCGATCGCGCTGCGCGAGGTGGCGTACTTCTTCCTCCACAGCGGCGGCGACGAGACCGGCTACGTGCTCGTGCCGCGGCGCTTCCCGAGCAGCGCGACGACCGCGGTCGCCCAGCCCGCGGTGCAGTCCTCGGCGCCGGGATCCGAGGCTGACGCTCGTGGTCAAGCTCGCGATCGGCGACCGCTCCTTCCGCACCGCGACGCTCGAGGTCGCGATCGGGATCGCCGACCAGGCCGCCAATGCGGCGTCGGTCGCGCGCTCCCTCGGCGCTGCGTAGCCGCGGTCGCAAGTGCAGTAGCGAGGTACTCACGACGGGTGGCCGCCCAGGACGGATGCTGCGCTCACACAAGCCAATCCCTCCCCAGGAGCCAAGCACCATGTCCATCGTCTCCAAGAGCGCCACCGCCGCCGCCCTCGTCGCCGCGATCGGCGCCGCCGCCGTCCCCGCCACCGCGTCCGCAGCCACGGCGGCGACGACCACGACCCAGACGCACACGTACCACGTCAGCGTCAACCCGGGCGTCCTCGCCGCCGGCCAGAACACCGTCACGGCCAACGTCAAGGTCACCAACCCGGTCAAGAGCGTCCGCGACTTCTGGAGCCGCTCGACGATCCAGCGGGTGGTCCGCCAGGGCGTCGACAACGGCTACCAGATGCCCTACAACAGCCAGGGCTTCCGCTGCGTGCCGGTGATGAACGGCAGCATGAACGCCAGCACGGAGAACTTCACCTGCAAGCTGCGCGGCGCCGACGTGCCGACCACGGTCACGCTGACGTTCGCGGCGCCGTACATGCAGTCGGCCGGCAGCTGAGGCGATCTCCAGCAGCGCTCGCGAGGCGGCCGCGTCGAGGACGCCGGCCGCCTCCTCAGCGCTTCACGCGGAAGGGCACCGATCTGACGGTGCGGTTCCCGAGCGGGTCACGCGCGGAGATCGTCAGCCGGTAGCTGCCGGCCCGCTTGACCCGGACGCGATCGCCCGAACGCACCGTCTTGGCGCCGGTGGGCGTGCGCAGGATCGCC
This sequence comes from uncultured Thermoleophilaceae bacterium, assembly GCA_963757815.1. Taxonomy (GTDB): domain Bacteria; phylum Actinomycetota; class Thermoleophilia; order Solirubrobacterales; family Thermoleophilaceae; genus JACVRW01. The sequence goes on along the minus strand of CAVWSN010000033.1, from coordinate 157,437 downwards.
TTGGCGTCGGACACGCCGGAGGCGTCGGAGCACGAGCGCGAGATCCGCACCCGTTGACCCACCCGGTAGGTGCGAGCCCGCGGGCTGCTCACCGTGCACGCAGGGCCACGCGTGTCGGTGTGCGCGCCCGCGGCCGCATCGGCACCGGGCCGGAGGAACTGAAAGCTTCTGATCCGCATGCTCCTGGGCGCGGCCGGCGCCTGGTTCTCGAAGCGCCAGTAGTTGATCACCGGGACCTCGACCGACGGCACCGGCACGCCCGCGGTCACCGTCTGGCCGAACAGGACCGCGCCCGTCGCGTCCGTGATCCGGTACGTGACCTGGCCCGGCTCCCAGGTGAACTGCGCGACGTACGGCGGCTTGTCCGAGAAGCTGAACGACCGCGACCAGCGCTCCCTGGTGGCGGAATCCTGCCAGACCGTGCCGGACCCGGAAGGCCACGCGAGGTTCCCCCAGCGCGCGGCCTCGATGTCGATCTCGTTGTTCGACGGCGGAGCATCGCCCCAGGTGAAGAGCCCCAGGACGTCGTGGGCGTCGATCGTGCTGAGGTCGCTGTTGACGACCCAGCGATAGGTCCCGTAGCCGAGGTGCTGCCGATTGTCGACCTGGGCACTGGTCCATGTGCCCGAGCCGTCCTTGACGATCGACAACACGAGCTCGCCGCCATCGACGCTCACGTTGGTCTCCGAGTCCGACCAGACGTTCGGCCCGGGCGGACTGAGGCCTTGACTGCGGACGTCCCAGGTGTAGCCCGACCACTCGATGGTGCGGGCGTCGGCACAACGCACCAGGCCGACGAACGCCAACACGACAACAAGGATCCCACGCTTGACCATCCAGGCGTCTCCTACCGAGCTTGTCGGCAAGTCCGTTGCCTGATTGACCTCGCGCGCGTCGACCTGGACGCTCGCGCACCGCACCCAGCGCGCCCGGCAGGATTCGAACCTCCGACCTCGCGCTCCGGAGGCACCCTACCGCAGGCTCCACGAGCGGCGCTGGACGGCTCTACAGCGCCGCTTCGACGCATCGGCGGCGACTATGATTAGCGCGGATCGGAGCCGTTCTCGAGGGATTTGGGCACAAATCCGGGTCTTGTGCCCGATGCCGCACTCCCGCGCGCGTTCCTTCCGAAACCGCGGGTCAACCAGGATTGCCGGGCAGTAGTGATCGTCCGGCAAGGACCGGTTCCTTCAGCGGTGAGGCGACAGGTTGGCTCCTGACCGTCGATGTCAGTCGCTAGAGCACTTGCATGGTAAGCGCTAGTACCGCCATGGAACGCACCACGTCCTGAAGCGCGATTTGGCTTGAAACCTTGGCTTCTGGCCAGAGCACGGTGGTCATCGCCGGACGAGTCCACCCGTCGAGGGACGGAGCTAGACAACGAAAGTGTGTCGGAACGGTGTCGGCGTGCACCGTCGGGTCAGGTGAGGTCCCCGGGTCCAAATTCCGGGCGTCCCAACGAGACGCAACTGGCGCCACGACGCGGGTCCCGCCGTTTCCGGGCTGCGTCGAGGTAGCAATGGGGTCGCAATGTCCCCGAGCGCAGGTGGATTGCTGTCCGCCCGCATGAGGTCGTCGAGGCTGCATCGGCCCCGGCGGGCGGCCGTAGGAGTTGACGCCAGAGCGCACTCCGGCGCGGGCCAGCGCCGTGGGTCGGTCGATCGCGCCGATCGCCGCGTACACCTGTCACGGGAGGCTGTGCTGCCCCGATCGGCCGCGGCGCTCGGCCAACCTGGTTGTGCGGCGCCGAGCCGAGACCGGCCGTGCGCGAAAAGTGCAGCCAAGCCTGAATAGATGGGGGTTCGATTCCCCTCGCCCGCTCTCCCAGAGCCAAGCCCAGCAGTCGCTGAGCGCGGAGGACAACCTCCCCCCCGCGGAGCCTCCGAAGCGCCGGACGAAGGCGCGTGCGACCGCCTTGCGGCGAAGCGCGGGGAGTCCGCTGCCGCCACAACTTCACGAACCCTCATCCGGCGCCCCCCGGGCCCGACGGGGTGCTGATGATGCCGCGCAACTGCTCGGCAGCGGGGCGCGCGTCACGTGGTGCGGCCCGAGGAGCCCGAGATCCGGGGCTTATGGGTGCCGCGAACCTAGTCACCGAGGCGGAGCCGCCGTCGGTGGGCGAGGTCTGAGGCGATCCTGTCGACACGGCCACCTCGAAACCTGAAGCAGGTGTTGACCGCCGGGCGATCGCGCTAGCGGGCGAGGTAGCCGCCATCGACGGCGATGCACCTGCCCGTGACGTAGGCCGATGCTTCCGAGGCGAGGTAGACCACTGCGCCGGCCAGGTCGGCGGGCGTCCCCCAGCGGCCGCTCGGCATCCGCGCGAGCAAGCGCGTCGTAGCGCTCGTCGTCCTCGCGCAGCGCGCGGGTCAGCTCGGTTTCCATCCAGCCGGGGGCGATGGCGTTGACGCGGATGCCCTGGCCCGTCCACACGGGGGCGTAAGCGCTGGATCGCGGGCCCGGGTTCTCGTTTCCGCTCGCGTTCATGCTGGCCAACGTGCAGGGAGCGCTGCGGCCGTCGTGCATCGTGCTACCGGCCGACGGCCGAGGGAGCGCTTTGTGGACGGTGGAGTCGCTGGACAAGATCGGCTATCGCGGCCGTCGAGTCGGCCGCCTGGCAATTCGACGCTCATCACGCTCTCGGAGCGGAGATCCTCGGCGGAGGAGCCGGACTCCGGCGAGGGCGTCAAGCAGATGCTGGACGTGCTCGCGGTCGGGCGTGTGAACGTCGCCTGCCGGGCGCTCGGGATCATCGATCGCGCGCTCGAATGCGCGCTCGACGAGGCGACGGACCGGAGCATCGGGCGTGGCGTGCTCGGCGACCACAGCCACACGAAGCTGCGGATCGGCGACATTCGCTGTCGCCAGCTCGTAGTGGAGGCGGCGGTGCGCCGCGCCGCTGATGTCATCGACGCCGGAGAACCCGACGCGGCCGAGCGGGCGACCGCGGCCAAGACGGTCGCGTCCGAGTGTGCCGTCTGGGCCGTGGAGTGCGCCTCGCGCCTCGCGGCCAGCCGGTCCTACACCAGCGAGTCCGAGCTCGCCCGGCTGCGGCGCGACGCTCCGCAGACGCAGATCGGCGAGGGAGCGAACGACGCCCTGTTGATCGCCGCCGGAACCGCCGCCATCAAGCGCCGCAAGGGGAAGCGCTGAGCGTAGGAGGAGTGGCCGTCTTGCTGGTCAGGCGAGACGACCGAGAGACCGAACGGGCGCGCGTCGCGGAGGAGGGAGGACGGCCCGTAGGCTTTGCGTACTGTGATGGTCAGCCTCTGCGGGACGATAGATTCGCGCGACGTCGACAGCTCACCGGCTCCTCCGTTCGACCCGCGGTCGGCGTGCGGACGGCCAAGACGTCTAGATGAACGCGCTCGAGGTCACCACCCGCATCTGGCTCGTAGACGACCGTCACATCCGTACTGAATTGGCGTCGCGCCTTGGGGCACACCCGTCGAGCTTGCAGGAGCCCCGACAAGTGCGAGCCCGAGGAGACTTCGTCTCACCGGGACCCATCCCAACGCGTCAAAGGGCGCATGACCCAGGGACTCGAGATACCGGGCACACGGTTGCACCATCCTGGTGCGGCCTTCCTGGTCATGGTCCGGCAGTCGCATGTCGTCAGCGGCCTGAGGGCATCTCGCGGAATGGAGTGAACGCGCTCACCCACGTGCACGGCGGCGACGGCGCGCTCGTGCCGTAACAGGGCGAGGCCCAGGAGATGTGGAGGTGCGCGGGGCAGGTGCCGCTGCAGGTTCGCGGTGAGCCGTGGTTGGGGTAGCCGTCGTAGCCGATGAACTGGATCGCCGGGACCAGCGGGCAGCTGGGTCGTGTGCCGGATGCTCCGCAGCTGGGATTCCAGCCGAGGTGGTGCGCGAGCTGGCCGGCGGAGGCGTCCCAGACGGCTTGTGTGATGCCGTCGGCGGGGACGAGGTCGAGGGCGGTGCCGTCGCCGTGGGTGCTGTGGCCGCCCTCGCGCGCGGCGGTGACGCGCAGGTGGTAGCGACGCAGGATCCAGATCACGTCGTCGTGGATGCGGGCGTCGACGGCCTGGGGTGCGCGGCCGCCGGCCATCGCCCACGGCGGCAGGGTCCTGAACGCGCGCGGCGCGGTGAGGCGGCGGGCGGTTCGGACGTCTGCCGGCCCGGCGGGTGCGTCGATGCCGCTGGCGCAGCTGTCGACGGCCACGCTCGACCTCGCCGGCGTAGTGCGGGCGCGGGCGAGCACGTCGTTGACGTACGCGTGCGAGTGGTTGTAGCCGAAGATCGCCTGGCGCATGTCGCCGTCGGCGTTGCGCAGGAGCGTGCGCAGGTAGTTGCCGGCGGAGTGGATCGCGTCGTCGGGGTCGTAGACGTCCTTGACGCCGTCGTGGTCTCCGTCGACGCCGTAGCGCTGCCAGGTCGACGGCGGCCCGTCGGTGAGGTTGAACTGCATCGGGCCGGCGCAGCAGCCGTAGCTGTTGACGCCGGAGCGCACGCCGGGCGCGGTGGAGCGGCCGTGGTCGGTCTCGATCGCGCCGATCGCGGCGAGGATCTGCCACGGGATGCCGTACTGGCTGCCCGCGGCGCGGTAGGCGGTGAGGTAGCGGGCCGGGATGTCGCGGTCGGCGGCGGCGCTGGGGCTGGCCTGGTCGCCGCCGGCGCACGTGTCGGAGCCGACGGCGACGCCGAGCAGGCCGGCGAACGCCGCGAGCACGAGCACGAGTGCCGCGGCGAGTGCTGCGGCGATGCGGAGCGGACCCGCGGTGCTGGTGAGGGCTCCCACGGTCGCCTCAGGCGTCGCTGAGCCGCGTGACCAGCCAGCGCGGGCCGCGGCGCTCGAGATGGAACGCGAGCCGGTACGGCGGTCCGCCGGCGTCCTGGAGCATGGCCACGGCGCGTACCGTTCGCGGCGGCAGGTTCGGCGGTGACGCGTCGAAGCGTTGGCCGGTGGCGCTGCTGAGCTGGCGTGATGCGGGGTGGGTGGCGTTGCAGCTCGCGGATGAGCTCCGGCGCCGCGTCGGTGATCTCGCGCGGGGCGACCTGGCCGGCGATGTACGCGGCGTACTGGGAGGCAAATCTGCGGGCGACCGACCGCGCGGCGGCGAGCTGCGATCGGTCGATCGAGGGCCGAGGTGGCTGGAGCGGGCGAGCGCTTGGGGTGGCGGTCGGTGCCGGATTGCTCGCTTCGGATGTCGATGCTTCGAGCGCCTGATCCGGTCGGAGCAACAGGAAGCCCGCGATGGGTGTGGCCAGCAGGGCGAGCGCGATCGCGGCGCTCCAGGCCGAACGAGAGCCGATCATGCTCATGGATAGGCGCCGGCTGCCGCGCCGCCTGCCGCGCAAGCTCGTCGAACCCGAGGCTCAGGTCCGGGTGCGGATCCTCGGCGTCGATGCGCAGGACCAGGTCGGCGAGTTCCTCCGCGAGTGCGGCCGCCTCGTGAGCGTCGCGACGCAGGCGGCGCAGCTCGTCACGCGGGCTGGATTGCGCGATCCGGGTGACGACCAGGTCGTAGAGGCTGTCCTGGAGCGCGGCCAGCTCCTCGGCGGGATCGGAAGCAGTGGGTTCATCGGACATGGCGCAGTACCACGACGCTTGTGCCAGCAAGCCCCGCGGCCTGCGCCGCCACCGCCTCAACGAGCCCGCAGGGAGCTCGGCCACGTATTCGTCGGAACGCCGCAGCGAGGGCGCCCGAGACTTCGGCGACCTCCATCGTCCGGCGAGAGTGATTCTTTTCCACAGTTCCGTGGCTCTCGCGGGTCCAAAGTGGGTGTGCAGCAGTTCAGCTAAGCGGGTGCGCGAGGCGGCTTGGTCGACGTCAACGTCGTCGCCGTCGGCGCTCGCGGGTTGGGCGTTGTCCGGGAGCCTCTCATGTTGCCTCGTGTCTTCCTCGCACAGTCGACTCCTCGACCTCGAGGACGGTGCACCACCGTTCGATGGCGACACGTGAAACAGAGGAGTAGCGTGTGGTGAAGGCTGGCCTCGCGGCCGGGAAGCCCGGAGCGCAACCGGTGGGGACAATCACCGAGACGCGCCGGAGCGGACTGCGGGGCCAGTTGCGTTCTCTTGGCGATCCCAGGAGCCGACGCGGCGTCGTGCGCGTTGTCTACGCTGGCGGTCTGTCAGCAGAGGAGTTCGCTGTGCCCGAGTTCGAGGACCCGCGCGAGACCCGATCGGAGAGCGGATTGACGGTCACCGCGACACTCGACGACGGCCCGCTCGAGGGAAGCCGCATCGAGTTCGAGATGATCGAGGGCCGCCCGCCGAAGACGATCGTGGTGAAGGACGAGGACGGGACCGCCTGCCGCTACTGCCTGAAGGAGTGGGCCCAAAGCGGGGAGGCCGCGGAATACACGTTCCTGTATCGCGTCTGATCGGACTCGTGTGGTCTTACGCGCGCGAGGAAGCCGCTGCGCGACAATCGCCCGTGCGGCGGGCCGAAAGGGACACGCTCACCGGGTAAGGCACTTCGCCGCTCTCGCGATGCGACTACGCGAGGCTCGCTTGGGCTAAACGGCGGGATGGCGGCCTGGCCTGTCAGTTCTCTTCTCAGCGCCGAAGAGCCGTCCCTATATCGAGTTCGCGGCCTCCACCGCAAGCCGCTGCGCGAAGCCGCAGCGACACAACTGACCGCTGGCTTGGCCTCGTCGTTCAAGTGAGCGTGGTGCTTGTCCACAGGACCACGATGCTGCCCGGCGACCGCGACTCCGCGGCGATCCGCGATGCGCCGTTTGCGGACTGCTCGGTTCAGGCGTTCTGGACCTGCCGGGACCTGACACACGCGCCGTTGACTATCTGCTTGCCCGTGACGAGCTTCTTGGCCGCGGTGGCCGCGTCCTGCGCCCACGACGTTCCGTCGAGCACAAGCCAGAGCGCGGCCAACACCGATGAGTCCAGGGCCCTAGAGCGGTCACATGAGTATGGACTTCACCGATCTCTTCGCCGGCGTCCGGGTCCGTGACATCGCGATCGCGCGCGCCTGGTACGAACGGCTCCTCGGAAGCGAGCCCGCGTTCTTCCCCAACGACATCGAGGCCGTGTGGGCGGTCGGCGAGCACCGCTGGTTCTACCTCCTGGAGGACGCGCCGAAGGCCGGCTGGGCGCTTGTGACCATCATGGTCGCCGACCTCGACGCGACGGCGGAGGCGATCACCGGGCGCGGCATTGAGCCGACCGAGCTCGAGGACTACGGCGAGGCGCGCAAGTACGTCTTCCACGACCCCGACGGCAACGAGATCGGGATCGGCCAGGTCCCGGCCACCTAGGCCAAGCCGACGGTCCGCCCCGTCGCGGGCCGTCGATCCCGCAACCAGACGATCCGCTCCGGCTGTGTGCGGATGGGCGGCGTCGCCAACGACTGCCGCTTGGAGGCTTGCTCGAACGCCGGCGCGGCTGTCGCTATTCCACGATGGGGGCAGGCTGGCGACGCTGCGCGGAATACAGGCGTGATCGTTGCCGCGAGCCCACTGCGCAAGCTCCGCCGATGGCCGGACGGGACCGCTATGCGGCTTCCCCGCCTCCAGCGGGCGCGGGTCCGAGTCCGAGTTGCGTCACGTAGCCGAGCACGTCGAAATAGAACCGGTGGCTCGTCACGAACCCGTCCTCGACCGTCGCGACGTCGCACTCGCGGATGCGCACGCTCTTGCCGGTGGCCGGAATGCTCTCGCCGCCGGACCCCGCGATCGGACCGCTGTTGGTGCCGATGAAGTAGCCCTCATCGATCGCGGTGTCGCCGATCTCGAACTTATGGAGCCCCTCCCAAGAGGCATCGGGAAACGCCACGCGAAGCTCGCCCAAGTAGGCGACGATCTCGTCGTGCCCGCGAATCGTCCCTCGGTCGGGCGTCTCAGCAACCGCGTCCGGAGCGTAGAGCGCTCCTAGCGCGGCGGAGTCACCGTTGATCATCGCATCGGTGACGCGATCCATGACCTCGCGCGCTTTACCCATCTCGACCTCCTCCTATCGCCTGCTGCGATCCTACGCCGCCGGACGTTCGACGCCGCCACCCCACCCGGCCGACGGACAGCGACGTCCACGTCGCCGTGCGACGTCAGATGTGTCTAGGCACAATCGACTCGCCGCGGCGCGCGGCGAGCCCGATCGAGACCGCCTCGGCGCACGCCGCGTGTCGACAGCGGATGGTCCTGCGTTTCCCCGGTGCAATGGGCAGACTCGATCTCCTGCTTTTCGGCCCCCGTCGCCAGCATCTCAGGCCTCGACCCAAGAAGCGACCTGTGATGGCGCATCTCGCACCGGGGTGACATGTCCTCGGGCCAAACGGCGCGGTGCGAAGCGTGAACGACATGCCGCGCGCGATCGAGCCAACGCCAGCAGTGACACGTCTCATCGCGACATCATGACTACCTCTGGGCCCGCCGTCCGAAACGGCGGGCCCAGACCAATGGGCGACCATCACATGATCAACCTCAGGCCGTGACAGTGCCTAGCATCGTGAGGCCTCGCCGACGTCGGGATCGCCACCGAGCCCGGCGTGTCGGTCCCGATCCGCGGGGCTTGCGGCGGATCCGCTTTCGACGGCGACAGTCATGGCCTCGGGAGGCGCCGGAGGGTCGGGGTCAGGGGGAGCACGGGTGTTCGCTTGCGTGCGCCGGTCGGAGGCAACGAGGTGACGACGTCCGGCTCGTGGCGGGTCTTCTCCGCGTGGTCGATCGCCGCAACCAGCGCACGTGGCACGGACGACAGCATGGGCTTCGAGAAGACCCGCCTCGCCTCGCTCGCTGCACACCGGGCACGTGATCGACTCCGGCGCCGTGCCGAGCGGCCGGGTTACCTCGAACGCACCGTCTTCGTCACACCGGTACTCGTAGAGTCGCCATCGCGAGGTCAGTTCGCCGACTTCGGCACCTGCACGCCCTGCGTCACCTGGTGCGGCTTCCCGCTCGACGGGGCGACGTCGAAGTCGAAGATCCTCCTGGGGATGTAGACCGTCGCGCACGAGTTCGGGATGTCCACCACGCCGGAGAACCGTCCCTCGATCGGCGCCGAGCCCAGGATCATGTACGCCTGGATGTCGGTGTAGCCGAACTTCATGAGGTAGTCGATGGCGTGGTGGCAGGCGCGCTCGTACGACAGCTGCGAGTCGAGGTAGTGCTGCTTGCCGTCGAGGTCCACCGACACGCCGGAGAACGCGATCCACTCGGAGTACTGCGGATCGCGCAGGCCGGGCATGAAGATCGCGTTCTCGGAGACGCCGAACGTCTCCATGCCGCCCTTGATGAGATCGACGTGCAGGTCCATGAACCCGCCCATCTCGATCGCGCCGCAGAACGTGATCTCGCCGTCGCCCTGGGAGAAGTGCAGGTCACCGAACGAGAGGTTCGCGCCCGGGACGAAGACCGGGTAGAAGACCCGCGTCCCCGCGGTGAAGTTCTTGATGTCCTGGTTGCCGCCGTTCTCACGCGGCGGAGCGGTGCGGGCCGCCTCGCCGGCGACCCGGTCGAACTCGGCGCCCTCGAGGGTTCCCAGGATCGCGCTGTCCGGGAGCGGCGGCAGAGCCAGCGGCGGCACGCGGTCGGGGTCGGTCGCGATCAGATCGGTCTCGCGCTTCGTCCACTTCGCGAGCAGCTCCGCCGACGGCGCGGTGCCCATCAGACCCGGGTGGTGGATGCCCACGTAGGAGCATTCCGGGATGTGGCGCGAGGTGGCGACGTCGCCCGTGAAGTCCCAGATCACCTTGTAGGCATCGGGGAACCGCTCGGTGAGGAAGCCGCCGCCGTTCGTCTTGGCGAACACGCCGGTGTAGCCCCAGCCCATGCCGGAGAGCGGGCCCTCGTCCTCCTGATCGCACGCGTCGATCTCGAGGATGTCGACGATCAGCAGGTCGCCGGGCTCGGCGCCCTCGACGTGGAACGGCCCGCTGAGGACGTGCACCCCGGGGAGCGGGGCGTTGCGAACGTCGTCTGCGGAGTCGTCGTTCTTGATCGCACCGTCGAACCACTCACGGCAATCCGCGCGGAAGACGTCGCCCGGCTTGACGCTCACGGGCGCAGGAATGTCCGGATGCCACCGGTTGTGTCCGACGTGCTTCTGGTCGGTGAACTTCTTGGTGTTATCCAGCGGGAACAGATTCTTGGGCATTCGCCAGCTCCTTCAGGATGATGGATTGCCTTAGAGACGCGGGCACCGCGTCGCGTCCCACGCCCTCGGAGTGCTCGCCGCGCGGGCGCGCCAGATGCTCCTCGGGCGTGGTGATGTCCGCCACCTCCACGGCGGTCACGAGCTTCGTCGTGCGCCTTCAGCAGCACGAACGCCAGCGTCGCGAAGCAGAACGGCAGCGTCAGGGCGGGCAGCCCCCACGGCGTGAAGAGCGAGGCGATCGCCCCGAACAGCATCGCCGCGAGCACGGCGCAGCGCGACCGCGAGCAGGCCCGCCCTCCACGTGAGCACGAAGAACACGCCGCCGACGGCCAGCGCGGCGTCGAACGAGTTGAACCCCCAGAGGCCGTTGTAGATCGCGACGCCGTTCGCGCCGAGCGCCAGCCCGGTGAGCATGCCGACCGTGGAGCCCACCAGCGCGAAGATCGCCGCGATCCGCGAGCACACGGCGATGCCCACGACGATGATGATCCCCGCCACGACGCTGTTGGCGAAGAACAGCTGGCTGATGCCGCGGAAGATCGCGTTCAGCACGCCCTCGACGTTGTTGGACGTCGCGGCGTCAGCAGCGGAGCGCAGCGCGGTGCTGACCTCCCCGCCGGTGACCTGGGCATCGGCGGGCGCGATCGAGGCCGCCGGCCCGGCCGTTGGCGTAGTTCAGCGCGCCGATCAGGAAGATCAGCGTGATGAAGTTGAACGCCAGCGTGAACGGCGGGACCGCCCAGGCGCCGATGAAGACGTTGGCCAAGGCGGCGTGCAGGATCGTGGAGAAGAAGGCGCCGACCACGATCCAGACCATCACCATCACGTCCCAGTCGGGCTGCAGGAACAGCGACAGCCCCGCGCCGACGAGCACGCCGTTGAAGCCGAAGAGCCCGGCCCGGATCGCCCCGCGGTCCATCCCGATCACGATCGCGGTCAGCGTCGAGACGACGAGGCCCAGCGCACCCGCGAAGCCGAGCCACGCCTCGCCGACGAACATCGCCACCAGAATCGCCAGGCCCGTGACCGGGTTGTTCATGAAGCAGACCTGCCCGACGCCGCGCAGGCAGGAGTCGACGAAATCGACCGCGGGCGTGCGTTCGGCGCGCTTCGACCACTCCGGCATCGTCCCGTTGATCTGGGACAGGCCGCGTGGCGAGGCGCTGACCGAGGTACTCAATCGGTGTGCACTCCCTCCGTTGGGGTCGCGCGTTGTCTCGCGCGCGCGACGGCGGTCGTGTGCCCTGCTCAGCCCACCTGGCCGCTGCCGTGGGCCTTGGTGACATCTACACCGATCCTTGCTGTCCGGCTGCGCGGGTGACCACAACCACGCTTCACCGACCAATGGTCCTTTCAGATCCGCCATACATCCGCGGGTAGGCTGAAGCACGATCCAAGAGGATCGGAAGCGCTTTGTCAAAGGCCGGTCGAAATGTGGGCCGGTTGGTCCTACTCAGCCGCGCGTTAGGAGGACGCGGTGGCCGAAGGCGGCGAAGGTGGGGATGCCGCAGGCGCGACTCAAGACGGCGCGGAAGGCGTCCCTCAGGCGCCAGGCCCGGCGATCAGCGGTTCGTGCGCGAAGAGCTCGCTCAGCCGCCGGCGCTCGCGTTCGCTCAGTCGCCCGCGCGCCTTGAGGAGGCGGTGGCGGGCGTGGTTATCAGTCAGGGGTCCCATTTGGCCGATGCGGCGTAGCATCGCCGGGATGCCAGGCCGTTCGTTGCGAACCCGTTTCGCCAGGATCCCCAAGGGGCGGCCGATCGGGTCGCTTCGCGGCTGCGCGGCAAGGCGCCCGCGGGCGACGGCATTGGCGCTGCGCTATATAGGCGCGGACGCCGGGTCCGGGTCGCGGGGCTCCCTCACGGCGACGGCCGATCGATGAACACGAGAAGCCTGCGCGCACGTGTTCCTACGGTAGAGACCAAGCGGACGCTCGGCGGGGCTGCGACGCAGGTCCTCTCGCGGCTGAGCGTCGGTCAGGCCCGCATCGCGGTCATCGTGGCGGGCGGCGCGATCGGCACGCTCGCGCGGGCCGGTCTGGCCGAGGTCGCTGCCCCAGCGGGCCGGTCACTGGCCGTGGGCGACCTTCGTGGTCAACCTCGGCGGCGCGTTCATCCTCGGCTGGCTGCTCACGCGACTGGCGGAGCGCACCGCGCCGAGCCGCAACTGGCGGTTCTTCGCCGGGACGGGGTTCTGCGGGGCGCTGACGACCTTCTCGACGTTCCAGATCGAGACGTTGGACTTCGTCCGCGATGGCGATGTCGGCTTGCGATCGCCTATCCCGCTCGCAGCATCTCCGCCGGCATGGCCCTCGCGGTCGGCGGCGTCCTCGTCGCGCGGTGGGGGCGGCGTTGGTAGGCGTGCTGACCTGGGTCGGGGTCGCGTTCTTCGGAGCGGCCGGCGCGATCGCGCGCTTCCGGCGTGGACTCCGCCGTGTCGGCCCGCCTGCCCGGCGACTTCCCGATCGGGACGTTCGTGGTGAACCTCACCGGCTCGTTCGCGCTCGGCGTCCTGGTGGGCGCATCCGTCGCGGAGCGGGTCGCGTTCCTGCTCGGCACGGGGTTCATGGGCGGCTACACGACCTTCTCGACGTGGATGGTCGAGAGCGTACGGCTGGGGGAGGTGGGCGAGCCTCGTGCTGCTCCTGCGGAACCTGTGGCTGTCGATGCTGGCCGGGTTCGGGTCGCCGCGGCGGGTTTCGCGTGGGCCAGGCGATCGCATGATCAGCGCGGGACTCAAGCTCGACGTCTACTTCGGGGAGTCGCTGACGAGCGGCCGGCGGATGGCTCACGACGCGTTCATGGACTGCTTTGCCCGGCATGGGCTGGAGGTCGCGGCCTCCTACCGGGGATCGAGGGGTTCGGGATCGGCCGGCGGATCCACACCGAGCGCTTCCCCGACATCTCGACCGACCTGCCGCTGATCGCCGAGGCGATCGATACCCGCGAGAGCATCGAGGGCATCCTGCCCGACGTCCACGCCATCGTCGACAGGGGCCTCGTCACGATCGAGCACTCGCTGCTCGCCGTCGGCGAGGACGTCCGCAGCGCGGAGTTCCCTGACGGCGCCGGCCCGCGGGCCGGCTGACCGTCTACTGCGGCCGCGGCGAACGAAGCGCCGGCACGGCGGCCTACCGGGCCGTCGTCGATCTGCTCCGCCGTCAGGGCGCCAGCGGCGCCACGGTCCTGCTGGGCGTCGACGGCATCCACAACGGCCGCCGCCACCGTGCCGGGCTTCTCAGCCGTAACGTCGACGTGCCTGTGGCGACGATCGCTGTCGGCCCGACCCACGTTCTGCGGCAGGTCCTGGAAGCCCTTCCCGACGTGCTCGCCCGGCCGGTAGCCAACCTGGAGCGGATCGCCGTCGTAAAGCACGACGGCGACCTCCTTGAACCGCTGCCACTCATCTCCGACGCCGGCGATGGCGACCCCCCAGTCTGGATGGCGCTGCGCGTCTACACCCGCCAGTCCGCGGAGCCAACGGCGGCGCCGTCTACACCATCCTCACGCGGCGCCTCCGAGAGGCAGGCGCCGCAGGGATCACCACCCTGCGCGGCGAATGGGGGTTCTCCAGCGACGAGCGGGCCTTCGGCGACCGCTTCGGCACGCTCGCAAGCCACGTTCCGACCTACAGCGTCTTCGTCGACCGCCCCAGCAAGATCGCCGAGATCTGGCCGATCGTCGACGAGATCACCACGCAGCACGGCGTCGTCACGGCAGCGCTGGTCCCTGCCTACCGCGAGCGAGCCGGGAACATCGAACACGGCCGACTCACGGTCCGCAGCGCCGCCGACGTCGCGGAGCTCTACCGCAGCCACGCCGCATCACACACAGCGCACGGGCCGACCGTGGCGACCCGGATCGCCCGTCCGAACCGCTGACCGCCGAGGACACCTGGGCACGGACGCTCGTCGCCGAGATCGAGGAGTTCGCCGCCACCCACAACCGCCCGCAGCCGCTCGTCAGCGTGACGCTCGCCGACGGCGAGCAGTTCTTCCTGGCCGCTCTGGACCCGCGGCCCGGCGACGGCTTCGTCACGCTGTACCCCCACCCGCAGCAGCCCGCCGACCTCGTCGCCGGAACCGAAGGCGCCGTCACGGTGCCGCGCTCGGTCATCGTCCCGCTGTCGAGTGTCAGCAAAGTCGAGCTGCTCACGCATGTCCCGCGCGGAACACGATCGAATGTCGGCTTCCTCCCGCCGCCTGGCGACCGTGACGCAGGAGACGCATAAGTACGAGTTTCGACGAACAACGGCGACGAGCTTGCGATCCCAGCGGCCGCGGGCCTGGTCGGCCAGCCGCACGAGGTCGCCGTCGGCGGTCGTGCGGCTGGCCCTGCGTGATCGGCGGGCGTCCCCTGAGCCCCGCCCGACGAGATGCCCGGTCAGGGGTGTCAAACGGACACCCCGCCGCTCCCGCATTCAGACGCGAGCGGGCGCGTCTGCGGTCAAGTTCGGCGCGACCGCCTTGGACGACTCACGAGAGTGCCGCCGCGCCCCGCGTCGACTGCCGCAGCCGTTGGGGAAAGCGGGCGTGCGGCGACGCGCTCGCCACGCTCCTCCCAATCGTCCAACGCGAGCGCGAGCGGGGTGGTGGCGTGCGCTTCCGCTCTTCGGCCGGAGCTGCACTGTGGCCTCAGGCTGTCGCTGGCCGAGGATTCCGGAAAGCAATGCTGGCGCTGACGGGTGCCGAGCGCCGTCCTTGGCCTGCGTTGGATTCGGCTGAAGGCCGCCGGGTTAAGGCTCGGGCGTCACTCGGTGCGGGTGGCGATCTCTTCGGCGATGTGCTTCGCGTCCCTTCCGACGCCGGGCAGGAACCCGGACGACATCGCGTAGAGGAAGAGGAGTCCGACGAAGTACAGCCCGGGTGCGTCAGGGACGGTCCCGCGGTGATGGATCGGCTCGATCGGGTGATCGTCGGTGCCGAAGACAGGCACGTCGATCCAGGAGAAGTCCGGCCGGAATCCTGTGCACCAGATGACGTTCGCCGTGTCGAGGACACGGTCGCCCTCGATCCGCGGCAGTCCGTCGCGCGCGCCGACGATTCGCGGTACGCGTTCGATGCCGGCGGCGGCGATGTCCTTCGGCTTGACGCGGACGAGCGGCGCACCGTGGGAGAGGAGTCTCGGGCGCATCCTCCGGCCGATCGGCGTGCGCACGGTCAGCACCCGGTGGCCGACGACCCGGAACATCAGCGGCAGGAAGACGAATCGCGCCGGCGCGCGCTCGATGCGGAAGGGCACATGCCGCGACTCGTTTCCCGCCAGCCAGGTCGTGTGCTCCTTGACGACCTCGAGCGCGATCTCGGCGCCCGATTCCCCGTTCCAACCACGAGGACCGGCCCGTCTTGGAGTTGAGTGGGGTTTCGGTAGTCGCCGGAATGGAGCTGGAGGATGCGCGGGTCGAGCTCGGGGGCAAGGTCGGGCGCCCGAGGGACCTGGTGGCTTGCCATCGCGACGACCACGTTCTCAGCGTGGAACGTCCGGTCGCCTGTCTCGATCACGAAACGGCTGCCGTTCCGCGACAGCCGATCCACTCGGACCCCGGTTCGGATCGGGAGCTCGAACCGGGCCGCGTAGGCCTCGAGGTAGTCGGCGACCTCGTCCTTGGTGGAGAACGCGTGCGCCGGCCCGGGAAAGCCCATGCCCGGGAGGGCGTTAAGCGGGCCGGCGTGAAGAGGCGGAGCGAGTCCCACCGCTTGCGCCAAGCGTCGCCGACCCGCTCGTTGGCATCGAGGATCACGAAGGGAAGACCCCGCTGGGCGAGGTGGTACCCGACCGCGAGCCCTGCTTGGCCGCCGCCCACCACCAGGGTCTCGACGCGCTCGCGGCAGCGCGGTATGCAGCGTCCGCCATCGGTTACCTCCGGTCGACGTTCAAGCCGGACGCTACGAGCGCAGGACGGTGCCCGGTATTGGGAGTTCTCCCAACGTCGCGAGCCCGTGCTCCATTGCGAACAGCGCGGCCGCTGCGCGCGTCGACACACCGATCTTGCGGTAGGCGTGCTCGATGTGGCGATCGGCGGTCTTGACCGAGACTCCGAGCACGCCCGCGATCTGCTTGGTCTGCAACCCGCGCGCGAGCAAGGCGATGACTTGGGCCTCGCGGTCGGTCAGCCCGGCGGGCCGTTCGATTCGCCGGACCGGTTGGCCGGCGACCTCGAGCACCGCCGCGACGGCATCCGCGTCGAGGAGCCCGGCGCGACTCTCCTCGCCCAGCAGCTCTGCGGCCTGCTCGGGCGATAGCGGGAGCGGTGCGGTCTCGGCTCGGTCATCGCGTGGTAGGCATCGGCGGCGGCGAGCAGCCGCGCCGGCAGCGTCAATGTCGCCGCGGTCAGGCCGCGGTGGTAACCGGAACCGTCCATCCGTTCGTGATGGGCGCTCGCGGCCCGCGCGAGCCCCGCCAGGAATCGCGAGCGCGCGAGCACGCGCTCGGTGAAATACGGGTGCAGCCTCACTCGCTCCCACTCGTCCGCCGTCAGGCGTCCCGGCTTCTGCCAGATCCGAACCGGAACCGCGACCCGCCCGACGTCGTGCACGAGCCCCGCGCGTCGAACGCCGGCGACCTCGCCCGGGCCAGACGGCAACGCTCGGCCGCAGCGGCCGCGAGTGCGGCCACTCCCGCGGAGTGCCCGACGAAGTACGGAGAGGCGAGATCGGTGAAGTCGCCCATCGCGGTCAGCGCTCTGTCGATCGCCTCGTCCTCCAGCGTCAATGCGGCCGCGGCTCGAAGGCGAGCGTCTCGTCCCACGCCGGGCGTCGACATCGACCGCGAGGATGTCCGCAGCCTCCTGGACAAGGAGCGCGGCGATGGCGGGATCGAACGCGTGACCTGCCGCTCGCGAATGACGCGGGCGGCGAACTCCTCGCCTTCCAGCATGCGCTGGAAGGCTGCGTCGCGAGCGACGTGGACAATCCGCACCGGCAGCGGGAGCCCATCCGCTCTCGCACGACCGGGCTGCCCCTTGCCATCCCAGCGCTCGGCCACATGGGCAAGAGGGGCCCGACGGAGCCGGGACGCCGAGCCGGTCGGTCAGCATCTGCGCCACCTCGCAGAACGCGGCGAGGTGTTCCTTGAACACCAACGCGACCCGCGGGAGCCCGTGCGCGAGCTGACGCGCGCGCACGAGCGGCGCGCCGCCGGGCGGAGCGACCGCGCGCAGGAACCCGCCCACCATCGCCGCGCGCGACCCGAACCGCGCCGGCGACGCATATCTCGTCAGCGCATCATCGGCACCGAACAACTCAGCGGCAACGTCGGCGTTGGCGGTGCAGCCAACGTAGAACAGCAGACACGCGTAGTACGTCTGCGACGCCGTCTCGGAGTCGACGCCCAGACGATCCGCCAGCCTCATCGCGATCACGGTGCTCTGCAGCCCGTGCCCGAGCGGCAGCGCCATGCCGAGATCCGTTGCCAACGAGAGCGCAGCAATGACTTCCGCGACACGGACAGACTCACCCTCAGACGAGGGAGCGCACGGCATGCGGCGACAGTAGCCGAGCCGGCCAAGAACCCAGGATGACGTGGAGCACCCGCCTGACGGCCGCGGACGCGCGCCTGAACGCCGATGAGCCCCGCCTTGACGCTCTCGCTTCGCCGCACCATGGGAGAGCGGTCGCCAACAATGACAAAGACGCTCGCAGCGGACGAACACCAGGAGCGCCCTCCGGCTCGCTCGGATGATGCGGTGCAAAGGCACGACGACACCGCATGACCTCCAAGAGGGCGGACCCGAACGCCGTCGCCCTCTCAATCGCGGGCGAGCGGGACGGCAGCAGTCGGGGGGCCAGAAGTGCGCTTCTGTGGAAAACCATCACTCTCGCTGGGCGATCACAGTCGCAACTCGGCGGCCGTCGCTGTTGTGTTGCACGAACTGCGCGTGGCGCCCACCGATGGCGCCAGGAGCCTCGGTCGGTCCTGCCGCCGATGCGACGTGGCGCTCCACGACCTGGTCCCGCGTTGGTGGTCATGGTGGTCTGACGCTGCAGCGACGAGGGGTGGTGGTTCCTGCAGGGGCGACGGGACCTCATTGCTTGCCGTCTGCCGCCAGTTGTTCGGAGCGGTGAGCAGAAGGCTTCCTTGGCGGAGGCCGTCTCCATGACGCCGCCGGCCGTTTGCGCGTGGTTTACCCGGCGGCCGACTGGGACGACCTGCTCGGCCTCGCGTGCACTGAGATCCGCCACTACGGCGCCGGAGCACACCAGGTGACACGCCGGCTGCGGGCGCTCCTCATCGGACTGCTCGGGAGGCGCCGAGCATGCGCCACGCGGCTGTTCATGCACAGCTCGCGCTGCTCGATGACGCCGTCTCTCGCGCTCATCCGGACCCGGCCGAGCGCGCGATCGCCCGCGTGGCAGATCACGTCGGGTCGGGCGGACACACGACGAGGCCCGCGGGATGACTCCTCAGGCCGACAGCACGTGGTTCGACATCCTGGTCGTAGGTGGCGGCTCGGCCGGTTGCGTTCTGGCCGCGCGGCTGAGCGAGAACGGCCGAAGCGTGTGCCTGGTCGAGGCGGGACCCGACTACGGGCCCTACAGCGAGGGGCGCTGGCCGCAGGACATGCTCGACGCCCGCCAGATCTGCTTCTCCGACGCCTGGGGAGCGAGACCGCGTGGACCGCTCCCAGCTGCGCGCGCGAATTCTCGGCGGTTGCTCCGCGCACAACGCATGTGTGGTGCTCGAGGGCGCGCCGGCGGACTACGACGAGTGGGGGCACGGCTGGAGCTACGAGGTGATCGAGCCGTACCTGCAACGGGCGAAGCAGGAGCTGCGGGTGCGCCAGTTCACCCAACAGGAGCTCTCGCCGTGGCACCGGGCCTTTGCCTCAGCGGGTGGGGACGACGCCATCCTCCATCCGGTCAACGCGGTGGGCACGGTCCGCTGGAACTCGGCCTTTGCGTACCTCGATCCCGCTCGCGGACGCGAGAACCTGACCATCCTCGCCGACACGCTTGTCGGCCGCGTGCTGCTTGACGGGGACCGCGCGGTCGGGGTTGCAACGTCCGCCGGCGAGCTGCGAGCAGAAGCCGTCGTCCTGGCGGCGGGTGCCTACGGCTCCCCGGGGGTCCTGCTTCGCAGCGACGTCGGCCCGGAGCGGGAGCTGCCGGTCGGCGAAGGACTGTGCGACCACGTGGGCGTCGGCTTCGGTTTCGAGGGGACCGAGCTGCTGCAACGCGAGACAGCCGACTTTGAGCGCTCCAACCCGCTGTTCATGGCGCAGGTGACGGTCGCGCTCGCGAGCAGCCTCTGCGCGGAGGGCCTCCGCGACATGTTCTTCTTCCCCGGGGTCGATCCCCCCGCCGGCCACGGCCACGAGGCGAGCGTGGCGGTCTTCGCGATGAAACCGAAGTCCCGCGGCTCGGTCCGTCTGATCTCGAGCGACCCCGCCGCGCCGCTCGCGATCGACCACGGCCTGCTGTCAGACGTCCGCGACGCGGACGTGCTCGTCGAGGGTGTAGAGGCGCTCCGCGAGCTCGCGGCGAGCGAACCCATTCGCAGCTACGCCGGCCGCGAGACGCGTCCCGGACTTGAGGTCGACGCGCGGACGCACATGCGCGAGTCGGTGCGGGGCTTCTTCCATCCCGTCGGGACGTGCGCGATCGGCCGCGTCGTCGACGGCGGCGGCCGCGTCTACGGCCTTGACGGCCTCTACGTGGCCGACGCCTCGATCATGCCGACGATCCCACGGGTCAACACCAACCTCGCGACCATCGCGATCGCCGAGCGGCTCGCGGAGAGCATCGGCGGATGAGCCCGTTGAGCCCTGTCAGCTCGCGGCCGGCTCCGGGACCGCACTCATCTGTTGCAAGAGCCCGAGGGTGTCCCACACCTCCCACTCCTCGACGATCCTGCCGTCGCGGCAGCGGCTGATGCAGATGCCGGTGGCCGTCCCTTCCCGCCCCGTCGGCGGGATGCCCATGAACTCGGTGTCGTGCCTGCCGCGAGCCGTGTAGCGCGTGGCGACGAACTCCGAATCGGCGAACTGGTGGTCGATCGTGACCCGAAGGCCGAATCCGTTTTTTTCTCCTTATCTTTCTTTCTGGCTTGCCACCCGCATCCTGTTCCGTCATGCTCTTGTCGTGCAGGACGTAGTCCGGGCTCACCATGTGTCGAGCGCGTCGATGTTCCCTCGAGCGTCTTGAAGTCGCCCCGCCCGCCGCCATGTTCTCTTCTCTGTTCGCCATGCCGAGAGGATTCGCCCTCGCATCTAGAGTACTTATTCCGCTACGTGTCTTTCGGGCTCACGCAGCGCGTAAGCGGCCGCCTCGGTGCGGCTTCGCATGCCGAGCTTGGACAGGATGCTCGCCACGTGGTGCTCGGCGGTCCGCCGGCTGATGTACAGGCGCTCGCCGATCTCCGCGTTGGAGCACCCCGCCGCGAGAAGTGACAGCACCTCCGTCTCCCGCTTGGTCAGCTCACCGTAGTGCTTGGGCGCCGCACGCCCGGGGGCGCCGAGACCTCGGAGCACCTGGGCCGCCCGGTCGGCATCGTATGCCGCACCCAGTCGCTCGAATGTCCGGAGCGCGAGCCGCGCCTCGGCGAGCGCGACCGCCTCGGCGCTCGCCGCGAGCGCACCTGCCAGCTCGAGCCTCGCCCGGGCGGCCTCCAGCGGGAGACCGAGGGCCGAGAACCTCTCGATCGCGCGCTGCAGGTGGGCGGGTGCTCGCGCGCCTCTCGCGTGCGCGAGCACGAGACCGGCAGCGAGCTCGGCCCACGCGCCCGCGCGTTCGTCCGGACAGCTCGCGACGAGACCGCCGAGCCTGTCGTTCGTCTCAGCGGCCGCTTCGGGCTCGCCGCGAGCGAGCTGGATGCCCACGAGCAGCGCGAGCAGTGTCGCACACGCAGGGTCGCCCGGACTCTCGCTTTCGAGGCAGAGCCGCGCCTGCTCCTCGGCCAGCTCGAGTTGGTGCCGTCCCAGCGCGATGACCGCCGACGCCCGTCTCGCAGCGGGGTGCCACTCACAACCCTCGAGGAGACGCTCGGCCTCCTCGAACCGTCCCTGTCGGACGCGCAGGTCCGCGAGCCGTACCAGCGGCGAGACGCGCTCCGCGCCGTAGCCGCCCTCGAAGGCCCGGATCGCGGCACGCAGCTCGTCCTCCGCCTCGGCCCAGCGGCCCGTCGCGATCAGGATCCCGCCGTAGTGCTGCCGGCACGTCGGCGGGACGAAGTCGGTCCAGACCACGGAGCGTCTGGCCAGCGCGAGCCACTGCTCCGCGCGCGGCACGTCGGCGGCCCGCTCGCAGGCACGGAGCAACCGGCAGAAGATCTCGCCGATCGCGCCGACGTTTTTCACCTCGCCCCCCGAGACGGCGGCCATCGTCTCGTCGAGCAGCGCCATCCCCTCGGCGACACGGCCCCCGCCCACGTAGGCATCGCCCAGCAACGCCATCGCACTGAACTCGAGGTCCCGGTCTCCGAACCGCCTGGCGATCGAAAGCGCGGCCGTGGCGAGCCGCTCACGCTCCGAGGGGTCGTCCACGAACGGCGCCCGATCGAGAGTCATCCACCCGTGCGCCGCGCAGGGCTCCACCCCCTCGAGCAGCCGCTCCGCCCGTGACATCCACCCGCCCGCGGCGGCGAGGTTGCCGTGAACCGCGACGTACAGGAACGCGAGCCAGCGCGCCAGCTCGGCAGCCTCGACCGGCATGTCGCGACTCCGGTAGGCCGCGAAGGCGCGCTCCTTCAAATCGATGGCGCGGAGGTGGTCGCCCTGAAACTGGACGGCCTGGCTCAGGCCATCGAGGACCTCGGCGCTCTCGCCGAGCTCGGCGGCCCGCTCGAAGCACGACTGGGCTCGTTCCCAGTCACCCGCCGTGAGCGCCTCGCGTCCGTTGCGCAGCAGCTCGTCCGCGGTCTGTTCAGGCATCCACGCGATGATCCCAGGCCAGATCCCGGGAACCGACATCCGAGCGTCTGTCAGGACCGCCGGTCGAGCACTCGATAGCGCAGGTGGGTCGCCGCGGGTGTGTCGATCACGTCGGCGGCCTCGAGCTGGATGTGATCACCGTTCAACTGCTCGAACATCCTGGTGCCGCTGCCGAAGAGCACGGGGACGAGGTGGATCGAGATCTCGTCGACGAGCCCCGCCTCGACGAATTGGCGCCCGATGTCCGCGCCGCCCATCACGGTCACGGTCTTGCCGCCGGCGGCCTCCTTCGCCTCTTCCAGCGCGCGCTCGATCCCAGCGGTCACGAAGACGTACACGCCGCCTTCGGGTGTCTCCTCCGGCGCGGCGTGGGTGACCACGAACACGGGCAGCCGGGCGGCGCCTGTCGGGCCATCCGCTCCCCACCAGGGCAGCGAGCTGTCATAGGTGCGCCGGCCGGCGATGACAGCGCCGGCGGAGCCCACCCACCGAGAGGGGAGCTCGCTGCCGCGATCGTCCTCCCCAAACGCCCATTCGACGAGCTGCTGGCCGCCCTCGCCCATCGGCTCGTCCGGCCGGATGCCGGACGCGGTCATGAAGCCGTCCAGCGACATGCTGATGTCAAAGACCACTTTGCTCATCGGGAATCTCCTCTGGTCGCGATCGTCGTTCCATCGAAGAACGCAGCCTTGCCACAGAAGTCATCGGTTCTCTCCCCGGCCGGCGACCGCTGCGAAGACCGGCCCAAGAAACCCGTGGTTCTCCACCACAAACCCGACTTCGTGTCGCCAGACGACACCAAGTCGGCAACGTTGAGTGGTACGACCCCCGGACGCGGCCGCGGCGCCGGGCCTGAGACGCGGTCGACGATGAGACATATGGTCCGGGCCATGAGCCCTTACCCAGTCTCATTGTCAGTCGCCTACCCCGACCGCCCGCTCAACCGCCTCACGACCGCGTTCCGCGTGTTCACTGTCATCCCTATCGCGATCGTGCTCGGGTCGATCGCGGGCTATACGAACCAGTACGACGCGAGCGGCGAGAGCGCGACCGTCGTGATCGGCGGCACCGGCCTGCTGTTCGTGCCACCGCTCCTGATGATCCTCTTCCGCCAGAAGTACCCACGCTGGTGGTTCGACTGGAACCTCGAGCTGCTCCGGTTCACAAACCGTGTCGGCGTGTACATGGCGCTCATGGAAGATCGCTACCCGTCGACTGACGAGCACCAGTACGTGTCACTCGAGATGCCTTACCCCGACGCGCGCGAGGGACTCAATCGCTGGCTCCCGCTCGTTAAGTGGTTCCTCGCGATCCCGCACGTGATCGTGCTGGCGTTCCTCTATCTCGGCGCCCTCATCGTCGTGATCGTGGCCTGGTTCGCGATCCTGTTCACGGGCCGCTATCCGCGCGGGTTGTTCGACTACGTCGAGGGAGTGATCCGCTGGCACAACCGCGTCGTCGGCTACGCGTTGGTGCTCGTGACAGACCAGTATCCGCCGTTCCGACTGAGCCCGTGAACCCAGAGCCCAGCCGACCGGCCACGGCGTCCCCCGACATCGCCTACCGCTGTACCCCGGCTGCCTCGAGGGCCTCGGTGCGGTCGCCGTAGCTCCTGTGGCGAGTGACCTTCCCGTCGCGCAAAGTGAAGACGCTGAAAGTCGCGAGCATCACTTCTGCGCCGCTACCTCGGCCGCGGCCGAGCTGCATGCCGCCTACAACCACGTGGTCTCCGTGGTCGAGGATCTCCTCCGGCTCGAATCTGTAGCTGTCCCATGCCCCGAGCCACTCGGCAAACCCCGTCTGGACCTCGTCGCGGCCACGGTGGACCTGCTGGCCGATGGCGACCCCGGCAGGAACCTGCCACTCGATTTCCGGGTCCAGCGCAGCAAGCGCGGCCTCATAGTCGGCTCGCTCAAACGCGCTGAGCAGCGTACGCACGAGCTCGACGTTCCCCTGCAACGTGCGATCACCGACCGGCGGACGCGGGCACGAGCTCGTCGAGTGCATACGCCAGGCCGTGGAGGTCCGGGAGCTCCCGGGACGGCGCCGGCTCGTGCCGCTCGGCGAGGCGGTTGATCCAGATCGACGGGATGCCCAGCTCGTTTGCCGGGACGATGTCGTGGAAGTGGCTTTGGGCCACGTGGACGTGGCGGTCGGGCTCGGCGCCGGTGGACTCGTAGAAGGCCCGCCAATGGGCGTGGACCGGCTTGTAGGAGCCGACCTCTGACGCCACGATCGCTCCGTCGAACGGCACGCCGATCGCCTCCAGCGACGCCTCGATGAGGTCCCGGTCGCTGTTCGAGAGCGCCACGAGCTTCCAGCCGTGCTCGCGCGCCTCGGCGAGCGCGTCCGGCACCTCGGGGAAGACGGGCCAGGAGGGCAGCGACCGCCCGAGGGCTTCGCGCTCGTCTGAGTCCAGCTCGACACCCGCCTCGGAGGCCAGCTCCGAGAGCACCAGCTCCATCACCTCGCGGTAGCGCGCCTCCGGCCGCTCGCTCTGGATCCGAGGCTCGATCTCGTGATAGCGCTGGAGGAGCCGCCCGGCGTTCTCCTCGCCGAACTGGCGTCCGAGCTCCGCGCGGATGCCGGCATTCCAGTCCACGAGCGTGCCGTAGCAATCGAAGGTGGCCCAGCGGGTCACGGTCTTGATCCTAGGGCGTCGGTGCGGGCGTCAGCTGTCACCCTTGGCAGCCGCCCATGGCCCTGCGCAAGGACATCCGCAACGTCGCGATCATCGCGCACGTCGACCACGGCAAGACCACGCTCGTCGACGCCATGCTGCGCCAGTCCGGCGTGTTTGCCGAGCACGAGCAGGTGGCCGACCGGGTGCTCGACTCGATGGACCAGGAGCGCGAGCGCGGCATCACGATCCTCGCCAAGAACGCGGCGGTGCACCACGGCGACGTCAAGCTGAACCTCGTGGACACGCCCGGTCACGCCGACTTCGGCGGCGAGGTCGAGCGTGGGCTCACGATGGTCGACGGCGTGATGCTCCTCGTGGACGCGTCCGAGGGACCGCTCCCACAGACGCGCTTCGTACTCCGCAAGGCGCTCGAGGCCGGGCTGCCGGTGATCCTGTGCGTGAACAAGGTCGATCGCCCTGACGCGCGCATCTCCGAGGTCGTGGACGAGGTCTATGAACTGTTCATCGATCTCGATGCGAACGAGGAGCAGATCGAGTTCCCGATCGTGTACACGAACGCGAGGGCGGGCTGGGCAGCGCTCGAGCAGGGCGCCGAGGGCTCCGACCTGCGCCCTCTGCTCGACCTCCTGATCGAGCGCATCCCGGCGCCCACGTACGACGAATCGCATCCCCTGCAGGCGCGCGTCACCAACCTCGACGCCGACCCCTATGTCGGCCGGCTTGCGCTCTGCCGGGTGCATCACGGACGCATCGCCAAGGGCGAGACGGTGGCCTGGTGCCGCCGAAACGGCACCGTCGAGAACGTCAGGATCGCGGAGCTCTACGTGACCGAGGGGCTACGCAAGGTCGCGGCGGACGAGGCGGCGGCCGGCGAGATCATCGCGCTCGCGGGCATCCCCGGGATCACGATCGGCGAGACGATCGCGGACGCGGCCGACCCACGCCCGCTGCCGGTGATAGCCGTCGAGGAGCCGGCGCTGGGAGTGACGATCGGGATCAACAGCTCACCGCTCGCCGGGCAGTCCGGCACGCGGCTGACCGCGCGCCAGGTGCGCGACCGGCTCGAGCAGGAGCTCGTTGGCAACGTGGCGATCCGCGTGCTCGACACCGAAAGTTCGGACACCTGGGAGGTGCAGGGCCGCGGGGAGCTACAGCTCGCGGTGCTGGTCGAGGCGATGCGGCGCGAGGGCTTCGAGCTCACCGTCGGCAAGCCGCAGGTGGTCACACGCGAGGTCGACGGCGCCCTGCACGAGCCGATCGAGCGCCTGTCGATCGACGTGCCGGAGGACTTTCTGGGGGTCGTCACTCAGCTGCTCGCCCTGCGCAAGGGGCGCATGGAGAACATGGTCAACCACGGCACCGGCTGGGTGCGGCTCGACTTCCTGGTCCCGACGCGCGGGCTGATCGGCTTCCGCACCGAGTTCCTCACCGAGACGCGCGGCTCGGGCATCCTGCACTCGGTCTTCGAGGGCTACGAGCCATGGCAGGGCGAAATTCGGACCCGGCCCACGGGCTCGCTCGTGGCGGACCGGCGCGGGCCGACCGCGACGTTCGCGCTGTTCAAGCTGCAGGAGCGGGGCCAGCTCTTCGTGGGGCCGGGCGAGGAGGTCTACGAGGGGATGGTCGTGGGCGAGAACGCACGCGCGGACGATCTCGACGTGAACGCCGTGCGCGAGAAGAAGCTGACCAACGTGCGGGCGGCAGGGTCGGACGACACGGTCAAGCTCGTCCCCCACCACCGGCTCTCGCTCGACCAGGCGCTCGAGTTCATCCGTGAGGACGAGTGCGTCGAGGTCACGCCCGACGGCGTCCGGCTCCGCAAGCTGGTGCTCGATGCGGTTGGGCGCCAGAAGGCGGCGCGGGCGCGCAGGGCACCGGCTTAGCTTTAGACCAGGCCGACGTACCAGAGCCCGAACATCACGCCGAACGTGCCGAGGGCAGGGATCAGCACGGCGCGATAGATCGGCTCGATGACCGGTCTGGTCAGCACCCACGCGAAGGCCCCCGTCAGCAACGCCATCGATGCGATCGACATCGGCGCGAACACAGCCAGCGCGGCTGCCGCCTCGAGCGTGCCGGGTAGGGCCGCTATGAGCAGGAGCACGACCGCGCCGGTGCCCGCCAGCCCGTGCAGCGCCCCGATTGCCAGAGCCTGCTCGGGACTGCGCACGTGACGGTGGCGATGGTTATCAGCGCCACGCCGCAGGTGGCGATGCCGCTCGTGAGCATGCGTGTGCGGGCCCGCGCGGAAGTCTCCACGGACCCATTTGACGATCACGCGAGCTGCCAGCAGCAGGATCACCACGCCGATCGCCTTCTCGGCGCCTGACTCCAGCCACGCCGGGAGATGCGACTTGAAGGCGATCAGCGGCAGGCCGATCGCCAGCAGCACGGCCGCGTGGCCGAGCCCCCACCACACGCCGAGGCGCACCGCGCTGCGCGCGTCCCCGCCGTCGGCCGCGACGAGTGAGGTCGTGGCCACGAGATGGTCGGGATCGGAGGCATGGCGGAGACCCAGCACGAACGCGATCGCGAGCGATACCACCAGCGGCGCGCCCTCGAGCATCCCCGTCAACCAGGCGTCCAGTTCCTCGACCGGCCTGAACAGGAGGTCGAAGCTCATCGCGCCGCCGCCACCGCCGCCTGACCGAAGGAGATCCCGCCGTCCCCTGCCGGCAGCCGCTCGGGGGTGAGCACCCGCAGGCCGGCGTCGTCGAGAGCCGCAGCGGCCCTTTCGAGCAGCAGTCGGTTCTGGAACACGCCGCCGCTCAGGACAACCGTGTCGAGGCCGTGCCGGGCGGCGACCGCGGCGCAGGCTCGGACGGTGCCGTCGGCGACAGCGGCGTGGAAGCGTGCCGACACCGCCTCGACAGGGGTGCCGGACGCGAGGTCGGCGACCATCGCCCGCAGCGTCTCGCGCGGATCGAGCGTGACGCCGTTCTCGCCGTCGACGACGGACAGGTCGTACGCCCCGGCGCGGGCACCTCCCGCCGCCGCCTCGAACTCGACTGCGGCCTGGCCCTCGTAGTTGACGACGAGGCCCACGCCGCAAAGCGCCGCCGCCGCGTCGAACAACCTGCCCATGCTCGTCGTGACCGGGGAGACGACTTCGCTCGCGCCGACCTGCGCCATGGCCCGCCAGCGCCGCTCGTCCACGACGCCGGCGAGCCGCGGCGGCAGCGGCTGTGGTTCGCCGAAGGCCGCGGTGAGCCAGGCACAGGCCATGCGCCAGGGCTCGCGGATCGCCGCCGCCCCGCCGGGCATGCGCACCGGCCGCAGCGAGCCGGCCCGCTCGAACCCGCTGAGCCCGCCCACCAGCAGCTCGCCGCCCCACACCGTGCCGTCGGTGCCGTAGCCCGTGCCGTCGTAGATCGCGCCCACGGCGGGGCCCTCGAGCCCATGCTCGGCGAGGCAGGCCGCGAGGTGGGCGTGGTGGTGCTGCACTCCGACGAGCTCGACGTCCTCGCGCTCGAGCGCGTAGGCCGTCGAGAAGTAGCCGGGGTGCAGGTCATGGGCGACGACGCGCGGCCGAACGGCGAACAGGCGCTCGAAGTGAGCTATGCCCTCGCGGAACGCGCGGTGCGTGGGGTAGTGCTCGAGGTCGCCGATGTGGTGGCCGACCCAGGCACGCGATCCCCTGGCGATGCAGAACGTGTTCTTCAGGTCGGCGCCGCAGGCGAGCAGCGGCCGCCCGGCCTCTACGGGCAGCTCGAGATGCCCGGGCACATAGCCTCGCGAGCGGCGGATCGGCAAGGGCCGCCGGGTACGGCCGACGCGCACCACGCGCACGACCGAGTCGTCGGTACGCGAGTGGATCGGCCGGTCGTGGACCAGGAACAGGTCGGCGATCGGCCCGAGCCGCTCGAGCGCATCGTCGTCCGCGTACGCGATCGGCTCGTCAGACACGTTGCCGCTCGTCATCACGAGTGTCGCGTCGTCGCCCGCGGCACTGCGGAAGTCGGTCAACAGGAGGTCGTGGAGCGGCGTGTAGGGCAGCATCACGCCGAGTTCCGGGGCCACCGGCGCCACGGCGCCGGCCACCCGGGCGCCGGGGCGTCGCGGGGCGAGCACTATCGGCCGCTCGATCGAGGCGAGCAGGCGGTGCTCCTCGTCGCCAAGCTCAACGAGGCGAGCCGCCGCAGCCGCGTCGGAGACCATCAGCGCGAACGGCTTGTCCTCCCGCTGCTTGCGGGCCCTGAGCGTCGCCACCGCCTCCTCGTCAGCGGCGTTGCAGGCGAGCTGAAATCCGCCCAGGCCCTTGAGCGCCACGATCAGGCCGTCCGCGAGGCGCCTCGCCGCGCCCTCGATCGCGTCGCTGGTTCCGGGCACCGCAAGCGCGCGCCCTCCGGAGTCGACGAGCCGCAAGCGGGGACCACAGCGCGGGCACGCGTTCGGCTGTGCGTGGAAACGGCGATCGGCCGGATCGTCGTACTCGCGCCTGCAATCCGCGCACATGCGAAAGCCGGCCATCGTCGTGAGCGGCCGGTCGTAGGGAACCCCCCGCACGATCGTGAAGCGCGGCCCGCAGTTGGTGCAGTTGATGAACGGATAGCGGTAGCGGCGGTCGCCCGGATCGCGGAGCTCGGAGAGACAGTCGGGACAGGTCGCGGTGTCCGGAGTTATCAGCGCGTCGGGATCGCCCCTGGCCACGCTCGCCACGATCTGGAACTCACGCTGTCCGCTCGGCTCGAGCGGATCGCAGAGCACCCGCTCGACCGCCGCGAGCGGCGGCGCGTCCGAGCGCAGCCTCGCCAGGAAGCGCTCGACCGCCGGCGCGCGACCCTCGACCTCGAGCAGCACTCCACGTTCGTCGTTCAGGACGTGGCCGGCCAGGTCCTCCTCCCGCGCGAGGCGATAGACGAACGGCCGGAAGCCGACGCCCTGAACCGTCCCCTCCACGCGCACACGAATGCGCTGTACCGCGGCCGCTTCAACGGTCCGCGCCACGGCTACTCCCGACCTCCACCAGCTCGCGCAGCACGTGGTAGGCACTCGCCTGGGCCTCCTGGATCCGCGGGATGTGCTCGGAGCGCGTGATCACCACGTGGTCGGCGAGTTCCTCGGTCGCCACCCGGCCTCCGTCGTAGCCAACCATCGCGACCGTGCCCATTCCACGTCGGCGCGCCTCGGCCAGCGCCTCGATTACGTTCGCCGAGTTTCCGCTCGTCGAGAGCGCGAGCAGCAGGTCCTCGGGACGGCCGTGGGCGATCACCTGGCGGGCGAAGATCGCGTCGACGCCGATGTCGTTGGCGACCGCGGTGAGTATCGCCGTGTCCTCGGTGAGGTCGAGCGCCGGCCGTGAGGGCCACTCGGCCGGTGGGTCGCGGAAGTCGGCGACGACATCCATCGCGTCGGTGGCGGAGCCGCCGTTGCCGAGGGCGAGCAGCCTTCCCCCGGTCTCGAACGCGCTGCGGAGTCCAGCGGCGGCGGCGACGAGAGGCGCCCGCCCCTCGTGGAGCGTTTGCTCGCGCAGGGCGACCACGTCCTCCGCCTTCATCAGCACCGAGCGGCGCACGTCCTCCACGACCGCCTCGAGGTCCGTCTCCCCCTCGGCGAGGAACGGATAGAGAAAGCTCGACGCACCCGTGTCGTGCACCGCGCGCGCCTCACGGCCTTCGAGCAGGCCCCGGTGCTCGAAGAAGACGTGAACCAGCTCCCAGAGCAGGTGGTAGGCGGTCTCGGCGACCTCCTGGGCGACGAAGGGGTCATCCGTCTGCGGTACGAGCTCCCATTCGGCGCCGGCGGGCTCGAAGGCCGCGGTGAGACAGCCGCGCCCGGCGGCCACCGCCAGGGCGTCCTCCGTGCCCGGGCCGAAGGCGATCGCGATGTCGTCAGCCTCGGCCACCAACTCGACCTGCTCCGCCAGTCCGCCGCCCTCACGCGACAGGCCGATCGCCGGAAGCGCCCGCTTGCCGACGATCACCGGGTGGACGAACTCCACTGCCACATGGCGCACGTCCGAGCGCGCCTGCGGCGTCTCTCCCAGCGCCACGAGCCGGCCGCCGCGGGCGAAGCGCTCCGCCATCCGGTGGCATAGTCGCGCCAGACGCTCGGCTTCGGCCGCGAAGAAGCGCTCGGACGCCTCCGTCCGCCGAGCGAGGAGCTCGTCGACGCGCGTCGCCGACGCGAGCGCAGCGCTCACGCCGCGGCCACCTCACGGTCGGCGATCCGCAGCAGCCAGTCCCGGAATTGCTCGACCCCCTCACCCGTGCGCGCGCTCACGAGCGCGTACGGGACACCGGGATGCACCGAATCGAGGTTGTGCAGGAAGAGGTCGAGATCGAAGTCGAGGTGGGGCAGCAGATCGATCTTGTTGACGATCACGAGCTCGCAGGTGCGGAACATGAGCGGGTACTTGAGCGGCTTGTCCTCCCCCTCCGCGACCGAGGCGACCATTGCCCGCGCGTCCTCGCCCACCGTGAACTCCGCCGGGCAGACGAGGTTGCCCACGTTCTCGATCACCAGCAGATCGATGTCCTCGAGCCCCAGCTCGGGTATGGCCGAGCGCACCATGTTCGCGTCCAGGTGGCACTCGCCGCCGAAGCCGGGATCCGTGTTGAGCTGGGTCACCGGGACGTGCAGCGCGGAGAGGCGATCCGCGTCGATCGATCCCTGCACGTCGCCCTCCAGCACACCGGCGCGCACGCCCTCGAGGCCGCTCGACAGGACGGCCTCGAGCAGGCTCGTCTTCCCGGCGCCCGGAGCGCTCATCAGGTTCACCACGCGGACGCCCTCGCGGTCGAAGTCGGCGCGGTTGGCCGCGGCGATCGTCGAGTTGGCGTCGAGGGCGTCCTTCGCGATCTTCACTTTGGTGCGATGCATGCCGCCACCTCCTCGAGTTCGATCGACTCGACCTCCAGCTCGTCCCCGCTCACGATCTCGGCCGGGGCAGCGCCACAACCCGGGCAGCGGAACTGCGGCAGCCCTTCGAGCTCCCATTCATGCCCACAGCCCGGACAGCGCGCCCGCGCGGGGATGAGCGTCTGCTCGAGGCGCGCCCCCTCGCAGAGCGTTCCGCGCGCCACGATCTCGAAGTAGAAGTCGAGCGATTCCGGCACAACCTGGCGCAGCGCCCCCACCGTCAGGCTCACGACCGTGATCTGCCGGCCGTCGGCGTGCTTCACCGCCGTGTCGACGATCGCACTGCTGATCGAGAGCTCGTGCACGCTCAGCCGGCCTCCACGCGAAGATCCGCGACCGTCTTCAGCGCGAGTTCGGCAGCCCGATCGACTGACGCCCGCACCGAGTCGGACAACCCGAGGCCCATCTCCTCGACCGCCATGGGCTCGCAGGCGATGACCACGACCTTGCCGGGCCAGCCGCCCACGGTCTTCACGAACCGCAGCACGGTCTGCGGGTCCATCGAGTGCGGGTCGATGATCTCGCCGTCCTCGATCCCGGCCGCGATCTCGTCCCGGTCGGGCTCCATCAGATAGAGCGTTCCCGGCTCGCCGCCCTGGCGGCTGACGTCGACGAGGATGAGGGCGTCGTAGCCGCGCATCACCTCGTAGGCGAGGTCGAGCCCGCCGGTGCCGAAGTCGAGCACCACGACGTCGTCGGGCAGCTCCCGCTCGGTGAGGCTCTTGATGACCTCGCCGCCGAAGCCGTCGTCCTTCAGCCAGGCGTTGCCGATGCCCGCGATCAGGACGCTCATAGGTCCACCTCCACCTCGTTCGGAAAGAAGTACAGAAAGCGGCCGGTCTCGCGCAGCAGGTCCTGACCGGGGTCGTCGTCGACGGTCACGCCGAGGTGGAGCCGGTCGTCGACGTCCCACATGATGCGCTCGACCGTGGCCACACGGCCGTCGAGCATGCGGTCGAAGGGGTCGCCGTCGGCGCCGGGGCGCAAGCGCACCTTGTCGCCGCGGTGGAAGGTGACCCCCTCGACCGTTGCCTCGGGCTCTCCCCGGAGGTCGGGGAGGCCGTCCGGAGGGCTCAGATCGCTCAGCGTCACGCGGCCATGGAGCCGCACCATGTCCTCGGGCGTCGCGGCAGCCGCGCGCTCCACCATCGCCCGCACCGCCGGGTCGCCCTCCTCGATCGCGGCGCGCTCGTCGTCGCTCAGTGCCTGGACGTGGAGCAGCAGCGCCTCCTCGATCTCGGTGCCGTCGAAGAGGCTGCCGCGGCTCTCCGGCGCGAGCTGCGGGTGATCGGGCAGCACGATCGCTGCCCCGAGCATCGTGCGGTCGTCGTCCGTCGCCAGCACCGGCCAGGTGTTGACGCTCTCGAGTTGCCCGGACAGGAAGCGCCCGCTGTCGGTGCCGACAACGGGATGTGTGGACAGCAGGCTCGCGCTGAGCGCCGTGGCGCGGTCCCAGTCCGGCTCGGAAGGCGTGGTGTTGTGCACGCAGACGCGGATCCTCGTCAGCCCGTCGCCAAGCGCATCCGCACGCATGCGCGCCCGGCCGCTCAGCCGCACCTCGCCCTCGAACTCGAACTCCGTCCCTACCCCGTCGCCGGCGAGCGCGGCCAGCGGCGTGGCCGGCAGCTCGACCCGGCGCTCGACGGCCGCGTGACCGGCCCCGCTCGACTGGAGAAAGCGGATCTCGGCGTGCAGCTCGGCCTCCGTGCCGGCCTCCAACGTGCACTCGAGCCGCAGGTGGTCGTGCGTCGCGCCGCTCGCGCGCGGCGTAGGCGGGCGGATAGACGATCCCGAACGGCGTGGGCGTCGCGTTCTTTACCGCTCCGGGCGTGTAGGGATAGAGCGCGTAGCCCTCGTAGAGCAGCGAGTCGAGGAGCTCGTCGAGCGGGCCGCTCACCGTGTCTCCTCGAGCAGCGCGGCCACCGTTGCGTCGAGTGAGGGCAGCCCGCGCTCCGCCCTGCGCCGCGTGAGCGCGGCGAGTGTGTCCGCGTGCAGCCGCGCCCAGCCGCTGTGCGGGTAATAGTGGGCCACCATCTCCTTCCACACCTCGACCGGCATGCGGAACTCGGCCGCGCGATCCCAGGGGATCTTCGCGATCTGCATCGCCCCGCCGGGGCCGCGGTAGAAAATCGTGCCGGTGAAGTTGAACTGCAGAGGCACCTCGCCGTCAGGCACCGAGTAGAAGTACTTCACGGCAGCGAGCTCGAGGTCGTAGCTGCACGCGATCGGCACGCGGAATGAGGTCGCGCCGGTGAAGGCCGGTACCAGCAGATCGGTCTCGAGCCAGATGAAGTTCGTGGTGGTGGCCGCCCAGCGCTCGGGCGGGCCGAACAGCTCCACGAGCTGCTCGCGTGTCTCGTCGTCGTAGGAGCGCCGCGACGGCGCGATCATGATCTGCGCGGTGAGCGCGATCGTGTAGACATCGCGACCGGTCCCCTCCGTCACGTGCGCAACGAATGCGAGCGTCGGAGCCGCGGCGTGGCGCACCGCCTCTACACCGAGGATCGCGAACTCGGGCGCGGGGCCGGAGCCGGCGGCGAGGGGCCCCGCGTCGTCCATGGCCACCCGCTCGTTCATGCCGCCTCCGCCCGAGCGCGCAGGTCGTCGAAGAAACCGGCTATCGCGCGTTCCAGCCCGGCGCCACCCGAGATCCCCTCCCAGCGCGTCTTGACGAGCCCGACGAGCCGGTAGCAGTCGTCGATCGGGGCGATCGCATACTGGGGCGGCTCCGCCAGCCGATTCACGATCAGCGCCTCGCCGTCGGTCTCGAGCTCCTCGAGCACGGGGTTGGCGGCGCAGAGCTCGTTCCAGGACTCGAGGTAGAGCTCGCACTCCGTGGCTCCGGCGGGGCTCGGGTAGAGCGCCGCCACCCGGTCGACCCCGCTGCTGCGCATGATGAACGCGAGGCCGATCGGGATCTGGAAGCTCGCCCAGAGCTCGTCGCTCAGCTCGAGGCTCTCCAGCCATACGACGCGCGTGCCTGTCGGCCGGTACTCCGGGTCACCCGAGCGCAGCGCGAAGCACGCCTCGCAGGCGCAGTCGATGCGGCGTTCCTCGAGTTGCAGCAGGTGACGGTGGTCCTCTGGGAGGCTGGTGCCGCACAGGTCGCAGCGCTCGCCCGTGCGAGCCAGGGCCCCGGGCCGGGAGGATCCCGGCCCGGGGCCTTGGCGAAAGCGCCG
Organism: uncultured Thermoleophilaceae bacterium; assembly: GCA_963757815.1. GTDB lineage: Bacteria > Actinomycetota > Thermoleophilia > Solirubrobacterales > Thermoleophilaceae > JACVRW01. The sequence goes on along the minus strand of CAVWSN010000033.1, from coordinate 122,820 downwards.
CAGGCCGGCAACTGCGCCGCGTGCGGAGCTCACGCCGGCAGCGCCACCCTCACCCTGCCGTCCGGATCCCGGAGCAGGGGGACCGGGCCGAGCTGCGGTACGCCGGCCTCGACCGGACGACCGGCGCGCGGCAGATCGAACCCGCGCCCGCACCCCGGGCAGGACAGCACCCCGCCGTCCAGGCGGCCGCCGTCGAGCGGACCGCCGCATGCCGCGCACGCGTTGCGGTAGGCGAGCAGCGTGCCCTCGACGTTCGCAACGGCCAGGCCGGCCAGCAGGGCAACGGATCCGGGCTCGAGCTCAGCGGCGCCGTCGAGCTCGCGCCACTCGGAGAGGCCGGGCACGCCCGGCCCCGCGCTGCCGCCCGCGGGTGCCAGCGGGAGCGGCACGCCTCCGATATCGGGCTCTTCCTCCGCTTCGGCGCCCTCGACCTCCAGCCCGTCGAGGTCCGGAGCGGCCTCCATCAGAGCCTTCTTGATCGCGAGCTCGAGCGTGGCGGACGAAGCCGGGCAGCCTTCGCAACTACCGCGCAGCCGCAGCCGCGCCACGCCGTCCTCGAGGCCGAGTAGCTCCACGTCCCCGCCGTGCGACTCCATGTAGGGCCGGACCTCGTCGAGCGCCTCGCGAACGCGCGTCTCCAGGTCGACCGGGTACAGACCGTGGACCAGCAGCAGGCTGGCCACGATGCCGTCGCCGACCAGCGCCTCGCGAAGCACGGTCCGCGGACGGTCCCGCCTCCTCCACCAGCTCCATAACGCGCGCGAGCGCGCGGCCGTGCAGTTCGAGCGTCGCCGACATGAGCTCGCCCGCGACGGCGCGCGCCCGCGGGTCCTGCACGGTCTCGAGCTCCTCCGAGAGCGCCTCGATCCGGGCGAGCAGGTCATCGGAGCCCTCGGCGTCGGGACGCGCGTGTCCGGCGGGTTGCCGGGCCGCCGCGCCGGAGTCCGGCACGCTGGCGCTCGCGTCGGCCATCAGGTCGAGCACCGTTACCCGCGCCGTGCGGGAGGGCGCGGGCTGGCCCGCGCCGGACCGATGTCTTCCGTCTCCCGGAGCGATTGCCATCTGGGCGCCCGCCTAGCTCAAGGCGGTGGGCGTGTGCATCACCTTCCTGACCTTGCCGTTGCCGGTGTACATGTGCACGCCGCACGGCAGGCACGGGTCGAAGCTGCGCACCGCCCGCATGATGTCCACGCCCTTGAACTTGTCCGGCCCGTTCTCCTCGAAGATCGGCGTGTTCTGCACTGCGTCCTCGTAGGGCCCAGGGGTGCCGAACTTGTCGCGCGAGCTGGCGTTCCACGGCGTCGGCGGGTAGGGCTGGTAGTTCGCGATCTTGCCCTCCTCGATCACCATGTGGTGCGAGAGCACGCCGCGCGCCGCCTCGTGGAAGCCGCAGCTGACCGCGGACTCGGGCACGGTGAAGTCGCTCCACGACTTCGTCCGGCCCGCACGCAGCTCGCCCATCGCCTTCTCGAGGCAGTGGAGACCGATCAGTGCCGAGTAGGCCTGGTGATAGGTCCGGGCGCGATCGCGCTCGATCGCATTGGACTTCTCGGGCACGTGCCACTCGAGCTCCATCTCAGGCATGTTGGCCGTCTTCGGCAGCACCATCTGGATCGAGTTGCCGGTTGCCTTGAGGTAGTCCCCGAGCTGCACGAGCCCCGCCTTGGCGGTCACCCACTGGCGCGCGAACGGGCCGCCGCCCGTGTCGCAGCACACGTGCGTGTCGGAGCGCTTGTCATAGATCCGCGGCGATACGACCCAGCTGTACTTGTCCGTGTAGTCGCGCGGCTGCGGCTTCGGGAGTGTCGTCTTGTTCCAGGGATGGTCCTTCGAGACCTCGTTGCCGAGCGGGTCCCGTGTCACGTACGTGCGCTCGTTCTCCCAGCCGTCGAAGTACGACGAGCCGAGCAGGATCCGGATCATGAGGTTGATCTCGACCAGGTCGGTGGTCACGAGCTCGCCGTTGATGGCGATGCCCGGTGTGACCATGCGCCGGCGGCCCCACTCGGTCATGTTCCGGTAGTCGTAGTCGACGTAGTCGGGGTCGTCGAAGCAGCCCCAGCAGACGAGGTTCGTGTCCCTGTAGCCGACCATGTCGTAGCCCGGCAGCTGCTCGAGGAAGAAGTCGTACAGGTCGTCGTGCATGTGCACGCTGCGCTTCGTGTAATCGATGTAGCGCATCAGGCGCACGTAGTAGTCGGTGCAGGTCTGATGCGTGATGTGAGCGCTGACGCCGCCCGGCATGATCGTCGACGGGTGCGTGTGCCTGCCTCCGAACAGGCAGTACATCTCGCGCGTGTAGCGCGCCACGTTCAGGGTCTCGAGATAGAACTCGCCGGTGAACGGGTTGAGCGCCCGCATGATGTCGGCGATCGTCCGGTAGCCGTGGATGTCGGAGTGCGGCGCCGAGGTGTCCTCGGCGGTCTTCAGCAGCGACGGGTTCGTGTCCTTCACCATCTGCTCGCAGAAGTCCACGTTCGCCATGCAGTCGTTGAAGATCGCGTGGTCGAACATGAAGTCCGCGGACTCGGCGATGTTGTAGGCGTAGTCGCCGAGCTTCGGCGGCTTGACGCCGTACGCCATGTTCTGGTTCAGGCAGCTGCAGGTGCAGTGGTTGTCGCCGCAGATGCCGCAGATGCGGCTCGTGATGTAGTGCGCGTCGCGCGGGTCGATCCCCTTCATGAAGATGTCGAAGCCGCGGAAGATCATCGAAGTGCTGTAGCACTTGAGGACCTGCTGGTTCGTGAAGTCGATCTCCGTGTGGATACCGAGCGACCCGACGATGCGGGTGATCGGGTCCCAGGACATCTCCTTGACGAGGACCTCGCGCTCCTGGGGGGTCTCTACTGTCGACATTGCTCGCTCGCCTCTCCCTCGCTAGCCGCTCCGCCTACCAGCGAGGCTGGTAGCCCGTCGTGATCCGCGGCCCGGGCTTTCGCCACTCGGGCTCGATGTCGTAGTTCTTCTTGATGTTCCGGTTGCGGAAGTACTTGAGCACCGGCCCGTAGGTGAAGCGCGTGGCGTTGGCCGCGACCCTGCCCCACTCGTCCTCGTCCATGAACGGCATGTACTTGTCCGGGAATCCCGGCATCGTGCACGCCATGCAGATCCCGCCCACATTGGGGCAGCCGCCGATGCCGTTGACCCAGCCGCGAACCGGCACGTTGCACTTGACCACCGGGCCCTTGCACCCGAGCTTGACGAGGCAGCGCGGGTCGTCGCCGTACTCGGTGGCGAACTGGCCCTGCTCCGTGTAGCCCGCCCGGTTGCAGCTCTCCCGCACGCTGCGTCCGAACAGCCAGGTGGGGCGCAGGGCATCGTCGAGCTCGGGTGCGGGCGCGAGTCCGCCGAGGTGGAGGACCAGGTAGAGCAGCGTCTCGGTCGTGTTGTCCGGCTGCGCCGGGCAGCCGGGGATGCACACCACCGGCAGGCCGGCCTTCGACTTCCACTTCCAGCCCAGGTAGTCGGGCAGGCCCATGGCGCCGGTCGGGTTGTTCTTCATCGCCGGGATCCCGCCGTAGGTGGCGCAGGTGCCGACCGCGACCACGGCTGCCGCCTTCGGCGCCAGCCGGTCCACCCACTCGTTCGTCGTGATCGGCTGGCCGGTCTCGGGGTCGACGCCCATGGCGGCCCAATGGCCGTCGCCGTTGATCCGCTCGTTGGGGATCGAGCCCTCCACCACCAGCACGAACGGGTCGAGCTCACCGCGCTCGGCCTGCCACCAGGCCTCCATGAACTCGGCGCCGTTCTCGTAGGCGAGCACCGGGTTGTGCACGACCACGCGCGGCATCCCGGGAATGACCCCTTGGATGATGTCCTCGAGGCTGGGGTTGGTGGCCGACGTCATGGCGACCGAGTCGCCGTCGCAGGACGAGCCCGGTCGTCATCCATATGACGTGCGCCGTGACCGCCTCCGTCTGGTGTTGGTTGGGTACGAACTCGACCTCAGTCGCCATCGACACTCCTCCTCAACAGATCCGCGGCAGCGGATCGCCGACCAGCTGATCCATCACGCGCCTGCCACCGAACGCCGTCTCCACCAGGACCATCGCCGGCGGCTCGGTCTTGACCTCACCTATCTCCGCGGCCCGCTCGCAGCCCGGCACCGAGCGCAGCGCGGCCAGCGCCGCCTCCGCCGCCTCGGGAGCTACGAAGGCGACCAGCCTGCCCTCGTTCGCCACGTACATCGGGTCGATTCCCAGCAGTTCGGCCGCTCCCGCCACCGCCGGGTCCACCGGTATCTCTCCCTCGCGCACGATCATCGCCACCTGTGACGCCCGCGCCAGCTCGTTGAGCACCGAGGCCACGCCCCCGCGCGTCGCGTCGCGCATGCAGCGCAGCGACGGGCCCGCCGCCTCGAGCAGCGCATCCGCCGCCGGCCAGAGCGAGCAGGTGTCCGACTCGATCTCGGCCTCGAGGTCGAAGTCGTCGCGGGACAGCATGATCGCCGTGCCGTGCTGGCCGATCGGCCCCGAGACGAGCATGCGGTCGCCGGGCTGCAGGGCGGTGGGCGAGAGCTTCGCCCGTTCGTCCCGGAGCCCGACGCCCGTCGTGCAGATGTACATGCCGTCGCCGTGCCCGCGCTCCACGACCTTGGTGTCGCCCGTGACCACCGCGACGCCGGCTTCCGCGGCGGCGTTCGCGATCGCCTCGACCTCGCCGCGGAGCACGTCGGCCTCGAGGCCCTCCTCGAGGATCAGCGAGAGGCTGAGCGCGACCGGTCGCGCGCCGGACACGGCCAGGTCGTTCACCGTCCCGTTCACGGCGAGCTCCCCGATCGAGCCTCCCGGGAAGCGCAGCGGACTGACCACGAAGCTGTCGGTGGTGAGCGCCACCTCCGCGCCGCCGAGCGCGAGTGTGGCCGCGTCCGCCAGGTCGCCCACGTCGAACGCCGGGGCGAACACGCCCTCGATCAGGCTCTGCGTGGCCTTGCCGCCCGCGCCGTGGGACATCGTGATGCGCTCATCGCGGAACTTCGGCCGCTTGGCGCGAGCGGTCTCGATGATGCCGAGGATTCGCTCCTCACGGGAGGCCGGTGGCGCCTCCATCACACCACCTCCCGCTCGCGCGCAAAGCGGCCGAAGTTGTAGTAGGCGGCACACGCTCCCTCCGGGGAGACCATGCAGGTCCCGATCGGGCGCTCGGGCGTGCAGGCGGTTCCGAACACCTTGCACTCCCAGGGCTTGATCACGCCCTTCAGGACCTCGCCGCACTGGCAGGCTTTGGGATCCGCGACGCGCACGCCCGGCACCTGCCAGCGCCGCTCGGCGTCGAGCTCGGCGTATGCGTCGCTGAGCTTCAGCGCCGACTGGGAGATGAAGCCGAGGCCGCGCCACTCGAAGTGCGGTCGCAGCTCGAACACCTCCGCCATCACCTCGAGCGCGCGCCGGTTGCCCTCGTAGGGGACGACCCGCCTGTACTGGTTCTCGACCTCGCAGCGGCCCTCGGCGAGCTGGCGCAGGATCATCTGGATCGCCTGCAGGATGTCGAGCGGCTCGAAGCCGGCGACGACCAGCGGCTTGCCGTAGTCCGCCGGGATGAACTCGAACGGCCGGGCGCCGACCACCGTCGATACGTGACCGGGGCCGACGAAGCCGTCGAGGCGCAGGTCGGGCGAGTCGAGCAGCGCGCGCAACGGCGGCACGATCGTCACGTGGTTGCACATGCAGAAGAAGTTCTCGACCCCGTCCGCCTTGGCTCGCTTCAGGGTCAGCGCGGTCGAGGGCGCCGTCGTCTCGAACCCGATCGCGAAGAAGATCACGTCGCGCTCCGGGTTCTGCTGGGCGATCCGGAGTGCGTCGAGCGGCGAGTAGACCATGCGCACGTCCGCGCCCTCGGCCTTCGCGTCGAGCAGGCTGCCGTGCGAACCGGGGATCCGCATCATGTCGCCGAAGCAGGTGAAGATCACGCCGTCCTCGTGGGCGAGGGCGATGCCGTCGTCGACGCGCCCCATGGGGATCACGCAGACGGGGCAGCCGGGCCCGTGCACGAGCTCGACGTTCGAGGGCAGCAGGTCGTCGACGCCGTACTTGTAGATCGAGTGGGTGTGCCCGCCGCAGACCTCCATCACCTTGTAATGGCGGCCCGGCTCGACCACCGACAGGATCTCGCGCGACAGCGCGCCCGCGATCTCGGCGTCGCGGAACTCGTCGACGAACCTCATGCGGCCGCCTCGGCGTCGAGGCGCGCAATCGCCACCCCGGCATGCACCAGCAGCCGCTCGCCCGGAAGCGCCGGCTCGACGAGCAGGGTGTCGATCTCGGCCGGCTGGCCGTCGTCGTCGACGCAGACCGCGAGTCCACGGTCGGTGTCCACCGCCACCACCTTCATCTCGAATGCCTGATCGCCGCAGGTGATGCAGCCGTGGCCGGACTCGCAGTGCTCGTGCTGAGCGCTCACCCGGTCACGCTGCCCTTGAGCTCCTCCAACGCCGCGTCGAAGTCGGCGCCCATCCCCCGCAGAAGCCGCAGCGTCGCCTGCGCCTCCTCCTCGTCGACCTTCGAGAGCGCGAACCCGACGTGGATGAGCACCCAGTCGCCGGGGTGGGCGCCACCGTCCTCCCCGTCGAGCAGGCCGACGTTGACGCTACGGCGGACCCCGGCGATGTCGACCTTGGCGAGCCGCTGCTCCTCGTCGACCAACTCGATCACCCGCCCGGGGATCGCCAGGCACATGCGTCGTCGCCTCCTCTGCAGTAGCGGCCGGCCCTGGTTCTAACACCGCTCCGAGGCCCTATGAGGGGACACGTAATCCGGGTTACCCCGTGATCCGGTAAGCGTGATTACGCCAAAACGGGATGGTCCGGTGGCGTTATGGTGCGACCGCGACCGTATGCATCCGCATGAGCGAGAGCCGGCCATGCAGCATGCCTCGGTCTGGCCCGCGCCGACCGACGGTCATCCGCGCGATCCCCGGCCGCCGGCCTCGTTCTGCTACCTGCTGGACGTGGACACCGACCTCGCCGAGGAGTTCGACCCGCGGATGCGCATGGTCGTTCGCCAGATCGCGACAGTGCCGGTCGTGGATGCGCCCGTCGGCGAATGCCGGCTCTGGGCCCGCTTCGGGAGCGTGGACTCGGGCCTAGGCCTGCTCGTCCTCGACGGCGTGATCGCGGTCAACGTGCACGTCGGGGATCGCACGGCGACCGAGCTCGTGGGCGCCGGCGACCTGCTGCAGCCGTGGGGAGACAGCGAGGACGACCTGATCCCCCGCGAATCCTCCTGGCACGTGTTGGTGCCGGCCCGGCTCGCGTTGCTGGACGCTCCGTTCGCGGAGCGGGTCCGGCCCTGGCCGCAGCTCACCTATGCGCTGCTGCGCCGCAGCGCCAGGCGTACGCGCGACCTCGGTGTGCAACGGGCCATCACCTCGCATCCGCGACTCGAGGTGCGCCTGGCGCTCGTGCTCTGGCACCTGGCGACGCGCTGGGGAAGGGTGGAGCCCGCCGGCATCCATCTGAAGCTGCCGCTGACACACCGGCTCCTCGGCCAGCTCGTGGGCGCCGAGCGGCCGTCTGTGAGCCACGCGCTCGCGCGTCTGGTCGAGGGCGGTCTCGTGACTGGCGGAGGCGCCGACTGGCACCTCCACGGCACCGGGCAGGAGAACTTCGAGTGGCTCGTGGACCACCACCTGCAGCGGGGGGCGCTGCGGTCACGCGCATGAGGGTCCAGGCCGAGTTCAGCCCGCGGCAGACCCAGACCGAGCGGACGCCCGTGCACGTCGTATGGATGACGAGCGGGCTGGGCTGCGACGGTGACTCGGTTGCCCTGACGTCCGCGACCAGCCCGCGGCTCGAGGAGCTGTTGAGAGGCGCCATGCCGGGCATGCCCCCGCTCGTCCTCTACAACCCGCTGCTCGCCTACGAAACGGGCGCGGACTTCGTTCAGAGCTGGTACGACGCGGAGGCCGGCAAGCTGGACCCGTTCCTGCTCGTGCTGGAAGGTTCCGTTCCGAACGAGGAGATCAACGGCGATGGGCACTGGGCCGGCTTCGGCGTCGATCCCGCGAGCGGGCAGCCCATCACCACCTGCTCGTGGATCGACCGGCTTGCCCCGCGCGCCGCGGTCGTTATGGCGGTGGGGACCTGTGCGGCCTACGGCGGGATCCCGGCGATGAAGAACAACCCGACGGGCGCGATGGGGCTGCGGGATTACCTCGGTCACGACTTCGTCTCGCACCTCGGCTATCCGATCGTCAACCTCCCGGGCTGTCCGGTTCAGCCGGACAACATCACCGAGACCCTGATGTACCTGGTGCTCCAGCTCGCCGGCATGACGCCGGAGATCGATCTGGACGACCAGGGTCGTCCGCGCTGGCTGTTCGAGCGGACGGTCCACGAGGGCTGCGACCGCGCCGGGCTCGCGGAGCAGGGTGAGTTCGCCGAGCGGCCGGGTGAGAGCCAGGGCTGCCTCGTCAAGATCGGCTGCCGCGGGCCGGTCGTCAAGTGCAACGTCCCGGTGCGCGGATGGGTCAACGGCCTCGGCGGCTGCCCGAACGTGGGCGGCATCTGCATGGCCTGCACGAGCCCGGGGTTCCCCGACAAGTTCATGCCGTTCCTGGAGGCGGACCGGCTCGGGAAGATGTCCGCGCGGGCCTCGCGCTTCACGTACGGACCGGCCATCAAGTACTTCCGCGACCGCAACATGCGGACTCGGTACGAGGTGGAGCCCGAGTGGCGACGCCCGGCGGACCAGCTCGTTACGGGTTACGAGCGCCGCTGGTAGGACTAGCTCGCATCGGACTCCTCTCAATCCTCGACCGGGACGTAGGCAAACGCGCCCACGTCCACCAGGCCGCCGTCGGTCAGCCGGAGCTCCGGTATCACCGAGAGAGCGAGGAAGGAGAGCTGCATGAACGGCTCCTCGACCGTCGTGCCGAGCACGGTCGCGGCCGCCTCGTTCAGCACGTCTAGCCGCTCCGCCACCTCGGCGGCGGGGCGATCGCTCATCAGCCCGGCCAGCGGTAGCGGCACCTCGCCCACCACGCGCCCCTCGAGCACAGCGACCTGGCCTCCGCCGATCTCCGCCAGGCGCGCGACGGCGGCGGCCATGTCCGACGCACCGCCGGCGCCGAGCGCGCCGACCGTCACGCAGTTGTGCGCGTCGTGGGCGACCGTCGACGCCATCGCGCCCCGCTTGATCCCGAAGCCCGTGGCGTAGCCGAGGCCCACGCGGCCGCTCGCACGGTGGCGCTCGACCACGGCCGCGTGCGCAAGGTCGGCCTTGTGGTCGCCGAGCGTCAGCCGGCGGTCGCGGGTCGTGATGCTGCGACTCTCGACGCCGACGGCGCGCACGTGCGCCCCGTCCGGGTGGGAGAGCACGAGCCGCTCGGGCGCCGGCACGCCGCCGACCCTGACCGTGCCGAGCATCAGCTCGGGAACGGGCGCCGAGGGCACGGCACCGGGCACCAGGCTCGCCGCCCTCGACCACCAGCCGGCCCGCCTGCCAGACGCGCGCCGGCCGCCAGGAGCCGAGCTCGTCGAAGCAGAGCACGTCGGCCTGCTTTCCCGGCCCCAGGTCGCCGAGGTGGTGGAAGCCGTGATAGCGAGCCGGGTTGGTGCTCGCCAAGACGAGGGCATCGACCTCGGGCACCCCCGCGGCCACCGCCAGCCGGGCGCAGTCGTTGATGTGACCGAGCCGCAGGAGCGTGTCCGGTTCCCGGTCGTCGGTGCAGAAGGCCGCCAGGTCGGTCCCGTGCTCGATGACATCGGGAATGAGCGTCTCGAGGTTCTGGCTCGCGGAGCCCTGGCGGATGAACACCCACATGCCCTTGCGCCGGCGCTCGACCACCTCCTCGAGGGTGGTCGACTCGTGGTCGGACTCGACCCCCGCGGCCAGGTACGCGTCGAGCGCCCGGCCGAGCACCCCAGGGCTGTGACCGTCGACGCGCCGCCCGTCGGCCGCGGCGATGCGGGCCAACATCTCCGGGTCGCCGGCGATCACGCCCGGGAAGTTCATTACCTCCGCCACGCCGCGGGCGCCGTGGCGCTCGATGAGCTCGCGCACGTCGCCCGCATCGAGAGCCGCGCCGGCGCTCTCGAACTGAGACGCCGGCACGCAGCTGGAGGCATAGACCCCGAACGTGAACGGCAGCGGCGCGGCGGCCTCCACGAGCGCCACGATGCCCGGCACGCCCAGGACGTTTGCGATCTCGTGCGGGTCCGCGGCCACGGCGGTCGTCCCATGCGGGAGCACCGCGCGCACGAACTCGTCGATCCAGAGCTTCGTCGACTCGAGGTGCATGTGGGCGTCCACGAACGCCGGCGTCAGCGCGGCGCCCGCCACGTCGACCTCCTCCAGCGCCTCCCGCTCGCCCCAGCCGGCGACGACGCCGTCGGCCACCGCCAGCGCCGTGTCGAACGAACTCGCGCCTAGCGGGGCTGAACACGCGCCCACCGCTGATGAGCAGGTCGGCTGCCTCGTCGCCGCGGGCGACGGCGATCGCGCGTGGGCTGGCCTGCGGGCGCGTCATGCGGTCTTGCTACCACATAATCCGATCGAACCACCCACGGAGGTCACGTGATCATCAGCACCATGAACGAGCTGCCCGGCTACACCATCGACGAGGTGCTGGGCGAGGTGTTCGGCCTGACCGTGCGCTCCCGGAACGTCGGCTCGCAGGTGGGCGCCTCGCTCAAGTCGCTGGTCGGCGGCGAGCTCAAGGGAATGACCAAGATGCTCGCCGAGGGCCGCGAGCACGCCACCCAGCGACTCGTCGAGGAGACCGAGGCAAAGGGCGGGAACGCCGTGATCGCCTTTCGCTTCGACACCTCGGAGCTGGGCAGCACCTGGACCGAGATCTGCGCCTACGGGACGGCCGTGAAGGTCACCAAGAACGCCGCCGGCTAACCGGCGAGTGCCAGCTGGCGCGACTCGGCGAGCAGTTCGCCGTCGCGCGAGAAGATCTCGGCGGTCTCCTCGAGGAAGCCGTCGCGGGCGAGGCGGGTGCGGTAACGGCCGAGCGTCCAGTCGGCCGGGCGAGGCAGGCGATTGCGCAGATGCACCGTCAGCTCGAGCGTCGGCAGGGGGAGCGGCTCCGCCACCACCGCGAAGAGCGCGGGAAACCATGCATCGCAGAGCGCGACGAGCGCGGCGGCATCGAGCGGGCGCTCGTCGCGGAACCGCAACCAGCCGCCGGTCAGCGCCTCGTCGGCGCCACCGAACAGCCGGCCACCGAGCGCGGACCGGTACTCGAGCTCGCGGGCGAAGGGCGGTCCCTCGGGGGCGTCGGGGAGCGACTCGATCTCCTCGGGCGAAGGGACCTCTGGTGGGCTGACCCGGTCGAGCTCGACGCCGGGGCGGTCGCTCGCGAACACGGCCGCGGCGCTGGCGAGCGTGCGGCCCTCCTGCCCGAGCCGGGCGCGCAGGAAGCTGACCGAGCGGCCATGGCGGTCGGCCTCGACCTGCAGCTCGGCCGTCCCGGCCTTCGGCCGGCCGAGATAGTGGATCGTCACCGACCTCAGCGGCCGTGAGTCGAGCACCGGATCGAAGCTCAGCGCGCGCACCATGATCGCCCCGATGTAGCCGCCGTTGGGCCCCGCCGCGATCCACCAGTCGGGCCGTATCTCGCAGTCGAAATGGCCGTCGCCGCGGGGCCTGACCGCCGTGTCGCGCTCGAAGTCGCCCATCGTGGCCGGCAAGGCTATGCGAGGGGTGACGCAAACACGCCAAGACGTTCCGCGCGCGTTCTGGCGTCAGTAGGGCGGGGTAAGCCCCAGGCATGCTTCGCAAGGCGCTTCCCATCACGATTCTGGTGCTTGCCCTGCTCGTGCCCGCCGCCCCCGCCGGGTCCGGCGCGCAGAGCTCGATCGCCCTTCCCGTTGAGTTCCGTCCGGAGGGCATCGCGAGCGGAAAGGGAGACAGCTTCTACGTCGGCTCGATCCCCATGGGGGCCGTCTACAGAGGCTCCTACCGCACGGGCGAGGGCAGCGTGCTCGTGCCCCCGCACCCGGGGCGCAACCACACCGGGCTGAAGGTGGACACGCGCTTCGACCGCCTGTTCGTGGCGGGCGGTCCCTCCAAGGCCATCTACGTCTACGACTCCAAGACCGGTGAAGACGTCAAGGCCTTCGCGCTCCCGGACGCCGGCTTCGTCAACGACGTCGTCCTCACCCGCAACGCCGCTTACTTCACAGACTCGCTCGTTGAGCAGCTCTACCGCGTCGGGATCCGCGGTAACGGCAAGCTGACCGAGCCGCAGCGGGTCAAGTACTCCGGCGACCTCGAGTTCACGGATGGCTTCAACGTGAACGGAATCGACACACTGGAGGGCGGTCACCGTCTCGTCGTCGTCAAGACCAACACCGGCCAGCTCTTCCGGGTCAACGGCCGCACTGGGTTCACACGCGAGATCAAGCTCGACAAGGCGGTCACGAACGGCGACGGCATCCTCCGTCAGGACGACACGCTCTACGTCGTCCAGAACCAGGACAACCAGATCGCGGTGGTCAAGCTCGAGGACGATGAGCGCAGCGGCGAGGTGCGCAGGGTCCTCACCGATTCGCGCCTGGACGTGCCGACCACGATCGCGCCGTTCAAGGACTTCATCTACGCAGTGAACGCGCGCTTCGGCCGCCCGGATGACGACGAGGACGACATCGTGCGGCTGCAAGACTCGCGCCATCGCTGAGACGAGACCCCTTCGCCTACTCGCTGCCGTGCGGAGCCGCTGACATGGGGCGCCGCAGCCGGCGACGGGCCAGGCAGGGGGGCGAGCGGCCGGCCGCTCCCCGCTCGAGCACCGGCTACTCGGACGCCGAGGGCAACGTCCTCAGCCTGCGCGACGACCTGAGCGCCGGCACGCGGGCGAAGCTCGAGGCGCTCGACGCAAAGCCGGCCGCCAGCGCCGAGGACCGCTGGCAGCGGCGCACGGAGTTCCTGTTCGAGCGCCTGGCGGTGCGCTGGGAGATCAGCGGGCTGCCGCTCGACGACCAGCGCGAGCTGCTCGGCCGCTACCGGATGGCGAGTCCGGATGAGCGGCGCTGGGTGCGCGAGGTGCTCGACGAGCACCTGCGCACCTTGATGCCGTGATCCCTAGCTGGTTCGCTTGACGCGGAAGCTGGGCTTGTTGCCGCCGCTGCCGCGAGTGAAGGTCGCCGTCTGCGCGTTCAGCCGCCAAGGGGACGGAAGGTTCCCGGCCGGGAGCTGGAGGAAGTCGGCGAACAGCGTGGTGGAGCGCGCGCAGCTCAGGCCGCCGCGGACCCAGACGTTGTAGGTCCCCCTGGGCAGCGCCAGCAGGCCGATCGTGTCGTTGTGCTGGACCCTGAAGGTCGGGCAGCGGGTCTCCCCGCCGCTCGGGTGGCGCCCGCTCGAGCCGCCGCCGTCAGGCACGTAGGGCTTGATGCGGAACCCGACGTGGCGGCTGCCCTTCATGAAGCTGCCGGTCGAGGGATCGAGGATCCAGGGCGCCGGCAGCACGCCGTCGAAGTCCCGCAGGAACTGCACGAGCTGCGAGGACGCCTGCGAGCACGTGACCCCGCGATATCCGAGCAGGGTGATCCGGTAGCGACCCTTGGGGATCGTGAAGCTGCCGATGCGGTCGTTGTGGAGCACCGTGAAGTAGCCCGCGCAGACGCGGCTCGACGGGGGATGCGGGGGTGTCGGCGGCGTCGGGGGCGTCGGGCTGCCTGGGGTGAGGCGGAAACCGACGGTGCTCCCGCGGCCCGCGGTGAACGTGCGCGTCGAGGCGGTCGCGACCCACGGCCGCGGCAGCTCTCCGTCCCAGTCCTCGAGGAATTGCGAGAGCAGCTGGGCCGCCTCTGTGCAGCCCATCGTCTGGGTGTCCAGGACGGTGATCACGTACGGGCCGGCCGGCAGCTGCATGCTGCCGATCCGGTCGTTGTGCAGCACCTCGAATGTGCCCGGGCAGTTGGCCTCGGCGGCTGAGGCCGAGGGCGCGAGCGCCAGCGCAAGCGCCACGATGACCACGAGCCCCGAGAGAGTCCGTCTCGTCTGGGTCATGGACGCGGACCCTAAGGCGTGAACCAAGGCGTGGCAAGCCAGCGGCGCAGCGTGTGGTAACTGGCCCGCGGCTCCCCGCTCGCGCGCACGAGACCGGCGTCGAAGCGGCTCCTCGAGTCGCTCTGGCGCCAGTGGTAGATGTAGAGCCGGTCGATGCGGGAGCGGTAGCGCTTGGCGAGCCTGAACACCCGCGTGATCGCCAGGTTCGCGCGCTTCTCGCTGTGCGGGAAGAGCGTGCGCCCGTCCGGCAGCACGAACTTGACGATGCCGCCGGTCTCGGTCAGCCAGACCTTGCCGCGGACGGCGGAGAGAAGCTCCTTGGTGCCGCCGTAGCGCTGGCCACGGCGCGGATTCGCATCGCGGTAGTTGTGGAGGCCCCAGATGCGCGGCCCGCGGGCCACTTCCTTGAAGTCGGCGAGCCAGCGCACCATGTTGCGGTCGTCGATCACGTCGGCGGCGACGACCGTGCAGCCCCGGCAGCGCTTCCTTACGACGTTGAAGAACTGGGCGGCGCGATCGGGGCGCTTGAAGGTCGGCTGTGAGCGGTGGTTGGCCTCGTTCCAGACGCCGATCACCTTGACCCAGGGCCAGCGCTTGCGGAACGCTCGGAACGCCCTGTCGAAGCTCGACACGCTCGGCAGCACGCACGGCCGCTTGGGACAGCGCGAGTTGCCGGCCGCGCCAAGTGAGACGAACGGCTCCACCCCGTACGCCTTCGCGCCCGCCAGCCAGTCGTCGAGCAGACGGCGGTCGGACGAACGCAGCGCGACGTTCCACGGAACGACGAGCCGCAGGCGCTTGAGCCCCAGCGCCCGGTAGCGGTCCTCGCCGAGATGGTGCGAGCCGTGGTCACCCAGGCCGACCTTGACGGCCTCGGCGGGCGCGGCGTAGGCGCCCGCCACGAGGGGCAGCACGAGGAGCAGGGAGATGAGGAGCTTGCGAGTCGTCACGGCCGGCGGCTGAGAGTAGCGACGACACCCGCGGGATCATCGAGGCAATCGCCACGAGCCCTGCGGACGGTTGGGTCGGCCGCCGCGCCAGCCAGAATCAGCGCGGTGAGTTTCCCGACGATCGAGTTCGCGGCCTTCTTCGTGGTCGTGTTCATCGTTTCCTGGGCGCTCATGCCTCACCCGAGGGCATGGCGGCCGTTCATCCTCCTGGCTTCCTACGTTTTCTATGGCTGGGTGGACTGGCGCTGGGTCCTGCTGCTGATCGCGTCCAGCGTCGTCAACACCGTCGCCGCCCGGGTCATCGCCCAGTCACCTTCGAAGGTCACGCGCAAGCGCGCGCTGATTGCTGCGGTGGCTTTCGACCTCGGGCTCTTGGGCACCTTCAAGTACTTCGGCTTCTTCGTCGACGAAGTCAACTCTTTTCTTGACACTTTCGGGCTCGGCTCGCCGCTGCCGATCGTGCAGATCGTGCTGCCGATCGGGATCTCCTTCTTCACCTTCCAGGCGATCTCGTACGTGGTCGACGTCTACCGCGGCGAAACGCGCGCCGCCTCGCTCGGCGACGTGGCGATCCTGCAGGCGTTCTTCCCGCACCTCGTCGCGGGGCCGATCGTGCGCGCGAACGAGCTGCTGCCGCAGCTGCGTACTCCCCGCGACCCGCGGGAGGTGCTCGCCGGTCCGGCGCTCTTCCTGATCGCCGGCGGTCTCGTGAAGAAGACCGTCGTGGCGGACGAGCTCGCGCGGCGGGTGGTGGATCCGGTCTACAACGATCCCGCCGCGCATTCCGGAGGCGAGATCCTGCTCGCGTTCTACGCGTTCGCGGCGCAGATCTACTGCGACTTCTCGGGCTACACCGACCTGGCGATCGGGCTCGCGCTCCTGCTCGGCTACCAGCTGCCCCAGAACTTCAACCGCCCGTACCTCGCGCTCTCGCTTCAGGACTTCTGGCGACGCTGGCACATGACGCTCTCGCGCTGGCTGCGCGACTACCTCTATATCCCGCTGGGCGGCAACCGCAAGGGGAGCGCCAAGACCTACCGCAACCTGATGCTCACGATGCTCCTCGGCGGGCTCTGGCACGGCGCCTCCTGGACGTTCGTGTTCTGGGGCGGCATCCACGGCGGGGCGCTGTCGGCCGAGCGCTGGGGGCGCGAGCACCTCCCGGGCTTCCGCCTGCCGGCCCCGGTCGCCTGGTTCGTGACCTTCAACGTCGTCTGCATCGCCTGGGTCTTCTTCCGCGCGCCCAACCTCGACATCGCGTTCGAGGTCCTCGGCGGGCTGGGCCTGTCCGGCCCCTCGCCGCTCGTGACGCTCCCTATGGTGTTCCTGGTTGTGGCCTCGGTCGCCGTGCAGCTGCTGCCACAGGGCTGGTGGCGGCGCGCCGAGGCGTGGCTCGTGGCGCGGCCGGTGGCCTGGCAGGGAGTCGGCTTTGGCGCGCTGCTCGTGGCGGCCGACGCGGCAGTCGGCCAGCAGGGCGTGGCCCCGTTCATCTACTTCCAGTTCTGACCCGTGGATCCGAAGCGAAACAGAGACCTGACCATGCCGGCCGGCCGGGTGCTCGCCGTCGTCGTGATCGCGCTCGGCATCGCGGCCCTGTTCAACTCGGAGGCGATCGTGCGTGCGGGCGAGGGCATGGAGCAGGGAACCACGCGTGACATCGTGCTCTCGGTCGGGCGCCCGCTCGACGACGTGGCGGGCGCGATCGGCCTGCATCTGCCCCGCGAGGGACTCGACCTCGCGTTCGGACAGGAGGACAAGACGGCGTCCGGGACCGAGCTCGAGGAGGGCTCGGCGGCGATCCTGCGCAGGCGTGCCCAGGCGCGGGAGGAGCAGCAACCCAGCTATAGGCAGCCGACGCCTGCCGAGCCGCTCGAGGTGCTCGTGACGGGCGACTCCGAGGCGGAGTTCCTCGGCCAGCGGCTAACCGACCAGTCGCCGCCCGGCCTGCTCGAGGTCGAGACCGTGGCCCAAAACGCCACCGGCCTCACCAACCCCGCCTTCTTCAACTGGGAGCTGAACGCGCAGCAGGAGGTCGCCGCGCGCGATCCGGATGCGGTCGTCATGGCGATCGGGGGGAACGACGGCTTCAACGTCGAGGCGGGCGGGCAGCTGTACGGGCCGAGCGACCCGGAGTGGCAGACCGAGTTCGCCCGCCGCGTGGCGGTGGTGGCGGAGGAGTTCGGCGCAGACGGCGAGCGCCCTGTCTACTGGGTGCCGCCGCCCACCGCGCGCGACGAGGAGAAGAACGAGATCTATGCCGCCCAGAACCGAGCCGTCGAACAAGCCGCCCGGGCCGTGCCCGGCCTGCGCTACGTCGACGTCTACTCGACGCTGAACGGCGGCAAGTACAGCGACAGCCTGAAGATCGACGGTCGCAAGGTGCTCGCGCGCCAGCCCGACGGCGTTCACTTCACGCGCGAGGGGTCGGTCGCACCCGCGCGCCTGCTGCTCGAGCAGATGGCGAAGGACTATCCCGACCTGGGCTGAGGTCGGGCTCAGTTGAGCGAGGGGTCAGCCGGCATCGTCGCGAGCAGGCGGTACTTGCCGCCCTTGCGTGCGAGCGCCTCGGCCCAGAGGTCGCCGTCGGCGAAGGGGTCGTCCACCGCCGCGTTGGTCACGATCCACGCCTCGGCCTCGAGCTCGCCGTCGAGCTGGCCGGCGGCCCAGCCGGCGTAGCCGGCATACACCCGCAATCGCCGCAGCGACTCGTTGTCGGCGTCGGGGTCGAGCGTTCCGAGCGTGCCGATCACCTGCGTGCCCGCCTCCTCAGGCCGCTCGAAGTCGCCCAGCGCGACCACCGACTGCGGCGAGACAGGGCCGCCGAGCCGAACGAGCTCGTCTCCGCCAGGCAGCTCGGACAGGGCCGGGACGGCATCCGACACGCGCGTCTCGGAAGTCCTGTTCAGCACGACCCCCATCGCGCCGTCCTCGGTGTGCTCCAGCACCAGGATCACCGTGCGCCTGAAGTAGTCGAAAAGGGAGGGCGCCGCGATCAGGAGCTGTCCGCGCGTGCTGTCCGCCACAGCAATAGATTCTGCGGCATGAACGGCAAGCTCGACGTCGGCCGCGTCTTCGAGCGCATTTTCCAGATCTACCGGGACCAGTTCGTGCTGCTGATCGGCGGGGCGCTGGCGCTGTTCGTGCCGGTCGCCCTCATCAACGGGCTGCTCTACGAGGCCGGCGGGTTCGTGCTCAGCCTGGTCGCGAACGCGATCGCCCTGGTGGCCAGCTACCTCTACCAGGGAATGGTGGTCGAGGCCGCACGGGACATCCTCGATGGCCGCCGCGACCAGACGATCGGCGGTCTGTTCTCGTCCGCCGGCCAGGTCGTGGGCGCCGTGCTCGTGGCGGGCGTCCTTGCTTCGATCGCAATCGCGGTCGGCTTCGTGCTGCTGATCGTCCCGGGCCTGTTTCTGATCACGATCTGGGCCGTGATCATCCCCGTGATCGTGGTCGAGCGCAGCGGTGCGCTCGCATCATTCGAACGCAGCCGCCAGCTCGTCAAGGGCAACGGCTGGCGGGTTTTGGGTGTGCTCGTGGTGCTCGTCGTCGGGGCGTTCATCGTCCAGATCCTGATCGCCGCACTCATCGGCGGCATCTCCGACTCGTGGGTGGGGTTCTCGCTCGCCGTACTGCTCACGAGCCTCCTGATGATCCCCCTGACCGCGCTTGCCGCGGCGGTGATCTTCTTCGAGCTGAAGGCGCTCCGGGGCGAGCCGGTGCTGGGCACGGGTGCCGGCGGCCAGCCGGCCGAGCCGGCACCGGAGGAGCCGAGTGCGGCTCCCAACCCCTCGACCGAGGGGGTGTGACGCGTAACTCGCGCTATGCGCGGGTTTTGCGTCGAACCCCCTTAGGGAGGACCGACTCGGCCGCCTCCCGGGCCTGGGCCAGGAAGCGCTCCGCCAGCCCGCGACCGAGCTCGTTCTGCGCCTCGATACGGCGCTCGCTGTCCGAGCGGATCGCGTCGGGGTCCTGGCCGGTGGCGAGCGCGTCCGCGCTCTCGTGCCAGCCGTCGAGCCACGACCCCAGGCCGGCCGCGGTCACCTCCGCGTGGAACTGGACGCCCCACGCCGGGCGGCCGTCCACGCGAAATGCCTGCAGACAGGCCGAATTGCGGGCGAGCGCCACAGCGCCCGGCGGCAGCGGCGCCTCGTAGGAGTGCCACTCGAACACCTCGAACGACGGCGCGAGCGGTCCGATCACCGGGTCGGTGCGCCCCTCCTCGGTGACCTCGACCCGGCGCCAGCCGATCTCGGCCGCCGCCAAACGGCGCGGGCGGGCGCCGGCCGCCTCGGCCAGCAGCTGCGAGCCGAGGCAGACCCCCAGCAAGGGCGTGCCGCGCTCGAGCAACAGCCGTATCAGCTCCTTCTCGTCCCGCAACCAGGGGTGCTGATGCTCTTGGTCGACGTGCATCGCGCCGCCGAAGACCATCGCGGCCTCGATCTCGTCGAGCGGCGGCGGCTCGCCTGACAGTGGCGTCCACTCGAGCAGCTCGGCTCCGCGCGCCTCGCCGAACACCCCGGCGCGGGCGTTGTCCTGGTGCGTGATCGAGAGGACTCTCACTCCGGCGTGAGGTAGGCGCCCGACAACCCTCCGTCCACAAGGAAGGCCGTGGCGTTGACGTAGGTCGACTCGTCACTCGCGAGGAAGAGTGCGCCGTTGGCGATCTCCCGAGGCTCGGCGAAACGGCCCGGCGGAAGGTGCACGTAGCGGCGCTGCGCCTTCTCGGGGTCGGCCGCGAACAACTCCTGGAGCAGCGGCGTGTTCACCGGCCCGGGGCAGAGCGCGTTCACGCGCACGCCCTTGCGGGCGAACTCGACCCCGAGCTCGCGCGACAGCGACAGGACGCCGCCCTTCGCGGCGGTGTACGAGATCTGGGACACGGCGGCGCCCATCACCGCGACGAAGGAGGCGGTGTTGATCACCGAGCCGCCCCCTCCCTCGATGAGATGCGGGATGCCGTATTTGCAGCACAGGAAGACCGACGTGAGGTTCACGTCCTGCACGCGCCGCCAGGCGTCGTAGCTCGTGTCGAGAATCGACCGATCGTCCTCCGGGGCGATGCCGGCGTTGTTGAAGAGCACGTCGATGCGGCCGAGCTCGTCGCGCACGCGCGTGTATATGTCCCTCACCTGCTCCTCGTCGGTCACGTCGGCCTGGATCGCGAGATCGCCGGCTGCGTCGGCGCTCAGGTCCACTCCCACCACCCGCGCGCCCTCGGACATGAACAGCTCGGCGGACTCGCGGCCGATTCCGCTCGCGGTCCCGGTGATGACGCAGACCTTCTCCTCGAGTCTCCCTGCCACCGATCACTCCTCCGTCGCGTAGTAGACGTTCTTCAGCTCCGTGTAGTAGTCGAGCGCGTGCGGGCCGAGCTCGCGGCCGAAGCCCGACTGCTTGAAGCCGCCGAACGGGGTGGAGACACGGACCGAGGTGTTCGAGTTGATCGAGATCACCCCGCTTTCGATCGCGCGCGCTACCCGGAACGCCTTGGCTCCGTCGCGCGTCCAGATCGAGCCGGAGAGACCGTAGATCGTGTCGTTGGCGAGCCGGATCGCCTCCGCCTCGTCTCTGAAGGGGATGACGCAGGCCACCGGGCCGAAGATCTCGTCGCGCGCGGCGCGGTCGTCGTTCGACACCGGCGCGAGCACCGTGGGCGGGTACCAGAAGCCCTTGCCCTCGGGGGCGCTGCCGCGGATCGCAACCGGCGCGTCGCCGTCGACGTAGGAAGAGACGGTCTCGCGCTGCTCCGCGGAGATGAGCGGGCCCATCTCGGTCGAGTCGTCAAGCGGGTCGCCCACCTTGATCGCCTCGACCGCCTCCTCGAGTGCATCCATGAAGCGGTCGAGCGCCGACGCCTCGACCAGGATGCGCGAGCGCGCGCAGCAGTCCTGGCCCGCGTTCCCGAACACCGCGATGGGCGCGGCCTGTGCCGCCCGCTCGAGATCGGCGTCGCCGAAGATCACGTTGGCCGACTTGCCGCCGAGCTCGAGCGTCACCCGCTTGATCGTGTCCGCGGCGAGCGCCTGGATGCGGCGGCCGACCGCGGTCGAGCCCGTGAACGCAACCTTGGCCACGTCGGGGTGCTCGACGATGCGCTCGCCGACCGTCCGCCCGGGACCGACCACCACGTTCAGCACTCCCTCCGGGAGGCCTGCGTCGAGGACGATCCTCTCGAGCTCCACGGCTGTCAGCGGCGTGAGCTCGGCGGGCTTGAGCACGATCGTGTTGCCGGCCGCGAGCGCGGGCGCCACCTTCCAGGAGGCGATTGCCAGCGGGAAGTTCCAAGGTGTGATCAGCCCCACCACGCCAAGCGGCTCGCGGAAGGTCACGTCGATGCCGCCCGCCACCGGGATGCTCGAGCCGAGCAGACGCTCCGGGGCGCCGGCGTAGTAGCCGAAGACATCCGCCACCATGCCGACCTCGCCGCGCGCATCCGAGATCGGCTTGCCGACGTTTCGGGCCTCGAGGCGGGCGAGGTCGTCCACCCGCTCGCGGATGGCCGCGGAGATCTGCCGCAGCAGGTCCGCACGCTCGGCCGGCGCCACGGCACGCCAGGCGGGGAACGCGGCCTTGGCTCGGGCGATGGCGGCGTCGGCCTCCTCGGGACCGGCCTTGGGAAGCTCGGCCATGACCTCCTCGGTCGCCGGCTCGAGAACCCGCACTATCGACTCGGTCGTGACCGGCACGAGTACCTCCCCACCAAATGGCTTGCCCGAAAGACCTTTACACTGGCACTCATCGCTGTCAAGCACGCCGCCGCCACCTTGGACTCCGTTCCCCACACCACCACCGCTCCCGTCATCGGCATCTGCGCGGTGCGCGAACGGGCGCGCTGGGCCTTCTGGGACCAGACAGCCCACCTCGTCGCGGACACCTATGTCACCGCCCTCCAGGAGACGGGCGCGGTGGCCGTGCTGCTGCCCGTGGACCCGCGTGCGCCCGCCGAGCTGCTCGACCGGATCGACGGCCTGATGCTCATCGGCGGCGCCGATCTCGACCCGCGCCTCTACGGCCAGGAGCCGAGCCCGGCGCTCGAGGAGAGCTACCCCGAGCGGGACGAGTTCGAGATAGCGCTGACCCACATGGCGATCGAGCGAGGCCTCCCGCTCCTCGGGATCTGCCGCGGGATGCAGCTACTGAACGTGGCTCGCGGCGGCACGCTGCTCCAGGAGCTGGCCGACGAGAACGGGGTATCGACGCACAGGCGGATCGTCGGGGCCTTCGAGGGCAACGAGCACGAGATCGAGCTCGACCGGGGATCGCTCGCCGAGCAGGCCATCGGCGAGTCGCTACACGTGGGCCGCTGCCATCACCACCAGGCCATCGACCGCCTCGGTGACGGCCTTCGGATCAGTGGCCGTGCGCGCGACGACGGCGTGCCCGAGGCGATCGAGTCCGCGGACGGAAGCTGGGTGCTCGGGGTCCAGTGGCATCCCGAGGCCGCCGACAAGCGCCAGCTCTTTCACGCCTTCGCCGAGGCCGCCGGCAACCCCGGTCAGCGAACGCTCACAGGCGCTCGAAGCCGCGGAACTTCTCCCAGTCGGTGACGACCGCCTCGTAGGCCTCGAGCTCGATCCGCGCGCGGTTCAGGTAGTGGTCGACCACCTCCTGGCCGAATGCGTCCCGCGCCATCTCGGATTCCGCAAACAGGTCCCGGGCCGCGTACAGCGTGTGGGGCACGCGCGGCTTGTCGGATTCATAGGCATTGCCCTCGAACGGCGCCTCGAGCTCGAGCTCGTTGTCGATCCCGTGCAGGCCCGCGGCGACCATCGCCGCCAGCGCCAGGTACGGGTTGACGTCGGCGCCGGGGAGGCGGTTCTCAACGCGCAGCGACTCACCGTGCCCCACCACGCGCATCGAGCAGGTCCGGTTGTCGTTCCCCCAAGCCACGGCGGTCGGGGCGAACGACCCGGCCACGAAGCGCTTGTAGGAGTTGACGTGCGGCGCGAACATCAGCGTCAGCTCACGCAGGCAGGCGAGCTGGCCGGCCACGAAGCGCCGGAACGTGGTCTCGTCGGACGCGAAGACGTTGCCGCCTCCCTCCTTCTGAAGCGAGCAGTGGATGTGGCAGGAGTTGCCCTCGCGCTCGTCGAGCTTTGCCATATAGGTGATCGCCATGCCCTCCTGGGCGGCGATCTCCTTTGCTCCGTTCTTGTAGATCGCGTGCGCGTCCGCGGTGGCCAGCGCCTCGTCATAGCGGAAGTTGATCTCGTGCTGGCCGAAGTTGCACTCGCCCTTCGAGTTTTCGACCTGCAGGCCGGCGGCCGTCATCGAGTTGCGGATGCGCCGTATCAGCGGCTCGACTCGCGCGGTGCCGAGCATCGAGTAGTCGACGTTGTAGAGGTTGGCCGGATCGAGGTCGCGATACGCCTTGCGCCAGGCGTCCTCGTAGCTGTCGCGGAAGACGATGAACTCGAGCTCGGTGCCGGCCGTGGCCTTCCAGCCCCGCTCCGCAAGCCGCGCGAGCTGGCGGCGCAGGATCTGGCGCGGGGACGCCACCACATCCGAGCCGTCCTCCCAGACGAGGTCGGCCATCAGCATGACGGTCCCCTCCTGCCAGGGGACGTCCCGCAGGGTGTCGAAGTCGGGCTTCATCACGAAGTCCCCATAGCCGCGGTCCCAGCTCGACATCTCGTAGCCGTCGACCGTGTTCATGTCGACGTCGACGGCCAGCAGGTAGTTGCAGCCCTCCGCGTTGTGCGCGACCACCTCGTCCAGGAAGTGCGCGGTGGTCAGGCGCTTCCCCTGCAGGCGGCCCTCCATGTCCGCGATGACGAGGAGGACGGTGTCGACCGCCCCCTCGTCGACGGCGGTCCTCAGCTCATCGAGGTTCACAGGCCGGCGGTGACCTCATCCTCTTCCAGCGTCCGCACCGGACCCTGGTAGCGGTCCTTGGCCGAGATCAGGTACCAGAGGCCGAAGATGAGCGGAAGCAGGATCGCGAACGGCGTGTAGTTGACGACGCTCGTATCGAATCCGTCGTTCCACGGCAGCCCCGTGGGCGTGTACGGCAGGTTGAGGGCGTACACGACCAGGACCACGAAGATGATCGCGAGAACGTTCACCAGCTTGTAGCGGCGTCCCAGGTTCCAGGGCCCAGTCTCGAAGTCGTCGCCCCTCCGCAGCCGTAGGTACACCGGAATGATGTAGGCGAGGTACAGGCCGACCGTGCAGATCCCGGTGAGCGCGAAGAACGCGAACGGGATGTTGTTCTTGCCGAACAGCGCCGGGATCGCGATTACGCCCGAGGCCACCGAGACGGCGATCACCGCGTTGAAGGGCACCCTGTCGCGGTTGACCCGGCGGAACAGCCCCCAGCCCGGCATCCCGCGGTCGCGGGAGAACGCGTACCAGGTGCGCGAGGCGCTGGTCAGACCCGCCGCTCCGCAGAAGATCTGTCCGACGGTGGCGATGATGAGCACGAGCTTCGCCGCCCACGAGTCCAGGGCGCTCGTGAAGATCGCGCCGACGAATCCCGCCCCGTCGTTGACCGCCTGGACGTCGTTCGCGGCGAACAGGAACGCGAGCAGCACGAACCAGCCGACGAGCGCGGAGAAGAAGACCGAGCGCCACACGCCCTGTGCGGCGGTGATCGCCGCCCCCTTCGTCTCCTCGGCGGTGTGCGCGGAAGCGTCATAGCCGGTCTGGGTGTACATCGTCAGCAGGAACCCGATCGGGAGGACCAGCAGCCAGAAGCCGAGGTTGCCGGTGGAGCCGTCGTGCAGGCCCGAGTTGTTGATGCGCTCGCCGAAGACGAAGCTCGCGCTCTGATGGTCGTCGGGCACGAAGACCAGCAGCCCGATGATCACGAGGACCCCGAGCACGTGCCAGCCGACCGAGATGTTGTTCATCATCGCCAGGAACCGGTCGGCGAAGATGTTGACGACCGTGTAGAGGACGAGGATGAGGAAGAACAGCAGCCACGTCTCGCCGAGGATGTGCTCGGTGTCGCCGAAGTTGACGCCGAGGACGTTCAACCCGTAGAGCCCGAGGGTGGCGTTCAGGAAGATCGCGGCGCCGTAGCCCACCGACGCGACGATGCCGACCAGGCCGACGATGTTGAACCAGCCGGTCATCCAGCTCCAGCCCTTGCCGCCGAGGTCGTGCGCCCACCAGTAGGGCCCGCCCGCGGTCGGGTATCTCGAGGTCAGCTCGGCCATCGAGAAGGCCACCATGAGCACGAAGAAGCACAGCACCGGCCAGCCGATCGAGGCCGCGACCGGGCCCCCGTTCTGCCAGGCGAACGCGAACGTCGTGAACGTCCCCGCGAGTACCGAGATGATCGTGAACGAGATGGCGAAGTTCGTGAAGCCTGACCACGCGCGGGAGAGCTCCTGCTTGTAGCCGAGCTCGTGGAGCCGCTGCTCGTCTTCGCTCCTCGCATCCGACGCGCCGCGAACAGGCTCGCCCTCGCGGATCCCCTCGCTGCCAGGTTCCTCGGTAGTTGCCACGCTTGCAACCTCCCTCGCTCTTGGCACTCGCCGAATGGTGCGATGATCCGACCTAATGCCGGTCAGGGCGACGTTAACCCGACACCCGGATGGAGTCAACGATTGAGCGGCGCCTTGCTCGGCATCGACGAGGGGACCTCCGCCGTCAAGGCTGTCCTCTACGACCAGGACCTGCGCCCATTGGCGGAGGCCCGCCGCGAGAAGCCGCTGACGCACCCCCGCGCCGGCTGGGTTGAGCAGGACCCACAGGCCGTGCTCGTGGCGGTCGTGGACGCCGTGGCGGAGCTGCTTCGCGACGCCGACGGCGAGATCACCGCCTGCGGCCTCGACCATCAGGGCGAGTCGGTGCTCGCCTGGGACGCCGAGAGCGGCGACCCGCTCACCCCGATCGTCACCTGGCAGGACAAGCGCTCGCAAGAGGTGCTCGATGCGCTCGAGACAGGACGGGCGGGCCGACCTCGTCCGCACTCGCAGCGGCCTGCCGCTGGACCCCTACTTCTCGGCGGGCAAGCTCGCCTGGCTGCTGCGGAACGACGACCGGGTCGCGAGGGCGGTCGAGGCCGGCACGGCGCGACTCGGGACCGTCGACGCCTGGCTCACCGACATGCTCGGCGCCGGCTACGTGACCGACCTCTCGACCGCCTCGCGCACGCAGCTGGCGGTGCCGGGCGAGCCGGACTGGGATCCCGAGCTCCTCGACGTGTTCGGCGTCCCCCGGGCCGCGCTTCCCGACCTGGTCGACTCCGCGGGCCAGCTGGGTGAGCTGACCCACCCCGACTGGGACCGCCCGCTGCCGCTGCGCGCGCGGGTGGTGGACCAGCAGGCCGCGCTCGCGGGCGCCGGCTGCGTCGAGCCCGGGCGCGTCAAGGCGACCTACGGAACCGGCGTCTTCGTGCTCGCGAACGTCGGCGAGGAGCGGCCCGCCGGCGACGCCGAGGGCCTGTTCCCGACGGTCGCGTGGCGGATCGCGGGACGGGTCGAGTACGCACTCGACGGCGGTGTGTTCACCGCGGGCGCGCTGCTCGATTGGCTCTCGCGAGATCTCGGGCTCGCGCGCGATGCTCCGGCACTCGCGGCGCTCGCCGCCGAGGTCGATGATGCGGCGGGCGTGCGCCTGCTGCCCGCGCTCGCCGGACTCGGCGCGCCGTGGTGGCGCCCGGACGCCCACGCCGTGGTGGCCGGTCTCTCGGCGGGAGTCCGGCCGGGGCACCTGGCGCGCGCCGCCCTCGAGGCGATCGCCTGGCGCGTGGCCGACATCGTCGCCGTCGTGTCCGAGCACACGCCGGTGGACGTCCTGCGGGTGGACGGCGGCCTGACCCGCGACCCGCTGCTGCTCCAGCTGCAGGCCGACTCGACGGGCGTCGCGGTGCAGCGAGGAGCGGTGGACGCCACCGCCGCCGGGGCGGCCGCGCTGGCGGCAGTCGGCGCGGGGATCTGGGGCTCGGCCCGCGAGATCGCCGAGCGCCTGCCCGGCGGGCGAGCGGATCGAGCCGCGCCGTGACGGCAGCTGGCGCGCCGAGGCGCACGCGGACTGGCGCCGGTTCGTGACGACGGCAGCGTCGCTGTAGTCCATCCGGGGCGACACGCCCCCCGCCCGGGCGAGCGACCGGGCAAGATGCCGGACCACGATGAGCGACGAGCAGTTCATTCTGGTCGCCGGCCTCCTGCTCACGGCCGGTCTGCTCGCCTCCCTGATGGCGGGGCGCGTCCGGCTGCCGGGCCTCGTCCTCTTCCTCGGCCTCGGCATGCTCGTAGGGTCCGACGCGCTCGGCTGGATCCCCTTCGGCGAGGACAGCGAGGACTACCACCTCGCCGAGCTGATCGGCGTGATCGCGCTTTCTCTCATCCTGTTCGAGGGCGGCCTGACCGCGGGCTGGGACGCCATCCGGCCCGTGCTGCGGCCCGCGCTCAGCCTGGCGGTCGTCGGGACGCTCCTGACGGCGGCGATCGGCGGCGGCGCGGCGGTGCTGCTGTTCGACCTCTCCCTCCTGGAGGGGCTGCTGCTCGGCTCGATCATCGCCTCCACGGACGGCGCGGCGATCTTCGCCGTGCTGCGCGCCTCCTCGCTCGAGAGGCGGCTGTCGACCACGCTCGAGGGCGAGTCGGGCTTCAACGATCCCGTGGCCGTCCTGCTCGTACTCGGTTTCATCGACTGGATCCAGCTGCCGGACTACGGCGTGCTCGACATGCTCTGGCTGTTCGTGAAGCAGCTGGGGATCGGCGCGGTCGTCGGCCTCGGGGTCGGATGGCTCGCCGTCCAGGGATTCAGGCGCGCCCGGCTCGACACGCCCGGCCTCTACCCGGTGGCCTCGCTGGCGGCCGGCGCGGTCGCGTACGGCGCGGCGGCGACGATCGAGGGATCGGGGTTCCTCGCCGTCTACCTGGTGGGGCTGGCGCTCGGGAGCGCGAACATCCCCGCCAAGCAGACCATCACGACCTTCCACGTGGGCCTCGCCTGGGTGGCCCAGCTCACGATGTTCCTCGCCTTCGGGCTCCTGATCTTCCCGAGCGACGTGCTGGACGTGGTGCTCGAAGGCACCGTCCTGGCGCTCGTGATCGCCTTCGTCGCCCGCCCGCTGGCGACCCTCGCCGCCACCGCCTTCGAGCGCTTCACGCTCGCGGAGCGCGGGGTGCTCGGCTGGGCGGGGCTGCGCGGCGCCGTGCCGATCGTGCTCGCGCTCTTCCCGGTCAACGCGGGAATCGCGGAAGGGTTCGAGTTCCTGAACGTCGTCTTCTTCGCGGTGCTGCTCTCGACGCTCCTGCAGGGCACGACCTTCGAGCCGCTCGCGCGCCGGCTCGGGCTGACGACCGAGGTTCCGGCCCTCCCCAGCCCGATCGCCGAGACCGGCACGATCCGCCGGCTCGGCGCCGAGGTGGTCGAATACCCGGTCCACGACGACGACGCCATCGTCGGGCTGCGGACCCGCGAGCTCGAGCTGCCCCGTGAGGCACTCGTCAACGTGATCGTGCGCGATGGCGAGGCCATCCTGCCGCGCGGGTCGACGCGCGTGGCGGGCGGGGACAGGCTGCACTTGCTCGTCCGCCAGGAGGCGGCGCCCGAGGTGCGCGAGCTGATCGCGCGCTGGCGGCGCGGGCCGATCGGTCCGGACGCCGCCCCGCCGCGGCCGCGGCTGGCCGGCGCGGCGCCCGTGTTCCACGTCCGGCGCTGGTCCGAGGCCGACGGGGACGCCGCGCGGCCGGAGGCCGTGGCGGGTCTGGCGGTGCTCGACCGCCTTCGCTCGAGGCGCGACGTGCCGGGCGCGCTCGTGCTGCTCGAGGACGGCCGCTATGCGGTCACCGGCCCCGTGGTCGCGGTCGGCTCGCGGCAGGCGCTGAACGATTGGATACGGCGCCGGATCCGTGCCGGCGTCGGCGACAACGAACGCGTCTGGTGGGAGGAGGTGCTCGGAGCGCTCGCGCTCTAGTGGTGCGCCCATGCACGAGGAGATCACGATCCCCGAGTTGACCGAGGTCGTGGCTCGCCTCTCGGCCCTGCTCGGCCCGCGCGAGGGCGGCGTGGCAAAGCTCGAGGGCGGGATCACCAACCGCAACTACCGCGTGAACTTCGGCGGCACCGACTACGTGGTGCGCCTGCCCGGGAAGCGGACGGACGTGCTCGGCATCGACCGTGAGTCCGAGCGGTTGGCGACGAAGGCGGCCGCACAGCTCGGGATCGCGCCGACGGTCGCAACCATGCTCGACCGGCCGCCCTGTCTCGTCACGTCATTCATCCCCGGCCGCGTGATGACGGCGGAGGAACTGCGCCGGCCGGACGCCGTCGAGACGGTCGCCGCGAGCCTCAAGGCGTTCCACAGCTCGGGCACGGTGCTTCCGTCGAAGTTCGACCCGTTCGAGCTCGTCGAGCGGTATGCGCAGATCGGGGCGGAGCATGGGGTCGAGCTGCCCGAGGGGTTCGAGTCGATGCGCAAGCGCGCCGCTGCTGTGCAACGGGCCGTCCGGAAGGGCGCCGAGCACACACCCGTCCCCTGCCACAACGACCTGCTGACCGCAAACTTCATGCTGGACGGGGAGCGCGATAGACATCATCGACTGGGAGTACGCCGGCATGGGCGATCGCTACTTCGACCTCGGCAACTTCGCCGTCAACAACGAGCTCGGTGACGAGGAGGAGGAGCGCCTGCTCTCCGTCTACTACGGCAGCCCTCCCGACGATCGCAGGCGCGCCACGCTCAAGCTGTACCGCTTCATATCGGACTTCCGCGAGGCGATGTGGGGCGTCGTCCAGACGGCGATATCGGAGCTCGACTACGACTTCCGCGGCTACACGGCCAAGCACTTCGACCGGCTGACGAAGGCGGGCTCCGACCCGCGCTTCAAGACGGTGGGTCGAGGACGCGCGGCGTTGAGCAGCCGGCGCGAGCTGCCGGGTTCCGCCGGCTGTGTGGTCGTGGGCGGCGGTGTGGGCGGCGCATCGATCGCCTATCACCTGACCCGGCTTGGCCGGCAAGACGTGGTGCTCCTCGAGCGCGACCAGCTCACGTCGGGCTCGACATTCCACTCGGCCGGCCTCGTGGGCCAGCTGCGCGGCTCGGTCTCGCTGACGCGGATGATGATGTACTCGGTCGAGCTCTACCGGGAGCTCGGCGCCGACTGTGGATGGGTGGAGTGCGGGGGCATCAGGCTGGCCTCGAGCGAGGAGCGCCTCGAGGAGCTGCGCCGCCAGGCCGGCTGGGCCAAGACCTTCGGCCTGCCGCTCGAGCTGATCTCGCTCGGAAGAGGCTCGCCACCTGTTTCCCCTGATGAGCACGGACGGTGTGCTCGGGGCCGCCTGGCTACCCACGGACGGCTACCTCGACCCCTCCCAGCTCACGCTTGCACTCGCCGAGCGCGCGCGCGAGGGCGGGGCGGACATATACACGCGCACGCGCGTAACCGGCATAGAGGTCGAGCGCGGGCGGGTGCGGCGCGTGCGCACGGAGCGCGGCGACATCGAGGCCGAGGTGGTTGTGATCGCCGGCGGGATGTTCGCCGCCGAGCTCGGCCGCCTGGCCGGAGTGCGCATACCGGTCGTGCCGATGTCGCACGAGTACATCGTCACGCAGCCGTTCCGGGAGCGCGATCCCGAGCGGCCCCTCCCCACGCTGCGCGATCCGGACCTGCTCGTCTACTTCCGCGAGGAGGGCGGCGGCCTCGTGATGGGGGGCTACGAACGCCATTCGCGGCCGGCGTTCCGAGACGAGGGCGAGGCCGGCTTCGAGCGCATCCCGCCCGACTTCAACGGCCGGCTCCTCGAGGACGACTGGGAGCGCTTCGAGGAGATCGCCGAGAACTCACGCCGGCGCGTGCCGGAGATGGAGCACGTGAAGGTCACGCGCATGATCAACGGGCCCGAGGCGTTCACCCCCGACAACGAGTTCTGCCTCGGCGAGACCGAGGTGCACGGCCTGTTCGTGGCCGCGGGCTTCTGCGCGCACGGGCTGGCGGGCGCGGGCGGCGTCGGCAAGGTGATGGCCGAATGGATCGCGGACGGCGAGCCTTCGCTCGACCTCTGGAGCATGGACGTCCGCCGTTTCGGGGAGCGGTACCGGTCGCCCTCGTACACGCTGGCGCGTGTTCGCGAGACATACGAGACCTACTACGACATCCGCTACCCGCACCACGAGCGCCAGGCCGGCCGGCCGCTGCGCGTCCCGCCCGCCTACCACTGGCACCGCGCCCACGGCGCCGCCTTCGGCGAGAAGTCGGGCTGGGAGCGCGTCAACTGGTACGAGCGCAATGGGGACGCGGGCGACGAGTCGCTGCGCCCGCGCGGCTGGGCCGGCCGGCACTGGTCCCCCGCCATCGGAGCCGAGCACGGCGCCTGTCGCGAGGCTGCCGCGCTGTTCGACGAGAGCTCGTTCGCGAAGCTCGAGGTGACCGGGCCCGGCGCGGCGACTTTCCTCGAGGGCCTGTGCGCGAACGAGGTCGCGCGCGAGGTGGGACGGATCACGTACAGCCAGATGCTGAACAACCGCGGGGGCGTCGAATGCGACGTCACCGTGGCACGGCTCGCCGAGGACCGCTTCGGGATCGTCACCGGCACCGCCTTCGGAGGGCACGACCGCGAGTGGATCCGCCGCCGGCTGCCCGAGGACGGCTCGGTCCAGGTTCACGACGTGACCGCCCAATGGGCCTGCTTCGGAATCTGGGGGCCGCTGGCGCGCGAGCTGCTGCAGCCGCTCACGCCGCAGTCGCTCGCCACTCGGGACTTCCCCTACATGTCCCTCCGCGAGACGACCGTGAGCGACGTGCCGGTTCGCGCCCTGCGCGTGACCTACGTGGGCGAGCTCGGTTGGGAGCTCTACTGCCCGAGCGAGTACGGGCTCACCCTGTGGCGAGCGCTGTGGGAGGCGGGCGAGCCGCACGGGATGCTCGCGGGCGGCTACCGAGCGATCGACTCGCTCCGGCTCGAGAAGGGCTACCGGGTGTGGGGCGCCGACATCACGCCCGACGTGACCCCCTACGAGGGCGGGGTCGGCTTCGCGGTGAAGCTCGACAAGCCGGGCGGCTTCATCGGCCGCGACGCGCTGGCCGAGGCGGCGGAGCGCGGCCCGCGAACGCGATTGTGCTGCCTGACGCTCGACGACCCGCGGTCGGTGGCGCTCGGCAACGAGCCCGTGCGGGTGGACGGGGAGATCGCGGGCCGGGTCACGAGCGGCGGCTACGGCTACACGGTTGGACGCTCGATCGCGTACGCGCAACTGCCTCCCGACCGCGCCACGCCGGATACCCGTGTCGAGGTCGAGATCTTCGGGCGCTGGATCGGGGGCCAGGTCGCGAGCGAGCCGCTGTTCGATCCGGACGGGGAGCGCGTCCGGGCGTAGAGGGGCTACGCCGTCGCTTTCTGTTGGGCGTTCTGGCGCCGGGTCGGGCTCCGCCGGCCGGGCCAGGCTGGGGAAGGGGCCGTGGACAGCGGCCGCTGCGACTCTCTCGGCCAAACAATCTTCGGCCGATCCTGGCCCTTGCCGAATCTTCATCGGCACCCAGGCAGCCCCAACGCGTGACCCGACGCCACCTTGCTGACTTTGGCCGCCCCTGTGCGGTCAAAGTCAGGAATGCTCGCGCTTCCCGAGCACAACCGCCGAACGATCTTCGATCACGCCTGGGTCGGCCGGAAACCGAACGGGCAACACCCCATTCCCCAGCCCATACGCGAGACCGACCCGGCGCCAACCCCCCGAGCCACTATAAACCGGCCCGACGAGAAGCGACGGCGGGCTACTCCGGCGCCTCGGGGGGCATCAGGCCCGCGAGGATGTGCTCCGTTCCCTCGATGTGGTCGCGCATGAGCCTCACCGCGCGGCCGGTTTCGCCCTTCCTGAGCAGCACGATCAGGCGCTGGTGCTGGATGTTGGAGCTCGTGAGCACCTCGCTCGGGTGGGCGATGCGGGCGATCAGGTTGCTCATCTGACCCTGGACCTCGGTCATGGCGGTCACGAGCCGCGGCGAGTGTGAGGCCTCCGCCAGGCCGATGTGAAAGCGGACGTCGGCGCGGCGGTACTCGTCGAAGGGGCCGCTCGTCTCGGCCATGCTCTCGGTCAGCTCCTCGAGGTGGCTCAGGTCGTCCTCCGTCGCCCGCTCGGCGGCGAGCACGGTCGCCCCGGTCTCGACCGCCACGCGGTAGTCGAGGACGGCACGGGCGTCCTCACCCAGGACGACGCCATCGCTCTTCTGGCCGAGCGGAGGCTCCTCGGCGACAAAGGTCCCGCCGGCGCGCCCGCGAAGCGACACCAGGTGGCCGCTCTGGACGAGGGTGGTGAGCGCCTGGCGCAGCGTGGAGCGTGAGATGCGCAGCTGGTCCGCGAGCTCGCGCTCGGAGGGCAGTCGGGTGCCGGGCGCGAGGAGGCCGAGGCGAATCGCCGTCCCGAGGCGCTCAACCGTCTCTTCGAAGGTGGTTGGCGGCTGGACGGGCTTGAAGACCGCGTCCAGCGCCGGCCCGCGCTCCACGGGCGTCGCGGAATGCACGTGACCAAAGGTACACGTGGCGACCCATTGATGTCCGAGCTTGGGCGCCGCCGCCCCGATAGATTGGCGCGCCGTGGAGACGCGCAGGGAACGAGTGGTGGTCGAAACCGATCGCTACCGCGTGGAGGGGATGATGACCCTCCCTCGCGAGGGCTACCGCAGCCGCGTGTCCGACCATGTCAACCGACGCGATCAGGAGTTCTTCACGATCCTCGATGCCGAGCTGGTGGCTCTCGACGGCTCGGGTCGCGACTGGAAGGCACCGGTCCTCATGCTCGCCCGCCGCCATATCCGGCTGATCGTGCCGGTCTCCGAAGGGGCGTAAAGCCGCATTCCGTCCGGGCGGGTTCCCAGCATGGGCCCGGAGGGATGCTCTACGCGACTCTCATCTGCACCGACCCGGCCTGCGCCGAGGAGTTCGAGGCCTGGGGCGAGCCGGACGACTTCGATGCGCTCGTCTGCGACGGCTGCGGCTGTGTCCTGCAGGCCCTCGGCTTCTGCGAGGTGAACGTCACGACCGTGAAGGAACTGCCTCACCGCACGCCGCACGTGCAGCTGCGCGACGCGGCCTGATCCGCGCTCAGGCTTTCTGCAACCGCTTCGAGAAGAACTCGAGCGCCTTGCGCGTCTTCGTCTCCTGGGCGGAGGACAGGTCGATCCCGCGCGAGGTCAGGAAGACCCTCGCCTCCGCAGCCACTTCGAACGCCTCCCGCGGGGGGCACTTGGTGGACAGCTCGACGATCCGCGACCCGTCTGGGTAGAGCCACATCTCGCCGACCATGCGGCGCCCGAAGCCCTCGGGCGCGAACTTGACCTTGAGCACGAAGATCGGTCCGAGGATCGAAAGGTCGTCCAGGTCGAGCCCCTCCGGAGCGTGGTCGGCGAAGAAAGCGCGCTGCTCCTTGGAGAACAGCCTGCGCACGCGCTTCTCGCCAAGGACCGCGGGCCTGACCTCCGGCTCCTCGAGCTCCCTCTTCATCGACCCCGAGCAGACGAAGCCGCCGGGCATCGCGTCGACCTCGACCCCGAAGCCCGGCGTGCTGCGGATCTTCTTGGGCAGCTCGTCGGGGATCACCGGGCGCAGCTTTACGACCGAATCGTCGCCCTTGCGCTGCACACGGCGCGCTCGCACGACAACTCCCTGCTTGTACAGCGCCAGGTCGGGGGTGTCGAAGAAGAACACCTGCCGGACCTGGGCGTCGAGGGGATCGACGCCGAGTACTTTCGCTCCCTCGGACAGGTTCGTGTCCGGGACGGTGAGTTTCAGCTCGACGCTGTCGGCCCCCTTGAGGAGTTCGAGCAGCCCTTCCAGGTCCTCGTCCGAGATCTTCGGTGCCGCGAGTCGCGTGGTGGTGGCCATTTGCGGGAGCCTACCCAAGCGTGCGAGCGGCGAGGTTCAGCGCGCGACGGACGCGGTACCCTGACAGGAGTGCCTTCAGCCGGACGTCCGCAGCCGGGCGAGCCGCGGAGGGCAGGTGGTGAATTGATGATTGCCGCCACGGAACACGCCACGTCGCGCCAGCCGGGTTAGCCCGGAGACCGCGCGACGCCGTTCTTGTTCCCTCTCCGGAGGTCGCCTTGTCGCGCGATCAGCGCAACCGTGTCCGGCGCCGAGGTTCGGACACATTCCGATGTCAACACTGCCGGCTCGACGTGTCCACGGACGCGCCGGGCACCGGCCATCGCAACCACTGCCCGAACTGCCTGTGGAGCCGGCACCTCGACGCGGAGCGTCCCGGCGACCGCGCCGCCGACTGTGGAGCGGCGATGGAGCCGATCGCCGTCTACGTTCGCGCCGGCGGCGAATGGGCGCTCGTCCACCGCTGCGGCGGCTGCGCCACCGTGCACCTGAACCGCATCGCCGGCGACGACAACCCGCTCATGCTCATGCGGCTCGCGGTACGCCCGCTCGCCCAGCCACCTTTCCCGCTCGAGTGGCTGGGCAGGCTTTGACGTCAGGGAACGTTCAACCGTCGTGTGCGGCTTGTGCCTGTCAGATGGTCGCCGTCGGCAGGAAGACGGGCCCGGAACACGGCATCGCCGAGCACGCGCAGCGTCCCGCTGAACTTCGAGCGACTCGCCCCCGCGTCTCGAAGCTTCAGCTTCTTGAGCGTGCGGTACGAGCCGCCTCGGCCTCGACGCTGGAGCTGCAGGAGCCGCCCGTCCTGTTCGGGCTGGACCGAGCCGAAGAACCGAATCTGGCCGCCCTCGCGGGGGTCGTGTCGCTTACCTGGAGGGTCACTTTGACGCTCAACTTGCCCCCTGGCGGAGTGCCGGGCGAGGGGTCGCCGCCGCCACCGCACCGCCGCCGGCGCCAGCCGCCGCCGCCGCCGCCGCCGGGGCGGAGTCCCGCCGGGAGGCGGTGGGCCGCCGGCGGCGGGGAGGGCCCGGCGGGGGAGCCGCACTGACGGTCACCGTGCCCGCCATGCCGGCTCCCCTCGGCCTCCGTGCAGTCGAAGCAGTAGTAGGAATACGAGCCTGGCGTCCGTTGAACGTCCGCGAGACCGACTCCAGTCGCGGTACTGGGGCTCACGCGGGTATCGTGAAGCATCCCGTCATCGAACACTGACGTTGTGGTATCCCCCTTGATGTGGTCCAGGTCACCGTTTCGCCCGACAGTGGATGCGTCACCTGGGTGGGTCGAAGACGTTAGTTGCTCACGCGACGGAACTCGCCTCGCATCGCGCGTGGCGACCCGCCGCGGCCGCGCGGACGTCGGGCAACGCCGACCGCACACCCACAGACATGCGGGGAGGCGCCTGAGAGCAGGCAACCAACGCGCCGCGGCCGAAGCGCGGCCGCCGGCGTTCTCTCGCGCCTGCGTCTTGCGCTCGTCCATCTCGTCCTCGGCGAAGCAGGTTAAGCCGTCAGCAGCCCACTTACAGCGACGTTCCCAACTTGGCGCCGAAGCCCCCATTTGGGTGCAGTTGCCAGCCCGCGCGCTCCACTCGGGCGCGCCCGGCCTGCGAGCCGCGCCACGACCTCGCTCGCCGGCCAGCAGCTCGAGCGTCTCCCCCTCGATGCGAAAGGCGGTCGTCGCCTCGAGGGCCTCGATGAATGCGCGCTCGCTGCGCATCAGCGGCTCGGGGCAGGCCATCATCGTCGTGGCGACGGCGCCGAAGCCGAGCCGGTCGCCGTCCAGCTCATAGCGTCCGAGCAGCCGGTTGCAACCGCCCGACCCGCTCAACCGGCGCCCGTCCGGGTCGAGGACGAGATGCGGGTCGCGCCCGCCCTCGCTCGGCTCGACCGCGAGCCCGCCCAGTTCCACCAGCGTCCAACGCGTTCGCTCGAGCGCGACTTTCCCGGGTCGGAACCTCATCGCAACAAGCGGAGTATGGGAGGTTGGGGGCGTCCTCGGACGTCAAGGAGGCGAGATGAGAATTGGAAGACTCGCGGCAGCGCTCGCAACGCTCTGTCTGCTGTCGCTGCTCGCACTGCCGTTGCTGAGTCGGCCGGCCGGCGCAAAGCGCGTCGCGTCGGTGCTGCGGGCGCGCACGATCGAACTTGTCGACGCTCGCCGGCAGGTCCGCGCCCAGATCAAGGTCGAACGCAGCGGCGAGGTCGTGTTTCGACTTCGCGACCAAGCCGGCGCGATCCGGGTCAAGCTCGGCGCAGGCCGGGACGGCTCAGGACTGCTGCTGTTGAACGAGCGCACGGAACCCGGTGTCCAGGCCCTCGCGGGGGCCAAGCAGACGTCGCTGACCCTGCAACGCGCAGAACAGCGCAACGTGCTCGTCCCGTAGACAGGGCGGCGAGGTCACGCGTGTTCCACCGCGAGGCGTTCGATCTCGTAGTGGAGGGTGAGGAAGCGCTGTCCGGCCAGGAAGAAGCTGTGGTCGGTCTTCAGCTCGCCGCCCGCGACGTAGACGAAGATCCGTTCCTGGAAATAGAGCAGCTTGAGAACGGTCAGGGCGTCTCGCTCGCTGTCGACCGAGCTCAGGTAGTGGCCCGGAAATGCGAGCTCGGTTCGCGACGTCAGTACAAAGTCGTGCTCCCCGGCGTTCTGCGGAAGGAGGGTGGCGGTGAAGTTGGCGCTGGGGATCGGGAAGCCGACGCTCACGTAGCCGCGGTCTTCGTGCCTGAAGCTCGTGTAGATGCCTACGTAGATCGGCTTGCCTGAGTCCGCGAACGTCCGGATCCAGCCGCGGATGTCGATCTCCTCGTCGCCACCCAGGGCGATCGTGTCGATCGTGCTGATCATCCCGCGCTGGGCCTCCTCGATATTGGACGGGATCGCGGCCTGCCCCAGCGGCTGCGCGACCAGCAACTTGAAGACCTCGTATCCGGGCTTCATCCAACGCCGCCACTCGGGGACGATCGAGAGCCGGAAGCGGCTGGTGTGCTCGTAGAACTCACGAATCAGCGGGTGCACCCGGTCCGCGTCGAAGCTCGGCCCATCCAAGCTGTCGAGCGAGGCGAGGATGCCGACATCGGGCGGGTTGCGGCGAAAGGTCCCGCCCCGGACCTTCGCGAGCTGCTCGACGTAGTCGGCGCCGACGTACCGCGAGCGCGCCTCGAAGGGCACGACGTAGCGCAGCTCCGCCGCCGGCACCTCCTCGGCCATCACGCGGACCAGCGGCCGATCACGGTAGGCGATCGCCGCGACCACGCGATAGACGACCGCCACCGCGGCCGCGACCAGCGCCGGCTCGATACCGGCGTCGAGAGCTTGGAACAGAACGCCCAGAAGGGCTCCGATCAGGAGCCCGAGGGCGACCTTCAGCGGGCGCAGGCCGAGCAGCCCGAGGAGTGCGCCGCTGATGATCGCTGTAAGCAGGGGCTTGTCCGGGCCGTAGATCAGGCCCAGCAGCCAGCCGAACAGCGCCATCAACAGGGCGCTGCTGAGGATGCGGTACCAGAGCGGCTTGATCTCGGCCGCGCCCCTGCTCATCGTTGTGATCACCTCGGCGGGCGCGTACAGGGCCGCACCGATCAGCGCACCCAAGCCGGCTCCGACCCCGTCGATCGCGGAGCCCAGCACCGCGCCGGACGCACCGCCGAACGCCGTCCCCCAGAGAAGCGAGTCGAGAAGCCGGCCGGAACGGCTTCGTTTGCCTCGGTCCGGACCGCCCACCGTCCGGAGTATCGCGGTACGCGCTAGGCCATCGCCCTCGCGTTCTGCTCCAGGATGTCGATGGCGCGAACGGTCGCGTAGCCGCGCCAGTCGAGGGATCCTGCCGGCGAGCTGCTGCGAAAGTCGACGATCCAGCCACCGTCGTCCTGTTGCAGTGCGGCCAGGCGCTCGAGATCGGCGGCGATCACGTCGGGGCTGAAGAGTGCGCGTGCCGGCCGGTCGGGGTAGGGGGCGATGTCGAGCGGGTGCAGCATCTCGTCCTCGGCACCGCCCTGGACGCGGATCAGGCCGTCGGCGGGAACGTGCTCGCCGAGCTGGCTGAGCAGGTCGGCCGCCTCGGGGCGGCTGTCGTGCACGGCGTCGAGGAAGCCGAGCGAGAAGGCGAGCACGTACGCGGAGGGCGCCTCGTCGATCGCATCGATCGCGTTCAGGCAGTAGCCGGTGGCTCGCTCCAGCCAAGGGTGCGCGGCGACGTCCCGGTCGTGGGCGGCCACGCGCAGCGCGGCGGCCGTGGCCACGGCGGTGATCTGCAATGACGACACCGAAGGGTCAGCGGCGCTCCACCAGGGAGCCGAACCGGCGGACGTGCCCAGGGGCAAAGCCAATCGGCATGCCCCCGTCTGGCAGAGACACGGACTCGAGCCAGTCGCACAGCGCCGCGGCATGCGCGGAGGTGGCCGGTGCGATGTCCTCGAAGACCTCGAACGCGTGGTGCGCGGCTCCGGGCTGGCTCTCCGGGGAGCGGAGATCGGGCTCGAGGCCCCAGCCATATCCGCCGTCGGGGTTGCGATAGCCCCCGAGGGCGGCGAGTGCGGCCGAGGGGTCGCCGTCGCCGGTCCGCAGCTCGAAGCGGCGGCGGTCCAGCAAACGCGCGTGGGTGGCCATGAAGTCGGCCGCCGCTGAACGGTCAATGCTCATGCGTATGTCCCTTCGGTTGCAAGGCTTGGGCGAGCACGGAGACCTGCTCAAGTCGCCACAGCCGGAAAGAGCCGGATCAGCGTCATGTCCGTCTCCGGGACGGCCGCCGGCAACCCGACTCCGACTCTCATGGAACCAATGTTCAACACTCCGCGACGAGGTGTCTTGAACGAATCGGACTCCCTTTCGCCGCTAGCGAAGTAAGGACTCCGCGCGCAGCTCGAAGTGAGCGGTCCCGCAGCGCATGAGACGGTGTGCGAGCGGGACCAGGACGCCCTGCAGCAACGGGTGCTTGCGCCTGAGCGCGCGCGCGGCGCGCTTTGCGTCGTCACCCTGCAGCGGCCTGGCCAGCGCGGGAACCGCGGGCCCGGTCGGCCGGCCGCGCGGAGTGCAGGGAGCGATCTCCACGTGGGGGTTACGGCGTATCCGCTTGACCTTCCATGCGTCGCCGGGGCTGCGTACGAAAGCCCGCTCGCCATCTACGGCGAGGCTGACCGGCGTACCAACCGGCGTCCCGTCGCGGCGGAAGGTCGTGAGCAGAACCGCCCACTGATGCGTGAAGGGATCCAGCAATGTCATCTCACCCCCTTGAGACGAAGCCCGGGTCTCCGGCGTGACACGCGCCCACGGCAGTGCGCGCCGCGCCCCGCGTCAGCGCTTGCGCCCGACGTAGGCGATCAGGCCGCGAGGAAGCGGCTGCCGGGCGTAGCCGCTGGGGAGCGGATGCGCGCCGCGCCCCGCCTTCAGCGCTTGCGCCCGACGCTAGGCGGTCAGGCCGAGAGGAAGCGGCTGCCCGGCGTAGCCGCTGGGGAGCGTCCGCCAACCCGACGGGTAGGTTGGCCGCATGATGGCCGCGGTTGCGTTCAACGAGGCGATCAACCGGCGTGATCTCGACGCTCTCGATGAGCTGATGACCGATGGCCACACGTTCATCGACTCGGACGGCAACGTCTTCGCCGGCAGGAATCGTGTGCTCGAAGCGTGGCAGGGCTTCTTCGAGGCGTTCCCCGACTATCGAAACGAGTGGGCGAGGGTCATACCGATGGGGTGCACCGTGATCGCCGTCGGCCGCTCGGTGTGCTCGACCGAACCGGCGCTGGACGGTCCGGCCCTCTGGGCGGCGAGGACCGCCGACGGCAAGGTTTCCGAGTGGCGCGTCTACGAGGACACGCCGTCCAACCGGAGCCACCTGGGCATCGCCGGGGACGCTCGCTAAGCGGCCAACGCTGCCTCGGCGCGCTCCTGCGCCGGCGTGACGCCCAGCAGCGCCAGGTGATCGGGCAGCCCAGGCGCCACGCGGTCGGCCTCCGTCAGCGCGGAGCCGTCGTGGGTGGTGGTGACCGCCCACACGGTCATGCCCGCCGCGCGGGCCGCGGCGATCCCCGCCGGCGCGTCCTCGAACACGAGGCTGCGAGCGGGATCCACCCCGAGGCGCCGCGCGGCCAGCAGGTAGGGGTCGGGGGCCGGCTTGCCATGCTCGACGTCGTCGGAGGTCACGAGCACGTCCGGAACCGGCAGACCGGCCGCGGCGAAACGGGCGCGCGCGAGCCCCTCCGGGGCCGACGTCGCCACCGCCACCGGCATGGTCGAGGCGAGCGCGAGAACGTCCGCGGCGCCCGGCAGCGCGACCACGCCGTCGACGTCGCTCGTCTCGGCGTCGAGCAGGAACCGCGCGTCGGCGTCGAGCTCGTCCGCGTCGACGTGCTCGGCCAGCACCGCGCGCGCGGGCCGCCCGTGGTTCCGCGCCTGGATCGACACGCCGTCCACTCCGCGGCGCAGCCCCCACGCTTGCCAGGAGCGGGTCGTCGCACCGGACGAGTCGACGAGCACGCCGTCCATGTCGGCGATCACAGCGTCGAACCGCTCCGCCGGCGCCGCCGCCGCAGGCTCACCCGCCGCGCGCTGCGCCAGGACGAACACCGCGGCCGCGCCGATCGTCAGAGAGGCGAGCGCCCAGGGAAGGGAGATCGCGTCGGCCGCGAAGCCGATCAGGGGCGGCCCCGCGAGGAAGCCGAGCGAGCCCATCGACGATACGGCGGCAATCGCCGGCCCCGGAGGCGTGCCGCGCTGCCGCCCGGCGGCGCTGAACATCAGCGGCACGCCGTTGGAGACCCCGAGGCCGATCGCGAACAACCCCGCCAGCGCCGCCGCCGGCTGGCCGATCAAGAGCATCGCCGCGAGCGGGATCCCCGTCAGAAGGGCGCCCCAGCGCAGCAGCATCACCGGGCCCGCGCGGTGGTTGATCCCGTCCCCCACGAGGCGCCCGACCGTCATGCCGGCCGTGAAGAACGCGAATGCCAGCGCCGCAACTGCGGCGTCCGCGCCGAGCTCCTGGCGCAGGTAGAGGCCACCCCAGTCGGCCATCGCACCCTCGGTCAGCATCACGAGCAGGCACAGCACCGCGAGCAGCGCCACCCCGCGCGAGGGCAGCGTGAAGCCAGGCGTGCGGGCACCCTCCGCTGCGGAGCCGGCGCCGATGCGGCGAGCGCTCGCGGCGAGCGCGGTCAGCAGGAACAGCGAGGCGAGCGCCACCGTCAGGCGCGGGTCGGCGCCGAGGGCGGCCATCAGCGCGCCGAACGTCGCGCCGGCCATCCCGCCCAGGGCCCAGCCCGCGTGCAGCGAGGACATGATCGGCCGGCCGACGTCGCGCTCGACCCCGACGCCGTGGCTGTTCATCGAGACGTCCATCGTGGCGCTGGCCGCGCCGAGGACGAACAGGCCCGCGGCGACGAGCGCCGGGTGCGGAGCGAGCACCGCGAGGTTGACGGCCAGCGCCGTGGCGATGCCGCCGACCCAGGTCATCCGCGCGGAGCCGTGCCGGACAACCGCCTGCCCGGCGATCGGGAGCGCGACCACTACGGCCAATGACATGCCCAGGATGACGAAGCCGATCGCGCTCTTGGACAGGTCGAAGCGCTCCTGGATCCACGGGATCTGCGCCACCCAGGTCCCGATCGCGGCGCCGTTCACGAAGAAGACGCCGGCGGTGGCCCAGCGCCGGGTCACGCGCGCGTGACCGTCACGCCGATCGCGCGGTAGGGGTCCAGCAGCTCGTCCGGCGCATCCGCCTCGGCGACCACGTGGGTGACCTCGGTGACCGGCGCGACCACGTAGGCGCTGGCGGCGCGGAGCTTGTCCGACGTAGCCAGCGCGATCACGTCAGCCGACCCCTCGACCATCGCCCGCTTGACCTGCGCCTCCTCGAGATCGTCGGTCGAGAGGCCGGCCTCGGGGTGCAGGGCGCAGACGCCCAGCACGCATGCGTCCGCCCGGATTGACCGGAGGAAGTCGATCGCGGCCGCGCCGACCGTGACCTGCGCCCGCTTGTCGAGCCGCCCGCCGATCATCACGACCTCCAGAGCCGGGTGTTCGGCGAGGGCCGCGGCGATGGGAGGCGAGTTGGTGAGAACCGTGCCGGTTCGGTCAGCCGGCAGCCTACGCGCGAGCTCGAGGTTCGTCGTCGAGCCGTCGAGGATGATCACGCGCGCATCGCGGAGGACATCTACGGCGGCCTGGGCGAGAGCGGCCTTCTCCTCGGTGTAGGTCTCACGCCGGTGCGTGAACGAGCCGGGCTGCGGCGCCGGCGGCAGAGCGCCGCCGTGCACTCTCTGCACGAGCCCCTGCGCCGCCAGCTCGCGCAGGTCGCGCCGGACGGTGTCCTCGGACACTCCGAACTCCTCGACCAGCTGAGCCGCTACGACCTTTCCGTCGCGGGCGAGCCGTTCGAGGATTGACTGGCGACGCTCCACGCTGAGCAGGCTTGCACGTTCTTGCATGAATATGCATGGTACTGCATGTTCATGCCGGGAGCCCCGCGACACGGGAGCCCGGCCCCCGGCCCGGCCCGCCTCAGCCCTGCCAGCCCTCCACCACGCGCTTGAGCGTGCTCAGGAACTGCGCGGCCAGTGCGCCGTCGAGGGCGCGATGGTCCCACGACATGCAGAGGTAGCTCATCGGCCGGATCGCGATGCTGTCGTGGCCGTCGGCGTCCGTGACCACCACCGGACGCTTCACCACCGCCTCCAGATCCAGGATCGCCACCTGAGGCTGGTTGATTATCGGCGTCGCGAGCACCGCGCCGAAAGCCCCCGGGTTCGTGATCGTGAAGGTGCCTCCGCGCAGCTCGTCGGGCGAGAGCCGCTTGCTGCGCGCGCGTTCCGCCACGTCCTTGATGCGCGCGGCGAGGCCCTCGTGCGAGAGCTCGTGGGCGTCGCGGATCACGGGGACCACCAGACCGTCCTCGCCGAGCGAAACGGCGATTCCCAGGTGCACCTCGTTGTGCACGGTCAGCATGTCGCCGTCGAGGGTCGCGTTCAGATTTGGGTGCTCGCGCAGGGCGATGATCGTCGCGCGCGCGACGAAGGGCAGGTAGGAGCGCCGGCCGCGCGCGGCCTCGATCCGGCTCATGTCCGCCTCGACGATCGTGGTGCAGTGCGCGGCCGTGCGCAGCGAACGCACCATGTGCTCCGCGATGCGCTTGCGCATCACCGAGAGCTCCCGGGCGCCCGGCGCCGCCTCCGCCGCCG
This sequence comes from uncultured Thermoleophilaceae bacterium, assembly GCA_963757815.1. Lineage (GTDB taxonomy): Bacteria > Actinomycetota > Thermoleophilia > Solirubrobacterales > Thermoleophilaceae > JACVRW01. The sequence goes on along the minus strand of CAVWSN010000033.1, from coordinate 78,978 downwards.
CCGGCTGCCGGCGGCGCCTCCTCGCGATAGGGGGATTCCATGTGGAGCACCGGCTCAGCACGCTCGCGTGGCTCGGCCGCGGACTCGCCCCGCTCACGCAGGTAGGCGACCACGTCCTTCTTCGTCACCCTCCCGCGGCGCCCGGTCCCCTCGATTCGCGACAGATCGAGATCGTGCTTCTCCGCCATGCGCCGCACGACCGGCGTGACGGTCGGCTCGCCCCCGTTCCCGCCGTCGACCGATGCCTGGCGGTCGCCGCCGGCCGACGCCTGGCCGTCGCCGCCGGCCGGAGTCGGCGGAGCCGCTGCACCCGTCTCGATCCGCGCGATCACGGTGCCGACGTCGACGGTCTCGCCGGCCTCGACGAGCACCTCCTTCAGCCGCCCGGTGGCGGGGGCCGGCACCTCGCTCTCGGCCTTGTCGGTCGAGATCTCCACGATCGGCTCGTCCGCCTCGACCTCGTCGCCGGGCTGCTTCTTCCACTCGATCACCGTGCCCTCGGCGATCGACACCCCCATCTGGGGCATCGTGACGTCCATCAACCCGCTGCTAGTAGGCGAGGAGCTCACGGCACGCCTCCTTCACGTCCTCGACCTGCGGCAGCACGGCGCGTTCGAGCGGCGGGCTGAACGGGATCGGCACGTCGGGCGTGGTGACGCGCACGACGGGACCGTCGAGGTCCTCAAAGGCCTCCTCGGCGATCAGCGCCGCTATCTCCGCGGCCACCCCACAGGAGCGCGTGGCCTCCTGGACGAGGACCACCTTGCTCGTCTTGCGAGTGCTGCGCAGGACCGCCTCGCGGTCGAAGGGGTAGAGCGACCGCAGGTCGAGCACCTCGATCGAGGCGCCGTCCAGATCCTCGGTGGCCTCGAGCGCGGTCAGCACCATCGCGCCGTAGGTGATCACGCTGAGGTCATCGCCGGCGCGTGCCAGGCGCGCCTCCCCGAGGGGGGTCTCGTAGCGTCCCTCCGGCACCTCACCCTTGGACCGCCGGTAGAGATGCTTGTGCTCCATGTACACCACCGGGTTCGGGTCCCGGATGGCGGCTGCGATCAAGCCCTTCGCATCCTCGGGCGTGGCGGGAGCAACCACCTTGAGCCCGGGCGCCTGGAGGAACCACGCCTCGGGGTTCTGGGAGTGGAACGGACCCCCGGAGAACCCGCCGCCGGAGGGCAGGCGCACGGTGATCGGCACCGCGAGGCCCTGGCGGTAGTGCAGCTTCGCAGCGACGTTCACGAGCTGGTCGAAGCCGCACGAGATGAAGTCCGCGAACTGCATCTCGCACACCGGCCTGAGCCCCTCGACGGCGGCGCCGACCGCCGTGCCGATGATGGCGTTCTCGGCTAGCGGCGTGTCCCAGACGCGATCGGCTCCGAACTCCTCGAGGAACCCGGCGGTCACCTTGAAGGCGCCTCCGAAGGCTCCGATGTCCTCGCCCAGGCAGAACACCGAGTCGTCGGCGCGCATTTCCTCGCGGAGCCCGTCGGAGATCGCCTGCAGGTACGTGAGCTCAGGCATGGTCGCCCTGCCACCGGGACCACGGCGCCTGTCCGTCCCCAAGCTCCGGGTCCGACTCTGCGAACACGCCGGCTGTCGCGATGTCCGGGTCCGGCATTGGCTGGTCGAGCGCCCAGGCCGTTTCGCGCTCCAGCTCCTCCTCGACCGAGGCACGAATCGGCTCGACGTCGATCCCGTCGGCGACCAGCCGCTCCTCGTAGCGGCGGATCGGGTCCCGTGCCTCCCACTCCTCGAACATCTCCGCCGGCACGTAGCTCATGTCGTCGTGCGCTCCGTGTCCGTGCATGCGCATCGTCTCCGCCTCGATCAGGGTCGGGCCGCCACCGCTCCGAGCCCGATCGCAGGCCTCGGCAGCGGCGCCGAAGACCGCCTCGACGTCGTTGCCGTCCACCTTCACCCCGGGAAAGCCATAGCCGCCCGCGCGCTCGACCGGGTCCACCGCGAACTCGCGCGGGTTGGGCGTCGAGTAGGCCCACTGGTTGTTCTCGAGCACGAACACCACGGGCAGCTTCCGGATGCCCGCGACGTTCATCGCCTCGTGCCACTGCCCGTTCGCCGTGGCTCCGTCCCCGAACCAGGTCATCGCGACGCGCGGCTCGTCTCGCATCTGGAAGGCGATGGCGAGCCCACACGCCACGAGCGCCATGTCGGGAAGCATCGACACCATCTGGACGCACCCGAGTCGCTGATCGGCGAAATGCATGTTGCCGTCCTTGCCGCCCGTCAGCCCTCCCGCGCGGCCCATCATCTGCGCGAGCACCCGGCCCGGCGTGACTCCGCGGATGAGGTGCGCGCCGAGGTCGCGGTGCAGGATGCATGCGCGGTCTCGCGGCCCGAGCGCGAACGCCGAGCCCACGGCGGTTGCCTCCTGGCCGCGCCCGTCGTAGAAGGATCCGGGCACCTTCCCCTGCCGATACAGCGTGAGCGCGCGAGCCTCGGTCGCGCGCATGAGGAGCATGAAGCGAATCAGCGCCCGCCGGTCATCGGCGGTCAGGGACTCCGGCCCACCTGCTCCGTGGTCGGGGCCGGCCCGTCGCGCTGCCGGTATCGCCACGTCGTCACCTCCGGGTTGTCTCCGTCCGGTTTACCCCAAAGTGGGCCGACTCATGACCTGCGTAGCCTGGAGCACACCGGGCCGTGGTTCCACAGCATCCGACAAGCGCCCGCCTGTATGCCGCGACCGGCGACGGCATCGCGCGGTTGGACGAGGGAAACGGGGAGTGGACCGTCGCACTCTCGCTGTCCGGAAGCGGCGCCCAGTGCCTGGCCGTCGACCCGCGGAACCCCGAGCGCGTCTACGCGGGGCTGCGCGAGGGCGGGGTACGCCGGACGGACGATGGGGGTCGCACCTGGATTGACTGCTCGCTCCCGCAGCCGGGAGTCTTCTCGCTCGCCGTCAGTGCGGTCGACGGCGCCGTCTACGCCGGCACCGAACCGAGCGCTCTGTTCGTCAGCCAGGATGGCGGCCGCAGCTGGCGGGAGCTCGAGGCGCTGCAGGAGCTCCCGTCGCGTCCGACATGGAGCTTTCCGCCGCGACCGTGGACCTCACATGTCCGCTGGATCGCGCCGAGCCCACACGACGCCGATTTGATCCTGGTCGGGATCGAGCTCGGCGGCCTGATGCGCTCGACCGACGGCGGCGCGTCCTGGCACGACCACCCCCCGGGCGCCGCCCGTGACGTCCACTCGCTCGCGTGGCACCCTCACATCGAGGGCCGCGGCTACGAAGCAGGGGGCGACGGCGCGGCGTGGAGCGAGGACGCCGGCGAGACATGGCGGCCGGCCAACGAAGGCCGCGACCGCAACTACACCTGGTCGGTGGCGGTTGATCCCGCCGACCCTGATCTTTGGTACCTCTCGGCGAGCACGGGCCCCTACTCCGCCCACGGCGGCGGCGACCCGCAGGCCCGCATCTACCGGCGCGAAGACGGCGGCTGGCGGCCGCTCGGCGGCGGGCTTCCCGACCCCCTGCCGGCGATGCCGTACGCGCTCGTAGCGGCGGACGAGCGCCTCTTTGCCGGGCTCGCGGACGGGCAGATTTGGCAGAGTGGCGATCGAGGCGAGACCTGGGGCGCGTGCGCCCTCAGGGGCGACAAGCTCACCGAGGTCCACGCCCTGGCCTACGTGCGCGCCTGACCCGGGCCCACGTTGGCCGCTCTATGGCGATGCGGGCGGGGGCGCGGTCGAGCCCCGGACGACGAGCTCGGTTGGGAACCGGAGGTCGACGGGCTCGTCCTCAGGGTGGAGCAGCAGCCTCCCCCTTCTCGCGATGTGGCTGAGCGATCGTGGTGAGTGGCGGGCGGGCCTCAGGGGCGGCGGCCGTGTCGTCGAAGCCGAGGATGCTCAGCTCGCGCGGCACGGCGATCCCACGAACCTCGGCGGCCAGCGGCGCGCCGATGGCGAGCTCGTCGCTCATTGCGATCAGCGCCGTCGGGCGTTGCGCCCGGTCGAGCAGCGCGCCGGCGGCGCGCCGCCCGGCGTCGCGCCCGTGTGGGCGCGCTCCTCGATGGCCACGTCCTCCCACGAGGGCCCGGAGCCCGAGCCACCGCATCTCGAGCACGGCGTGCATTCGAACGAGCCGGGCCGGACCCGGACATCCCGCGCGACATCCCCTGCGCTCGCTAGCCCGGCTGGTGGACGCTTGAGCGGCGCACGAGCGCGCGGGCGCGATGGGTGTGGCGGAGGGAGAGATTCTGCAGCGCGAGCTTGAGCGCTCGCTCGTGATCGCCGCCGATCGTGAGCCAGAATTCGGCGGCGTGGTCGGCGAACGCATCGTGGTGACGCGCGAGTAGTTCGTCATAGCGCGCTGCGGCCTTGCGACGCCAGGCGTGCGCCTCCTCGGTTTGGCCGGCGTCGCTCAGGATGCGGGCCAGCTGCGTCGCGTAATCGGGATCGTCGGACGCGAGCGCCAGCGGCCGAAGGCGGGCGATGGCTAGCGCGGTCTCCCCGAGCGCAGCGTCGAGCTCGGCGAGGTGACCCTGCGCGGGGACGTAGGCCGGCAGTCGGCGGACCGCCGCATCGAACCAGGCGCGGGCGCGGCGGAGACCGTCGCGCTCCATCCACAGCTTGCCGCGCTGGAACTCCAGCACCGCCAGCGGAAACGGCGAGGTGCCGCGGTAGCAACGGGTCGCCGCCTCGAACCAGCGCTCCGCCTCGTCCATCTCCCCGCGCTCGCCGTAGACCCCTGCGAGGGCTGCCAGCGCGCTGAAGTCAGCACGACGGTCACGGGCCAGTCGACGGATCGCGAGCGACTCCTCGTAGCGCCCCAGCGCCTGAAAGATCGCGGCGCGCTCCGCATCGAGGTCCACGCGGTCGCCCCCCAAGGCAGCCGCGGTGTCGAGGTCGGTCAGGGCCGACGCGAACCGGTGGAAGGCGCCCCTCATCCTGGCGCGCGCCAGGAAGGACCGGGCGTCGCTCGGCACCTGGGCGACGAGCTCGTCCGCCATCGCCGCGGCCCGTTCGGCGTCGGCAATGCAGCCCAGCACCTGGCCCCGTAACGCGAGTCAGCTCCACCAGCTCGGCGCGCTCGCCGACGGTGAGCCGTCCGTCCGTCGCTCGAGTGACTTGGCCGTCGATCCGCGCCTCGAGGTTCCCGATGGCGATCACCCCCGCCGTCGTGACAGGCCCGCTGTCCGCCATCACCGGCTCGCCAGACCGGCTGCTTGGAGAAAGCCGAGCTGGTCGGCGACCTTTGAGGGGGCCAGGATCCTGCCGGCGGCGGCCGGGTCGGGGTTCGGCGGCGCCAGGTAGGGGAAGCTGTCCGAGGCTCGCACGGTCGCCTGGTCGACACCGTCGCTGATGCGGGGGCCGTTCCCGCCCGTGATGACGAACGTGAGATTCATGTCGCCCGCGTCGTCGTTGAGCGACCGGCCGCCGCAGGTCGCGTGCGGGCGCCCCTGCAGCAGCGCCTGCTCGATCTCGAGGTAGCTGTCTTCGGCGTACGGCTTCGAGACGTCCACGACCTGGTAGTCGCCCAGGTACAGCTCGGTCAGCGGGTGGCTCCCATCCGGCTGCAGGGGCCAGTCGATCTTTCCGTCGATGCCGTCCATGACGACCAGGTTGGAGTTCAGCCGGGCGCGGTAGGCGCCGAGGTAGTTCGGCGCCAGCTCGAAGGGGTCTTCCTGGTTCCAGAGCTCACGGACGTCGAGGTCGCGGTTGACCGTGTCGTCTCCGAGCTCGCCGAGCATCTGGCCCTTCACAAAGGCACGCCCGAACCGCTCCAGGCGCACCGGGAACTTGCCGACCGTGACCGTTTCCGCGGCGACGGCGAACAACGTTCCCGGCGCCCCCGCGAGCATCGTGGCGACGTCGAGCTCGACGACGATGCCCAGGATGTCCCATCCATCGGCCCCATTTGCGGCGTTCTCCTGGAAGGCGAGCCGCCGGGTCGCGAGCGTTTCGACGTACGCGGTGGAGTCGTTGAACAGGGGGTCCATCCGCAGCCCGGCGAAGACGCGCGCGCCGGGCGCCTCAGCGCCCTGCTCGTCGTTCACCCGGAAGGAGACCGTCGACACCGTTCGGGAGCGTGCACATGCCCTCCTGCACAGAGTTCTCGGCGCCGTCCGTCGTCACGGGCGCGGCGAACGTGCAGGTGATCTCGTACTCATCCGTGCCGACCTCGAAGCGTGACCCGGGGCCGCCGGCCGGGATGGTCACGGGCCGGATGCGGAACCGGTAGCTGGCGGCGTCCGAGAACAGCGCTCCCGGCTGAGCATTGGGGAAGACGGTCATGACGAGCACCAACCGGTCCGGCCGGGACGGGCTGGGGAAGACATAGCCGTCGCCGATGTCGATAGCCGGCTCGGCCACGCCGCGGGGGCTGTTGTTGTGGTCTGACATGGATGCTGTCCTCCTTTGGGACTCTCTCGGGCAGTGCGGCCAGTGTTCGCTCGCGTGGCACCCGTTCGCGTCCGTGAGATCACCGGTCGCATGCACCAGTCGTCTGCCTAGAACGGATACGGAGCAAGGCTCCAGGCAGCTGTCGCGTACCAGACTCCGAAGACCAGGCTTGATCCGCCCAGGGCGGGCGCAACGGCGCCCACAGAGGTGAGGGCCGGACGTGAGGCGAGCATCGAGCCGAACCCGCTCGACACAACGCTCATGGAGAGGGCTGTGGAGACGGCGAGGAGCGCGAGCGAAATGACCGCGAGGCCCGTAGAGCGAACCGACGCGACGATGAGCACGCCGACGCCCGCGCTTCCGCCGATGCCGTGCACGAGCCCGATCGCGAACGCTCCCCGGCGCGTGCGCGCACCGTGCGCCTGCGGGTGCGCATGGAAGCGAAGCTCACCACGGCGCCAGCGGCCGAGGAGGCGGAGGGCGAGGTAGACGATGACGAATCCGATAGCCGTCTCCGCCGCCTGCTGAACCGGTTCCGGAAGAACGCTGTCGAGGAGGAGGATGGGAAGCCCGAAGGCGAACAGCGTCGCCGCATGGCCAAGGCCCCAGGCAAGACCGAGCTCACCGGCGCGACGAGCTGCGCGCTCCCGTCCGCTCGCAACCAGGGTCGTTACGGCGACAAGGTGATCCGGGTCGGTCGCATGACGTAGTCCGAGAAGAACCGCGACCGCGAGGACGACCCAGATCGAAGCGCCACCGGCGGATTCCGCGATCGTCTCATCAAGGCCGAACATCGGGTCACCTCTCGCAGAGGCTTCAGTTGCGGACCAGGTTGTGGACGGGGAAGTACGCGACCTCTGGTGTTGGGTCCCCTACTCGTTGGGTGGCGGGCAGGAGCCGCTCGCGCGCGAATTCCTCGAACTGCTCCTGCGACTCCACTACGTTCACCACTCGCCAACCGCTCTCGGTCGGGCCGGCGACGTGCAATAGCCAGCCCTCGGGGAGCTTGCCTTCGGGGAAGACCTCGGCGATGACCTGCTCGTACTGCGGCACGGTCCCGCGGGCGATGTCGATTGTCACTGCGACTGCCATCTCTGGACTCCTTTAGTTAGTCGTGGCGGCGTAGCCGCCGCCCCACCAGCTGGTTACGAGCGCCGCGTAGTCGTCGGCGCTGTCCTCCCACGTGAAGTGCCCTGTGTCGATGACGTCGAGCTTGCTGTTGGGCAGCCTCTCGTGGAGAAATTCGGCGTTGCCGGGTGGTACCGCGGGGTCTCGCGCGCCGGCGATGATCTGCACCGGTGTCTGGATCTCCGGCAGCAGATCGCGGAGGATCGGTAGCTCGGTCGGGTAGGCCCGCACGTAGCGCATCGACTCGACGAAGCGGTCGCCCTCGTAGGCGGAGAGGTAGTCCTCGCGGACGTGGTCGGGAAGGTCGTAGCGCCCGATGTTGCTTAGTGCGCCCGCGACGATCTGCCGCGGGTCGGCGCTGCGGTAGGCCTCGAGGTCGGGGGCTTCGACCCACTCCTTCAGCACACCGCCCAGCTGGAGCGGAACAGCCGCGGCGCCGCTGCCGACGACGAGGCTGCGAAAGCGGCCGCGGTACATGGCCGCGGCGAACAGGGAGGCGGCGGTGCCGACGTCGGGACCGACGACGTGCGGCTTTTCGAGCCCGAATGCATCGGCGGCGCGGATGACGAACTCACCCATCGCCCGTGGGGAGAGCAGCCCATCGTTTCGCTGGGAATGACCGAACCCGGGGAGGTCGATCGCCACCAGGTGCGTGTGTTCGGAGAGCCTCGCCCACGCCGGTTCGAAGGCGAACAGGCTCTCCGGCCACGGGCTCAGCAAGAGAGCGTGATCGTCGCCGTCCCTGCTCTCGGCGTAGCGGATCGACAACCCGTCGATCGTCTGGAAATGCGTCTGGATCGCACCGTTCAGCCATGTGGTCACGGCCTGGACCCTGACGGCTCCGCCACCCCGTCTCGTCTGAGAATTGCCTAGTCCGGGTCCCCAGTCAGCGCACGTCAGCGTGAGGCGCCCGCGGCGGCCAGCCCGAGCGCCAGCGCGTCCTCGACGACGGCGACGGCCGGGTCCGGCGCATGCTGGGCGAGTCGCGCCCGCACGTCATGGCCGAGCTTGGCCGCGACGACGGCGCTCGAGCCTCCGATGGCCGCGGCCGGGATCCACGGCGCTTGGCGGGTCCGCGCGAAGAGGGCGGCGGCCAGCGCCCCCAGGGCCAGCCGGCCGGCGATCCCCGCGGGCTCGAGCCTGCTGGGCGTAGCCGGCAGCTTGTCGGCGACGAGCTCGCCGGCCGCCGCCGCCACCAAGAGCCGTCTGGTCCACGGCCGGCGGAATATCGCGGGCAGGGAGGGGTCTGCGCGCGCCACCACGGTCGCCACGCCGAGCTGGCTGCGCGCGCCGGACGCGGCTCCGAGGAACACGCTGCCGACAACCGCACCGCGCCGCGTGGCCCGCCGATGCTTCTTGATGGGTCCGTTCAGCCAGGTGATCTGCATGGCCGGAGACGATGACGGCTCCGCGGCGCGGTCTCGTCTGAGAGTTGCCTAGTCCGAGTTCCCGGTCAGCGGGCTGGGGAGTCGAGCCCGCGGGATCCTGCTCAGGCCTGCCGGCGGCGTTGCCGCCGGTGTACGACGCCGTGCTGGGGTCGCTGTCGAGGGCGCGGTGGAGTTGGTTGCGTGAGCTGATGTCGAGCTTGGCGAAGACCTTGTGCAGGTGGTACTCGACGGTGCGGCGGCTGATGAACAGCCGGCGTGCCGATCTCGGGGTTGGACAGCCCGTCGCGGGCGAGCCGCGCGATCTGGGCCTCCTGGGCCGTGAGGTCGTCCCTGGTCTCGACGCTGCGCTTGCGGGCGGTCTCGCCGGTGGCCGCCAGCTCGCGCGCGGGCCCGCTCGGCGAACGCCTCGATGCCCATCGTCGTCGAGCATCTCGTGGGCGGTGCGCAGCTGCTCGCGCGCGTCGATGCGGCGGCGCTCGCGGCGCAGCCACTCGCCGTAGAGCAGATGGCCGCGGGCCAGCTCGACACGCGACGCGGGTGCGGCCGAGCCGGTCGATCGACTCGCGGTAGAGACCGTCGGCGGCCTCGCCTTCGCTCAGCAGGGCGCGGACGCGGGCTTCGATCCCCAGCGCCCAGTCGCTCGGGCGTCACACGCGTGCGCTCGGACAGCCACTCGAGCGCGGCCCTGAGGAGCGCCGTGTCGCCGGTCCTGGACGCCGCCTCGGCCAGCTCGGGCACGAGACAGGGCCCGTACCCCAGCTGATCGCGCTCGAATGCTCGCCAAGCGGCGTCGCGCGCGGCGTCGTGGCGACCGAGGCCGTTGTAGAGCACCGAGCTCGCGTAGGTCGCGCGATGACGACCTGCCCAGACCGCCTGCGGCTGCGGCTCCTGCAAGGTGGCCTCGATCAGCTCAGACGCCTCGGCCTCCTGGCCGCGCCAGGCCGCGAGGATCATCTCGCATGTAGCACAACGGGCGGGTTCCCGGTCGCCTCGAGCGATCAGGCGATCCTCTTCGATCATCAGTGCCGCCGTGGTCAGACTCGCCGGCGAGAAGGTGGGTGCACGGCGAGTGAGTTGAGCGCGAACTGCAATTGCACGAGCGCGCCCGTTCGCGGGCGACCTGAACCTGGCGAGCGGCGAGGGCGTGCCAGGACTCGGCGTCCCACAGCTCGACGGCGATCATGACGCCGGCTCTTCCACCGAGCGAGCCAGAGCCAGCGGCCGGCTTCGTCGGTGCCGACCCTCGGAGCGAGAACCAGCTCGAGTGCTCGGGTGAGCGTCGGCGCGGCGGCTGCGTATCCCTCCGTCAACCGCAGCGCGAACGCGTCAAGCAGGACATCCACCGCGCGCGGCGGTTCTGGGCCGGGGGCGCGGCGCGCGCTGCCTCGGCCGCCTCCAGCACGCCGCCGGGGCTGTCGAGGTCGCTGGTCCATATCGCGGCCACGAGCGCCTCCAAGTACGTCTCGCGCGCCAGGTCGGCGTTGAGCGGCTCGAGGCGTCCGGCCGCGCTGAGGAGCAGCCGAGCAGCGTCGCTGCCGCGTTGCTGGTCCAACGCGATCTGTCCGCGCAGGTGCTCCACCTCGGCGGTCCGCAGGGCGTCAGGCGGGCCGGCCTCGACCGCGACCAGCAGCCCCAGTGCCGCGTCGAGCGCGCCGGCGTCGCGCTTCGCCCTGGCAGCCGCGAGCAGCCGCTGGGCACGGCGACCCGGCTCGGGCGTCAGCATCGCCGCGCGCTCGAGGAACGCGGCCGCCGCGGCCAAGCCCCCGCGCGCCTGCGCGCGCCCGGCCGAGCGCTCGAGCTCCTCGGCGACCTCCTCGTCGGGCCCCGGCGCGGCGTGGGCGCGGTGCCAGGCGCGGCGGTCGGGATCGATCTCCGGATCGGTGGCCTCCGCCAGCGCGCCGTGCAGGTCCTGTCTTTCGTGAAGTGACGCCGACCGGTAGGCCGCCGAGCGCACCAGCGGATGACGAAACCGCACCCGGGTGCTCGAACTCGATCAGGCCGGCCTCGACCGCGGGGGTCGCGGCCTCAGTCGCGATCCCCAGCTGCTCGGCTGCTCGCCACACCAGCACGCGGGTCGCCGACCGGATCCGCCGCCGCGAGCCGCAGCAGGCGCCGGGTATCGACCGGAAGACGCGTCGAGCCGTCGCCGGAAGCTCTCCTCGATGCTCCCCGAGAGCGGCACCGCGTCGGGGAGCCCGAACCCGCCTGCCAACTCCGCCGGCGTCAACCCCCGCGGCAGCTCCAACAGCGCCAAGCGGGTTGCCGCGGGTCTCGGTGACGAGCCGCTCGCGAACCCGCACGTCCAGCGGTCCGGTGAGCACCGAGTCCAGCAGCGCGCGCGCGTCGCCCTCGCGCAAGCCCTCGACCACCAGCTCCGGCAATCCCGCCAACTCATCGCTCGGTTCGCGGGCCGCGAAGACCAAGCCAACCGATTCCGCCTCCACGCGGCGCGCGACGAACGCGAGGACCTGCGCCGAGGCACGATCGAGCCACTGTTCGTCATCGATCAGGCAGATCAGCGGCCGCTCCTCAGCCACATCCGATAGCAGGCTCAAGACCGCCAGGGCGACGAAGAAGCGATCCGGCGCCGACCCGGGACCGAGGCCGAACGCCATCTGGAGCGCATCACCCTGCGGGCCCGGGAGGCGCTCGACGCGATCCAGCATCGGCGCCAGCAACTGGTGCAACCCGGCAAACGCCAGCTCCATCTCCGACTGGACTCCAGCCGCGCGCACCACCCGGCAGCCCGACGTGCGCTCGACCAGGTACTCCAACAGCGCCGTCTTGCCTACGCCCGGGTTCGCCACGCACCACCAGCGCCCGGCTCTCACCCGCGCGCACAGCCTCGATGAGGCGGTCGAGCACATCGCATTCACTCCGCCGGCCCGTCAGCTCTGCCGCGCGTCCTCGGGGGGAATCTGGGGCCATCGGCCGGCCCCGACCCTACACCGCATGCGAGCTCTCGGCCGATGAGCGGAGTCGGGACTAGGCAGCCGACTGGGGCATCCCGCCGGGGCACTCACCGATGCGACTGCGGGCGTGCGAACGCATGCTGCCCGAGTTCGTACATGAGCCCGATCCGTGGCCCTTCGAAGGAGGACGAATTGAGCACGACCGAGACACCTGACCGCTTCACAGAGCTGCCTGATAACCAGACGCTCGAGGCGACCGTCGTTGCGCTCGAAGAGCACGGGATCAGCGTCGAAGTCGTCGATGACTTCGACGCTGCCCGCGAGGCTGCCATCGCCCGCATCCCTGAAGGCTCCTCCGTGATGACCAACACCTCGGTGACGTTGCAGGAGACCGGGATCGCGGACGCGATCAACGACGGCGGGCCCTACGAGTCGGTGCGCAACAAGATGCTGGCGCTCGACTTCGAGACGCAGGCGCAGGAGATGAAGGCGATCGCCGGCCGGGCCGACTTCGCGCTCGGAAGCGTCCACGCCGTTACCCACGACGGAGCACTCTTTATCGCCTCCGCCTCAGGCAGTCAGCTTGCCGCCTACGCCTGGGGCGCGGCCAACGTCGTCTTCGTCGTCGGGGCGCAGAAGGTCGTACCAACGGCGGAGGCGGCACGCGAGCGGATACTGGAACACAGCCTGAAACTCGAGGACGCCCGAGCGTATGCCGCTTACGGGCAGAACAGCTACGTCGGAAAGATCCTCGAGATCCACCAGGAAATGCCCGGGCGCATCCACGTCGTGCTCGTCCGACAGTCGGTGGGGTTCTGAGAAGCGAAGGACGGGCCGGGCATGGTCGCAATGCCAGACGCCGCTCAGCGGCCGGCCTTCGAGGCCCAGATCAGGCCCATGTTCCGCGAGCGCGACCGCGAATCGATGCGGCGCGCCTTCGACCTCTGGTCGCCGGGCGCTGCCGACCACCAACGGGCCGGAAAACAGCGTCCTAGCAGGGCCATCGCCTGCCGTGCCATGCACACCTGTGCTGATAAACGGAGAGGGTGGGATGCAATCCCACCCTCTCCGCTTCGGGACGCCCGCCTGGCAAGGAAGAGCCCGGCGACGCGTGCTCAGCACGCGAGCCGGGCGATGACGCCGCCAGGCGATGCGGACCCGGAGCGGAGAGGGTGGGATTCGAACCCACGAGGCAGTTTGACCCGCCCACACGATTTCCAGTCGTGCACCTTCGGCCGCTCGGTCACCTCTCCGGAGCGGATCTAGCCTAGACCGTATGGCCGCCCGCCGGGGGGTGGTCGGAGGCGAAAAACGGTCACCTCTCCGCTTTGCCCACCATATGGGTGGGCAGAACGGCAAGGTGGACCTACAGGCCCAGCTCGCGCACGCCGTGCTCGCCCCAGCCGAGGTGGTGGGCCAACTCGTGGCGCAGCGTCCGCTCCACCTGGGCGCGCAGCACGTCGCGGTCCCAGCCGAAGTCGCGCTCGAGCGTGTCCTGGTAGAGCACGATGCGGTCGGGGAAGTTGTCGCGCGCGACCGTGTCCCCGAAGTAGTGGCCGTAGGCGCGGTTCTCTGCGCCGTGGCGCGAGACGACCACGGGCGTGTCGTCGAGGAGGCGCTGGAAGTCGAGTGGCAGGGCGTCGATCGCCTCGGCCACGAGCAGGTCGAACTCGGTCGCCTCGACACGCAGCGCCGGCTCGGCAGCCAACTCCTCGCTACGGCGCACGAGCCGCTCGAACTCCTGCTCGGTCATCGAGTCGCGGCCGGTGAGCGCCACCGTCGCCCAGGCGGTGAAGAGGAGCAGCAGGATGCCTCCGCCGATGAACACGGCCAGCCCCTCTGCGCCGGAGAGCGAAGGCGGGTTCAGCAAGAGCAGGAGCACGCCGACCGCGAAGAGCGCGGCAATCGCTGCCTTGATCGGTCCCCGGATGGCGTCGGTCACCCCTACGAGAGTAGGGGGTCGGCGCTACTCCTCGGAGCCCGCGGCGTCGGGGTTACCCGTCGCCGTGCCCTCGTCGTCCGGCACCTCCGGGCTCTCCATCTCTTCGCGAAGGGCGTCATCACCGGTGTCATCGGGAACCTGCCCCGACGGCGCCTCCTCCGGCAGCTGATCGGACTGGTCCGGATCGGGCTGCGCGCCCGGCACCGAGGGATCGTCCTCCTTCGCCTTCCAGTCCCGGCGCGTCTCCTCGATGTGCTCGCCGACCTTCTCCGAGTGCTCCTCCATCTCCTCCGCGTCGCGCTCCATCTCGCGTGCCTGCTCCTCGTGCTCCATGGCGGTGCTGTTACCCGCGCGGGACGGGGCGAAAAGCGCGGGGCACGCGCCCGAACAGCCCCGTCTTGATGTCGTGAGGCGACACCGAGGCGGGATCGTTCGCCCGCTGGCGCCCGTCAGGCGCAGCTCACCGTGACGGGACCGCCGCCCGGCTCGACGGCCGCGGTCCAGTCGTGCGGCAGGCGGCCGGAGCGGCCCGGCACGAGCCGCAATAGATGCCCCGCCCAGAGGGTGCGTCCGTCCTGCGCGATCTCGATGCGCGGGCGGGTCAGGAACTCGCGCGCGCGGACGGCGAAGCGCCCGCGTGGTGGCTCCCCCGCCCCGGGGGCGATCGTGTTCGGGCTGATCCACTCGAGCGGCGCCCGGCACTCGATCGGCACCGGCGCCGCGGGCCATTCGCCTCGCCCGAGCAAGCGGACGACCGACTCCGCCGCGTGCCGGCCGCTCAGCGCCGCCACGTCAGCCGTCTCGGCACCGTGCAGCACATTGCCGGCGCCGAACACACCGGGGCGCGAGGTGCGAAGCGCGGCGTCGACGGCGGGCCCGCGCGTCCCGGGGTCCATCGCGAGCCCGCCCATCAGGGCCAGCTCGTTGTCCGGGATCCAGTCGGCCGTGAACACGACCGTCTCGCAGGCGACCGTGCGCGTGCTCCCGTCGTCGAGGTCGGTGAGCTCGACCTCCTCCACGCGCGGCCGGCCCCGGATGGCCGTGACCGCCGTCCGTGTCCACAGCGGCGTCCGGTAGCGAAGCGCCGCGCCGGCCCGAAACGCGACAAGCGACTGATGGCGCGGCAGCTCGGTGGTCATGCCGACGGCGCGCGCCCCGCCGTGGGCGAGCGTCATGATCGCGGAGAAGCTCACGTGCTCCGCGCCGACGATGAGCGCACGGCCGCCGATGCGGGCGCCCTTCAGATAGACGAGCTGCTGCAGCGTCGCCGTGGTCATCACCCCGGACGGCCGCGAGCCCGGCACGAGGCGGGCCGAGCGGGGACGCTCGCGGCAGCCGCTGGCGAGGATCACCGCGTCCGGATCGAGTGTCGAGCGGCCGGCCGGCGAGGTGAGCTCGAGCGGACCGTCCGGGGACCAGCCCGTGACCATCGTCTCGGTGAGGAGCTCGGCGCCGGCGTCGCGGGCAAGCCCGCGGAGCGCTCGGGCGTAGGCCGGCCCCGACAATGGCCGGCGCAGGTCGCGCAGGCCGAAGCCCTGGTGGCCCGCGTGGCGCGGGATCCCGCCCGCCTCGGGCTCGCGCTCGAGCACGACGACGTCGCGGACGCCGCGCCGAGCGAGCTCGCGGGCCGCGGTCAGCCCGGCGGGGCCGCCGCCGACGATCACGACAGGGCCGCTCACCCGCCGGCCCCGGCCGCAGCGCCGTCCGGCTCAACCGGCGCGCCCCGCTCCCCGGCAGCGGCCACCAGCCCAGCCAGCTCCGCCCCGCAGAAGAACCCCTGACAGCGCCCCATGTGCGCGCGCGTGCGGCGGCGCACCCCGTCGAGATCGACGGCCGGCACCGGCGCGGCGAGCGCGTCACGGATCTCGCCGCGCGTCACGCGCTCGCAGAAGCACACGATCCGCCCATACTCGGGGTCGCGGTCGATCAGGTCGCGGCGCTGGTAGGGCCGCTCGGAGCGCTCGCCGATGTTCGGCATGCGCAGCTCGGGCGGAGGCTCGGCCTGCGGCGAGAGCTCGAGCCCCGCCTCGCCGAGCTCCGACCGCACGTGCTCGGCGATCGCCATCGACCCGGACAGACCGGTCGAGCGGATGCCGCCCACGCAGGCATAGCCCTCGTCCGCGTGGATGCTCACCTGGTAGTCCACGTGCTCGGTCGCCGCGCGCAGACCCACGTACACGGCCGTGACCTCTTGCTCGAGCAGCGCGGGCATGATCCGCCGGCCCTCGGAGCGCAGGTAGGCGAGCCCCGCGGCCGTCGAGCTCGTGTCGTCCTTGCGCTCGACGTCCTCGGCCGTCGGCCCGAGCATCACGTTGCCGAACACCGTCGGCGCGATCAGCACGCCCTTCGTGACCTTGGTCGGCACGGCCAGCACGATGTGCGAGACGAGCGAGCGCGAGAGCTTGTCGAACACGATCAGCTCGCCGCGGCGCGGCGTGACCGTGAAGCCGGCGTGTCCGAGCATGCGGTCGATCTCGTCCGAGCGCAGCCCGGCGGCGTTGACGAGGAAGCGCGTCCGCCATTCGCCGCGCCCGGTCAGGACGCGGAACCCGCCGCCCGGAACCCTCTCGATGCCCTCGACAGCCGTCCCCCGCTGCAGCTCGCAGCCGGCAAGCACCGCCTCGGTGGCGAATGCCAGCGGCGTGGTGAACGGGCAGATCAGGCCCTCGTCCGGGACCTCGAGCGCGCCGACCGCGCCCGGCCCGAGCTGGGGCTCGCGACGGTAGAGCTCCTCGACCGACAGTTCGGCTATCGCGTCGTAGCCGTTCGCTCGCGAGCGCTCCACGATCCCGGGGAACTCGGCGAGCTGCTGCTCGTCCCACGCCACGAGCAGCGCGCCGGTCCGCTCGACGGGGATGCCCACCCGATCGGCATAGTCGCCGAGCAGCCGGTATCCGCGGACGACGAGCTCGGCCTCGAGCGTGCCGGGCTTGGCGTCGAAGCCGGTGTGCAGCAGGGCGGTGTTCGCCTTGCTCGTGCCGGCGCCGACGTCCGGGCCCGCTTCGAGCAGGGTCACGCGCAGGTCGAAGCGGCAGAGCTCACGCGCGATCGCGCAGCCGACCACGCCGCCGCCGACGATCAGGACGTCGCTGTCGGACCCGCGCTGCACGCGCGGGAGTATCCGTCAGACGGTGGCGGCGCCCGCCCGCGCGCGCATCTCGTCGATCGACTCGTCCGTGCAGGTCGCGAAGAAGCCGCCGACGACCTCACGCACCTCGTCGAGCGACTCCGCCCGGTAGAGCACCGGCTGGTAGTGCGTGATGTCGTAGTCCGCCGTGCCCATCTCGACCAGGTCGAGCGGGCGGTGCTCCATCGCGCGGAACTCGTCGATCTCCCCGTACGAGGAGAGGATGCCCGCGCCGTAGGCCCGCAGCTCGCCGTCCTCGACGACCACGCCGAACTCGACGGTGAACCAGAACACCCTCGAGAGGAAGCGCAGGTTCTCCTCGTCGCGCAGCCGGTGGGTGGCCTCGCCGGTCAGGTGGTGGAGCTCCGAGAACGTCGGCGTGGCGAGCAGGTGGCCGTGGCCGATGACCTCGTGGATGATGTCCGGCTCAGGCGTGTAGAGCGGCTGGGCCGGGTGACGCACGTACTGCGTCGAGTGGAAGATGTGCCCGGACAGCGAGCCGTAGAACTCGCGCAGCGGCACGAGACCGGCGGCCGGCGCGTAGTGGAAGCCGGTGAGCGGGCGCAGCCGCTCGCTCACGAGATCGAGGCTGGGCACGCCGCCGGCGGGGAGGTCGAGCGCCTCCTTGGCCTCGAGGAACTCGCGGATCGCGAGCCGCTCGTGCTTGGGCGCGAGCTCGCGGCAGACGGTGCGCCATACCTCCTGCTCGTCCTCGGTGTATTCGACGGCGGGAGCGGGCTCGCCGGGCGTCCAGGCGAGTGCGAGCGCAGCGATCTCGTTGCGGCGCCGGCGGTAATCCGGATCCTCGGCGCCGGGATGGTCATGACTCAGGTGAACGGTGACCTCGCCGTCCCCATCGTGCGTGACCGGCGAGTAGAGCTGGGCTTCTTCGAACATGCCTGTAGTGCAGCAGTCACGGCGGTGCAATGCAAGTGTGCATAGCAGGACTGGGCAAATTGACCAGTTACGACTACTTCAGCGGCTAGAGTCTGGTCACTTTGACCAGTGAAGTGGACGACCTGGACGCACGCCTCCTCGCGGAGCTGCGCGCTCACCCGCGGCTCGGCCTGCTCGAGATCTCGCGCCGGCTCGGCGTCGCGCGCGGCACCGTTCAGGCACGGCTCGCGAAACTCGAGCGGCGTGGTGTCGTCACCGGCTTCGGCCCCGAAGTCGACCCCGCCGAGCTCGGCCACCGGCTTCAGGCCTTCGTCCTGCTCGAGCTGACCCAGGGCAGGCTCGCCGAGGCGGTCGAGGCGCTCGAGCGCACGCCGGAGGTGCTCGAGGTGGATGCCATCAGCGGGCCGCAGGACCTCATCTGCCGGGTGGCGGCGCGCGACACCGAGCACCTCCAGGAGATCGTCAACAGCCTGCTTGCTACAGATGCAATCCGCCGCTCGACGAGCTATGTCGTGCTGAGTCGCCCGATCCGGCCGCGGGTGCAGCCGCTCGTCGACGCTATCGGCCGCGAGCCCTGAGCCTCAGGGCCTGTCTCAGCCAGGGATGCCGAACAGCTTGAGCGGGTGGCGCTCCGCGTGCCCGAAGAGGGTCCCGGCCGGTGCCTTCAGCCAGTCGGTCGCGTAGCGCGCGTAGGTGAGCGCTCGCGGCAGGTACCAGTCGATCGGGCGGCCCTGGCAGATCTGGGCGTAGCCCGGTCGGTTGATCCACAGATAGGCGTCGACCTTGGGGTGCGCCGTTTCGGTCGTGGGCGCCGGCCCGAGCCCGCGCATCCCCGGGTTGCACCAGACCGTGATGCGGCGCCAGATGTTCGCCGACCGGTTGACCCACTTCTTGTAGTGGACCGGCCCGCGGCCGTTCTCGGCGGTGTTGATGACGAAGTGCTTGCCGCCGGTCAGCCTCGAGATCTCGAGGCCGTGCCGGATGTTGTTGAGCGGTCCAGTCGTAGTGGGTCGCGTTCAGCATGAAGCCGCGGACCTTGGCGATGCCGATCTGGCGCAGCTGCTTGGCGGTGCGCTTTGCGGGCTCCCAGTCCGAGGCGCCGGCCTCCAGGTAGATCGTGGCGTTCGGAAGCTTCGCGAGCGCGTCGACGCCGTAGCGGAGCAGCTGGATCCGGTCGTCCTGGTAGCGGGCCCCGAGGCAGTCGATCGTGCCGAGCGAGTCGGGCTCGAACGCGATCACGACCCGCTCGTCGCCGATGGCCCTGGCCAGATCGTCGTACCAGGCGCGGGTGCGGCGGTCCTCAGCCGGGCCGCCGCCGTCGTAGTCGGGGCCGCACCTCGGTGGCCTGCGCGCGCAGGACGGTGAAGGCCGGTAGCTGGCCCACCTCGCGGGCGGCGTCGATGATCCGGCGGACCTTGAACTGGAAGTTCGGCTGTGTGAAACGCCCGAGCCAGAGGTTCTTCGGCTCGCGGGCGATCTTCCAGATCAGATCGGCCTTGGCCGTCTGGCCCGAGTTCTTGAGCCGCTGCCACTCGAGCATCGACGGAGACTCCTGGTCGACGTAGAGGCTGGCGCCCGCCAGTGGGTTGGGGCTGTCCGGGTCGGCGCCCTGGGAGGCGGACGCGGAGGCGGGAAGCAGCGCCAGGGCGATTACGAGCAGGATGAGTTGAGCGCGAGTCTTGGCCATGTGAACCGGGCGAGACTAGACGCGAAACCGCGATTCGGCCACCGAACGCTTGTCTAGGTACCTCCGAGCGCCGCCCGTGCGGCGGCCCGGCCCGTGCGCACGGCTCCCTCCATGTAGCCGCAGACCCACTGGTCCGAGCCGCAGACGTAGAAGGGAGGCTCGTGGGTGCCGTGAAGCGGCCCGACGCCCATCACGTCGCCCGGCCGCCACGAGGTGATGTAGCCCTCGGTCCAGGGATCGACGCCCCAGCGCCGGAAGAACACGCCCAGTGGGCTGCGCGCCCGCTCGCCGAAGGCCTGGGCCATCTCGTCGATCATCTCCCCCTCCACCAGCGCCGGCGAGGTGGCGAGAAAGGCGGCGAGGCGCTCGGGCGGCACGAGCGCCGAGATGATCCCCTCGCGCTGCACCCAGGTGCCTCCGAGCACGCCGGTCTCCCAGTAGGCGTCGCCGTTCTGACCCTGCTCCTCCCAGAAAGAGGTCTCGTAGGCGAACACCACCTTTACGGCCAGGGCGTGGCGCTGGCGGTCGAGCGAAGCCCGCCGCTCGTCCGAGAGGCCCTCGATCGCGATCCGCCGCAGCGGGCCGACGGGGACGCCGGAGACCACGGCCTCGCAGTCGAAGCGCTCGCCCGTGGCCGTCGTGACCGCGCAGCCGGCCGTGGCCACCTTCACGCGCGTGACCGGCGTCGCGTAGCGGATGCGGTGGCCGAGCTCCTCCGCCATGCGCAGGGCGACAGTCGCTGAACCCTCGGCGACGCGCTCGCACTCCCAGACGTCGTACGAGTAGAAGCCGGGCGCCCCCGCGGCCGCCTCCTTGCGCAGGTCGGAGAGCAGCGACGTGCGCTCGACCGACTCGGCGGACAGCGCGAGCATCGCCAGATCGCGGGCGCGCACGACGTTCGGCGGGGCGCCCCGCTCGCGCAGCCAGTCCCCCA
The DNA here is from genome assembly GCA_963757815.1 of uncultured Thermoleophilaceae bacterium. Taxonomy (GTDB): domain Bacteria; phylum Actinomycetota; class Thermoleophilia; order Solirubrobacterales; family Thermoleophilaceae; genus JACVRW01. Next base: position 58,606 of record CAVWSN010000033.1, on the reverse strand, counting down.
CCGAGAGGCGGTCGAGCCGCGCCGCCTCGGGGTGCGACCAGGGGTCGTCCGGGTCGACGCTCGCCGCGAGCGCGGCGAACTCGCGGTCGAGGCGCGCGTATGCCTCGCGCTCCGCTTCGCTCATCCACGGGTGCCCGTCGCCGACCTCGGTGCCGCCTGCGAGCACCCAGGTGGCCTCGCCCGGGAGGTCTGGGAAGGCGGGCACGAGCGTCAGCCCGAGCTCCTCGACCAGCCCGTAGTAGGCGCGCTGATGGGGGCCCACGACCTCGCCCCCCAGCTGCACCAGCCGGCCGTCCGCGAGCGCCGTCTGCTCGACCCGGCCGCCGGCGCGCCCACGCGCCTCCAGCACCACCACGTCCGCGCCGCCCGCCGCGAGATCGCGCGCCGCGCTGAGACCCGCGAGCCCGGCGCCGAGGACCACGACGTCGTGTCTCATCGACGCGCAGCGTATCCCCCGGCCTCAGCTACACGGGGAGCAGCGCGCCCTCGAGCTCCAGCAGCCGCTGTTTGCGGTCGAGGCCGCCGCCGTAGCCCGTCAGCTTGCCGCCGGCCCCGATCACCCGGTGGCAGGGGACGACGATCGCGATCGGGTTGCGACCGTTGGCGGCGCCCACGGCCCGTGCCCTCCCCGGCTTGCCGATGCGCTCGGCGATCTCGCCGTACGTGGTGGTGGTGCCGTACGGGATCTCCTCCAGCGCTCGCCAGACGCGCCGGTCGAACTGGCCTCCCTCGAGCCGCATGGGGAAGTCGAACGCCGTGCGCTCGCCCGCGAAGTACTCGTCGAGCTGTGCGCGCTCAGCGGCGAAACGGGCATCGTCGCGCACCCATCCCGCCGGGATCGCGGCACCGCGCCGGAAGGCCAACCCGGTCAGCGCGTCGCCGTCGCCGCTCAGCAGCAGCGTCCCGACCGGCGACTCGTACTCGCTGAACCGCCTCCCCCGATGCTTCAGCTTCCAGGTGGCGTAGGCCTCGGGCATGCAGGTCGCGCAGGGCCGGTAGCCGGCGGCCGCGGCCGTGGCCTCATCCGCGAAGAAGACGCGCTGGGGCACGTAATGCCCTTTCGCTATCCAGCGCAGCGCGCCCTCGCAGTCGAGCCGCCCGTAGACGCGGTTGCCGCGGTGTCCCCCCAGCGTGCCGGGCGTGTCGCTCTCGTAGGGCTGCCCTTCGGCATCGATGAGCTTGTAGGTCATGTGGGAGAAACGTCGCGCCCGCCTGCAGTGTGAGGTGTCGGAACGACCAGGGTCTCGAACAGGTGCTCGAGCGTGGCCTCGGGGTCGTCGGTCATCCCGGTGTGCACCTCCGAGGGCTGGATGATCGTCGACGAGGGCGATACGAGCCAGCCGAACCGCTCGGAGGGAGGCAGGTTCGCGAGCGCGCCCGCCTCCGGAGCGCCGGAGGCCACGCGGCAGAGCGCCGCGAGGTGGGAGTGCACGGGCGCCGGGTCGAGATCGGGGGCGAGAGCGGCGAGACGGGCGTCGTCGACCTCCGCCCGCATCGCGAGATAGTCGTACTCGCGGCAGAAGAGCACCACGGCGGCGTTCAGCCGCTCCCCGCGCTCCACGCGCGGGACCACCCGCAGCAGCGCGTACGCGAACGGCCTGGGACCGAGCTCAGCGGCGGGCACGCTCCACCTCCTCGACGAACGCGCGCGGCGGCGCGAGCCGCCTTTCCAGAAACTCGGTCAGATCGGCGCGGCGGGTATCCGGGTCCGCGCCGAGCCATGCGTCCGGCACGAGCTCGGCGGCGTCGGCGGCCGCCGCGAGCGCACGGCCGGCCAGCCGCTCGTCGGCTTCGGACAGCGGGCCGGCGACCGGCAGCAGCACGTGGTCGGCGAGCATGGGGACCGGCTCGGCGGCCGTCTCTGCGAGTGGCCGATCGCCGTGCTGCCTGAAGAAGGCCGCCCCATGGTCGATCAGCCAGGTGCGCCCGTGCCAGACGAGCAGGTTCGGGTTGCGGTGAGTCCGGTCGAGGTTCGTCACGAGGGCGTCGAACCACACCACATCGGCAGCGAGGGCGGGATCGAAGGAGGGCTCCGCGGGAAGCGCGAACGGGAGCGCACCCGGCAGGAAGTCCATCCCCAGATTCGCCCCCGGGCTGGCCTCGAGCAGCTCCTGGATCTCCGGATCGGGCTCGGCGTGCCCCACCTCGGGTGCCACGTCCACCACCGCCAGGTCCGGCACCGGCAGGCCGAGCGCGCGAGCCAGCTCGCCCGCGAGCACCTCGGCCACCAGCGCGGCCTCGCCCTGGCCGGCGCCGCGGAACTTCGTCACGTAGAGGCCGTCGTCGTCGGCCTCCATGAGCCCGGGCAGCGAGCCGCCCTCCCTCAGTGCCTCCACGTAGCGGGTGGCGACCACGGTGCGGAGCTCAGCGGGCGTCGATCGCCTCCTCGACCTCCGCGCGGCGGGGCTGGGCGTCGAACCCCGTGAGGCACCAGGTCGCACCCGCCTCGATCCAGGGCGCAGGATCGGTCCCGGGTGGATTTTCCACCACGACCTCGAAGCCCCCGGCGGCCGGCTCGCGCAGCTCCTCGACCGCCGCAACGAGCTCGGCGAGCTCGTCCGGCCCGGGCAGGTCGATCGGGAAGAAGCCATCCCAGCGAGCAGCCCGGCGCAGCGGACGCCGGTTGGGCCACATCGACGCCACCCACACCGGGATGCGGGGCCGCTGGAGCGGCCGGGGCTCGAACTCGCCGTCCCAGTAGCGGGTGAGTCGCTCGAGTCCCTCGTCGAGTAGCCGCGCACGAGCACGGGCGTCGCCCTCCTCGCCGAAGCGGCCGGGGTCGAACTCCCCCGTGCGGTCGCTCCCCAGGCCCACGCCCAGCACCAGCCGGCCGCCGCTCAGCCGGTCGAGCGTGACCGTCTCGCGCGCCAGCTGGTGGGGGCGCCTGCGGGCGAGCGGTGTCACGAGCGGCCCGATCGTCATGCGCCGGGTGGCCGTCGCGACCGCCGCGAGCGTCACCCACGGGTCGGCGAGCGCACGCACCGGCTCGCTGTAGGCCACGTGGTCCCACACGAAGAAGCCGTCCCAGCCGCGCGCCTCCGCCCGCTCGGCGAGACCCGCAAGCACGCGCGGCTCGGACAGCTCCTCGAACGGGGCGACGAAGATGGCCGTGCGTGCGCTCACGGCGGGAGCGTCCGGCTCGTCGAGCGCCGCCCCAACCTCCCTGAGCGCGTCCTCGGGATCGCGAAAGAGCTCGTTGTGGAACAGCAGGCCGTCCTTCAGCGTCCAGACGTGACCGGTCCGCTCCGAGAGCACGGCGCCGCTCTCCAGGCCGCGCACGTGCATGGTCATCACGATGGCCACCCGTCCGTCGGCCGCGGCGACGACCCGATGGACCTCCACCCGCCACTCCGCCCAGGCGGACGCGACGTCATCGAAGTACCCGCGGATGCCCTCGTGTCCGTAGTGCCTGCGGCCGCTCACGTCGAGCATCGACAGGAAGTCCACCTCCGGGTGGCAGAGGGCGATCGCGGCCTCGATGTCCCCACGGTCGATCGCGTCCGCGAACGCCCGCACGGGCTGCTCGTTCCCGCTCGCGGCCACTCGTGCCCTAGACGCCGGCTTCCTCGATGATCCCGCGCCCGAACTGTGTCTGGGGCCGCTCGCGGCGCTCGCCGTCGAGGACCACGTCCACGAGCTCGTCGAAGAACGCGACGAGTCCCGTGAGCGCGGTCGCGTCCGGGAGCGGATCCTCGTAAGTCCAGGCCAGGTCGGCGCGCGCGCCGGTGCCCAGCTCGAAGGACAGGTAGCTCGCCTCGCCCTTGTAGGCGCATCGCGTTCGCCGGGTGCTCGGGTGGGCCTCGGCGTGCAGGTGGCTCCGCGGCAGGTAGAAGCGCACGGGCAGGTTGGTCTCGAAGACGAGCGTCGGCTCGGAGCTCTCGGCGAGCAGGCGGCCGTCGCGCTCGACGCGCACGTGCCGCGAGCTGCGCCGGATATCCACCCGGTGGAACGGGTCGCGCGGGTGGCCGACGATTGGCTCGTCCTCCTCGAACCAGTCGTCGAAGGCGTCGTAGGCCAGGATCACGTGGCCGGCGAGATCCGGGTCGGCGGGCCGGAAGGCGGCCCCGCGCAGAGTCTCCCCAGCCAGCTCGACATCGAGGCTCTCGCCCTCGGTCGAATGGGCGGCGAAGGGGATGCCCGGATGGAGGAGCTCGGCATCCGAGGACTCCTCTGCCGAGGACGGCTCGAGCCTGGCGCGCACGTCCTCGATCGGCACGGCGTAGGAGGGCACGATGCGGCGCGGCTCCCACACCAGCAGCGCCCGCGTGCTGTCCACGACGTCCGCGTCGCCGCGTCTGGCTCGCACCCGCTTCTCGGTCGGCTCGTGGCGAAGGCCTCCCAGCGCCCCCATGAGGTGGTCGCGCGCGCGTGTGCTCATGCGCCGAGTGTTTCAAACGCCGCGCGGGCGATCACTTTGGCCGGTGGCCGGGGTCATAGGGATACGGAATGAGCCACGTCCCCGTCGTCCATCTCGAGCTGCACACGCCCGACCTCGCGCGCGCGTGCGCGTTCTACGAGCGCCTCTGCGGCTGGCGCCCGGAGCGCGTGCTCGCCGGCGGCGGCGCATACCAAGCGCTCGAGCTGGGCAACGGGCTCGGCGGCGGGGTGGTCGAGTGCGGCACGCCGCGCCCGCTCTGGCTGCCCTACGTCGAGGTGGCCGACGTCAGCCACGCGACGGATCGGGCACAGCGGCTCGGCGGCTCCGTGCTGCTCGAGCCGCGCGAGGGTCCGGCGGGCTGGCGAAGCGTCGTCGAGTCCCCGGCGGGCGCCGAGATCGCCTTCTGGAAGCCGAAGAACTGACCGATTAATTCTTGGCCCGATCACGGTCGTATGTGTGAGACCGATGACAGGAGACCCTCAAAAAGTGACTATGGATACAAGCACCGAGCGAAGGCGCTGGCTTGCGCTGTACGTGCTCTGCGGCGGGCTGCTCATGATCGTCCTCGACGCGACGATCGTGAACGTGGCGCTGCCGTCGATCCAGGAGGACCTCGGCTTCTCCCAGAGCAACCTCGCCTGGGTTGTAAACGCGTACCTGATCGCGTTCGGCGGCCTGCTCCTGCTCGCCGGCCGGATCGGTGACCTGGTCGGCCAGCGGCGCGTGTTCCTCGCCGGCCTCGCCGTGTTCACCGGCGCGTCGCTTCTGTGCGCCGTGGCGCAGACCCAGGGCATGCTGATCGGCGCGCGCTTCATCCAGGGCGCGGGCGGCGCGATCGCGTCGGCGGTGATCCTCGGAATGATCGTGACGATGTTCCCCGAGCCGCGCGAGCAGGCGAAGGCGATCGGCGTCTACAGCTTCGTCGCGTCGGCGGGCGCCTCGATCGGGCTGCTGGCAGGCGGGATCCTGACCGAGGCCATCAACTGGCACTGGATCTTCTTCGTCAACGTGCCGATCGGAATCGCCCTCGCAGTCCTCGCGCTCCGGCTGGTGGACGACCGCGAGGGGATCGGCCTCGACCAGGGCGCCGACGTGCCGGGCGCGGTCCTTCTCACGGCCGGGCTGATGCTCGGCGTGTACACGCTGCTCGAGGCCGGCGAGCAGGGCTGGGGATCGCTCCAGACCCTCGGGCTCGGCGGTGTGGCGCTCGCGCTGCTGGCGCTCTTCGTGGCGCGCCAAGCGCGCATCTCGAACCCGCTCATGCCGCTGCGTCTGTTCCGCTCGCGGAACGTGACCGGCGCGAACCTGGTGATGGCGCTGCTCGTGGTCGGGTTCTTCGGGATGTTCTTCCTCGGGGCCCTCTACATGCAGGGGATCCTGGGCTACAGCCCGCTCGAGGTCGGCCTCGCGTTCCTGCCCTCCTGCCTCGTGATGGGGACGTTGTCGCTCGGCTTCGCCGAGCGCCTGATCATGGGCATCGGGCCGCGCTCGGCGCTGATCGCGGGTCTCGCCTCCGCCGCCGCCGGCCTGCTCCTGTTCGCGCGGGCGCCGGTGGACGGCGACTACCTGACCGACCTGTTCCTCGTGATGCTGCTGCTGGGCGGTGGCGCCGGGCTCGCGTTCCCAGCGCTGATGACGCTCGCGATGTCGGGCGCCACGCCGAGCGACTCGGGACTTGCCTCCGGCTTCGTCAACACGACCGTTCAGGTGGGCGGCGCCGTCGGCCTGGCCGTGCTCGCCACGCTGGCCACCGAGCGCACGGAGGGGTTGATCGCCGACGGCGAGTCGACCGCCTCGGCGCTCAACTCCGGCTATCACCTCGCCTTCCTGATCGGCGCGGCACTGACGCTGCTGGCGATCCTCGTCGCCGTGGTGGTACTGCGCTCGCAGCCGCCGTCGGAGGCCGTGCAGGAGGCAGAGCCGCACCGTGCGGAGCCGGCGTACTCGGAGGCTTAAGGGGGGTCTGCGGCCGCTTCTCACCTCCTCCTGAGGTCGGGGGCAGTTCAGTCTTCCGACCGATGCGGGGGTGAGGGCGGCCGCGTAGCTTTGGCATCGTGTCGACGGAAGACGGGCCGGCCGAGCGCTGGAGTGTGGATCACGCCGGGAGGCGGGTGGAGGTCGAGCGCGAGCCGTCCGGCCTCGGCCAGGTGCTGCGACTCGTGGTCGACGGCGAACAGCGCGCGGAGACCAAGACGAACGGAAGCCGCGCGAGGCTCCAGGATGGTGAGCTGACGGTCGACGTGAGGCTCGCCGCGCTCGGCTCGATCAGGCGCGCCGCGATCCTCGACGCCGGCGGCGAGGAGCTCGTGCTGCTCGACCCCCCGGCCGGCACCCGCGCGGCCAGGCTCGCCGAGCTCGAGCGCGAGCGGCCGGTGCTCTACGCCGCCCGGCATGTCGTGAGGGCGGTCGGCGGTGTGCTGCTGCCGCTGCTCGGCATCGGTGCTCTGATCGGGCTCGTGCTCCCGGCGCTCCCCGACCTCGACCCGCCCCAAGTCAACCTGCCCGACCTTCCAGATCTGCCCTCGATCTCGATCGAGCCTCCCGAGTGGGTCAAGTCGGTGCTCGCGGCGGCGCCGTACGTCGTGCCGATCGCGATCGCGATCGGGGTCGCCGCCCGGGAGGTCGAGCGCCAGCGGAAGCGGCGCCGCCGCGCGGAGGACGGCTCAGCCTGAACGGCCGGCGCTCAGCGCGTCGAGCCCGCCGCGCAGGAACAGCATGGCGTCGTCGAGCACGGCGAGCGCCTCGGCCTTGTCGACCGGCTGCTCGGCCTTCTCGCCGACGCTGCCCTCGAGCGAGGTCAGCGCCGCCACGGCCGCGGCGGCCACGAGCCGCGGACGTAGCGCGTCCGGCGGCTCGTCGAGGTCGTTCGCGATCGCCCCGAGCAGGAGCTCGTGCATGCGGGCCATCACGCCGCCCTGGAAGTTGGCCAGCCCCTCGTCCTCGCGGCAGAGCCGCTTGCGCAGGAGCGCCTCGTTTCCCTCGCCCTCCCACTGGTCGAACATCATGTCGATCCAGCGCCGCAGCGCGTCGAAGGCGCTCTCGCCGGGCAGACGGTCGCGTAGCGCGCTCGCCAGCGAGTCGAGGTCGCGGTCGACGTTGTGGAAGACGACCGCCTCCTTCGACGGGAAGTACGAGAAGAACGTGCGCGGCGCCACGTCGGCGGCCTCGGCGATGTCCGCGATCGTCGTCGCGTGGTAGCCGCGCTCGGCAAAGAGGCCCATGGCCGCCTCGATGATCTGCTCCCGCGTGCGCTGCTTCTTGCGTTCCCGGAGTCCCTCTGCCATGTGCCAATAGTAGCGAAGGTGCAGACCGTGTAAAGATGTCATCAGGTTAATAATTCAGTCGTTGCAAATTCGCAGCGAATGTGCTTACCTCTTCGTCCATGGCACATCTCCTCGGAAACCTGGCCGCATGGGCGGCGGAACACTGGAAGCGCTCACTGGCGATCGTGGCGGTGGTGCTCGTCGCCCTCGGCGTCGCGGCAGGCGCGGGCGGCGGCTCTTTCGTCGATGACTTCAGGACTCCCGGGACGGAGTCTCAGAGCGCGATGGACGTGCTCGACGATCGCTTTCCGGCAGCGGCGGGCGACACCGCGAACGTCGTTTTCGCGGTCGAGTCGGGCACGTTGCGCGAGCCCGAGCGGCGCGCCGCGATCGTCCGGACCGTCGAGGAGATCCGCGCCCAGCCCCACGTGACCGGGGCCCCCGGCCCGTTCGAGCGGAGCAGCGGCCAACTCTCCCAGGACGGGCGCATCGCCTTCGTGCCGGTCCAGTACGACGACACCGCGCCCGCGCTCGGCGAGAAGCCGGGGCAGCAACTCGAGCGGGTCTCGGACATCGGCGAGCAGGCGGGCATCGAGGTCTCACGCAACGGAGCGATCGTCGACCAGGCCGAGCAGACCACGGCGCCGATCGGCGAGCTGATCGGGGTTGCGGTCGCGATGATCGTGCTCACGCTCGTCTTCCGCTCGGTGGCGGCAATGGCCCTCACGTTGATCTCGGCTCTGATCGCGCTCGCGGGCGGGCTGCTGCTGCTGCAGTTCGGCAGCGCCTTCGCAGACTTCCCGAGCTTCGCCCCCACGCTCGGCGTCATGCTCGGCCTCGGTGCGGGCATCGACTACGCGCTGCTGATCGTCGGGCGCTACCGAGAGCAATTGGCGAGCGGCGACAGCGTGGGCCACGCCGCGCGGGTGGCCAACGCCACCTCGGGCACCTCCGTGGTCGCGGCGGGCGCGATCGTGGTCGTCGCGATCACCGGACTGCTCGCCACCGGCATCCCCTTCGTCGGCCGCATGGGCATCGGCTCCGCAATCGTCATCGCCATGGTCGCCCTCGGCGCAGTGACGGTGCTGCCCACGCTGATGGGCGCGTTCGCACGGCGGCTGCGCCCCAAGCGGCCGGAGCACGTGGAGCCCTCGCAGCGCTTCGCGCGCTGGGCCGGGCTCGTCACGCGGCGGCCGGTGGCCGCCACCATTGCGGGCGGGCTCGTGCTCGTGCTGCTCGCCACGCCGTTCGCCTCGCTGCGCCTCGGCCAGCCCGACGACGGCAACGACAGCCAAGGCTCCACCACCCGCGTCGCCTACGACCGCCTCGCCGAGGGCTTCGGCCCCGGCTTCAACGGCCCGCTCGTCCTCGCCGCCACCACCCCCCGTGACGGCTCCGGACAGTCCACTCTGACCAGAGTTGAGCGGGCCGTCGCGGCCGATCGCGACGTGGCCGTCGTGTCCCCGGCCGAGTTGTCGCCGGCCGGGGACGCGGCGGTGCTGAACGTGATCCCGAAGAGCTCGCCCCAGGACGAGCGCACCACCGAGCTGGTCGACAGGCTGCGCGACGAAGTGCTGCCCGCCGCCACCCACAGCTCACAGGTGGACGTGCACGTCGGCGGCGCCACGGCCACGTTCCAAGACCTGGCCGACAAGATCGCCAGCCGGCTGCCGATCTTCATCGGGTTGGTCGTCGGGCTCAGCGTGCTGCTGCTGATGGCGGTGTTCCGCTCGCTGTGGGTGCCGCTCGTCTCTGCCGCCTTCAACCTGCTCTCGATAGCCGCCGCCTACGGCGTAGTGGTGCTCGTATTCCAGGAGGGAGTCGGCTCGGGCCTGCTGGGCGTGGACGGCGAGGTGCCGATCGTGTCGTTCGTGCCGCTGTTCATGTTCGCCATCCTGTTCGGACTCTCGATGGACTACAACGTCTTCCTGCAGTCGCGCATCCGCGAGGAGTACCTGGGCGGAGCGGGGCCGCAGCAGAGCGTGGTGCGCGCGATGTCGCGCGTGGGCAGGATCATCCTGGCGGCCGGCGTGATCATGACGACCGTCTTCCTCGGCTTCGTCACCGACCCGGAGGTGGTCGTCAAGACGATCGGCTTCGGCCTCGCCGTCGCGATCCTGATCGACGTGCTGGTGGTGCGCATGGTGGTGGCGCCGGCGGTGATGACACTGCTCGGGGACCGCGCCTGGACGCTGCCCGCCTGGCTGGACCGGGTGCTGCCGCGGATCTCGCTCGAAGGTGAGCTCCGCGACGAGGAGCGCGCCGCGCGGCCGGCGGGCCGCGAGCGCAAGGGCACGGTTACCGGCCGCCCCGCCGAGGGCGCCGGATATCCGTGACCGAGCGCCACACGGCGCCCACGCCGGCCGGGTCAGCCGCGCGTGCGGTACAGGCGGGTCGTCAGCGGCATGAACACGGCGGTCAGGGCCACCGCCACGCCGAGCACGATCGCGATGTCGCTGCCGTCCACGCCCCCGTGCATGAAGCCTCGGGACACGTCCGCCAGTATCGAGATCGGGTTGATGTTCACGAAGGCCTCGAGCGCCGACGGCAGGGTGTCCGGCTCCACGAACACGTTGCTGAGGAAGGTCAGCGGGAAGATGGCCATGAAGCCGGCGTTCATCACGGCGTTGGGCGAGCGCATGATCAGGCCCATCGTCGTGAAGATCCACGAGAACGCGAACGCGAAGATGATCGTGAACGCGAGCGCGGCCAGCACGCCAGGCAAGCCCGCGTCGGCCCGGAAGCCGAGCACGTACCCAAGCACGATGATCACGGTCCCGCCCACGAGGTAGCGGACGCTGTCGCCCAGCAGCGCGCCCACGAGCGGCGCCGGGCGCCAGATCGGCAGCGTGCGAAAGCGGTCGACGACGCCCTTCGTCAGGTCCGTATTGACCGAGACGCCGGAGTAGACGGTGTTGAACAGCACCGACATCACCAGCAGGCCGGGCAGGATGTAGTCGAGGTACTCGCCCGTCGAGCCGGCGATCGCGCCGCCGAACAGGTAGGTGAACAACAGGACGAACATCACCGGCGTGATCGTCACGTCCAGGAGCTGCTCGGGGACGTGCTTGACCTTCAGCATGCCGCGCCAGCCGAAGCTGAGCGCAGCCGAGGGGGCACTCGCCGGCGGAGGACGCTCGGTGGTTGCGAGCGCCTTGCGAATCGCCGCCTCGTTGGCCATCGTGTCCGGCCCGACCTGAGTAGTCGAGGGGGTGCTCATGCTGCCTGCTCCTCCTGCATCTCGTTGGCTTCGTCGCCGGTCTGGTCCTCGGCCGTATGGCCCGTCAGCGCGAGGAAGACCTCATCCAGGCTCGGCTGACCGAGCGAGAAGTCGGCGATGCGCACGCCCGAGCGGGCCAGCTCGGCGACCGCCTCAGCCGCCCGGTCCCCGTCGGCGCAGGGCGCCGACAGAGCCGCGGGATCGGGCTCCAGATGCACCGATTCGAGCTCCCGCGCCAGCACGCGCTCGGCCTCGGGGCGCTGCTCAGGGTCAAGCAGCCGCACGTGCAGCGCGCCCGACCCGACGGAGGCCTTGAGCTGGCCGGGGGTGCCCTCGGCGATCACCTTGCCGTGATCGATCACGGCGATCCCCTCGGCGAGCTGGTCGGCCTCGTCGAGGTACTGGGTGCAGAGCAGGATCGTCGTCCCGCCCGCCGCCATCGCGCGGATGATGTCCCAGACCTGGTTGCGCGAGCGCGGGTCGAGGCCGGTGGTGGGCTCGTCGAGAAACATGACCTGCGGCGTCACCACGATGCTCGCCGCGATGTCGAGGCGCCGTCGCATCCCGCCGGAGTAGTTCTTGACGAGCTTGGCCGCGGCGTCCGCGAGGCCGAACGCCTCGAGCAGCTCGGTAGCCCTTGTCTTTGCGTGGTCTCGGCTCAGGCCGAGCAGGCGCCCGAGCAGCACGAGGTTCTCGCGGCCGGTGAGGTCCTCGTCGACCGAGGCGAGCTGGCCCGTGAGGCTGATCAGCCGGCGCACGGCGTCCGAGTCCTTGACGATGTCGTGCCCGAGCACGCGCGCGGAGCCCGAATCCGGCCGCAGCAGCGTCGCGAGCATGCGGATGGTGGTCGTCTTGCCCGCGCCGTTAGGCCCCAGCACGCCGTAGACGGAGCCGGTCCGGACTGCGAGGTCTACGCCGTCCACGGCGTGGGTTTCGCCGAAATACTTGACGAGGCCGCTGGCCTCGATCGCGAGCGGGGGCTGCGTTGTCATCTGACTCCCAGGTTGTCGCGGATACGCCTCCACCTTAGAGACGGGAGGGCCTGCTCAAAGTCATCGGTCGAAATCAGCAAAGGACCTCGATCGTGAACCCGTCCGGGGCCTCGAAGCAACAGGAGCTCACGAACAATCTCCGGCCGAACCCAGCATCACGCCGAACTTTTGAACGGCACCGGGGGACAGATCCCGCCTTCCCGAGCGCAGCGGGCCGAACGATCTTCGATCCGGCTCGCCCAGCGCCGCCACCTAGTAAATCCTCTCCCCCGCCTCGAGCATCGCGACAAACTTCGCCAGCCGTCGCGCCCGCGTCTCGGGCCGCTTGGCGTCCTGCAGCTGGTACAGGATCGCGTAGCGGTTCTGGCTGTTGAGGCCCTCGAAGAACGCCTTGGCCTCCGGCCGGGCGTCGAGCTCCGCCTGGAGGTCCTCGGGCACGGTGCTGAAGCGCTGGCCGTCGTAGGCCGCCGCCCAGCGGCCGTCGGCCTTGGCCCGCTCGACCTCGGCGAAACCCGCGGGGCGCATCCTGCCATCCGCCGTCAGCCGCTCCACCTTCTCCACGTTGATACGCGACCAGTTGCTGCGGGGCCGCCGCGGCACGAAGCGCTGGAGGAAGTACTGCTCGTCGAGTGCCAGGCGCTTGGCGTCGATCCACCCGAAGCAGAGCGCGGTGTCGAGGACCTCCGGGTAGCGGACGCTGTCGATGCCCGTCCCCTTCTTGGCCATCTTGATCCAGACGCCGTCGACCGAGGCGTGGTTCTCCTCGAGCCAGCGCTCCCACTCGGCGTCGGAGGCGAACGGGATGCTCTGAAGATCGTCGGCGCCGGGCATGGCACGGCAGGCTAACCGGCACCCGAGCAGGGCGCCTATGCTGTGGCCGATGCAGCGCTCCTACGTCCACGGGCGTGGTGACAAGCCGCTGCTCGGGGAGACGATCGGCGAGAACCTCGAGCGGACGGTGGCCGAGCACGGCGGCCGAGAGGCCCTCGTGGTCCGCCACCAGGATGTCCGCTGGACCTACGACGAGCTGAACGAGCGCGTCGACGGGCTCGCCCGAGGGCTTCTGGCGGCCGGCCTCGAGGCGGGCGATCGGCTCGGGATCTGGGCACCGAACTGCGCCGAGTGGGTGCTCGTGCAGTTCGCCACGGCCAAGGCCGGCGTGATCCTCGTCAACGTGAACCCGGCCTACCGCACCGCGGAGCTGGAACACGCGCTGAGGCAGTCCGGCTGTCGCATGCTGATCGCCGCGGCCGCGTTCAAGACCTCGGACTACGCCGCGATGATCGACGAGGTCCGCCCGGACCTGCCCGACCTCGAGCGGGTGGTCCTCCTCGACTCACCCGGCTGGGACGAGCTCTTGCGGGCTGGCGAGTCCGCGGGCGCGGACCTGCTGCGCGACCGGATGTCCGAGCTCGACTTCGACGACCCGATCAACATCCAGTACACGAGCGGCACCACCGGGCTGCCGAAGGGCGCGACGCTCAGCCACCACAACATCCTCAACAACGCGTTCTCGGTGGCCGAGACCTGCCGCTACACCGAACGCGACCGCGTCTGCATTCCCGTGCCGTTCTACCACACCTTCGGCATGGTCATGGGCAATCTCGGCTGCACGACGCACGGCGCCACGATGGTCGTGCCGGGCCCCGCGTTCGAGGCGGCAAGCGTCCTCGAAACCGTGGCGGCCGAGCGCTGCACGAGCCTCTACGGCGTTCCGACCATGTTCATCGCCGAGCTCAACGACCCCGGCTTCGGCGACCACGACCTCAGCTCGCTGCGGACCGGCATCATGGCCGGCGCGCCCTGCCCGGTCGAGGTCATGCGGCAGGTGATCGAGGACATGCACATGAGCGAGGTCACGATCTGCTACGGGATGACCGAGACCTCGCCCGTGTCCACCCAGACGAGCGTCGACGATCCGCTCGAGAAGCGCGTCGGCACCGTCGGCCGGGTCGGCCCGCATGTCGAGGTCAAGATCGTCGACCCGGACAGCGGCCGCACGGTCCCGCGCGGGGAGCGCGGCGAGCTGCTAACGCGCGGCTACTCGGTGATGCTCGGCTACTGGAACGACCCCGAACGGACGGCCGAGGCGGTCGACGCAGCCCGCTGGATGCACACCGGCGACCTCGCGACCATGGACGAGGACGGCTACCTCAACATCGTGGGACGCAGCAAGGACATGGTCGTCCGCGGGGGAGAGAACGTCTACCCGCGCGAGGTCGAGGAGTTCCTGCAGGGCCATCCGGACGTGATCGAGGTGGCGGTGATCGGCGTTCCCGACGCCCGCTACGGCGAGGAGCTGATGGCGTGGGTCAAGCTGCGCGCCGGGTCCTCGTTCGACGAGGACGACCTGAGCGCGTTCTGCCGCGGGCGCATCGCTCACTTCAAGGTGCCCCGGTACATCAAGGTCTGTGAGGAGTTCCCGCTGACCGTGACCGGGAAGGTCCAGAAGTTCCGCATGCGTGAAGCGGCGATCGCCGAGCTGGGGCTCGAGGACCAGGTCCAGGCGACTGCCTGAGGGCTCGCAGGAGCTCGCGCAGGGTCGCCTCACCGGTATCGGGCGCGGTGACCACGAGCCGCAGGTGGCGCTCGCCGTTGATGGTCGTCGAGCCGATGTGGAGCCGCCCGCCGGCGAGCACGCGGTCGCGGAGGGCGAGCTGATCGCCGTCGCCGATGCGGAAGCAGAGGATGTTGCTCTCCGGCACGTAGGGACAGGTCACGTCGGGCTCGCGCGAGAGCAGCTCGTGGAAACGGCGCGCCGTGTCGTAGCGCGACGCCACGTACTCGCCGAGGCCGCGCTCTCCCTCCCAGGCGAGCGACAGGAAGAGCTTGAGGCCGAGTGTCGTCTTGGTCGTCTCCAGGGCACGGTCGAGGAGGTCGAAGCCGACCGACTCCTGGCCGTTGAACAGGTAGGCGCCGCTCTGGCGAAACGCGGCCGGCAGGTCCGGGCCGTGCCGAACGAGGACGGCAGCGCACAGACCTGAGGTGCGCAGCAGCTTGTGGGCGTCCCACACGACGGAGTCGCCGAGCTCGATGCCGTCGAGCAGCGGCCGGTGACGCTCGGAGAGGAGCGCGGAGGCGCCGTGCGCGGCGTCCACGTGCAGCCAGATGCCGTGCTCGGCGCAGAAGCCGCCGATCGCGCGCAGGTCGTCGTACAGGCCGGTGCTGGTCGCGCAGGCCGGGGCAACGAGCGCGAGCGGTCGCCTGCCGGCCGCCGCGCAGCGCTCGAGCGCGGCCGGGAGCCGATCGGGCCGGATCCGCTCGAGCTCGTCGACCTCGAGCTCGATCACGGCCTCCTCACCAAGGCCGAGGATCGCCGCCGCGCGCGGGACCGAGTAGTGGGCGGACGGAGGTGCGAGCAGGGCGAGATCGCGCGGGCACGCCCGTGCGCCAGGCGTCGGGGGCCACGCGTGCACGGGCCGCGAGCAGCGCCGTGAGGTTCGCGAGCGATCCGCCGTGGGTCAGGACCCCGGCGCCGAACTCGTGGTCGAACCCCACCTTGTCCAGCATCCAGCGCACGACCTCGCGCTCGATCGTTGCCCCCGCGGCGCCCATCTCGTAGATCGCCATCGGGTTGTTCGTGGCGCCGTGGACCAGGTCGGCGACGGCGGCGCCCGTCGACGGCACGGCCACCTGGTGTGCCATCGAGCCCGGGTGGTGGAGGCGCACCGTCGCGTCCAGGTAGCGCGGCAGCCAATCCGCGAACGCGGCTGCATCCATCCCGCCGTCGTGGATCCAGCGCTCGAGCTCGAGGTCTGCCGCGAGCGCGTCGGGATCCGGCCGCACGGTGGCCGGCCCGAGCCCGTCCCGGGCCTCCGCCACGTGGTCGGCGAGCAGTTCGACGGCGGTGGTGGCGGCTGCGGCATAGTCGTTCATCGGTCAGCAGTATGAGCCTGTGAGCGAGGCATTTGGTGCTCAATGGGGCTGCTCAGGCTGCCTGTTGCGCAACAATCTGCCAATGGACGCCACCGATCGTGAAATCCTCCGCCAGCTCCAGGACGACGGCCGCCTGCCCAACGCCGCGCTCGCCGAGCGCGTGCACCTCTCCCCCTCGCCCTCCCTGCGACGGCTCAGGCGCCTGGAGGACGACGGCACGATCCGCGGCTACCGCGCGGTTCTCGACCGCCGCCGGGTCGGCCTCGGGCTCACCGTCTTCGTGGAGGTCAAGCTCACCGGCCACTCGCAGCAGCGTGCCGAGGAGTTCGGCGCGGCGGTGGCCGGCATCGACGCCGTCGTCGCATGTCACATCGTCGCCGGCATGGCGGACTTCCTGCTCGAGGTGGTCGTCCCGGACCTGGCCGCATACGAGCAGCTGCTGCTCGAGACCCTGCTCGAGCTGCCGGGCGTGACCGACGTGCGCAGCAACGTGGCCATCCGGACCGTCAAGGAGGCGGGACCGCTGCCGCTCGACGCGGCGTGAGAGCTCGTCCTGACACGCTGTGCGCATGGCACCGACGGCTCTACTCGTGATCGACCTGCAGCGCGGCGTGAACGATCCCTCCTGGGGACCGCGCAACAACCCGTCCTGCGAGGCAAACATCGGCGCGCTCCTCGACGCCTGGCGCTCCGAGGGGCAGCCGATCGTCTACGTCCGCCACGATTCGATCGAGCCGGGCTCGACGCTTCGGCCGGGCCAGCCCGGCAACGACCTGCACGAGATGCTCGCGGACGAACCAGACCTGCTCGTGACCAAGCACGTGAGCTCGGCCTTCTTCGGGAAGCCGGACCTGGCGGACTGGCTGCGCTCACGCGAGATCGAGCGGGTGGTGATGTGCGGCGTGCAGACCAACATGTGCTGCGAGACCACGGCCCGGGTGGGCTCGAACCTCGGCTTCGACGTGCGCTTCGTGCTGGAAGCCACCCACACCCACGACCGTCCGGCGCCAGACGGGGGGATGATCGACGCCGACACGCTCGCTCGCGTGACCGCGGCGAATCTCGACCCCGAGCTGTGCCGCGTGGTCACGACCGCCGAGGCGATCGAGGAGCTCGGCGCTCGGGCGCCCGAGCCGGCTCGGGGACTCAGCTGAGGGTGATCAGCGCGACACCCGCGAGCAGCACGGCGACCCCGAGCAGCCGGCGGCGGGATATCGGGCGGCGCGGGAGACGCAGCAGTCCGTAGCGGTCCACCGCCACGGAGGCCAGCTGCTGGCCCGCGACCGTGAGCACCACGACCGCCGCGGCGCCGATCTCGGGGATGAGCGAGAAGACGGCCGTCACATACGTCGCTCCGCAGAGCCCGCCCAGCCAGCCCCACCAAGGCACAGCCCGAAGCGGGGCCACCTGGGGACGGGGCGCACCCGTGGCGAGGATGCCGCCAAGGGCAAGCGCCATCGCAGCGGTCGCCACCGTGAACGAGACGGCCCCGACGGCGATCGCGGCGTCCAGCTCGGCGTCGAGCTGAGCGTTGATCGCGCCCTGAACGGGGAGCACCGCCCCGGCCACAAGCGCCAGGACGATCCAGCCCAAGCGCGTGCGCGCCGCCTCCTCGAGTGCCCCCGCGCCCGCCTGGGCCCGGACGATCAACGCGGCACCGGCCACCACCGCGGTCGCCCCCACGAAGGTCGCGGAGCTTGGCGGGTCCGCCGCGACGCCGAGCCAGCCGAAGCCGTCGAGCAGCACGGAGGCGAGCATCTGCCCGGCGATGAACAGACCGACGGCAACCAGAGCGCCGAGGCGCGGGAAGAGCAGGATGCCGGCGGTGATGTAGACCGCACTGCCGACGCCTCCGGCCAGCGCCCACGGGTCGGCCTGGTCGAGCAACTGGAACGCGCCGAGCGAGCCTCCCAGCGCCGCCAGCGCCAGGAGCAGCAGCGCTCCGATTCCCAGCTGCAGCGTCGAGGCGCCGAACGGGCTTCCCATCGCCGTCGCAAGCTGAACGTTGGCGGCACCCTGCAACGCCAGCAAACCGCCGACGAGCAGCAGGAACGGTGTTGCGAGGGCCTCCATTTCTTCTCCTTGGTAAGTGGACTCAGCGTCCAGATCAATCTAGCAGAACTGGACGCACCGTCCGGTTGATTCGATAGGATCGGGACGATGGAACTTCCGCTCGCCGGCTCTCCCTCGCGCCCGGAGCGCGCCGATGCCGCACGCAACCGTGCTCGCGTCCTCGAAGCCGCCGCGGCACTGTTCGAGGAACGCGACGGGCGCGAGGTGACGATGGAACAGATCGCCGCGGCCGCCGGCGTCGGAAAGGGCACGCTCTACCGCCGCTACCCCGATGTGCCTTCGATCGCCATGGCCCTCCTCGATGAGCACGAGCGCGAGCTGCAGGAGCGTCTCCTGCGCGGGCGGCCGCCACTCGGCCCCGGCGCCCCGCCCGGCGAACGGCTCGCCGCGTTCTACCGCGCGATGGTGGAGCTGCTCGAACGCCACGGTCACCTGGCGCTGGCCGCCGAGACCGGCGAGCGCCGCTACGGCCCGGGCGCCTACCGCGCCTGGGTCCTGCACGTGAACGCACTGCTGGCCGACGCGGGCATGGACGGGCACCCGGCGCTCGCTGATGCCCTGCTCGCACCGCTTGCGCCCGACGTCTTTGCCCACCAGCGAGCCGCGGGCCTGTCGGCCAAGCGAATCGCCAG
The DNA here is from genome assembly GCA_963757815.1 of uncultured Thermoleophilaceae bacterium. Taxonomy (GTDB): domain Bacteria; phylum Actinomycetota; class Thermoleophilia; order Solirubrobacterales; family Thermoleophilaceae; genus JACVRW01. The sequence continues at coordinate 40,172 of CAVWSN010000033.1, read as the reverse complement.
GGATCTCGGCGTGCTCGCCCGGAAAACGCTCGCGGCCTAAGCGACGGCTGCCGGCCTGGCGGGCTTCACCGGGAGGTCGTAGTGGCGCCGGACGCTCGAGCCGATCCGTGGGACGTCCGTCCCGTAGATGTGGATCGAGATCGCGGTGCGGTCGCCGGCGTTGCGGACGCGATGGATGTCGCCGGGCGGGGCAAAGCCGCTTACCTCCCCGGTCAGATTCACGGCGTTTCCCGCCGCGACGAGGCACCCACGCTCCTCGTCGAGCTCGAATAGCTCCTCGTACTCCGTGCCCTGGATGACTCCGAAGACGCACCAGGTCACGTGATCGTGGATCGGCGTCACCTGCCCGGGCCGCCAGACCAGCGCGACGATCGAGAAGCTTCCATCGGGCTCCGCGTGGAGCACCTGGCTCTGGTAGTGCTCGGGGTCGCCGGCTCGCTGCTCCGGCGTGAGGATGCTTGGCGACGGAAGCTCTCGCTCCAGTTCCGAGGCCACCAGCCGGGCCGTCTCCCGCCAGCCGGCGCGCGTGCCGACCACGGCGCGGACAGCCGTCGCGAGCGTCTCCAGTTGACGGTTCGTGGTCATCACCGGCGTCATTGCTTAGATAGACCCCAAGCGCGCTGAAAACTCATCGCGCCCGCGAAGAGTGAGTCGCGTCCGGCAGGTGCTGCTAGCGTCCGACGCGTTCAAGTCGGGCTTTCGCCCGGCGACCTAGTGCCAGCGCTCGTTGTCGTTGCTCCCGCATCCTCCACGTACGCAAGCACACAAGCAGTGGAGGTATCAGCAATGGCCACCGGAACCGTGAAGTGGTTCAGCGACGAGAAGGGCTTCGGCTTCGTCACGCCCGATGATCCGGGCAAGGATCTGTTCGTGCATCACAGCGCGATCGAGGGCGAGGGCTTCAAGTCACTCGCCGAAGGCGCCAAGGTCTCCTTCGAGGCCGAGAGCGACGCCAAGGGCCCGCGCGCGATCAACGTGCGGGCGTTGACCTAGGCAAACGCCCCCGCAGGGCAGACCTGCGGGGTGGCGGGGCGGGTCACCAGCGCTTGCGCCTCGGCCGGTCTGGCCGGGGCGGGTGCTTGGCCCGCTCGGCCGGGGTCATCTGCCTGATCGTCAGGTCCCCGCTCTCGACCTGCTCGCGGATCAACTCCAGCTTGTCGTGGCGCTTCTGCTGCGCCCGTTCCCCTGGGGTGGTCACCTGTGTCGCCTCCTTGGTCGCCGTTCAGGGCGTGCGCCGGGAACGGAGCAGCCGAGCGCGAGTCCGGGCCTCGGCGTCACGACGCGCGTCGTCGCGCCCGCGCTCGTAGGCCTGTCGCTCTTCGCGTCCAGCCTTCTGGGCCTGCTGGTTGCGCGCCGCCACGGCTTCTCTCGCCTGCTTCCACGCGGCCTCACCACGCGCCGAGCTCTCGGAAGCCGGGTCTGACTGATCGGTCATCGATCCGCCTCGCCGCCCCCAGGCTGGATAGAAACCACGGAGGGTGTAGGAGGCGTGACACACCCGGCGATGGGTACTCCTATGAGAAGCTTACGCCACGGCTGGGTCGTTTCCGCCTCGACTGGGCCGTTCCGTAGAAGAGGGAGAGGAGCGCTGGTGCTGGACCGATGTCGCAGGCATCGAAGCACCCTTACGGTTGTGGCGTCGATCGGCGCCTCGCTTGCGCTCGTATTCGTCCTGATCAGCAAGTGGGGCGAACTCGAGACCGGCGTAACCGGCGCCCCGCTCGCGATAGCCGCTGCGGCGGTTTCGCTGCAGGTGGTAGCGCTCGTGTCGCGCAGCGAGGCCTGGTATGGCTGCGTCCGCGCCGGCGGCGGCACGGTGAGCCGCCGGACGCTCTACCGGGCCTCGAGCATGGGGTTCGTCGGCGGCCTGGTGCATACCCAGCTCGGAACGGCGGCGCGGATCGGGGCGCTGCGGCGCCTCGCGCCGGAGGAGAGCCCGAGGGTGCCGACGCTCGTTGGCGCGGAGCTCCCGATCCTCATCGTGGAGGGCGGCCTCGCAGCGCTGACCTCGTTCACGCTCGTCGGGCCGCTGGGCCTCCCGTGGTGGGTTCCCCTCGTTTGCCTCGGGGCGATAGCGGCTGCGAGCGCGGCACTCGGTGCGGTGGCTGCCGCGGGGGTTCGGTGGCTACGTGGCGGCCTGGCCGTGATGCGCACCCTCGACGGCCGTGCCCGCCTTGTCTGCTTCGTCCTGATCGCCGTGTTTTCACAGATCGCCCGCAACTGGCTGATGCTCCACGCCGTCGGGGTTGACGCGTCGGTGTTCGATGCGGTTGCCGTGTTGATCGCCGTGGTCACTCTCGGTCAGCTGCCCTTCGGACTGAGCGTGGGCGCCGCGGCGAGCGTGCTGATTCTCGGCCCGCAGGGGGTAGCGGCAGCCGCGGCGGCCGGCGTGCTGCTTACCGCCACCGGCACCGTCGGCGCCTTGGCGTTCGCCGCCTGGGGCGGTCTCGACATCGCACTATCCGACTCACGCGTAAAGGGCTCTCGCACGACGCGCCGGCACAGCCGTCGCGGATCTGGGCGCGCCTCGATCGCCGGGAATCGGCGTCGGAGCGCTCGCGGCACAGCTCAATTCCGGTGTCGAGCGCTTCTTCTTCGACGCCTTCGGCCACCTCCAAGCCAGACCGCTGCTCGCGAGCGCCTCAGGCCTCGGGGTCCAGCCGCCCGCCCTTTTCGCGCTGGACGCGAAGAGCCGTCCCGGCAGGGATGGGCCACTTCAGCCGCGGTTCGCAAGCAGCGCCGCCCCGAGCCCGCTCCACTCGGCCGACCGCAAGCTGTGCGATGAGTCGACTGCCGGACGGCGCGCGGCGACGGACCGGCCAGCATGCTTTGGCGGGCATACGGTTCTAGAACGAGGTCGCGATGCCAACGACGAAACTCCTTCTCGCCACCGGCGATGAGCTCGACGTCGAGGGCTCGCTGGAAGAGGTCGCCAAGGCGCTGGAAAATGCCGCGCGCAGCAGCGCCGGCACACTGGCCCGGCTGACGCAAGCAGAGACCGGCGAACCCGTGGCAGTCAACGCCACGCAGATCGTCGCCGTGCGCCCGGGCAGTCCATAGCGCGCGGGCAGCCCCGGCGCCTACGCCGCCTGTCCGGCACTCACGGGCGGGAGATCGGGCAGTTGGAAGCGGCGCCGGTACTCACCCGGCGTCAGACCGGTGACGCGCTTGAATAGCCGGCGGAACGAGGCCGCGTCCTCGTAGCCAACCGCCCAGCTGATTTCCTCGATCGGGGTGTTGCCGGTCTCGAGGGCACGCTTTGCCCGTTCGATCCTGATTCGCTGAACGTAGGAGATCGTCGACTCGCCGGTCGCCGCCCTGAAACGGCGCTTGAAGGTGCGCGAACTGAGCCCCGAGCGCCGGACCATCTCGGCCACCGGGGCCGCCACCGCGTAGTTGTGCGCGATCCAGCGCTGGGCGGCGAGCACGACAGCGTCCCCGTGATCGGTCCCCGGATCGAAGACCTGGAAGGCGGCCTGGCCGCCTTGATGCCACTGGAGCAGGTGGAAGCGCGCCAGAGCCTGGGCGGTTGCAGGTCCAATGTGACGCGCGACCAGGTAGAGCGCGAGATCGTGCCAGGCGGTCGAGGCGCCCGACGTCACCAGCCGGCCACCGTCGCCCGAGACCACCAGCGTCTCGTCGAGGCGCAGCACGACCTCGGGGTGGTGCTCGCGGAAGTAGGCCTCGGCGACCCAGTGGGTCGTCGCTTCGTGGCCGTCGAGGAGACCGGCCTCGGCGGTCAGCATCCCGCCGGTGCAGGCCGAGCACACCGTCGCGCCGCGCTCGTACATTGCCCGGATCCAGGCGACCATCGCCGGATGGCGCCCGGGCAGCCAGTCGACCTCTTCCTCGAGCGCCATCGACGGCACGATCACGACATCGGTCTGCTCGACCTCGGCGACCGCCCGCTGGGCGCCGATCGTCAGGCCACTCGGGCCCTCGATCGCCCCGGCGCGCTCGCCCACGATCTCGACCTCGAACGGTTCAGCTGACGACTGGCCGCGCTCCTCGGGGACCGCCATCGAGCCGGCGCCCTTGAACGCCTCGAACAGGCCGCTGACCGGCGACACCATCGCCTCGGGGATCGCCACGATGCTGACGCGGATGGGAGGACGGGTCGCGACGGGAGGTCTCCTTGGCACGAATGGACCGGTACTGATCACTATCCCACTGTTCAGACGATCTCGTCACAGGCATGCTCGGGGCCATGACGACGACGATCGACTTGAACGAAGAGAAGCTGCAGGCCTTCCTCGAGCGCGCCTTCACCGATCTGGCCGCCTGCTACGGCGGCGTCATGGTGAGCCTGGGCGACAAGCTCGGGCTGTACCGGGCACTCGCAGGGGCGGGCCCGCTCACGTCGGCCGAGCTCGCCGAGCGCGCGGGCTGTGCCGAACGCTACGTCCGCGAGTGGCTCGGCAGCCAGGTTGCGGCTGCCTATGTCGACTACGACCCCGCGACCGAGACCTATGAGCTGCCGGCCGAGCACGCGGCCGTGCTCGCGGACCCTGACAGCCCGACGCTGCTCACTCCGGCCTACAACGTCCCGGCGTCGATGTGGATCGACGAAGAGCAGGCCGTCAGGGCGTTTCGCACCGGCGAAGGGGTTCCCTGGGGAGCGCATGACGAGCGCCTGTTCTGCGGGGTCGCGGCCTTCTACCAGAACGCCTACGCCGCTTCGCTCGTGCCGCAGTGGCTGCCCGCCCTCGACGGGGTGCTGGAGCACCTCGAGCGTGGGGCGAAGGTGGCCGACATCGGTTGCGGCCACGGCCACTCGACGGTGCTGATGGCCGAGGCGTTCCCGAACTCGACCTTCGTCGGCATCGATACGCACGAGGCCTCGATTGAGGCTGCGGTCGAGAATGCGGAGGCGGCCGGCGTCGCGGAGCGGGTGAGCTTCTCGGTCGGGACTGCCGTCGACCTCCCAGAGCAGGGCTTCGACCTGATCTGCTTCTTCGACGCGCTGCACGACATGGGCGACCCCGTCGGCGCCGCGCGACAGGCGCGCTCGGCGCTCGCCGAGGGCGGAACCGTCATGCTGGTCGAGCCGTACGCCGCCGATCGCGTCGAGGACAACCAGGGGCCGATCGGCCGCCTCTACTACTCGGCGTCGACCACCCTCTGCTGCGCGCACGCGCTGTCGGATGGCGGCCACCACGTGCTCGGGGCGCAGGCCGGCCAGGCCCGGCTCGCCGAGGTCTTCGCCGAGGCGGGCTTCACCCACTGGCGCATCGCCGATCAGACCCCGTTCAACCTGGTCCTGGAAGCCCGGGCCTGAGATGGGTCGAGCCCGTGACTTCCGCCTGGTCGTCGGCGCCATCGGCCTCTCCGCACTCGGCGACTGGGTCGCGATCGTGGCGCTCGGGCTCCACATGAAGGAGGCGGCGGACTCGGGGCTCGTGGTGGCGGCGCTCTGGGTCTGCCTCTTCGGCCCTTCGGTCGCGGCCGCCGGCCTGGCGGGGTTGCTCGTCGACCGGTTCGAGGCGACGCGCGTGTTGGCCGGAGTCTCGGCGCTCGGCACGCTCGGCGCGGTGGCGCTCGCCATGAGCGGCGGTATCGCGCCGGTGCTCGTGCTCACAACGCTGCTCGGGCTCGTGTTCGCCGTGTCCCAGCCGGCGGAGTTCGCGCTCGTGCCGCTGCTCGCGGGTGAGCGCTCTGTCCGTGCGGCGAACGGCCGCGTCGAGACCGTGCGCTACATCGGCTACGCCGTCGGCCCGCTGCTCGGCGGCATCCTGTTCGCGGTCGGCGGGCTGCGCCTCGCGATGCTGGTCGACGCCGCCACCTTCGCCGCCGTGGCCGCTGCCGCGCTGGCCCTGCGCGTGCGTCGCACCGGAGTGCGAGCGGAGGAAGGGGAGGCGCCCCGGGCGCGCGACGGGATCGTTTTCCTCGCTCGCGACAGGGTCCTGTCGCTCGCGATGCTGGTCGCATTCGGCTCGCTGCTGTTCATGTCCGCTGTCTGGGTCGGTGAGCTGTTCTTCGTCCAGGACGTGCTCGGAAGGGACGAGGTCGCCTACGGGCTGATGCTCTCGGTTTGGACCGTCGGCATGGCGCTCGGCGCGATGCTGGTCTCGCGGCGCGTCGCCGCGGGCGCGAGCGCCACCGGCGCGCTCGCGGCGGTCGCGATCCAGGGAGCCGCCCTGGCGCTGCCGGCGGCCTTCCTCGGCTTCGGGTTCTTCCTCGCCTGCATGTTCATGGGCGGCCTGGCGCACGGGGTGAAGAACGTCCTGTTCCGAAGCCTGATCCACGTGCGCGTGCCCGATTCACTCCACGGGCGGGCGTTCGCCGCCTACAACGGGATCCGCAACTCGGCGGAGCTCGCGGCGTTCGCCGCGGGAGGGCTGCTGATCGCCGGGATCGGCGCCCGCGGCACGGTGGCCTACGCCGGCGGGCTCGCGGCGATCGTGGGCCTGGCCGGGCTTGTCGCGATGCTGCGGACGTTCAGGGGCTGGCAGCCGACGGGCCCGATCGGCCTTGCCCGCATGGCGTAAAACGCCCGGATCCGCGTGTTCCTCTGCGGTTATGCTCGGTGTGTCAGCTGAATAGGGGGTAGGTCGGATAGGAAAATGAGGTGCGGTCACTGCGGTCTGGAGAGCCCCCCTGGCCTGAGGTTCTGCGGCGGTTGCGGTGCCCGCCTCGAGGACGGGGCTCGCGCGGTCGCGCCGGCGGGCGCGCCCAGCGCCGACGCCCAGCGGCGGCATATGACGGTGCTGTTCTGCGACGTGGTCGGGTCGACGCCACTCGCCGGGTTGCTGGACCCCGAGGACTGGCGTGAGGTCGTGAGCGGTTACCAGCACGCGTGTGTGCGGGCGATCGAGCGCTTCGACGGCTACACGGCCCAGTACGTCGGGGACGGCGTCGTCGCCTACTTCGGCTACCCCCGTGCACACGAGGACGATGCCCAGCGGGCCGTTCATGCCGGCCTCGGGATCCTCGATGAGCTCGTAACGCTGAACGCGCACCTCCGGGAACGGTTCGAAATCGCGCTCCAGGTCCGGATCGGGTTGCACACGGGAGTCGTCATCGTCGGTGAGATGGGCGCGGGCGATGCGCGCTCGCGACACGAGATGGTCGGGGAGATGCCGCACATTGCCGCACGACTCGAGTCGATGGCCGCGCCGGGATCGGTCGTGATCAGCGAGGACACGTTCCACCTCATCGAGGGGTACTTCGAGACAGAGTCGCTGGGGCAGAAGGAGCTCAAGGGGGTGTCGCGCCCCATAGGGGTGCACCGGGTCCTGCGCCCCACCGGCGCAGTCGGCCGCCTCGAGGTCGCGGGGGCCCGGCGTCTGACGCCCGTGGTCGGCCGCGAGCGCGAACTCGCGCGGCTCGCCGAGGCTTGGGGGCAAGCCGAGAGCGGTCAGGGCGGCATCGCCCACATCACGGGGCAGGCCGGCATCGGCAAGAGCCGCCTCGTCCACGCGCTGATCGACAGGCTGGGAGAGCAGGTCGGCGCCGTGCAGACGTGGCAGTGCTCGGCGCACCACCGGAGCACCTCGCTCTACCCCGTGGTCCGGTTCCTCGAGCGCCTGCTGGGCTTCGAAACGGTCGAGACGGACGAACAACAACTGAAGGCGCTGGACCACGCCGTCGTCGAAGCCGGCCTCGACCCAGTCGAGGCCGTGCCGCTGCTGGGGGACCTCCTGTCGGTCCACGGTGGCCACGGCGGTGCCGGACGGAGCCTCACGCCCCTTGACGCCCGGACCGCGAGACTGCGCATCCTCGAGTCCCTGCTTGTCACCAACCCGGCTCGTCACCCCCTGCTCCTCATCGTTGAGGATCTCCACTGGGCGGACCCGACAACCGTCGAGCTGCTCGCCCGGATCGTCAGGCGGCTGCAGGGCATCCCCGTCCTGTGCGTCCTGACCTTCCGGCCGGAGTTCGAACCGCCCTGGAGAATGTGGCACCCAGCCCTCGAGATCGAGCTCGGACCACTGACGTCCGAGGACGTGCGAGCGATGGCGACGGCGGCAAGCGAGACGGAAATCGACGCCGCGCGTGCTCGAATGGGTGGACTCGGCCGCCGACGGCGTCCCGCTGTTCGTGGAAGAAATGTTGAAGATGCTCGATCAAGCAGGCGTGCCGGAAAGGGTCGGACATGCCCCGACCGCGACGATGGTGCCGCCGACCCTCGACGGCCTTCTCACTGAGCGTCTCGATCGGCTACCCGACCTCGGCGACGTGATCGACGTGGCCGCGATCCTCGGACGGGAGTTCGACCAGTCGCTCCTCGGCGCGCTCGAGCCGTTGGGCGGCGGCACAGATCTCGAGCCGGCGCTTGCCCAGCTCACCGCGGAGGACGTGCTCCGGCCCGTCGGCGGCGCGCGATCGCGCTGCGAGTTCACGCACACCCTGTTGCAGGAGGCGGCCTACAACCGGATTCTCCGCCGCCGCCGCCACGCCCTCCACGGTCGGGTCGCCGACACTCTCGTCCAGAGCTTCCCCGAGGTCGCCGAACGAGAGCCCGAGGTCGTGGCCCACCACTGGTCCCGTGCGGAAGAACCTGCGAGGGCGATGCCGTTCTCGCACGCGGCCGGAGTCCGTGCCCTCGAGCGAGCGGCGTACCTCGAGGCCGCCGAGCACTTTCGCCGCGGGTTGGAGGCCCTCGACAAGAGGGACGCGCATCCTGGCGAACATCTCCAGTACGCCGATTTTCTCACTCACCTCGCGGCCTCGCTCCAGGCGGGGCACGGCTACGCGGCCGCGGGCGTCGACGACGCGTACGCAAGAGCCCGGACGGCGTGCGAGCGGGCGAAGAACGACAAACGGCTGGTCGCGGTCATTCGCGGGCAGTGGATGTTTCACCTGCTGCGGGGTCAGTACGGGACGGCACTCGAGCTGGCCGAGGAGATGTGGGCGCTCGGCGAGCGAGGCGACGACCCCGTTCGTCTCGCCGAGGGACACCTCTACGGCGGCCTGGTCCACATGTACCTGGCCAATTTCGACCGCGCCCGCGAGCACCTCGACGAGGCGTTTACCCGATACCAGCCACCCCCTTGGTCCGACCACATCTACGAGGCGCAGGGCGACACCGGCGTCGGCGCTCTCGCCTACCTCGCCCTGGTGTTGTGGAATCTCGGCCATGCCGAGGAGTCGCGCGAGCGCAGCGACCTCAGCCTCGAACGCGCCGAGCGTGTGGGAGGGCCCGTGACGCGCGCTCAGGCGTGGGGCATGCGCAGCATCCTGCACCTCAGCCGCGCCGAGCCTGTCGAGGTGGGCCGCTGGCTCGACAAGACCCTCGCGCACACTGTCGACCACGACCTCGGCTACTGGCGGACCGTCTCCGCGCTGCTCTCGGGATGGTTCCGGGGCCGCGCCGGGGAGCTCGAGGTCGGTACGGCGCGGGTGGAGAAGAACCTCGACGCCTATCTGGCCTCCGGGTCCAGGCTCGGCCTTCCGTATTTCCACATCCTCCTCGCCGACCTGCGGCTCGCCGCAGGCGACCGCCGTGGCGCGCTCGACGAGCTCAGTGCCGGTGAGGAGTACATCGAGGAGACGGGCGAGCGCTTCTCCCAGTCCGAGTTGTTCCGCCTCAAGGCGCGAGCGCTGATGGTGGGCGACTCCCCGGATCCACATGGCGCCGCTGCCGCGTACGAGAGTGCGGTCGGCGCCGCGAGCGATCAGAACGCCAAGCTGCTCGAGCTGCGCGCCGCCACGCGCTTGGCCGAGCACCAGCGCAGGATCGGCGAGACCTGCACGGCGCTCGACAGGGTCGCGGCGCTGTGCGACTGGTTCGGCCCGGCATCGGAGCTCCCCGACGTCGAACGAGGCCGCGCGCTCGTCGCCTCGGGGCCGGGGGCTTGATGAGCAGGGCGCCGCGTGTGACGATCGCCGGCGGTGGTCTCGCCGGGCTCACCGCCGCGCTGCGGCTGGCCGAGCGCGGATACAAGGTCAAGCTCTACGAGCAGAAGCCGATGCTCGGCGGCGACCTCGCGTCTCGCCCCGCCACCGACGGCAGCGTCGAGCTCGACGTGTACCCGCACATGTACCTGAGCTGGTACCACAACTTCTGGCGCCTGCTGGACGACGTCACGGGGGACGACCGGGACGAGCGGTTCCGCTCGTTCACGAGCGTGAAGCAGCTCCGCCAGGGTGACTTTCCGAAATTCACCGGCGTAACGGACGTCTCCTCGGCGTGGAGCCTGTTCCGGGACGTGTTCTCGGGGACGGGATCTCCCGCCGACATGTTCGTGTACATCTACGCGGGCGTCGACCTGCTCGCCGAGCGACTGAATCCCACGATGTCCCTCGACGACGTGAGCGTGAACGGGTTCATGAACGCGCGGCCGTACATGACCAAGGAGGCCGCGGCCGCCTGCGACGCCTTCATCACGGAGGTGTGGGCGATCCCGAGCTACCTGGCCGCCGCCGACGATTACCTCAGCTTCCTCGAGTACTCCGCCGCCCAGCCCACGCCGAACTTCTGGCTGGCGCGCGGCCCGGCTGGCCGGCAGGTGATCGAGCCCCTCAGGGCTGCGCTGGAGGCCGCGGGCGTCGAGATCGTCCCCTCGATGCAGGTCAAGACGGTCTCGTGCACGGGTGGACGCGTGACCGAGATCAAGCTCCAGGACGGTCGGACCGAGGAGGTCGACGAGCTCATCCTCGCTGTGCCGCCAGGCGCCCTGTTGTCGCTGCTGCGCTCCGGCAAGGCGGGCCATCGCGTCGTCGAGGCTGCGCCGAAGCTCGCCGAGGTGTCCCGCCTGCGCAGCCAGCCGATCCCGATCCTGAACGTCTACTTCACTCGGAGGCTGCGGAACATCCCGGCCGAACCGGTCGGTCTGTTCGCCTCTCCGCTGTCGCTCGCCTTCACCGACATCTCCCAGACCTGGAAAGACGTGCCGGACTTCGCCAACCGCACCGTCATCGCCCTCTCGGCGTCGGACCCCCACGGGCTCCCGGGCACACATGTGCACGACAACGCCGTCGCGATGCTCCAGGAGCTCGCCGAGTACCTGGACTTCGACCCCGGCACGAAATGGGGCGAGTCGAAAGACATCGACTGGCGCCGCACCCACTACGAAGCGAACACAGACGCCCAGCTGTTCGTCAACGAGACGGGCACCGACGTCTGGCGCCCGAAGGCCGCTTGCGAAGGCGTCTCGAACCTCAGCTTCGCCGGGGACTTCTGCGCCAACCGCATCGGGCTGACCGTCATCGAGTCGGCGGTCACGACCGGCCTCGAGGCGGCCCGCGTCATCGTCGAACGGCGCGGCTTCGGCCGCCCGGTCGAGATCGCCGAGCCGGACGCGAGCCTGGCCATCGGGGCGTTCTGCGTGTGGCTGCGCTACGCCTGGGCGCCGTCCGTGTTCGCCGCGAGCGCGTGGTCGAGGGGCAGTGACAGCGTCGGGTGGCTGCGGCGCCTCCTGACGCCGAGCAGGCCGCCCGGTCGTCAGCGTCGAGAGAGCTGACGCACCTGGTCGACGAGAGCCAGGAGCGGCTCGGCGTCGTCGGCGAACCGGGTGGCCTCGGCGCGAGCCGAGTCGGCGATCCGGTCGAGCACCTCCTCGGCGTCGTCGAGCTGAGCCCGGCAGGCGTCGGCCAACATCGCGAGCCGGCGCGGGTCGTCGTCGTCGATCCGGAACAGCTCGCGGATGTGCGCGTCACGGATGGCGAGGGCGGCGGGCAGCGTCAGGATCCCGTCGCGGATGTCCTCCTCGCCACCGCCTCCGAGCGCTTCCAAGCCACGCTGGTCTCCGACGTCGTCGCAGCCGTGGTAGAGCACACCGAGGAGGTGACCGTAGCGGCGCAACCGTTGCGAGCGCGCGCCCAGCACCGCGCAGATCTCGAACATCGAACCGGTGTCCTCGCCGGCGATGCGCCGCCAGTCCTCGACGCCCAGTGGTTGGCGCCGGAGCCGCCACTGCAGGCACTCCGCAGCGCCGAGCCGGCGGAGCAGCTCGGCCAGGTGGCGTGTGGCGAAGGCGTCGTCGGCGACGACAGCGAACGCATCGGCAACCAGGTAGCCGGAGGCCATCAGTGCCGTCAGGCGACCGAACCTGCGCTCGACCGTCGCGATTCCCCGCCGCTCGTCCGACGCGTCTAGGACGTCGTCGACGATCAGCGACATGTTGTGCACCAGCTCCACCGCGAAGGCGAGCTCGACGGCCTCGGATGCCGGCGTGCGATGGACCGCCCTGTGACAGGCGAACAGCGTGACCGGGCGGAAGTGCTTCGGCGTCCCGCCGAAGGCCCACGTCAGCGGCTCGCGCAGCTCGTCGTCGACGCTCTCGAGCCACGCCGCGAGCCGCTCGCGCAGCAGTTCGATCTCGGCGGCGGCGCCCAGCTCGGCGATGACGTCGTCGCTCGCAACGGCGCCGGTGGTGGTCACGGCTTGACTCGGTACGGACGGTGTGGTCGCGCCGCGGGCTCCTCGTCGGACCGCGTGAACGCGTCGAGGTCATCGACCCCTCGTCGCAGCTCGCGCCACGACACCTCCGCCGAGTCGCGGGCGAGGGCAATGAGATCGTCGCGAAACGCCGCCTGGGCCCTGCCCGCATCGGCGCCGCCGACCGACGCCCTGACGGCCAGCCTCACGAGCGGCAGCGTGCGGTCGAACAGCAGCTCGACATTGCCCGCACCCACCCGGAACACCGTGGCTGAGGACACGAACGAGCCTGTTGCGAGCATCCGAGGAACCAGAAGACGACTCACGGCTCGGAGGCTAGCTCGTCACCGCGCCCGTGGGGACCGACGCGCGGGCGGGGTGCCGCCGGCGAGACTTGTCAGCAGCCGGGTCGCTGCGGACTCGAAGCGCGCCATCTCGCCGTACGGCCGTGCGACCAGTAGCGCGCCTTCGAGGCCGCCGATCAACGCCTGCGCTGCCTCGCCGGCGGAGCCGTCGAGGCGTACCGACCCCTCCGCCTGGCCCTGCTCGAACACGCTCGTGAGCCAGGTCTCGTTGGCGTCGAAGAAGCGGATCACCGCCTCGCGCATCGGCCTGGGCAGGGTGTCGTAGTCGGCCGCCAGCATGCCGCAGAGGCACATGCGCTTCTGGCGCAGGACATCGGCGTATATGCGGGCGTAGGCGTCGAGCTTGGCGGGAGCGTCGCCGCCGCCTGTATCGATCTCCTCGAGTGCCGCGGCGAAGTGGGCGGAATAGCGCTCGACGAGAGCCTGGCCCAGCTCGCCCTTGCCGGGAAAGTGATAGTGGAGGCTCGCCTTGGTGATGCCGAGCTCCGTGGCCACGTCGGCGTAGCTGAATCCGTTGAAGCCGCGGCTCTGCACGAGTCGCTCGGCGACGTCGAGTATCCGGGTGGCAGTGTCGGTGTTGCCGCGCCGTCGTTTGGGCGCCATCGGAACATCCTCTCCGGCCATTGGGACCCTTGACAGCTTACCTACTAGTAGATCAGAATCTGATCCGGACTTGCTGGCACCGCCACGAGGAGGAGACCTCTATGGCCAACAGGCACGAGACCGAGCACAAGAGCTTCGAGGCGCCGGACGAGACGCGCGAGTTCCCCAACGGCCACGCCGAGATCCTCGAGATCGGCGGCGGCGAGGTGGGCCGGCTCGTCTTCCAGCCGGGCTGGCGCTGGTCGAACGACGTTAAGCCGATCGCGGAGACGGACAGCTGTGAGGCGCCGCACTTCCAGTACCACGTCAGCGGCCGGCTCGCGATCCGGATGGACGACGGGACCGAGATGGTCGCCGGCCCTGGCGACATCACCTCGCTGCCGAGCGGCCACGACGCCTGGGTCGTGGGCGACGAGCCGGCCATTGTCGTCGACTGGTACGGGGCCAGCAACGCTGACGGCAGCCGTCCCGGCCCGAATCCTCGAGACGGCTACCGGCTGACGAGATGGAGACCAAAGCAGTCCCCGGCTACTCGATCGCGGGCCGCGAGCAGGCGCTCGACTTCATGGCCGGCTACCCGGGCTTCGGCGAACAGCGCTGGTACGCGGAGGCGCTCGGCGCCGAACAGGTCGCGTTCAGCTGGCGGCGAATGCCGCCCGACACCGGCGGCCGCGGCAGCTACGGCCACCGCCACCCCGGCCAGGAGGAGGTCTACTTTGTGATCTCCGGGACGGTCACGTTCAAGGTCGGGGACGACGTGTTCGAGGCCGGTCCGCAGACCGCGGTGCGGATGACCGGCGAGGAGTTCTACTCGGTGCACAACGACACCGGCGCCGACGCCGAGCTGCTCATCTTCTCGACCAGGCTTGCCGACGCGCCGCTCGAGAAGCTGGACGGCTTCTGGCCGTGACCGCGAGCGTGGACGCGGCAGCCGCGATCGAGGCGGCAGGCGAATACTCAGACGTTGACGTATCGGGCGCCAAGCGTCGCGGCAAGCGTGCGATGTGCCGGCCCGGCTCCGATCAGGATCGAGCGCGACGGATCGACCTGGTGCGCTCGCGCGAACGCCAGGGGCAACCCGGGCAGCGGCGGTCGACACCAGCAGCTCGGCGGCCCCGCGGCATGTGGACATAGCGCGCTCTCCACGCGACCGGAGACTTCGGCCGCGAGGCCTGCGACCGCGGGGGCGAGCGCGTCCACACTGCCTCCGGGCTGCCAGTCGAACACCAGGTGCGGCGCGCCTCGGTCTCCCTGGTCGAGTGCGTCCTTCCAGCCGGGCCGCTTCAGGGCGCCGGCCGCGACGAACACGCCGACTCCCGCCGCATGAGACGGGCGCCTCCGCGCGAAGGGCACCTGCTCGAGACCGGCCCACCCCTCGTCGGTCGATGGTGGCTCGAGCTCGCGGAGCGCCCGCATCTGGGAGGTCGGCGCGAGCACGCCGTCCCCGCGCCGAGCGAGGGTTCGCAGCTCCTCTGGGGTCGGGAGCGAGCCGAGCTGGTCGAGCAGTCGTTCGACGAGGTTGACCTGTGCCTGCGCCAGCGGCGTGTCGAGCCACATGCACCGGACCGGGAGCCCATGTCGACTTGCGGCATCGATCACATAGCTTCGGGCGGCACGCGTCAGGTACGTGTTGTCAAGCACGACGCGCCGAGCGCCCGAGACAAGCTCCTCCTCGAGGGCGTCTGCGAGTTCCCGTAACGATCCTCCGGACTCGTCGCGGTTAAGACGAACGTAGCCACGCGCAACGTAGTCCTCCGCGACGCGACTCTTCCCGGCTCCCGGGATGCCCATGACGAGGACGACCTCCGCGTCGTCCGGTGGACGCGGCGGCTCGATGGGCGCCCGACGAGGCCCGCCGAACGCGAGCGCGAGGGCGCTTCGCCCACCGTGGTCGAGGGCCAGGGTCGCAGCGCTGGCCGCGGACCGCGCGGTCTCGGGGCGACGCGCGCCTGGGATCGCGACCACGCCCGGGGACAGTTCGAGCAGCCATGCGAGCGCGACCTCGGCAGGGGTTACGCCCCGTGCGTCGGCGACATCGACCAATGCCTTTTGGCGACCGAGACCCCTCGCACGGCGAGGGCCGCCGAGCGGAGAGTGCGCGATCAGCGTGACTCCAGACTCGGCACACCTCTCGACGACTCCCCCGCGGAGCGCGCGATCGTCGAACACACTGAGCGCGACTTGGACCGCCGAGATCGGGGCGAGCTCGAGCGCCTCGTCCAGCTGACCGCGGTTCACGTTCGACACCCCGACCCGCTCGACGATGCCCTCGTCCACCAGTCGGGTGAGCGCGCGCACCGAGGTTCGCCACGGCGTCCGGGGGTCGGGAGCATGGATCAAGTAGAGGTCGATCGGCAGGCCATCCAGCGCAGCGAGGCTCGCCTCGCAGTCGTGGACAATCGCTTTCGCGCGCCCGTCCGGCACCCACCCGCCATGCGCGCGCGTCATTCCTCCCTTCGTCACGACGCGCGCGTTCCCCTCCGCGCCGCAGCCCCGAAGCGCGCGGGCGAGCAGCCGCTCGTTTTGACCGAGCGGGGACTCGCCGTGCCCGTACGCGTGTGCGGTGTCGAACACGGTCACACCCGCTTCGGCGGCGGCTGCGATCGTCTCGAGAGCAAGCTGCTCGTCGCGGCTCGCGTCGGTCGACATGCGCATGCACCCGAGTCCGACGCGAAGGTCCGACGCGTCAAGCCATTCAGAGCGACTCAGGGGACGTAGCCTACGCGTGCTGCCGCGTGTGCTGAGGGTCTGACGGGCGCCGGTCTCTCTCGCCCTGTTGTCGCTGCTCGCGCTCATCTGCGGCTCATTCGCCGCTCGTAGCGTGGCCTCTCCCGCCCCAGAAGCCGTAGCGCCTCAGTTAGGAGCGCCCCGTGTCACAGGAATATCTGACCCGACGCTGGACCGCGTTGGCCCTGCTCTGCGCGGCGCAGTTCGTGGTCGTCCTCGACGCGTCGATCGTCAACGTCGCGCTGCCCAGCATCGGCACGGGGCTCCACTTCTCCGAGGCGAACCTTCCCTGGGTTGTCAACGCCTACGTGATCGCGTTCGGCGGCTTCCTGCTGCTCGGCGGCCGGGCTGCGGACCTGCTCGGTCGACGCCGCGTCTTTATGGCCGGCCTGCTGGTGGTGGCCGTCGCGTCGCTCCTCGCGGGATTCGCCGACAACCAGAGCCAGCTGATCGCCGCCCGCGCGGCACAGGGGCTGGGCGCCGCCATCATCTCGCCCTCGGCGCTGTCGATCGTCACCACGCTGTTCCGCGACGGGGCGGAGCGGAACAAGGCCCTCGGTGCGTGGGGCGCCGTCGCGGGCTCGGCGGGCGCGGTCGGCGTGCTCCTCGGGGGCATCCTCACCGAAGGACTGGGCTGGGAATGGGTGCTGTGGGTGAACGTCCCCGTCTCGCTGATCGCCCTGGCGCTGACGCCGGGCTTGATTCCGGAGAGCCGCTCGGAGTCCGCGACGCGCCACTTCGACGCGGCCGGCGCCCTGAGTATCACGGCGGGTCTCTCACTTCTGGCGTACGCGCTGCTCGACGCCAACAGCGCGGGCTGGGGCTCCACCAAGATCGTCGGCCTGCTCACGCTGTCTGTGGCGCTGGTGGCTGCCTTCGTCGTCATCGAGCTGCGCTCGAAGGCGCCGCTGGTCCCCTTCCGGATCTTCCGTCTCAGAACGCTGACCGGCGCCAACGTGGTCGGGCTCCTGCTGGGCGCCTCGCTGTTCTCGATGTTCTTCTTCCTCTCCCTGTACATGCAGCAGGTGCTCGGCTACAGCCCCATCCATGCCGGCCTCTCCTACCTGCCGCTGGCCGTGACGATCATCGTCGCGGCGGGTCTGGGCGGTCAGCTCGTCACCCGGTTCGGGTTCAAGCCCATCCTGGCGGTCGGCATGTTGCTCGTGTCGCTCGGGCTCTTCTGGTTCAGCCGCGTCTCGGTAGGCGGCGGTTTCGTCAGCGACATCCTCGGCCCGTCCCTGCTCGCGGCGATCGGTCTCGGATTCGCGTTCGTAACGTCCACCATCGCGGCCGTCTCCGGAGTCGAGGAGCAAGAACAGGGCCTGGCGAGCGGCCTCATCAACACCTCGCAGCAGATCGGAGGAGCGCTTGGCCTGGCCGTGCTCTCGACGATCGCCACCTCGAGAACCGATCACGTGCTGGCCAGCGGGGCGTCGAACCTGCCGGGAGCGCTCACCGACGGCTTCCAGACTGCCTTCCTCGGCGGCGCGATGATCGCCGCCCTGGGCTTCGTGGCGACGCTGATCCTGATCCGCAGCCGCGACAGCCGGGCGCACGCCGACATGGCAAACACGCAAGCCCCTCCCATGCGGGCCGAGCAACAGAGAGAGCTCGATGGGCAGGCCCGGACACTCCGCAAACCCCGCGACCCCGCCTTGCCGTAGCGCGCCGGCCCCCTGTTCAGCCGCTCCCGTGGGCTTGCCGTCCAAGCGCAGCTGGCGTCGACGAGGCTGTCGCCTAACAATCGTCACCTAGCCAGAGCCCCACAAGCAACTCGGAAGGGCGGTCGCACTCCCGCGACCGCCCTCCTCCCGCGAGCTGTCCATCTCACACGTGAGCAGATGACTTGGGCATCCGATAGTGACGACCCAGCTCGTTTGCGTACGCACGGCCGAGGGCTGGCCCATGCTCGTTCAGCCATTCGATGAAGGAGATGTGTCCGAGCGCGGGCTGATGCGAGATCAGCAGCCCGGCGGTCAGGCCGCGAATCTCGTCGGCGGTGAGGACGACGTCGCGTACGACAAGGCCGAGTGCGCGCGCGAGCGCGGCCATCGCGGCCGGCGGTGCGTGCAGGATCGGCGTGCGTCGACCAACAGCGTCCCGAATGGCTCGAACGAGTTGCTCGAACGACATCGTGTCGGGCCCGGCCGCGTCCATGATCACGCCGCTGCGACCGTGCGCGGCTTGTAGGCAGATGCGCGCAAGGTCGTCGACGTGGATCGGCTGCACCAGGTAGCGCCCGTCGCCCGGCACGACGAAGAGCGGCATGCGCCGCAGGATCCAGGCGATGTTGTTAGCCAGGATGTCCCGCCCACCGCCGAACAAGAACGTCGGCCTGACGATCACGTAAGGGACGCCGGCAGCAGCCAGAGCCTGCTCGACGAGTGCTTTGCCGCGGTAGTAGGGCAGCGGCGAATCGATCGATGGATTCGCGATGCTCACGTGAACGATGCGTGCGACGTCGGCACGTCGAGCTGCCTCGAACAGCGCTCGCGAGTTGGCGACTGCGTTTGCGAAGGTCGTCCGGCCTCGCTCGAATCGGACCCAGTACGTGTTGTAGAGGGTGGTGATCCCTTCGAGACTGCGCGCCAGCGCGACTGGGTCCTCGAACCGATAAGGCAGGGCTTCGACTCGTGCTCGGATGGGATGCTCGCGATTCGGATGATGTGTAAGGGTCCTCACCTCTCGTCCGGAATCGATCAGCAGTTCGGCGATACGCGAGCCGGAGTAGCTGAACGCCCCGGTGACCAGGTCCGTCTCGGTGGCACGGCCGCTCATGGATTCCGCCGGCGCGATCCGGCAACCCTCGTCTCCCGCTCGCTCGATTAGACGGCCGAGCAGTAGCCGTCCGATTTAGCTGAGCCTCGAGTCCTATCGCAATCGACTTCTGAGCAGCAGCGCCGGAGCCAGCCGGCGAATCGGCACGGACGACGGTCGGGAATCCCGCCCTCGCTGGACTCCTGCAGCACGTGGCTCCGAGTCAATGCACCCCAAGTCGTCGATCGCTACCGTGCATTTCTTGCCGTAGCCCCCGACGGAGGTAATCAAAATGGCCGGCTTCAGCAGCCTTGCCAACAAGGCCAGGGAGATGTTCAACAAGCGCGGCGGCACCGAGGCCGCCAAGGGAGACCTTCAGGAGCTGAAGGACATCCATGCGCGCGGAGGGTCGATGTCGGACAAGGCCAAGGCCGCCGTCGACGCGCTCAAGGAGCCGGGCATGAAGGGCCCGGACCGCTCCGCTCCGCCCGACGAGGACACGCGCAAGAACGCGACGGACCCGCGCTAACCCACAGCCACCGCCAGCGGCATCAGCAGGTACTCCGCGAAAAAGAGCGTCCAGACCCGCATGTAGAAGCGCGTGAAGGCGACGCGGTCGGTCAGATCGACGCGCAGCGCGAGCCACAGCAGCACGGCGAGGCACGCAAGGTGACCTACGACGAGGACGGCGGGCGACGCGTCGTTCAAGAGCAGCGGCGCCGCGACGATCATCGCGAGGTAGGCGCCCACCAGCGGGGTCATTCCCATCAGGAACGCGGCGCGGGGTCCGAGGCGGACGGTGAACGTCCCGATACGGTGCCGGCGGTCCCCCTCGACGTCGGGAATGTCCTTCAGGACCGCGATGGCGAAGGAGAAGGGCAGCACGAACAGGGTCAGGGCGACGATTGGCCCGGGAAGCTCGCTCAGACCTGGACGGCCTCCGAGCGTGGAGGCGAAGTGGAGGTACACCCCGACGTTGACGACGGCCGCGCGGACGAGCGAGATGCTTGCCGCGGCGAGCGCGGGAAAGCGCTTGAGCCTGAGGGGCGGCGATGAGTAGGCCGTCCCGATCGCCAGCGCGGTTCCCACCGCGACGGTCTCGACCCAGCCCTGCGTCAGGGCCATGGCCAGCGCGAGGAGCCCGGACACGCCCACGAGCCACCATGCGGCCCGGACGCTCAGCAGCCCCGCCGGGATCGGCAGGCCGGGCTTGTTGACCCGGTCGATCTCAACGTCCTCGCACTGGTTGATGCCGACGATGTAGAGGTTCACGAGCGCGCCGGCCAGCAGCGTGAGCCCGAGGTCACCGAGACCGTCCCCGACCACAACGCCCGGGAGCGTCTCCGCGGCGATCACGTAGATGCCGAGGATGCTCGTCGTCGTGGCGATCAGTGTGTGCGGCCGCGAGAAGCGCCACAGGGTGCGCGCGGCCGCGACTGGCGACGCCCGCCCCGCGACGGCGACCGCAAGCCCGTCGCCCTTCACCGAGACCGCTCCGGCGCCCGCCGCGCGCGCAGGTTCATGAAGATCCCGACGGGGATGAATAGGGCGCCCGCGAGCGATCCGGCGCCGAAGCGGAGAAGCCGCCGCACCGTCCAAGGCTCGTCGGCGCGCTCAGCTACGGTTTCGCCCGAGCAGGGCGCCGGAGCGCCGCTCCGAGTGGCCCGGCCGGCGACCGCCACGGCGTACGCGCCGTCACCCCCTGAGGTGGCCCACGGCGCGTCCATCGTCAGGACTCGGACTTCGTCGAAGCCCGCCGCCTCGAACCAACGGACGTAGTCGGCCCGGTTGGGAAACAGCATCCAGGCGTCTGCGAGCCAGCGAGCCGCGCGTCCCGAAGGAGGCAGCGGGCCCGCCACCATCGCCACGCCGCCCGGGCGGAGAACGCGGTGCGCCTCGCGGATCGCCCGCTCGGGGTCGGGCCAGTACTCGATGCTGCCGCAGGAGACGTATCGGTCGAAGGCGTCGTCCGGGAAGGGAAGGTCCTCGGCGTCGCCGAGCAGCTTGCGGCAGGCCGCGAGCGCCGGCTTCGCCTGCGCGCGCCGCAGCTGGTCGGGGCTCTGGTCGAGCATCGTCACGCGCGCGGCGTCCACATGCTCGATGACGCCCTCGGTGGCGAACCCGGTGCCGGCGCCCACGTCGACCGTGTCGAGCCCGGGCTGTTCGAGCTGCGCAACGGAGAGGGCGCGGGCCCGCATCGGGGGCGTCCAGAACAGCGGATTCAGCCACCGGTCATACAACGGCGAAACGAACCGGTAGAACCAGAGCGCTTCCTTCTTGTGTTGGATCAGGCGGATGTGCCGGCCTTTGTCCGCTGGTATCCGTACTGGATATATATGACTCTCGAGCGACTCGACCGCTGGTTACCAGAGCCGGCGATCCGCACACACCACCGGCGCGCCAGCCTCGTCGACCCCACGCGGCTATGGAGTGCGGCGCTCACGCTGAGTCTGTCCGACACGCCGTTGCTCCGCAGGCTGATCCGCTGGCGCATACCTGGTACGAGCCCAGACCAGTCTTTCGACGAGCTTTTTCGCACGTACCCGTTCATTGTCCTCGAGGAGGCTGAGGGGTTGCTGATCTCGGGAATGTGCGGGCGCATCTGGACGCTGGCTCGCGACTATCCGGAACTCGCCGGTCCGGAGGCGTTCCGCGACTGGGACAGGGCCGGCACGGCACGAGTGCTGTTCGCGCACTGGGTCGAGCGAGGCGAGGGCGACGTGCTCGAGCTGGTATCCGAGGCACGCGTGCAGCCGGTCGACTCGCGCGCCGACCGAAGGTTGCGCGTCCTGTGGGCGCTCGTCGGGCGATTCGAGGGCCTCGTGGGCACCGAGGCACTCAAGGCCGCGGTGCAGCGGGCGGAGAACGCCGCGCCCCGCTCGCAGGACGGCCCTGCTCGAGACCGGCCAGCGGCGAGACCGAGTCGATGAGCGTTCGCCCTCCGCGGCTCAGCCGAAGCGCCAGCCGTCCCGCCAGCACCTGCTCGCTGCGCATCTCGACGTGGGGCTCGCCGGGTTCGGGCACCGGCAGGACGTGGCCGGAGCTCGTCGCCTGCCCATCGATCTCGAGGCGGTACCGGGGAGAAGTGGTTCGCACCCGCCAGCGGCGTTCGCCCAGCGCCACCCGTGAGCGGGCGAGCGGCGGGGCGAAGCGGTGAACCTGGCCGCCGCGCCACAGCACGACGGCGGAGGGGGTCGCGCCGAGACGTGGGAGCGCGCCGCCCGCG
Organism: uncultured Thermoleophilaceae bacterium; assembly: GCA_963757815.1. Taxonomy (GTDB): domain Bacteria; phylum Actinomycetota; class Thermoleophilia; order Solirubrobacterales; family Thermoleophilaceae; genus JACVRW01. Next base: position 18,172 of record CAVWSN010000033.1, on the reverse strand, counting down.
AACGCCACGCCGAGGCCCTCCTCCGGGAACGCGCTCGCCTGGCCCCACCACCAGCGGCCGGCAAAGCCGGGCCCCCAATTCTTCTCCGCGTAGACCGTCGCCTCGTCGAGCCGAAGCGGCCGGCCGGCCACGCAGCCCTCGCCGGACGCCGCCCCGTCGAGCAGGACGGGATGCCAGTACTGAGCGAGCCCGGGAATGACGTGGGCGGCCCCGAGCGCGCCGAAGGCGCCGCGCGGCCAGGTCAAACGGACGCTCAGCCGGAGCTCGAGCCAGTCCTCATCGCCGAGCCGCAGCCGAAGTCGCTCCAAAGACCCGTCGAGGACCTCTCCGGCCCGCACCCCGAACCCTGTGGGCGACATCGCCGCGGGCGCCGCCGTCGCATAGCGCACATGCGTGCCCGGGTGGCAGGCCAGGGCGACGAGTCCCCAGCGCCCGTCGGCTCCCCGACCCACGCCGCAGAGCACGACGAGCACCGTCTCCCCGGCCACGATGCGCCAGTAGTAGCCCTCCATACGGGCGCCGTGGTCGCGGCCGGGATCGCCGAATGGGAGATCGGCGCCGCGCTCCCGGTAGGCGGCGTGAAGGCCGGTCATGCGCCCCTCGCCGAAGCCGCGTGGTGATCTGTCGCTCCTTCCACGCGAAGCTCAGCGCGCGGCCGAGGACGGCGCAAGCAGTCCAAGATCTCGCGCACGCTCGACGGCTTCCGCTCGCTGGTGGACGCCGAGCTTTGTGTAGATGTGGCGCGTGTGCGTCCGCACGGTGGTCACCGAGACGAACAGCTCGCCGGCGATCTCGGGAGCCCGAAGGTTCGTCGGGAGATACCGCAGGACGCGCAGCTCTGCGCCGCTGAGCGGGTCCGTCAACGGCGGGACGTCCGCCGCGGGTCGACCGGGTTGGCGTCCCGCGAGCAGCGCGCGCACGTCCGCGAGCAGCGCAGGATGGGCCGTGCGCGACCTGGCGTGTCGCTCGAGCGAGCTCTGGGGTCGGGAAGATCAGGAACGGCAGCAGCATCCCCTCGGCCTCCGCGAGGTCCAGTGCCAGCTCGAGCGCGCGCCGGACCGCGCCCGCGTCGCCGAGCGCGTTGCGTGCGGTTGCCTCGAGCAGCAGCGCCTGGATCATCCAGCGCTCCCCGACGACCGCGAGCGCGCTCGGATCGACGATCGGGGCGAGCGCGGCGACCGCGTCCTCCGGTCGACCCTCGTCGAGCGCACGAGCGGCGGTCACGAACCGTATCTCTGCAGCGTCGCGACCGGCTTCGTCGAGTTCGGCGAGCGTCCGCTCGACTGCGGTGATATCGCCCGCGCGTAACAACGCAATCAGAAGGTGCCCTCGCAACCTCGAGTCGACCGTGTGCGGGCTCGCGAGCATCTCGCCGGCCCGTTCAGCTGCGCGGAACGCGGCGATGGATGCGTCGTAGCGGCCACGGACGAGCTCGAGCCGCCCGCGCGCTGCCAGCAGCATGACGGCGGCCGCGGGGTAGCGCTCGGCACGGGTCCCGCGCTCGGCGAGGGCGATCCACTCCTCGGCCTCGTCGAGCCGGCCGCGCCATAGGCGCGCGACCCCACGTACCGCGTAGGCGATGGCGACGAGCGGGTCGTCGCGCCATCCGTGCGCCTCGGCGAGCATGATCGTCTCCTGGCTGCGCTGCTCGGCCTGCGCGGGCGACCGCGTCCCTGCAGCGAGCGCCAGGTGCGAAAGCGAGCCCAGCTCGAGCAGTGGCCGTCCGATGCGGCGCGAAAGTGCCAGAGCCTCCTCGAGGTGGCGCTCGGCGTCGGCCGAATGGCCCGTCCAGAGTGCTGCCGTCCCGAGACTGAGCAGCACCAGTGCCCGCAGGTCCTCGCCGAGACCAGCCTGTACGTCCACCGGCCCTTCGCTCGGCGCCAGCAGCCGCGTTGCCTCTGTCGTCACTGCTTCAGCGTCATTGCGGGCCCGGGCCACCAACAGGCGCAGCGTCGCGAGCGTCACCTCCAGCCGCCTGCGACGCTCGTCGGGCACTGAGGACAGCTCGCGCGTCGCGATGGCGAGGTAACGCGCGGCCTCGTCCAGCGAGCCACTGGTCAACTCGTCGGCGACCGCGACGGCGGCGAGTTCCGCGTCACGTGCGACAACCTCCGGCGGGAACGCCCCCAACAGCTCGTGGCGATCGGCGCGCTGGCCGTCGAGGTACAGGCCGAGCCAGTGGTCCGACAGCAGGCGCGCGGCGAGGCCCCACCGCCGCGCCGCCTGCGCGTGACGGATCGCCTCGACGACGAAGCCGTACTCGGCGAACCACTCAGCCGCAGCGGCGTGCAGGGCCGGCAGCTCATCGGGCGCCGTGCGGCGCAGTTCGAGCGCCAGCAGATCGCCGAAGAGCTGGTGGTAGCGGAAGGTCGTGCGCTGCGGGTCGATCGCCGTCACGAATGCGCCGGTCTGCTCGAGCTCGTCGAGGATGCGCGCGCCGCCGGTGTCGCCGGTCAGCCGGTCGGCCAACGCCCCGGTGACTTGCTCCAGGATCGAAGTGCGCAGCAACAGTCTTCGCACTTCCGCAGGTTGGCTGTCGAGGACCTCCGCGAGCAGGTACTCGGCAACCGTGCGCTCACTGCCCGAGAAGTCCGCGGCAAAGCGTTCGGGATCGGGGTGGCCGGCGAGCGACAGCGCTGCCAGCCTGAGGCCCGCTGCCCAACCCTCAGTCCTCGCCACGAGCTGCTCGAGTGTCCCGCTGGAGACCTGCACGCCTGCGGTCTCGAAGAGCTGACGCGCCTCCTCGGCCGTGAAGCGCAGGTCGGCCGCGCGCAGCTCCCCGAGCTGACCTTCCAGGCGCAGCCGGTGAAGGCCCAGGCGCGGATTGTGCCGCGCGGCCAGCACGAATCGCAGCTCGGGCGGCGCCTCGGTCACGAGCGTCTCGAGCTGGTCGAGGCTCTTAGGATCGACCAGCTCGTGGAGGTCGTCGACGATCAGCCACAGCGGCTCGTCGAGGGCGCTGAGGTCCTCCAGCAGGCGCTCGACGAGGTTTTCCTCGTCGAACTCACGCCCCGGGGTGAGTGCTCCGACGACGCGCGATCCCGCGCGGGTGGCGCGCAGCGCGTCGAGTAGGGCGAGCCAGAACCGCTGCGGGTCGCGCTCTCGCCGCCCGACGGTCACCCACGCGACGCGCTCCTCGACGTCCGGTTCGGCCGACCAGGATCGCAGCAGAGACGTCTTGCCGCTGCCCGCCGGAGCGGACAACAGCGTGACGCGCGCGCCCGCCGCGAGCGTCTCGAGCAGCGCTGGGCGTGCGACGAGCGGGTGCCGGTTGTCAGAGCCGGCAGTCCCGACGGCTGTGCCGCGGTATGCCACGCAGGCGACATCTTCTCATTGCGAATCACCAGGATCTGATGACGATCGCTCATCCATTGCGGGACGATCTTGCGCCGGTGACCGCGTCACGGCGCTGTGAGATCCACGTCCGTGGTCTCCTCGGCCTCACCGTCCTCCAGGCCTTTCCCGCGCTGACGTGCCGCCGGCGCGGCCGCGACACTTTGCTGACCGGAGTCGTCGAGGACCAAGCCGAGCTCTTCGGCGTGCTGAGCAGCCTCGAGGCACTCGGCCTCGAACTGGTCGAGCTGCGGGTCTACGGCACGTGCGAATCGCCTGAACATGATGAGGACGCCTCATCAGATCCGCCGAGAGCGTCCAGGAAGATGACGATCGGCGGCGACACCCATAGTGCGATCTCGCTGCACGTCAACGGCGTGGCGCACTCGCTGAGCGTCGACAACCGCACGACGCTGCTCGATGCGTTACGAGATGGGATCGGCCACACCGGGCCCAAGAAGGGCTGTGACCACGGGCAGTGCGGCGCGTGCACCGTGCTCCTCGACGGCCGACGTGTCGTGTCCTGCCTGACGCTTGCGGTCGCCGCCGGCGGCGCAGAGATCACCACTATCGAAGGTCTCGCCGACGCCGGCGAGCTCCGCCCGCTCCAGCAGGCGTTCGTGCGGCTCGACGGCTTCCAATGTGGCTACTGCACGCCGGGGCAGATTTGCTCGGCGGTCGGGATGCTGGCTGAGCATGCGGCGGGCTGGCCCAGTGCCGTCACCGTCGATGTCTCGCCTGACGGTCCCCGCCCGGAGTTGGATGCGGCCGAGGTGCGTGAGCGGATGAGCGGCAACCTGTGCCGCTGCGGTGCGTACCCGTCGATTGTGCGCGCGGTGCTCGAGACCGCCGCGCGAGGCGAGGTGGCGGAGTGAAGGCGTTCGCCTACGAGCGCGCGACCCAGGTCCGTGATGCCCTGACCGTGGTCGCCGAGAACGGCGGCGCGCGGTATCTGGGTGGTGGCACGAACCTCGTCGACCTGATGAAGGGCGGCGTCGAGGCGCCCACACGACTGGTCGACGTGCGGTCGCTGCCGCTCGACGGTGTCCACGAGGCGCCGGAGGGCGGGCTGGTCATCGGTGCGACGACGACCAACAGCGACGCCGCGGCCCATCCCCAGGTGCGGCGCCGGTATCCGGCGTTGAGCCAAGCGGTACTCGCCGGCGCGTCGGGACAGCTGCGAAACATGGCCACGGTGGGCGGCAACCTGCTGCAGCGGACCCGGTGCGCGTACTTCGCCGACCCCTCGGAGCCGTGCAACAAGCGCGACCCCGGCAGCGGGTGTCCCGCGATCACCGGGGAGCACCACAACCACGCCATCCTGGGTTGGTCGCGTCACTGCGTGGCCACCAATCCGTCGGACATGGCGGTCGCGTTGGCCGCGTTCGACGCGGTCGTGCACTACGAGACGCTCGACGGTTCCGGTGAGATCCCGCTGTCGGAGTTCTACCCGGCCGTCGGTGATTCGCCGGAGCGGGAGACGGCGTTGCCCGCCGGCGCGCTGATCACCGCGGTCAGCCTCCCGGCGTCAGCGGTGTCGCCGCGGTCGCGGTACCGAAAGGTCCGCGAGCGTGCGTCCTACGCCTTCGCCACCGTGTCGGTCGCGGCGGACCTGGACGTCTCCGGTGGATCGGTTCGGGGCGCGCGGATCGCCCTCGGTGGTGTCGCGTCGCGGCCTTGGCGCGCTCGGGTCGCCGAGGAGGTCCTGCAGGGCGCTCACGCGACCGCCGACAGCTTCCGGGCTGCCGCCGATGCTGAGCTCGCCGCCGGCGGAACCGCTGCGCGACAACCAGTACAAGGTGACCCTGGCGCGCAATCTCATCGTCTCCGTCCTCACCGAGCTCGCCGGAAGGAGCGCCAGGCATGACCACGATCGCCCACGCCGCCCTACCGCGCCCCGGGTGCGGTCGGGACTGCACGGCCCCGGATCGAGGGACGGGCCAAGGTCACCGGCAACGCGCGCTACGCCGCCGACGTGCCGATGCAGAACCTGGCCTTCGGCAGTGTCGTGGTGGCCACGGTGTCCCGCGGCCGGATCCGCGACATCGACACCTCGGCCGCAGAGGGCAGTCCCGGCGTCCTGGGCGTCATCGACCACAGCAGCGCGCCGCGTCTCAACCCACAGGCGGGCCACTTCTTCGGCCCGGACGGCGGGATCCTGCTGCTGCAGGACGATGCCGTTCCCCACGCCGGCTGGCCTCTCGTCCTCGTCGTGGCCGAGACACCGGAGCAGGCACAGGCGGCAGCCGAAGCCGTCGAGGTCACGTACGACGAGCAGCCTCACGACACCGAGTTCTCTGCCGACCACCCTGCGGCCCGCCCGGCGATGACCGTCTTCGGTGAGAACGCGGACGTCGGTGACGTCGACGCCGAGCTCGCCGCGTCCACCGTCGTGGTCGACGAGCGGTACCGCACGCCGGAAGAGCACTGCGGCGCCATGGAACTGCACTCCGCAACGGCTTGGTGGGACGGCGAGCGTCTGCAGGCCATCGACTCGAACCAGGGGCCCTTCACCGTCGCTGCCGTCCTCGCCACCCTGTTCTCCCTGACCCCCGAGCAGGTGCGAATCCGCGCCGAGCATGTCGGCGGCGGTTTCGGGTCGAAGGGCCTGTGCGGCCCGCAGCTGATCCTGGCCGCCATGGGCGCCATGCGGTTCGGCAGACCCGTCCGAGTCACGCTGACCCGGAACCAGGTCTTCCTCATGACCCCGCCACGACCGGCGACCGACCAACGGGTCCGGCTCGGGGCCGATGCGGATGGCCGCCTGCGGGCGATCCACCACGAGGCGGCGTTCTCCTTGTCGCCGCTCGCGGAGTACGTCGAGAACTGCACCGAGATCACCAAGTCGCTGTATGCGGCGGCGGCGATCCGTACCGGGCTCAGCGCAGTGCCACTCGATGTCCTGCCGACGTTCTCGGTCCGTGGACCCGGCATGACGCCCGGCTCGTTTGCGCTCGAGTCTGCGATCGACGAGTTGGCGGAGCGGCTGGGCATGAACCCGCTGGAGCTCCGGCTGCGGAACGAAGCCCTCGGTCGGACCTGTGTCCGGTCTGCCATTCAGTAGTCGGAACCTCGAAGCGTGCCTTCGTGAGGGCGCACGCAGATTTGGTTGGGCCACGCGCGATCACCGCCCGCGGCTCCGACGTGAGGGGCATCTGCTGCTTGGCACCGGGTTGGCCGCCACGAACTTCAGCACCGGGGCCCTTCCGTCGTCGGCCTCGATCACGGCCGAGGCGGATGGGACCTTCACAGTCACCATCGGCGCTTGCGACATCGGAACAGGCGCACGCACCGCCCTGACCGCAGTCGCCGCTGACGCGCTGGGGGTCGGCACCGAGAGGATCCGCATCAGGATCGCCGACAGCGACTTCGGTCCGGCGTGGGCTGCCAGCGGATCCAGGGGTACCGCCTCATGGTCCTGGGCGATCACCGAGGCGGCGGCGAAGCTCCGCGGGGAGCTCGACGGCGCGCGGCGACCGGTGACCGCCACAGCCGACACCACCGACCTCGTCTTCAACCTGCCGCCCATGGAACGGCATGCCTACAGCGCGATCTTCGCGGAGGTCGCCGTCGACCCGGCGACCGGCGAGGTGCGCGTACGACAGTTGCTCGGGATGTTCGGCATCGGCCGGGTGATCAACCCGCTCACCGCGCGGAGCCAGGCCATCGGAGGCATGATCATGGGGCTCTCCACGGCATTGCACGAGGAGGGCGTCCGCGATCCGGTCTCCGGCAGGCACATCAACGCGGATCTCGCCGGCTATCACATCGCCGCGCACGCCGACGTCCCTGATGTCGAAGCCGACTTCGTGCCCGACTACGAACCCGGCGACCCCTCGGGCATCAAGGGAGTCGGTGAGATCGGCACCGTCGGCACCGCGGCCGCGATCGCCAACGCCGTCTGGCACGCGACCGGGACCCGTCAGCGGACGCTCCCGATCCGCCTCGACCGTGTCGTCGAGGACAGACCTCAACCGCCGACTCAGATCAAGAGAGAAGGAGGCTGACGCCACCATGGACAATGAACAAATCGTCCGCAAGGTCTACGAACTCGCGGAAGTCAAGGACTATCCAGGATTTGTGGCTTGCTTCACGGAGGACGGAACATTTACCGACGAGTCACTTGGAGTTACCTATCGCGGCCCTGAGGAGCTCCCCACACCGGGGAAGGTCTACGCAGCTGCGTTTCCCGACATGCATCGGGAGCTGTACAACCTCTACCTGAGTGGTGACGACATAGTCGTCGTGCAACTGGCCCTCCAGGGAACGCATGAGGGACCGCTGGAATACCCATTCGGAACGATCCCCGCTACGGGCCAGAGGATGGACGCCCCGTGCTGCGATGTGTTTCAGTTGGTGGACGGCAAGATTCAGCGCTTCGATTGCTATCCGTCGGGGGCGGTGATCCTGAGTCAGCTTGGCGTACTGCCGAACCTCGAAGCGGTCCTGACACATTGATGTCAGAAATCGACGGCGCTGGACGCGACGCTGATCTTCCTGACGGGGGCATCTTCCGCGGACGTGTGGTTGGCAGGAATGGATCGATTACCTCTCCGCCGCGTGGGAGCACATAGAGGTCGAGCCGGGGGGCGGGAGTAGGCCCGGCCCCCCTCTCGCTTCCCGTTGGGCTTAAGGCCATGCTGGACGCGACCCTGCGAGCGGCAGATACTGGCGGACGATGTCGCAGGACAACGTGGAGGCCGTCAGAGGGCTGCTCGCGCACTGGGCGACGAGGTTCGCGCTGCTGCTCTCGCTGCTTGCCTTCGGCGCGCTCGGGCCGGTCGCCTGCGACGACGACGATGAGACCGCGACCGCCGAGACCGAAGTGATCATCTCTGACATCGGACAGGACCCCCCGGGAGGCGGCCCGGTCGCCGTAGCGGGCGGCCCCGACGCCTGCGGCGACTACCGGAAGGGGCCTGGCGCAATCCGCGTCGAGATCCAGGTGTCCATAGGTGTCGTTCGCTGCCGCGAGGCGCGGCGCGTACTGAAGAACTACTACCCCCACGGCAGGAGCACGTCTCCCTGGTCCTGCGAGGACTACGGGGACGAGTTGGTGCAGTGCATGAAGCCAGGGGGAACAGCCTTCGCCGGAATCCTCTACTGCCGCGGCCGCCGAGCTGAGTGCCCTGGGTTCGGGCCCGCGCCCCCGGCCGAGCCGGTCACGCCAGACCCCCCAGGCGCGGATCTCACGGCGCTGCCCGCACGCAAGTCCTGCGGTCATTTCCGGGTCGCGCCGCCTGGCGACTATCCCCTGATCCGGGTTGAGGTGGTTAAGGGCGGAGTTCCGTGTCGCGTGGCGCGCCGGGTGCTGAAGACCCAGTACCGCAACAACAGTCTGGAGGCGGCCATCGAGGCGGCTCGACCCTGGGGGTGCGCAGGACCGGAGGGTCTTATCGTCTGCCATAAGGACCCGGGGGCCCATCACAAAGCGATCAGAGCTCGCTTCCCCTAAGCAGCAGCCCGCGCAATGAGATGCGAGAGGGGGGCCGGGCTAGCGGATGCCCGGCCGCCGCCTGGCGTTCGCCTCGGCCGCTGCCGCCCGGCCGTCCGGGTGGACATGCGGACGCCGTGGTGGGACGCTGGACGGATGAGCGCTACCGTCACCGCGCCCGCCGTCGAGCCGGGCTTGGACATCGCCGTGGAGAACCCCGGCACCGGAGGCGTAGCCGGTCACGTGCGGGACATGACTGCCGAGGTCCCGTCCCTTGTAGGCCGTGCCCGTACGGCTCAGGGGGCCTGGGGCGCGCGGTCCGTCGATGAGCGGGCCGAGGTCCTGGGGGCCATGCGTCGCTGGGTGGTCGCCAACCGGCACGCGATTGTCGAGTCGACGATGCGCGAGACCGGCAAGACCTATGAGGACGCCCTCCTGACCGAGGTGTTCGTCTTGGCCGACGGGCTGCGGTTCTGGGAGCGCAAGGCGGGGCGCTACCTGCGCGACGAGCGCGTGTCGGCGCGTGGTCCGCTGGTGCTCGGCCGCAAGTTCGTCGTGCGCCGGCGCCCGCTCGGCGTGGTCGGCGTAATCGCGCCCTGGAACTACCCGCTCGCGGTCGGGATCGGCGACGCGGCCCCGGCGCTGATGGCAGGCAACGCGGTGGTCATCAAGCCGTCGGAAATTACGCCTTTGACGACGGCGATGGTGGTCGACGCCCTGGTGCGCGAGACCAGCTTGCCGGAGGACGTGCTGCTCGTGGCGACGGGTCGCGGTGACACCGGCGCCGCGCTCGTCGATCAGGTAGACATGATCATGTTCACGGGGTCGACGCGGACCGGACGCAAGGTGGCGGCGGGCGCGGCGGAGCGGCTGATCCCGGTGTCGCTCGAGCTGGGCGGCAAGGACCCGATGATCGTGTGCGCCGACGCCGACCTCGACCGCGCTGCCAACGCCGCGGCGACCTGGGGTCTGGCGAACAGCGGCCAGGTCTGCACGTCGGTCGAGCGCATCTACGTCGAGCAGGAGGTCCACGACGCGTTCGTTGACAAGCTCGTCGGCGCCGTGGACAAGCTGCGCCAGCGCGGCTTCACGTCCGCGGGCGAGGCCGACGTGGGGGCCATGACCTTTCCGCCGCAGATCGAGATCGTGGAGCGCCACGTCGCGGACGCGGTCGCCAAGGGCGCAAAGGTGCTCACCGGCGGGCGGCGCGCAACCGGGCCCGGCTGCTACTACGAGCCCACCATCCTTGTCGATGTCGATCACGACATGGACTGCATGCGCGAGGAGACCTTCGGCCCCACGCTGCCCGTCATGAAGGTCCGCGACACCGACGAAGCGGTCCGGCTGGCGAACGACTCGGGGTACGGCCTCTCGTCTTCCGTCTACACCAAGGACACGACCAAGGGCGAGGCGATCGCGCGACGCATCCGCGCGGGCAACACCGCGGTCAACGACGGCTACATCCACGTCGTGGGCTGGGAGGCGCCCTACGGCGGCTCGAGCGACTCAGGGGTCGGCGCCCGGAACGGGCGCGAGGGGATCCTCAAGTACACCGAGCCGCACACGATCATGGTCACCCGCTTCGGGCTCAAGAAGGACATCGGCTGGTTCCCGAACTCCAAGCGGATGACAAAGCTGCTCGAGCGCGCGTTCAGCCGCTACTACGGGCGGTAGTCGACTCGCTGCAGAGGCGGCAGGGCCGCAGCCCGGCCGCCGACGGGGCAGCCGGATACTTCCCTGCGGTGTGGCCTGAGACGCCGTTCGAGCTCATTTGCCTCCAGGGCGAGCTCGCGAGCTTGCGCCCCGCGCCCTGGCGCCCGTCGGGTCCGCGGCCGTTAACGCCACTGGGCGCGATCATCCTCGCGGTGCCGGGCTCGCCCTTCACCTCGGCGCGGTGCTCGATTGCGCGAGCGTCGGTGTGACCGACCGGCCGCTGCTGGCCGGAGGTGCGGAGCCGGGGCCCGAGCGTGGGGCGATGAGCCCGCTCCTGCTCGAGGGGGCGGAGGTCGCCCGTCTGCTCCGCACGCGCGTCGGCGTGCGGCCGCTCGTCGTCCACCCCGGCTGGCGCACCGACCTCGATACCGCGGTATGGGTGGTGCTCGCCGCAATCCGGCGGGCGCGCACGCCGGAACCGCTGCGGCGGGCGCGGCGGGAGGCGCGCCAGGCGCGGCAAGCGGAGGAGCAGGGCCTTCGGTGATCCGCCCGCTGCTCAACTCGCTGCTCTACTTCCCCTCCCGCGCGATCATCGAGACGCCGCAGCGGGCGGGGCTGGACTACCGCGACCTAGCGCTGGAGTGCGACGACGGCGAGCGGCTGCACGGCTGGTGGGTCGACGCTCGAACGGAGCTGCTCGGACATCTGCTGCTGTGCCACGGCAACGCCGGCAACATCGGCGACCGCGTCCTGCACGCGGCCCTGTTGACGGCCGCCGGGTTCGACGTGCTGCTGTTCGACTATCGCGGCTACGGCCGTAGCAGCGGCAGGCCCAGCGAGGAGGGCACCTACCGCGACGCCCGCGCCGCGCTAACCGGTCTGCTCGAGCAGCCCGGGGTGGATCCCGCCCGGGTCTTCTACCTGGGTGAGTCGCTCGGCGGCGCCGTCGCGCTCGAGCTCGCGCTCGAGCGTCCGCCCGCGGGTCTCGTACTGCTCTCCACGTTCACAGGCGTCCGCGAGCTCGGCCGCCTGCACTACCCGTTCATCCCGACGGCCCTCGTCCCCGACGCCTACCCGACCCTGCGCCGCATTCACGAGCTGCATGCTCCGCTGCTGGTCCTCCACGGCGAGCGCGACGACATCGTGCCGCTCTCCCACGGCCGGACCCTGTTCGAGTCCGCCTCGGAACCGAAGCGCATGCACGTCTTCCCTGGCCTCGGCCACAACGACCTTGTTCCGCTCGCGGGAGCCGACCTCGCCCGCATGATCGCCTCGTGGGTGAGCGGACTTCCGCCGCCATCAATCGCCCAGTGATCGCTCAGGCGGCCAGCTGACTAAAGCGATGAGCGAGCGATCGCGGCCTGGGCGGTTCACAGACGCCTGCTGTCCACAAGAGCAGCACTGCGCGCTGCCCTGCCACCACGGGTGATTATGCGCTCAGAGCGCGGGCACGATGCCCTCTTCAGCGCGCAGCACTGAGACGAGCTCGAAGATCTCGACCCTCGGCTCCCCCTCGACGCGGTAGGCCTCCGGGATGGTCGCGGCGAGATCCGACTGGCGAAACTCGCGCATCGATTCCTCGTCATCCCAGACGTAGATCCCGCCGTACTCGCCGGTCTCAGGCTCCCTGATGTATAGCTTCTGCCGAAGCCGGGGAAGCGCCTCGTACCGCGGAGCCCGTTCCGCGATTACCCGGCGGACGTCGTCGTCCGAGAGCCCGCTCTTGTACTTGACGACCTGGACGATCATGCGCCGCGACCTCCTTCGCGTCCGGATCGCACGCACGGCGATCCGCCGTCGAAATTTACGCCCCTGGTCGAGTTCGCAGCGCGTGGCTGCCGGCTGGCGAGCCGGAGGCTACCCCCGCAGCCCAGCGGCTGCGACAGCTTCCTCGCTGGTCCTGAACGTCGACGACGCTCGACCGCTACGTGAAGGCAGGCGTGGACCGCGAGGCGGCCGAGGACTTCCCCGGGCCGTTCCCCTGGACGACCGTTTAGAACGACTATCGGGTAATCGCCAAGGACTACTGGGCCGCCCCTTAGACGTCGCCAATCTCCCGAGCATGCAAGAGAAACACCGCCTCCCTCAGCACATTCGAGAGTTGATTCAGCGCCTCGTCACGGGCTCGCGCCTCTCCGACCACGAGCAGCGGACGCTCCAGAGGTACTACGGGCAGGCACCCAACAGACGAGGCGAGATCCGAGCATGAACGACGGGATGACTGGCATGGAACATGCTGAGAGCATCCGCACCGTGAAGGCACCTAAGCCTTCCGACGCCCACCGCGAAGCGCGTGGCCCTCAAAGGTCGAGATCCCTGGCCTCATGGGGACCGACGGCGACAAGCTGTTCCTGACGGCACCGACCAACGCCGGGCCGAAGCCCGAGGTCAACGGCTCCAGCGAAGAACCGCTGGAGTCAATCTCATTCAGCATCAAGGGCGACAGCGAGGGCGTGAAGTACTACGACATGGCGTCGCCCTACTAGCGGCGGCCCCACGAACCGCCCGGCCTGGCGCATCGAGTCAGGCCGGGCGCATTCCCTCCTCAGGCCCATCGGGGGCAGCAAGCCGGACACGCATTCTGCTTAGCGCACGGATTTGTAGGGACATTTTCACGCAGCGCAGTGGGGCCGCATGCTCGCTTGTGTCGTCCGAAATCGGAGCCGATTTGGGGTGAAGCTGGACGCGACCCTGCGAGCGGCAGATACTGGGGAACCGATGTCGCCGGAGAAACGTGACCTGATCGACTCGCTGCTGCTGCGAGCGCCCGCCGTCGGGACGGCGATCTCGGCAGGCAGCGTCCGGCTCAAGCTCGGCTCGCCGCTCAGGAGACGGTTGATCCGCGCACAAGTCAAGCGGGGCTTCAGCGCAATGGCACGCAGCGACATGGACGTAAACGTGCTCATCTACGAGCCCGACACGGTGGTTTGGATGCATGGCATGCTCGGGGTCGGCGTCGGCGACTGCTTTCGCGGACGCGAGGGGGTCCGGGCGCTCTACCACGAGATCGACGATGCGTTCGGGCGTTGGTCGTGGACGATCGACCGGGTGGTCGACGGCGGCGATCGCCTCGCGATCAAAGGCGACTTCGTCGGCTACGGGCGCAGCAGCGGCGTGAAGACCGAGCTCACATCCGGCGGAACCGGGATGGAGCTTTCCTCGCGAGGCAAGATCGCCCGCCAGGAGTGGTTCGTCGAGCAGAACGGCTGGCAGCGGGTCCTCGAAGCCATGGGGCTGTCGGAGTAGGCGATGTCGCGGGAGAACGTTGAGGTTGTACGGGCCTTCTTCGAGGCGTGGAACTCCGGAGACATGGATGCCGTTCGTAAGACGTATGACCCAGACGTCATCGTGCGGGCAGGGGAGGGTTGGCCGGAGCCGGGGCCCTGGGTGGGTCGCGACGCCGTGATGCGCCAGTGGAAGCCCCAACGCGGGGCCTGGGATGCCAACCCAGTGAAGGTGATCAGCGACTACATCGACGCGAGTTCGGGCCGGAGCGGGTCAGGACCGAACGGGAGATGCGCGCTGCAGACACCTCGCTGAGTGCCGGGCCAAACAACCGTCAGCGGTTCGCAGTGCCGCTTTCGGGCACCGGCGGCCAGCTCGACCTCACGCCCGCCGGACACCGACGGCTGCACTTCCCGGACTGCAGCATCGTGGGAGTCTCCGGCGAGATGGGGGAGAGGGTGCTCGCAATTGAGCTCGAGCGGACGGCCAAGGGCCGGACGCGGCTGCGACGCATTCTCGCGAGATACATCGCCGCGAGACATATTGGCGCGGTGCGCTATTACACGCTCGGCGAGCGCGTCCGAGGCGTTGTCGAGAGCGAGGTAGCTGCCCAGCGGGCACACCATTTGATTGATGTTCGAGGCGGGCCGAGACAGGGTCAGGCTCGGTCCGGGCTGGACACTGCTGCCTAGGTCAGCGCCTTCGCCGGCTCGCCTCGAGCTGGCTCACACGCCGCCTGCACGAGCTTGCCGAGACAACCTTCAACGACTCCCGCTGGCGGCTTGTGCGCCACCTCCTGCGCGGATCGATGCCGCCGAGCCCGCGACCACGCTTGCTGGCCGCGGGCGACCGAGCTCGCCGTCGCCGCGACGATCACGGCGCCGGGAACGGCCTTCGGCAGGTCCGCAATCGGTGCGTGTCAACAGCGCCTTTCGCTCCGACGCAGAACAGGCCCGCCTGTTTGCCGTCAACCCGAACCCTCATTTGTTTTGGGCTCTACAGAGCGACCCTCGCGGTGCACGGAGTCGGTTTCAAAGGCTGGTACCCCAACCATCCGGAGGCGAGGCTTGCGCAGTTGAGTCCTACGTCGGGGCGCCCGAGACCTTGGTGTGCTCGGCCGTGGCTGAGTTGTTTGTCGGCAGCGGGACTGGGGGTCCGAGTTCGTTCCCTCCTCCCGTCCCGGGTAGGCGGCCACCCGTGGCCTGACCTGGGAATGCTGGCCGACGCGCCTTCGGTTGTGGGAGCCAGCCCGTGGGCTGCGCATCGCGCTCGACGGTGGGCTACGGTGACCTCACCGCGCGGACCGACGTCCGACGCGCGCTCTCGATCTTCGAGGCGCTGACGGGCCAGATCGACCTCGTGACGGTCGTATCTCTGATCGGCACCAATCTGGGGCGGCGCAGCGACCGCAGCCTGAGGCGTTCAGCCCTACTCGTCCGCTGGCGGTGCGGGCATCCTCACGAACTCCCGGGCCACCTCGACCGCCGCCTCGGTCGAGCCGCCGACGAGCTCGGTGGCCTCGAAGATCCGCACCGGGCGCTCGCTGCCCGGTCGCCGCGCCGGTCTCGGTGCGCCGCAGCTGAGCCACCAGCTTCGGATCCACTCCGCTCAGGTACATGCGCCCGCCGGCTCCAGCCACGCGCTCCGCGTAGTCTTCGACGACGACCACGAACGTCGCGCCCAGCGCCACCCGGCCGCGCAGCCGCAGGACCACGGCGGGACGGTCCGCGCCGGTGGGGTCGGGGAGCCGGGCCTGCAGCGTGCGGGCGCCGGCGAACAGCAGGCTCCCGTACGCCTCGAGCACGGTGACGTCGCGATCGGCCAGGCGAGGGGGGGCGGGCTCCTCCCGGAAACGTCCGTCGGCGAGCGGCACGAGCCGCACGACGCGGAGGTCCATCGCCTCGCGGTTGAGCTGCAGCAGCAGCGACAGCGCGACCCCGATCCCGACCGCCGCCGCGATCGGCAGGAAGAGCGTCGCGGCAAACGTGGTGGCGAGCGCCACCTGTGAAGCGACAGAGCTGCGGAAAACGGTGCGCAGCTCGCCGAGGTCGACCGAGCCGGCGGCGGCGAAGATCAGGACGGCGGCAAGCGTCGGCATCGCCACCTGCCCGACCACGCCGGAGAACACCACGATGATCAGCAGCATCCAGATGCCCGACCAGATCGAGGCCCAGCGGGTGCGCGCGCCCGCCGCGAGGTTCAGCGCGGTCTGCCCGACCGAGCCGCCGACCGGCTGCCCCTGGAACAGGCCGCTGGCGATGTTGCCGACGCCCTGGGCGACGAAGTCGCCGTCGACGCTGGACGGCGAGCCGCCCGCGTTCGGCGCGACCTCGCGGACGCCGGCGCCCTGCACCAGCACGATCACGGCGATCGCGAGCGCGCCCACCAGCAGGTCGAACGAGAACTGGTCGAGTGCCGGCAGCGCCGGCAGCGGGAGGCCGCTCGGGATGTCCCCGATGTCGTCCACTCGCTGCACGCTGTCGTTCCCGGCCGCGACCAGCACGACCGTAGGAACGACGAGCGCGAGGAGCGCGCCGAACCCACCCAGCGTCGTGCGCGCCGCGATCAGCATCAGCGCCAGCGCACCGAGCCCGGTCAGGGCCGACGCCCACTCGATCGCACCCAGATCCGTCACGACGTCGAACGCCTTCGCGACCGCGGTGTCACCTTGCGCCGGGACGCCGAGCAATTGGGGCAGTTGGCCGAGGACGATGTTGGCCGCCACGCCGGTGAGGAACCCGGTCATCACCGAGTGCGACACGAAGCGCGTATAGCGCCCGAGCCGCAGCAGCCCGGCGGCGACCATCACGGCACCCGCGAGGATCGTGAGCAGGAAGAGTGCCTCCGGACGCTCCGCGGGATCGATCTGGTCGATCGCCGAGCCCGCTGCGAGCGCGGCGGCGCTCGTCGTCGTGATGACCATGCGCTGCGTGCTCGCGCTCAGACCCCCCGCGATCGGGCCAACAAGGCTCGCGTAGAGGCCGTGGATCGGGTTGACGCCGGCCAGCACGCTGGCGGCCATCCCGTCCGGCACGCTGCCGACGGCGCCGGGGATCCCCGCGATCGCATCCTCTTTCGCGGAGGCCCGGTCCGGCGCGCGGGAGCGGAGCCAGCGCAGCGGGGCCACTACGACCGCGGCGCGTCGACCGCGGGGGTGAGACCCGCAGGGTCGCGAGGAGCAGAACCACCTCCAGCTCGTCGGCGATCTCAGCGATCGCGTCTGGGTCGAGCCGCCCCTCGCCGATCGTCGAGCCGCCCGCATCGTGCAGCGCGATGCCGATTACGGCATCGAAAGAGCCAGCGTGCACAGCTTCCTCACTCGCTCGCCAGGGCAGGATTGGCCCCCCTGCCGGGGGGAGCGTCTCATCCCGCTCGTCCTCGGCACGGGCGCGCGATAGGTCGGCCGAGATTGGCGACGCCAACCAGCAGCCACGCCGTGAGCCCGACATCGCGAAGCCAACGCGGAGCGGCAAAGACGCCCGTCAGCTCCGCAACGTCGATCACGATGTAGTCGTCCTTGGGACGGCGCGGCTCTGCGCCACCCTTCCGGCGTCGAAGCCGACCGGGCATCACGTCAGGTAACCCGAATATGGGTCACTCGCCCGTGCTATCCCGACTCGTCGGCGCCCGCGAGGGGGTGTCGAGGACGGGTGTATTCACTTCGGCCATGGGTTGTTCCTCTAAATAGACGTAGTTGCGTTGCGGCCCACTCCCGTTGGGGCGGCCGAAGAGGCTGGTGTCGCTCAGCCGTGACCCAGCAGCCTTGCCTTCTCGCGCTCGAACTCCTCGTCCGTAAGCACGTTCTGCTCGTGAAGCTCGCCCGGCTGCTTGAGCTGCTCCATCGCCTCGTGTGTCAGTCCGCCGGCGGCGGCCGGCGGGTCGGCAGGGCCGGGGTCAGCGGGCGCAGCCTGCTGGGCAGCTGCCGCCTCCTCCTGCCGCTGCGCTTCCTTTGCGTCTCTGTGCTTCTTGGCCGCGAAAGCGGCTCCTCCGACTGCGGCGGCGCGTCGTCTGCGCTGGCGTCTGTCTTGTCCCATCCCCACATCCTCCTTGACTCGATTGCGCTGTTGGGTCCGCTCAAAACCGCCCAACCGTCCCGTACCCGATGCACCGTCAGAGGCATGGGATGCAGCGACGCGTAGTGAACCCGGCTGACGACGGCACTCCCCTGACCCGGTGCCGGCGCTGCCACGCACCTACGTGCGCGAGCAGACCCAGTCTCTCGGAGAGGCTGGCGCCGCCGGAGCCACTCGGCACACGTCATGCCCTCCGGAATGCCGGGCTCCCACCACGTAGAACGGCGAGGGACCCGTACCGTCCCAACGGAGGCGCGGGGAGGACCGTGCCGGTGGTAGAGGACAGCGCTTCCCGGCTGGGGTGCTACCAGACTGGTGACAGACGGTGGTGGAAGAGGAGCGGGTCATGTGTGTGCTCCTCCGAGATTGAACGCTCCCCAGGGGGTTTGGTCATCATCCAGATAGGACGATCTCTCGGCCTACGTGAACCGGGAAATCCTCGCCACGCTCACCA
>CAVWSN010000032.1:0-64927 GCA_963757815.1 uncultured Thermoleophilaceae bacterium | reverse complement strand
GTGGGAACGCCACCGCGCTATCTGAAAACCCCCGGGCCGCGGTCGTCACGCCGGTCGCCCCGGTCGTCGCGACGGTCCGCGCGCCGATCGTGACCGTGCTTTACGACCGCGGCCGTGCCGACGACCGCAGCTCCTCGCGCGACCGGACGGCCTCCGAGTACTCCCCTCCTGCCAACACGTCCTCTGCCCAGCGGCATGTCAACCTCCTGCCTCGTCCGTTCCGTCTTCGGCTTCGATGGCGGCCAGCAGTGCCTGGGCGGGGATACGGCCGTCGGCGACAAGCTGGCCGCCGGAGCGTCGCACCGCCGACGCAAACGGTGCGGCCCAGCTGTTCTCGTAGACCAGCACCGCCGCGATATTGCCGGGCTCCAGCACCTTGCCGATCTCATCGACATCCTCCGCTGCCAGCAGCATCGCGAGATCAGCCTCGAGCGCACGTAGTTGACCCACATGGCTCGCGTCCACCTCGTGCAGCTCGTCGACCTCCACCGACCCGTCGAGGTCCTTGCGCAGGAGCAGCAGATCCAGCACCCGCACGAGGCCGCGGTCGACCAGTGACGTCAGCTCGGCCGCCATCTCACCGGAGAAGTTCGCCTCCGCTGCCGGAAACTCGACCACGATGTAGTCGACGGGCCCAAGGACGTCCAAGTTGTTGCCCTCCATGATCGCTCCTGTCGATCGACCGGCCTGGTACACGAGCACCCAGCGGACGGCTCAGGCGCGGCCGGGGTTCGCGTTGTCGTCGTCAGAGCATGGACGGACCGAAAGGGAACTGCATCGTCCGATAGGGATGATTTTGCCTAGCTAGCTTGAGGCCGGCGGCCGGGCGGGCGCGGGCGACGGCAGGGGAGTGACCGCATCGACGGCGTCGCGCACGGTTTCGAAGACGGCGTCGTCGCCGATTAGGTCCATCAACCCGGCGCGCCGCCATAGTGCGAGAATCGGCGGGTGCACCCTGGCGAGGGCGAGCGAGGCGCCCCGCGACCGCAGCTCGCGCGCCACCTGGATGAGGATGTCGGCGCCGTCGGTGTCGGTCAGATGGACGGCGTCTGCGTCGATCACGATCCTGATCGGCGACGCATCGTCCTGGGCAAGCTCCTGGATTCGCGCTCGGAAGCGGTCGGCGTCGGCGAAGAACAGCGGCCCGTCGATGCGCGCGACGAGGACGCCCGGGGTCGTCTCGAGCCCCTCCGACCGTGCAACGGCGTGATACGTACCGGCCTCCGGGTCGTAGCCGAGCCGGCGAACCGAGGTGCGAGAGGCGCGCGCGATCAGCAGCAGCAGCGACAGGACCACGCCGATGAGGATGCCCTGGATGATCCCGAAGAACAGGATGCCGAGCCCGGCGCCCATGAAGAACACCCAGTCGGCGCGGTTGACCCGGTAGTAGCGCTTCAGTCCGGCGAGGGTGATGAGCCCGACCATCGCGTCGATGACGACCGCGCCCAGCGTCGCGCTGGGGAGCTTCTCGAAGAGGCTGGCCAGCAGGAGGATCGTCAGCAGGATGAAGGCGGCATTGATGAGCGATGCCATCTGGGTTCGTTGTCCGGCCGCGTCCGCGACGGAGGTCTTCGACAGGCTGCCGTCGACAACGAAGCCGCCCACCAGGCCGGAGGCGCCGTTCGCCATTCCCTGCGCGATCAGCTCCTGGTTGGGGTCGATCTCGTAGCCGTGCTTGAGCGCCATCGTCCGGGACGAGGCGAGCGATTCGGAATAGCCGACGAAGATCACCGAGAGCGCACCGACGACGAGGGCGGTCGTCTCGCTCCAGCCGACGTCGGGAAGCCCGACGGAGAACAGGCCGGTAGGCACGTCCCCGGTAACCGCGACGCCGTGGCTCGCGAGATCGAACACGTTGACGGCGACGATCGCGAGCGCCATCACGATCAGCGCGCGCGGCCACTGTGGCAGCAGATAGCGCATCAGCAGTAGCAGCACGAGCGACCCGGCGCCGACGGCGAGCGTGGTGCCGCTGGTGTCGGGCAGCGCCTCGATCGTCCACCAGAGCTCCTGCACGTAGGTGCCGGTATCGATGTTGACGCCGAACAGCTTGTGCGACTGGTCGATGATGATCCCGAACGAGAACCCCAGGATGAAGCCCGCCATCACAGCCTTCGACAGGAAGGTCGAGACCCACCCCATCCGCAGCAGGCCGAGCGCCAGATAGAGCGCGGCGGTCGCGAGCGCGAGCGCGGCGGTGTACCCGACGGCCTGGCTGGTACCCATCGCCGCCGCTCCCACCAGCGGCGCGACCACGGCGAAGGAGACGGCCGCGACGGTCGCGCTCGGCCCCTCCGCCAGATGCCTGGAGGTGCCGAACAGCGGGTAGGCGATCAGGGCCGCGAACGCCGTGTAGAGCCCGTACTGCAGCGGCACGCCGACGATCGAGGCGTAGGCGAGGCTCTGCGGCACGAGCAGCGCCCAGACCGAGAGCCCGGCCACCGCGTCCGCCGCCAGCCACTTCCGCTCGTAGCCCGGCAACCAGCCGACGATCGGGAGATACCGCCGAAAGACACTCGGCTTCTGGCCGTTCGGGTCGATCGCAGGGGTGGCCATTAGGGGCCCGAGTTCGCCATTACTCGCGGACCGTCAGAGCCCTGTATCGGCCGCGACGCGGCCGGACGCAACGCCCTCCTATCCGGCGGCCGCCGCCGCGCTGAGGTGGTCGACCTGCTCGTCGGTCAGCTGCTGGCGGCTAACCCGACCGCCCGCTCCGGCGGCGGCGACCAACTCCTCGGCCGTGTCGGGCCCGGCCACCAGAATGAGCGCCGAGCTGCCCCGCGGCAGCGCCGCCTTGACCTGGTCCACCAGCGCATCGAAAGCACCCGTGCGCCCGGTGTCCCCAGCCGCCCCGCCGGTGAGCGCCCCCATGCTGCCCCAGAACAGGATCCCCAGCGGCCCGGCGATCGTGCCCAGAAACATTCCGGTCAGGCCCCCGATCGCCGCCCCCGACCCAACGTGGCCCTCCTCCCCGTAGTCAGGGCTGGTCGCCTTCATCGAGAACCGGCCGCCGCGATGATGCTCGAGCACCGCGACCTCCACCAGCCAGGCGTCGTCCCGCGACGCCCGCAGACTGCTCAGCTTCTGCTCCGCCGTGTGCGTGCCGTCAAACGAGACGACCGCCATCTCCATCGACATGTTCCAACTCCTCGACTCGTTCAGTGCCGGCACAACCGCCAAACACCCACGCCCGAGTGTCCCAACGCGCCACCCACCCGACATCGTCCCGATCGGATGAAAATCGCCCCGAGGAACCAGCCCCGATCATCTCCTCCCGCGCGACGCTTGGATTTCATGCGATCAGGACGATGACCGCTGGTTGTGGGGGTTGCAGGATTATCGCCAGGTGTTCCGGCGCAGGGCAGTAACTGGACCGCCGGCGCCGGCTGAATCGGCGGCGGTCGTGGACCGGCCGCTGGAAAGGAGAGTTCCCATGGACGAGTCAGTGGAGGGCGGCGGCCGCCAGGCACGCGCCACCTGACCGGACCGATGCCACTACGCGGCTACCGCCGTGCCCGCTGGATTCGCCCCCGATTCGAACGAAAGGAAGAGAGATGGCGATTGGACCCGTTCAACTGATCGTGCTGGGCTTCAACCATCCCGAGTTTCACGGCGAGATCATCGCCGAGCTAGAGCGGCTGCGCGAGAGCGACACGGTGCGAGTGATCGATGCACTCGCCGTGTACAAGGATGCGCAGGGCGAGATCGAAGTCGAGCATCTGAGCAACCTGTCCGAGGAGGAGGCGATCGAGCTCGGCACCAAGGTGGGCGCGCTCGTCGGTCTCGGCATCGAGGGCGAGGAGGGCCTCGAGGCCGGCGCTCTGGCCGGCGCGGAGGCGGCCGCCGACGGCGTGCAGGTGTTCTCCGACGAGGACGCCTGGGACGTCCTCGAGGACATTCCCAATGACTCCGCCGCCGCTCTCCTCCTGCTCGAGCACCACTGGGCGGTGCCGCTGCGGGACGCGATCGCGCGCGCGGGCGGCTTCCGCATCAGCGACGGCTTCATCAGCCCGCTCGACCTGGTCGAGATCGGCCTCATGTCGGCCGAGGAGGCCGAGCAGCTGCACGCCCTCGAGACGGCCGCCGCGGGAAGCGCGAGCTGACGGCCCGCCATCACCACGAACTGGAGGTACGAGATGTTCGGATCACGCAGAGTCGCACGACGCACGTCGCGCCGCACCGCACGACGCGTCTCACGACGACGCCGCTAGGCAGTTGCGATGAGGCGCTCATACCACGGCAACCGCCGGTGGTCCGTGCTGGACGATGTCGACATCGGCACTCTGGCTGGCGCGGCGCTTCTCGCGCGCATGGACTGGGCAGCCGCCTGGCGACCTCGCTCAGCGCGCGGCAATCCAGCTTCTTGAGTGATGGAGGCCGCACGTGGTCTGGACGCTGACCGATGGGCCTATTTCATCCCATCGGGACGATGCGATGGGACCCATCGGACGAGACCCTGGGATCGGAAGTCCAGGTTCCGGGAGGCGCGCGGCGTCTACTCGGTGGAATCGAAAGGCAGGAACAATCATGTCGGCTTGGCTCTGGATTCTGCTCGGCGTCCTGTATCTGACCGCGCTGTTCGTGCTCGGCCTGGCGACGCTCCGCAAGGGGCACACCGCCCTGTTCTGGTTCGGGATCCTCTTCCCGTTCCTGTGGATCGTCGGCGCGCTGATGAAGCCCACCCCGGCGGCAGAAGCTGCTGAAGCCAGAACACACCTCCGGTAGGGCCACCGGGAGGAGGGCGTTCGAGACGCGGGAGCCTCGACGCCCGTGAACGCTGATCGTGCCCAGTCGCTGGCCGAAGCGCTCCACCACGGCCAGGTTGACGCCGCCGGGACGCCGCTGATCGACCACATTCGGAGGGTTGCGGCGGCGGTCCCCCGCGACGCTCGCGTTGTCGCATGGCTTCACGAGACGCTCGAGCACACCTCGATCTCGGAAGAGGAGCTGTTGGCGAAGGGGCTATCGCGCGACGAGCTACGCGCACTCAGGCTCCTCACCCGCGACACGAACTCGCGGTCGAATACGCGTTATCTGGCGCATGTCGAGATGATCGCGCGGGCAAGCGGCGCGGGCGCCAACATCGCCCGGCGCGTCAAACGCGCCGACCTTGCCGATCGGGCGCTGCATCCCTCCGATCCGAAGCGACGGATGGTCGCCCCCCTACGCGCTCGGGCTTGAGATCCTGCAGCGCGCCGCTTCCCGGCGGTCGCGGCCCCAGCCGAGCGAGGACCGCGGCGTGTCGGGAACCGAACGCGAGCTTCGCGCCCACCAACTCGGCTCGGCATTGCGCGGCCTCGCCGCAGAGCTGGTCGAGGAGCGCCGCAAGGTTGCCGCTCTGCGCCGGGAGGTCGCGGAGCTGAGACAGCGGCTCGAAGCCCTGCAGAAAGCGCAAGGCAGCGAGGATGCTGAAGCCGGAGGGGCGGGCGGCCGGCCGGGCCCTCGCGACGCTGTACCGCCGGGCCGAGTCACGAACTCGACGGGCGAGGCTCAGTAGAGACGCAGCCCGGCGGACCGGCCTCTAGCCGCGTCCGGTCGAATCGCCCCGGCGCACCGCCGGAATGACGCACGGCGACTCATGCGGAACGGATGATGACTGCGCATTCGGGGTCGGCCACCTTCGTGCCGTGGAGCGACAGTCGCCCTCGGCTGGCGGAGCTCGATCATGCTGATCGCGTACGCCGTGCTCAGCCTCACAGCTTGTGCGGATGCTGCCGGTCGCGATCGCGATGCTGCGCACGCGCGCCAGGGCACCGACGCTCACCTTTCTCGGCTGGTTCGGCCCCCGCGGCCTGGCATCGATCGTGTTCGCAGTAATCGTGATCGAGGAATCAAATCTCCCCCACGAGCACCTGATCGCGCTCGCGATCTACCTCACCGTCGGGCTCTCGGTCTTCGCCCATGGCCTGAGCGCCGCCCCGCTCGCCAACCGCTACGCCCGCTGGTACCAGCAACACCCGCACGACCAGCCCCCGCCAATGGAGAGCGCCCCCACCGACGTCACGCGCCCCCGCGGACCAACATGGCGATCCGGAACCGATCGTCTTGGGTGATCAGATGGCCGGCCTGCTCAGGCTTCTGCCGGCCGCTCGTCCTCGCCGTAGACGATGAGGCCGTGGACGACGTACACGCAGAGGGCGAAGACGGCGAGGTTCCACCATGGGTAGGCGCCCCCGATCGACAGCAGCGCCCCGAGTGCTCCGAGGCTGGCGCCGATGATGCCGATTACGCGGCCGTAGGTGCTGCCCGCCATCAGCGAGAAACCACCCGTGAGCTGGATCACCCCGAGGATGATCAGGACCCAGCCGAGGGTGTTGAGGTTTGTGAGTATGTATCGCGTGTCGTTGACGAAGATGTTCGCCTTGTCCAGGGCACCGATGCCGTAGACGATGTTGAGCGTGCCCACAAGCAACAGCATGATTGCCGCGAACATGACTCGGCCCTCACCTCGCATTGCCGTACCTCCTTGAGAGTTGAATCGGCCGCTTGTCCGCGACCGTGAACTATCGAAGCGCGATGCAGAACTTGCTTCATCATCCAGATGACATGAAATTCGCACTTGAGTGCGCCTTGCTCAGGGAGTCGACCGAGCCGCCGGAACCGGGGGATCAGAGGCCTGTCTCGGCCGCGACCCGACCGGAGGCAACCGCCTCCCGCAGGGCGTTGTAGTCGCGCTCGTTCTGGTCGGCGTACGCCTCGGCAAACGTAGCCAGCGCCCGATCGAAGCTGTCGCCCGCGCCGACATAGCTCCCGATTGCGATCGCGTCCCCGGAGCGGGCATGTGCCTTCGCGAGCGCGTGGCCGCAGAGTTGCGCGTACGCCGTCATCGCCTGCGGGTTCATCATCTCGACCAGAGCCGAGCCCTTGCCGTCCCAGAGCTGGCGCATGTAGAAATCCCGGCTCACGCCGTCGAAGGCCGTCACCCGTATCCAGCCGAGCATGATGTCGCTGGCGGCCTGCGTCAGTCGCTGGCCCTCGACGACCCGCTGGCCGTGGTTATTGAACGCGCTCTTGCCCAGGAACGGCTCGAGCACCGATGCTTGCGCCTCCTTGAGCTGCAGGAACAGCGGGTCGTTCTCGTCGCGCCCGAGCATCAGCACGATCCACGCGCGCGTGCCGACGCTGCCCACGCCGACAACCTTGTGCGCCGCATGGACGTAGCGAAAGCGCTCGAGCAGCTGCCGGCGGTCGGCGCTCAGGGTGCGCCGGTAGGAGCGGATCACGCCCCGTACGAACTCCTCGAGCTCGGCCTGTTCGACGCCCGACACGACCTCCTCGATCGGGACGATGAGCGGCGGGTCGCTCGCGATCCTGGGCTCGCCGTCGACGATCGTCGTGAGCTTCGCGAACGCCTTCAGACTGTCCTTCGACCGTGCCTTGGCCAAGTTGCGCTCGAACCGCTTCCGCTGCTTTGGGGTCCCCTGCCGAGCCAGCGCCGCGATCTCGTCCACGTCGATGCGGGCGTACCAGACCTCGAGGTTGGACATCTCGGCGAACGCCCTGATCGCCTCCCGGTACGAACGCGTCACCGTCCTGTTGATCGACTGGCGCTGTTTGGCGTCGAAGCCTCGATCCCGGCCGGCCACGGCGAAGCTCGCCACCAGCCGCTTCACGTCCCACTCGAACGGGCCCGGCAGCGTCTCGTCGAAGTCGTTGATGCTGAACACCAGCCGCCGGTCGGGCGCGGCGAACCCACCGAAGTTGGACAGATGCGCATCGCCACAGAGCTGCACCTCCAGCCCTGTCCGGGGCGCAGCCGGCCAGGTCGGCCGCCATCGGGTAGGCCGCGCCGCGGAAGAACGTGAACGGCGACACCAGCATCCGCCCGTAGCGGATCGGCACCAGCTCGGGCACCCGAGTGGCGGCCTGCTCCTCCAGCAGCTCGACCGGATCAGCGCCGATCGGATGCCGGCTCCCATTCGCCATGCCCGGAGCGCGGCGCCACCGCCCTCGCCTCCTTGCCCCGTGCCGCTCGCTCCCCTGCGGTGGGGTGGGGTATCGCCTTCGGCCTGTGGTGCCGCCCGTCGCGCTCGCGTGTCCCGACCGCCTCCGAACCCTCAAGGGGGGTCTCAACGTCCGCCATGATGTCGCTCCCTTCGCCGCCGGGCGAAAGCTCGAATACTTCGGGTGTGCCGTCGGTTCCATGGAACCGCTCCTGAGCCGACGCGTCATCGCCCAGATTGCATGAAATCCCGGCAAGCGCGCTCGTCGGCGAGAGCCGAGCATTCGCTCGGATCGTCTCGATTTCATCCGATCGGGGCGATGACTAGTCGTTTGTGCGGTTGCAGGATTGTCGCCCTGGTCGAGCTGGCGCGAATCGCCGCCGGCCGCGACCAGAAACCCGCAACGTCAACACCAAGGAGGCCCGAATGGACCTGATGGAGATCACCGAGAAGGAACGGCTCAGCCGCGAGGACGCCGCCGCCCGCCTGCACGCCATCGCCGACGCGCTTGCGAAACACAACGACATAGAGTTCGACCGCGGCGGCATGCACTTCAAGGTGCACGTGCCCGACGAGGTCGACTTCAAGCTCGAGATCGAAATCGAGGACGACGAGCGGGAACTCGAGATCGAGCTCAAATGGTGAGCGAAGCACACGCTTCCCGCCCCCGGTGAACAGCTCGACGGGCCGCGTCGGGCCGGACGCCCGTGGCTCGAACCCAGCTTCCGAATTCGCCGGGAACGGCGAGGTAGGCCGAGAGATCGTCCTATCTGGATGATGACCAAACCCCCTGGGGAGCGTTCAATCTCGGAGGAGCACACACATGACCCGCTCCTCTTCCACCACCGTCTGTCACCAGTCTGGTAGCCCCCAGCCGGGAAGGGCGTCCTCTACCACCGGCACGGTCCCTCCCGCGCCTCCGTTTGGGGACGGTACGGGTCCCTCGCCGTTCTACGTGGTGGAGCCCGGCATTCCGGAGGGCATGACCTGTGCCGAGTGGCTCCGGCGGCGCCAGCCTCTCCCAAGACTGGGTCTGCTCGCGCACGTAGGTGCGTGGCAGCGCCGGCACCGGGTCAGGGGAGTGCCGTCGTGAGCCGGGTCCGCTCGCGTCGCTGCATCCCATTGCCTCTAACGGTGCATGGGGTACGGACGTTGGGCGGTTTGAGCGGACCCAACAGCGCAATCGAGTCAAGGAGGATGTGATGGGACAAGACAGACGCCAGCGCAGACGACGCGCCGCCGCAGTCGGAGGAGCCGCCTTTCGCGGCCAAGAAGCACAGAGACGCAAAGGAAGCGCAGCGGCAGGAGGAGGCGGCAGCTGCCCAGCAGGCTGCGCCCGCTGACCCCGGCCCTGCCGACCGGCCGACCGCGGCCGGCGGACTGACACACGAGGCGATGGAGCAGCTCAAGCAGTTGGGCGAGCTTCACGAGCAGAACGTGCTTACGGACGAGGAGTTCGAGCGCGAGAAGGCAAGGCTGCTGGGTCACGGCTGAGCGACACCAGCCTCGTCGGCCGACCCCACGGGAGTGGGCCGCAACGCCAACTACGTCTATCTAGACAGGAGCAACCCATGGCCGAAGTGAATACGCCCGTGCTCGACGCCCTCGCGATCGGCGAAAACGACACGGCGGGTTAGACGAGGGCCAGCTCGTTCCGCACCGCCTCCTCGAGGAGTACCTGACGTGATGCGCGGTCGGCTTCGACGCCGGAAGGGTGACGCAGAGCCGCGCCGTCCCGAGGACGACTACATCGAGATCGACGTTGCGGAGCTGACGGGCGTCTTTGCCGCTCCGCGTTGGCTGCGCGATGTCGGGCTCACGGCGTGGCTGCTGGTCGGCGTCGCCTTGTTCCTGGTCGGTGCCATCTGGCTGCTCTCGCTCACGCACACGATCGTGCTCCCCGTGATTGCCGCCGGGGTGATCGCGGCGGTCGCCGCTCCGCTGGTTGGCTGGCTCCAGCGTCAAGGGGTGCCCCGGTGGGCGGGCGCGATCCTGCTGCTCGTCGCGGCCGTCCTGCTCGGCGCACTGGTCGTGTTCATCGTGCTTGCCGGCATCACGAGTCAGAGCAGTGATTTGAGTGCCCACTTGGACGAGGCCAAGAACACGATCGAGGGCTGGCTGGAGGACCTGGGCGTTGAACGGGACGACGCAGAGAACGCGACGCAGGACGCCGACTCGTCCGCAACCCAGGGCGTTAGCGCGCTGCTCGACGGTCTCGGGACGGGCCTCAAGGAGCTCTCTTCGCTGCTCTTCTTTCTCGCCATGACGGCCCTCAGCCTTATCTTCCTGCTCGCCGACGGCCCCAAGATCCGGGCCTGGGGAGAGCGCCACATGGGCGTCCCGGCGCCGGTCGCCCGCACGATCAGCACGCGGACTCTCCAGTCCCTGCGGGGCTACTTCCTCGGCGTCACGTTGGTGGCGGCCTTCAACGCGGCCGTGGTCGGGCTCGGGGCGCTGCTGCTCGGCGTCCCGCTGGCGGGCACGATCGCGGTGGTCACCCTGCTCGCCGCCTACGTTCCCTATGTCGGGGCCTGGACGGCGGGCGCGTTTTCTGTCTTGGTCGCGCTGGGCGGCGCCGGGACGGACGCCGCAGTCGGCATGATCGTGGTCCAGGTGCTTGCGAACAGCGTGCTTCAGCAGCTGGTGCAGCCGCTCGCCATGGGCGCCGCGCTCGGCATTCACCCGCTCGCCGTCCTGATCGTCACGATCAGCGGCGGAGCCCTCTTCGGTGCGGTCGGGCTGATCCTCGCGGCGCCCATCACATCGGCCGTGACCCGAATCTCGGCCGACCTATCGCGCGCCCGTGCCGAGGACGAGCGGGATGAGACGCTCCCCCCGGCAGAGGGGCCAGACCCTGCCCTGGCGAGCGAGTGAGCAAGCTGTGATCGGCGAGGGGCTGCTCGACCCAGACGCGATCGCGGAGATCGCCGACGAGCTCGAGGTGGTTCTGCTCCTCGCGACCCTGCGGGTCTCACCCCCGCGGTCGACGCCGCCGCGGTCGTAGTGGCCCCGCTGCGCTGGCTCCGCTCCCGCGCGCCGGACCGGGGCTCCGCGAAAGAGGATGCGATCGCGGGGATCCCCGGCGCCGTCGGCAGCGTGCCGGACGGGATGGCCGCCAGCGTGCTGGCCGGCGTCAACCCGATCCACGGCCTCTACGCGAGCTTTGTTGGCCCGATCGCGGGGGGTCTGAGCGCGAGCACGCAGCGCATGGTCATCACGACGACGAGCGCCGCCGCGCTCGCAGCGGGCTCGGCGATCGACCAGATCAATCCCGCGGAGCGTCCGGAGGCACTCTTCCTGCTTACGATCCTCGCGGGTGCCGTGATGGTCGCCGCCGGCCTGCTGCGGCTCGGGCGCTATACGCGCTTCGTGTCGCACTCGGTGATGACCGGGTTCCTCACCGGCGTGGCGGCCAACATCGTCCTCGGCCAACTGCCCGCAATTGCTCGGCGTCCCGGCGCAAGGTGACACCGCGGTCGCGAAGGCGTTCGACGTCGTGACGGATCCGGGTGCAATCGAATGGGCGTCGGCCCTGACCGGAATCGGTGCGCTGGCGCTGTTGCTGATCGCGTCGCGCACGACGCTGGGTGGGTTCAGCGCGCTCCTCGCGCTCGTCGTCCCCACAGCCGTGCTGGTCGTGACCGGCGACGACGTCGTGCAGCGCGTGGACGACATCGGGGACATTCCGAGCGGCCTCCCGCTGCCGGCGCTGCCGGCGCTTGACCAGTTCTCGTTCGACCTGGTGGTGGGCGCGCTCGCGATCGCCGTGATCGTGCTGGTGCAAGGGGCCGGCGTACGCGAGGTCGCGCCCAACGCCGGCGGCTCGCCGTCCAGCGTCGACGGCGACTTCGTCGCCCAGGGCATCGGCAACATCGCCAGCGGCCTGTTCAAGGGGCAGCCGGTCGGCGGCTCGGTCGGGCAGACCGCGCTGAACCTCGCGGCGGGTGCGCGCACCCGCTGGGCCTCGATCTGGTCGGGTATTTGGATGCTGCTGATCCTCGTTGCGTTCTCCGGCGTCGTCGGGCAGGTGGCGATGCCGACGCTTGCCGCCGTCCTGATCTTTGCGGCCGCCGGATCGATCGACATCGGTGAACTGCGCACGGTTTTCCTCAGTTCGGTCGCTTCACAGGTGGCGCTCGCCACCACGTTTGCTGCGACGCTCTTCCTGCCGATCGCGGTGGCGGTCGGGATCGGGGTCGTGCTGTCGCTGCTGCTGCAGCTCAACCGCGAGGCGATGGACCTCCGCGTCGTGCGGCTCGTGCCGATGGCCGGCGGACGTTTCCGGGAGGAGCCCGCTCCGCATCGCCTGGACGATCACGACGTGACGGTGCTCGAGGCGTACGGGAGCCTGCTGTTCGCCGGCGCCCGCACGCTGCAGGCCCGGTTGCCCGACCCCACCGGCGCGGACCGTCCCGCCGTGGTCCTGAGGCTGCGCGGCCGGATGGCGCTGGGCGCGACGTTCGTGGTAGTCATCGACGACTACGCGGCACGCGTGGCGGAGGCCGGCGGGCGCATGTACGTCAGCGGAGTCGATCCGAAGCTGGTGGCTCAGCTCCGGCGCACCCGGACGGGCGCGCGGCGACCGGGTCGTGAGCGCCCGGTGCGGATCTTCGAGGCCACCGAGCTCGTCGGCGGCTCGACCGAGGCGGCGGTCGAGGCGGCGCGGGAGTTCGTGAGGACGCCCGCACCGCCAGCGGACGAGTCGGGCTGAACGCCTCAGCTGCGGTCGCTGCGCCGCCCCAGATTGGTGACGATCAGAGATACGACCGCCAAGATCGAGAGCGCGCGTTCGACGTCGGTCAGCGCGGTGAGGTCACCGTAGCCCACCGTCGAGTAGACGGCACGCCTGCCTCGCAGCGCGATGCGGAAGCGTCGGCTATGCCGCAGAGCGGTCGGCGTCGCGGATTAACTCGGCGACGACCGCAGCAGCCGTCTTCCCCCGTGTCTGCGAGAGTCGCTCAAGCAGTTTGGCATCCTCGCCCTCGACACCGACGAGGACGATCAGCTTCGCCTCGGGATCGCCCTCGTGGCGCTCGACGTAGCGCGGATCGAGCGTCTCGAGCTCGGCGTCGAAGTCTCCCGGCTGGGGCTCGGCATCTGTCCACGAGTTCGCGCTCATCACCTCTCCTCCAACATCCTACGCTCGCCCTCCGTCGAGCCCCAGCCGGTCACGATCAGCCAGGTCGCCGGGTCGGCCGTCTGCTCGATCACCAGTGTCAGCGCCCGACCACCGTCGGTGCGGCCGATGAGGAGCAGGCGCTTCGCAGCCGCGGCCGCCTCGCGCGGGTTCCGCACGGTGACGTGGCGGTTCCCGAGCAGCTGCTCGGCCTCGTGTGCCGAGATGCCGCGCGCCCCGAGCTTGTCGAGTGCGATGTCAGTTGCGAGCAGCCGATGGACGGAATCCCGCACCATGGGCACGGTCTACAGGGCGGTTCCGACAGATCTGTGCCCCGAGTTGCTTGACCTGGACGCCGGCAGGGGTTCCATTCGGGTTCCGTTTCTCGGCTCGGTCGGGGGAGGCGCCGCGACGTCGCCCTCGGCCCACCTTCTCCAAAGGGCAACACGGAGATAGGCTCTCTTGAATGGCCGACGACCACGGGCGCGACGACGAGCACACCAAGCGCCGGCGCCAGCATCAGCGCGCCGCCACTAGGCACGAGCAGGCCGCCCGGACCGATCGCGAGGCGGCCGACGCCGCCGAGCTCTTCGGCGAGGCCGAGGCAGCCGAGGATCACCGCGAGGATGCTCGGCGGCATGAAGCCGCCGCTGACAACGAGCGGCATAGGCCCGACTAGCTGCTCGACGGCGAGGAGCAAGCGTGCGGCTCGTGCTCCCCTCACTCGCGAGCGATGCTCGTCAGTCATGTCGCCCGACACTTTGCGGCTGGTCGAGGCGCGACGGGCAGTGGGATCGAGCCGCCACCCGCGTACTTCGCCACGCTCGTCGAAATCCGAGACGGCAAGATCGCTCGGGCGGTGGAGTACTCGACACTTCCAGAGGCCGTCGAAGCTGCCTCGGCAGGTCGCGGGGGCGTCAGTCGAAGACCACCAAGTGCGCCACCCGGTGGTGCTCCCGGCGAATCTGGTCCGGCCTTATGTCGGCGCGCTGGATGACCTCCAGCCTGCGCGGGTCCCGGGCTGCCGCCTCGGAGCTCTCTTTCGACGGCCAGAGATTGACGACGAGGAGACCGCTGCCGGTCGTCGCGCCGGCGTGCAGGATGAGCCCGTGATCGCGTCCGACGCCCGACATCACGTCCGAGTGCTCGTGGTAATCGGCGAGCAGCTGGTCAGCGTCGCCTGAGAAGCGGGCGATGGTGAGGTACGCCGGGGTGGATGCCGAGGTCATCAAGCGGTCCTTTCTTGTCCTACAGGTAAAGACAGGTGTCCTGTCGATTTGGGAGACGCTAGATTAGACAGGACTCCTGTCCAATGTCAAGCAGACCTTCACAGACCTCCGCCCGCCACCGCCCCGAGAACCTGGCAATCCTGCTCCGGGAACCGTTCCGGGCCGGGACGGAGCGGCTCCATCAGCGCTTCGCCGAACGCGGCCATCCCGACATCCGTCCGCCCCACGGCAACGTCATGCAGTTCCTCGACGATGGCGGCACCCGGGTCAGCGTGCTGGCCGAGAGGGCGCAGATCACCAAGCAGTCGATGGCGGAGCTGGTCGCTCACCTCGAGCGGCTCGGCTACGTCGAGCGGGTGCCCGACCCGAGCGACCGGCGAGCCAAACTGGTTCGCGCCACGCCGCGGGGAAAGCATCTCTACGCGATCGCCCGCGACGTCGTAGCCGAGATCGAGGCCGAATGGACCAGGAGGCTCGGCAAGACCAAGATGCGCCAGCTACGTGAGCTGCTCGAGGAGCTCAACGCGGGCCTTTGAGCAGCCGCGCCCATCGCCCTCATCCCGCCAGCCTCCTCGGCACGGTCACCACATCATCGACGACCGCTCCCTCGAGGTAGCTCGGAAGGTGCAGGTTCGGCGGCGTGCTACCGGTGACCCGGAAGATCGTGATCTTGGCCGGCGTGATGTCTCCGTAGCGATCGAAGCGGAAGTCGCCGAGGATGCCGTCCTTCACCTGGATCGTCCGCAGCTCGCGGAGAACGGAGGCGTGGGTCCCGTCGGAGCGAGCGATCGCTTGCAGGACGACCTCCGTCGCCTGTGCCGCGTGCAGGGCGAACTCCCCGTGCGCCGTCGCGCCGAAATCGCTGTGTGAAGCGCTCGCCCGGCGGGGGTCAGGTCGAGTGCGTCGGGCGGCAGCTCCGACGTGGCCACGTACAACCCGCGAGCGGCCCGGCCGGCGAGCTCGAAGCACGTCGGGGATCCCCGAGAACCCGTCGCCCGCCATGATGGTGACCCTCGGGCCCAGGCGGGCCCGCAGGGCCTTCAGCAGCCTGTCGCCGCCGTACCTAGATCTCGGCGTCGATGAGGACGCCCTCGGCCCCGGAGCGCGCGACCCTGTCGGCGAGCGCGTCGTAGCTCTTGGCCCTCCGATCGAAGGACCTCGGATCCCGCGACTTTGACCCCCAGCCGGGAGGCCGCCCTGCGAAATTGCCCCGCCGAGGGTTCCCGCCGACTACAGGATCGTGGAGCAGGTAGACGCCCTTCAGCCCGAGCCGCCTTGCGAGGACGGCGAGAGCCACGCCCTGCAGGTCATCGCGGGCGGGGAGCGCGGAGGAAGTTGCGCGTACCGGTGGGGTAATACACCTCCGGCTCGTCCTTGCCCCCAAGCGGGGGTGGCAGCGAGAGCCGGCCGCCCCGGGTCAGGTTGGAGTAGGTGTTCGAAGGGCTGACGAGCGCCATCGGCCCCTCAGGCGCTCGGTTGAGGATCGGTATCTCCACCTGGGCGCAGCGGGAGTTGTACGGACCGATCACGGCCACGAGCCGCTCCGCGCTGCGCGTATGCGTGCGCGTTCGCCGCGCACTTGCGGTCCTCGTACCGCCCGGTCTGGGCGGTTGAGTCGTCGCAGGACTGGTAGCCGACCACGTACTCACCCGCCCCGAAGCCGTTGTCTCGACCACGAAGCGGATCGCGTCGGCCAGTCCCGCGGGGGCCGGCGCCGTCGGGGCCTTGAAGGGGCAGGTCGGAGGCGATCAGGACGTCCGGCTTCTTCCCTCCCGAGGCCACCTCGGTGCAGGTCGACGCCGGCAGGGTGCCATCGCGCGGCGCGCCCGCCACACTCACCCATGCAGATCCGGCGCCGGCCGCGAGCGCCTGCGCTGCGCCGACCGGCACGCTGGTCGTGACCTTGTTGGTGCGCGGAGCGATGCGCGAGACGACGCCGTCGACGTAGTTGCCGGTCCAGACCGCCCCGTCGCCGAACGCGACATACGTAGCGCCGACGCCGACATCGATCGTGCCGCGACGCTCGGGCGCGGCCCGGGCTCGATCCGCCAGAGCAGGCCCTCGTCTGGCGCCGTCACCCAGACCGAGCCGGCGCCGACGGCGATTCCGCTCAGGGAGTAGCTGCCGACGCGGAATCTCTCGGCGACTCGGTTGGTGCGCGGGTCGAGCCGTCATGAGCGAGCGGTCCTCCCAGGACAGGAACCAGACCCCCTCCTCGCCGGCCGCGATGGTCGAGGCTGAGATGCCTACGTCGATCGTCGCGACGAGCCTGCCCGTCTCGGGATCGATCCGGGACAGTGTGTCGTCGGGGTTGATCGCCCATACCGCGCCGGCTCCGACCGCGATCCGGGGCATGCCGGGGTTGGCGCTCCCGGCAGCGCCCTCCGTCGTGTCGGGGAGCGTCACGTTCCGGGTTATCGCCGCGGAGTCGGGATCGACCCGCGAGATGCTGGCCGTGAAGTTGCGTGGCGCCCGCCCCCGTTCCCGACCCAGACCGCTCCTGCCCCGGCCGCGAGATCGCTCGGCCGGCCAGCCGCCTCGAACGCTCTTGACGACCTGCTTGGTCTTGGGGTCGATGCGGGAGACGGTGTCGTCCTCCGTGTTCAGGGCCCAGACCGCGCCCTCGCCGACGGCGATGTTGCTCGGGGGCGTGGCGGCCTCCGCGAACGAGTCGATGCCACCCTCCGCGTCGATCGCGGCGACCCCGTTCCCGAGCGGCTCCACCCGGCTGTCGCCACCGGTCGTCAGGGCGACGATCACCGCGGCGATCACTCCGGCGAGCACGAGCAATCCGGCCGCGAGCACGGTGCGGCCGCGACGCCGGAGCCAGGACGGGACACGGGTTCGACGAACGGGCGCCGCGGCGCCCAAGCCGAGGGCCCGGCGGGCATCCTCGATCAGCTCGGCGCAGCTCCCGTACCGCTCGTCCCTTTCCTTCGCAAGCCCTCTCCTCAGCACCGGGTCGAGGGCTTCGTAGCCGGGCAGCGGGGCAGGCTGCTCGTGCATGTGCGCCCACAGCATCTCCGCCTCGGTATCGCGCCGGAACGGCGGCGCGCCGGACAGGCACTCGTAGAGCACGCAGGCGAGCGCGTAGCAGTCGGTGCGCCCGTCGACGGCCTCGCCGCGGATCTGCTCGGGCGCCAGGTAGTCGAGCGTCCCGACGACCCGCCCGGTCTCGGTCGAGGCACCGCCGACCTGTTTGGTGACGCCAAAGTCGGTCAGGTAGGCGTGCTCGTCCTCGTCCAGGAGCACGTTCGCCGGCTTGACGTCGCGGTGAACCAGTCCACGCCGATGAGCCGTGTCCAGGGCGTCGGCGATCTGGGCGAGCACCGCCAGCGCTCGCTCGGGCGACAGCTTCTCCTCGCGCGCGAGCACGGTGCTCAGGTCGCTGCCCTCGACGTAGCGCATCGCCAGGTAGAGCTGCCCGTCACGCTCACCCGCCTCGTGGATCGGGACCACGTTCGGATGGTCGAGCGAAGCGGCGAGCCGCGGCTCCTTGAGGAACCGGTCCCGAAAACGCTCATCCTGGGCGAGCTCCGGAGCGATCATCTTCAACGCCACCGGGCGCCCCAGCGACAGGTCCGTCGCCCGATACACGACGCCCATGCCACCGCGGCCGATCAGCGACTCCACCCGGTAGCCGGCGAACATTGCGCCCGGAGCGAACGCCTGAAGCCGGAAATCCATTGTCGAGTCCGGACCGACCGTACCACGGGCCGGAGCGGCGCGAGCAGGCCGTCCGGGCGAAGTCGATTTACCGCCGTCTACCGCTTCGCACCGCAGGCGTTAACCGCGCCGCCGCAGTCTGTGCCGCGAAGACCGCACCAGGCGGTCTCGAGGAGAGAAGGAGCTCAAGATGAGCCGCAATCGATTCGCCCGCACCGCCACGCTGGCCCTGGCCCTCGGCGCCCTGGCGGCGACGCCCGCCGCCGCTGCGCCGCAGGACCACAATCCCGGCGCCAACCCGCCCGAGACCGCCGACGAGCTGGGCGAGACCCAGGACTACCGATCGGCGGACGCGCGTGACGCCGCCGAGGGCCGTGGCACCTGGAACTCACCAGACGTGACCGTCGTAAGAGTCGCGGAGCCCTCGACGTCGCCGTCAGACGGCCTCGACTGGGGAGACGCAGGGATCGGGGCCGGCGGCCTGCTCGGCCTGATCCTGCTCGGAACCGGCGGCGCGCTGCTGGTCGTGCACCGCAAGCAAGGCGACCCCCGTCAGCCCGCCACCACGGGCTGAGACCAACCGCCGGCCCTCCGGCATGGGAAGCCCCGCCAGCCGGCGGGGCTTCCCTATGCGTTGAGCACGCAGCGGAAGCCGATGTGGCTCATGCCGGTGTCGATCATCTCCGGGCGGCGTGCGGCCGGGCGGTAGCGCAGGCAGTAGCTGTCGGCACAGAGGAACGAGCCGCCCTTGATCACCTTTCGGGGCACGCGGAACTGGGGCTGGGCCGGGTCGTAGCTCTCTTCGATGCTGCCGCCGTACCAGTCGCTCGTCCACTCCCAGACGTTGCCCGCCATGTCGAAGAGGCCGAAGCCGTTGGGCGGGTAAGAGCCCACCGGAGCCGTCGTTCCGTAGCCCCGGTCCGGCCGCCAGGGGAAGTCGCCGTGCCAGTAGTTGGCCAGCTTCTGCCCATCCTGCTCGGGAGCGTCGCCCCAGGTGTACGTAGCGCCGTCCAAGCCGCCGCGGGCCGCCAACTCCCACTGGGCCTCGGTCGGCAGCTCCTTCCCGGCCCAGGCCGCGTACGCCTGCGCGTCCTCGTAGGCGACGTGCACCACCGGGTGGTTCTCACGACCGGCCAGCGACGAATCCGGCCCTTCCGGATGCTTCCAGCAGGCGCCCGGCGTCCACGTCCACCACTGGCTCATGTGCCGCAGATCGACCGGACCCGGGGTCGGCGTGAAGACGAGCGAGCCCGGGACGAGGTTCTCCGGAGGGCGCGCCCGGAAAGTCGGCCGGGTCCAGTGGCCGCTCCGCGACCGTCAGGTAGCCGGTCTCCTCCACGAAGGAGCGGAACTCGGCGTTCGTGACCGCGGTGGCGTCCATCCGGAACCCGTCCACCGAGACGCGGTGCGCGGGCGCCTCCTCCGGGTAGTGCTCGTTCGAGCCCATCGTGAACTCGCCGCCCGGAATCC
Organism: uncultured Thermoleophilaceae bacterium; assembly: GCA_963757815.1. Classification (GTDB taxonomy): domain Bacteria; phylum Actinomycetota; class Thermoleophilia; order Solirubrobacterales; family Thermoleophilaceae; genus JACVRW01. The sequence goes on along the minus strand of CAVWSN010000032.1, from coordinate 45,503 downwards.
CGACCATGTCGCGGAGTCGGGTCAGTGGCCGCTTGTGATCGCCGCCTCCAGCTTCTCCTGAACCTGATCGATCGTGAAGCTGGCCGCCTCCATCCGCGGCGGGAAGTCGACGAACGTGCTCGAGGAACTCGGCCACGCGCGTCTGGGCGGCCAGGAGCAGGAACGCCTCGTTCGAGGTACCAGTCCCAGTAGGTGTTCGACGTGACGTCGGCGCGCTCGAATGGGTCGGTCCGCAGGTTGTAGAGCACGGGGATCCGCGTCGCGACGAACGGCTCGCCCCAGATCGCGAGCGTCCCTGGCATGCGCTGCTGCATGAAGACCATCTTCCAGTTGTCGAATCGCAACGCCACCAGGTCGCCGTCGTCCGAGAAGTAGAAGTACCCCCTTCGCGGGCTTGCGTCGACCTCGCCCCTGAGATAGGGGAGCAGGTTGTGACCGTCGAGGTGGACTTTGAATGTCTTCTCCGCCGCCTCGTGCCCGTCGAGCAGCTTCTGCTTGATGTCGGGCTCGCCCGCGGCCGCCAGGAACGTCGGCAGCCAGTCGAGATGGCTCAGGATCTCGTTGGAGACGACGCCCGCCGGGATCCGTCCCCGGCCAGCGGACGATGCAGCGGGACGCGGAAGGCGCCCTCCCAGTTCGTGTTCTTCTCGGACCGGAAGGGCGTCATGCCGGCGTCCGGCCACGAGTTCATGTGCGGGCCGTTATCGGTCGAGTACATGACGATCGTGTTCTCGGCGATGCCGAGCTTGTCGAGCGTGTCGAGCACTCGGCCTACGTGCTTGTCGTGGTCGACCATGGTGTCGTGGTAGGGGGACTGCCAGCGCCCGGCCTGCCCCAAGCTCCGGCGCTTCGGATGCGTCCGGAAGTGCATGTGCGTGGTGTTGATCCACGTGAAGAACGGCGTCCTCGCTCGGTGCTTTCGCCCGATGAAGTCGATCGCGCCGTCGACGATCTCGTCGTCGATCGTCTGCATCCTCTTCTTCGTCAGCGGCCCCGTGTCCTTGATCGTGTGCCTGCCGTTGCGGCTCATCTTGGAGTGGAGGACACCGCGGGGCCCGAACCGCTCCCTGAACTCGGGGTAGCGCTCGGGGTCGGGATAGTCGGGGTGCTCCGGCTCCTCCTCGGCGTTCAGGTGGTAGAGGTTGCCGAAGAACTCGTCAAAGCCGTGCATCGTCGGCAGGTGCTCGTCGCGGTCGCCGAGGTGGTTCTTCCCGAACTGCCCGGTCGCGTACCCGAGCGGCTTCAGAAGCTCCGCGATGGTCGGGTCGTCGGCGGAGATCCCCTGTTCCGCCCCCGGGATCCCGACCTTGCTCAGCCCGGTGCGGTAGACGCTCTGGCCGGTGATGAACGCGGACCGGCCGGCCGTGCAGCTCTGCTCGCCGTACGAGTCCGTGAACCGCATCCCCTCGTCCGCGAGGCGGTCGATGTTGGGGGTGCGGTAGCCCATCAGGCCGTCGCTGTAGCAACTCAGGTTGGTGATTCCGATGTCGTCGCCCCAGAAGACGACGATGTTGGGCAGGTCGGTGTTTGGCACGGCTTCGCCTCCTCGCGCGCAGGGGACAGTGAGCCCATAAACACTGGACCGCGACAGCGTATCCCGCGCCTGGGCACCGAGGGGTACGGTGTGTTGTGTTCCCGTCGACGACAACAGGCCGCTGGCGCTCACTGTCGGATGCAGCTTCGGTTTCGAGACGCCGCAGCCGGTTTCGGCGGTGCTCCAGGTTGCGCCGTCGGGTCGCGATCTCCAGATGCGGGCCGAACACTGGGAGACGGGCGCCGACCATCACGGCTACATCGACTTGTTCGGCAACCGCTGCGAACGAGTCACGATCGCCGCGGGCGCGTCACAGCTCGTCTACGAGGCCGAGGTCGTGCTGTCGTCGCCGAGCGACCGGATCGCCCCCGGCACACCGGAGACACCGATCATGGCGCTGCCCGACGAGCACATCACCTTCGTCATGCCGAGTCGCTTCTGCCTGCCCGACGAACTTGGTCACGAGGCGTGGCAGCGCTTCGGCAACCTCGCGCCCGGCTGGGAGCGCGTACAGGCCATCGTCGACTTCGTGCATGGTCACCTCGAATGGATGGCCGGCGCGTCGAACCCATGGACAACGGCGGTCGACGCCTACCGCGCCGGTCAGGGCGTCTGCCGCGACTTCGCCCACCTCGCGATTACGTTCTGCCGCGCGTTGAACATCCCAGCGCGCTACGTGTGCGGCTACATCCCCGAGATTGACGCCCCGTTGCCCGCCGAGCCGATGGACTTCGCCGCCTGGTTCGAGGTCTACCTCGACGGCGGATGGCACACCTTCGACGCCCGCAACAACCGCCGCCGCGTCGGCCGCGTGGTCGTCGGGCGTGGCCGCGACGCCGTCGACGTTGCGCTGATCACGTCGTTTGGCCCTGTGACGCTTACGCAGTTCGAAGTTCACGCGGCATAGGCGAGGCGGCACGCCGGCCGGCCGGAGCCGCTCAGCGAGGGCCGGCCTCACCTTGCCGGCGACGTTCCGCGCGACCCCGAGTCCTCCAGGTGCGTCGACCAGCGCTCCTCGATCCGCCCAAGCCGCCAGATCAGGTACGCGATCACCCACGTAGCGATGAACATCGCGACGATCACGAACCCGAGGAGGTCGAGGTCGACGTTCTCAAACCAGTTCCAGAAGGATCCCGACAGGTCGAGTTCTGAGCTGATGAGTCCGCCCACCTCGATCGTGCCGATCACCAGCGCGACCGCCACCGACAGGCCCGTGATCGTGAGGTTGTAGAACACCTTCCGGATCGGCTTGGACAGCGCCCAGCCGTAGGCGAAGTTCATGAACAACCCGTCGATCGAGTCCATCAGCGACATCCCTGCGGCGAACAGGATCGGCAAGCAGAGGATCGCGTACCACGGCACCCCAGCTGCCCCGGCACTGCCGGCGATTACCAGGAGTGCGACCTCACTCGCCGTGTCGAACCCCAGCCCGAACAGCAACCCGACCGGATACATGTGCCGCGGCTTGGCCACGGCCTTGGTCAGGGGGCCGAACAGACGGTTCATCAACCCGCGGCTGTCCAGCTGGCGCTCGAGCTCGGCTTCGTCGTAGCTTCCCGCCCTCATCTCGCGGAACACCTTCACGATGCCGAGCAGGATCACGATGTTGATCGCGGCGATCAGGTAGAGAAAGCCCCCGGACACCGCGGTGCCGACGTAGCCGGTGGCCTGGTGCAACGTCGAGTGATCGTCCTTGACGGGCCCGTCGAGCGAGCGCACACCGATTGAGATCAAGAGCACAAGTGCGAAGACGATCGTCGAGTGTCCGAGTGAAAACCAGAAACCGACACTCAACGGCCGCGTTTCTTCGGCCATCAATTTGCGTGTAGTGCTGTCAATCGCGGAGATGTGATCGGCGTCAAACGCGTGTCGGAGGCCGAATGTGTAGGCAGTGACGCCAATCCCGATCGGCAGTACTCCGGCCGTGCCGAGGTGATGAGGGCTTGGCGCGAGGAACGCGAGCAGCGCGACGATGCCGAGCACGTGCAAGCCCGCCACCGCCGCGACCATGGCCGCCAGTGTCCGGCGCTCGCGACCGCTCAGCGATGCCCAGAACACGGCGGGGTGGTGCCCTTGTCGAATCACGGCACGCTCATCACGCGGCTACACCGGCGACGCGGCAGAGCACCCGATCTTCGGCGGTGATCACCGGCATCGCCGGGCTTGGAGGCTCCCGACGCGCGGCGGCCCTAGGCTCATGCCGGCGCAGGAGCACCAGGCCCAGCGTCGGCGAGATAGCCACCGACAGCATCCCCGCAGCGACCAGGCCGGCGGCACTCCCCCGGCTCAGCACACCCAGCGCCAGCCCGATCTGTGTCGCGGCGACGATGAACGGCAGCGATGTCGACTGAAGGACGCCCGCGATCACTGCCTGGGAGCGCACGAGCAGCCGCGTGTATACGAACGCGGGCAGGCCGCGGGCAAGGTAGATCGCGAGCAGGAACAAGGGCACCGTGGCCACGGTCGACGCGCTCGCGAACAGCGCGTGGAGGTCGAACCGCACTCCGCTGGTGACGAAGAAGATCGGGATGACACGCCGAATCCGACGGCCTCGAGCTTGAGGCGGAACTCTGGATGGGTCACCGTCTCGTCCCGGTCGATCAGGGACAGCAGCGCGCCGGCGGCAAACGCGCCGAGGATCGTCTCGAGGTCCACCTTGTCGGCGAGCGCCGTGAACCCGATCAGCAGCACGAACGCCGCCCTGACCCGGATCTGCGCGGTCGTGTCCTGAAGCCGTTGCAACACGCGCGCGAGGCTCACCGAGTGCTCGAAGCCGACGATCGCCAGGCCGACCGTGACAACGTCGGGAAGCAGAGCGAGCCCGAGTACGGCATCTCGCTCGCTCGTTCATCTCTCCCCGCGGTTCAGCGATACGCGTGGGACGAGAGATCGGCAAGGGAATATTTTCGCTAATCCCGCGGGAGTACTTGAAAGAGCCGCCCTGCGGCCCGATGACAGAAGCGCTGCCGCGCCGCAACATCTGGTCTGTACGGACGCATCGTCCCGAAGAAGCCTCAAGGAGACCAGATGACCCGGAAAAAGCATCACAAAATCGTCGCCGGCGCAGCGGTGATCGCGCTCGTGGCGCTGGCAGTCGCCGGCTGCGGCGGCGACGACGACGGCGGCCAGGCGACCGCCGCGCCGCCGAAGACGAAGAGCGGACATGCCGCCACGATCGGCGTAGAGACCAGCGGCAGCCTGGGCACGATCCTCGCCGACTCGCAGGGCCGGACGGCCTACCTGTTCGAGAAGGACACGGGCGCGACGAGCACCTGCTCGGGCGAGTGCGCCGCGGACTGGCCGCCGGTCACCACGAACGGCAAGCCGACGGTCGGCAACGGCCTTACGGCGTCCAAGGTCGGAACGACAAAGCGCTCCGACGGGTCGCGACAGGTGACCTATAACGGGCACCCGCTCTACCTCTTCGATGGCGACCAGAACCCCGGTGACGTGAACGGCCAGGGGGTCAACGCCTTTGGCGCGGCCTGGTACGTGGTGTCGCCGTCGGGCGCCGAGATCACGACCCAGGCCTCGTCAGGGGGAAGCAGCAATGGCTACTAGGCTCTCGGCCCGTTCCCCCTGGACCGCGGCCGGCGGCGAGACGCTCGTCCAGGCAACCTACGCCCTCGGCGCGGTTGCGCTCGCGGGCGAGGCGGTGGTGCACGTCCAGCAGTTCTTCGACTTCTACCACGGAGTCCGCTGGATCGGCCCGCTGTTCCTTGCAAACGCCGTCGCGTGCGTGATCGTGATCGCCGGGCTCGCATACGCCCGGACCCGCGAGCTCGCCGCCGTGGCCGGGGTGGTGACCTCTGTGGTCGCGCTCGGCAGCCTGATCGTGAGCTACGGCAACGGGCTGTTCGGCTGGCAGGAGGTGGGCTTCGCGACGGCGATCGAGCTGGTGCTCATATTCGAGGTGGCCGCCGTGATCCTGCTCTCAGCAGCGCTCGCCGCGCCCGCCGTACTGGGGAGACGTGTCGCAGATTGAGCTTCCAGACGGGCGAGTGCTCGCCTTCGGCGGCGTTCCGGTGGTGGGCTTCAACCTCGCGGAGGCGCAGCGGCACGCCAGGCACGGAGCGCGCACGCGGCAACAGGCCCTCGCCGACGTCTATCCCCGGGACGACGGCGCGTGGGGGATCGGGGACCCCAACAAGGAGCTGGACGTCGTGAGCGACCTGGCAGCGGCCGTCCTCTTCTCCGTCGTGGCGCTCGAGGGCGTCGGCGCCGGCGATCGGCTGTCGGGCCTACGGGGGTTGCATCACGGATTGGTTCGCCCGCCATCCGGTCCGGACGACGTGGCAATCCTCGGACGGCTCCTGCGCGGCGACGCGGACAGCTGCGGAGACGACGCCATCGCGGTGGTGAGAGCGCTGCGGCCCGAGCTACTGCCGTCGGACGTCATGCAGGAATAAAGCCCGCAGCCGTACTTCGCCATATTGACCTCGCCGAGCGATCTTTCGCAGGGATCTGGCCGCAGCGGTGTAGCCGCCCTGGTCGTGTGCTCCTGTTCTGGGTACGCGCCGCCCCGCGTCGAGCGCCGCTCCCTGACCCCGACGTTTTTTCAACACCTCGAGCCCTCAGCGCATCCGGTCACTCGCGCGCGCTTGACTCATCGAGAACTCATCTAGAGACGGTGCACTGGTCGCAGACAACAGCATCTAAACGACCGTATTCGGGCACACCGTTCGCTGTGAATTCTGCCGACCGTGAAAGGGGATTTGGATGGCGATGACCACGCGCGAGGCGTTCGAGAAGGGCACCGACACCTTCAACGCCCATGACGTCGAGGGGTTCGCAGAAGTGCTCGCCGACGACGTCGTTTTCAGGGCGCCCGGCGGGAAGAAAGGCAAGGGACGGGCGGCCTGCGTCGAGTTTTACGGCAGCTGGATCGAGGCTTTCCCCGACGCCCACGTCGAGGTCACAGACGTTCACATCAGCGACGACGTAGCCGTTGAGGAAGGCACATTCACGGGAACGCACGGCGGCATCCTCCACAGTCCCGCGGGCGACATCACCCCGACAGGCCGCTCGGTCAGGCTGGACTACATCCAGGTGCTCCGCTTCCGCGATGGCGAGCATGTCTCCTTCAACTTGATGTTCGACCGGCTGCTGATGCTCGAGCAGCTCGGAATCATCCCCACGGCGGCGGCCGCTTGATGAGCGCAGCCACGGCAGAGCGACCGCGCCCCGCTGGCAAGGCCTCCGCCCGCCCGGGCTCCAGCACCACATCGCGGCCGATGGCGCTCTCGCGTGGTGCGCACCTGCCACCAACAGTAGGAGGGGCGCGCATGCCACAGGTTGAGGCAGACGGGCTCACGATCAACTACGACGTGCAGGGGGCGGGCGAGCCGCTCCTGCTTATCCCTTACCTGTCCGCCGACCACGCCTGCTACGCCTTCCAGCTCCCGGCCTACACCGAGCACTTCAGCTGCATCGCCATCGACCTTCCCGGCACGGGCGAGAGCGACAAGCCGGCCGGGCCGTACTCGACCGGGCTACGCTCACCAGGTCGCCGCCTTCCTCGGCACCATCGGAATCGAGCAGACCCACGTCGCGGGAGTCTCGCTCGGCGCCGCCGTGGGCATGCACCTCGCCGCCCGCCACCCGGGCCGCGTGCGCTCGCTCTCCCTGCACAGCGCCTGGGACACCAGCGATCTCTATCTGAAGACCGTCGTCGAGCTGTGGCGCACGCTCGCGTCGTCGCTGCCAACCGCCGCGGACGTGGTCATCCAGGGCATCTTCCCCTTTTGTTTCACGCCCGAGATGTATGCCCAGCGGCCGGAGTTCGTGGACACGCTGATGGACTTCGTGCGTAGCCGCCCCGCCCAACCGCTGGACGCATTCCTGGCCCAGACCGAGGCGGCCCTCGCGAACGACGTGAGCCCGGTGCTCGGCGAGATCGGCGTTCCGAGCCTGATCACCGTCGGGGCGCACGACCTCGTCAGCGGGGCGCGCTTTGCTGAGCGGCTCAAGAGCAGGATCGCTAGTTTGCACGAGCCACCAGCAGCGAGAGGAGGTCCCCATGTCGGTTGTCGTTTCGGTCGTCGCTCCCGGGCTCAACGCAGAGATGTACGAGGCGGTCACGGGCAGGGTGATGCCCGGCGACCAGCTTCCGGACGAATGCCAGCTCCACATCGCCGGGCCCGTCGAGCAGGGATGGCGCGTGATCACGGTCTGGGAGTCGCGCGAGGCCTTCGACCGGTTCCGCGAACAGAAGCTGCTGCCGGCTATCGGAGAGCTCGCCGGCGGCCAGGCTCCCCCGGCGATGGAGCCGGAGGTCAACCCGGTCCACAAGCTGGTTACTCGCTAGAAGCGCCCTCCAGCAGCCAGGGGGGCAGCACCGAGTGGGCACCGTCGGTCACCTCTATGCCGGCCAGGCGCCCGTAATGGTCGAACTGCAGGACGATCGACTCGAGCGCCGGCACCGTCTCGGTCTGCTCGAGGCCGCTCAGCTCGACGGAATCGCGGATCTCGACCATCGATGAGCCCGTGAGGTTGAGATGGGCGTGGCCCGCCTTCCCCACGGTCACGCTGATCTCGGCCATTTCAGGCAGCCGTCGGCTCCTCCGTCCTCTCCTCTGTCCTCTCCTTGGGCGTGATCGCTGCGGCGAGCTTCGCGGAGGTGATCCCGAGCACGGCACCGATCAAGAGCGTGACGAAGATGTTGATGGCGACCCACTCGTAGGGCGTCGAGAGGATGCCGGCGAACGCGCCCAGGCCGGCGGTCGCCGGATCGCCCAGCGCCTCCACGCTGTTGCCGACACCACCGCCGTCTTCCGCCCAGCCGTCAGCGCCTGTGGCGAGCCACCAGAACACGACTGATGCGAAGGCCGGGAAGGTCGCCGGGATGTAGTACCAGTCGCCCAGCGCGGCGAACGCCACGAGGAGTGCGGACATGACGCCGACCCACAGCGAGATGCCCCAGAAGTCCGGCAGGTCGGCGGTGGCGCTGGCGAGCACGATCATGAGGAACGCCGTGGCGCAGCCGAAGAAGATGGCGATGCAGACCTTCGTGAACGCGGCGTTGTCGCCACCGGCGGCGAAGAACAAGCCCCACGCCACGAATGCCGCGGGCACGACGAGATGGAAGCTCTTGGGCAGTTCGAGGCCGTTGCCCAGATCACCGTCGCTGAACCAGTGAAAGCTGAAGTTGAGCGCGAACTCGACGTACAGGAAGGCGAGCACGCCGATCACTAGCGCCAATGGAAGAAGACCCTTCAAACGTGCGGCCATGGACAGCACCAACCCTTTCGGTCGGTTATGGGCGGTCAGGCCGCCGGGTGCGGCCCGTCCTTGGGTGTTGAGAAGGCACCGCCGTCGATGAGCTCGACTCGGTAGCCGTCAGGATCCGCAACGAACGCGATCCGCGGAAGGTCCTCGCGCTCGCCCGGACGGTAAGGCGGCTTCTCCGGCTCGACGCCGATCTCGGCCAGGTCCGCGAGCGCGGCGTCGATGTCCTCCACGGTGACGGCGAAGTGGTTGTAGCCGTCACCCAGTTCGTAGGGCTGCTCCCGGCCGATGTTGACCGTCAGCTCGAGGCGGTCATCGTCGCCCGGGAGCCCCATGTACACGTTGTAGGCAGAGTCGAAGTTCAGGCGCCCGCGCTCCTCCAAGCCGAGGGCCTGGTAGAAGCGCAGCGAGGCGTCGATGTCCCGGACGCGGACGCAGGTATGAACGAGAGCGCGTGGCATCACCTGACTCCTCAGATCGGCGAGGACGGGCGCGCCATCCCTTCGGCGAGGTCCCCGAACCCCGGGGCGATCACGGCGCCGGGCTGGGCGATCAGCTCCTCGGCGACGAGGGCCTCGGTAGTGAGCATCAGTGCGGCCACCGATGCCGCGTGCTCGAGACTCAGCCGCGTCACGCGCACGGGGTCGATCACGCCCTGTGTGAAGAGGTCGCCGAACTCGCCGGTCAGCGCATTGAGTCCGTGGCCGTCCGGCATCGCGCTCACCTGGTCGACCACGGCCTGCCCGTCGAAGCCCGCGTTCGTCGCGATCCAGTAGAGCGGCTCGTGCAGGACCGCCCCGACGACCTCGGCGCCGCGCGCGTAGTCGCCCTCCAGCTGGAGATCGTCGAGGACACTTCCCGCGCGCAGCAGGGCGGTACCACCGCCCGCGACGATCCCCTCAGCGACCGCCGCGCGCGTGGCGTCCAGCGCGCCCTGCGTGCGGCGCAGGCGCTCGCGCAGCACGACCTCGGCCGGCGCGCCGACGCGGATCACCGCCAACCGGATGGCGAGCCGGGCGAGGCGCTCCTGAAGGATCTCGATGTCGCGCTCCTGCGAGGCGCGTCCCAGCTCGACCCTGATCTGGGCGAGGCGCGCCTCGACGGCCTCTGCGGACCCGCCACCCTCGACGATGGTCGTCGAGTCCGCCGTCACCACGACCCTGCGCGCAGTGCCCAGGTCCTCCGGATGTACGCTCGCGAGCGACCGCCCGGCCTCCTGGGCGATCACCTGCCCGCCCGTGAATGTGGCCACGTCGCCGAGGTGCTCGACGCGGCGATGGCCGAACCCGGGGGCGCGCACGGCCACGGCCTGCAGCGTGCCGTGCTTGTTGTTATGGACGAGCATGCCGAGCGCCGCCCCGTCGATCTTCTCCGCCAGGATGACGAGGGGCCGCGGCGACTTCATCACCTTGTCCAGCGTGGGCATGAGGTCCTGCGGCTGGGAGATCGGGCGGTTCGTCATGAGGATGTAGGGATCCTCGAAGACCGTCTCCATCCGCGTCTCGTCGCGGACGAGATAGGGGGACTCCCAGCCGTTCTCGACGTGCACGCCTTCGACGAAGTCGACGGAGATGCCGGGCAGCTCGGTCTCCTCGATGGTCACCACGCCTTCCTCGCCCACGCGGTCGAGCGCCTCGGCGATGGCGCCCCCGATCCGCTCGTCCTCCCCGGCGGCGATCGTGGCGACGTGACGGAGGTGATCCCGACCCTCCACAGGGCGCGCCGAACGGCCGAGCTCGGCCACCACGCGTTCCGTCGCCTCCTCGATGCCGCGGCGCAGCAGCATCGCGTTCGCGCCGTCGTCGATCGCCACCATGCCTTCGCGGACGATCGCCTGGGCGAGCAGCGTGGCGGTCGTGGTGCCGTCGCCCGTGAGGTCGCTCGTCTTGTTGGCCACCTCGCGGACCAGCTGCGCGCCCATGTTCTTGAACTGGTCGCTCAGCTCGATCTCGCGCGCGATAGAGACACCGTCGTTCGTGATCATGGGGGCGCCGGCGAGGCGCTCGAGAACTACGTTGCGCCCCTTGGGCCCCAGCGTGACCTTGACGGTGTTGGCCAGCTCGTCGACGCCGGCCTGCAGGAGCCGGCGCGCGTCGTTGTTGAAGTACAGTCGCTTGCCCATCGGGCTATGCCGCGCCGGCCGGGACCAGGATGCCGCGGCCCTGGAGCCGTCCGTTGTTGAGGTCGGCCATCGCGTCGTTGATGGCATCGAGCGGATAGGTGCTCGTGTGGAGCGTGACCTGACCCTGGGCGGTGAGCGTCATCAGGTCCTGCAAATCGACGTACGTCCCGACCAGGTTGCCGATGAAGGAGATCTCGCGCGAGATCACGTCGATCGTCGGGATGTTGATGTTCTCGCCGTAGCCGATGACGTAGTAGAAGCCGCCGTCCCGGATCATCCCGATGCCGTCCTCGATGGCGCCCTTCTCCCCGACGAAGTCGATGATCGCCTCGGCGCCCAGCCCGTCGGTCATCTCCTTGACGGCGTCGACGTGGCTCTCACCCTCGACCTTGATCGTGTGGTGCGCGCCCAGCTCCTCGGCCAGCGTCAGCGCGGGCTCCGACGGATCGACGACGATGATCTCGGCGGGTGTGTACGCCCGCAGGCACTGGACGCCGATATGGCCGAGGCCTCCGGCCCCGATCACGACCGCCTTGGTGCCGGCGCCGAGGACCGGGATCGCCTTCTTGACCGCGTGGATCGCGGTGAGCCCGGCGTCCGCCAGCGCGGCGATGGCCTGTGGCTCGAGGGACGGATCGAGCTTGACGACCGAGCGCGCGCTCGTGAAAAGGAAGTCGGCGAACCCGCCGTCGCGGTTGATGCCCGGGAAGGAGCCGTTCAGGCAGTGCATGTCGTCGCCGGCGCGGCAGGGCTGGCAGAGCCCACAGGAGATGAACGGATGCACGATCACCGTGTCCCCCACCTCGACGTTGGTCACCGCCGGACCGACCGCGTGCACCCAGCCGGCGTTCTCGTGCCCCGGCGTGTAGGGGAGCTCGACCCCGGACTTCTCCGCCCACTGACCCTCCTGAATGTGCAGGTCGGTGCGGCACAGTCCCGCCGCGCCGATCCGCACGACCACGTCGAGCGGGCCCTCGGCCTTGGGCTCGTCCACCTCGTCGAGCTTGAGCGGCTCGTGATAGGCGTGCAGTCTCGCGGCCCTCATGCGGCCACCTCCTTGGCGTCGGGAAGGTCGTAGCGGATGCGCAGCAGTGAGCGGCAGATGCCCCCGTTGACCTCGAGGCTCGTCCGCATGAGCCTCGCCTTGCGCAGCCACATGCGCAGGTCGGCGGCCGCGACCGGCTCGCCGTCCGGCCGGACGAACGCGGGGGCGTCGTGCTCCGCGTAGATACCGAGCTGCTCGCGCAGCTCGATGCAGCGGCGAGCATTCGGGTCGTCGGGGAGGTCGGCCACGCGGCGGGCCGTGACCTCTTCCGCCGTCAGGCCGTCCGCCAGCAGCTCCTCGCACAGGCGGGACTGCCGCGCGACGAGGGCCTTGCGCTGAAACAGCTCGCGCAGGGAGTCCAGCTCGCCCTCGGTTTCCCCCGGGAAGGCCTCAGCGAACCCCTCGCCCCGCCCGACGGCGGCGTTGATCTCGTCGCCCGTGTAGTGGTCCTCCAGGACCACCGTGACCTCGTGGACCTCCGGCAGCCGGCGCACGGCATTGCGCGCGTCGGCTGCCATCAGGTACGCGAAGTTCGGCGCGCACTGCGGCGTCGGCAGCCGCAGCCGGACGTCGACGTCCCCGTCGTCCGACACGTCGCAGGAGGTCGACGAACCGCAGCGACGTGATCGGCTCGTCAAGCTCGGGGTCGTAGACCGTGCCGAGCGCCTCGAGGACGCGCGACCGGATTGTCACGCGCTGTCTTCCACCAGCTGTGCGTCGTCGCGGGCGGCCGGCTCATCGGCCTCCTCGGGCGGCAGCTGAAGCTCCTGCGGGACCTCGACGCCGTAGAGCTTCGCGGCGTTGAGGCCCATGATCTTCTTCTTCCCGTCGACGCCGAGCGCCGGATAGTCCGAGTACGCCTCGTCGGCCGGGTAGTTCCAGTCGACGAAGCCCTCGACCTGCCACTTGGGCTCCCAGATGGCGTAGTCGCTGGCCCAGAGCATCTTGTCCTCGCCGACCCAGAAGAGCAGCTCGCCCATGACCTTGGCGAAGAAGCGCGGACGGGCGTGCATCAGCCCACCGATCACGACCGCCAGGCCCGCGTAGACGTTCGGCTCCTGCGTCGCCATGAAGCAGAAGTCCTCGATCCGCGGAAGCCCGACGTGCTCGACGATGAAGTTGAGCTCGGGGAAGTCCGTCGCCACGTGGTCGACGTCCGAGACGTCGAAGGCGTCCTTGTCCAGCGGCCAGATCGTCGGGCCCTTGTGGACGTGGATGTTGACGATCCCGAGCTCCTGGCACTTCTCCAGGAACCGCGCCGCCTCCGGGTCCGTGAGCTTCCACCCACGCGAGCCGTTGCGCCATTCGGCCGTGTAGAGCTTGACGCCCTTGAGGCCGTAGCGCTTGGCGTCTTCCTCGAGCTCCTTGAGGCCGGCATCACCGTCGCGGGGGTCCCAGCGGCCGTTGACGATCAGCCTGTCCGGGTACTTCTCGGCCATCCGCGCGTTGCGCTCGGCGGTGTTGAAGCCCTCGGTGTACCACTGCTTCAGGTAAGTCGGCAGGAATATGCCGACGTCGACGTAGCCGTCCTCGAAGACGTCCTTGACGAAGTCCTCCTCGGAGTACTTCTGGAACTTCTCGATCGGCCAATGCGTGTCCGGCGGGCCGAGTCCCTGATACGCATGGAAGCACTCGATCCAGCCCTTGGCGAACTGCTCCTGGCCCTTCACCCAGTTCTCCGGACTCGCGTTCCAGAAGTGGAGGTGGCTGTCCAGTACGAAGTACTTGTCACCGTTGTGCTCGTACATGGCTAACTCACCGGCTGCAGGTCGAAGCCGATGTACTCGGCGGCGTCCTCCGGGTTGGCGAAGAACAGGACGCGGTCATCGAGCACGACCATGCGCCCGTAGTGGGTCGACATGATCTCCTCGAAGTCGTCGTTCCCGAAGTCGGTCCAGCCGAGCGCGTCCGCCAGCTCCTGGTAGTCGAAGTCGACCTTGCCGACCCCGTCCACGCGGATCATCGACGGCAGCACCATCACGGTCACGTTCTCCTTGCCGCGCATCACATCCGCGACGACGTGGCCGACCTGATTGTCCATCAGGGTGACGCCGGTCTTGTTCGACGACGTCGGGTCCGCGTTGAACTCAGTCATGCGTTCAGCTCCTTTGGGGTTTCGAGGCTGAGGTCGCCGAGCAGGCTCTCGAAGCGCTCCCGCGAGCGCCCGAAGGAGTCCTCGTAGCGGACGACCTTCTCGGGCAGCTGGGACCAGATCGGCTGCAGCTGCTGGGCCGCCGCGACGCTCACCGGGGTCCAGGTCGACAGCCAGCCCTGCATCGTCGCGCGGTTCTCCTCGCCGTGCTTCTCGTCGTTGGAGAGCATCCCGAACAGGGCGCGGGCGCCGCGCTGCTCTCGGTTGGTGTCCGACTCGCCGTTGCCCATCAGCGACGGCGTGACGTAGTCGCCGTGGAGCGCGGCCGCCTGCATCACGAGACCGCTGCGGAACAGCTCGCCCACGAGCGGTTCGAAAACCACCGCCGTGGCGAAGAACGCCTCCGCCCAGTCGCGGATCCCGGTCAGCTGCTCGACGTTCTCACGCGTGGGCTGCCAGTATCGCGTCGTTGCTGCCAGGTCGCCTTGTGCGCGCTGCCGTCGAAGCCCTCGATCTCCTCGCTGAGCTCGAGGTTGTAGAGGATGAGGTCCTGCGCGAAGCGCAACTTGTGTAGCGCGCCGACCGACAGCGCGTTGTTGATCATGTTGGTCGGCGCGTCGCGGTTGGCCGGGATGTAGACGTGCATGCCGATGCCGTGCTCGGCGTGCGCCCAGGCGAACACGTGCTGCTCGAGGATCTTCGTCCAGCCGCGGTTGAGGTTCTCGAAGGACCCCGCCGCCTTCGCGTTGGCGATGTTCTGCTGGACCCCGCGCACGACGGCCGCGTTGTTGCGGTAGATCGTCTGCTCCCACTCCTCGTTCGGATCGAGGAACTCGTGCCAGTTCGGAAGACTTGAGCTTGGTCCACTCCTGCGGATAGCCGGCGGTGCCGTCGGCGAAGGCGTAGACCCACCCCTGGGTGAGGTAGCGATCGGGGTCGGGCTGCACGTCGACGGTGACGTCCTCGTACACCGTCGCCCGCCGCTTGCGCGGCTTGAAGTAGTTGAAGCTACGGCTGTCCGAGGAGGGGAACTCGCGTGCCCCCGCCTCCGCGTCCGTGAACTGTGGTTTGGGGACGCTGCGTTCCTTGACGGGAGTGTCCGTGGCCATATGGCTCCTCTCTCCTCCTACTGCTCGGTGGTCGTGAACTTGTCGAAGTGGATTTGTGACTCGGGGACGCCCCTGCGCTCGAGCAGCGCGATGGCGGCTTCGACCATCGGGGGCGGACCGCAGACGTAAGCCTCGACCTCGCTCACGTCCTCCTCCAGGCGATCGACGACATCGGTGATGAGCCCTGTCTCGCCTGTCCAGCCGTCCTCGCCGGCCTCCATCTCCGACAGCGCCGGGACAAAGCGGAAGTCGGGCAGGCTCTCCACGAGCGCCTCGAGCTCCTCGACGTGGAAGAGGTCATCGGGGCCGCGTGCCCCGTAGTAGTAGACCGCCGGGCGCTCGTTCCCTGCCTCGTCGAGCGAGCGCAGCAGCGACAGGATGGGCGCCATCCCCGCGCCGCCGCCGATGAACAACATGCGCCGCGTCGATGTCGCCCGCAGCGTGAACACGCCGTACGGCCCGGTCAGCTCCAGCTCGTCCCCGGCCTTGATCTCGCCGTTGTCGAGCAGCCCCGAGAAATGCCCGTCGGGGAAGATCTTGATCATGAACTCGAGCTCGTTGGCGGTGGCCGGCGTGTTGGCCATCGAGAACGAGCGGTGCTCCTCCCCGGCGCCCGGGATCTTTATGTCGACGTACTGCCCCGCCTGGAAGGTGAGCCGCTCCGGGTCGACGAGCGCGACACGCAGCAGGCAGATGTCGTGCGTGAGCCGCTCGACGGCCCTAACACGGACCTTGGCCGTCTGAAGCGCGACCCCGCTGCGCAGGATCTCCTCGTCGAAGTTGAGCAGCTCGACCTCGAGGTCGGACATCGGGTGCGCGCGGCAGAGCAGGGTGTAGCCCTCCGCCTCCTCGAAATCGGGCAGCGCGAAGGTCGAGTATTTCTCGAGGTCGACCTCCCCGTCGAGCAGGAACGACTTGCAGGACGAGCACTGCCCCTCCTTGCAGCCGTGCATGAGCATGATGCCCTGGCGGAAGGCGGCGTGGAGGACCGTCTCGTCCTCGTCGACCTCGATCTCGATGTTGACCGGCTCGAACCGGACGGTGAACTTCTCCCCCATGGACGGTGGCTCCTTGGGCCCCCCGGCGGCGCTGCTCGCATCGAGCGGCGCCGCCACCCCCGGGAGACTCAACTCGCGGCGCCCTCTCGCGCCGGAACGCCGGCCGGCCCGCCGGCCCTGTACTTGGCCATGTACGTCTCGCGCTCCTCAGGCGACATCTCGTTGAGCAGCACGTTGGGGCTCTGGAGCGTGATGCCCTTGACCTCGTCGAGCGTCCACATCTCCTTCGGATCGAGATTCAGGTGCGGCTGCGGGACGAGCGTCTTGCCGTCGTCGCGCACGAAGCCGCTCTCCTCCATCATCTCGCCCACGTCCTTGCCGTGGTGGAGCGTCTCCCACTCGCGCTTGCCGGCGAGCTGGCCCATGGAGGGCGTCGGGCGCCCCTCGTACTCGGGCCGGAACGCCACCTTGTCCGTCCAGTGGCAGGTCTCCGAGCAGTACGTGCGGACCTGGCCGTCGACCTCGTCGACCACCGTGTCCTCACGGATCAGGCACGGCACCATGCACGTCCAGCAGCGGTGCGGGTACTCGTAGTCGGCGCCGGGCTCGAACGCGATCGGCTTGTGGCCGTTCTTCTTCGAGAAGTCGGCGTAGCGCTCCCACCACTTGCCGTACTTGTCGTACCAGCCCGGGTACTTGTGCTCGAACCACTCGAAGTCCTCGTCGTCCAGCGTGTCGATGCGCCAGTAGTTGGCGAACCAGCCGGTGGCGAAGAACTGCCCGACCTCGTGGATGTAGCCCTTGTTCCAGATGCGGTTCCAGGCTTCCTCGACGAGATCGTGCGGGATGACCAGGCCGTACTTCTCCAGCGGAACCAGATAGGAGCGGTAGTAGTCGTCGTAGATCCAGCGCCGCCACATCTCGGCGTAGCTCTCGCGGTCCTTGCGGCGGTCCTTGGTGCCGTACTCGATGAACGTGCCGATGGCCGCGTCGACAACCGCGTGGTTGTTCCACCATGCGTAGCGGAGATCGCGCTCGAGCAGCTGGCGGTTCCGCTCGTCGGCGAGCGCCATCAGGATGATCGAGTAGCCGTTGGAGATGTGCCGCGACTCGTCCGACTGCACCGAGTGGAACACCGTCGGCAGGAGGTAGTCGCCGTTGGCCGCAGCCTCAGCGGGCATGGCCACGAAGAGGACGTTGGTGAACGCGGTCTCGGCGACGATCGTGAGGTAGATGTCGGCGGCCGTGATCGCGTCGCCCGTGATGAACCCCTCGCCGAACTGGCGGCCGATCGTGCCGGCGTAGCAGTTCGCGAACCCCTTCTCGGTGATATCGAACCCGGCGGGATCGATGTAGTGGTTCATGTAGAGCCGCTTGAGGTTCATCTGGATCGTCGAGTGGCGTACCTCGTCGATCATCTGGATGGCCAGCCCGTTGTGGATCTCGGGGTTGGGCACCGCGTTGATGGCCAGCGGCATTGCCCGGGCAGCCGAGATCTCCGGGAACGGGATGATCGACAGGAACAGCTTCTGCCACTCCATCCAGCGTTCCTGGACCTGCCGGAACATGTTGCCGCGGATGGCGCCGTCCATCGCCCCGAAGACGCGGTTGTCCTTCTCCTCCTCCATCGGGAAGTAGGAACGAAGGACCTGCTTGAGCGGGTCCTTCTTGGGGGCCTTCTCAAAGGTGTAGTCGGTCGGGTACTTGTCGACCGGCTCGACGAAAGTGGGTTCCCAGGAGAGCTCCTGGATCTTGTTGTGGGCTTTTGTGATGCTTGCTCGACTCACGGATGCGTCCTCCTTCGCGGCTGGGCCGTCTCAGGGGTTACTTCTACTCCCGCGAGCGTTTCATCCGCGTTACCAGGCGCGTTACACTGGTTGGGGTCCGGTCCGGAGCGGGAACACCAACGAGGTTGAGGAGGCCGATGCCGGCCAACCCATGGCTTGCGATTGATGCAGCGACGCCGCCGCGCAAGCGGGCGCGCGAGCTGAAGCGGCTGTGGGAGCGGTTCCTCGGCAATGGGCGACTCGATGCGGTGCGCGCGCCGATTGCCGACTCTTGGCGCCGGTCGCAAGAGGCCGGCGTCGATCCTTCCCCCGACTACCGCGCACCGGTTCTCGCCGACGAGGACGAGACGTCGGCGCGCTGGAACGTGCATCCGCTGGCGGCCGCGTTGCCGGTGATCGAGGACAGCCTGACGGCCATCGCCGACGAGTCGGCGCACCTCATCGTCATCAGCGACGCCGACGGGCTGCTGCTGTGGATCGGCGGGAACGCGAGGGTTCGCATGGCCGCCGCCGACTCGATGAACTTCACCGAGGGGGCTCTGTGGAGCGAGAACGGCGCCGGCACCAACGCGATCGGAACGGCGCTGGCCGCCGACCACGCCGTGCAGGTCTTCGCGGCCGAGCATTTCAACGAGATCGTCCAGGCCTGGACCTGTGCGGCGGCTCCCGTGCACGACCCCGACACCGGACAGCTGCTCGGCATCGTCGACCTCACCGGCAAGATGACGACGGTGCACCCGCACAGCCTCGCCCTGGCCAACACCACGGCCAAGGCGGTCGAGTCCCAGCTGCGCTGGGCAATGCACGAGCGAGACGACCGGCTGCGCGCGCGCTATGACGAGCGGATCGCGATTGCCGACCCGCGCGCGCTGGTCACGCCGAGCGGCCGGGTGCTGGCCGACCGCCCCGAGGGGTGGCTGCAAGGCCAACGGCTCGACCTCCCCGCCGGCGGCGGCGAGCTGGTGCTCGATTCCGGGAAGCGGGCCTTCGCGGAGCCCCTCGGCCACGAGGACGCTTTCATCGTGCGCGCCCTCGCCACGAAGGGCGCGGCGCGACGTCGTCAGCTGCTGAAGCTGGGCCTTCTCGGCCGTGACCGCGCCGCTGCCGAGCTGGGCGGTCGACCCATCCAGCTCAGCCGCCGCCACTCCGAGGTGCTGGCCCTGCTGTCGATGCGACCGGGCGGGATGACGGGCGAGGAGCTGGCCGCCGATCTGTACGGTGACCGCGGGACGCCGAGCACCACACGTGTGGAGGTCCACCGGCTCAGGAAGCTGATGGGCGAGTGGATCGAAACCGATCCCTACCGGCTGTCGCGGGAGGTCGAGTCCGACGTCGCCCGGGTGCAGGGCCTGCTCGACCGCGGCGCCATCAGAGAGGCGGTGGAGCACTACGAGGGCCCGCTGCTGCCGCACTCCGAGGCACCGGGAGTGGTGCGCGAACGCGACGCTCTGGACGGGTGGGTGCGGCAGGCCGTGATGACGGCCGACGACGACGAGGCGCTCTGGGCCTGGGTCCAGTCGGCGTCCGGCGGCGGAGGATCTGCCGGCCTGGAGCCGGCTGCTCGTGCATCTCGATTTCCGCGACCCCCGGCGGAGCCTGGCCGCGGCTCGAGTCAGCTCGCTTCGAGCCGCGCGCACGGTGACCTGAGCAAGCGCTCGGCCGATGGCGACGGTTCAGAGCCAAACCTCGACGGCCGAATCCGTCCGCGAGTACAAGATGCTCGTCGGCGGGGAGTGGGTCGACGCCCACTCGGGCGCCACCTTCGAGACCGTCAACCCCTACACCGGGAAAGTCTGGGCAACCGCGCCGGACGCCGACGCGGTGGACGTCGACCGTGCCGTGCGCGCTGCCCGCGAGGCGTTCGACTCCGGGCCGTGGGGCACGATGACCGGAACCCAGCGCGCAGGCCTGATGCGCCGGCTTGCGGAACTGATCGCGGAGAACGCCGAGGCGATCGCCCTCGTCGAGAGCACCGACAACGGCAAGCTGCTGCGAGAGATGAGCGGGCAGCTCAAGGCCCTGCCCGAGTACTACCACTACTTCGCGGGTGCGGCGGACAAGATCCAGGGCGACACGATCCCGTCCGACAAGCCCAACTTCTTCGTCTACACGCGCCGGGAACCGGTGGGCGTCGTCGGGATGGTCGTCCCCTGGAACTCGCCGGTCCTGCTCCTGAGCTGGAAGCTGGCCACGGCGCTGGCGGCGGGCTGCACCGTCGTCGCCAAGCCTGCCGAGCAGACGCCCGCGTCCACGCTCGAGTTCGCACGGCTCTTCGAAGAGGCCGGGTTCCCGCCGGGCGTGTTCAACGTGGTGACGGGCGACGGGGCGACTGCCGGCCGCGCGCTGGTCCGCAATCCCGGCGTGGACAAGGTCGCGTTCACCGGCTCGACGGAGACCGGCATCAGCGTCATGAAGGACGCGGCCGACCACCTCGCGCGCGTGACGCTGGAGCTGGGCGGCAAGTCGCCCAATATCGTCTTCGAGGACGCCGACCTGGAGGCGGCCGCGAACGGCGTGGTGGCCGGCATCTTCGCGGCGACCGGCCAGACCTGCATGGCCGGCTCGCGGCTCTTCGTTCAGGAGCGCGTGCACGACGAGCTCGTCGAGCGCCTCTCGGACCGCGCGGGCACCATCAAGCTCGGGAACCCGCTCGACCCGGACACCGAGATGGGGCCGGTCGCCTTCCCCCAGCAGCTCGAGAAGATCCTCGACCTGATCCGCTCGGGGCGCGAGGAGGGCGCCGAGCTGGTCTTCGGCGGGACCCGACCGGGCGACGGAGAGCTCAGGGACGGCTACTTCGTCGAGCCCACGATCTTCACCCGGGTGCGCGCCGAGATGGAGATCGCGCGCGAGGAGATCTTCGGACCGGTGCTCTCGGTAATGCCCTTCGCGGACGAGCAGGATGTGATCCGGCGCGCCAACGACACGCGCTTCGGGCTCGCCGCCGGGGTCTGGACAAACGACGTGCGGCGCGCGCATCGCGTCGCGAACGCGCTGCGGGCGGGCACCGTGTGGATCAACGCGTACCGCACGGTCTCCTTCAACACGCCCTTCGGTGGCATGAAGATGAGCGGGTTCGGCCGCGAGAACGGCCTCGACTCCATCGACGGTTACACGACCGTCAAAGCGGTGTGGGTCGAGCTCTCAGGGCAGACCCGGGACCCGTTCACAGTGGGGTAGCCCGGACTTACGAGCCGGCGACGAGCTCCAGCGGGCCGCTTCGCGGAACTCGCCGGCCACGTCCTGCATGATCTGCAGCATCGCGTCGCTCGCCGGCGAGGCGTAGGCGCCTTCGCGGCGCGCCGCCCAGATGCGGCGCTCGGGGGCGTCGGTCAGCGTGCGGACCACGACGCCGGGGTGACGCGTCGTGAGCGCAAGGTGGGGCAGCAGCGATACGCCCACGCCCGCGGCCACCAGGGCCTGCGCCGCGAGGGTCTCGTCGGCCTCGAAAGCCACCTTGGGCTCGAAGCCCGCCTCGCGGCAGACGGCCTCGGTGATCCGGCGGCAGCCGATCGCGGAAGTCGAGGCCACCCACGGTTCCTCGCCAAGGTCGCTGACCGAGAGGCGGCGGCGCCGGGCGAGCCGGTGGTCGGCCGGCAGGATCGCCTCATAGCGGTCGTCGAGCAGGTGCACGAGCTCGAGGTCGGCCGGCAGCAGGTCGGGCAGCGCCCGGTGGTCGTAGACCAACGCGAGGTCGGCCTCGCCGGCGCGCAGCCGCTGCGTAGCTTCCTCGGTCTCGGCCTCCATCATCGACATCTCGACGTGCGGGTGGCGCTCGCGGAACTCCGCAACGGCGCGGGGCGCGAGCGTGGCACCGCCGCTCTGGAACGAGGTGAGCCGCAAGCGGCCACCGCGCAGGCCGGCGAGCGCGGCCAGGTCGTCCTCTGCGCACTCGATGCGAGCCAGGATCGCGTCGGTGTGGCCCACCAAGAGCTTGCCGGCATCGGTCAAGCGCACACCGCGGGCGCGGCGCTCGACGAGCTGAGCACCGGTCTCCCGCTCGAGCGCGGCCACATGCTGCGAGACCGCGGACTGCGTGAAGTTGAGCGCCTCGGCAGCGGCGGAGAAGGAGCCCCGCGCGGCCACCTCGCGCAGAACCCGCATGCGGCGGACGTCAAGCATCAGCACAGCTTATCGCTGACCCGGGAAGTCTCCATTGGACTAATGGCCTCGGCCTGCGATCCTGACGCAGGGTGTCACGTCGTTCCTGGATCCTGCTCCTCACGCTTTCGGCGCTCTGGGGCTCGTCCTACCTGTTCATCAAACTCGCTCTCGAAGACGATGTGGGCCCGGCCGTGATCGTCAGCGTGCGCACGGCCCTGGCCGCGCTGGTGCTGCTGCCGCTCGCCGCCCACCGCGGCGCTCTCGGCGGACTGCGCGCCAACGTCGCACCGATCCTGCTTCTCGCGGTGGTTCAGATGGGCGGCCCGCTGCTGCTGATCGCCGCCGGCGAGCAGCACATCTCCTCGTCGCTGACCGGCATCCTCGTCGCCACGGCGCCGATCTTCACCTTCCTGCTGGCCTTCGCCCAGGAAGGCCAGGAGCGCGCTTCGGGCCTGAGCCTGGGCGGCGTGGCGATCGGCATCGGCGGGGTGGCGCTGCTGCTCGGGCTCGACACCAGCGGCGGCGCCGCGCTGGCGGGCGGCCTGATGGTCGTCGCGGCGAGCTTCGGCTACGGGATCGGTGGCTGGGTCGTCAAGCGCCAGGTGCGCGACGTGCAGCCCGTGGCGATGGTGGGCGCCACCGCCGCCGTCGCCGCCCTGCTCACCGCGCCCGCCGCGCTGCTCAGCCTGCCCTCCCATGCACCCGGCTTCGAGGCGATCTCGTCGCTGCTCGTGCTCGGCGTGCTCTGCACCGGTGCGGCCTTCGTGATCTTCTATTCGCTCGTGTCGAGCGACGGGCCGGCCCGCGCCTCGCTCGTCGGCTACATCGCGCCCGGCTTCAGCGTGGTCTACGGCGTGACGCTCCTATCCGAGAGCTTCACGGTCCTGACCGCCGCGGGCCTCGTGACGATCACCGGCGGCTCCTGGCTCGCGGCCGAGGGGCGCTGGCCGTGGAAGCCGCGCCCGGCGCCCGCCGGCATGGAGATGCCCGCAGGCCGCGGCGAGCTCCCGGCGGACGACGCCGCCGCGGTGAAGGCCGTCGCCTGATCGCTCAGCGCCCGCCGCGGAGCGCTCCCTAGTCGCGCCGTGCGGCACGGACGGCCCGGGCCTGGGCGGCATCCATCCACATCTCCCAGCGGCCGGACGCCGAGCGGCGGTCGTCCTGGAAGTGGTAGGGACGGCGGCCGCCGAACTCGGTATGGCGCAGGTGAGAGACGCCGCCCAGCACGGAAGCGATCCGGCGACGCGGCCAGCCGATCGCGTCCTCGATCTGCGGGAACGTGCGGGGCCGATCGGGGGCGTCGGCGAGCGCGTCGAGCAGCTCGCGCATGAGGTCGCTGCAGCGGTCGTAGAAGCGGGCGATCTCGCCGGCGTCGCTCATGGCGTTACGCGGCGCATGCTCGGTCTGGCCGTACGGACTCCGGGTGCGGGGAATCACTCCCGGTAGAATCGGCGCGGCGGGGGCGGACTCGCAACCATGGCCCTCAGGAGGTCCCAATGAGTATCAGGACTGGCCCCACCGCGGACGAGATGCGCCAAGCGGAGGCCCTGCCTCAACTCGACGCAAGCTCGCTCGTCGACGGCGAGCGACTCGAGGCGGAGGTCAAGGACATGTACCGCCACGTGGCCCGCGAGGAGGAGGCAGAGCTCCACTTCGAGGTAGGCAGGGGCTTGGCCGAGCACCTCGGATATTCCGGCGAGCTCCTCGACGCGATCCCGGCCGGCGCCGTCGCGTCCTTCGCGGGGGTTGGCCATTACCTCGACCTCGCCGCGCTCGAGCCCGGCGAAGAAGTGCTCGACCTCGGCTCGGGATCCGGTACCGACGTCTTCTGTGCCGCTGTGCTGGTGGGCGAGGCAGGCCGTGTCGTCGGGGTCGACATCACCGACGAGCAGCTCAAGAAGGCCGCGCGGCTTCGCGACCAAGCGGGGTTTTCGCAGGTCGAGCTCGTCGAGGCGCATATCGAGGAGCTCCCGTTCGAGGACGAGAGCTTCGACGCGGTCCTCTCCAACGGCGTCATCAACCTCTCTCCGGTCAAGGGCCTGGTCTTCGCCGAGGCGGCGCGGGTGCTGCGGCCCGGCGGCCGGCTGGCGATAGCCGACATCGTGAGCGGGCGAGCGCTGAAGGAGCGCACCAGGCGTAACGTCGAGCTCTGGGCCGCCTGCATCGCCGGGGCGATCCCCCGGAACGCCTACCTCGACGCGATTGAGGCACAGGGCATGCAGGTCAACGAGGTCCGGAAGAACGACTACCGCTTCATCTCCGACCGGGCGCTCGAGGCCTGCAGCACCTACGAGGTCGAGAGCATCTCGCTGGTTGCCGTGAAGCGCTGAGTAGGCAGGGGCTCGCCGTCGCCCGTGGCGGTATCGGGGGCGCGAGCGTGAGGTGCATCACTCGACAAGCGGCGCGCGGCGTGCATCGGGAATAGCCGGCTGAGCGCCGTCGTCGTGTGTCCCATGGACCCGACCGCATGCGCCGCTGCCGTTGCGCCCCAGGCATCGATCGGGCTCAGGCCGGCTTCCCCGCCGAGGCCTACGCGCGCGACTCGCCGGCTCCTCAAGCACCCGCGCCTGATGCCTTACTACCGGCTCATCCTCCTCGTGGGGCTGATCAACGTCGCGGTCTTCTGGTACCACCAAGACCGTGGCGATTGGCTGATCGACGACGGGAGCGCACTGTCGGCGCTCGCGACCCTGACGCTCCTGAACTTCGCTGCCGCCGTCGTGATTCGCCAGCAGCACGTCCTCAATGTCTTGTTCGGACTGGCCGGTCGCGGATCGTCGTCCTGGCCGCTGTGGATCCGCTGGACGGTCTCGAAGGTGCACCACATCGGGGGCATCCACGTCGGCGCCGCGCTCGCCGGGACGGCGTGGCTCTGCGCGTTCACCTGCGTAGCCACGATCGCTCGCTTGCGGGAGCCCGCCGGCGTCTCCCTCACGACCGTGATCCTGGCCTACACCCTCGCGGCTTTGGCGGTGCTCGTCGTCGTCTGCGCGGCGCCGGCGGTGAGGAATCGAGCGCACAACGTGTTCGAGATCACCCACCGGTTCGGTGGTTGGACGGCGATCGCGGTGTTCTGGGCGCTGACCGTGCACCTCGCCCTCGTCCAGCGCGGCGACGCCTCGGCCTTCGGCGCACTCGCGTCGAGCTGGGAGGTCTGGGTGCTGGCGCTGGTGACGGCCTGCATCGTCTCGCCGTGGCTGCGACTGCGGCGGGTCCCGGTGACGGTCGAACGCCCGTCTGCGCATGCCGTCATCGTCCGATTCGACTACGGCGTCACGCCGGCGGTCGCCTCAGCGGTCGGGATCAGCCGCAACCCGCTCCGGGAGTGGCACGCGTTTGCGACCGTGACGACGCCCGGTCGACAGGGCTATCGACTGCTGATCTCACGTGCCGGCGACTGGACCGGCAGGTTCATCGACGATCCTCCGTCGCACGTCTGGGTGCGAGGCATCCCAACCGCAGCGCCCATGGCGAAGGTCGCGGCCCTCTACAAGCGGGTGATCTACGTCGTCACGGGCAGCGGCATCGGACCCTGCCTCGGACAGATCCTGGCCGCTCGGGTCCCTGCCAAGCTCGTATGGTCTACGAGGAACCCGCGGGCGACCTACGGCGATGCCCTCGTCGACGAAGTAGAGGCGGCGCAGCCCGATGCGGTCATTTGGGACACCACGCAGCTCGGGAAGCCCGACCTCCTGAAGCTGGCGTACGAGGCGTGCCGCGACTTCGACGCGGAGGCCGTCTTTGTCGTGAGCAACAAGACGACGACCTGGCGCGTCGTGCACGGGATCGAGCGACTCGGCATCCCGGCCTTCGGGCCGATCTGGGACTCCTGAGCCCTGCGACGAGGGCCCCTGGACCCAGTTCAGGGTGCAGGTTCAGGGTGCCTCCCCGATGTGGAGAAGCGGCTTTCGGGCCAGGATCCGAGCTGTGCCCGTCTTCCTCCTCAACCACCAGCACCAGCCGCGCGAATGTGCTGGCTGCGTTCGCCGCTTGGCAGAGCTTCGACCGCTCCCCTCGGGCATGGCCGCGTGCCATCGAGCTGCCTCGCAGGCGAACATGGCTGGTGGTGGCGGGTTGATGCCCCGGATCTGGCAGGAGCGCTCGCGCTCCTGCCCAGGTTCGTGGCCGAGCAGCGCGCGCCAATGTGGACACTTAGTAGTACTAAGATGTCCACATGGCTGACGTAGGTGTTCGCGAGCTCAAGCAGCGCCTGTCGGAGTACCTCGATCGCGCCGAACGGCGGCGAGCTTCTTCGAGTAACCGATCGGGGGCGTCCCAAGGCTTTGCTGGGTCCCCTTCCCGGGCGCGCGCGAGTCGACCAGGGCATGTCCGAGGGATGGATCAAGGCCGGCTCGGGAGAGGCTCTCCGTCCTGTCACCCGCGCGAAATCATCCGGCCGGGTCCTCGATGTGCTGGCAGAGGATCGCGGCGAGTGAGCCTCTACGTCGATGCGAGCGCTCTCCTGAAGCGCTACGTGGACGAACCGGATTCGGAGCTGGCCGACTCGCTGTTGCGGAGTGATCCGTCGCTGCTGACCGGACGCCATACCATCGTCGAGGTGCGCCGCAACCTCGCTCGGTTGCTCGCGCGGCGCGAGCTCGCGACCGCACGGTCGGCGTTCGGGACGGACCTCGAGGCCATATCGATCGTCGAGCTCGACGAAGTCACGTGCGACGGCGCCGCACAGATCGCCGAGGTCACGGGCGTCCGCACCCTCGATGCCCTGCACCTCGCCGCCGCGCAGCGCATCGGCGGCCCCGCCGTGCCCTTCCTCACCTTCGACGTCCGCCAGGCACAGGCCGCCCGCTCACTGGGCCTGACGGTCGTCGGGGCGTGACCAGGACTCCCTCACGGGCCGGCGACTGTTCCCGCCTCCAGGGCCGTGATCTTTGCGAATGTCGGGAGTGTGGTAACGCCCTGCTTCGTGAACACGTCGACTTCCCTTCGTGTGGGGTGGCTGTCGACGAGATGAGCCGAGGTCCGCGCGCGGGTCGGCCACGTGCGAGCGAGCGTGAGGAACCTCACTCAATAAACCGCCCGCCGAGAGCGTCCAAGCGAACATGGGCAGCCTCACGGGGCATCGCGCAGGAGCTCGCCGGCTTCGGCGGCTCGACGACGTCCGGCTCGCCGCGCTCGTGCGCGACGGCGATCAAGACGCGTTCGAAGCGCTCTACGACCGCCACCACGCGTCGCTGCTCTCGTTCTGCCGCCACATGCTCGGCAACCGCGAGGACGGCGAGGACGCACTGCAGCAGACCTTCCTGCGCGCTCACCACGCGCTGCGCCAGGGTCGGCTGCCCGACGCGATGCGGCCGTGGCTGTTCGCGATCGCGCGCAATCGCTGCCGCACGCTGCTTGCCGCGCGTCGTGACGCCGCCCTGCCGGCCGACGACCTCGAGCCCAGCTCCGACGGATTGGCCGACGACGTCCAGCGCCGTTCCGAGCTGCGCGAGCTGGTCCGCGATCTGGCGCGGCTCCCCGAGGATCAGCGCGGGGCGCTGGTCCTGTTCGAGCTCGGCGACCTGAACCATGCGGAGATCGCGTCCGTGATCGGCTGTGCGCCCGGCAAGGTCAAGGCGCTCGTCTTCCAGGCGCGCGCGGCGCTGATCGCCGACCGCGACGCGCGCGCCACCCCCTGTGAGGAGATCCGCGACCAGCTCGAGGTCGCGCGAGGCGGCCTGTTGCGGCGCGGGGCGCTCCGCCGCCATCTGCGCCAGTGCGCGCCGTGTGATTCGTACCGCCTGGCCGTCGCACACCAGCGCTCCGCGCTCGCGCTGGTGCTGCCGGTGGCGCCGACCGCCGGCCTCAAGGCGGCGGTACTCACAGGCGCCGGCGCGTCGGGCTCGGGCGGTGCGGCCGCGGCGGCTGGCGCCGCGTCGGTGGGCGCCGCGGCGAGCGCCGCCTCGGCCGGCGGCGGAGGCGCCGTGGCCACCGCCGGCGGCCTCGCCGTCAAGGCGCTCGTCGCCAAGGTCGCTGTGACCGCGGCGGTCGCGGGCGCCGGGGTGTCGGGCGGCGTCGTCGCGCTCGACGATCACGGCAACCGTGAGCAGGCTGCGGGCGCTGGGGCGGGCTCGACCGTCCGGCTGGCCCCGGGCACAGCGCCCCGGGGGGCTCTTCCGAACAGGGCCCAGCCCAACGCCGCCCCGGAGCTGCTCACATCGACCGGTTCGTCAGGAGCTCCGCAGACCGGGCCCGTTCCCGACCCGCGCACCGCCGGCTCGCGGCGGCGGATCGCCGGAGCGCCGTTGCTCGGCCCTCGCATGCGAGCCCGGACTCGGCGGGCAGCGCTGAGGCGCCTGAGCCTCAGGGCCGGCGTGCCCCCGCGCAGGCTTCGCCGTCTGGTGCGACTGAGCCGCAGGACCGGCTTACCGCCGCGCAGGATCCGCCGCCTTGTGCGACGTCACCGCCTGGGAAACGCCCCCACGGAGCGCCCGCCGAGACGCCGCAGGCGGATCGAGCTTGTTCTCCCCGAGGACACGACTCCGCCCGTCGCGCGCCCCAGGGCGCGCCCTGGGCCTCGCGTGCTCGCCGTGCCCGAGTCCGGCACGGAACCCGGCACCGAGCCCGCCCCTGGCGGCCGCCGGGCGCGCCGGCGACTCGAGCGCCTGCTCAGCCCGCCGCCGGAGGCCCCACCCGACGAGCCGGCAGCCGCTCCGCCGACTCCCGATCCGACCCAGGATCCCACCGCGCTCACCTCGCCCCCGCCGCCCGAGACCGAGGTCACGCCGGAATCGCCCGACCAGGCAACCTTCCAACCTGGCCGCCGGCGCGCGGGTCTCATCCGCCGACAGGCAATCGACCCCTGAAAGGCGGAGTCATGTTCAGCAAGGCCCACACGGCCATGGCCGCCGCTGCGGCCGCGTTCGCGCTGGCGCTCCCGGCCGCGGCGCCGGCCCATGCAGCGCAGTCCGATTCGCCCGAGCAATGCGTGACCGACGGCGCGGCGGGCAGCGCGTATCGCGTCGGGATCAACTGCCGCGTGGTGGAGGTGGACGGCCACCCGCGCGAGTACATCGTCTACGTCCCGAGCCGGGCGCCGGTGACCGGGCCGCGCGCGCCCGTCGTCTTCATGTTCCACGGGAGCACGGGAACCGGCGAGCAGTTCCTGCGGATCTCCGGCTGGCGCGAGCAGGCCGACGCCACCGGACTGGTCGCCGTGTTCCCGACCGGGCTGCGCTACCGCGTGCTCGAGTCGGGCCGGCTGAGCACGAAGTGGAACAGCTACGACCTCGCCTCCGAGGTCGACCTCGGCGAACGCCCGCGCGGATACCCGGAGAGCTCGCCGTGGCCCGCGGACGACGTGGGCTTCGTCGACGCGATGC
The DNA here is from genome assembly GCA_963757815.1 of uncultured Thermoleophilaceae bacterium. Taxonomy (GTDB): domain Bacteria; phylum Actinomycetota; class Thermoleophilia; order Solirubrobacterales; family Thermoleophilaceae; genus JACVRW01. Next base: position 16,163 of record CAVWSN010000032.1, on the reverse strand, counting down.
TGTCCGACCTGCAGGCGCAGCTGCCGATCGATCGCCACCGCGTCTACGCGTCCGGGCTTCTCGAACGGAGCCAACTTCACGGCGCGCCTTGCGATGGAGCGCTCGAGCCGACTGGCGGCCGTGGCCTACTCCGGCGGCGGGCTGAATGTCGTGCAGTCGCCGGCCCGGCCGATCCCGATGTACGGGGCCGTCGGGACCCTCGACCACAACGTCCTCGAGAAGACCGGCCTGACCGAGCTGCCGCTCGACCCGCTGGAGCTGCTGGCGGTGCCGCTGCTGCAGCTCCGGCATCGACAAGCACCTCGTCTCGCTCGGGCTCGACGGCGGCGACTTCGGGGCGATCTTCGGCCCGGCACGCGACCTCCTTCCGCTGGCCCGCAACGGGCAGCGGCCCTGACGGAGCGCTGTTCCGCTTCTCGGTGCTCGGAGGGCTCCGGCACAACTACCCGAACGAGCGCAACAACCCGGCCGGCTTCGAGGCGGCGCCCGAGTTCTGGGACTTCTTCAGAGCTCACCCCCTGCCCTAATCCCAAGTGCCAACCTTCGGATCCGACAGGCTACCCGCGGGCACGACCCGAGGAAACCGGGCGCCAGATCAGCCCAGAACATCGGCAAACTCGGGCCGGGCGCGAAACGCGGGCCGGGGCCGGCCGGCTCTCAGGGGATGTCGAGGGACCTCAGGAACGAGACGACCCGGGCACGGTCGCGCGCGCTCGTGAGCGCGTCCGGCCGCGAATTGGGTCCCCCGGTCGGTGTGGACGTGCGGTGCTTGACATTGCTGAGCACGCAGTCGAGCGTCTCGCACGCACCGTTGTGGTAGTAGGGCGGCGCGGAGTCGATGCCGAGCATCGACGGAATCGTGAAGCCGTTCCCCCGCCCGTCGCCGTTGTAGTCACGCCCGAGCGCCTCGAGGGGAGGCGTCGTCTGCTGGGTCACCGGGTTGAAGCCCGGGGTGGTGAGCTCGGTCGCGCCGATGTTGTTGCCCAGGTCGTTGCCCTGGCCGGGCACGCCCAGGTTGAAGGAGCCGATGTTGGTGATGAACTTCGCCACGTACGGGGCGCCCACCGGGTTGGTGCCGGCCGCCAGCGGCATGCGCTCGTTGCCGATATCAGCCGCGGGCGGCGGCGACACGTAGTCCTTGATCGAGTTGCTGAACAGCGTGGTTCCGTGGCAGGCAAAGCAGCCCGCTTGCTCGAAGAGCACCTCGCCGGCCTCGACCTGGTTCGGGTTGAGGCGGGCCTCGCCAAGCGACTTGTTCTCCGACGGCCCGTCCGGGGTGCGGACGGCGTTGCGCACCCATTCGCGCATCGCCGTCTGCGCCGGCACCGCCCTGTTGCTGCCGGGCAGCGTGACGGTGAGCTGCTGGCGGTCCGCGTTCGCCTTCATCGGGATCGCGTTGATCACGCACGGCGGCAGGTTGATGTTGCCGTTGTCGGCGATGATCAGGCCGTGGTTCGGACTGAACGTGCTGGTGGCCGGCTGACCGGCCGCCGGGGCGTCGCACGCCACCGCCGCGGCCAGCGGACCCGGCCCGGAGACGTTGCGGGTGTTGAGCGAGAAGTCCTCGACCTCGTCGTTGACGGCCGAGTAGTTGAGGATCTTCTGCACGGTGCGGGCGCTCGGGTTGAAGCTCGCGTTCAGCGGCAGCGACTTGCGTGGGCCGGTGCCGAACGACCACACCACGCTGTCGGTGAGTCCCTTGAAGTGGCAGCTCGAGCATGACTGCCAGGCGTCGCTCGAGAGCCGCTCGCTTGTGGACACGGTGGTACCGGCCGGCCGGTCGAAGTTGCCGCGCGAGCTGAAGAACATCTCCGCCCCTACCGCCACGATCTCCTCCGCCGATCCCGGCGCCGGTAGCGCGGCGTAGCGGGTCGTCCCGATCACCTGGTCGGTCTGCAGGTTGACCCTCGTGACGTTGCGCGAGACGAAGTTGTTGACCCAGGCCCGCGTCCCCTGCTTGTTGACGACGATGCCCTGAGGGTTCTTGCCGGCGTTGGCGCCGCTCGTGGCCGGATTGGCCGGATCGTTGAGGTCGATGTAACGCGTGGTCTGCGGCCCGCCCGTGAAGCTGAGCGTGCCGTTGCCCGACACGTTCACCTTGACCAGCAGGTCGGAGCCGGCGGAAACGACGTAGGCGTCTCCGGACCCGCTCTGATCCGTGAACCCGATCGCCCACGGGTTGGCGAAGAAGAGCTTCTTCTTGCCCTGCTCGGGCGTGCGTGCGCCGAGGTGGAGGTTGAGGAACTTGCCGTTGCTGCCGTCGCTCTGGCTTCCGCTGTTGATCCCGTTGATGACGTTCACGAACGCCATCGTCGAGTTGTTGAAGCGCTGCGGGCCCTCCGGCGATGCGGCGATGCTCGGCACGAACGCCTGGCCGCCTCGGATGACGATGCTCTGCATCTGGTTGGGCCACGCGAACACCGGGTCCTGGACGTTGTCGAGGTTCTTGTCGGCGGTGAACCCCGAGTCGCGCGGCTGGAGTGCGATCCGGGCCTTGGGCGCGGCCCCGAGCTTGCCCTTCTTCGGCTTCGTGTTGATGTTGATGCGGCAGACGATGCCCTGCCGGCCCTGGTCGTTGACCTGCTGGAAGCCCGGCCGCTGGAAGGCGAAGAAGCTCGTCACGAACAGCTTCTTGCTGTTCTTGCTCACCGCCATGCCGCGCGGCTGGAAGTGGAAGTCCTCGTTGCGGCTGCAGGCGCTGCCGCGCAGCGCGACCTGGCCGAGCACCTTCGGGCTGGTCTTCTTGTTCTTGCCCTTCCCGGTCTGCCGGACGGCGTCGATGACCGTGATGCTGTCCTGGCTCGAGTTGGCGACGTAGATGCGCCTTCCGTCCGTCGAAGAGACGATGTTCCACGGCTCGGCGCCGGTCAGGAACCTGCCGTTGTTGCCGAGGTTCTTGGCGACGCTGGCCTGGAAGTTGCCGGGCTTCGGGTTCTTGATGCGAATGACGGTGACGTTCCCGCTCGCAGCGTTGGCCACGTAGGCGTAGCGGTTGTTCGGGTCGACCGCCACTCCCTGCGGCTCGTCGCCCACCTTGATCTTCTTCAGCACCTTGTTGGACTTGGCGCCGATCACGACCACCTGGTCGCCCCCGGGATTCACGACCCAGATCAGCTTGCCGTCCGCCGACATCGTGATCGGGCTGGAGTAGGTGGGCGCCGAGAACTTCGCGGCCTGCGCGGAGAGCGGCGCCGTCGAGGCAACGAACAACGCAACCAGAACCACGCCGAGGATCCGGCGGTTGACCGACGGCGATTGAACTCGTCCACGCGTCATGAGGCAGGACGCGCTCCCGTACCGGAAACCAAACCAGGATGCGGCGCGCCAGTCAAGCCCGCCCGGTGAACCGGTCGTCCTCCGCGAGGTAAGAGAGCCCCCGCACGAGCGGGGGCTCTCCTTACGTCTTCATTTCGCGAGCTCTTAGAAGTAGCCCGTCACGCGGTTCGTCTCGAAGGCCCGCACGGTCCGACCGCTGGAGTCGACCAGTCGCGCGCCCACGTAGAGCTCGTCGCGACCCCAGTCCTCATTGAGCCTGCTGCCCTTGATGGCCAGGGTCACCTTGTGGAACTCCAGGCCGCCCGAGACGGGCGAGGTGAAGGACGTGGCGTTGTACGGCCCGATCATCAGGTCGTCCGAGAACGTGTCCTCGCCCCACACCCGCAGCACGATCTTGTGCCCGGTGTTGAGGAGGTTTTGCGCCTCGGACTGCGACATGCTCACCTTGCCGAACACCGCGACGTTGTGGTAGCCCGGCTGATACGGCGTGACGGTGAACTCCGCCATGCCTGGGCCGATGGCGGCATTGGCCGGCGCGGCCGAGGCCGCGATGGCCATCACGATGGCGGCGCCACCGAGCAGGATGGCGCGGCCGATGGCCCTGTGGATCTTGGAGGTCATGACGAGGTTGCCTTTCTGTGGGGGGTTGGCATCGCCTGACCATGCTCCGCAGAAACGGCGTGTTCGAATAGGCACCCAAAGGGGGAAGTCGCACCACCCTCGGCAGATATCGGCCGGGTGCAGCAGCCGGCGGGGATTACCCTTGAAGCGTGCGAAAGGGCGTGGCCACGGCCGTCGCAGCCGCCGCTGTGGCGCTGATCGCGCTGCTCGCCTATGGGGTCGCGTCCCAGAGCAAGGACACCTCCATCGATGACGCCGTTGCCGAGGGCGAGCGGCCCTCGGCTCCGGTCTCCACGCTGCCCGCGCTGGGGCGCGACGACGAGGGCTCGCTCGATGACTACCGCGGCGAGGTGGTGGTGCTGAACTTCTGGGCGTCATGGTGCCCGCCGTGCGTGGAGGAGCTGCCGCTGCTCGAGCGCACACAGCGCCGGATCGAGGGACAGGGCGCGACCGTGCTCGGGGTCAACTACAAGGACCTCCCCGAGGACGCGCTCGGCTTCGTGCGCCGCTTCAAGCTCAGCTTCCCGAGCCTGCGCGATCGCGACGGCGAGTACGCCGAGAGCTTCGCGGCGGTCGCCTTCCCCGAGACCTTCGCGATCGACCGGCGCGGACGGATCGCCGCCACCCGCCGCGGTCCCGTGGACCGGGCATGGCTCAACGAGACCCTGCCCCCGCTGCTGGCGGAGCCGCGTTGATGCGCTCGCTTGCGGCCACCCTGCTGCTCGTGTTGGCCCTGACCGCCGGCGCGACGGCCGCGGAGCCGCGGGCGTCGCTCCCGGACATCGAGGACGAGGTGATGTGCGTGCAGTGCGGCACGCCGCTCAGCCTGTCCAGGGCGGCGGTGGCCGAGCGCGAGCGCGCCTTCATTCGGCGCGAGATCGCCCGCGGCAAGTCCAAGGAGGAGATCAAGGACGCGCTGGTCGACCGCTTCGGACCGAGTGTGCTCGCGCTTCCCGAGGACGAGGGGTTCGGGCTGGCGGCCTACCTGGTGCCGGTGCTCGCCGCCCTGCTGGCGCTGGTGGCGGTGCTGGTCGCCGCTCGGCGCTGGCGCCGCCCCGCGCGTGCGAGCGAGGCGCGGCCCGAGCTCGACCCGGCCGACGCGCGGCGGTTGGAGCGGGAGCTCGCGGCCTACGATCGCGAGCGCTCGGGCGTCGATCACACCCGCGGCGGGTAGGTCGCTAGGCCTTACGGCTCGCGGTCCGGCTCACCGAGCGCGTCCAGCCGGCGGAGCAGGTCGATCGCCTCCGCCCGCAGCCCGGCGTCGAGCGAGCGCCAGTCCTCGTGCGAGAGCTTGCCGGTGCGGTAGTCGAGCTCGGCCTCGCGGATTTCGCGGTACTTCGTCTCCTTCGCCGCGTCGAGCTCGCTCGCGCTCGGCCGACTCCGCCGCCTCGTCCGCCGCAGCCCGGCCCTGGCGCAGCGGACCGGCGATCAGCGCCACGGCGATGGCCATCACCACGAGCACGACCACGACCTCCATCCGGCCCCGGCCGCGCGGTCAGGCGCGGCCCAGCTCCCGGGCGACACGCGCCGCGTACCCCGCCATCGCCCGGCGCGGCGCCCCCGCGGGCGCCGGCCACAGTGCGATCAGGCCGCCCGCGAAGACGATCAGCGCGCCGAGCCAGATCCAGGTGACGAGCGGTGACACGAGGACGCGGAAGGTGGCCGGCGGCGCGTCGGCACGGTAGCGGGCCACCATGCGACGCAGCGCCTCGCCGAGCGCCACCGCGCGCTCGGCCCGCGGCAGCGAGCCGGCCTCACTGAAGACCTCGTCGCCGCGGCGGGCGATCGCGAGCAGGCCCTCGATGTCGGGCGACACCACGGTCCAGAGGTCGCGGCGTAAGCCCGAGCGCAGCCCGACCTCGCTGGTCGCCTCGCCCTCGAAGTAGCGCGACAGCGCCCCGAGCTCGGGGTTGCTCGACGGGAAGTAGCTGCGCTCGGGCCGGAGCGTCGTCGGCTCGCCGCCGTTGCGGCGCACCCGCAGCCGGGCGCCGAGGTCGATCTTCTCGAGCGAGCCGTTGGGGGCCACGTCGAGCCTTCCGGTCGGTCTCGCGTAGGCGATCTCATAGCCGGCCACGCGCGTGCGCTCGCCGGGCGCGAGGCGCACGTCGCGCACGTCCTGGAACGCCGTCGAGGCGGCGATGCCCACGAACAGCACCGCGATGCCGGCGTGCACGACGTAGCCGCCGTAGCGACGGCGGTTGCGGCGCACCAGCGACATCAGCGCGCGCGGCACGGAGTCGTCGGACATCGCCCGGCGGGCGCGCACACCGCGCCAGAACTCCTGTCCGACCACCGCGAGCACAAAGGCGGCCAGGCAGAACATGATCAGCGCCGCGGGCCGTCCCGCCACGCCGCCGGCCACGAGCAGCAGCACGAGCGTCACCCCGGCCGCCGCGACCGGAAGGGCCAGGACCCGCTTCAGGTTTGCCGCCGTGGCGCGGCGCCAGGCCACCACGGGACCGAGTCCCGACAGCAGGACCAGCACGAGCGCGAGCGGCACGACGTAGCGGCCGAACCACGGCGGACCTACCGAGGCCTGCGTCCCGGTGATCGCCTCGGAGATGAGCGGGAAGAACGTGCCCCAGAAGACCACGAAGCAGAGCGCCACCAGCACCAGGTTGTTGAGGAGGAAGACCGCCTCACGCGAAAGCAGCGAGTCGAGCCGGTGCTCCGAGCGCAGGTCGTCGGCACGCCAGACGACGAGCGCGATCGAGCCGGCGATCATGGTCACGATCAGAACCAGGAATGGAACCCCGAGCGTCGAGGCGCCGAACGCGTGTATCGACTCGAGGATCCCCGAGCGCACGAGAAACGTGCCGAGCACCGCCAGGATGCCGGTGGCCAGGATGAGCGAGACGTTCCAGACCTTCAGCATCCCGCGGCGCTCCTGGATCATCACGGAATGCAGGAACGCCGTGCCCGTGAGCCAGGGCATTAGCGCTGCGTTCTCGACCCCGTCCCAGGCCCAGTAGCCGCCCCAGCCGAGCTCCGAGTACGACCAGCGCGCACCGAGCACGACCCCGATGCCGAGACACAGCCACGCCGCCAGCGCGAACGGGCGGGTTGTGCGGATCCAGTCGGCGCCGAGCCGCCGTGTAACGAGCGCTCCCACGGCGAACGCGAACGGCACCGTGAAGAGCGTGTACCCCGAGTACAGCATCGGCGGGTGGATCATCATCGCCGGGTGGCGCAGGATCGGGTTGAGACCGGTCCCCTCGACCGGCACCGGGCTGAGGCGCCCGAAGGGGCTCTCCAGGAACACCAGCAGGCACAGGAAGAACGCCGCCAGCCCGAGCAGAACCGCGGTCGCGTAGGGCGCGATCTCGCGCGCGCGCCTGCGCGTGATGAAGAGGATCAGGCTCGACCAGGAGCTGAGCAGCAGGATCCACAGCAGCAGCGAGCCCTCCTGGGACGACCAGGCGGCGGTGGCGCGGTAGAACGCCGGGGTCGTCGTCGAGGAGTGGGTGGCCACCAGCTCGAAGGAGAAGTCCGAGCGCAGGAAGGCCACCTCGAGCAGGACGAAGCAAACCACCACCGTCCCCGTGAGCGCGTAGACCGCGCGCCGGCCGGAGTCGATCCAGGCACGCCCCGAGCGGCCGCGAGCGCCTGCCGGCGCGTTCCTTGTCCGCGCGCCGTAGAGCGAGGCGACGACGCCGTAGACGGCGATCACCAGCGCGAAGATCAGCAGCGCGCGCCCGGCGACCAGCACGCCGCCCTCAGCTCTCCTTGTGCAGCCTGCGCTTGCGGCTTGAGTCCATCCGACGCGCAGTATCCCACCGCCGATGGAGCCGATGCGATCGGTAGCGTCCGCGGCCCGATGAGCTCGCCGCGGGCCGATTCGCGAGGCCACGCTCGCCCGTCTCGCTCTGGCTGGCCGAGCTGGGGCGCCCGCTTCCGTGCGCGGGAGTGGCTTGCCCGCAGCTGGCTCGTGATCCCGTCGGTTTACGTGATCGCCGCGCTCGCGCTCGGGAAGATCGTCCCGGAGCTCGAGCGCAGCGACCGCGACCCGCTTGGCCTCGACATTGACGCCGAGAGCGCTCGGGAGATGCTCGCAGCGGTGGCGAGCGGCATGATCACCTTCACCGGGCTCGTCGTCTCGGTCGCGGTCGTGGTGGTTCAGTTCGGCGCCGGCCAGTACACACCCCGGCTCGTGCTGCGCTTCCGCCGCGACCCGGTCGTCAAGCACGCCCTCGGGATCTTCATCGCTCCGGCGCTGTACGCGCTCGTCTCGCTTTCCGATGTCGGCGGCCAGGGCGACCCCACCGCCCCCAACCTCACCACCATGGTCGCGGTCGTGCTGCTCGTGGCAGCCGTCGTCGCCTTCTTCCACCTGGTGGCGCGGCTACTCGACCTGCTGCGCCCCCGCCGCCTGTTTGCACAGCTGGCGGCCGCCGGCGAGAGGGCAATCGACGATGTCTACCCACAATCAAGTGGCGCCGAGCTTCCCGTCCCCGTCGAGCTTCCTCGCGTAACCGAGGTGATCCCCCACCGGGGCTCCAGCGGCGTGCTCTCGGCCCTCGACCACGATCGCCTGGTTGAGGCTGCGAACGCGGCGGACGGCACGATCGAGGTGGCTTGGAGTGTCGGGGCGTTCGTGCACCACGGCGAGTCGCTCTTCCGGTTGCGCGGGGCCACCTCACCTGTTTCCCGCAAGTGGCTCGCTTCCGCCGCGATCATCGCCGAGGAGCGCACGCTCACCCAGGATCCCGCGTTCGCAATTCGCACGATCGTCGATATCGCGTTGCGCGCCCTGTCCCCGGCGGTCAACGATCCGACGACCGCCGTTCAGGCGCTCGACGCGCTCGAGTCGCTGTTGCTGCGCCTCGCCGGGCGTGACCTCGGCGGAGGCCATCTCCATGACGCCGCCGGCCGTCTGCGCGTGGTTTACCCGGCGGCCGACTGGGACGACCTGCTCGGCCTCGCGTGCACTGAGATCCGCCACTACGGCGCCGGCGCACACCAGGTGACACGCCGGCTGCGGGCGCTCCTCGTCGGACTGATCGAGGAGGCGCCGAGCATGCGCCACGCGGCTGTTCATGCACAGCTCGCGCTGCTCGATGACGCCGTCTCTCGCGCTCATCCGGACCCGGCCGAGCGCGCGATCGCCCGCGTGGCAGATCACGTCGGGTTGGGCGGACACGCCACGGAGCCCGCGGGATGACGCCTCAGGCCGACAGCACGTGGTTCGACATCCTGGTCGTGGGTGGCGGCTCGGCCGGTTGCGTTCTGGCTTCGCGGCTGAGCGAGAACGGCCGAAGCGTCTGCCTGGTCGAGGCGGGACCCGACTACGGGCCGTACAGCGAGGGGCGCTGGCCGCAGGACATGCTCGACGCCCGCCAGATCTGTTTCTCCCACGCCTGGGAGCGGGACCGCGTGGACCGCTCCCAGCTGCGCGCGCGAATTCTGGGCGGGTGCTCGGCGCACAACGCCTGTGTCGTGCTCGAGGGCGCGCCGGCGGACTACGACGAGTGGGGGCACGGCTGGAGCTACGAGGTGATCGAGCCGTACCTGCAACGGGCGAAGCAGGAGCTGCGGGTGCGCCAGTTCACACAGGAGGAGCTCTCCCCGTGGCACCGGGCCTTCACCGTGGCGGGTGGGGACGACGCCATCCTGCATCCGGTCAACGCGGTCGGCACGGTCCGCTGGAACTCGGCCTTTGCGTACCTCGATCCCGCTCGCGGACGCGAGAACCTGGCCATCCTCGCCGACACGCTTGTCGACCGCGTGCTGCTGGACGGGGACCGCGCGGTCGGGGTTGCAACGTCCGCCGGCGAGCTGCGAGCAGAAGCCGTCGTCCTGGCGGCGGGTGCCTACGGCTCCCCGGGGGTCCTGCTTCGCAGCGACGTCGGCCCGGAGCGGGAGCTGCCGGTCGGCGAAGGACTGTGCGACCACGTGGGCGTCGGCTTCGGATTCGAGGGGACCGAGCTGCTGCAACGCGAGACAGCCGACTTTGAGCGCTCCAACCCGCTGTTCATGGCGCAGGTGACGGTCGCGCTCGCGAGCAGCCTCTGCGCGGAGGGCCTCCGCGACATGTTCTTCTTCCCCGGGGTCGATCCCCCCGCCGGCCACGGCTACGAGGCGAGCGTGGCGGTCTTCGCGATGAAACCGAAGTCGCGCGGCTCGGTCCGTCTGATCTCGAGCGACCCCAGCGCGCCGCTCGCGATCGACCACGGCCTGCTGTCAGACGCCCGCGACGCAGACGTGCTCGCCGAGGGTGTAGAGGCGCTCCGCGAGCTCGCGGGGAGCGAGCCCATTCGGAGCTACGCCGGCCGCGAGACGCGTCCCGGACTTGAGGTCGACGCGCGGACGCACATCCGCGAGTCGGTGCGGGGCTTCTTCCATCCCGTCGGGACGTGCGCGATCGGGCGCGTCGTCGACGGCGGCGGCCGCGTCTACGGACTCGACGGCCTCTACGTGGCCGACGCCTCGATCATGCCGACGATCCCACGGGTCAACACCAACCTCGCGACCATCGCGATCGCCGAGCGACTCGCGGAGAGCATCGGCAGATAAGCCCGTTGAGCCCTGTCAGCTTGCCGCCGGCTCCGGGACCGCACCCATCTGTTGCAAGAGCCCGAGGGTGTCCCACACCTCCCACTCCTCGACGATCCTGCCGTCGCGGCAGCGGCTGATGCAGATGCCGGTGGCCGTCCCTTCCCGCCCCGTCGGCGGGATGCCCATGAACTCGGTGTCGTGCCTGCCGCGAGCCGTGTAGCGCGTGGCGACGAACTCCGAATCGGCGAACTGGTGGTCGATCGTGACCCGAAGGCCGAATCCGTTCCGGTACTCCTCGATCATCTCCTTCAGGCCCGCCACGCCGCGCACCTGTTCCGGCATGCTCGGGTCGTGCAGGACGTAGTCCGGGCTGACGATGGTGTCGAGCGCGTCGAAGTCCCCATGCTCGAGCGTCTGGAAGACGCCCCGCACCGCTGCCATGTTCTCTTCGCTGTTGGCCATGCCCGAGAGGATCTCTCCGGCGGGTGCGTCGAGCATCGGTAGGAGTACCTATTCCGCTACGTGTCTGTCGGGCTCACGCAGCGCGTAAGCGGCCGCCTCGGTGCGGCTTCGCATGCCCAGCTTGGACAGGATGCTCGCCACGTGGTGCTCGGCGGTCCGCCGGCTGATGTACAGGCGCTCGCCGATCTCCGCGTTGGAGCACCCCGCCGCGAGAAGTGACAGCACCTCCGTCTCCCGCTTGGTCAGCTCACCGTAGTGCTTGGGCGCCGCACGCCCGGGGGCGCCGAGACCTCGGAGCACCTGGGCCGCCCGGTCGGCATCGTATGCCGCACCCAGTCGCTCGAACGTCCGGAGCGCGAGCCGCGCCTCGGCGAGCGCGACCGCCTCGGCGCTCGCCGCGAGCGCACCTGCCAGCTCGAGCCTCGCCCGGGCGGCCTCCAGCGGGAGACCGAGGGCCGAGAACCTCTCGATCGCGCGCTGCAGGTGGGCGGGTGCTCGCGCGTCTCTCGCGTGCGCGAGCACGAGACCGGCAGCGAGCTCGGCCCACGCGCCCGCGCGTTCGTCCGGACAGCTCGCGACGAGACCGCCGAGCCTGTCGTTCGTCTCAGCGGCCGCTTCGGGCTCGCCGCGAGCGAGCTGGATGCCCACGAGCAGCGCGAGCAGTGGCGCACACGCAGGGTCGCCCGGACTCTCGCTTTCGAGGCAGAGCCGCGCCTGCTCCTCGGCCAGCTCGAGTTGGTGCCGTCCCAGCGCGATGACCGCCGACGCCCGTCTCGCAGCGGGGTGCCACTCACAACCCTCGAGGAGACGCTCGGCCTCCTCGAACCGTCCCTGTCGGACGCGCAGGTCCGCGAGCCGTACCAGCGGCGAGACGCGCTCCGCGCCGTAGCCGCCCTCGAAGGCCCGGATCGCGGCACGCAGCTCGTCCTCCGCCTCGGCCCAGCGGCCCGTCGCGATCAGGATCCCGCCGTAGTGCTGCCGGCACGTCGGCGGGACGAAGTCGGTCCAGACCACGGAGCGTCTGGCCAGCGCGAGCCACTGCTCCGCGCGCGGCACGTCGGCGGCCCGCTCGCAGGCACGGAGCAACCGGCAGAAGATCTCGCCGATCGCGCCGACGTTTTTCACCTCGCCCCCCGAGACGGCGGCCATCGTCTCGTCGAGCAGCGCCATCCCCTCGGCGACACGGCCCCCGCCCACGTAGGCATCGCCCAGCAACGCCATCGCACTGAACTCGAGGTCCCGGTCTCCGAACCGCCTGGCGATCGAAAGCGCGGCCGTGGCGAGCCGCTCACGCTCCGAGGGGTCGTCCACGAACGGCGCCCGATCGAGAGTCATCCACCCGTGCGCCGCGCAGGGCTCCACCCCCTCGAGCAGCCGCTCCGCCCGTGACATCCACCCGCCCGCGGCGGCGAGGTTGCCGTGAACCGCGACGTACAGGAACGCGAGCCAGCGCGCCAGCTCGGCAGCCTCGACCGGCATGTCGCGACTCCGGTAGGCCGCGAAGGCGCGCTCCTTCAAATCGATGGCGCGGAGGTGGTCGCCCTGAAACTGGACGGCCTGGCTCAGGCCGTCGAGGACCTCGGCGCTCTCGCCGAGCTCGGCGGCCCGCTCGAAGCACGACTGGGCTCGTTCCCAGTCACCCGCCGTGAGCGCCTCGCGCCCGTTGCGCAGCAGCTCGTCCGCGGTCTCTTCAGGCATCCACGCGATGATCCCAGGCCGGATGCCGGAAACCGGCATCCGAGCGTCTGTCAGGACGGCCGGTCGAGCACTCGATAGCGCAGGTGGGTAGCCGCGGGTGTGGCAGCCGGGCAGCGCCTGTCGGGCCATCCGCTCCCCACCACGGCAGCGAGCTGTCATAGGTGCGCCGGCCGGCGATGACGGCGCCGGCGGAGCCCGCCGAACGGGCGAGGAGCTCGCTGCTCCGGTCGTCCCCACCGAACGCCCATTCGTGGAGCCGCTGGCCGCCCTCGCCCATCGGCTCGTCCGGCCGGATGTCGGACGCGGTCATGAACCCGTCCAGCGACATGCTGATGTCAAAGACCACCTTGCGCATCGGGAATCTCCTCTGGTCGCGATCGCCGTTCCATTGAAGAACGCAGCCTTGCCACAGAAGTCATCGGTTCTCTCCCCGGCCGACGACGGCCGCGAAGACCGGCCCAAGAAACCCCGTGGCGTGAGACGCGGCCGACGACGAGACATATGGTCCGAGCCATGAGCCCTTACCCCGTCTCATTCTCGGTCGCCTACCCCGACCGCCCGCTCAACCGCCTCACGACCGCGTTCCGCGTTTTTACGGTCATCCCTATCGCGATCGTGCTCGGGTCGATCGCGGGCTACTCGAACCAGTACGACGCGAGCGGCGAGAGCGCGACCGTCGTGATCGGCGGCACCGGCCTGCTGTTCGTGCCACCGCTCCTGATGATCCTCTTCCGCCAGAAGTACCCGCGCTGGTGGTTCGACTGGAACCTCGAGCTGCTCCGGTTCACAAACCGTGTCGGCGTGTACATGGCGCTCATGGAAGATCGCTACCCGTCGACGGACGAGCACCAGTACGTTTCACTCGAGATGCCCTACCCCGACGCGCGCGAGGGACTCAATCGCTGGCTCCCGCTCGTGAAGTGGTTCCTCGCGATCCCGCACGTGATCGTGCTGGCGTTCCTCTATCTCGGCGTCCTCATCGTCGTGATCGTGGCCTGGTTCGCGATCCTGTTCACGGGCCGCTATCCGCGCGGGCTGTTCGACTACGTCGAGGGAGTGATCCGCTGGCACAACCGCGTCGTCGGCTACGCGTTGGTGCTCGTGACAGACCAGTATCCGCCGTTCCGACTGAGCCCGTGAACCCAGATCGTTCAACCGAGGAGCGCGAGCCACCTGTGACTGGCTCGTGGTTATGCGTCAATGCGACGGCGCCGGCGGGCCGAGATTGTCGTGCCGGGCGTTAGTTGGCGAGCAGGCGGGCGGTGGCGTCTCTGACGATCTTGCGCCGTTGGTCGGGGTCTGTGATCTCGACGACGGCGAGGACGTCGGGGCTCATCGTGATCCAGAGCGCGGCGAGGTTGAGGATGAGCGCGAGCAGCGCCCGGGGCTCGAAGCGGTCCGGCACGGTGCCTTCTGCTTGCGCGGCGGCGATCGCGTCGACCTTGCTCTGCGTGCTGCGCACGGCGAACGCGTGGGGTGGGTCGGTTCCGCGTTCGAGGCGCTGCCAGGTGATGATGCGTGCGAGCTCAGGGTGATTGGCGTAGCCGTCGGAGAGCTGGGCGGCGTAGTCCGGGAGCTTCGAGGTGTCGAGCGGGGCCTCCTCGACGACCTGCTTGACGATCGATTCCCAGACGGCGTCGAAGAGTTGGTCCTTGCTTCCGAAGTAGTGGTAGATCTGGGCCTTGTTGGAGGCCGAGTTGGCGGCGATGCGGTCCACGCGCGCGCCGGCGATGCCGAACTCGGCGAACTCGGCGCGGGCGGCGTCGAGCAAGCGCCGGCGGGTGGCTTCGGCGTCGCGTACGGGCATCACGCCGAGATTATCTGCTAACCAGTTAGTTGACAACCCGAGTTCGATGAAATACGGTTCTAACTATCCAGTTAGTCGACACCGCAGGAGGAACCTGTGATGCTCCGCGCAGACCCCGAGATCAGCTTCCGTGCAGCGCTTTCGGCCCGTGTCATGCAGGCCGTGTTCCCGCTCCAGTTCCGGCTTCAGTACTCCTCGCCCGAGGTGCAATTCGCCACCAAGGACATCGCGAAGCCGACGAAGATCGCGATCCCGACGCGGCACGGAGAGATCAAGGCGCTGCTGTACGCGCCCCTGGACGAGGACGTCGCCGCGACGCTCGCCACCGGACGCCGCCCGCCCGTGCACTTCATCACCCATGGCGGCGGGTTCATCATCCGCATGCCGTCGCAGGAGGACAACGTCACGCGCTACCTCGCGTCGGAGCTCGGCGCCTACGTCGTCATCCCCGACTTCGACACGGCGCCGACCGTGCGCCATCCGGTGTCCGAGCAGCAGGCCTACGACGCGTTCGTCTGGGTGCACGAGAACGGCGAGCGCTTCGGCTGGGACGGCGAGCGCGTCTCGATCGGCGGGCCCAGCTCGGGCAGCCAGGTCGCGTTCGCCGTCGTCGAGCAGGCGATCGACGCCGGCGGCTACCTCCCCGTCGCAATCAGCTCCGAGTTCGGCGTGGGCAACGTCTCGCGGCCCGACGAGCGGCGCACCAGCGCGAAGGCCAAGCCGGTGGTCCCACCGGCGCTGATGCAGCTCGTGCGGGACACCTACTTCGCCGGCACCGACCTCAGCGACCCGCTCGTCTCGACGGCCTACTACCCGCGGCTCGCCGAGTTCCCGCCAACGCTCGTCATGACCGCCGAGCTCGACACGCTGCGCGACGAGATGAACGACCTCGCCGGCGACCTCGAGCGCAAGGGCGTGCAGGTCACCCACAAGCAGTTCGCCGGCGTCGACCACGGCTTCACCCACGCCAAGCCCGTCGAGGTCGCCCGTGAGGCGCTCCGGATGATCGCGGAGCACCTCCGCAAGGCCTACGCCATCCCGACCAAAGAGGGGAGCAACGTCGCCGTCGTCCGGAGCTTCATCGACGGAGCCATCAATGGCGGCAACCTCGCCTTGATCGACGCCACCTGGGCCGACGACATGATCTGGCACGGCGGCAGCATGGGCACCATCGACGGCAAGGACGCCTACAAGGCGTTCGCCGCCGCAAACGCCGCCGGCGCCTGGGACGGGATGCATCTCGAGATCCACGAGATCGTCGCCTGCGACGACAAGGTCGTCGTCCGCTTCACCAACAGCGGCACCAACGTCGGCCCGTTCATGGGCAACCCCCCGACCGGCAAGCACGCCGAATGGCTCGGCATCGGCATCTACACCGTCCGCGACGGCCGCATCGCCGAAGGCTGGTTCGCCGAGGACATCCTCGGGATGCTGCAGCAGCTCGACGCCGTCGCCCCGCCCGCCTAGATCGACCAAGCACTCACAACCGAAAGCACCAACCTCAGGACGCGGCGAAACCGGAACGTCCATCGCGTCGGGCTATCACGCATGCGCGTTTTCCGATTGTGCGACCCGTCGACGTTCGTACGCTCGATGAGGTTCTTCTCTCGAACGCTCACAACCGAACGGAGATCGCCGTGAAGGCCCGCCACTCCATGAGCTCGTTGGTCGTCATCGCCGGGACGGCTTTGCTGTTCGCCGGCTGCGGAGGCGGAAGCAGCCCGAGCGCCTCGGCGGGCTCGAGCGGGTCGTCATCGCAGGCGGCGTCCGGCGGTAGCTCGAGCGCGGTAAAGATCAGACTCGA
>CAVWSN010000031.1:0-25372 GCA_963757815.1 uncultured Thermoleophilaceae bacterium | reverse complement strand
CTTGCGGACGTTCTTGACCGATGCGATGCGGCCGCGGATGTCCTTGAGGTTCGCCATCTATGCGCGTGCAGCCTCCTGCTGCTCGCTCTCGGCCTCGGACTCGTCCCCGCCGGGCTCGCCGCCGTCGCCCTCCGCGCCGGCGCGGTCTGCCTCCGTACGCTCCCGCTCGCGCTCCTCCCTCGTCACGATGCGCTCGGACTCGCCCTCCTCGATCGGATTGCCCTCGGCGTCGAAGTCGGGCCCGAAGTCATCGATCGATTCCGCGATGGCGTCGCCGAGCTCGGACTCGATCGAGTCGTCCCACTCGCCCTCGCGGAGCTTCTCCATCAGCGCCTGATGCTCGACTGTGCAGGCGCTGGAGCATCGCCTCGTGGAAATCCTTGATGCGCTCGACCTTGATCCGGTCGAGGTAGCCGCCCGTGCCCGGAGAAGATCGCGGCCACCTGGTCCTCGATCTGCCACGGGCTGCGCTCGTCCTGGTTGAGCGCCTCTACGAGCCGCGCTCCGCGGTTGAGCGTCGCCTGGGTGTCGGCGTCGAGGTCCGAGCCGAACTGCGCGAACGCCTGCTGCTCGCGGTACTGGGCGAGCTCCAGTCGGAGGGTGCCGGCCACTTTCCGCATCGGCGTGGTCTGCGCCGAGCCGCCCACTCGCGACACGGAGAGGCCGACGTTCACCGCGGGACGGACGCCCGAGCGGAAAAGGTCCGCCTCCAGGAAGATCTGGCCGTCCGTGATCGAGATGACATTCGTCGGGATGTACGCCCCCACGTCGCCTGCCTGGGTCTCGATAATCGGGAGCGCCGTGAGGGAGCCGCCGCCGAGCGCATCGTTCAGCTTGGCCGCGCGTTCTAAGACGCGAGTGGAGGTAGAGACGTCACCAGGGTACGCCTCACGTCCGGGCGGGCGACGGAGCAATAGCGACACCTGGCGGTTCGCCTGCGTGTTTGGTGAGGTCGTCATAGATGGCGAGGGCGTGTTTTCCGTTGTAGAGGAAGTCTCCCCCATGGCGCAGCCCGCGTAGGGTGCCAGGTACTTGATCCGGGCCGGCTCCTCGGCGGTGGCGGCGACTACGATGGTGTGGTCGATTGCGCCGTTCTCTTTCAGCCGCTGGGCCACCTGTACGACTGTGGAGCGCTGCCCGATCGCGACGTAAATGCAGATTAGGTCCTGGCCCTTTTGTTGATGATCGTGTCGATGCAGGTCGAGGTCTTGCCGGTCTTGTGGTCGCCGATGATCAGCTCGCGCTGACCCGCCCTACGTTAGTCATTGCGTCGATCGGCTTGATGCCCGTGAGCATCGGCTCCTTCACCGGCTGGCGCTGAACCACGCCGGGAGCCTTGAACTCGACCGGGCGAATCTGGCTGTGTTGATGTCGCCCTTGCCGTCGATCGGGTTGCCGAGCGGGTCACGATGCGGCCGAGCAGCTCCTCGCCTACGGGCACCTCCATCAGGCGGCCCGTGCGCTTGACCTGGTCGCCCTCCTCGATCTTGTCCCACTCTCCGAACAGCACGGCGCCGACGTTGTCGGACTCGAGGTTGAGCGCGAGGCCGGTCACGTCGTGCGGGAGCTCGAGCAGCTCCAGCGACATACAGTTGTCGAGGCCGTGCACGCGCGAGATGCCGTCGGCGATAGACAGGACCGTGCCGACCTCCGAGAGGTCGGCGCCGCCGTCCTCGAGCCCCTCGATGCGCTCCTTGAGGATGCTGGTGATCTCGTCTGGCTTGATCTGCACTTCGGCTTCTCCTTAGGTGGCCTTGGCCACCTGCTTGCGTAGCTGTTCAAGTCTGTTGCGGACGGTCGCGTCGAGAACCAGGTTCCCGACACGCACCACGAGCCCGCCCAGCACGTCGGGGTCGACGCTGCTCGAAAGCTCGACGCGCTGCCCGGTCTGTTGCTCGATCTCCCGGCCGATGTCCTCGACGATGCCTTGGTCGAGCTCGACCGCGCTCGTCACCGTTACCGGCAGCAGCCTGTTCTCCTCCCGCCACATCGCGTCGAACTCGCTCCGGATCCGGAACAGGGCCGGCATCCGGTGGCGCTCGGCGAGCAGCTCGAGGAAGTTGAACAGGCGCGGGTCGGCGTCCTCCACGATGCGCTCGATCCCCTGCTTCTTCTCCTCGGACGAAAAGTAGGGCGAGAACAGGAAGACCTGCAGGTTGCGCTCGCTGCTCAGCGCCTCGGCGAACTCGCCGAGCTCATCGTGGACGCGGTCGAGCACGCCGTTCTCCTTGGCGGCCTCGAACAGCGCACGCGAGTAGACGTCGGCGATCTCTTCCACGAGTTCCGGCTTCCTTCCTCGCCGGCAAGGGTGGAGAAGTCGACCTCGCGCAGCGCGTCCTCGATCAGGCGGCGGTGATCCTCGGGGTGAGCGACTTGCGGGTGACCTTCTCGGTCGCGACGACGGTGAGGTTGGCGACCTCCTTGCGGATCTCTTCCAGCGCGCGCCTGGTCTCCGCTTCGATATCGCGCCGGGTGGCCGCGAGCAGCTCCTCGCGCTGCTTACCGGCGTCGGCCTTGGCGCTGTCGGCAAGCGAGTCGGCGGCCTTGCGCGCGCGAGCGGTGATGTCCTCGGCCTGCTCGCGGGCCTCCTTCAGGCGGGCGCGGTACTCCTCAGCAGTTCGTCGGCATCCTGCTTGGCCTTGGCGGCGTCGTCGAGCGACTTCTCGATCGTCACCCGGCGCCTGTCCAGCGCCTCCGCGATGCGTGGGAAGGCGAGCTTGTTGAGGAGGAACAGCGTGACGCCGAATGCGAGCAGCGTCCAGATCATCAGCCCGACGTTGGGGCTGACGAGGAAGCTGCCGCCCTCCTCCTCACCGCCGCTCGGTGGTCGTCTCCTGGGCGATAAGGAGGAAGCTCGCGATGTCGCCGATGAAGTCCATTCGCGGCCAGAGGAAGAACGCGATCAGGCCGAAGATGAACGCATAGAAGACGATGGCCTCGGTCAGGGCGAACCCGAGCCACTGGATGCTCGTGATCTCCTCGCGCATCTCGGGCTGGCGCGTGACCGACTCGATCACCTTGCCGAAGATGTACCCGACGCCGATGCCCGGGCCGATCGTGCCGAGGCCGGCGCCGACGCCGAGCGCGATCGCCTTGAGGCCGTCGGTCGGGTCGGCCGCCTGGGCGATGGGGAGTAGCACTGCAAGGTCCATTCGTCCTCCTTAGTGACCTCCGGCGCTTGCCTCGCCGAAGTAGATGGATGTGAGCGTGGCGAAGATGAAGGCCTGCAGCGTGGCGATCAGCCCCACCTCGAGCGTGAAGAAGGCAACGGCTATCGGCAGAGTGATCCAGCCGAGCGCCGTGATGCCGAGCAGCACGGCGAGCCCGCCGCCCATGAACAGGATCAGCAGGTGGCCGGCCAGGATGTTCGCGAAGAGTCGAACTCGAGAGCGAGATGATCCGCATGAACTGGGAGATCACCTCGATGAAGAAGATCGGGACAGCCGCCGCGCCGCTCACGCCGGCCGGGAGCCAGCTCTTCACGTACTTGATGAACCCGTGCTTGCGGATGCCCTCGGCCTGATAGAGGAAGAACACCGTGAGCGTGAGCACGAGCGGGATCGAGAGGTTGGCGGTCGCCGCGTAGAGCGCGAAGGCCGGGAAGTCGATGCCGAAGATGGCGATCGTTTCGTGGTCGTTCACCGGCAGCGGGATGTAACCGAGCATGTTCGAGAACCAGATGAAGAAGAACAGCGTGGCGACGAACGGGAACCACTTGGCGGCCGCCTCGGCCGACATGTTGTTCCGGGCGATCTGCGTATAGGTGAGGTCGTACGCCCCCTCGACGATCACCTGGGTGCGGTTCGGCTTCTGCTGCATCCGCTTGGCGATAAAGACCATCGTGGCGCTCGTGAGGATGCAGCCGAGCAGCAGGTAGAGGGTGGCCTTGTTGAACGAGAGGTCGAGACCGCCGATTTTGATCTCGATCCAGGGATCGAGCTTGAACTCGTCCTGCGGCTTGAACTCCTCGTTTTTGCCATCCGAGCCGAAGATGGCGTAGAGCAGGATCGCCACCCCGAGGTAGATGCCGAGGCCGATCAGCACCTTTGCCCTCGTGCTCAGGCCGCCCTGCTCCGGCGTGGTGCCCCCCTGCTCGGGCGGCGCCGTGGCGGCGGAGGCGGTCACGGGCGCTCCTGCTCGAAGGGTCGCGTCATCAGCTGGGAAGTGAAGTAGAACGTGAACAGGGTGATCGACAGGATCGCGGCCGACAGCCCGGCCTCGCGGTCGCTCAGCCCGACGATGAAGATCGAACCGGCGACGATCCAGCCGCGCGCGATCATCGAGCCCGTCATGAGCCCGGCCACTGTACGCGGATCACCCGACTCCTGCGCTCGCTTGGTGATCCCCGCGGCGATCAGGCGCTGAACGATCCAGCCCACCGCGGCACCGGCCCAGCCGAGCAGCGGCAGGCCCGCCGCCACGAAGATGGGCAGGGCGAGGACGAGCACGATCAGATCGAGGTAGCGCAACATGCGCAGCGGCATTTGACCGGATGCTTTCAAAGCGTGCGTCGTCAAAGGGGTCTCCCGGGAGAGCGAAGGGCGGGCGGCTTGGGGTGCTCCCTACCGGGGTCAGGAAAGCTACATGAGTCGGCGACTTTGTGACTACTTTGTGACAGTTGGCTCGCCGGGTCGACAGAAAGCCTCGCCGCGCGCCGTTAACCAGTGACATGGCCATGAACCTTCGTCCGCTCGTCATCTCGCTCTTCGTCCTGCTCGCCCTTCCCGCCGGCGCGGCCGCGGATCCCTTCACCGCTCCCGGGAACCAGGTCCTGTGGGGCGGTCAGGGCGGCTACAGCGCCGGCGCGATCGCGGACTTCACAGCGCAGTCGGGCAAGCACCCGGCCGTCTTCAACTACTTCATCTCCTGGCGGGCGTCCCAGCCGGACATGCACTGGCTGTCGTTCCGGCTCGCCGACGCCACTCGGATGCGGTCGCGGGCGATGCTGTCGGTCTCGACCGACGACACCGGCCTTTCGCCCCGCGACCTCGCACGCGGCGGGGGCGACGGCTTCCTCGTCGCGCTCTGCCGCCAGCTCGCGGCACACGGCGGTATCACCTACCTGAGGCCGCTGTCCGAGATGAACAACGGCAACAACCCGTACTCGCCCTACGACCTCTCGGGACGCTCGCGCGGCGCGGCGTTCTCGACCTCCTGGTTCAAGAAGGCCTGGCGCCGCCTCGCCCTCATCGTGCGCGGCGGCGACGTGGCGGAGATCGATGGGAAGCTGCGCACGCTCGGCCTCCCGCCCGTGAAGACCGGTGCCGTGGAACTGCCCGAGCCGCCGGTGGCACTGATGTGGGTGCCGCTGTCGTTCGGCAACCCCGAGATCGCCAAGAACCACCCGAAGAACTTTTGGCCCGGCGGCGCCTACGTCGACTGGGTCGGCACCACCTGGTACTCGCCCTATCGCAACTCGAAGGCCATGAACAGCCTCTACAGCTACCCGAAGTGGCGCAGCAAGCCGTTCGCGTTCGCGGAGTGGGGCGTCTGGGGCGCCGACAGGGCGGACTTCGTCGGCCAGTTCTTCGGATTTCTGAAGAGCCACCCGCGGGTTCGGATGGCCGTCTACTACCAGTCGGCCTCGCTGAAGCCCGAGTTCCGCCTCTCGACCCACCCCGCCTCTCGCGCCGCCCTGAGGCGTGCCGTCGAGTGGCCTCGGCTCGCGGCATTCGCGCCCGAGCTCGCCCCGTAGGAGACGCCGTATCGCCAGAATGCCGGAGCGTGTGGGTCCAGACCCGAATCGAGCTCCGCCCGCGGCCGCGCGGCTTCCATCTGGTGACCTCGGAGATCGTCGACGGAGTGCCGGAGCTCGGCTCGATGTCGGTCGGCATCGCGATCGTCTTCATGCAGCACACCTCCGCCTCGCTGACGCTCAACGAGAACGCGTCCCCGGACGTCCGCCGGGACTTCGCGGCCTGGTTCGACAGGGCGGTGCCGGACGGCGCCGGCTACTTCGCGCACACGCTCGAGGGGCCCGACGACATGTCGGCGCACATCAAGGCGTCCCTGACCGGCAGTTCGCTCGTACTGCCGGTCTCGCGCGGGCGCCTCGCTCTCGGGACCTGGCAGGGCATCCACCTGTGTGAGCACCGCAACCACGGCGGCGCGCGCAGCGTCGTCGTGACCGCCTTCGGCGAGTGAGCCGTTAGCGTGGATCCAGGCTTAGACGGCCGCCTTCGCGCCCGCCCACTCTGCCTTGTGGATGCGCTTGGCGGCCAGGTAGCGCTCGAGCGCCTGCGGCGAGTCGACATCGCCCAGCGTCGGATGCCAGGGAACGAGCTCCTGAGCGGCCTCCACGCCGAAGCGCTTGGCGAGCACCGCAGCCAGCCCCTTGACCTTCATCTCCCCGAAGCCGGGCAGGGCCTCGAGGTTCTCTCGCAGCTCATCCGCGTCCGCCGCGTCGGTCCACACGCGGGCGGCATCGCCCTCGTAACGGTCCCGTAGATAGACGGCCAGGTCGTGCACGCGGGCGGCCATCGAGTTTGGGTAGCGGTGGATCGGCGGGCGCTCGCGGAACACCGACTCGAGATCGGCTGACGCCAGTGTCTCGGCGTCGAGCGAGCCAAGCCGCTCCCTGAGAGCGAGCGGACCGGTGAACGCCTTCTGGACGGTGATCTGCTGGTCGAGCTCGAAGCCGACGACCAGGGCCATCGGATCCGAGGCGATGAGCGCGTTGGCGTCGTCGGAGTCCGTGAAATAGAGGCGATCGGGCATGGGTCCATCGTACTCGCCGGCTGTTGACAGTCCTGCTCGCCGCGGTGATCCGCGCCCCGTTGACGCCCTCGTCAGAACGAGGTCTCGGCGACGCGCTTGGCCATCGTCTCGCGCAGGGACTTAGCGAGCCCGGGCATGCGGCCCTCGAGCTGCTTGAACTCGCGCGTGAACATCGCGAGCAGCCGCAGACGGGACGTCGCGACGACGGATGCCGTGCGGGTGCCGGTCGCGAGCAAGCCGATCTCGCCAACCACATCGCCTGGGCCGAGCGTCCTGACGACCCTGTCGTCCTTGCACACCTCGGCCTCACCCGCCTCGATCACGAACAGCTCGTAGGCGTTGTCGCCCTGCGTGACGAGCGACGCGCCCGCATCGACCGTCACCTCGCGCATGCACGCGGCGAGCGCTTCGCGCTCTTCGGCGCTGCGGTCGGCGAACAGCGGAATCTGTTCTAGGCGAGCTGGCTCCATGGTGGGCGCGAGTCCTTGGTGGCATCCTCTTCTCGGGTCTCCGCCCGGGTGTGAACAGGGTGTGAACCAACCCGCGGCGTGCCGCGCGCGAGGCATTCCGCCCGAGCAATATGCGAACATGTGTTCGTGCGCTGGGACAACCTGACAGTCGAGGCCGAGGAGAGCCGAACCCTTCCCGGCTACCGCGAGCCGGCGACGGTCCGAACCTTCGACGCACCGGAGGCACTCGACACCCGTTTCTACGAAGTCCGCTCCAAATCGGCGCTGAACCGAGTGCCGAAAGCGTCCCGAATGCCGTTCCGCTGGACGATCAATCCGTACAGGGGATGCGCACATTCCTGCGTGTACTGCACCTGTGGGGAGACGCCCGTTTTGATGGCCGACGGCAGGACGAAACCGATGCGCGAGCTCGAGGTCGGCGACCTTCTCTACGGGACCATGCGCGGCGAGACCTACAGGCATTACGCCGCGACTCGGGTCCTGGCGCACTGGTCCACGTTCAAGCCGGCGTTCCGGATCACGCTCGAAGACGGAACTGAGCTTGTCGCGAGCGGAGACCACCGCTTCCTCACCGATCGAGGGTGGAAGCACGTGACCGGGCGCGAGCAGGGCCGGCTCCGCAGACCGCATCTCACGCTGAAAAACAAGCTGATGGGAACGGGCCAGTTCGCGCAAGGGCCTCACGATTCAGCGGAATATCGGCAGGGCTATCTCACCGGAATGATCCGAGGTGACGGCACGCTCGGGTCCTACTCCTATCCCCGACCTGGTCGTCGCAACGGCGACGTGTTCCGGTTTCGACTCGCCCTGACCGACCTCGACGGACTCCGCCGAGCTCGCGATTATCTAGCCGCGCTTGATGTGCCGACGCAGGAGTTCGCTTTTCACGCTGCCACGAGGCATCAACGGGGGCTCATGGCGATTCGCACCCAGGCCCGGGACAAGGTGGGGCTGATCCAGGAGACCATCCGCTGGCCGACGTGGCCGAGCGCGGACTGGAGTCGCGGCTTCTTGGC
This sequence comes from uncultured Thermoleophilaceae bacterium, assembly GCA_963757815.1. GTDB lineage: Bacteria > Actinomycetota > Thermoleophilia > Solirubrobacterales > Thermoleophilaceae > JACVRW01. Next base: position 17,169 of record CAVWSN010000031.1, on the reverse strand, counting down.
CGGCATATTCGACGCCGAGGGAGGCTGCAGCGGGGGCATTTTCCGTATCGCGAACACTGACCCCGAGATCCTCGACTGGACGACGCGCGGCCTCGCTCGGTTCGGATTTCGCAGAGTCATCGAGGAGGTTCGGGGCCACGAGCGACTGAAGGTCATCCGCCTCCTGGGGGGGCTTCCGGAACAGCTTCGCTTCTTTCACATCACGGATCCGGCGATCGTCCGAAAGCGATCGATCCAGGACAGAGCCATCAAGACGTCGGCTCGTTTACGAGTGACCGAAATGGAACCGTTGGGCGAGATGGAGCTGTTCGACATCACCACCGGCTCGGGCGACTTCGTCGCCAACGGCGTCGTCAGCCACAACTGCTTCGCCCGCCCCACCCACACGTACCTCGATTTCAACGCCGGGCGTGACTTCGAGAAGGAGATCGTCGTCAAGGTCAACGTGCCCGAGGTGGCACGCGCCGAGTTGATGCGGCCGTCGTGGAAGCGCGAGCACGTCGCGCTGGGCACCAACACCGATCCCTATCAGTGGGTCGAGGGGCGCTACCGGCTGATGCCCGGGATCTGGGAGGCGATGCGCGATTCGCGCACGCCCTCCTCGGTGCTCACCAAGTCGCCGCTGCTGTTGCGTGACATCGAGCTGATGAAGGAGATGCATGAGGCCGCCGGGTTTGCGGCCAACCTCTCGATACCGACGCTCGACGAGCGGGCCTGGCGGGCCAGCGAGCCGCATACGCCGCATCCGCGCAAGCGAATCGAGGCGGTTGCCGAGCTCAACCGCCAGGGCATTCCGTGCGGCGTGCTGATCGCTCCGCTGATGCCGGGCATCAACGATTCCCCGGAGCAGGTCGAGGAGATTCTCGAGCTGTGCGGCGAGGCCGGGGCCGTCAACATCGGCGGTATCTGCCTGCACCTGCGCGGCGAGGTGCGCCAGATCTTCATGGAGTGGCTCACCTCCTACCGTCCGGACCTGGTGCCGCGCTACGAGCGCCTCTACGCGCGCGGCGCATACGCCCCTAAGGCCGAGCAGGACCGGATCACGGCACTCGCTCGCCCGCGCGGGCGGACACTGCCCGGCGCCGAGGACGAGCCCGTAATGATGCTGCCGCCACCACCCGGAGAGGAGCCCGCCCAGACGAGCCTCTTCTGAAGCTAATCCCTTCCGACAGCCTCGAACTCGCCAGTCTCGGGCGGGCGCACCGCCTCGAACTCGCCGGTCTCGACCTCGCGCTCGATCTCGTGCTCGATCTGTCGCTCGGTGAGTGCCGGGATCTCGCCGGTCTCGACCTGACGGCGGATCTCGCGCTCGCGGATGCGGCGGAACTTGAGGATCTCGAGCACCACGACGAGGTAGACGCTGGCGGCAACGGCGACGGCCGCAAAGCCGAGGATCACGAGCGTCCAGCCGGTATGCAGGGTGCCGTCGTCGTCCGAGTACGGCACGAAGCGCATGGCCAGCGCGAGCGCCGCGAGCGACAGTGTCCAGCCGTACAGGTAGAGCACGGTGCGTCGCTGGGAGAAGCCGATGTTCGCGAAGCGGTGGTGGAAGTGCCAGCGGTCCGCCGAGTAAACGGGCCTCCCGTACTTGATCCGCTTGGCGACCACGAAGGTCGCGTCGAGCGCCGGCACGGCCAGGATCAGGAGCGGGAAGAAGAGCGCGACGACCGCGGCGGTCTTGAGCACACCCTGGATCGCGACGCAGGCGAGCAGCAACCCGAGCAGGTTCGAGCCGGCGTCGCCCATGAAGATCGACGCCGGGTGGAAGTTGTGCCAGAGGAACCCGATCGCCGCGCCGGCCGTGAGCGCGGCGAGGATCCCCGCGTCGATCCGGTCGAGCGACAGCGCGATCACCGCGAACGTGGCCGCGGCGATCGTGCAGACGCCCGCGGCGAGCCCGTCGGCGCCGTCGGTGAAGTTGACGACGTTCATCACCGCGACGATGCCGACGAGCGTCAGCGGGTAGCTCCAGTCGCCGAGGTCGAGCGGCTCGATGAACGGCAGCGTCACGTTCTCGACGCGCACCTCGGAGAAGACCGGCAGCGCGGCGGCCCCGAACTGACCCGCCAGCTTCACCGCCGGATGCAGCCCGCCGGGCCTGGCGTCGTCGACGGTCCCCACGAGGGCGATCGCGATCGCGCCCAGGACAATGCCGCGTGTCTGCTCCCCGGAGGGCATGAACAGCAGCGAAGCCACCAGGACCGCGGCGAGGATCGCCAGCCCCCCCAGCCCGGGCACCGGGCGCTGGTGCAGGTCGCGCTCGCGCGGATGGTGCACCACTCCCATTCGCGTGGCGAGCCGCGCAACCGGCGGCGTGACTGCGAACGCGACGCCCGCGGCGACGAGGAACGCCCATAGGGCATCGAGCTCGTCCATCCCGCCTGAGCCTAATGACGCTCCGGCGGGAAGCGGTGACGAGACGGTGGCCGCAGGCTCAGGAGGCGGGTATCACGTAGAACGCGACCACCGCGTATTGCAACGCCGCCGCCACGATCACGAGCGCGTGGAAGACCTCGTGGTAGCCGAACACGGTGGGCACGGGATCGGGCCGCCTGAGCGCGTAGACGAGGGCGCCCGCCGTGTAGAGCAACCCGCCGGCCACCACCAGCGCGGTGCCGGTGACCCCGAGCTCGTCGAGCAGGTCGGGGAAGGCCGCCACCGCCACCCAGCCGAGCGCGACGTAGACGATCGCGGTGAGCAGCTTGGGAGCGTCGATCCAGACGAGCTTGAGCAGGATGCCGCCCAGCGCGCCCGCCCACACCACGACCAGGATCACGGTCGCAATCGCGCCGTCGAGCACCAGCAGGGCGAACGGCGTGTAGGTGCCGGCGATCAGCAGGAAGATGGCCGAGTGGTCGAGGCGGCGCATCCAGCGCCGGGCCGCCGCCGACGGCCATGTGATGCGGTGGTAGAGAGCGCTGACGCCGAACAGCGCCGAGACGCTCACGGCATAGACGGCCGCCGCCAGCCGCGGAGTGCCGGCCGGCGCGGCGATCACCAGCGCGGCGCCGATCACGCAGGAGACGAAGAAGGCCCACTGGTGCGAGACCCCGCGCAGGCGCGGTTTGACGAGCCTCGGCGTGGACGGCAGCAGTGGCGGAGGAGCGGCCTCGGTCACTCGACGCCAGGGTACACGCGCGCGGCGTCCTCAAGTCTTGGGCCGTCTGCTGCGATCCTTTGCGCATGACCGCCACGTCGCTCCGGGGCCGCTGAGGCTCCTCGTCCTCAGCAACCTCTATCCGCCGGCTGTGCGCGGCGGGTACGAGGTCGAGTGCCACGGCGTCGTCGAGCACCTGCGCCGTGGGCACGACGTCACGGTGGTCACTTCCACCGAGGGCGACGGCGACGAACCGCACGTCCGGCGGTTGCTGCCATGGAGCGAGGACACGCGTGCCGGGGTGCTGCGCGCGCCTGTGGCCTCGCTGCGCGCCACCCGTGTGATCGCCCGCGTCCTCGACGACGTTCGCCCCGAGCTGATCTGGGTCTGGAACGGCGCCGGCGTCCCGTACGTCGCGCTGCGCGACCTGCATCGCTCCGGCATCCCGGTGGCCTACCGCGTCTGCGAGCACTGGTTCGGCGGGATCTACGACGAGGACCTGCTGCTGCGCTTCGTGGTCGGCGACGGGGCCGGCCACGGCGCGTGGGCGCACGTGGCCCGCACCGCCAACCGCCTGCCGCCGCTCCGGGTGCGCAGCGACGAGCCGGCCGCGCCCACCGCGATCAGCTGGAACAGCCGCTACCTCCGCGACGCCGTCGGCGTGCCGCCTGCGCTTCGCGCCGTATACGAGGAGATCGTGCACCCGGTCACCGCCGGCGCCGACGCGATGGACGGTATCCCGCGCACGCCCGCCGACCCGCCCGAGGTCGTCTTCGTCGGCCGACTGGAGACCCAGAAGGGACCCGACGTCGCGGTCCGCGCGCTGACCGAGCTGCGCGGCCGCCACGGCCTCGACGCGCGCCTGGTGGTCGTCGGCGGCGGCGACGAGACGCTCGTCACCGCGACGGCGGACGAGCTCGGCGTGGCCGCCGACGTCGAACTGACCGGCCCGCTGCGGGGCGCCGAGCTCCACGCGCGGCTGTCGCGCGCGTCCGCCTGGGTTATCCCGTCGGTCTGGGACGAGCCGGCGCCCAACGTTTGCGTCGAGGCGGCGCTCGCACGCGTCCCGGCGGTCGCGGCGCGCGTCGGCGGCATCCCGGAGATGCTCCACGACGAAGAGCACGCGCTGCTGTTCGAGCGCGGCGATCACGCCGGCTGCGCCGACCAGCTCGCCCGCACGCTGCGCGGCGACGGCGTGGCCGAGCGCACCGAGCGCGCCTACGCGCGCGGCCGCGAGCTGGCCCACGGCCCGTACCTCGCCGCCATGGACGCCTTCCTGGTGGCCGCCGCGGCGGCGCTCAGGGCCTGAGCCGACCGCGCAGGACGGCACGGTCCTCGGGCGAGATGCCGCCCAGCGCCGGCAGCGCCGCGGCGTAGGCGATGCCCGCCACGACCGCGAGCGCGATCACGTGGACGCCTAGCGCCTCGAGCGCCGCCACCACGCCGGTCATCACCGCCGCGGCGAGCACGACGCGCGGCAGGCGCCCGGCGCGCGGGCGCAGCGCGAAGGCGCGCAGGACGATCGCCCCCATCAGGAAGATCGCCAGCGCCTCGGTGGCGAGCGTGATCCACGCGGCGGCGTCCGCGCCGCCGTCGGGAATGAGGAGCAACCCGAGCCCGACCGTCGCGACGAGCACGAGCGCGGCGACCGCCGTCGCCGCGACCTGGCGCCCGACGACGAGCGCGCAGAACCCGAAGACGTAGCCCCAGCAGACCAGCACGAAGGACGCGGTGAGGATCGGCAGGAGGTCGGCCGCCGCGCGGAAGTCGTCGCCGTAGAGCAGGTCGACGAGCGGCTCGGAGGCCACCAGCGTGAAGCCCAGGGCCGGTAGCGACACGATGGTCATCAGGTCCAGGCCGCGCTCGACAAGCCCGCGCGCACGGTCGGGCTCGCGCGGCCACGCGGCCGAGATCAGCGGGTAGAGCGTCGCCATCACCGCCATTGGCGCGACCTGCGCGCGCTCGACGAGAAGGAATGCCGCCGCGTACAGGCCGGCGCCCCGCTCGCCGTCGAGCTCCAGCACCAGCAGCTGCGCGATCCGCCCGTAGGCCGCGGTCAGCGTCAGCCCCAGGCCGACGACGAGCCCGACGGCCAGCAGCTCGCGGGCGTGGCGGCGGACGCGGTCGAAGGCGATCTGCGCGATGCGCAGGACCCATGTGATCGCCAGCGCGGTGGTCATGAGCGTGGTCGCGAGGAAGGCGGCGGCGAAGGCGACGAGCCCGCCGTCCAGCGCCGCGATCGCGATGACGGCCGCGCCCCAGATGACGCTGTTGAACGTCAGCACGGCGATCGTGCGGTCGTTGCGCACGCGGACTTGGAAGGCGGCGCGCAGGGTCTGCGGCGCGGCGGCCAGGACGCTCGCGCTCACCAGGGCGCCGGCGAGCAGCTCGCCCTCGACCAGCAGCACACAGGCCGCGAACGCGCCGAGCGTCGCCACCGCCGCCAGCCCGGTGCGGAGGACCAGCAGCGCGCCGAGCACGTCCGGCTCCTCCTCGGGGTCGGCGGCCATGCGCCGCACCGCGACCTGCTCCATGCCGAGGTCGGCGACCGTGCCGGCGATAGTCGTCACGGCCAGCAGCGACGCCCACGTGCCGCTGCCCGCGACGCCGAGCGTGCGCGCAATGAGGATGACGACGACAAGGCCGAGGCCCAGGTTCAGCAGCCGGCCGGCGAGCCCGATCAGAACGTCGCGGGCCGCGTGGGCGCGGGAGATGCCAGTCAAGGGCTAGTCCCGCGCTCGATGCGCGCCGAAGCGGTCGGCCGCCCCGGGAAGGGCCCGCGCGGGCACGCCTCCGACGACGGTCCCGGGCGCGACGTCATGGACCACGACCGCGCCCGCACCGATCACCGCGTCGTCGCCGACGGTCACCGGGCCAAGCACCATCGCGCCGGCGCCAATGCGCACGCGGTCGCCGATGACCGGCGGCCCGCCGGCGTCCGACCAGCCGATCGTCACCTGCTGGGAGACCAGGCAGTCCTTGCCGATTGACTCGGCGACCACGATCGTGGCGAACCCGTGGCTGACGATCAGGCCGGGGCCGATGTCGTGGCAGGTGAACCAGAGCGCGACCTGCGGGCGGTAGACGGCGCGCAGGAGCGTGGCGGCGGCGCGCCACGCCGGCCCCGCCTGCGCGAGGCGCTCGTAGACCAGGCTGCGCAGCTCGCGGGCGCGCAGCGCGTCGAGCAGGTCGCGCGCCGAGGCCGGCGCGTCCGGCAGCGGGAGGTCGAGCCGCGGTTGCAGCAGGCGTCGCACGTCGCGATCGACGGCCGCCCGCGCCGGCGAGGCGCGGACCGCCACGAGCAGCGGCAGCAGGAGCCCGAGGCGGGCGGTGCCCACCAGTCGCTTCACAGCGCCCCAGTCGGGAGTTTCGGGCCACCTCCTGCGGATGGGGTGCCCGGCATGTTCAGGACGATCGTGGAAGAGGGAGTCAGGCGACCGCAGGCTCCACGAGCTGGGGGTAGAGCGGGTAGCGCTCGGCGAGCGCCGCGGAACGCTCGCTGAGCTCCGCCTTCTTAGCCTCGGAGAACTCGCCCGACAGCGCCTCGCCGATCAGCTTGCCGACTTCGCGGAAGTCGTCCGCCTGGAAGCCGCGCGTAGCGAGTGCCTGCGCGCCGATCCGGAGACCGGAGGACACGGCCGGCGGGCGCGGGTCGAACGGCACCGCGTTGCGGTTGACGGTGATGCCGATCTCGGCCAACCGGTCCTCCGCCTGCTGGCCGTCGAGCTCCGACTCGCGCAGGTCCGCGAGCACCAAGTGCACGTCGGTGCCGCCCGTGAGCACGTTGACGCCGGCCGCCAACATCTCCTCGGCCACGATCGCCGCCCCCTCGCGCGTGCGCCGCTGGCGCTCGCGGAAAAGCTCCGTGCGGGCCACCTTCAGCGCCACCGCCTTGCCCGCGATCGCGTGCATCAGCGGGCCGCCCTGGTGACCCGGGAAGACACGCGAGTTGATCTTCTTCGCGAACTCCTCCTTACAGAGGATCATGCCCCCGCGCGGTCCGCAGAGCGTCTTGTGCGTGGTCGTGGTGACCACGTCGCAGTAGGGCACCGGGCTGGGGTGCTCCTCTGCCACGACGAGGCCCGCGAAATGCGCCATGTCGGCCATCAGAAGCGCCCCCACCGAGTCCGCGATCTCGCGGAAGCGCTGGAAGTCCAGCTGGCGCGGGTAGGCCGACCAGCCGGCGATGATCAGCTTCGGCTTCGCGTCCTCGGCGATCTGCTGGAGCTCGTCCATATCGAGCCGCGAGTCCGCCTCGCGCACCCCATAGGCGACGATGTCGAAGTAGAGGCCGGAGAAGTTGATCCTCATGCCGTGCGTGAGGTGGCCGCCGTGGTCGAGCTTCATCCCGAGGATGCGGTCGCCGGGCTCGAGCAGCGCCATGTACACGGCCGAGTTCGCCTGCGCGCCCGAATGCGGCTGGACGTTCGCATGCTCCGCGCCGAACAGCTCCTTGGCGCGGTCGATCGCCAGCTGCTCAGCCACGTCGACGTACTCGCAGCCCCCGTAGTAGCGCTTGCCCGGGTAGCCCTCGGCGTACTTGTTCGTGAGCACCGAGCCCTGGCAGTCGAGGATCGACTGCGGGACGAAGTTCTCCGAGGCGATCATCTCGAGCGTCCGCTCCTGGCGCGCGGCCTCGTCCTTGAGCACGGCGGCGATCTCGGGATCGACGTCGGCAACCGGCTTGGTGAAGAAATCAGGGCTCAACTCGCTCATCGCTGGCACCGTAGCACCGGGCGCTCAGGCCAAAGCGCGCTCGACCTCGACGGACGGGACGGCGCCCTCACGCACGATCTCGTAGCCGCCGCCATTCTCGTACGCCGTCAGGTCGACCACGGTCGAGGGCTTGCCGGGCAACTCGCCGCCGTCGAGGATCAGGTCGACACCGGCACGGATGCGCTCGTCGACGTCCTCCACGCGGTGGGCATCCGCGCCGCCGGAGACGTTGGCGCTCGACTGCAGCACCGGCCAGCTGACCCCCGCGAGCGGAGCGAGCGGACCTGGCAGATGCGGAACGCGCAGGCCGAGCCGGGACGGATCGGGGCCGCAGGCGAGCGGGTAGCGCCGCGCGGGATTCGGCAACAGCAGCGTCACGGCGCCGGGGAGCAGCCGCTCGGCCGCCCAGCGCGTGCGGCCGCCGAGCTCGGGCAATGCCGCCAGCGCCAGCTCGAGCCGGAAGAACATCACGGCAGCGGGCCGGTCGGGGCGCCGTCCCTTCAGCCGGTAGAGGCGGTCGACCCCGTCGCGCGAGTCCGGCTCGGTGGCGAGCCCGTAGACGGTGTCCGCGGGGAACAGCGCCACCCCGCCGACCGCTATGCAGCGCTCGAAGGTGGCAACGTCGTCCGGCCTCAGCGCACCCGCCCCACGGTGATCCGCTCCCAGTTCGCCAGGTCCGGGTACGACGAGGCGTCGTCGAGCATCTCGCGCACGTCGGGCCCCTGCTCGTTCCCGTGCTCGAGCGCAACCTGCGTCCCGGAGGGGGCGGCAGCGATCAGCTCACGGATCGCGTCGAGCCCGTCCTCGCCCGAGAGGAACGCCTCGCGCGGCTCGTAACGGCGGATCTCCGGCTGCAGGCGTTCCCAGTCGCCCTCGGGGATGTAGGGCAGGTTGGCGACCACCAGGTCGTAGTCCCCCTCCGGCAGGCCGAACTCGTCGCTCACCTCGAGCCGCAGCCCAAGCCGGGCCGCGTTCTCGCGCGCCACGGCGGCCGCGGGCGCGTAGGGCTCGCTGGCGGACACGTGCAGGTCGGGGCGCTCGTCGAGCAGGGCGAGCGCGATAGCCCCGGCCCCGGTGCCCACGTCGTGCACGCGCGCTCCGGCGGGCTGCCCGGCGGCCACATCCACGAGCAGCTCGGTCTCGGGACGCGGGATGATCGCGCGCCGGTCGATCGCAAGCTCGATGTGGCGAAAGCCCTTGCGGCCGAGGATGTACGCCACCGGCTCGCGCGCGACCCGCCTCCGCACGCGCTCGCCGATGAGCCGCGCGGCCGCCGGAGGGACCTCCATGTCCGGGTCCATGAACAACCGGGCGCGGTCCACCCCGAGCGCGTCGGCGATCAGGAGCTCCGCGTCGAGCTTCGGCGTCGGGCAGCCGGCCGCCTCGATCGCAGTGACTGCCGCGTCGAGCGCGTCGCGAGCAGTCATCTCCCCACCGGCTCGGCCGCCTCGAGCATGCGGCGCTTCTCCTCCGCCTCGAGCGCGGCAGTGAAGTCGTCGAGCTCGCCGCCGAGGATGCCCGGCAGGTTGCCCTTCGTGAGACCGACGCGGTGGTCGGTCACACGGTCCTGAGGGAAGTTGTAGGTGCGGATCTTCTCGGCGCGCTGGCCGGTGCCAACCTGCGCAAGCCGCGCCGCGGCCAGCTCGGCCTGCTGCGCCTCGAGCTCGCGCTCGAGCAGTCGCGCGCGCAGGACGCGCATGGCCTTCTCGCGGTTCTGCAGCTGCGACTTCTCGTCCTGCATCGAGACCACGAGCCCGGTGGGCTTGTGGGTGAGGCGGACAGCCGAATCGGTGGTGTTGACCGACTGGCCACCCGGGCCCGACGACCGGTAGACGTCGACCTGAAGGTCGTTCGGGTCGATCTGGACGTCAACGTCCTCGGCCTCCGGCAGCACGGCGACCGTCGCGGTCGAGGTATGGATGCGTCCCTGCGACTCGGTCTCGGGCACCCGCTGCACGCGGTGGGTCCCGCCCTCATACTTAAAGACGCTGTAGGCGCCGCGGCCCTTCAGCGCGAACGTGAAGTGGCCCTCTCCGATCTCGAGCGGCTCCTGCTTGAAGCCGCGCCGCTCGGCGTAGCGGCCCAGCATCCGGTAGAGGTCGCCCGCGAACAGGCCCGCCTCCTCGCCCCCGGCGCCCGGCCGGATCTCGACGATCACGTCCTTGTCGTCGTTCGGATCGGGCTCGACCATCGCGAGCCGGATCTCCTCCTCGAGCTCGGTGAGGCGCTCCTCGGACGTGCGCAGCAGGTCGCGGAGCTCGGGGTCGTCGCCGTCCTCGGCGAGCAACTCGCGCGCCCCGGCCGCGTCGTCCGTGGCGCGCCTCCATTCCGTGACGAGCGCATGCGCCGGCTCGAGCTGCCGGTACGCCCGCCCCACCTCGGCGTAGCGGCGCTGGTCACCGATCACCTCGGGATCGGCCATCTGCCCGGAGAGCTCGGAGAAGCGATCCTCGATCTGCTCGACGAGGCGTTCGATCACACGGCAGAGGGTACGCGCCCCCAGCCTGCACGCTCGGCGTACTCCACGAGCCTGTGGAAGTAGCCCTCGACCGGCGGCCCGGGGCCGAGCCGGCGATCATCGAAGCGGACCCGCATCGAGAAGTACGGGAAGTAGACCTCCAGCCGCCGCAGGCCCCTGTACTTGCGGCGCAGCAACGGGTGCACGGCACGGCGGTAGAGCTCCGGTGGGAGCACCTTGGGAGCCGGACGACGCAGGTGGCGCGTGGAGAGCTCGAGCAGGCGTCCAACGGTTGTTGCATTGCGCCCGGCGACGAGATGGAAGGTCCCCTCCGGCCCCGTGGTCGCGAGCTCGTGGACGCGGTCGGCCACGTAATCCACCGGCACGATGTCGACGGGCGAGGAGCGCCGCGCGGGAATCGCAGGGATGCGCCCGCGCGCGAAGGCCTTGAGCGGCCCGTAGAGGACGTTGAACGATGAGGTCTGGCCGGTGCGGCTGTCGCCCACGATGATGCTGGGGCGCAGGATCTGGAGCGGCAGCTCCGCCGCGCGCTCGCGGATCATCCGCTCCGCCTCGAACTTCGAGCGCTCGTAGGGATTGCGAAAGCGCTGCCCCACATCGAGTTGGTGCTCGCCGAAGATTCCGCCAGGCTCGCCGGCGACGTAGGCGGTCGAGACGTAGCTCAGCCGCTCGAGGCCGCGGCAGCGCTCAGCCAGCTCGACAACGTGACGCGTGCCCTCAACGTTTACGCGGCGCGAATCGGCGAGCGGCAGATCGAAGGACACCGTGGCGGCGCAGTGCACGACCGTGCTCACTTCCTCGGCGAGCATTCCGGCCGTCTGCGGCGACAGGCCGAGGCCCGGCTGCTCGATGTCCCCCGCAACGGCCGTCAGGCAGTCGTAGTCCGGCAGCCTCTCGGCTGCGGCACGGTCGTCGGAGGCGCGCACGAGCGCGTAGACCTGACGGCCGCCAGCCGACACGAAGCGGCGCAGCACCTCCATCCCTACGAAACCCGTGGCGCCGGTGAGGAGCACGGCGCCCATAGGACGAGGGTAGCCGCTGAAGGGCCCCTCTCAAACCCCTTTAACGAAATGGAGACCCCTACGCAGCCCGCAGGGCCGGCTGCTTCGCTACGCGACCACTTCCATGCCGACCTTGTCCTCGTCGGACGCGGCGCGCGGGTTCTCAACCGCGAGCACGGCCTCGAGTGCCGCGATGGCCACCGCGAGCTGAGACAGGTCGGGCTCCCGCGTCGTGAGGCGCTGGAGCTGGATACCGGGCCACATAAGGATGCGTGCCCAGCGCTTCGTGCGGTTCTTGCCGAACCACTTGATGAGCTCGAAGGCGAGTCCGGCCACGATCGGGATGCCGACGATCCGCGAGATGAAGAGCCAGTGCCAGTCGAGCTTGCCGAGCGGGGCGAACACCACGATGGCGACGATCATCACGAGCAGCAGGAAGCTCGTGCCGCAGCGGGGGTGGAAGCGCGAGTAGCGCTGCGCGTTCTCCGGCGTCAGCGGCTCGCCGGCCTCGTAGCACGAGATCGTCTTGTGCTCGGCGCCGTGGTACTCGAACACGCGCTGGAGATCCGGCATTCGCGAGATCAGCACCAGGTAGCCGAGGAAGATCGTGATCCGGACGAGCTTCTCGATGACCACGAACAGGATCGAGTTCGGGATCTGGTCCTGGAAGATGTTCGTCAGGCCGGCGGGCAGCAGGAAGAAGAGGCCGACCGCGAACAGCAGGGCGAAGACGATCGTGCCCGCCCAGGCGCCGCCGCCGATCTCGGTCTTCTCGCCGGACTCGTCCGCGGGCATCTGGGCGTTCGCGGAGATCCCGAGCGCGCGGAAGCCGATCTTGAGCGACTCGACGAGCGCGGCGACGCCGCGAATCACCGGCACGCGCAGGATCCGATGGCGCTTGGTCCAGGAGACGAGCGGCTCGGAGATCACCTCGATCTCGCCCTTTGCCCCCTCCTTCGAGTCGGGGCCGCCGGCGGCGAGCTGCTCGGCCGAGGGCTTGCGCACCGCCACCGCCCAGGTCGAGATGCCGCGCATCATCACGCCCTCGAGCACGGCCTGGCCGCCGATCGGGGCGTCTCTGGTGGCCTCGCGCAGGTGGTCCGGCGCGTTGCCGTTGCTTGACGGGGAGGCGCTCACCTTCCTCATCGTATCGGCGGTTCGCGCCGCGCCTGAGGCCTGGCGTCATCGGCGCGACGGAATCGGGCAGGCGAGCTCGTCCGCGTTGTCGTCCTCCGAGCTCTCGACGATCCGCTCGTCCGGGTCGGCCTCCGCGGCGCACGGAGCTCCCGCAGCTCGGCCCACGGAACCCGATCTCGCGCTCTTCACCGGGCAGGAGATCCGCCACGCCCGCTGTGTCGATCACGTCGCCGTCGACCGACAGGCGCACCGGCGCCGTGACCGCGGCCTTCCCGGCGTTCATGACCCGCACCCTGTAGCGGACCACGCCCGGCACCTTGGTCGGACCGGTGCCGAGCAGCTCCACGCGCAGGTTCGGCAGCGCCGCGAACTGGCGGCACGAGGCGCGGTTGCGCTGGAGCTGCAGCAGCACGCTGCCGTCGGGGGCGAACCAGCGGAAGTCGACCCTCATCCTGTAGATCGCGTTCTCGGGCAGCGCCTTCACGACCTGGCGGTAGCCGAAGCTCACGACGCCCGGCTTGGCGCGGCGCCAGCGGCCCGAGCCCCGGCGCCTTGAGCGGCTTGAAGCCCTCCGCCCCGGTGCGCTCCATGAGGGTGAAGCGCATGGCCATGCGATCGCTGCCCTCGACCCGGCGCATGCTGCCCGGAAGGTCGCCTGGTGCTCCTCGAACGAGCACGCGACGAGCGCGCACCGACGCCGGCATCTGCTGGCCGGACGGGCGCCGCGCGCCGCGAGCGCGGCCGCGACGGCAGCGCGGTGATGAGGAGCGCGCGACGCATGCCCCGTGTGAACAGGCGCCGCGCCTCAGAGTTGCGGCGGCGCGCTAGCGGCGCGAGCGCGCGGCGCGGCGGCGGAAGCGCTCGACGCGGCCTCCGGTGTCGACGAGCTTCTGACGGCCCGTGTAGAACGGATGGCAGTTCGAGCAGATCTCGACGTGCAGCTCGGGCTTGGTGGAGCGGGTCCAGAACTCGTTGCCGCAGGTGCAGCGGACGTGTGACGGTCCGTACTCGGGATGGATGTCCGGCTTCATTCGGCTTTCGAGTCTAGCGGCGGCGACAAGGCTCGCGGGGCTCAGGTGACCTGGTAGTTCGGGCCGTCGCCGCCTTCCGGGGGCGTCAGGCGGCCGCCCTTCGCGGTGATCGCCCCGCACTGCACGCAGTTCGATGGCGTGACCTGGAGCCTGACCTCGTGCTTGCCGTCGAGCTTGCCGTTGCCGTCCGCCGCGAGCCGCCTCGAGCTCGTCCTCGGGCACCTCGTAGACCGCCGCCGGGCACATGTTCTGCCACATCAGCGCGACCTCGAGCGGCACGCGCTCCTGGATGCGGATGTGGTTGGGCGCGTCGTCCCGGGTGGCGTTGCCGCTCGCGAACACCGACGACAGCTTGTCGAAGGTCGTCTTGCCGTCGGGCTTGGGGTAGTCCTTGTCGCGGTCCCCGATGAACACGTCGACGGTGGCGTCGTCGTGGGTCTTCCAGCGCCCGCCGGGATGCGCCCGCCGGAGATCTCCATCATGTTCGCGATCGCGCCGCCGACGAGGAAGCCCTTGGCGAACGGCTGGCGCATGTTGCGCGAGCGGCGGATGTCCTTCTCGATCTCGGAGCCCTCGACCTTCGCCTGGTAGGTCGAGAGGTCGGCGGTGCCGTCTCGCCGCCCGCCTTGAGGCGCTCGTAGATCGCCTCGGCCGCGAACATGCCGGCGTGCATCGCGTAGTGGACGCCCTTGAGCGTCGGGATGTTGACCATGCCGGCGCCGTCGCCCGCGATCGCCATGCCGGGCGCCCAGAGCCGCCGCGGCTGCGCCCAGTAGCCACCCGAGGGGATCGTCTTCGCCCCCCAGCCGATGCGCTTGCCGCCCTCGATGATGCCGGCCACGAGTGGGTGTCCCTTCAGCTGCTGGAGCGCGTCGTGCACGCTGAAGGTGGCGTCGCGGTAGTCGAGCCCGCACGACGAGGCCCATCGAGACCCGGTCCTCGCCCATCGGGTAGATGAACGAGCCCCCGAACTCCTGGTACTTGGCGCCCGTAGCGGAGCGGCCAGGCCATCGTGTGGATCACCCGGTCGAGCGGCTTCTCGACCTCCCAGACCTCCTTGACGCCGAGCTCCCACTGCTGCGGGTCCTCGGAGCCGAGGTCGAAGTGGCGGATCGCCGCGCCGGTGAGGTGCCCCTGGGTGCCCTCGGCGAGCACGGTGGCCTTGGCGATCAGGTCGGCGCCGGGCTCGAAGTTCGAGAGCTCCTCGCCGTCGCGGCCGCGGCCCTTGTCGCCGGAGCGGACGCCCACGACCCGCCCGTCGTCCACGAGCAGCTTGGCGGCGGCGGTCTCGCCGAGGATGTAAACCCCGGCCTCCTCCGCCTGGTCCGACAGCCAGCGCCCGAGCTGCGCCACCGAGGTCACGTGGTTCCCGTGGTTGCGGAACGGCGGCGGGGTCGGCTTGAGCGGGATCGCGCGCTTCGAGTTCGGCAGCAGGTAGACCGCGTCCGTGTCGACCGGCCCGTAGGTCGGCCATCGCTCTCGTCCAGGTCCGGGAAGAGCTTCTCTCATCGCCGACGGGTTCATCATCGCCCCCGACAGCAGGTGCGAGCCCGGGCCCTTGCCCTTCTCGACGAGCGCCACCGGCACCTCGCCGAGCGACTCCATCAGCGCCTCGTCCTCGGCGAGCAGCTGGGTGAGGCGGATGGCGCAGGCGAGGCCGGCGGGACCGCCGCCCACGATCACCACGCCGACCTCGATCCGCTCGTCCTCGGGATCGGTGGGCGCCCCGACGAACTCCTTTGCGGAGTCGACCGGCGGCGGGAACTCGATCGGCGCGGTGCTCATCGCTACGTCAGCCCTTCTTCGCCTTAACGGCCTCGGTGAGCTTGGGCAGGATCTTGTTGAGGTCGCCCACGACGCCGAGGTCGGAGAACTCGAAGATCGGCGCGTTCGGGTCCTTGTTGATCGCGACGATGTTCTCCGAGGACTGCATGCCGACCTTGTGCTGGATCGCCCCGGAGATGCCGGCCGCCACGTAGAGCTTCGGCGCGACCGTCTTGCCGGTCTGGCCGATCTGCGCGGCGTACGGGTACCAGCCGGCGTCGACCACCGCGCGCGTGGCCGCCACGGCGCCGCCGAGCGCGTCGGCGAGCGACTCGCAGAGCTCGAAGCCCTCGGCATTGCCGAGCCCGCGGCCGCCGGCCACGAGGATGTCGGCGTCCTCGATGTTGACGTCGGCGCCGCGCTGCTCTCCGCGCTGGACCATCACGGCCTTGGTCGAGTGGTCCTCGAAGGCCACGTCGACGTCCACGACCTCGGCCGCGCCCTCACCCGACTCGACCGTGTCGAAGGCGTTCAGGCGGCCGATGATGATCCCGGGCTCCCCGACGTAGCCGACGTCCACGACCTGCGAGTCCTGCAGGATCGGGCGCTCGGCCACGAGCTTGCCGTCCTCCACCCGCACCGCTGTGACCTCCATCGTCACGCCCGCGTTCGAGGCGGGCCGTGAGGCCGGCGCCGATCTCGAAGCCGAGCAGGCCGCCCCCGAAGAGCGCGTACTTGAAGCCGTTGTCGGCGATCACCTTGGCCATCGCGTCCACGACCGGCTGGGCGAGCCCCTCCGGCCCCTTGACGCGGTAGACCTTCGAGACGCCGTACTTGCCGAGCGAGGAGCAGAGCTCGTCGGTCAGGTCGTCGCCGCCGACGACGACCGCGGCGGCCTCGCCGCCGAGCTCCTTGGCGAGCTTGGCGCCCTCGGAGACCGCGCCGAGCGAGTTCTTGTTGAACTCGCCCTCGTAGTGGAGTGCGTATACGAGGATGCTCATGCCAACAGCTTCCTTTCCTCGAGCCAGGCGACGATCCGCTCGACGGTCTCGTTCGTGTCCTCGTCCTCGATGATCTCGCCGGCGGCCTTCTCGGGCGGCGGGTTGATGGCGAGGACCTCGGTCCGCGAGCCCTCCTGGCCGACCTTGCCGGGCTCGATGCCGACGTCGCCGACCGACTTGACGTCGCGCTGCTTCTTCTTCGCGCCCATGATCGCCTTGAGCGACGGGTAGCGCGGCTCGTTGATCGCGTCGCCGACGGAGATCACGGCGGGGAGCTCGACCGAGACCGTGTCGTAGCCGTACTCGGCCTGGCGCTCACAGCGCAGCTTGCCGTCCTCGACGTCGAGCTTGATCACCTGCGTGAGCGAGGGCATCTTGAGGTGGTCGGCCACCACGGCGCCGATCGTGTAGCACTCGCCGTCGGCCGACTGCTGGCCGAGCAGGACGAGGTCCGGGGACTCCGACTCGAGCACCTTCGCGAGCGCGTAGCCGGTGGCGCACACGTCCGAGCCGGCGAGCGCCTCGTCGGTCAGGTGCACCGAGCGGTCCGCGCCGAGCGCGACGGCCTTGTTGAGCGTGCGGCCCGCTCGGCGGGCGCCATCGTCACGGCGACGATCTCCTCCACCTCCACCGCACCGCCCTCGCGGATCTGCATGGCCGTCTCGATGGCGTGGGTGTCGAACTGGTTCAGCGTGGTCTCGCCCGAGCGGTCGAGGCGCTTGGAACCCGGGTCCATGCGCTTCTCGACTGCGGCGTCGGGCACCTCTTTTACGAGGACGCAGATCTTCACGGAAGCTTCTCCTTGGCTGGATACTCGGCGCGCGGGGCGGTTCCAAAGGGCCTCCGCCGCGTGCGGCGGCCCAGCATCTTACTTCACTGACTGACGAGTCAATCGCATACCCGTAGGCCGTACCGGTGTCACCCGGATGGCGCCCGCCGGGAT
>CAVWSN010000030.1:0-244363 GCA_963757815.1 uncultured Thermoleophilaceae bacterium | reverse complement strand
GCCCCCATGGTGGACCGGAAGAGTTCCGACACTCCTTTCCTCGGTGGTCCGGACACGCTCGATGCGAAAGTGGTCGAGCACCCCTTCTCCTTCCGGGGGAGCGAGGATGACGGGCTGAACGCCCTCGTCATCGAGGCCGTGAACCGGATGGGCGGTGCCGGTGAGGACGCCGAAGATCGCTACCAGCGCGCCCTGGAGCCGCTCAGGGAGCGGGCGGACGAGGCGGTGGAGGTCGTCTTCGCCGAGTACGAAGCCCTGCCCGAGGAGAGCTATCTGGATCGGTGGTCGCTGGTCCAGTTGCTGTCCGAGCTGCGCAACCCCGGGGCGCTCAAGGCGCTCAACCGCATCATCGCCACCAGAATCCCGGGCGAGAAGGCGAAGGGGTCGCATGACGTCTCCACCGTGACCGAAGAGGTGATCATCCGCACCACGGCGGTCGAGGGCGTCGTGCGCCTGAGTGCGGAGGGATTGGAGGAGGCGAGGCAGGTGCTCCTGCGCCACGCCAAGCACCGGAGGCTCTCGATCCGGCGCGCCTGCGTGCAGGGCCTAATGGAGACGGGCGAGGACGCGGACAGGAGGGAGCTCCGGGCCCTGCTCAAGGAGCGGGGCGACGAGGACCTGCTCAAGATCAAGCGGATCGACGTGCGCGAGGCTCCCCAGCCGATCGGAGGCCGGTTCGTGGTGAGCCCCGACGTCAAGCGAGAGCCCCCGCCGCACGACCTCGGCCGCGAGGAGGACTGAGCCATGGCGACCTGCACGTACACGGTCCCGGACAAGAACGCCAGCGGCGACAACTTCTACGGCGCGGTCATCTGCAATCAGGCCTACGTCGACTACTTCTGGAACACCTACGGCTTCAGCGGGAACAAGGTCTACTGGGACGACGGCTGGGGCTGGGACGACTGCTGCAACACGAACAAGCCCCTGGCCCGAGCCTTCAATGGCTGCTACGCGTTGACCTACTCGGCCCAGGACTATCTCAACGACAGCTACAGCTCGCCCATACTCAACTGGGGACGCCGCTACGTCCGCGAGAACATCGACGACCTGCGGTGCTTCTGCGGCGACGGGTCGGCCATCGCGAGGGCGAAGGGCGGCGGCCTCGTCGAGGTCTACCTGGGGTTCTTCTACACCAAGGACGTCCCGGGCCGAGCCGAGACGCTCATCCACGAGGCGCGCCACCAGGGTGGCAAGTCACACAACGACAAGTTCCCGACGGGCTCCACCTTCGGGGCCGGGAAGTCCGGAGCGGACTCGACCTGGGACTACGAGGGAGCCTGGATGTACGGCGCGCTGTACCTCTGGTGGTACTACGCGGCCGGCGCTCGGACCACGTCGGCACTGCGCGAGCGTGCCCGGCAGCGCGGAAACGTGGTCATCGACAACGCGTTCGCCACGCATCCCGGCTTCTCGATCTGAGCCGCCGGCGATCAGTTTCGTAGTCGCCCCGGGTCTAAGGGGGCATGGCGACCAAGCAGACGCAGCGGCACGCATCTCCGCTTACACAGGTGAGGTCGGCGGACGGCACCCTCATCGCTTTCGAGCAATTCGGCGCGGGGAAGCCGCTGATCATGGTCGGCGGGGCCACGTGCGACCGGGCCAGGATGCGCCCGGTCGCCGAGCGGCTCGCACAGGACTTCGCGGTGATCAACTACGACCGGCGCGGCCGCGGCGACAGCGGCGACACCCTGCCTTACGCCGTCGAGCGCGAGGTCGAGGACCTCGCCGCGCTCATCGCCCGGGCCGGCGGCACGGCCTCGGTCTATGGGCATTCCTCCGGCGCGGGCCTTGCCCTTCACGCCGCCGCCCACGGCCTGCCGATCGACGGCCTGATTCTCCACGAGCCGCCCTACTCGCCCGACCTCGAGGAGCACCGTCGCGGAGCGCGCGAGTACGGCGAGAGACTCGAAGCGCTCCTGTCGGAGGGTCGTCGCGGGGACGCGGTGGAGCTGTTCTTCACCGTCGTGGGGATGCCCCGGGAGATGATCGATGAAATGCGCGAAGGCCCCGGATGGCCTTCGCTGGAGGCGCTCGCACCCACGCTCGCCTACGACTCCGAGGTCATGGGCGACGTCAGCCGGGGCGGCGCGGTGCCGGCGGACCTGGCCGGCCGCGTTACGGCCCCAACACTCGTGCTGGTCGGCGGGGCAAGCCCGGACTGGATGATCGACGTGGGCAGGCAGCTCGCGGACGCCATGCCGAGCGGCGAGCACCGCATCCTCGAAGGTCAGGAACACGTGGTCCCCCCCGAGATCCTCGCGCCGGTGGTGAAGGAGTTCCTCGCCTCAGGCGCGCCCGGCCTCCAGCAGGCGCCGTAGGAAGCGCTGCGTCTCCGGCTGCTCCGGGGCCGACAGCACGCGGCCGGGGTCGCCGCGCTCGTGGATGCGCCCGTCGTGCAGGAAGCAGACCTCGTCTGCCACGTCGCGCGCGAAGCCCATCTCGTGGGTCGCTATCAGCATCGTCATCCCCTCATCCTTCAGCTCGCGGACGAGGGCGAGCACCTCGCCGACCAGTTCGGGGTCCAGCGCACTCGTGATCTCGTCGAGCAGCAGCGCGCGGGGGCGAGTGGCCAGGGCCCGCACGATCGCCACGCGCTGCTGCTGGCCGCCCGAGAGCCGGTCGGGGTAGTCCGAGGCGCGCTGCCCGAGACCGAACCGCTCCAAGAGCCGGCGCGCCGTGTCCACGGCCTCCGGGCGTCCCATGCCCTGCGCCCGCGCCGGGCCGAGCACCACGTTCTCCAGCGCGGTCAGGTGCGGGAACAGGTTGAACGACTGGAACACGAGCCCCAGCCGCCGCCGGACGGGCACGGGGTCGACCGAGGGGTCCGTTATGACCTCGCCGTCGAGCAGCACGTCGCCGTCGTCGATCTCCTCGAGCAGGTCCACACAGCGCAGCAGCGTCGACTTGCCCGAGCCGGAGGCCCCGATCAACGCGACCGCCTCATGCTCGTTCACCGCCAGGTCGATCCCGCGCAGGACCGGCGTGTCGCCGTAGGCCTTCGTCACTCCCTGAATCTCGAGCACGGGCGCGGTCACGCCGGAGCCACCCCGCCGCGGCGGAGCTGGGTGCGCGCCTGCATACGGTCGACGATGCGCGCCATCGGCACCGTCACCAGCAGATAGAGGCACGCGGCGGCCACCAGCGGCGTGTAGTTGAAGGTGGAGGATGCCTCGATCTGCGCCACCCGGAACGCCTCGAGCGGCCCCAGGATCGA
The DNA here is from genome assembly GCA_963757815.1 of uncultured Thermoleophilaceae bacterium. Taxonomy (GTDB): domain Bacteria; phylum Actinomycetota; class Thermoleophilia; order Solirubrobacterales; family Thermoleophilaceae; genus JACVRW01. The sequence continues at coordinate 241,149 of CAVWSN010000030.1, read as the reverse complement.
GACGAGCGCCACGTCCTTCTGCAGCGCGATGAAGTCGTTCAGTAGCGGCGGCACCACGCGGCGCACCGCCTGCGGCAGCACCACGAACCGCGTGGACTGCCCCGGCGTCAGCCCGAGCGCAAGCGCCGCCGAGCGCTGGCCGGGATGGATGGAGACGATCCCGGCCCGGTACACCTCCGCCACGTAGGCCGAGTACGACAGCGTGAGAGCGATCCCGCCCAGCACGACCGGGTCGGTGGGCAGGCCTGACAGCTCGAGCGCGGGGATGCCGAACCCGATCAGGTATACGCACAGGATCGTCGGGATGCCGCGGAACAGGTCCGTGTACGTCGCCCCGAGCATGCGAACAGGAAAGAGCGCCGGGCTGCGAGTGGAGCGCCCCACCGCCACCACCAGGCCGACGATCAGCACGGCCACCTCGACGACCAGGAAGATCTTGATGTCGAGCCAGAAGCCGTCGAGCACGTCAGGGAAGGCGTCCTTGAAGGCGCTCCAGGAGAAGAACGTGTCCCGCACGGTCGGCCAGCCCTTGCTCGTGAGGATCAGCGCGGCGAGAGCGCCGAGCACGACTACCGTCGAGAGCGCGGAGATGGCCGCGCCGCGCTGCGCCCGCCGACGGCGGGCGGCCTCGCGTACCGCACGGCGATCGGTGCTCAGCGCAGCTCCGGCGCGCCCGCCGCGGCGCCCATCCACTTGTTGGTGATCCGCTCGAGCTCGCCGCTCTCCTCGAGCGCGGCGATCGCCTGGTCCACGCACTGGGTCAGCTCAGAGTCCTTCTCGAGCAGGAGACCGAACGAGTCGCCGCCCGGTGCGCTGAACTGGCCGACGATCTTCGAGTTCGGCACCTGCGCGGCGGTCACGTAGAAGGCGGTCGGGAGGTCCACCACGACAGCGTCGACCTGGCCCTGCTTCAGCGCGGTGACGACGTCGTTGGAGTCGTTGAAGACCTTCGGGTCCTCTGCCGGCTGCATCACCTCGCTCACCGCGTCGAGGCTCGTGGTGCCGACCTGCACGCCGACCGTGGCGCCCTCGAGCTCAGCGAACGTCTGGGCGTTCGCGAACTCGGAGTTCTTGGGCGTGACCACAGCCTGCGGCGCCGTGTAGTACGGGCTCGAGAAGTCGACCACCTTCTCGCGCGGCGCCGTGATGGAGATCTGGTTGATGTCGAAGTCGAAGTCCTTCGGCCCCGGCGCATAAGACGCGTTGAACGGCACCACGGCCCACTCGACCTCGTCCTTCGCGAAGCCGAGCTCGTCCGCGACCGCGTAGGCCACGGCGCTCTCGAAGCCCTTCCCGTTCGTGGGGTCGTCGTCCACGAAGTAGGGCGGGAAGGCTGGCTTGTCGGTGCCGACGGTGAGCTGCCCGGCGTTCTTGACCGCGAGCTGGTCCTTTGCGCAGGCGTCGGCCTGCTCGCTCGTGGCGGCCTCAGGTGAACCGCCACCTCCGTCGTCATCGTCGTCGTCGCCGCACGCGGCCAGCACGGCCAAAGCGGCAACGACCAGCGCCAGGGCGATGAGCCTGTGGCTCCAAAGCATGCGAGTCCCCGTTCCCTAGTTGGCTGACCTCGGGCCGAGGATATACCGGCCCCTGGACCTATCCGTACTGCTCCACCGCGTAGCCGAGCAGGCCGCGCGCTTCGAGCCGCTCCGCCGGTGCTCGCAAGGTCACCTGCACGACGCCCGGGTGGCGCCCGATCTCGATCGCGCCGGCGATCGTGGCGCGGTTCATCACCTCCGGCACCGTCATGTCGAGCAGCTCCGCGGCGCGGGCGAGCCCGTTGTCGGTGGCCGAGTTCAGGTCCGGACCGGTCCCGACGACCGAGATCGGCTGGGACTCCTCGAGGGCGTCCATGCCGTGCCGGCGTGCGAGCGCCAGCGCGCGCTCGCGCTCGGGGCCGCTCAGCGGCTTCGCGAGGAACGGGAGGTCCTCCTCGAGGGGGAACAGGACCGGCCCGTCGATGCCGAGCCCCTTCATGACCTCGACCTGAAGCGTGACCGTCCCGGATGTGTCGCAGGTGTGCCCGGCGATCTCGCCGTCGCCCTGGAGCGCGTGCATGTCGCCGAGGTAGACGCCGGCGCCCTCCAGCTTGACCGGGCAGATCAAGATCGCGCCGGCGCGCACGGCGTCGATGTCCATGTGGCCGTCGGTCTTGTGCCGCTGGAGGTCCTGGGCATCGAGCGCGTAGCGGTGCGGCGCGCCGACCAGGAAGGAGCCGAAGTCGCCCGCGTTGTGGGAGTCCGGGATCGTCGTCGACGGCGAGGTGCCGAGCTGGCCCATGAAGGGCCGCATGCGGGTGGCCAGGGCGACGATGTCGTGGGGTGCGAAGCCGAGGATCGGGTTCTGGGTCGAGCTGTCCGGGAGCGCCGCGTACCGGGCGGCCTCCCGGGCGAAGCCCTCGGCCGCCTCGCGCGGGACCGTCACGCCCATGGAGCGCAGCTCGTCGAAGACCATCGTGTAGCCGTTCGTGAAGGTGAACGGCGTGCAGTCGGCGCCGCAGTTCGCACAGCGCACCGACTCGGGCCCGATCCCCTCGACCCGCGTGTCGGGCCACTCGGTCCCGCACTCCGCGCACACGGGCGCGCAGTACGGATCGCCGTTGAAGCGACCCTCCATGGGCTGGTCGTTGCCGGACGAGGTGGCGAGCGAGGTGACCTCGATGTCCTTGACGCGAATGGCCACCGCGTCGCCTGGTTGAGCGCCGTCGACGGCGACCGGCTGGCAGACCTCGTGACCGCCCCGGATCGAGGGCGTGATCATCGGGCCCCAGCAGCCGGGGGTCGAGTTCCACACGATGTGGCCGCCGTCGGCCACCGGGCCGAGCATCGGGACGTCCGGCCCGAGGAGCCCATCCGTGAACGTGTCGACGAGGATGGTCTGGCGGGCCTCGCTGGTGCGCGTCGGGAGCTGTTGGATGGCCATGGTGAGTCCTCCTGTCGGGCGGGTTCGGGGCCGGTCAACCACCGGAGACCGGGAGCAGCAGGGCGACCTCCTCGCGGTCCTCGAGCCGGCGTCGGCGCTCCGCGTGCGCGCCGTCGATCATCGGCAGCGCCGAGCGTAGCGCGGGGGCGAGGTCCGGCTCGGTGTCGCGCAGGCGTGCGAAGAGGTCGTCGACGGTCGCGCCGTCGTCCAGGTCGACCGTGAGGGCGGGCGCCCGGGTCCGGGAGAACCGGGTCAGCCCCGTGCCGAGACGGACGCGCACCTGCACGGGATGAGCGTACCGCCGCCGCGCCCGGCGGGGAATTTGCCCCATATTGGGGAAGACGCGTGAGAGAAGTCTCATTCCCAGCTAATTCTCAGCTCATGTGGGATTGGGATATCGAGGCCTCGCGCCCGATCCCCCGGAGCTTCTCGGTGACTCGCACATGGACGCTGTGCCTGAGCCGGCCACGCGAAATCTTCGGCATCGGGAGAGCCAACGCCACCGAGACAGGTGGCGAACGAGGGTCCACGGCGGTGCCGCGGACCGACTATGCAGCACTGGTCGGTGGGAGTTGTGAGGCCGGTCCCGGGGGCGACGTAGGCCCGGCTCCTCACCGGCCAGTCGCTGCTTAATGGGCGGAGCACCCGCACCGCGCCGAGGGAAGCTAAGATCGACCCACCTCGGGGCGTGGCGCAGTCTGGTAGCGCATTCGGCTGGGGGCCGAACGGTCGCTGGTTCAAATCCAGTCGCCCCGACTTCGCGAAGCCGCTGGAAATCCAGCTGTCAGCGCGGCGCCACCGGGATCCCCACCGCTCGTCCGGCGCGCTCGGGCGTGGGGAGGATCGCGTGGGCGCCCGCGAGCTTTGCGATCCGGGCGAGGATCTGCGGCCGCGCTACGCTGGGCACGGCCTTCCGTGGTGTCTACGTGGAGCAACATCTGCTCGGCGGTGGCCAGCAGGACGTCGTCAGCGGAGCGGTAGAGCTCGTGGAAGAGGTGAAGCCGCTTGTCATCGAAGCCGAGCACCCGGGTCGTTACGTGCAGGCCCTCTCCCGCCGACGCCTCGCGCAGGTGCGACAGGTGCGTCTCCACGGTGTAGTAGCTGCCGCCCGCCGCGAGGTACGCGGAGTCGATCCCGATGTAGCGCAACAGGGCGTCGGAGGCGTCGCCGAACACCTGCAGGAACCGGCTCTCGTGCGCATGGCCGTTGTAGTCGACCCACTCGGGCAGCACGCGCCCGCTGTGTAGGCGCAGTGGCCGGGAGAGGTCGTCGTCGTCGGCCATGACCCTGGGGTGGCCCGTGTCGAAGAGCGCCCGTTCGTAGTCGTCGAGCACCCCGCCAGCACCGACGTGGCACGTACGCAGGCCCTGCATGACCGCGACCAAGCAGTCGTCGCGGAGCTCCTCGAGCTGGCGGAGCGTTTGGTCGCCAGCCTGCGCGTCGGACTGCGCGACGATCTTGTCGAGCAGCCCGTCTGTGAGATCGGGGACGTCCATGAGCTTGGTCCACGGAAGCCGAAGGGCCGGTCCGAACTGCCCCATGAAATGGCGCATGCCGGCTTCGCCCCCCGCGATGCGATAAGTCAGGAAGGTGCCCATGAACGACCAGCGCAGGCCTGCCCCGTAGCGGATCGCGTCGTCGATCTCCTCGACGGTCGCCACGTCGTCGTTGACGAGCCAAAGCGCCTCGCGCCACAACGCCTCCAGCAGACGGTCCGCCACGAACCCCTCCACCTCCTTGCGCAGGACGAGAGGCCACATCCCCACGGAGCGGTAGACGGCCGCGGCCCGCTCGAGGGTCTCCGGCGAGGTTCGCTCGCCGCCGCACACCTCGACCAGCGGCAGCAGGTAGACCGGGTTGAACGGATGCCCGACAGCCAGGCGCTCGGGATGCTTCATGTCGGCCTGCAGGCGCGACGGGAGAAGGCCGGAGGTCGACGAGCCGAGCACGACGTCGGGGTCGGCCGCGCGGCACGCTGCCGCCAGCACGGTGCGCTTGACCTCCTCGCGCTCGGGAACGCTCTCCTGGACGAAGTCGACCCCCTCGGCCGCCTCCTCGGCGCTCGCCGCGAGCATCAGCTCTCCCTCGGCGGGAAGCGGCGCGAGCGTGAGCCTGCGGTAGGCGCGGCGAGCGTTGTTCAGCATCGCGTCGACCCTGGGAGCGGCCTCGGGGTCGGGATCGAACAGCCGAACGTTGACGCCGTTCAGCAGGAACCGCGCCGCCCAGCCGCCGCCGATCACACCGCCGCCGAGCAGGGCAACGCTGCGCGGTCGGGGTGTGGCACGCTCAGCCATGGCGTCGCAGCCCCAGCTTCGTCCGCACCTCGTCGGGGCCGAGGACCCTTGCGTTCATCGCCTCGAGGATCGTCACCGCCCGCTCGACGAGCTGTCCGTTGGTCGCGAGCACGCCGCGCGAGAGGTAGATGTTGTCCTCCAGCCCCACTCGCACGTTGCCGCCCGCCAGCGCCGCCATGGCGACATAGGGCAGCTGCATGCGGCCGATCGAGAACGCCGAGAAGACGCAGCCGGCCGGCAGCTGGCGCACCATGGTCATGAGGCTTGTCGGGTCCTCCGGTGCGCCGTACGGAATGCCCATGCAGAGCTGGATCAGCACGGGATCGTCGATCAGGCCCTCGCCGATCAGCTCCTTGACCAGGACGAGGTGGCCGCTGTCGAAGACCTCCAGCTCGGGGCGGACGCCGAGCTCCTGGATCCTGCGCGCCATCGCCCGCAGAATCCCTGGTGTGTTGACGAGCACATAGTCGCCGCCGGCCGCGAAGTTCATGCTTCCGCAGTCGAGCGTGCAGATCTCCGGCATCAGCTCCTCCACATGGGCGAGCCGCTCGGTAGCGCCCGCCATGTCCGTCCCGTCCGGGTCGAGCGGAAGCGGCGCCTCATCGCCGCCGAGCACCAAGTCGCCTCCCATGCCCGCGCTGAGGTTGAGTACGACGTCGACGTTCGAGGAGCGGATGCGCTCGACGACCTCGCCGTAGAGCGCCCCGTCGCGCGCGCCCTTGCCGGTCGCCGGGTCGCGCACGTGGATATGCACGACCGCGGCCCCGCGCTCGCCCGCCTCGATCGCGGCATCGGCGATCTGCTGTGGGGTCACCGGCACCAGCGCGCTCTTGTCCGCCGTCGCTCCGGCCCCGGTGACAGCACAGGTGATGAAGACGTCCGAGACCACGCAGGCTCCTAACGGGTCGTGTCCGTTGACAATTGTGGCGGATTGTCTTATCGTCGACAACCTGCAATTCGGCTTCCGAATGGACGCAGCCGCCAACACCTGGCAGCTCGGTTCCATCGACCGGGCGTCCACCACCGAGCAGGTCCTCCACGAGCTGCGCGAGGCGATCATCGACGGGCGCATCGCGCAGGGCGAGGCGCTCCGCGAGGTCCCGCTCGCCACGGCATTCGGAACCGGGCGCAGCGCCGTGCGCGAGGCGATCCGCCAGCTCGTGCAGGAAGGGCTCGTCGACTCCGAGCTACACCGCGGCGCTGTCGTGCGGGTGCTGTCGCTCGCGGATCGGCTCGACGTCTACGTGGCGAGGGAAGCAATCGAGACGGGAGTCGCGAAGCGGATGGTGGAAGCCTCGCGGCCGGCCGACCTGTCCGGGCTGCGGCGCGCGCTGGCGGAGCTGCGAGAGAGGGCCCAGGGGCACGACCACGTGACCGAGGACCTGATCGCCGCGGACATCCGCTTTCACCAGGAGCTCGTGCGTCTCGCCGGCAGCCCTCGCCTGATACGCGCGCACGAGACGCTTGCCGCGGAGACTCGCATGCTGCTTCGCCACCACCCGACCTATCCCTGGACGAACTACGTGGGCGATCACGAGCGGCTCTTCGAAGCGATCGAACGGCGCGATCCGCGCGCGCCCGACGTAGTGCGCGAGCACCTGCGTCTGTCGGCGCGGCTGATCGGCGAGGAGCTCGCGCGCGAGGCGGCCGACGGCGCAGGTAGAGAGCGACAAACGCACCCGGCCGAGGCAGGCAAGGTCAGATGAGCGTCGAGGACCAGCGCGCGACCCGGTTCGACGACTGGGCGATCACGCGCCGCGATGCGCTGCGCGGCGCCTTGGCCGGAGGCGTGCTGGTCACGGCGGGCGGAGTCCTGGCCGCCTGCGGCAGCGAGGACGTCGACGTGCCGACGAGCGACTTCGGCGCCACCTCCCTGGAGGGCGTGCGCGACGGCGGCACGCTCCGCGTCGGCGTCGCCGGGGGTGGCGCCGACGACAGCATCGACGCCCACATGCCCGCGACCGTCCCGGACATCTCGCGGGTGTTCCAGCTCTACGAGCCGCTGGCCGGCCGCGACACCAACTCGGACTTCGAGCTCGTGCTCGCCGAGTCGATCGAGCCCGAGAAGGGCGCGGAGACGTGGACGATCCGCCTGCAGCCCGGCATCACCTTCCACAACGGCAAGCCGGTGACCGCCGACGACGTGCTGTTCTCGCTGGGCCGGATCATCGACCCGAAGGATCCGAAGACCGGCGCGGCCTCGATCTCCTACATGGACCTCAAGCGTTCGCGGAAGCTCGACGACCGCACGGTGCGGATCCAGCTGAAGTTCGCGAACGTCGGCTTCCCCGACGACCTCGGCCAGTACTTCAACTCGATCGTCCCCACCGACTACGACCCGGCGAAGCCGGTCGGCACCGGGCCGTTCATGTACGACAGCTTCGCCCCCGGCGAGCGCAGCGTGTTCAAGAAGTACCCCGACTACTGGCGCGACGACATGCCGCGCGCGGACGAGGTCGTGATCATCGACTTCCCCGACGACACGCCGCGCGTCAACGCGCTGCTGAGCGGCCAGGTCGACGCGATCACGAACCTGCCGCCGGGGCAGATCGCGCAGGTCAAGTCCAACGACCAGTTCAAGGTGCTGATCTCGGAGACGGGCGGCTGGCAGCCGTTCACGATGCGCGTCGACCAGGAGCCCTTCAAGGACGTCCGCGTGCGCCAGGCGATGCGCCTGCTCGTCGACCGCGAGCAGATGATCGAGCAGGTGCTCTCCGGCCAGGGCCGCGTGGCGAACGACCTCTACTCGCCGTACGACCCGGCCTACAACAGCGACCTGCCTCAGCGCAAGCAGGACCTCGACCAGGCCAAGTCGCTCCTGACAGCAGGCGGGGCAGAGCGATCTGCGCGTCGAGCTCGTGACCTCACCCGTCTTCCAGGGGATCGTCGAGGCGGCTCAGGTGATCGCGGAGCAGGCCAAGGGCGCGGGCGTGACGATCAACGTGCGCAAGGTCGACACCGGCACGTTCTACGGCGACAACTACCTGTCCTGGACGTTCGCCCAGGACTTCTGGGCCACGCGGTCATACCTGAGCCAGGTGGCGCAGGGCAGCCTGCCGGACTCCCCGTACAACGAGACGCACTGGGCCGACCCCGAGTTCCTCGACCTGATCGCGCAGGCGCGGGCGGAGCTCGACGAGGACAAGCACATCGAGTTGCTCAAGGCGGCGCAGGAGATCGAGTACGAGCGGGGTGGCCTGATCGTCTGGTCGTTCAGCAACCAGGTCGATGCCTACAACACCACGGTCGCCGGGTTCCAGCCCGCGAAGTCGGGCTTCCCGCTGACCAACTACGGCTTCGGAAGGGTGGGTTTCGTTGACTAGGCTCATCTTGCGCCGGCTGGCTCAAGGCGTCCTCACGCTGTTTCTGATCTCGCTGATCGTCTTCGCCGCGGTGCTGGCGCTGCCAGGCGACGCGGCTACCGCGATCCTCGGCAGGGAGGCGACGCCCGACCGAGTCGCCGCGCTGCGCGAGCAGCTCAACCTCAACGACTCGGTGGTCACCCAGTACCTCGACTGGATCGGCGGAGTGCTCACCGGCAGCTTCGGCGAGTCCGCCGCGACCCAGCAGGCGGTGAGCGAGCTGCTGTCGGACCGCGTCGCGAACACCACCTTCCTGGTGTTCGTGGCCGCCGTGGTCGCGATCCCGCTGTCGATCGGGATCGGCGTCTGGACGGCGATGCGCCGTGACCGCCCGGTCGACCACGTCGTCTCCACGTCGACGCTCGTGCTCGCGGCGCTGCCGGAGTTCGTGATCGGCATCGGGCTGATCCTCCTGTTCGCGACGAGCGTGTTCCATTGGTTCCCGGCGGTCTCGCTGCTCGCGCCGGACCAGCGGGCGTGGACGGAGCCGAGCGTGGTGGTGCTGCCCGCTGCCACGCTGGTGCTCGCGGTCACGCCCTACATCAGCCGGATCATGCGCGGCTCGATGATCGAGGTGCTCGAGTCGGAGTACGTGACGATGGCGCGCCTGAAGGGGCTCCCCGAGCGCACGGTGATCTGGCGCCACGCCGTTCCCAACGCGATCGTGCCCGCCATCCAGGTCATCGCCGTTGCAGCTGGCGTGGATGGCCGGCGGCGTCGTGGTCGTGGAGTTCGTGTTCTCGTATCCGGGCATCGGCTCGCTGTTCATCGACGCGGTGGACAACCGCGACATGCTCGTGGTGCAGGCGATCACGCTGCTGGCGGCGGCTATCTACGTGGTGCTCAACCTGCTCGCCGACCTGGCGACGATTGCGGTCACGCCACGGCTGCGGACGGAGGCGCGATGACCGACCAGACCGTCGAGCAGGCCCTCGACCTGGTGCCCGAGGCGGGGCCGGAGGCGCCGCCGCCGCGGCTCCAGCGCTTCCAGTGGCTCGGCATCCTGCGCAATGCCTCCCGGCTCACCCGCACCCGCATCGGGCTGGGGATGGTCGGCGTCATCGTGCTGATCGCGCTGCTCGGACCGCTGTTCGCGCCCCACTCCGAGACCGAGTTCATCGCGGCGCCGAACCACGGGCCGACGAGCGACGCGATCTTCGGCGCCGACGCGCTCGGGCGCGACGTGTTCAGCCGCTGGCTCTACGGCGGCCTGTCCGTGCTGTGGATGTCCGCCGCCGCGACGCTGATCGGCGTCGTCCTCGGCACCGCGATAGGGCTCGTGGCCGCCTACTCCCGCGGCTGGCTCGACGACGTGCTCATGCGGATCAACGACGTCGTGCTCGCGTTCCCGCAGATCATCTTCGTGCTGCTGGCGGTCTCGGCGATCGGCCCGAAGCTGTGGCTGATCGTGCTGACCGTCGGAATCACGCACGCGCCGCGGGTCGCGCGCGTGATGCGCGGCGCCGCCCAGCAGATCGTCGAGCGTGACTTCATCAAGGCCGAGGAGGTCGCCGGCGAGAAGCGCTCGCGGATCATCATGGAGGGGCTGCTTGCCCAACGTGACCAGCCCGCTGCTCGTGGAGCTCGGGCTGCGGATGACGTTCTCGATCGGCCTGATTGCGGCGATCAGCTTCCTCGGCTTCGGCCTGCAGCCGCCCACCGCCGACTGGGGCCTCATGATCAACGAGAACCGGCTGTCGATCGCCGTCATGCCGTGGGGCGTGCTGCTCCCGGTGCTCGCGATCGCCGTCCTGACCGTCGGCACGAACCTGATCACCGACGGCATCGCCCGCGCCGCGATCGGCCTCGAGAGGAGCAACGAGTAATGAGCGCCACCGAGACCGCGCACGAGCCGTCCGTCGACGTCATCGACCTGCGCATCGCGCTCACCGGCTCGGGCGTCGATGTGGTCGACGAGATCAGCGTCGAGGTCCGTCCCGGAGAGGTGCTGGGCCTCGTCGGCGAGTCCGGCTCCGGCAAGACCACCGTCGGGATGGCGCTGCTGTGGGCACGTCCGGCGCGGCGGGGAGGTGGCCGGCGGCGTGATCCGCATCGACGGCCGGGACCTGAGCTCGCTGGGCGAGCGCGAGCTGCGCCGGCTGCGCGGCGGCGTCGTCTCCTACATCCCCCAGGATCCGGGCACCTCCCTGAACCCCGCGCTGCGGATCTCGACGCAGCTCGAGGAGATCCTCGAGGCGCACGCGACCGAGGGCGGCGCGGAGCAGCGCAAGGCACGGGTTCGCGAGGCGCTCGAGGAGGTGGCGCTGCCGTCCGACGACGAGTTCCTGAAGAACTACCCGCACCAGCTCTCGGGCGGCCAGCAGCAGCGCGTGGCGATCGCGATGGCGTTCGCCAACCGGCCGCATGTGATCGTGTGCGACGAGCCGACCACCGGTCTGGACGTGACGACGCAGGCGCGCGTGCTCGAGACCGTGCGCGACCTGTGCCAGAGCCATCGCGTGGCCGCGCTGTACGTCAGCCACGACCTGGCGGTGGTGGCCGAGCTTGCCGACCACGTGGCGGTCATGTACGGCGGGCGGATCGTCGAGAGCGGGACCCGCGACCAGCTCTTCACCGATCCGCGCCATCCCTACACGCGCAGGCTGCTGCGCGCGGTACCCGACATCGCCGGCAAGCGCACGGTGGTGGGCATTCCGGGTCACGCCGCGCTGCCCGGCAGCCGCCCGCAGGGCTGCTACTTCCATCCGCGCTGCCAGTTCGCACGCGACGACTGCCGCGCCGAGTTCCCGCCGGTCACCGATCTGGGCGAGGGCCACAAGGTGCGCTGCTACCACGTCGCCGACGCGTCGCAACAGCCCCCGCCCGAGGGCGCCGGGCAGATCGACAAGGCCCAGGTCGGCGAGGACGTGGTGCTCGCGATCCGGAACCTGAACGCGCACTACGGCGAGACCCAGATCCTGTTCGACATCGACATCGACATCCACCACAACGAGTGCGTGGCGCTGGTCGGCGAGTCCGGCAGCGGCAAGACGACCACCGCGCGCTGCGTGGCCGGGCTGCACAAGCAGTGGACCGGCGAGGTCAGCCTGCGCGGCACGGCGCTCGAGCAGTCGGCGCGCAATCGCTCGAACGAGGAACGCCGGGAGATCCAGTACGTCTTCCAGAACCCGTACGCGTCGCTGAACCCGCGCACCACGATCGGGCAGACGATCGCGCGCAGGCTCAAGCTCTTCGGCCGGGGCGGGGGACGCGAGATCGGCGCGAAGGTCGGCGAGTGCCTCGAGCGGGTGGCGCTGTCCTCCTCCGCGGCCGAGCGCTTCCCCGACCAGCTCTCCGGCGGTGAGCGCCAGCGCGTGGCGATCGCCCGCGCGCTCGCCGCCGAGCCCGCCATGCTGGTCTGCGACGAGGTCACCTCGGCACTCGACGTGTCGGTGCAGGCGGCGATCATCGAGCTGCTCGGCGAGCTGCGCAACGAGATGGGGCTCAGCCTCCTGTTCATCACGCACGACCTCGCGCTCATCCGCACCATCGCCGACCGGGTGGCGGTGGTCACCGGCGGCCACGTAGTGGAGTACGGGCCCACCGAGCAGATCTTCACGAGTCCCAGCGCGGACTACACGCGCAAGCTGCTGGCGAACACTCCGAGCATCGAGGTCGCCCTCGGGCACGCGACGGCCGGATCCTGAGCACTGGTGAGCGAGGAAGCGCTCGTTGAGGTTCGCGCCCACGGCGCGGCGTCGGTGATCGTGCTGCGGCGCGAGCACAAGCTCAATGCCCTCTCGACGGCGTTGGAGGGAGCGCTGGCCGACGCGCTCCGGCGCGAAGACGTGCGGTCCAGCGCCTGCGTCGTGTTCAGCGGCGGCGAGCGCGCATTCTCGGCGGGCGCCGACGTGGGCGAGATGCGCGACCTCGACCCCGCCTCGATACTCCAGTACTACCGCGAGACCGGGGACGTCTACGAGCGCGTGGCGGCCCTCCCCCAGCCCACGATCAGCGCTATCGCGGGCTACTGCCTCGGCGGCGGGTTCGAGCTCGCGCTCGCCACCGACTTCCGCGTAGCGGACCGGTCGGCCGTGTTCGGCCTGCCCGAGGTGGGGATCGGCATCGTTCCGAGCTCGGGGGGCACGCATCGCCTCGTGCGGCTGCTGGGCGCGGCGCGCGCCAAGGAGCTGGTGCTCCTCGGAGACCGCTTCGGGGCTGACGACGCCCGCGCGCTCGGGCTGGTCACCGAGGTCGTCGCCGAGGGCGCCGCTCTCGAGCGCGCGCTCGCTCTGGCCGAGCGGCTAGCCGATCTGCCACAGCTTGCGCTGGCGCTCGCCAAGCAGACGATCGACCTGATGCCCGAGGCGTCGCGCGAGGCCGGGCTCGCGCTGGAGCGCCTCGCCTATGGGCTCCTGGCCCAGACCGACGCGGCCCGCGAGGCGGCCGACGCCTTCGCCGAGAAGCGGCGGCGGTGACCCGCCCGAACCTGCTGCTGATCATGGTGGACCAGCTGGCGGCCGCCTGGCTGCCCGTGTACGGGCACCCCATCGTCCAGGCGCCCGCGATCTCGGCGCTCGCTAGCGACGGCGTGGTGTTCGAGAGCGCCTACTGCGCCTCCCCCCTGTGTGCGCCGTCGCGCGCCTCGGTGCTCACCGGCCGGCTTCCCTCGCGGACCGGCGTCTACGACAACGGGGCGGAGCTCCCGGCGGCGACGGCGACCGTCGCGCACCATCTGCGCGCCCAGGGCTATGCCACGTCCGTCGCCGGCAAGATGCACTTCGTCGGCCCGGACCAGCTGCACGGGTTCGAGGAGCGGCTCACGCCCGAGATCTATCCGGCCGGCTTCGACTGGACGCCCGACTGGTCCAGTCCACCCGGCGAGCAGCTTGCCTGGTACCACACGATGGAGAGCGTCCTCCGGCCGGGACGGTGCGAGGCGAGCCTCCAGCAGGACTACGACGACGAGGTCGCCTTCGCCGCCGTGCGGAAGGTCTTCGACCTCGCGCGCGGGCGCGCGCCCGAGCCTTTCTTCCTCGTCGTCTCGTTCACCCATCCGCACGACCCCTGGGAGGTGCGCGGGCGCTACTGGGACCTCTACGCGCCAGACGCGATCGACCTCCCGGCCGTGCCCGCGCCGGCCCTGGCCGAGGCGGACCCGCACAGCCGGCGCCTCCGGGAGATGATCGGTATCGACGACGCCGCGCTCACCGACCAGCAGATCCGGAACGCACGGCACGCCTACTACGCCGCAATCAGCTACGTCGACGAGCGCATCGGCGAGCTGCTCGGGGCCCTCCGTGACACGGGCCTCGACGAGCGCACCGTCGTCGCGTTCACCGCCGACCATGGCGAGCTGCTGGGCGAGCGGGGGCTCTGGTACAAGATGTCGTTCTTCGAGCCGTCGGTGCGGGTGCCGCTGATCGTGGCCGCCCCTGGTCGTCTCGTCGCGCGCCGGGTTGCCGAGCCGGTGTCGCTGCTCGACCTCGCGCCGACGCTGCTGGACCTCGCCGGCGATCCCGATGCCCGCGAGCTCAGCGCCGGCATGGACGGGTCAAGCCTCGTGGCGCTGCTCGAGGGGCGTGCTTCCGCCGGCAGCGGCGTGGTCGCGTCCGAGTACCTCGCCGAGGGCCTGACCGCGCCGGCGGTCATGATCCGCCGCGGAGCGCACAAGCTCGTCCGCTGCGAGGGCGATCCCGACCAGCTCTTCGATCTTTCCGAGGATCCGCGCGAGCTCGTCAACCTCGCGGAGCGACCGGCGCACGCCGAGGTGCAGCGCGCGCTCGGCGAGGAGGTGGCGGCGCGATGGGATCTCCGCGACCTCGAGCGGCGGGTGATCGAGAGCCAGCGCGAGCGGCGCGTGGTCGCCGAGGCCCTGGCGGCCGGCCGGCCGACGTCCTGGGACTTCCGGCCGCGGGTCGACGCGTCCGGCCGCTACGTCCGCGCCGACGTCGACCTGTACGAGCTGCAGCGCCGCGCCCGCCTGGACGCCCGCCCGGACTGAGGATCACTCGTACACGACCAGCTCGGGCGGCGGCCGTAGGCGCAGGACGTGGCGCGGCTGCATCAGGTTCGTGTCCTCGCTGTAGAAGAGCTTGAAGCCGTGATGGCGGTCGCGGCGCCCGCGCGTGAACTCGCGGTACTTCGAGCGCTTGTTCGGACGGTCGCCGAATCCGTCCACGTTGACGGTCAGGGCCACGCCCGGATGTCTCCGAAGCGCGTCCTCGTCCTCGATCATGTCCCTCGTGAAGCGGTGGACCACGAGCAGCTTCTCGGGCAGCCTGCGCTCGCGGACGATTCGGGACAGGTATGCGGAGACCTGGTTCACGACCGACGCGCTGGTCGAGCCGATCTCCTGGCCGGGCAGGACCGGCGGGCGCATGCTCCACTCGGGGTCGAGCGCGAGCGAGACGTCGGGCTCCTCGAGGAACCGTCGCAGCGCCCTGACCTCGCGCATGAACGGCGCGTAGCCGGGCTGGATGTCGAGGATGAGCAGCATGTCGCGCCGGCGCGCGGCGCGGAGGTAGCGCCCGATCGTCCGGTCCGACTGCCGGACCGAGTGGTCGCCGTCCTCGCCGGGATCGGACTGGACGATCGTCGCGATCAGCTCGAAGGCCGGAAGCACCGGCCGCCCGGGGCGCGCGTAGGGTCGTGCCTGACGCGCGAGGCGGCGGGCGGCCTGCGCCGGTCTGCCGATCCCGAGTGCCCCCAGCTCGCGCGCCTGCGGCGCGCCGTAGAACGCCACCACGCGCCGTTCGGGGAAGATGCTGCGCCCTCCACGCGGGAGCTCGGCCGGCTCCGGCTCGCGCGCGCCCTGCGCCTCGGAACCGCCGCCGCTCCCGTCGAGCAGCAGGACGCCGGCGAGCACTGCCCCGGCGAGCACCGGAACCGACGCGATCGCGACCCTCCGCTGGCGGCGCGTGCGCCGCCTCGCCTCCTCGCGCCGCCGGCGCCTCTGATCCGGGTCCACGCCCCCATTTACCCCACCGGAGCCGAGTGGAAGCACCGCCGCATCGTCCCGGTTACGGGACGGCAACGTGTGTGACCATTGTTCGACGGATGGCCGTCGTGATCGCATCGGCGCTGGACAAGGACATCGCGGGCGCCCCGCTGTTCCGCGGCGTGTCCTTCAAGCTCGAGCGCGGCGACCGCATGACGCTCGCCGGGCGCAACGGCGCCGGCAAGACGACCCTCCTGCGGATGGTCGCCGGCGAGACCGGCGTCGACGGCGGCGAGCTCGCCTTCGAGAAGGGCGCGCGGGCGGCGCTGCACGACCAGCGCCCCCCGCGGGAGCGCGGCCTCTCACTGCGCGACTACGTGCTCGCCGGCTGCCGCGACCTGGTGGCGCTCGAAGACGAGCTGCGCCGGCTGGAGGGCGAGATGGCGGAGCGCCCGGAGGACCGCGACCTGCTCGACCGCTACTCGCGCGCGCAGGGGCGGCTCGAGCATGCCGGTGGCTGGAACTGGCGTGAGCGGGCGATCGCACCCTTGCACGGCCTTGGATTCGCCGATGCCCAGCTCGACCGGAGCCTCGACACCTTCTCGGGCGGCGAGCTCACCCGTGCGTCGCTCGCGCGCGTGCTCGCCGCCGACCCCGACCTGCTGCTCCTGGACGAGCCGACCAATCACCTCGACATCTCGTCGCTCGAGTGGCTCGAGGGCTATCTCGTCGATCTCGATGCCGCCGTGGTCCTCGTCGCGCACGACCGCTGGTTCCTCGAGGCCGTGGGGACCTCGGTGCTCGAGCTCGAAGCCGGTCGTTCGCGCTTCTTCCCCGGCAGCTGGCACAACTGGCGCATGGAGGCCGCCGCTCGCGAGATCCAGCTCGGCAAGCAGATCGAGAAGCAGCAGGCCGAGATCGCGCGCATGGAGCGCTTCGTCGAGCGCTTCCGCTACAAGGCGACCAAGGCGCGCCAGGCACAGTCGCGCGTCAAGCGGCTGGAGAAGATGGAGCGGATCGAGCGCGATCCGCGCGACAACCGCTCGCTCGGCTTCTCGTTCGGCACCGCCGAGCGCACCGGCCGGATGGTGCTCGAGCTCGAGGGCGGGCGGCTCGAGGTGCCGGGGCGCACGCTGGTCGAGGACGGCGAGCTGTGGCTCGAACGTGGCGAGCACGTCTCGCTCGTCGGCCCCAACGGATCGGGCAAGACCACGCTGATCGAGGCGCTCGCCGGCCGCCGGGAGCTCGACGCCGGGCGCCTGCGGACAGGGCACAACGTCGCCTTCGGATACCTCACCCAGCACGCCGAGGAGCTCGGCTCGAGCGGCACGGTGCTCGATGCGGTGGGGCGCGCCACCGGTCTTACCCCGAACAAGGCACGTGGGCTGCTCGGGCGCTTCCTGTTCAGCGGCGACGAGGCGGAGAAGCCGCTCGACGGGCTGTCGGGCGGCGAGCGGCGGCGGCTCTCGCTGGCGATCCTGGTGAGCTCGGGCGCAAACGTGCTGATCGTCGACGAGCCCACGAACCATCTCGACCTCGACGCGCGCGAGGCCCTCGAGGACGCGCTCTCGGCGTTTGACGGCGCGGTGCTGCTCGTGTCACACGATCGCGCCCTGCTCGACGCGGTCGGCACCCGCACGATCGCAATCGAGGACGGGCGCCTGCGCGCCTACGAGGGCGGCTGGGCGGAGTACTCACGCGTGCGCGAGGAGCGACGCGCGGCGGAGGAGAGCGCCCGCGAGCGGGCGCGCAGCGAGCGCGCCGCGCGCCGGCGCTCGGGGGAGACGGCAGGCGTCCACGGCGCGAGAAGCCCGCCGGCCCGTCGAAGAACCAGCTCCGGCGGGTCGCCGAGCTCGAGCGCGACGTGGAGCGCGCCGAGCAGGCGCTGGCCGCGATCGAGGACGAGCTCGCGGACCCGTCGCATTGGGCGAGCCCCACGAGCAGCGAGCGCTCGTCCGCCCGTCACGCCGAGGCCAAGCGAGCGGTCGAGCGCGCGTACGCGGCCTGGGACGAAGCCACCCGCTGAGCCCGGCCGGGCTCAGCCAGGCTCGAGTAGCCGAGCTCGTCGGCGTAGTGCTCTCGGTACTCGCCGCGGCGCTCCTGCACGTTCTCCACGTACGCGCGCGTCTCCGGGTAGGGGATGTGGCTGTCGGCGTCGAACTCACCGGGGCCGCCGGCCTTCGCGACCCACGCGTCCACGTTGGCGATGCCGGCGTTGTAGGCCGCCAGCGCGGCGTCCTCGTCGCCGTCGTAATGGTCGAGGAGGTAGCGCAGGAAGAAGGAGCCGTAGGCGATGTTGATCTGCGGGGTCGCGAGGTCCGACTGCTCGAACCGGATCCCGCCCGAGTGCCTGGCGATGAAGTCCGCGGTGTCGGGCGTGATCTGCATCAGGCCGCGCGCGCCCGCGTGCGAGGTCTGGTCGCGGAAGCGCGACTCCTCGTAGATGACGCCGGCGATCATGGCGGCGTCGAGGTCCTTGTCCGCTGCCTGCTGGCGGATGATGTCGTCGTGGCGCAGCGGGAGCGTGATCTCGCGCACGGCCTCGCCGAGCGGGCCGAGCCCCGTAACGAACGCGGCCAGCACGGCGGCGAGGACGACCGCGGCGGCGAGCAGACCCCGCCTGGTGCGCCTGCTGGGGCGCGCACGGCGACGTGTGATGCGAGCGGTGTGAGAGCTCAAGGGACGGTGGTCGAGTTTTGCAAGTACATGGGACGGCGACCGCATGAACTCGGAGAGAGCGCGATGTTGCGGAGGGATGACTCCGCAATTTGCGCAATTCGGGTCCCGCGGCCCGTCCTCTGAGGATAGTCAGGGCGTGTCGTCGAGCTTCGCGAGCACGTCCGCGAGAGCCGCCTGCAGGTCATCGAGGCTGCCGTCGTTGCGGACGGTGAAGTTCGCGCGCGCGGCCTTCTCGTCCTGGGAGAGCTGGCGCCCCGCGCGCTCGGCCAGGTTCGCGTGCCCGCGCGCGGCGGCGCGCTCCTCGCGAAGCGACTCCGGGGCGACCACGGCGATGGTCGCGTCGAAGACGGCGTCCATGCCGGACTCGAACAGCAGCGGCACCTCGACGACCGCCGCCCTCGGCGGCGGGTCGGCGCTCTCGAGCTGCGCGCGCCAGCGGGCCACTTGCTCGCCCACGCGCGGCCAGAGCACGCCCTCGAGCCACGTGCGTGCTGGGTCGTCGCCGAAGACGCGCTCGGCGATGAGCGTACGGTCGAGCGTGCCGCCGGGGGCGACCTCCGCGCCGAGCCGCTCGACCACCTGGTCGCGCATGTCGTCCGACGCAAGCAGCTCGTGCACGACGGCGTCCGTGGACAGCGTGGCCGCGCCCAGGTCCGCCAGCGCGCGCAGCGCCTCGGACTTGCCGGCGCCCAGGCCTCCCGTCAGTCCGACGAAGGGGATGCTCACGACGTGAACCCCGGCTGTGGCGAGCCCCGGGGCGGGACCGCTGGGCAAGGGGCTACTCGGCAGGCCGCTCGTCGCCGGAGGAGTCGGTCTCCTCGGCGGCTGGCTCGGCCTCGGGCACCGGCTCAGGCTCAGGCGCCTGCCTCGGCCTCGGCGGCGGGCTCCGGCGCTGCCTCGGCGGCGGCCTCCGGCGGCGGGCTCCGGCGCGGCCTCGGCGGCGGGCTCCGGCGCGGCCTCGGCGGCGGGCTCCGGCGCGGCCTCGGCGGCAGGCTCCGGCGCTGTCTCGGGCTCCGGCGCCGCGGGCTCCGGCGCGGGAGGCTCCGGTTCGGTCGCATCCGGCGCGGCAGGCTCCGGCGGCGCGGCAGGCTCCGGCGCCGCGGCCGCCTCCGCCGGCGGGGCGTCGGTCTGCACGCTCGAGAGCGCGGCGCGCAGGTCGTCGGCGCCGCTCACCTGGGGACCGGCGAACACGTCTTCGGAGAGCCCGAGGTCGGGCACCTCGCCGATCTCCTCAGAGGCACCGGCTGCCGCAGCGCCCGCGGCGGCGGCCGACTTGATGTGCGCAAGCTGCTCCTCGACCCGCTTGACCGACAGCGAAAGCCGGCGGCGCTCCGAGTCGATCTCGAGAATCTTCACGCGCACGTCCTGCCCCGGCTCGACGATCTCGCGCGGGTTCTCGACGTGGTGGTGGGCCAGCTCCGAGATGTGCACGAGGCCCTCGACCCCGTCCATGATCTCGACGAAGGCGCCGAAGGTCACGACCTTGGTGACCTTGCCCTCGAGCTCGTCCCCGATCCGGTAGGTGTCGATCACCCGCTGCCACGGGTCCTCCTGGGTCTGCTTGAGACCCAGCGAGATGCGCTGGCGGTCGCGATCGATGTCGAGGACCTTGACCGGGACGACGTCGCCGATCGAGAGGATCTCGGAGGGGTGGTTGACGTGCGACCACGAGAGCTCCGAGATGTGGATCAGGCCGTCGATGCCGTCGAGGTCCACGAAGGCGCCGAAGTCGACGATGTTGGAGATCGCGCCCTCCACGACCATGCCCGGCTGCAGGCGGTCGAGGATCTGCTGGCGAACCTCCTTGCGCTCCTCCTCGAGCACCGCGCGGCGCGAGAGCACAACGTTGTTGCGCGAGCGGTTCAGCTCGATGACCTTGCACTCGATCTTGGTACCGAGGAACTCGTCGAGGTTCTGCACGCGGCGGATGTCGACGAGCGAGGCGGGCAGGAAGCCGCGCACCCCGAGGTCGATGATTAGGCCGCCCTTGACGACCTCGATGACGGTCCCCTCGACGGGCTCGCCGGACTCGGCCGCGGCCTCGATCTTGCGCCAGGCCTTCTCGAAGCGGGCGCGCTTCTTCGAAAGCAGGAGACGGCCGTCCTGGTCCTCCTTGGTGAGGACGAGCGCGTCGACCTCCTCGCCGAGCTCGACCTCGTCGTGCGGGTCGACCGACTTTCGGATCGACAGCTCGTTGAGCGGGATGACCCCCTCGCTCTTGTAGCCGATGTCGACCAGGACCTCGTCCTGATCGATCCGAACCACGTTGCCCGACACGACATCGCCCTCCTCGAAGGGGATGATCGTCGCGTCGTAGTTGGGGACTATCTCCCCGTCGATCTCGAGCAGGAGCCCGCCCGAACCCTCGACGGTCTTGGGTGAAGTAATCGTCTGCGTATCCGGCACTGAGGCGACAAGCCTAGCGACATTCCGGCCCCCCAGTACCCTCCTCAACCGAATGCCAACACGACGCACCTTGCGCGGCGCCGACCGCACGTCGCTCTCGGGGGACCACGATGTCCTCGTCTGCGGAGCGAGTTTCGCGGGCCTTGCGGTGGCCCGTGAGCTCGCCGGAAGCGGCGCGCGCGTGCTCGTGATCGACCGCTATGAGATCGGCGAGCGGCAGACGTCGGCCTGCGGCATCCCCACCGAATGGCTGCGGGTCGATGGGGCTGATGGGCGCCCACCGCCAGACCTTCGGGCGGCTCGTGATCCACACCCCGCACGGCACGTCGACGCTCGAGCTGCCGTGGACGTTCTCCACCTTCGACTACCCCGAGCTCTGCCGGCTCCTGTGGGAGCAGTCGGACGCGACCTTCGAGACCGCGAAGGTCGACGGCCGCAGCGGCAACACCGTCCACACCGACCGCGGCGACCTGTCCGCGCCGGTCGTCGTCGACGCGCTCGGCTGGCGCCGTGTATTGGGCGCGGGCTATCAGCCGCCTGACGCACCGCTGTCCCGTGGGCTCGAGGTGCACCCCTGGGGCGCCGGCGACGAGATGGAGATCTGGATCGACCGCCGCTACGTGCCGGCCGGCTACGGCTGGAGCTTCCCGGCCGCCGATGAGCTCCGGATCGGCGTCGGCTCGTTCGACCCGCGCTTCCACGTCAAGGACACGACGGTCCTGCTGGCCGAGGACCTCGAGCGCGAGCCGGTGCGCTACCAGGGCAACTGGATCCCGCACAAGCTGCGCGCGGCCACCGACGACGGGGTCTTCTTCGTCGGCGACTCCGCCGGCCACTGCCTCCCGCTGACCGCCGAGGGCATCCGGACGGCGCTCTACTTCGGGATCGCGTGCGGGCGCGAGCTGCGCGCCGCCGTCGAGGGGCGGCAGTCGATCGCCTCGGCGCTGGTCCGCTATGGCGACTTCTCGGCCGCGCACGAGTGGAAGTTCCGCTGGATGCTGTACACGCAGCGGCTCGTGCCGCGCGTGCCGCCGCGCCTCCTGGGCGGGGCGCTCCGCGCCATGCAGTCGCGCCGCTTCGTCGACTGGTCGTTCGGGCACTACCTGGCGATCGCGCCGCCCGAGTTCGCGGGAGCGGGACGGGCGCCGGCGCCACGGCAGCGGCCGGCCGCGCGCGCCGCCGCCTGAGGGCGCCCTACCCGTGCACAACCTGTGGATCGCCGGCGAGCGCCCATAGGGAACCGTCGCCGGCCGGCCGGCGAGCGAGGCGTCCCTCGCCGGTGGCTGCAATGAGCTTCCCCTCGACGGCCACCGGGTCGGGCACGCCGAGGTGCTCGGTCATCACGGCTGCGACCTCGGCCGTTGTAAGCGGGTAGGGAAAGGCGCGCAGCACGTCGAGCGGGTCGTCGGAGGGAGGGCGGCGCTCGAGGGTCGGCTCGAGATTGGCGATCGCCACGTCGTAGGCCTCGATCGGTTGAAAGCCGCCGGCTTCCAGCCTCCGTCCGTCGGCCCCCTCGAAGACCAGAGATGGCGCGGTGTAACGCACCGCGCCGTCCGTGTTGGCCGCCCGGCCCTGGAACTCGGTCGGCGATCCCGCGGCCGTGCGCGCCCGAGACCGGTCGGTCTCGTAGGCGGCCACGACCTCTGGATCTTCGATCCGCCCCACGATCAAGTCGGCGTCGAGGCCCTCGACGCCGGCGAGGGCCGAGCGCAAAGTGTCGGGGTCGTCCAGGGTGCCGGTCGTGGTGAATTGTGCGAACTGCAGCGCGCGCAGCGCCGCGTCCTCGAGTTCCGGCGCGGCCAGTCGTGTGGCAACGATCGCGCGGCATGCGGGAGAGGTGGCGCTGAGCCGAGCCTTCGGCGTGATCTGAAAAGGCATTCCAAAGCGGCGAAAGCGCCGGTTGCGGATCGCCGATCGAGTCGGCGAGTATCCGCGGGCGGCGTACTGACCGGCGTCCTCGGTGAGACCGATCATCACGAGTGTCCAGCGCAACTGCCCGCCGTAGCGCCACCGCAAGGTGGTGTGTGCCGGCAACGCAGAGTACGCCCACGGACAGCCGGGGTCGGTGAAGTGGGTCACGCGGATCACCGCTGGATGGTTGCAGCATCGCCCGGCGGGCAATCGAGCTCGTGGCGCAGTCGGAGGTGGGACCGCCCTCGGGGCCGCCGTTCGCCGCGACTCGCCGATCGCCCCACGAGGCCGCCGCGATTCCGGGCGACGCCCCGCGCGTGGCGATGCGGCGCCGGCTCGGCACGCGGCGCCCGGCGGATCTACCGGCCGTCGAGCACCTCCTCGATGAAGGCGAGCACCTCGGGCGCCGCCGGATCGATCAGGTGGCCGCCGCCGACCAGCGCGGTGCGGGCGTTTGGAAGCAGGCCGGCCATCGCCTCGGTCGGCTCGCGGAACACAGGCGGCGAGTCGGTTGCCGCCACCAGCAGCACGGGCTGATCGATGGTGGCGAAGGCGGCGGCGTCGCCCTGCGGCCACCACTCACCTCTCAGCTCGGCGAGGATCGCCGGCCCGTTGTCAGTGAGGATCCGCCGAATCTTCTCGGGGAACGAGAGCCAGGCGCCGTCCCCTGCCACTTCGCCGATCAACGCCTCGGCGACCGCATCGACCCCGGCTCGGGCCGCGACCTCGTCCAGCCGGCCGACAAGAGCATCCACCCATTCGGCCGCCGCCGGCGCGAGCTCGCGCGGCGCATCGCCCTCGAGGAGCACCAGCGCCCGCACCCGCTCGGGATGGCGCAGCGCCAGTTCGGTCGCCACGCTGGCGCCATAGCTGCGGCCGACGATCACGGCCGGCGCCCCCGCCAGCGCGTCGAGCAGCGCGGCGGCATCGTCGGCGTGCTCCGTGACGCTGGTCCGCTCGTAGGGCTCCGGGCGCTCGCTGCGCGCGCAGCCACGCCGGTCGTATGCGATCACGTGTCCAACCCGGGCGAGCCTCTCGACCGCCTTGGCCCACGCGAGCGCCGTGCCGCCGGCGCCGTGGATGCAGAGGATCGGATCGCCGCTGCCGTGCTCTTCGTAGTGGAGGCGGACCCCGTTGAAATGCTGCCCGGAGATCGCGGAGAGCTCCCGCAGGATCGGCCGCAGCTCGTCGGCGAAGGCCTCCGGACGCTGGAGGTACGGGGCGTGGTGACCGGAGATCCGCTCCACCGTCAGTCCGAGCTGCTGCGCGAGGCGCGTCGTTGCCCGGCCGAGCTGCGGCGTCCCGTCTCGGCTGATCAGCACCCGCATGGGCACGCCGGCGTTCCGGATCCTTTCCTCGTCTGGAACGTAAGCGACAAACGCCTGAAGCTCCTGGGAGAAGAAGTGCGAGCCATTGCCGAGGATGCGCTCCCGGAGCTCAGGATCGAGCGCCTCGAAGCTGGCGTCCGAGGTGTTCGCGCGGACGAACGCCTCCATCCCGCGGCGCGGATCGATGGCGGCGAGCTCGACGATCGGCTCCAGATCAACGTCTCTCCGATCGCGGCTCGCCGGCCAGCGCGATCAGCGCCGGCTCATGCACGATCGCGCCGCGGAGGAGCTCGGGACGCCGCGCCACCAGCTCGAGCGCGATGTTGCCGCCCCCGCTGGTGCCAAACACGATCGCGGGGGCGAGCTCGAGCTCCTCGATCAGCTCAGCCGCGTCGTCGGCCTGCGCGGCGATCGACATGATCTCTCCATCCGGCAGGCCCGCGCTTCGCGAGCAACCACGGCGATCGTAGGCCACGGTGGTGAATTCATCGTCGAGTCGCGCGGCGGTCCGCGCGAAGTGCCCGGCGTCCCCGCTCGCGCCCGAGATGAACAGCACCGGCGGCCCGGAGCCACGCACCTCGTGGTGCAGATCGGCGAGAACGCTCGTCGTAGTAGACACGGCGTGCCTCCAGGGTTCGGTTGACGAGACGTTGCGACCGTACGCGGGCCCCGCGCTCACCGCATCGGGGGAACGCCCCATCTTTCGGGCCGCGCCGCTCGCCGGCCGCCGCGCCGTCGCTACTGCGCGAGGTCGTGCTCCATCGCGAACAGGGCGGCCCCGACGCGAGTGGAAACGCCGGTCTTCGCGTAGATGTGCTCGACGTGGTGGCCCGCGGTCTTCTCGGTGATCACCAGCTCCCGCGCGATCTCCTTGCTCGTGCGACCCTGCGCGACGAGGCGCAGGACCTCGACTTCGCGGTCGGTGAGTCCCGCCGGGTGGCCCTGGCGCACCGTGAGGGGCGGCGCGCCCGCCGCCTCGAGGACGGCATCCACGACGCGTTTATCGAGCGTCGCGGCCCGCACCATCCTGCCCAGCTCGGCTCGGGCAGCTTCGGGACGCATCCGCGGCCGGTAGGGGCGATCGTGCGTGATCGCGTCGTAGACGTCGGCCGCGGCCAAGAGGCGCGCCCCGACGTTCAGCTGCGCGGCGGTGGCCCCGCGGTGGTAGCCAGAGCCGTCGAGCCGCTCGTGATGCGAGCCCGAGACCAGCGCGAGCGGCGCGAGCGCACCGCAGCGCTCGAGCACGCGCTCGGTGTAGTAGGGGTGCAGGCGGACGCGCTCCCACTCGCCCGCGCTCAAAGGGCCGGGCTTGTCCCAGATCCCGTTGGGCACGGCAACCCTTCCGAGGTCATGTAGGAGGCCGGCGGCGCGGACCTGCGAGACGTCGGCACGGGAGCAGCCGAGCGCCTGGGCGCCCGTCGCGGCGAGATCGGCGACCCGAGTTGAGTGTCCGTGCAGGAAGTCGATCTTCACGTCGGTGAACTCGCCGAAGGCGCGTGCAACCATCTCGAGCCCCGCGGTCGAGATCGTCGCCACCGGCTGCGGCTCGGCCTCGATCACACGCTCCCAGGTGTCGGGAACGTCGGTCGCGCGCAGGAGGTCACCGGGCGCGGCGAGTGCGGCGTCGACGACGCCCGGGTCGTAGCCCCGTCCGCGCCGCCGGCCGAGCACCTCCACCGCCGCCTCGCTGTCCCGCGCGTGGGCAACGGCGACGAAGTCGTGGGCCACGCGGACGATCCGCAGGGGGCGGGAGATCTGCTCCCCGGCCGCCGCGCCCGGAAACCCCTTGCCGTCCCAGCGCTCAGTCACCTGTGCGAGAGCGAGCGCCACCTCCTCCGGGAGGTGGAGGCGCCGGGCAAGGAGCATGCCGCCTTCGCAGAGGTTCGCCGCCATCTCCTCGAAGCGTTTCCGGCCGGCGGCCAGCATCTTGGCGACCAGGCGCGCGCGTTCGGGGAGCGGCCGGTCGTCGGCGAAGCCGCGGACGAAGTAGCGCAGGTCCTCGGACGGCTCCGACGCCGGGCCGAGGAGGCTCGCGCCGCGCTGGAAGTGGATCTCATCGCCGCCCGCCCAGCTTGCGAGGTAGGGCGCGGCTGCGGTACAGCCAAGGTGCGCCAGAAGGGCGACGTAGTAGACCTCTGAGCGCTCCTCCGGATCGCAGCCGAGCCGATCCGCGAGCTCGAGCGCCGCCAGGCAGACCCCGAGCTCGTGCTCGAGGGGCCGGCCCAGGCCGAGGTCGGTCGCCAACGACAGCGCCGCCATGAGCTCCGCGAGACGGAGATGGTCGTCGGGGCGGGCGGCCGCCACGCCGCGAGTGTAGGCGGCTCGGGCGGCAGCTAGCGGCCGCGACGCTCGTCGCGCCAGAGCCCGCCCCACTCGTGGGCGAGCCAGAGCGCCGCCAGCACCACGGCCGCGACGGTCACCGGCAGCACGTCGCCCGGCTCGAACGCGCCCAGCGCCGCGAAGAAGATGAACAGCAGGACGAGGGCCGCGCAGGCCGCCCAGAGGACCTGTGCTCCGGACGCGTGATCGTGATCGTGGCTAGTGCGGAGCAACACAAGAATCGTAGCTCAGCCGGGGCGTTCTCTACGCGCGCGCGAGGCCGCCCCTACGACGCGGCGGCGACGCCCAGGCGCTCACGCACGGCGCCCGCAATCTCCGCGCCGCCGGGCAGCCACGCGTCCTCGAGCGTCGGGCTGTAGGGCGCCGGCGTGTCGTCCGTCGCGACGATCCACGCGTCGTCGAGGTCGTGCAGCCCCTCGGCGGCGAGGATGCCGAGCAGATTGCCGGCCCAGCCCCCCACGCGCGTGCCCTCCTCCACGACCATCACGCGGTTCGTCTTGGCCACCGACTCCAGCACCGACTCGTGGTCGAGCGGCCGCAGCGAACGGATGTCGACCACCTCGGCGTCGATGTCGTCGCCCGCCAGAAGCTCGGCGGCCTCCAGCGACTCGACCACGCCCCTCATTGCCGAGACGATCGTGACGTCACTTCCCTCACGCACCACGGCCGCCTTGCCGAGGGGGACTGTCTCCTCCGTCGGCGGCGGGCCCTTCATCGAGTACAGGCGCTTGTGCTCGAGGAAGATGACCGGGTTGTCGTCGCGGATGGCCGACTTGAGAAGGCCCTTTGCGTCGGCCGGGTTCGAGGGAGCGACGATCTTGATGCCCGGGATCCCCTGGAACCAGGTGCCGTGGATCTGCGAGTGCATCGCGCCGAAGCGACCGCCCGCGCCGACCGCCGAGCGTACGACGAGCGGAACGCTCGCCTGCTCGTTCGAGACGTACCAGAACTTGGCGGACTGGTTCACCAGGCTGTCCATCGGCAGCGCCATGAAGTCGCCGAACATGATCTCGATCACCGGCCGCAGCCCCGTCACTGCGGCGCCGAACGCCGCCCCCGCCATCGCGAGCTCCGAGATCGGCGTGTCGAAGACGCGGTCCTGGCCGTGCCGTTCGTGCAGCTCGGGTGTCGTCATGAACACGCCGCCCGCGGCCGCCACGTCCTCGCCGAAAAAGACCACCGCTGGGTCGCGCTCGATCTCCTCGTGGAGGGCGTCGCGGATCGCCTTGCGGAACTCGAGCTCGCTCATTCCTTGAACTCCGTGCCGGAGTCGCGCTCCGGATCGGGATAGGGCGCCGCGAGCGCGTTCTCGACCGCGCGGTCGATCTGGCCGTCGATCTCGTCCTCCTTCGCCGCCAGGTCGCCGTCGCCCAGCCCCATGTCGAGGAGCCGCGCGCGGGCCAGGTCGAGCGGGTCGCGGCCGAGCCAGCTCTCGACCTCGTCCGGAGGCCGGTACTTCCCCGGATCGGACTTCGAGTGGCCGTAGTGGCGGTAGGTCTGGCACTCGAGCAGGGTCGGCCCCTCGCCGCCGCGCGCGCGGCCGACCGCCTCGAGCGCCGCCTCGCGCACCGCCCAGAGGTCGTTGCCGTCCACCACCTGAGACTGCATGCCGAACGACGCAGCGCGGATGCCGATCTCGCCGCCGGCCGTGACGCTCGCCATCGGCGTGAACTCGCCGTAGAAGTTGTTCTCGCACACGTACACGACCGGCAGCCCGAACACCTGCGCCCAGTTGAGGCACTCGTGGAAGTAGGCCTGGTTCGACGCGCCGTCGCCGAAGAACGCGACCGCCACCCTGCCCTGGCGCTGCGCCGAGATCGCCGCCCCGGTCGCGGCCGCGATGCTGCCGCCCACGATCCCGAAGCAGCCCACGAGCCCATGCTCGAGGTCGATCACGTTCATCGACCCGGCGCGGCCGCCGCAGACGCCGGTCCGGCGCCCGAGCATCTCGGCAGCGAGCGCCTCGGGGTCCGTGCCCTTCGCCAAGGCGTGCCCGTGGCCGCGGTAGGTCCCGGCCACGTAGTCGTCCGGCTCGAGCGCCGAGCAGACCCCCACCGGGACGGCCTCCTGCCCGGCGGACAGGTGCGTCGTGCCGTGTACCTCGCCCTTGAGGAACAGCCGCTGGATCTCCTGTTCGAAGCGGCGGATGAGGCGCATCCGGCCGTAACGATCGAGGTATTCGGCGGGCGATTCGCCAGGCTGGTCCCGGCGCTCGTGGGCGCGCTCGGTCTGTGTCCCCGCCATCCCGGGCCACTGTATCGCAATCGTTTGCATACACTCGCGGGTCGTGGCAGTCGGCACCCCCACAGCGGCCAAGGCGCTGGCGCGCGAGAAGGTCAGGGGCCTCTGGATCGCCATCCCGACACCGTTCACGGACGACGGCAGGCGCCTCGACGAGGACAGGCTCGCCGCCTCGATCGAGCACTACATCGCGGGGCTGCGGGTGGACGGCATCTTCTGCGGCGGCGTCATGGGCGAGTTCTGGGCACTGTCACTCGACGAACGCAAGCGGGTGCATGAGCTCGTGGTATCCCAGGCCGCGGGGCGCGTGCCGGTGATGGCGCATGTGGGCCACCACGTCTTCTCCGAAATGGTCGAGCTCTGCGAGCACGCGATCGCGAACGGCATCGACTTCGGAATCGCGATCAACCCCTACTACCCGCCGAGCCCGCCGCCGGAGTCGGTGCGGGCCTGGTACCAGGCGCTCGCCGGCGCCTCGCCGCTCCCGATGTTCCTCTTCAACACGACCTATGCAGGCTACGCGCTCTCCCCCGAGCTGATCGCCGAGCTCGCCGACCTCGACAACATCTGCGGCATCAAGAACCCGCAGGGCACGGAGCACCTGCTGCGCGTGCAGGCGCTGGCGGGCGACCGGATCGTGGTCACGGACGCCTCCGAGCGCCACTGGCTCGAGCTGCATACCGAGCATGGCTTCCAGGCGCTGATGTCGACGCCCGCGCTGGCGCTCTACCAGCGCCCGGGCGACCTCCCGATCGTCGAGTACACGCGCCTCGCGGATTCGGGTGACCTCGACGGGGCGCGGGCGCTGAGCGAGCGGCTCGGCCCCGCACGCGACGCCTTCGACCGCTGGATGCGGCGGCCCTGGCTCGACCGCGGCGTGATCCCGATCGCGCAACTCAAGGCCTGGCTCGGACTGGCCGGCATTCCGCAGGGACCGGTGCGGGCGCCGCTCGTGCCGCTGGCGCGCGACGAGGAGCTCACGCTGCGCCGGGATCTCGAGACCGCTGGGCTGCTCTAGCCGCTCGTCCGCGCCGAGGCCAGGCCGACCTTGCCGTCGCCCAGGCCGTCGCTGACCGGCACGTTCTCCGGCTCGAGCTCGAGTGACGAGCTGCGCGCCTCGAGCTCGAGCAGCGCCATGAAGTCGACGTCTTCGTATCCGAAGCCCATCAGCGCATGCACGACCTGCTGGGCGGCCGCCGCAACCGGCATCGGCACGCCGTGCTCCTCGGCGGCCTCGAACCCCAGGTGGAAGTCCTTGTAGAGCAACGCCGGGGTGAAGGTCGGCTTGAAATCGAGGTTCACGATCGCCGGCGTCTTGTAGCGCGTGAACGTCGAGCCCATGACGCTCTTGTTGAGGAACTCGAGGAACGCCGCCCGCGAGACCCCGCCCTTCTCGGCGAGCACCGTGATCTCCGCGAGCGACTGGGCCACGACGCCGAGCATCAGGTTGTGGCAGATCTTGACGAGCCGGGCGACATCGCCCTCGCCCACGTAGGTGGCCCCCGCGCCCAGGAGCTCGAGATACGGGCGGGCCGCATCCCACGCGTCCTCCGGACCGGATACGACGAACGTCAGCCTGCCGGCGTCGACGACTGAGGGATTGCCGCTGACCGGCGCGGCCAGGAGGGCGACGCCGCGCGAGTCGGTCTCGGCTCTGACCTGTGCCGACGCGTAAGGCGAGACCGTGGACGAGTCGACGATCACGGACGGAGCGACGTCGGACCTCGACAACAGCCCGTTCTCGCCGAGAACAACGGCCTTGAAGTCCTCGGGGCCGGCGACCATGGTGAAGACGATGTCGCGGCCGGCCAGCTCGGCCGGGGCGTCGACGACCGCCGCGCCGAGCTCGCTCAGCGGCTCGGCCTTCGCCCTCGTGCGGTTGTACACGGCGACGTCGCAGCCGGCCTCGAGCAGGCGCGTCGCAAGCGCGTACCCCATTCGGCCGGTTCCCACCCAGCCCAGTGTCCTGTCCCTCAAATCGACGTCCGGCATCGGTCTCCCTGCAAACGTTTGCACGAAACGGTACGGGAGACGCCGCCGACCTGTCAAGAGCGCCCTGCGAGGCGAGGTTGACCTCTGGGCGCATGGCGTGCAATCGTTTGCAGATCCGATCGGCGAGGTGACGAGAAATGGCGCTGCACACCTACGGAACGATGGGGGTCGACTGGGAGGAGCGCGTCCGCTTCGACCGCCTCCGCGAGGAACGCCTGGCGCGGATCTCGTCCCTCCTCGCCGAGTCGGAGCTGGGCGCGCTGCTCTGCTTCGACATGACGAACATCCGCTACATCACGGCCACGCACATCGGCACGTGGGCGCAGGACAAGCTCAACCGCTTCTGCCTCCTCCCCCAGGGCGACGAGCCGATCATGTGGGACTTCGGCTCGGCCGCCCGCCACCACCAGCTCTACAACCCGTGGCTCGGTGACGGGCGCTCGCGGGCGGGCATCTCGACGCTGCGCGGCGCGATGTCCCCGGAGTCCGGCCGGGCCGAGAACGTGGCAGAGAAGATCCGAGTTGAGCTCGACCAGCGCGGACTCCTCGGCGAGCCGGTCGGGGTCGACGCCGTGGAGCCCGCGGTTCTGTTCGCCCTTCAGCGGGCGGGCGTGCAGGTCGTCGACGGCCAGCAGCTGATGCAGCAGGCGCGCGTGATCAAGACCCAGGACGAGATCACGCTGCTGAACACCGCCTGCATGATGGTCGACGCCGCGTACGAGGAGCTCTACCGCGCGATGAGGCCGGGCATGCGCGAGAACGAGTGCGTTGGCCTCGTGAACAAGGTGCTCTACGACATGGGATCGGAGTTCGTGGAGGGAGTCAACGCGATCTCCGGTGAGCGCTGCAGCCCTCACCCGCACGTCTACACGGACAGGGCGCTCCGCCCCGGCGATCCCGCCTACTTCGACATCCTGCACAGCTTCATGGGCTACCGCACGTGCTACTACCGCACGTTCGCGGTGGCGAGCGCGTCGAAGGCGCTCGTTGACGCCTACAAGCGCTGTCGCTACTACCTCGACGCGGCGATCGACCTGATCCGGCCGGGCGTCACGACCGGCGAGGTGGCGGCGGTCTGGCCGAAGGCGGAGGAGTTCGGGTTCGCCGACGAGGAGGCCGCCTTCGCGCTCCAGTTCGGTCACGGCGTGGGCCTCGCGATCTGGGAGAAGCCGATCTTCAGCCGGCTGGTCTCGCTCGACCACCCGGAGGAGATCAAGGAGGGGATGGTCTTCGCTCTCGAGACCTTCTGGCCCTCGAGCGACGGCTGGTCCGCCGCGCGCATCGAGGAGCAGCTCGTGGTGACGGCCGAGGGCTGTGAGGTGATCACGCGCTTCCCGTCCGAGGACCTCGTGATCGCCGGCAAGCCGTACTACACGGTCGGCGGCACGCTGCCGCTCGAGCGCGACCACCAGTCGAACCGCAACACGTCGCTCGACGCCGACGCTCGCGAGGCCGTGCCCGGCAACGGCCGGATGCCCGCGGGCGATCCGGTGCGCCTCTAGTAGTGCGCGCCGCGGTCGTCGAGGCCATGGGCCGCCCGCCGGCGCCCGCGGAGGTGCCCGAGCCGCGGCGGCAGCCCGGCGAGGCGCTCGTGCGGATCCGGGCGGCCGCGCTCAACCCGGTCGAGCTGCACATCTGGAACGGCCACTTCTTCGACGGCCCGCCGCGATTGCCGTACGTGATCGGGCTCGAGGGCGTCGGCGTTGTCGAGGAGGGCGAGCGGCTGGCGCCCGGCACGCGCGTGCGCGTGGAGTTCGTCCACCCGGGCTACGGTCGCGACGGCGCCGTCGCCGAGTTCGCCGTCGCGCCGGAGGAGCCCGACGCGGCGGACCGCGCCTCCCAGGCGTCGGTGACGCCGATCGGCGAGGGGCTCGACGACACCGCGGCGGCCGCCCTGGGCGTGCCGGTGTTCACCGCGCTCATGTGCCTGGAGCGCGCGCAGCGGGCGGGCGCGTCGCTGGACGGCGCGCACGTGCTCGTGACGGGCGCGACCGGCTCTGTGGGCCTGGTCGCGATCCAGCTCGCGAAGCTGCTGGGCGCCGCTCGTGTCGTGGCGGCGGGGCGCAACCGCGAGCGCCTGGAGCGGGCGCGGTTGCTCGGCGCCGACGCGACGGTGGAGCTCGGCGACGGCCTCGGGGGCGGGGAGCTGCGGGAGCGCTTCTCGGAGGCCGCCGCCGGGCGCCTCGACGTGGCGCTCGACCCGCTCTGGGGCGAGCCCGCACGTGCAGCTATCGAGGCGCTGACCCGGGACGGCGTCTACGTGAGCCTCGGGCAGGCGGCGTCGCCGGTGGCCGAGCTGTCGGGCATCCCGATGCGCAACCGGCGGGTCACGGTCGTGGGCCACTCGGGGGCCTGGGCCACGCCGCGGGAGCGCCAGGCCGCCCTGGCTCGCGCCCATGAGCTCGCGGAGCGGGCCGGCACCGGGCTCACGCTCGACACCGAGGAGCTCGCGCTGGAGGGGATCGGCGACGCCTGGGAGCGGCTCTCGAGGTCCGCGGGTCGAAGGCTGGTGGTCAAGCCCTGAGCTACCCCCGTTTCAGCGACGCGGAGATGGCACGCCGGCGCGAAGCGCTCGCCGCCGAGCTCCAGGCCGCGGACGCCGCCCACGCGGTGGTCTATGGGGCGAACCGGGCGGGACCCGCGGTGGGCTGGCTCACGCGCTGGCCGGTCACCCGCGAGGCGCTGTGCGTCTTCACACCCGGCGAGCGCGACCTGCTGCTCGTCAACTTCTACAACCACCTCCCCAACGCGGAGCGGATCGCCACCGAGGCGGAGGTGCGCTGGGCCGGGCCGAAGCCGATGGCCACTGCGATCCGCGAGCTCGAGCGCCGGGGCGGGCGGGGCAAGCGCGTGGCGGTGATCGGACCGCTCGGCTACCGGCCGTACGCGGCGCTCGCGGAGTTCGCATCGCCGGTCCCGCTCGACGACGCCTACACGCGCCTGCGCCTGCGCAAGTCGGCCGAGGAGCTCGACTGGCTGCGGGTGGCCTGCGGCTTCACCGACGACGCCGTGCGCGCGGTCCACGAGCAGGCCGGGCCGGGCACCGACGAGCGCGAGCTCGGCAACCTGGCCGAGCGCGCGTACGTGGGCCGCGGCGGCACCACCCACATCCACTACTTCGGGACGGGCGTGCCAGCCCAGTGGCCGGCGGCGCGAAGGCTCGAGCGCAGCGAGGTGCTGAGCTGCGAGATCAGCGCCTCGTACTGGGACTACACCGGCCAGCTGCTGCGCACGTTCGGGGTCGCGGACGACCCGGCGCCCCTCTACCGCGAGCTGCACGACGTGGCGGATGCGGCGTTCGACGCTATCTGCGAGCGCGTCCACCCGGGCGCCACGGCGGCCGATCTGGTCGAGGCCTCGGCGCTGATCGGGGACGCCGGCTTCACCACGCGCGACGACCTGGTCCACGGCTTCGTGGGCGGCTACCTGCCGCCCGTGCTCGGCGACAAGACCCGGATGCTCGAGGAGGTGCCCGACTTCACCCTCGAGGAGGGCATGACGATCGTGATCCAGCCGAACGTCGTGACGGGCGACGAGAGCGCCGGCGTGCAGACGGGCGAGCTGATCGCGGTCACTGCCGACGGCGCCGAGCGGCTGCACGACTACGAGCGCGGCCTGCTGAGGCTCGGCTGAAGTGCAGGTCGACTGGGACGTGCCGATCGAGATGGACGACGGCGTGGTGCTGCGCGCCGACGTCTTCCGGCCGGAGGGCGACGGGCGCCACCCCGTGATCCTCTCGTACGGGCCCGTACGCGAAGGGGCTCGCCTTCCAGGAGGGCTATCCGAACCAGTGGGAGCGGATGGTCCCGCAGCACCCCGATGTCGCGGCCGGCTCCTCGAACCGCTACCAGAACTGGGAGGTCGTCGATCCGGAGAAGTGGGTCCCGGACGGGTACGCCTGCGTGCGCGTGGACTCGCGCGGCGCCGGGCGCTCCCCGGGCCGCCTCGACCCCTTCTCGCCGCGGGAGACGAGCGACCTCGCCGCGTGCATCGAGTGGGCGGCACGGCAGCCGTGGTCGAGCGGCAAGGTCGGCCTGAATGGCATCTCCTACTACGCGATGAACCAGTGGCACGTTGCCGGGCGGAAGCCGCGCGGTCTCACGGCGATGTGCGCGTGGGAGGGCGCCTCGGACTGGTACCGCGACGCCGCGCGCCACGGCGGGATCCTCTGCACGTTCTTCGGCAACTGGTACGAGATGCAGGTCACGACGGTGCAGAACGGCCGGGGTTCGCGCGGCCCCGTGAACCCCAACACGGGCGAGCCCGCGTGCGGCCCGGAGACGCTTTCCGACGAGGAGCTCGCCCGGCGCCGTGCCGACTTCGCCGCCGACGTGGCCGCCCATCCGCTCGACGACGACTACCACCGGGCGCGCTCGGGCGACTGGGCGGGGATCGACGTACCGCTCCTGTCCGCCGGCAACTGGGGCGGGCACGGGCTGCACCTGCGCGGGAACGTCGAGGGCTACGTGCGCTCGGCGTCTCGCCGGAAGTGGCTCGAGCTGCATGGCCTCGAGCACTGGACCCACTTCTACACGGACTACGGAGTCAGGCTCCAGAAGCGCTTCTTCGGGCACTTCCTGAAGGACGAGGACACGGGCTGGGACGAACAGCCGCCGGTGCTGCTGCAGGTCAGACACGTGGACGGCAGCTTTCGAGAACGTCCTGAATCCGAATGGCCGCTCGCACGCACCGATGGACACGTCTCATCTGGATCCGGACGGCTGGCTCTCCGTTCGGAGGTCTCCGGCACCGGCTCGTCTACGAGGCGCTCGGCGACGGGCTCACTTTCATCAGCGAGCCG
Source organism: uncultured Thermoleophilaceae bacterium (assembly GCA_963757815.1). Classification (GTDB taxonomy): domain Bacteria; phylum Actinomycetota; class Thermoleophilia; order Solirubrobacterales; family Thermoleophilaceae; genus JACVRW01. Next base: position 205,996 of record CAVWSN010000030.1, on the reverse strand, counting down.
CTCGAGCGCGAGACCGAGATCACCGGCCCCTCGGCGACGAAGCTGTTCGTGTCGTCCAGCACCGGGACGCCGACCTCTTCGTGGTCCTCCGTGTGTTCGACCCCGAGGGTGAGGAGGTCGTGTTTCAGGGAGCGATCGACCCGCACACTCCGGTGGCGCAGGGCTGGCTGCGGGCGTCGCACCGCAAGCTCGACCCCGCGCTCAGCGAGCCTTATCGGCCGTACCACACGCACGACGAGAAGCAGCCGCTCTCACCCGGTGAGCGTCTACGAGCTCGACGTCGAGATCTGGCCAACGTCGCTCGTGATTCCCGCCGGGTACCGCCTGGCGCTCACGATTCGCGGCAAGGACTACGAGTACCCGAAGGCCGGCGGTGACCGGCTCACCACGTTCCGGAACGAGCTCCGGGGGTCGGGTCCGTTCCTGCACGACGACCCGGACGACCGGCCGGCCGAGATCTTCGGCGGGACCGTGACCGTTCATGCCGGGTCGTACCTGCTGCTGCCGTTCGTGCCGGAGGCCTCCTGAGCTGTGCGCTGGGACGTGCACAACCATGCCGTGCCTCGCGAGGCTGTCGAGCTGCTGCGCCGCGGTGACGGCTACCCGATCAAGGTCGAGGGCGACTTCATGGAGGCCGACCGTGTGCGCGCGGAGCTGACGCCGGTGTTCCTCGACCCGGAGGCGAAGCTCGAGCAGCTCACGCAGGCGGGGCTGGACGCCGCGGTGGTGTCGGGCTCGCCCGCGCTGTTCGCCTACGAGGCGGATGCGGGCCGCGGCGCGTCGCTGTGCCGGGCGGTCAACAGCGGCCTGGCCGACCTCTGCGGGTTCGAGCCGTCGCGGCTGCGCTGGCTCGCGCACGTGCCGCTGCAGGCGCCGGACGCGGCGGCAGCCCTGCTGGCCGAGGCGGCCCGCGCCGGCGCGGTCGGCGCCCACATAGGCACCTCGGTGGCGGGCACGCCGCTCGCCGATGCCGGCCTCGACCCCTTCTGGACGGCCGCCGAGGAGCACGAACTGCCGCTCATGCTGCACCCCGCCTACAACAACCCCCACCCCGGCCTCGAGGGGTACCACCTCCAGAACGCGATCGGGAACCAGCTCGAGACGACGATCGCGGCGGAGCGCCTGATGGTGACGGGCGTGCTCGATCGCCACCCGGGTCTGCGCCTCTTGCTCGTGCACGCGGGCGGTTACATGCCGTGGCAGGCCGGGCGCCTGCGCCATGCCGCCGCGGTCCGCGCCGAGCTGGCCGGCTCGCCGCCCGACCCGTACGCCTACCTCGGCCGGATCCTCATGGACACGATCACCCATGACACGGCCGCGCTGCGCTTCCTCGTGGAGCGCGTGGGCGCGGACAACGTCGCGATGGGCACGGACCTGCCGTTCGACATGGCGACGCCGGACCCGGTGGCAGCACTGGAGAAGGCGGTGGACGCCGAGACCGCCCGGCGGGTCATGGAGGAAACGCCGCGCCGGCTGTTCGGGCTGTAGCGCGGTTGATCTCCGCCTGCGGGGCCAAGGCTGGGGAAGGGGCCGTGGGACCGGCGGCGGCTGCGGCTCCTCCCTTGACGAACAAGCTTCGGCTGATCCCGGCGTTCCCGAATCTTCATCGGCATCGGGGAGGCTCCCGTCCGCGACTTGGCGTATCCATCCTGCCTTGGTGGTCTCCTGGCCCACCAATCCAGGACGCTCGCGCTTTCCGAACGTGCGGCCGAAGTCTTCTCCGTCTGGGCGCCGCGGCCGACGAGCAACACCCCTTCCCCAGCCCATACGCGAGACCGACCCGGCGCCACCTGGCGAGAGACGGCCCCGACGCTGGCCGGCGAGCCCGGCCGCGCATATGGCAGGCTCTGTGCGATGGACCTGATTGAGCGGCTGCTGGGGATCGACGTCTCGGCGCTATCGGACGCCGACAAGACGCTGCCTGTGGTCGATCCCGCGGTTCGGGCGATGCTTCCCGACGTTCGCATGGCTGGGCCGGCGTTCACGGTCGTCGCCGAGGATGACCACCTGCCGGTGATGAGCGCGCTGGCCGAGGCCGGGCCGGGCGACGTGCTGGTGATCGCCACGAACGGGGGGTCGCGCGCCGTCTTCGGCGAGCTGTTTGCGACCGAGGCGCGCCGGCGCGGGCTGGCCGGGATCGTCGCCGACGGGTTGTGCCGCGACCTGCGGAGCCTGCGCCAGATCGGGCTGCCCGTGTTCGCGCGCGCCACGACGCCGCGCTCGGGCACGGCGGTGTCGCGGGCCGCGCTTGGCGCGACGATCGTCTGCGGCGGCGTCGAGGTGTCCCCGGGCGACATCGTGTTCGGCGACGACGACGGCCTGCTGATCGCGACCGCGGAGCGGATCGCGGCTGCGCTCGAGACCGCGGAGCTGATCGGGCGAGGCGAGCGCGCGATCCTCGCGGCACAGGCTCGCGGCGAGGCGCTTCACGGCCTGACCAACTACGACGAGCACGTCGCGACGCTCGACCGCGGCGAGGCCAGCATGCTCGCCTTCCAAGTCGATGACTGATTACGGCCATGCTTTCGCGCGCCGCACCCGCCTTCGCGGCAGCGGCGAGCTGACCGCGATCCTCGCCGGCAGCCCGCCCGGCGTGCTCTCCATGACGGGCGGCTTCCCGAACCCGGGGACGTTCCCGACCGACGAGCTCGACGAGCTCAGCGCGCGGCTCGTGCGCGAGGACGCCGCGGTCGCGCTCCAGTACACGCCGTGCGAGGGGCTCGCCAGCGTGCGCGAGTACCTGATCGAGCGCCAGGAGCGTCTGCAGGGCCGGCGTCCCGAGCTCGCCGAGCTGATCGTGACCAGCGGCGGGATGGAGTGCATCGCGCTGATGTGCCAGACGCTGATCGATCCCGGCGACGCGATCGTCGTCGAGGCGCCGAGCTACCTCGGCGCCCTGATGGCATTCGGCGGCGCCGAGGCGGACGTCGTCGCGATCGCGATGGACGATGACGGCATGCGTGTCGACCTGCTCGCAGAGCGCCTGGCGGCAGGCCTACGCCCGAAGTTCGTCTACACGATCCCGGAGTATCAGAACCCGACCGGCCGGACGCTGACCCTCGACCGGCGCCGCGAGCTGGTCGAGTTGTGCCGGCGGCACGGCGTGCTGATCTTCGAGGACATCGCGTACCGCGAGCTGTCCTTCGACGGTACGTCGCTGCCGACCCTCTGGTCGCTGGCGCCGGACGTCGTGCTGCAGGCGGGGACGTTCTCCAAGAGCTTCTTCCCGGGCGTCCGGCTCGGCTGGGCGGCCGGCCCGTCCGAGGTGGTCGCCGAGCTCGCCGTCGCCAAGCAGAACACGGACCAGTGCGCCGGCGGCCTCGGGCAGCGCCTGGTCGAGGAGTACGGCCGCGCCGGCGGGTTCGAGCGCCACCTGCCGGCGGCGCGGGCGCTCTACGCGTCGCACTGGGCGGCTCTGTCCGCGGCGTTGACGCGCCACATGCCCGAGGGGGTCGACTGGACCGAGCCGACGGGCGGCTTCATGACCTGGCTCACGTTTCCGGACGACCTCGACACGCTCGCCATGCGCCCGGCCGCCATGGCGGCCGGCGTGGCCTACGTCCCCGGCCTGCCGTTCCACATCGGCGACAACGGCCGGAACGCGCTGCGGCTGTCGTTCAGCCACCTGACCGAGACCGAGCTCGAAACCGCCGTCGAGCGCCTGGCCGGCGTTGTCCGCGCTGCGCTCGAGCAGGCGAACGCGCCTCGGCGCGTGGGGCGTCTCTAGCCCGCTCGGCACGGTATGGCAAGCTGTTGCGCAGTCTCGAGGGAGGAGCGAACAATGTCCGCACCGCAGCGGATCAGCTACGTGCCGTTGGAGGAGATGACGCCCGAGATGCGGGCCGAGATGGAGCGCTGCGCGCGCGAGGGGACACCGCGCCCTGAGAGCACCGCGGTTCGTGCGCATGTGCCGGCGGCGTTCTGGTTCTTCGCGAACTCCTGGAACGACCTGTTCCGCAACGGCATCGTCGACCATTCGGTCAAGGAGCTCTGCCGTGTCTACGTCTCGCACAGCGTCAAGTGCGAGTACTGCGGCAATCAACGCTCCGAGCGCAGCCGGAGCGAGGGACTCGTCGAGGGCAAGTACGACGAGCTGCTCAATTTCGAGTCCTCCGAGACCTACACCGAGCGCGAGAAGGCGGCGCTCGCGTACGCGGAGGCGATCGTCTGGACCGGTGACGCCGACGACGCGCTCTGGGAGCGCCTCTACGCGCATTTCAGCGAGCCCGAGCTCGTCGAGCTGGGCTGCTTCATCGGGCTCACGCTCGGCCAGCAGTCGTGGCTGCGGCTCCTCAACATCGACCACCACCAGGTTATGCCGGGAACGAGTGCCGCGATGGCCCCGGGCTTCGAGGACGCGGAAGCGCTCGCGCAAACCAAGGCCTCCGAGCGCTACTGGGCGCACACCTGAGCGGGCGCGGCGCGGGAGCCAGATGCAGATCTTCGACAGCGACATCCGCTTCGGCGTCCACTCCGGACCCCAGAACACGAGCTTCGAGGACTATCGGGACCTCTGGGTCCGCTGCGAGGAGCTCGGGTACGACTGGGTCTCGGACTTCGACCACTTCCTGTCCGATCCACAGCGATCCGTCCGGTCCCCAGTTCGAGGGGCTGACCCTTCTCGCGGCCATGGCCGCGCACACGAGCCGCGTCCGCTGCGGAATGCTGGTGCTCGGCGTGACCTACCGGCATCCGGCTGTTGTGGCGAACATGGCCGCGACCATCGATCACGTATCGGGCGGCCGGTTGGAGCTCGGGATGGGCGCGGCCTGGTTCGAGCTCGAGCACGACCAGTACGGCATCCCCTTCCCGCGCATCGGCGTCCGGATGGACATGCTCGACGAGGCCTGCCGGATCATGCGCAGCCTCTGGACGCAGGAGACGACGACGTTCGAGGGCAAGCACTTCCAGCTCAAGGACGCGCGCCTCGACCCGAAGCCGCTGCAGGAGCACCTGCCGCTCGTGATCGGCGGCTCCGGCGAGCGCCGGACCCTGCGGATCGTCGCCGAGCACGGCGACATCTGGAACACGTTCTATGGCGACCTGGAGGAGTACCGGCACAAGCTCGACGTGCTCGCCGGGCACTGCGCGGACGTGGGCCGCGACCCGGCCGATGTGCGGAGGTCGCTGGCCTTCCGCGCGATCCTCGACGAGGACGAGCGGGCCGCGCAGGAGCGGGCCCGCGCGCTGCATGGCGACCCGCCTCCAGAGCGGCTGCGGAAGATGATGATCGTCGGCACCCCGGAGCAGTGCGTCGAGCGGCTGCGCCCTTACGCCGACCTCGGCGTCGGCGATTTCCTGCTCGGCGCGCTCGTCGCCAATCGATCAGCAGACGATCGAGCTCGTGGCGGAGTCGGTGGCGCCCGCCCTGAAGGCCGCGGTCGCCGCCTGACGGTCCTAGCGCAGGGCGAGCCCGCGGACGCGCACGACCACACGGGTCGGGCGAGTGGGCTCTCCGAGCGAGAGGAAGTCGCGGAGAGCTCCCGCGTGGCTACAGAAGCCGCACGACGTCGGATCGGGCGGTGACATGGCGCCGGGACCCGGGAGGACGGGTGCGTCGCAGGCCGGGCAGGCAAGCGTGCCGGTGGCCAGCTGCCACGTCGTCTCGGCCCGGCGAGGCAGGTGGCGCCCGGCCACCCGATCGGCCGGCTGAGCGCGTCCGGGCTGTCCCCCCTCGATGTCGTGATGCAGCGCCACCCCGACGAGTCTAGGGCCAGGCCGGGCTACGGCACCACCAGTGCGCCGCGCGGCGGCTTCGCCCAGCGCGTCTCGGCCATTAACTCAACAAAGGCGCCGCCCAGCGGCCCCCAGCGCTCGCGGGCATAGACGGTGAGTTCGCGTCCGAGGGGCGGGTCGATCCGTATGAGGGCACCGTCCAGGCCGTCGGGGATCACGTTCTCGGGCACGAGCGTGGGGCCGACTCCCGCGGCCGCAAGCCGCGCGGCGGTCTCGACCTGTGACGTGAGCACCGCGTGGCGCGGAGTGAAGCCCGGCTGACGCGCAGGCGCTCACTATCAGGTCGTGCAGGCCGTTGCCCGGCTCGAACATCACCCAGTCGAGGTCTTTCAGCTCGACCAGCCGGAGCTTGCGACGGGAGGCGAGCCGATCCTCGGGCGAGAGCACCACGAGGAACTCCTCCCAGCCGAGCCGGCGGACCGGGCCGGCCCAGTCGATCGGCGGGGGGCCGATGCCCAGATCGCCCACCCCGCCGCGCACGGAGTCCTCCGCCAGCGAGCGGTGTGTGAACTCGTGCAGGCGGACGAACGTGCCGGGATGGCGCTGGCGCCAGGACTGCACCAGGTCGGGCAGTATGCCCGCCGCGATCGAGCGAACCGTGCTGATCTCGAGCTCGCCGGTCTCGAGCTCGAGTGCAGAGCGGGCGGCCTGCATGGCGCGCTCGGCTGCGCGCACCGCGATCTGCGCCTGCGGCAGGAAGGCCTTGCCCGCCGCCGTCAAACGCACCGAGCGCGGCAGCCGCTCGAGCAGCTCACCGCCGACCTCCTTCTCGAGCGCCCGGACCTGCTGCGAGAGCGACGGCTGCGAGACATGCATTCGAAGCGCCGCGCGGGTGAAGGAGCCCTCCTCCACCACCGCCAGCCAGTAGGCAAGACGGCGATAGCTCGTCACGAATCGCAAGATTAGCTCCCATAGGAATTTCCTATGAGAGAGACGTGCAGAACGACTTGCTCGCCGGCCCGGCACAAGCGAGGCTTCGAGCCGATGCGCTTCGCGCACGTGACGGGTGCCGCGCGCCCACTCGCGGTCGTCGAGGGGGACCGTGTTGCGACGCTCGCTATGGACGGTGCGGCGACGGTCGACGAGCTGATCGGCGCCGGCCCGGCCGCCTGGGAGGCCGCGCGCGAGGTCGCTCGCGCGGCAATCGAGAACGGCGAGGCGCTCGAGCCCGGCATGCTCGACGCCCCCCTGAAATCACCGTCCAAGATCGCCTGCGTCGGCCTGAACTACCACGACCATTGCCGCGAGACCGGCATGGCCGCCCCCGAGCGCCCGCTCATCTTCGCCAAGTTCCCATCGTCGGTGGTCGGGCCCGGTGCCGCGATCGAGTGGCCGGACGGCCTGACCGAGCAGGTCGACTGGGAGGTCGAGCTCGCCGTGGTGATCGGGCGCCGCACCAGGCACGCGAGCGAGAGCGAGGCGCTCGACGCGATCTTCGGCTACACCGCCGCCAACGACGTGAGCGCCCGCGACCTCCAGTTCGCCGACCAGCAGTGGGTGCGCGCGAAGAGCATCGACAGCTTCTGCCCGCTCGGGCCCGTGATCGTCACCCCCGACGAGTTCGGCGATCCGCAGGACAAGCGCCTGTACACGCGCGTGAACGGCGAGACCATGCAGGACTCGACCACGGCCGAGATGATCTTCGGCGTCGCCGAGATCGTGAGCTTCCTGTCGCGCGCCTGCACTCTCGAACCGGGTGACCTGATCCTGACCGGAACCCCGTGGGGCGTGGGCGGCTTCCGCGACCCGCCCGTCTTCCTGAAGCCCGGTGACACGGTCGAGGTCGAGGTCGAGGACGTCGGGGTGCTTGCAAACGACGTAGGGAGGAACACGAGATGAGCATCAGTGACCGCGCCGAGCGCGCGGCTCCGCTGGACTACGAGCTGGACACGTCGTTCATCCAGCGGCCGCACCACACGGATCCCCGCCGGCTCTACAGCCAGACCTCGACGGACTGGCAGCAGCGCGTGGACCACGACCGGCTCCGCCGCGATCGCCTCGCACGCGCACGGGCGGCGATGGAGGAGCACGACCTGGGCGGACTGATCATGTTCGTGGGCGAGAACATCCGCTACGTCACCGGCACCTTCCAGGGCAACTGGAAGCACAACATCTTCATCCGCTACGCCGTCCTCCCCCGCGACGGCGACCCCGTCCTGTTCGAGACGGTCGGTTCGGACTTCGAGTGCGCGAAGCTCGACGCGCCCTGGCTGAAGGGCAACATCCGGCCCGCCTTCACCTGGCGCTGGGCCGAGGGGGCGGAGGAGATGATGGTCGGCCGGATGGCCGACTCGGTCGTCGACGTGCTGCGCGAGGCCGGCGTCGAGAACGAGCGCATCGGGATCGATACGGCGGACATGAGCTCGATGGCCGCCTTCGGGCAGCGCGGGCTGAACCTGGTGAACGCATGGCCCGCGATGTCGCACGCCCGCCGGGTCAAGACCCCGGACGAGATCGAGCTGCTGAAGATCAGCTCTTCCCTGGGCGACGCAGCGATGTGGAAGATCCAGAACGAGTGGCTGAAGCCGGGCATCCGCGAGGCGGACATCACGGCGAAGGTGAACGAGTTCTTCTACGCCGAGGGGGCCGACTTCGTCTACGACATCATCTGCGCGTCCGGCGGCAACACGAGCCCGTACCGCCGCTGGCACTCCGACAAGCTGATCCGGCAGGGCGACCTCGTGATCGTGGACATCAACGCGGTCGGACCCGGCGGCTACTTCATCGACTTCGTGCGCTGCTTCCTCGTGGACTCGGAGCCGACCGACGAGATGAAGCGCCTCTATCAGGAGTGCCACGGATCGCTCTACGAGGCGCTCGCCGAACTGAAGCCGGGCAACACGACGGCGGACGTGGCGTCGAAATTCCCCGAGTACGACGACGACCGCTACGGCAGCGTCAGCCTCCAGCAGTTCGCGCACTCGATCGGCCTCTCGCTGTACGAGGGGATGTGGGTGTCGCGCGCGTACTCGCTCGACTATCCGGCGGAGATCGAGGAGAACATGTACTTCGCGATCGAGACCTTCGCCGGGCACCCGGGCCTACAGCAGACCGTCCGGCTCGAGGAGAACGTGCTCGTGGGGCCCGAGGGGCCCGTCATCTTCACGCTGCATCCGATGGACCAGCGGATGCTCGCGTGAGCGTGAGCATCCCCACGTACCCGGACCTGGCGGGGAAGGTCGCGGTCGTGACGGGCGGCTCGAAGGGCATCGGCGCCGCCACCTCCGTCCTCCTCGGGCACAACCGCGCGCGGGTGGCGGTCTGCGGCCGCGATCCGGAGACGATCGAGCGCGTGACCTCGGACACGCGCGACGCCGGGGCGGCTCAGGCAGCCGGCCTCGCCGCCGACCTCACGACCCCCGACGGCGTGGCGCGGTTACGCGCCGAGGTCGAGGAAGAGCTCGGCCCAGCGGAGATCCTGTTCGCCTTCGCGGGAGGCTTCGGCGCGCGCACGCCGCTGCTTCAGACCCAGCTCGAGGAGTGGAACGGGGTCGTCGAGTCGAATCTGACGAGCACTTTCCTCACGCTGAGGGAGTTCGCGCCCGGCATGGTCGAGCGCGGCTCCGGCTCGATCGTGACCATGGCGTCGAACGCGGCGCGCTTCCTCGACATCAAGCTCACCGCCTCGTACGCGGCAGCGAAGGCGGGGATCATGATGCTGAGCCGCCACGCCGCGCTCGAGCTCGGCCCGCACGGGGTGCGCGTGAACGTCCTCGCGCCGGCGACGATCCTGAGCGAGCGGGTGAAGGCCAACATGGACGAGGAGCGGCTGGCAAGCATCGCGGCGATGTCCCCCCTCGGGACGCTCGGTGTCCCAGAGGACCCGGCGCTTGCCGCGCTGTTCCTCGCGTCCGACTCCGCCCGCTGGATGACCGGCGTGACGCTGGACGTGGCCGGCGGCCGGATCATGATGTGAGCTCATACCCGGCTGCCTCGAGCGAGCCCGCGCCTTCCCAGCCCCAGATCAGCAGGACGTCCTCGTCTGACGTGTTGTTGAAGCCGTGCCAGTGCCCGGCGGGCGTGAAGATCACGTCGCCCGCCTGCGAGGGCTCGGTGCCCTCGTCCGTGTAGACCTCGCCGCGCCCGCTCATGACGACGAGGAACTCGTTGCAGTTCGGATGCCGGTGGCGCTCGTGGCGCGCCCCCGGAGGCAGCACGGTGCGCCCGACCACGAGGCCGCTCGACCCGGCCGTCCGCTCGTCGATCAGGAACTGGACCTGCATGTCGACCCAGCCCTCGTCCTCGCGCAGCCCCTGCTCGAGCGGCACGTCGTGGATGGTGGTCCGGTACGGCCCGGGCATCACTGCATCCCTCCCATGCGCCGGTACGCCTCGTGGACGCTCACGACGAAATCCCGGTCGGCCTGCTTGGAGCTGCGCGCGGCGTTCAGCATCTCGCTCGTGGCGGCGCACGTGGGCACCGCCATCCCGAGCCGCCGTGCGAGGTCCTGCGCGAGCACGAGGTCCTTCTGCTGGAGCTCGACGTCCGCGAAGACGTCGGTGTCCTCGACAAGTAGCGGCGCGCGGTACCCGACGACCGGCGAGGCGATGACGCTCTGGAGCACTGCGTCCACGGCCACCTTACGGTCGACACCCGCCTTCTCGACCAGCGCGAGACCCTCGGCGAGAGCGGTCACCGAGACCACGAGCGCCAGATTGATCGCGACCTTGGTGAGAATGGCCTGACCGCTGGGCCCGATGTACGTGAGCTTGGGGCCGATCGCCCGCAGCACGTCTTCGATGTGCTCGAAGGCCGCTCGGTCGCCGCCCACCATCACCGACATCTCGCCGGCCGCGAGCGTCGCGGGGCTCCCGGACACCGGACAGTCGAGGAACCACGCGCCCGTCGCGCGCACGCGCCCGGCGAGCGCGACGCTGGCGTCCGGAGCGATCGTGCTGATGTCCGCCCAGACGACGCCCTCGCGCAGGCCGGCGAGGATCCCGTCCGCGCCGTCGGCCGTCGCCTCGATCGCCGCCGTGCTCGTCAACATCGTGAACAGCACGTCGACGGATGCGGCCAGTTCGCGCGGCGTGTCCGCCCAGCCCATGCCGGACTGGAGCAGCGGCTGGGCCTTCTCCCTCGTGCGGTTCCAGCCGACGACGTCATACCCGGCGTCGAGCAGTCGCTGCGCGATGCCCGCGCCCATCGCGCCGAGACCGGCAAAGCCGACGCGCTCAATGTCCCTGAACATCAGCCTCCCTCATCTCCCGGGCGGCGAGCTCAACCGCCTCGATGATCCCGAGATAGCCCGTGCAGCGGCAGAGGTTCCCGGCGAGCGCCTCGCGCAGCTCCTCCCCGCCGGGTTCCGGATGCTCGCGCAGGAAGGCCTCCATCGACATCAGGAAGCCCGGCGTGCAGAAGCCGCACTGGAGGGCGTGCGCTTCGTGGAAGGCGCGCTGGAGCGGATGGAGCTCGCCGTTCCGCGCGAGCCCTTCGACGGTCCGGATCGCGCGTCCGTTCGCCTGCACGGCGAGCATGAGGCAGGAGCGGATGGGCTCGCCGTCGAGCTGGACGCTGCAGGCGCCGCAGACTCCCTGCTCGCAGCCGACCTTCGTGCCCGTGAGACCGGCGCTGTGGCGGATGAAGTCCGAGAGCAGGAGCGCGGGCGTCCACCTCTTCCTCGTAGCGCCGTCCGTTGATGTCGACGGAGATCCTCACGCCAGCGCCTCCTCGATGGCTCTCCGGGCGAGCTCCCCGCAGAGGGCACGCCGGTGCTCGCCCTCCACGTCCCGGACCGCCAGATCCGCCGCCTCACGCGCCGACGCACCACCCACCAGCGCCTGCTCGGCCGCCTCGGCGCGCGCCGGCACCGGCCCGGCGCCCAGCAGCGCGATCCCGGCGTGGCTGCCGGGCACGACGACGGCCGCGGCGCCGGCGGTGGCGAAGTCGCCGTGGGTGCGGGCGTGCTCGCTGAACCCCGCGCCCGCTCCGGCGGGTTGCTCCGGCACCTCGATCTCGACGAGGAGCTCGTCGGGCTCGCGCGACGTGGAGAGCGGTCCCACGAACAGCTCGCCCGCGCCGACCACACGCTCCCCGCGCGGCGAGCGGAGGAGAAAGCGAGCGCCGAGGGCCGCCAGCGCGACCGGCAGCTCGGCCGCCGGGTCGGCATGCGCCACCGAGCCCCCGACCGTGCCGCGGGTGCGGATCTGCGCGTGGCCCACGAAGCGGACCGCCTTGTGCGAGCAGCGGCCAGCGCTCGCGGACGAGCTCCGAGCGCTCGAGCGCCAGCCTGGCGCGTCATCGCGCCGATCCGCAGCGACGCCGTCATCGGCGCGGATGTAGTCGAGCTCCGCGATGCCGTTCAGGTCGACCACGAGCTCCGGCCGCGCGAGCCGCAGGTTGAGCAGCGGCACGAGGCTCTGGCCGCCGGCGAGCACGGCGCTGTCGGGGCCGAGCAGCCCGAGCGCCTCCTCCACCGAGGCCGGAGCTTGGTACTCGAACGGCGGCGGCTTCACGAGCCCGTCTCCCGCCGTGCGCGAGGGGGCGGGCTGGCCCGCCCCGGAGCGATCGCCTTTAACGCGCGCCAGAGCTTCTCCTCGCTGAAGGGCGGATCGACCCGCATGCCGCCGAGGGCGTCGGCCACGGCGTTCGCCACCGCCGCCGGCGTCCCGATCGAACCGCCTTCCCCGATCCCCTTCGCGCCGATCGGGTTGAGCGGCGTGGGCGACTCGACGAAGGCGGTCGTGACCGGCGGCATCTCGGCGGCGGTCAGCAGGCTGTAGCCGACGAACGAGGCAAACGTGGGGTTGCCCTCCTCGTCGTACACCGCCTCCTCGACAAGGCACTGCCCGAGCCCCTGCGCGATGCCGCCGATCACCTGTCCCTCGGCGAGCAGCGGGTTGACGATGTTGCCCGCGTCGTCGACCGCCGCCAGGCGCAGCACCCGCAGTGTTCCGGTGGCGCGCTCGATCTCGACAACGGCTCCGTATGCCCCGGACGAGAACGAGAGGTCCGAGCTGAAGCGGGCGTCCGCGTGGATGCCGGGCTCGGACGCGGCCAGCTCCCGCAGCGCCAGGGTCCGTCCGTCTGCCGCCGAGACGCTGCCGCCCTCGCCCCACTCGAGCTCGTCCTCGCCGACCTCGAGCAACCGCGCGGCCACGGCCACGCACTTCTCCTTCAGCGCGCCGACCGCCTGCACCACCGCCGAGCCGCCCATCGCGACGGAGCGGCTGGCGAACGTGCCCACGCCGCGCGGCACCTCCTGTGAATCCCCGAAGCGCAGCTCCACGTCGTCGAGCCCGAGCCCGAGTCGCTCGGCAGCGAGCTGGGCGAAGGTCGTGTCGTGGCCCTGCCCGTGCGGCGACGAGCCGCTGCGCACGAGGAGCCGGCCGTCCGGAAGCAGCTCCGCCCGCGCGGTCTCGAACTGGCCGCCGGCTCGCTCGACGTACATCCCGAAGCCGGTGCCGACCACCCGCTCGTCGTCCGAGCGGCGCTCGGGCTCGACGAGCTCGACGGCGAGGTCGAGACAGCGCTCGTAGTCGCCGGAGTCGTAGGTCCAGCCGAGCGCCGTCTTGTAGGGGAACTCGCGGATCAGGTTGCGACGGCGCAGCTCGAGCGGATCCATGCCGAGCTCGCGGGCCGCCACGTCCACGGTGCACTCCACGAAGTAGGCGGCCTCGGGACGCCCCGCGCCGCGATACGGACCGGTCGGGACCTTGTTCGTCCGGGCGCCGACGACCTCGATGTCGGCCGCCTGAATGTCGTACACGCCGCACATCAGCATCGCGGTCGTGTGTGCGGGGATCGCCGTGGTGGGCATCAGGTAGGCGCCGAGGTCCGCCCAGATGCGCGCACGGAGCCCGAGCATCGTCCCCTCGGCGTCGAGCGCGAGCTCCACGTCGGCCTCCATGCCGCGCCCCTGGTACGAGGCGACGAGGTTCTCCTCCCGGTCCTCGGCCCACTTGACGGTGCGCCCGGTCGTCAGCGCCGCCAACGCGACCAGCACGGTCTCGGGGGCCGGCACGCCCTTGCTGCCGAACGCGCCGCCCACGTCCGGCACGATCACGTGGATCGACTCCTCCGGCCGGTCGAGCACCTTGGCGAGGCCGGCAAGCTGGCGGTGGCTGTCCTGCGCCGAGACCCAGACCGTCAGCATGTCCTCGGCCTCGTCATAGGAGGCGATCGCCCCGCGGGGCTCCATCGGGACCGGCGCGAGCCGAGGCAGCGAGTGGCTCGCGCGCACGACGTGCGCGGCCGACTGAAAGGCGCCGTCGACGTCGCCGCTCAGCTTGTGCCAGCGGCTCATCGTCACGTCCGAAGCGCGGGCGTCGAGCACAGCCTCCAGCGGCTCGTAGTCGACCTCGACCAGCTCGGCGGCATCCTCGGCGAGGGCGCGGGACTCCGCCAGCACCGCGGCCACGGGCTGGCCGGCGTAGCGCACCTCATCCCGCGCGAGCACCGGGTGGCCCTCGTCCGCGACCCAGCCGCCCTGGATGCCCTGCACCGGCAGGTCGCCAACCCGGCCCTCCAGGTCGGCCGCGGTGATCGCCGCGAAGGTGCCCTCCAGCGCGTCGGGAACCTCGACCCCGCCGATGCGGGCGTGCGCGAACGGGCTGCGCACGAACGCCACGTGGGCCGCGCCAGCCGGGTCGATGTCGTCGAGGTAGCGCGTCCTGCCGCGCAGGATGCGCTCGTCCTCCCGGCGGCGGACCGGGCGGCCGACCAGGCGGCCCGCGCTCAGGCCGGCTTCCGTCCCCATGTCACGTCGAAGTCGGGGACATCGAGATCACGAGCTTCCTGCCCGGGGATCCGTCCTGCCGCTGCCAGGCGGCCGCCACCTCCTCGAGCGGCACGACCTCGCGGTCCACCGTGAGGCGGCCCGCCGCGGCGTGCTCCAGCAGGGTCCGGTACGCGGCGGCTTTCCGCCTGAGGCCGGTCCACCCGGACGAGATCGCGTGGATCGCGCCCTGGCGGTTGCGCACGGTGTCGAGCGGCAGGCTGACATCCGTGCCCGCGGACTGGCCCACGTTGACGAGGCGTCCCTCGGTGGCGATCGCCCGTAGGGCCGCCATCGCCGGCTCGCCCCAAAGCGGATCGATCACGATGTCGAGCCCGGCGCCGGCGGCGTCCTCGAACGCCTTCACAAGATCGCCGTCGCCCAGCTCGACGACCTCGTCGGCGCCCAGCTCACGAACGCGCTCGAGGCCCTCGGCGTTGCGCCCGGCGCCCACAACACGACCCGCCCCCATCAGCTTCGCCAGCTGGACCGCCATCTGCCCGACGGCGCCGGTGGCGCCGAGGACGAGCACGCGCTCACCGCCCGTTGGCGCCGCACGCTCGAGCGCGAGCAAAGCGGTGATGCCCACCACCCCGAGCGCGGCGGCAAGGTCGTCGGAGACCTCGTCCCGCAGCTCCACCAGCGATTCCTCGGGGACGACTGCTCGCTCAGCGAGCGTCCCATGCGTGCCGAAGCCCGGCAGCGCGCTGCTTTCGAAGCGCACCCGTGTCCCCGGCGCCACCCGAGCCGATTCAACTACCGTTCCCGCGCCTTCGACGCCAGGGACGTAGGGCGGCTCGGGCTGCCTCCCGAGCCTGCCGGCGGCGACCCGGACCTCAACCGGGTTCAGGGGTGCCGCCGCGACCGCCACGACCGCGGTCGCGTCCTCCCGCACGGGGTCATCAATCACGGAGTGCCGAGGCGGGGAGCCGACGGCCTCGACGACGGCCGCCCGCATCAGCCCACCGCCTCCGCGTTCGCCTCGAGCGCGTGAAGCACCACGGCGAGGGCGGCGATGCCCTCGTCCGCGCCGGTCTCCGGCACGCACTCGCCGCGGATACAGCGGCCGAACTCGGCGAGCTCCTCCGCCAGCATGTCGCGCTCCTCGAAGTCGACGGGCTCGCCGCCGAGCGTGAGCTTCGTGACGCCGTCGAGCGCCTGAGCGTCCGGCCACACCGAGAAGTCGGTGCGGTAGTCGAGCACGGCCTCTGTCCCGAGAAGCCGCAGCGAGAGCGTCTTCGGCGAGACGTAGCTGCCCGTCAGGCACGCCAGCGTGCCGGACTCGAACTCGAGCGTCACGACGCCCACGTCGTCGATGTCTGCATCGCTGTGGACGTGGTCGAAGCGGCCCGACGCTCGCCGCACCGGCCCGAGCCAGTAGGCCAGGGTGTCCACGTGGTGGATCCCGAGCTGCATGATCGGGCCGCCCGGGTTGCGCTCGCGCCGAGCCCGCCAGGCCCCGGGCTTGAACGACCCCGTGAGCGACATGTTCGCGTCCGCAAGTACGACGCGCCCGAGCGCGCCGTCGTCCAGCAGCCGCTTGACGCGGCGGGCGGCGCCCAGCCGCCGGAACGCGTGGCCGACCATCAGCGTCACGCCCGCCTCCGCGCATGCGCTTCGCATCCGTTCGCCGGCCTCGATGCTCTCCGCGATCGGCTTCTCCACGAACACGTGGCGGCCGCGCTCTGCGCACGCGAGCGTCTGCTCCTCGTGCACGTCGTTGGGCGTGGCGAGCACGACGCCCTCGACGCCTGCATGCCCGATCGCCTCGTCGAAGCTCGCGGCCGCCTCGCAGCCGAAGCGCTCGGCGAACTCGCGGCGCTTCCCTTCGTCCCGTCTGAAGCACGTCACGAGCTCGAGCCCGGCGCGCTCCGCGGCGCCCGCCAAGCGCGGCCCCCACATGCCCGTGCCGACGATCGCGATGCCGGTCATCCGAGCTGCTCGCGAAGCCAGTCCGCAGCCAGCGGCCGCGTCTTGTACGGGATGTTCGCGCAGCCGTGGTTGCCGTCCTCGTGCAGCAGGAAGGTCCCGTTCGGCGCCTCGCTGGCGGCCCGCTCGGTCTGCTCCCAGGGAATCAGGCGGTCGAGCTTGCCAGTGATCGCGAGGTACGGCTGCCGGATGCGCTCCGCGACGCCGCTCAGGTCCAGCTCGGTGGCCTTGGCGCGGCCCTCCTCGTCGTCCTTCGAGAACGACTTGGCCACGAACGTCTCGCGTGTCTGCGGCGGGACGTGGTCCCAGATGTCGCTGAACCGGTACGGGCCACTCAGCCCGACGCCCGCCTTGACACGCGGCTCGAACGCCAGCACCCGCGGCGCGTAGTAGCCACCGAGGCTCACGCCGAGGAGGCCCACCCGGTCGAGGTCGACGTCGTCGCGCTCGGCGATCGCGTCGAGGACGGCGCTCACGGCCACGTCGTAGTCGGGTCGGATCGGCAGCTCGTAGCCCGACTCGCCCTGGCCGGGACCGTCCATCGACAGCGTGGCCATGCCGCGCTCGAGGAAGACGTTCTCGAGCCTGAAGAACTCCTCCTTCGTCGAGTCGAGCCCGGGCACGAGCAGCACGAGCGCCGGCTTCGCCTCGCCGGCCGGGCGGCGCAGGTTGCCCACGACCCGGCCGCCGTCGAGCGGCAGCTCGATGCGCTCGGCGTCCGGGTCGAGGTACTCGTGGGTCCTGGCCATGGCCGCGACGGCCTTGTCGGCGGCGGCCCGGCTGCGCTCGGGGTCGACCATCCACACGAACTTCGCGAAGTGGTAGCCCACGGTCGCCCGCGCCCATGCCTCGCCCGCCGTGAGGCGCCGCCCCTTGCCGGCGGCCTCCTCCGCGAGCGCCGCGTGCACGTCCGCGTTGCGGCACCAGGCCTCGTGCCACTCGTCCCAGTGCTCGACGCCGGCGGTGGTGGCGACGAAGTCGTTGTAGTCGACCCCCGCCTGAACGAAGCGCGGCGCCCAGTGGTCAATGGCTGCCTGCACCCGCGCGTCCGGCACCGGCCATCACCTCCTCCGGGTCGTGTCCGAGGTCGCTCAGCATCACCATCGCCGCGCTGCGGCCGGGCACGCCCGTGACCGAGCCGCCCACGCTCGTCGTGCCGCCCGTCTGGTAGAGGCCGGGGATCGGCATGCGGTGGTCCGCCCAGCCGGGAACCGGCCGGTTCTTGCCGCTGAACGCATAGCTCCGATCGCCGCCGTGGAACGCCCCGCGGATCATGTGCTGGTTCGAGCGCTCGATGTCCGCCGGGCTCTTGACGTAGGACGTGAGGATGTGCTCGTCCCCGAGCGCCGGAACGAAGCGCCGCACGTGCTCGAGCTGGCGCCGGAAGACCGTCTCCTTGTGCTCGTCCCAGCTCGCGACGCCGTCCGGGAGGTCCCAGGTCTGCGGGCTCAGCAGCTTGACGGTGTGATGGCCCGCCGGCGCCCGGTCCGGATCAACGAGCGTGGGCGTGGCCACGAGCAGCCACGGCACACCCTCGTCGTGCGGGCGCCCGTCCCGCACCGCCCGTCCGAACGCGAGCACGTCCTCCGGCCAGCCCACCGTCCCTGCCGAGACGGCGGTCCGGGCGCCGTCCGCCGTCTGGAACTCGGGGGCGGCGTCGGTAGCGAGATAGCACGCCATGCCGGACATGCCGACGTCATAGGTGTCGACCCCGTAGACGAACTCCTCGCCCCACGCGTCGCGCGGCGCCATCTCCACCAGGTGCTTGACGTGGATCGTCGAGAGCACGGCGCGCCTCGCCATGTAGCGCTCGCCGTCGTCGGTCTCGACGCCGGCGCAGCGTCCCTCCTCGAGCACGAGCCGGGAGACCTGCCGATCCGTGAGCACGGTGGACCCGTGGTCCTCGAGGAAGCGCGTGAGCGCCTCCGTCAGCGCACCCGAGCCGCCGCGCGGGATCGACCAGCTGCGCCCCTGGCGGCCGAAGATGATCGAGTAGGCGTTGACGCCGGAGCCCGCGGCGTCCACCGGCACGAGCGTCTGGAAGGCCTGCCAGATCATGAACGCCCGAACGTGGCGGTCCTCGAACTCGCGCCTGATCACGTCCCAGGCCGTGATCGAGTTGCGCCGCAGCCAGATGGGGCCGCGCGGGTGCTCGAGCAGCATCTCCTCGAGCGAGGGGCCGAAGCCGGGCGGGGTCACGCGCGCGCGGCCGAAGATCGCCTTGACCTCGTCGTACTCGCCGATGCAGCGCCGGTAGGCAGCGGCGTCCCTGCTCGAGAAGCGCGCGATCTCGTCGCAGGTGCGGTCCAGGTCGAGCCACATCGTCAGCTGCTCCCCGTCCGGGAACGCGACGTGGCCGACCGGGTCGGGCTCGAGGTACTCGAGCCCGTAGTCCGCGTGCAGCCCGAGCTCGTCGCCCGTCAGGAGCGGGTTGACCCGGATGATCGTGTGCCCGGTCGAGCAGGAGTCGATCCTGTAGTCGGGCCCGAGCAGGTGCTCGGTCGCGGCGCCCCCACCAGGTATGGCGCGCGCTTCGAGGACGAGGCATTCGTAGCCGGCCTTCGCCAGGTACGCCGCCGTGATCAGGCTGTTGTGGCCGCCCCCGGCGACCACGACGTCAGCGGTCTGCGTCATCGGATCGTCTCCTCTCTGCGCACCGGCTCGAGTCCGAGAAGGCGCTCAGCATTGCCGGCGAGGATCGCCGTCTCCACCTCAGGCGCCAGCCCGAGCGCTCGCACGGTGTCCACCGGCCGGGCGTCGCCCATGTCGAACGGATAGTCGGAGCCGAGCAGCACGTGGTCGGGCCCGGCGTAGTCGATCAGCGCCCGCAGCAGCGCCTCGTCATGCGTCAGCGTGTCGAAATGGAAGCGCCTGATCGAGTCCTCGGGCGGCTCGCGCAGGCGCGACCTGGCCTGCGGCTGGAAGCCGTGGGCGTGCCGCATGCGCCCGCGCACCGCGAGGAGCGCGCCGCCACCGTGCGCCAGCAGCACGCGCAACTCGGGGTGGCGCTCCATCACGCCGGCGACGACCATGTGCGCCGCTGTGGTCGCGGTCTCGAGCGGGTTCGCCACCGTGTTCCAGAGGTAGTAGTCCTGGAACGCCGGCGAGTCGAAGCCGCGTGTCGTGGGATGGATGAAGACGAGGGCGCCGGTCTCCTCGGCCGCCTCCCAGAAGGGCTCGAAACGGTCGTCCCCGAGGAACACGCCGCGGACGCTCGCCGCCAGCTCCACGCCTCTCAGCACGCCGGCGTCCATGAGCGCGTGAAGCTCAGCGGCCGCGAGCTCCGGGTCCTGGAGCGGCAGCGCCCCGAGCGCGGCCACGCGCTCGGGATGGTCGGCCACGAGCCCGGCGAGCGCATCGTTCTGAATGCGCGCCCTGCGAAGCCCCTCGTGCGGGTCGGCGTCGTAGTAGAGCAGCGGCACCCACGGGCACAGCAGCACGCGATCGACACCCGCCTCGTCCTGGGCCGCGAGGATCCCGTCGATGTCGACGAATTCGGCGATGGCGGCGCGGATCTGCCTGCCCCCCATCTCCACGACCTGGGCTCCCGCGTCGTCTCTGTAAACGCGCGGGCGCCAAGGCTCGTCGCCCGTGATCTCCGGAACGATCACATGCGCGTGCACGTCGAAGGTCATGCGCTCACGTCTCGATCGCGATCAGCGCCAGGACGCCCGCGACCACGAGCAGCCCGCCGAGCCACACCCGGGCGTCCGCCTGCTCGAGGTGCCGGCCCACCATGATCGGGGCGAGCACGAGCGTGATCGGCACGCCGATCAGGTTCGTGGCCAGCACCACGGCCACGTCGGTCTCGCCGAGCGCCAACAGCCGGAACCAGGTGGCGAACGCGACCAGCACCGCGGCGAACAGCTTGAGCGCCAGCGTGTTGCGCGCGATCGAGCGGATCGCGCCCAGGGAGCCGCGCGCGGCCAGGGCGCCGCCCAGCACGGCCGTTGCCGCGAGCAGACCCAGCGTCACACCGAGCAGCGGCGAGTCGAGTCCCTCCAGCGCCTCGACGGTCAGGACCGCGCTGAGCGCCCACATGAACGCGGTCCCAAAAGCGAAGATCGAGTCGCGCTCGATCGCGACCTGTCCGCTGCCGCGGCTGGCGAGCAGCCAGGCCCCGACCATGATCGGCGCTATGGCCGCGAGCGCGGCGGCGCTCGGCAACTCCCCGAGCGTCAGCGCCGCGAGCACCACCCCGAACAGCGGCGTGAGCGTGATCAACGGGGCCGTGCGTGACGCGCCGATCCGCATCTGGCTCACGTTGAGGAGCAGCCAGCCGAGCACGAAGTGGATGACCCCGGCGAGCGCGAAGAGCACGATCGCCTCGCCGCTCGCGTCCCCCAGCTGACTCAGGTCCTCCGAGGCGAGACTCGCGGCCACCAGGATCGCGGTGGCCACGGCCAGCTGGAGGAACGTCGAGACGTACGGGTCCTCGATGCCCCGGATCGCGCGCCGGTTGAGGCTCTGGAAGAGGCCGAACCCTATTCCCGATGCCGTCGCCCACAGGACGCCGCTCACGCCCGCGCCACGGGCTTCTTCTGGTCCTTTGCCTGCTCGACGGTCCCGCCGAAGTAGAGCGCGGCCATCTCGGGGTTCTTCAGGACCGCGTCGGCCTCCCCGGTGAGCAGCACACGACCGCTCTCCATGACCACCCCCTGCTTCGCGAGCCGCAGCCCGAAGCGCACGTTCTGCTCAACGAGCAGGACGGTCTTGCCGGCCTCGACCATCACCTTGATCGACTCCCACACGTTCTTGAGCGCCTTCGGGTCGAGCCCGAGTGACGGCTCATCCAGCAGGACGAGCTTCGGCTCCAGCATCAGCGAGCGACCGAACTCCACCATCCTGCGCTGGCCACCCGAGAGGTTGCCGGCGCGGTCATCCGCCCGCTCCCGGATGACCGGGAAGAGCTCCGCGACGGAGTCGTAGCGCTTCTGGAGCAGCTTCTTGTCGCGGCGCTGGATGTATGCCCCCATCAGCACGTTCTCCTTGACGGTCAGCCCCGGGAACAGCGCGTTCGACTGCGGCACCTGGGAGATGCCCAGGGCGAGGATGCGCGATGGATGCAGGCCGGAGATCGACTGACCGTCGAGCTGAACGTCGCCCTTGCGCGGCTGGAGCAGGCCGCTGACCGCTCGCAGCACGGTGGACTTTCCCGCGCCGTTCGGTCCCACGATGCAGCACACCGATCCCTCCGGCACGTCGAGCTCCACCCCCTGGAGCACGTCGCCGCCGCCGTAGCCGGCGTACACATCGGTCAGCTTCAGCACCTCATGCCCCCACCGGCTGCTCGAGACGGAAGTCCTCGCCGAGATACGCGTCGAGGACGTCGGGGTCGTGCTGGACCTCAGCGGGGGAACCGCTCGCGATCGTGCGCCCGCGCGCGAGCACCAGGACCGGGTTGCACAGGCCGAGCACGAACGGCATGTTGTGCTCGACGATCAGGAACGTCTTGCCGCGCGAGTTCAGCTCGCGGATCGTCTCGCCGATTCGCTCGATCAGCGTCGGGTTGATGCCACCGGCCGGCTCGTCGAGCATGATCAGCTTCGGGTCCAGCATCAGGATCTGGGCCAGCTCGAGGAGCTTCTGCTGGCCGTAGGAGAGCGCGGACGCCCGCACGTCGCGGTACTTGCGCATGCCCACGAAGTCGAGCAGCTCCTCGGCGCGCCGCGCCTCGGGGCCCGAGACGGCGTCCGCCCCCAGCAGCCCGAGGTGGAATTCGCGCAGCGGCGCCACGACGTTCTCGAGCACGGTCATGTCGCCGAACAGCCGGGTGATCTGGAAGGTCCGGCCGATGCCGAGGTGTGCGCGCTTCCATGGCGGCTTGCGGTCGATCCGCCGCCCGTCGAACCAAACCTCCCCGGCGTCGGGCGCCATCGTGCCGCCGATCAGGTTGAAGACGGTCGTCTTTCCCGAGCCGTTCGGACCGATCAGCGCCGTGATCGAACCCTCCGGCACGGCGAAGGAGGCGTCCTCGACGGCACGCACGCCGCCGAAGCTCTTCGCGAGGCCCTTGACCTCGAGCAGCGCTCTGGCCGAGGCCGGAGGCGCCGCGGGCACCGGCGCCGCACGCTCGCGCAGATCGATGCCGGTCAGCCGCTCTCCCGCGAGCCCGGCCTTGCCGCGCGTACGCCAGCGCTCGATCCAGCCGCCCGCCGTGGGGATGATCCCGTTGGGCAGGAACAGCACCACGAGGGCGAGCAGGCCCCCGAAGATCAGCAGCCGCGCGTTGCCTCCGCCGAACTCGTTGTTGCTGGTCTCGTTGAGCCACTCGATGATGAACGCGCCGAGCACCGGGCCCCAGAGCGTCGCCCGTCCGCCGAGCAGCAGCGACAGGATGATCTGGACGCTGAGCAGGATGTTGAACATCCCGAGCGGGTCGATGAAGCTGATGTAGTAGCCGTAGATGCCGCCGGCCATCCCCACGAACACGGCGCTGGCGGCGAACGCGAGGATCTTGTAGGTCGGCGTGCTCACGCCCACCGTAGCCGCCTTGTCCTCGTCCTCGCGGATCGCGATCAGGCCCATCCCGAACTTGTTGCGCCGGATCCACCACGAGGCCAGGAGCGACACGGCGAGCAGGCCCATCAGCGAGTAGTAGAAGGGCCAGTACTGGTACTCGACGCTCCAGGTCGGAATCGGCAGCGTGATGCCGCCTGTGCCGTTCGTCAGCTCGTCCCAGTTGGTCGCGAGCAGCTGCACCAGGAACAGGAACGCGATCGTCAGGATCACGAACGCGTGGCCGCGGGCGCGCATCGCCACCACGCCGAGCAGCGCCGCCACCGCGGCGGCGACCAGGCCGGCGACCGGAACCCAGACCCACGGCGAGCCGCCGATGTCAGTGACGCAGATGCCGACCGTGTAGGCGCCGAGCCCGACGAACGCGCCTTGGCCGAGGGAGACGTAGCCGGCGTAGCCGGTGATGATGTTCAGCCCCACCGCCCCGATGGCGAAGACCATCGAGAGGATGAACATGTTCTGGTAGTAGAGGTCGTCGGAGAGGACCGGGAAGACGGCGACGAGCAGGATCGCCAGGGCTATCAGCGCCGTCCAGGGCGAGCGCAGCGCCTTCGACGGTGCGCGCGCAGGCGGGCCGCCCCCGCCCTTGAGCGTCCCCTCCGCGACCGCGGTGGTCCCCACGTCCGTCATGTGGTGGCCACGTCCTGGCGCAGCCGCGTGCCCATGAGGCCCTGCGGCCTCAGCAGCAGCACGATGAACACGAACACGTAGGGCACGCCGGTTGCCCACTCCGGACCGATGTAGGTGACCGTCATGAGCTCGGCCACGCCCAGGCAGAGCGCGCCGATTACCGCGCCCGGCAGGCTCCCCATCCCTCCCAGGACGATGATGCCGAGCAGCCGCGCGATCCACTGGTAGTGGGAGCCCGGCAGGAACGGGTAGAGCACGCTTGCGATAGCCCCGCCGGCCCCGGCGCTGGCAACGCCGATCGCAAAGGTGAGCGCGGCCACCGAGGCCACGTTCACGCCGACGAGCTCGGCTCCCTGCGGGTTAACCGCGCTCGCGCGGATCGCGCGCCCGAGCCAGCTGCGGGTGAGTACCAGGTAGAGCGAGGTCAGCACCACGATCGCGACAAGCCCGCCGTACACCTGCGCCTTCGGGAGGAAGAGCTCGCCGATCTGGAAGCTCTCGGTGAAGTAGCCCGGACGGACCGAGTGGGACGTGTTGCCCCAGATCACGCCCATGATGCCCTCGAGGAACAGCGCCAGCCCGAACGTCAGCAGCACCGAGGCAGCGGGCGGCGCCCTTCGTATCGGCCGGATCGTGGCGTTGTAGAGAAGCCAGCCGAAGGCGAACATGAGCGGCGTCAGCACGACGATCGCCGCCAGCGGGTCAAGCCCGATCGCGCGCCAGAGCGACCAGGTGACGAAGGCGGCGAGGATGAGAAACGCCCCCTGGGCGATGTTGATCACGTTCATCACGCCGAAGATCAGCGTGAGGCCCGACGCGAGCAGCGCATACACGCCGCCGATGAGGAGGCCGAGAATGAGCGCCTGAAGGAACTCGGTCACTGGTCGCGCCTGTCTGGGCGGCTCCGCGCGGAGCCAGAACGAAGGCTCCGCGCGGTATTGCCTACCCCCGTCCTGTTACCCGGCGCCGTCCGGCTGCCATCCCGGGATGATCTTGTCCGAGGTGGCGGCATCCTCAGGCAGGATGATCTCCGGGACGCCGCTCTGCCACTGGCCGACGAGGAACTCGCCCTCCGGGCGGCCCTGCTCGTCCCAGCTCAGCGGGCCGAGGATCGTGTCGACCGTGTTCTCGCGCAGCCAGTCGGCGAGCTCGAGCTGGCGGTCGCGGTCGATCGTGCCCACCCCGTCCACTGCCGCCTGAAGTACCTGCGCCGTCGCGTACGCGTCGGCCGCGTCCTCCGGCACCTCGGTGCCGCCGAACATCTCGCGGTACTTCGCGACGAACTCCTGGTTGCCCGGCGTCGCCGCCTCCTTCGAGTGGCTCACCCCGTAGAAGATGCCCTCGGTCGTCTCCTTGCCGATCGCACCGGAGTACTGGTCCCCGAGCGACGGGGCGGTCGTCTGATAGAGCATCTTCGGCGTGAAGTCGGCCTTCCGAAGCGCGCGGACCATGCCCACCCCGTCCTCGAAGGTCGCGCCGTGCACGACGAGGTCCGGGTTCCTCGACTTGAGCGCGTTCGCGATGCCGTCGAGGTTGGGGTTGTCGATCGTGTACGTCTCGCGATAGACCGTCTCGATGCCCGGCCGGCTTGAGGATCGCCTCGATTCCCTCGGAGGTCGGCTGCGCGAACGGGTCGTCGAGCGTCGGGTAGGCGGCCGTCTTCGGGCGCTCTCCCTCGGGCAGCTCGGCGATGTAGTTCGCCCAGACCTCACCCTGCTTGTCGGCCGTCGCCTGCTGCGCGAAGAAGAGGTACTTGAAGCCGCGATCGAACAGCTCCGGCGCGCCGCCGGCCGGCTCGACGTAGAGCATTCGGTTGCGCTCGGCCACCGCGGACGCCGGCAGGTTCAGCAGCGAGGAGAAGGTCCCAAGCAGAAGGTCCACCTGGTCGCGGCTGATCAGGGCGTTGTAGTCGGCCACGATCGTGTTCTGGTTGCTCTGGTCGTCCTTGATGACCATCTCCACCGGGCGCCCGTCGATGAGGCCGCCCTGCTCGTTGACCATTGCCTCCCAGACCTCGTAGCCCTGCTTTGCCGCCTTGCCGGGCTCCGCGAACTCTCCGGTCAGCGGCAGCGAGGCGCCGACCTTGACCGGCTCACCACTGGCTTCTCCGCCCTCCGCCTCCGCCCCCGCCGTCGTCGTCATCGTCACCGCAGCCGGCCGCTACGAGAATGGCCACGGCCAGCAGTACGAGACCGAGCCAACGAAGCTTCTGCATGTGCCCTCCTCCGCCTGTTGGGCAGCCCTGCAAACGTTTGCTGCAATCGTGTGCAGCCTATCGCCGCGCCGAGATGCTTGTCAAGCAGGTCGCCGAGCCCGCCGGCAGCGGCGGAGCCCGGCCGTCGCCGGCCGGGCTCCCGCTGCCGGACGCCTCCCCCTACGACCCCCCGGCGTACTCCTCCGCAGCCGCCTCGACCTCAGCCCGGTCCCAATCGTTGATCTCGGTGATCAGCTCGTCGTTGAGGGCCTCCTGAACGTCGATCTTGTCGCCCTCCTCGATCACGCCCGAGCGCACGAGCACATCCTGGCCGGTCTCCCACACGTCGGGGCGCAGGTCACCGATCCGGTCGGGATCGTCCGGCTTCATGAGCTCGATCGCCAGATCGAGCGCGGCCTCGCCGCTCGCCTCGTTGCGCCACTCGGCCGGCACCTTCTCGCGTGCGATCTGCTCGACGACCTCGCGGTTCACCTGGCCCACGTGCTGAGCCTTCGCCCACGCACGAAGGAAGCCGACGATCGCGTCGCGCTTTTCGTCCAGCGTGCCGGGAAGGGTCGCCAGCGGGTTGCCGTCGATCTGTCCCACGTCCTCAGGCGTGATGTTCCGCAGCGCCACGCCGTTCGCGGACAGCGCCGTGAAGTCCGAGGCATTGCCGACGTAGGCCTGGATCTCCCCGTCCTCGAACGTCTTTGCGACGAGCGCGCCGCTGGTCCCGACGACCGCGGTCTCCACGTCGTCCTTCGGGACGCCGGCGGAGTCGAGCATCGCATCGAGGAAGCGGGTGCTCTCCTCCGACTCGAGCCCGACTTTCTGGCCGGCGACGCCCGAGATGTCCTGGATGTCGCTGTCCTCGGGCACGACGATCCCGGCGGTGTTCGTGTGCTGCGGGCTGAAGATCGCCTCGTGCTCGCCGCCCTTTGAGCGGGCGAGGATGATCTCGTCCACGTCCGCGAACGAGACGTCCGCGTCGCCGTTGTCCAGGAACGCCGTGGCGGAGATCTCCTCAGCCGCCGGCGCCAGATCCGGACTCACCCCCTCCTCCTCGAAGAAGCCGAGCTCCTCGGCAACGAGCGCGGGATAGAACAAGACCGAGGGCGGTGTGGGCAGGTTGTAGACGATCTCCTGGGTCCCGCCGCCGTCGCCGCCGCCTCCACCGCCGCCGCCGTCGTCATCGTCATCGCCGCAGCCCGCGCCAACGGCCAGCGCCGCGACGGCCAGTACGGCCGGTACAGCCTTGAAGCTGAACACTCCCGTCACCCTCCTCGTTCTGAGCCCATGCATTTGCTGCCGCTTCAACGTCGCCCCACCAGCGTCGGACGCGGCCCCGAAGGCACGCGTCCCTCGCGCGCCAACTTCTTTTCGGCTCGCGCGGCGCGGCGTCGCGACCGCGCCGCGAGCCGGCCATCGTGAAGCCAGAAGACCGTGGTTCGCTCGAGCCATTCCATCGCGCCGTACAGCAGCAGCCCGAGGAACATCAGCATCAGGATCACGGCGAACGCGTCGGCGATCGCGAGCTGGCTCGAGAACTGCTGGACGAGCACGCCGAGACCGCGTTCAGCCGAGATGAACTCGCCCACCACCGCTCCGACGAGTGACAGGCCCGCCGCTGTCTTCAGTCCGGCGAACATGACCGGCAGCGAGCCGGGGACCATCAGGTGCATGAAGGTCTGCCACCTGCTGGCGCCGAGCGAGCGGAACATCTCGCGCGCGTCCTCGTCCACCGTGATGATGCCGGTCAGCGCGTTCACATAGACGGGGAAGAACGCGATGATCGCCGCGATCCAGATCTTCGAGCTGTATCCGAAGCCGGCCCACGCGATGATCAGCGGCGCAATCGCGATCCGCGGCGTCACCTGCAGCGCCACCGCGTACGGACCGAGCATCTGCCGCATGGTGGGCGAGAGGCCCGAGGGAATCGCGAGCGCCAGGCCGAGCGCGGAGCCGAGGAAGAACCCGGCCACCGCCTCCCACAGCGTCGCGCCGATGTCGTCCCAGACGAAGTCGCTCCTTATGAGCTCCCAGAACGACACCACGATGTCCTTCGGGTGCGGCAGGATGCTCTCGGACACGTAGTCGACCGCCAGCGCGAGCTCCCAGAGCCCGATCAGGATCGCCAGGAACAGAAGCGGTGGCCACAGCCGGCGAGCCAGGCGGGCGGGCGAGAGCGCGTGCAGGACCTTACGCGTCACTGACCCCCGCCCTCAGGTCTTCGGCCTCGTTCGAGACCGGAACCTGCAACCCACGGTAGGCCCTCAGCACGAGCTCCTGGAATCCAGGCTCGGCAACCATCTCCTGGGCGCGCGGCCGCTCGAACGGGACGTTGATGACGTCGGCGACGCGACCCGGCCTCGGCGTCATCACGATCACCCGGTCGGCAAGCAGGATGGCCTCCTGGATGTTGTGGGTCACGAGCAACGCCGTGGCCGACATCCGCTCGTGGACGCGCAGCAGCTCCAGGTTCAAGCGCTCGCGGGTCAGCTGGTCGACGGCCGCGAAGGGCTCGTCGAGCAGGAGCACCTCGACCCCGACCATGAGCAGGCGGGCAAGCGCCACACGCTGCTGCATGCCGCCGGAGAGGTGGCGCGGGTACGTGTGCTCGAAGCCGCCGAGGCCAACCAGATCCAGCAACTCGTACGCCTGGCGCTCGGCGTCGTCGTCGAGCCTGTGCCCCAGCTTCGGCGGGAGCAGTGCGTTCTGCAGCGCGGTGCGCCACGGCAGCAGCGTCGGGCGCTGGAACATGAGCGCAACGTCCTGCCTGGGTTCCGTGACCTCGAGGCCGTTCACCGCGATGCTGCCGGCGCTCAGCGGGATGAGGCCCGCGATGAGGCGCAGCAACGTGGACTTGCCGCACCCGCTCGGCCCAACGATCGAGACGAACTCACCGGGGGTCGCCTCGAAGCTGACGTGGTCGACTGCGAGGACACCGCCCTCGAACTGCTTGACGGCGTCGGTCACCGAGATCGTCCCGCGCGTGCCGCCGGGCAGATCCTCCGCTTGCTGCTCCTCGCCCAGAGCCGCTCCTCCCCTAGCGGGCGTGCCCGCTCCGGCTTCCTGCAATCGTTTGCGGTGCAATCGTTTGCGATCGTACTCGCGCGCCGTCGCGGTCGTCAAGGCAGGGGCTGTTAAGAGTCATTTACGCCCCGCCGGTGCCGGAGCGGCGGTCGAGCTCGCGTACGACCAGGCTCGGCTCGAGGCGGATCTCGCGCGGCGTGGAGTCGCCGTCCTGCAGGCGCTCGAGCATGAGCTGTGCCGCGGCCTTGCCGATCTCGTAGTGCGGGATGTGGATCGTCGTGAGCGGCGGGTTGAAGCGCGCCGCGAACGGCATGTCGTTGAAGCCGACCACCGAGATCTCTTCCGGGCAGCGCACGCCGCGCTCGGCAAACACGTCGTAGCAGCCGAGTGCGAGCAGGTCGTTTGCCGCGGCGACCGCGGTGAACTGGCGCCCGTCCGCGATGAGCTGTTCGCAGAGGCGGGCGCCCTCCGATTCCGTGAACGCCTCGGCCACCAGGACGAGCTCGGGATCCGGCTCGAGCCCGGCCCCGCGCATCGCCTCGTGAAAGCTCTCGTGGCGATCCAGGCCGGTCGAGTAGTCGAGCGGCCCCGCCAGATGTGCGATGCGGGTGTGCCCGAGGGAGAGCAGGTGCTCCACGGACAGCCGCATGCCCATCCGGTCGTCCGCCGTGGCCGCGCTCACTGGGAGCTCCACCTGGCGCCTGTTCACGAGCACGAGCTCGATGCCGGCTTCGAGCAGCGCGTCGTGGAGGCGGTGGTCGCGGCGCGCGGTCGCCGCGATGATTCCGTCGACCTGCCGGGCCCGCATCGTCTGCGAGTCGAGCAGCTCGCGCTCGGGATCGTTGTCGGTGTTGGCCGTCAGGGGCGTGTACCCGGCCGTCTCGAGTCGGTCCTCGATGCCGCGCAGGATCGGTGGGAAAAGCGGGTTGGTCAGGTCAGGGATCAGCACGCCGATCGTGTACGAGCGGTTGGTCTTCAGCCCGCGGGCGATCGGATTGGGCCGGTAACCGAGCTCCTCGGCCGCCTTGAGCACCCGCCTCGCAGTGTCCTCGTTCACCAGCGAGCGCGTCTCCTCGTTGAGCGCCCGGGACACAGTCGCAGGGTGGACGCCCGCCACGCGAGCCACGTCTCGCAGCGTCACCGCTGCGCCGGCTCTCACGTTCTGAGTGGCCATCGACGAGCATTATGCATACGTTTGCAGCCTGAATGACATCGCTCCGGCGCGGGCCGAGCCCGCGCCCTCGCGCACGACGACATCGCTCCGGCGCGGGCGGAGCCCGCGCCCTCGCGCACGGCTGCTCCCTTGACAGACACCGCCCTACCCACCAGGCACGCCGCAGCGGCAGAGGAATCGGCGCTGGCGCCGCTGCGCCGGCCCGGCTTCCGTGCCGCCTGGACGGCGCTCGCGGGCTCACAGCTCGTGATCTGGATGAACACCGTCGGGGCGGTCACGGTCATCGCCGCGCTGTCGGACTCCCCCACGCTCATCGCCCTCGTCCAGACCGCCAACAGCCTGCCTGCCGTGCTGCTGGCGCTCGTCATGGGGTCGGTGGCCGACATCGTCGACCGAAGGCGCTTTGCCGTCGCCTCTCAGGGCTGGATGCTCATCTCGGTTGCGGCGCTCGCGGCGCTGACGCTCGCCGACGTGATCACGCCGGGACTCGCACTCGGGCTCACGTTCGCGCTAGGCGCGGGCATGGCGAGCACCTTCGTGATCTACCAGGCCCTGACCCAGGACTTCGTGCCGCGCGCCGAGCTGCCGGCGGCCGTGGCGCTCAACGGCGTGGCGATCAACCTCGCGCGCGCAATCGGCCCCGCACTGGCGGGCCTGATCATCGCCGCGCTGAGCGCGGGTGCGCTGTTCGCCGTCGAGGCCGGCCTGCTCGTCGTGATCGTCGGGCTCGTGCTGCTGCGCGTGCGGCCGCCCGGGCCGGTTCGCGCATCCGGCGAGCGCTTCGCCCCCGCCGTCCGGGCCGGCGTCCGGTTCGTCCGCTTCTCGCCTCCGGTGCGCACCGTGCTGCTGCGCGGCGCGGCCTTCTCGGTGTCGGCCAGCGCGCTGTGGGCGCTCCTCCCGGTGGCGGCGCTCGGGCGGCTCGGGCTGTCGGACAGCAGCTTCGGCCTGCTGATGGGGTGCGTCGGCACCGGGGCGATCCTCGGCGCGACCATGCTCCCGCGCCTGCGCCGGCGCCTTGCCTTCGACCACATGATCGCGCTGGCGAGCCTGGGCCTGGCGGGCGGCCTGGTCGCCCTCGCATACATCCCGTGGGCGGAACTCGTGGCGGTCACCCTGCTGCTGACGGGCGCCTGCTGGCTGACGGTCCTGTCCTCGCTCAACACGGCCGCGCAACGCGTGGCTCCGGGCTGGGTTCGCGCGCGCACGCTCGCGGCGTTCCAGCTGGTCATGCAGGGCGGACTGGCGATCGGCAGCCTCGTCTGGGGCCTCGTGACCGCCGCGGCAGACGTCGAGACCGCGCTCACGATCGCGGCGGCCGGACTGGTGGTGGGCGTGGCGCTCGCGCGCCGCTGGCCGCTCGCCGAGGCCGAGAGCAGCGACCTGACGCCGGCCGGCGTTTGGTCCGACCCCAACGTGGACATCGAACCGCAGCCGGACGACGGGCCGGTGCTGATCACGGTCGAGTACGAGGTCGACCCGGCCGACGCCGAGCGTTTCGTGCCGGCGATGGAGGAGCTCGGCCGGATTCGCCGCCGCGACGGCGCGTTCCGCTGGAACCTGTACGCGGACCTCGAGCGGCCCGGCTGCTACCTCGAGGCGTTCGTCGTCGACTCCTGGTCGGAGCACCTCCGCCAGCACAGCCGCCTCACGGTGGCCGACCTCGAGCTGACGAGGCTGACGAGGTCCTTCCACCGCGGCGAGCGGCCGCCGGCGGTGCGGCACATGCTCTGGGCGCGCGCGGCGCTCGAGACGGCGCGCGGCGAGCGCATCGACCCCGACGACCGCCGGGACGAAGCTGCCGGGATAAGCGTTTGCCCGGGCGCGGCCCCTATTCGCGCACGATCAGCAGCGTGCCGAGCGCGAGCAGGCCCACCCCAAGCAGCTTCTCCCAGGTGATCGCGCGCTCGTCGAGGCCGAGCACGCCCATGCGGTCGATCACCACCGACAGGGTGAGCTGCCCGGCGATGGTCGCCGCCGTGACCCCGCCCGCCCCCAGCTCGCGGACGGCGATCAGCGAGACGACGACGATCACGGCACCGCCGATTCCGCCGAGGACCCAGTAGTACCAGGGAGGCGCAGCGCCCTCCGCCGTGATCCCGCCGGCGAACACGAAGGTCACCACGAGGATGCACGCCAGCCCGACCACGAAGCTCACGACGGCGGCGCCGAAGTGGCCGAGATGGTCGGAGAGGACATTGTTGGCCGGCGCCTGCAACGCGACCACGCCCCCCGCCGCGACCGTGGCCAGGAGCGCGACGTCCTTGCTCACTTGGCGTCGAGCCAGTTCTCGCCCGAGCCCACGTCCACCTCGAGCGGCGGGTCCATCTCGAAGGCCTCGGCCATCTCGCGGCGGACGATCTCCGATGCTCGCTGCACCTCCGCCTCGGGTCCCTCGAACAGAAGCTCGTCGTGGATCTGGAGCACCAGCCGCGTGTCGAGCCCGGCGGCCCGGAGCTCGTCGCGGCAGCGCACCATCGCCACCTTGATGATGTCCGCCGCAGTGCCCTGGATGACCATGTTCACGGCCAGGCGCTCGCCGAGCGAGCGCGTCTGGAACTGGCCCGAGCGCAGCTCGGGGACGCGCCGGATGCGGCCGAAGAGAGTGCTCACGTAGCCGTCGGTGGTTGCCTCGGCGATCGTCCTGTCGATGAACTGCTTCACCTTCGGGAAGCGCTCGAGGTAGGCGTCGATGAACTGCTGCGCCTCCTCCTGCGGGATCTGCAGCCGGTCGGCGAGGCCGTACGCGGACAGCCCGTAGACGATCCCGTAGTTGACCATCTTGGCCTTGGAGCGCGTGCCGGGATCCGTCTTGCCGCCGAGGATCGCCTCGGCCGTGGCGGTGTGGACGTCCTCGCCGCGCCGGAAGATCTCCTTCAGCACCGGTTCGTCGGCGATATGGGCGAGCAGCCGCAGCTCCACCTGCGAGTAGTCGGCGGACAGCAGCCGGCAGCCCTGCTCGGCGACGAAGCAGGCGCGGATCTCGCGGCCCTGCTCGCTGCGGATCGGGATGTTCTGGAGGTTCGGGTTCGTGCTCGAGAGCCGCCCCGTCGTCGTGGCCGTCTGATTGAACGTGGTATGCAGCCTCCCGTCCGTGCCGATCAGGTCCGGGAACGCGTCCAGGTAGGTCGACTTGAGCTTCGTGACCTCGCGCCACTCCTCGATCGCCGGGATGATCTCGTGCTCGTGGCGGATCGCCTGGAGGACACGGGCGTCGGTCGAGAAGCCGGTCTTGCCGCGACGCTTCTTCGACAGCTTGAGCTTGTCGAAGAGCACGTGCGCGAGCTGCTGCGGAGAGCCAATCGTGAACTCCTCCCCGGCCAGCTCCCAGACCCGCCGCTCGAGCTCGTCGGCGCGGGCGCCGAAGCGGCGGTTGATCTCCTGGAGCCGCCCGACGTCGATCTTGACGCCCGCCCGCTCGAGCTCCACGAGCACGTCGACGAGCGGCAGCTCGATCTCGCGGAAGAGTCGCGTCAGCCCGTCCTCCTCGAGGCGCGCGAGCTGGCGCTCAGCGAGCACGCGGGTGAGCACCGCCCGTTCGGCCACGCCGTCCGCCCCCTCGACCGCCGCTCCCACGCCGGACTCGGTGGCGAGCTCGTCGAGCGGATAGCCGCGCCGCGCCGGGTCGATCAGGTAGGCGGCGACCATGGTGTCGTGCTCGAGCGGCGGGGCGGCGGAGGGATCGTCGGCCATCGCGATCGTCTTCCAGTCATGCGCGACGAGTGGGCGCTCGCCGCGGGCGAGCGTGAACGCCGCCAGCGTCTCGGCCTCGGCCACGAGCACCTCGTCCCCGGCCCAGGCCGCCACCGTCAGTGGGCCGCGGGCGGCGGCCTCGAGGTCGAACGAGCCCTGGGCGGGGCCGCCCGCGGGTGTGGCCGGCTCGGCCATCGCCACGACCGCCTCCTCGCCGACGGCAGCCGCGAGCGCAGCCTCCTCGGCCTCGAGCTCGGCATCAGGATCGTCGGGCTCGGCTGGTGAAACCGCTGCATCCGCGGGCTGCTCACCCGGACGAAGCGCCGCAACCGCCACGAGCTCGCCGTCGAGGGCCCCCAGGTCGGCCACCGGCACCTCGCGCGCGGTCACGCGAATCAGCTCCTCGACGCGCTCCGCGGGAGCGGCGCCCCCTTCGCCGAGCGCCTCCTCGAGCCGTTCGAGCGGGGCCCGCAGCTCGAACTCGCGGAACGTCTCGCGCAGGCGCGAGCGGTCCGGCTCGCGCGCGACCAGGTGGTCGAGGTCGATGTCGACATCGATCTCCCGGTTGGCGGTGGCGAGCACCTTGGAGACCCGCGCATCCTCGGCGTGCTCGGTCAGGTTCTGTTTGCGCTTGGCGCCTGAGATGCTGTCGATGCTCGTGAGCACGCCCTCGAGGTCGCCGTACTCCTGGAGCAGCTGCGACGCCGTCTTGTCGCCGATCCCGGGAACACCCGGGATGTTGTCCGAGGTATCGCCCTTGAGGCCGACGAAGTCGGGGATCAGCTCCGGAGGGATCCCGTAGCGGTCGACCACGGCGTCGCGGTCGTAGATCTTGGTGTCGGTGATTCCCCTGCTCGTGGCCATCACCTGCACGCCGGGCTCGATGAGCTGGAAGAGGTCGCGGTCGCCGGTGACGATCATCACCTCGATGCCCTTCTCGTGCGCGCGGCCGGCGAGCGTGGCGATCACGTCGTCGGCCTCCCAGCCCGGCACCTTCAGGTTCTGGTAGCCGAAGGCGTCGACCAGCGGGTGCAGGTGCGGCCACTGCTCGCCGAGCAGGTCGGGTCGTTCGCGGCGCCCCGCCTTGTACTCCTCGTACACCTCGTCGCGACCGGACATGCCGGCATCCCAGACCACGATGGTCGGCTTCGCGCCGTAGTCGGAGATGATCTTCACGAGCATCGAGGCGAACCCGAAGATCGCGTTCGTGGGCTGCCCCTTGGACGTGGAAATCGACTCGGGCAGGGCGAAGAACGCCCGATAGACGAGGCTGTTGCCGTCGATCAGGAACAGCTCACGGGGTGTTTCGTCGGCCACGGCTCCACCCTACCGAGGCGACCCGGCCGTATCATCGGCCCTCTTGCCCGCCCCGTCCGCACAGTTCTCGCTCACGCTGAGGGTCGCGCTGCCGCACAGGGCCGCTGGGGCGCTCAGCCGCGTGACGAGCGCGATCACGCGCGCCGGGGGCTCGATCGTCGCGGTTGACACGGTCGAGACGAGCGCCGATCGCACGCTGCGCGAGATCACCGTCGAGTGCTCGGGCGTCGACCACCGCGGCGAGGTGATCAGTGCGGTCCAGGCAGTGCGTGGCGCCGAGCTCGTCGAGATCACCGATCGCACCTTCGAGGTGCACCGGCGCGGGAAGATCCACACGGGCCTGAACATGCCGGTCAAAACGCGCGACGACCTCTCGATGGCGTACACGCCCGGTGTCGCGCGCGTATGCACGGCGATCTCCGAGAACCGCCAGAAGGCTTTCAAGTACACGATCAAGGCCAACACCGTCGCGGTGGTCTCTGACGGGACCGCCGTCCTCGGGCTCGGCGACATCGGCCCCGAGGCCGCCATGCCCGTGATGGAGGGCAAGGCGATGCTCTTCAAGGAGTTCGCCGACGTCGATGCCTTCCCGATCTGCCTCGCCACCACGGACGTCGACGAGATCGTCGAGACGGTAGTCCGCATCTCGCCGACGTTCGGCGGGATCAATCTCGAGGACATCTCCTCACCGCGCTGCTTCGAGATCGAGCAGCGTCTGCAGCAGGCGCTCGACATCCCGGTCTTCCACGACGACCAGCACGGAACCGCGATCGTGACCCTGGCGGCGCTGATAAACGCCTGCCGGCTGACCGGACGGCGGATGGAGGACCTCGAGGTGGTGATGGTCGGAGCCGGCGCCGCCGGGGTGGCGGTGGCGAAGATCCTCACGGACGCGGGTGTGAGCTCGATCGTCGCCTGCGACCGCTTCGGCGCCATCCACACCGGGCGCGACGACTACGAGGCCGGCTCGATGAACTCGCCCAAGCGCTGGCTTGCGGAGAACACGAACTCCGGCCGGCGGGACGGCCAGCCCCGCGAGGTGATCGAGGGCACCGACCTGTTCGTCGGACTGTCCGGTCCGGGCATCATCCAGGCCTCCGACCTCGAGAAGATGAACCCCGATCCGTTCGTGTTCGCGATGGCGAACCCGAACCCCGAGGTCCGCCCGGAGGAGGCGGCGGCCCACGTGCGCGTCATGGCCACCGGCCGCTCCGACTATCCGAACCAGATCAACAACGTGCTGGCCTTCCCGGGCGTGTTCCGGGGGGCTCTCGACGCGCGCGCGATCGCGATCACCGAGGAGATGAAGCTGGCCGCCGCCCAGGGCATCGCGCGTGTCATCGCTGACGACGAGCTCGAGGAGGACTACATCGTCCCGAGCGTGTTCAACCGCGACGTCGGCACGGCGGTGGCGAGTGCCGTGGCGGACGTTGCGGCGCGCTCGGGCGACGTCCTCGTCGATCCCGACGACGCGACCGTGGAGCGCGCCGCCCTCGGCTGATGCGGGTAGCGCTGACCGGCGCGACGGGGATGATCGGCAGCGCCCTGGTCCGCGAGCTCCGCGCCCGCGGCGACGAGCCGACCGCCCTGTCACGAAACGCGGCCCGCGCAGCCGGCTCGCTGGGCATCGAGGCCACGGAGTGGAGGGCGCCGAAGGCCGAGCCGCCGCCGCTCGACGCGCTGCGCGGCCGCGACGCCGTCGTCAACCTGCTCGGCGAGAGCCTTGCGCAGCGCTGGAGCGACGAGGCCAAGCGGGAGATCCGCGACTCGCGCATCCTCACGACCCGCAACCTGGTCGCGGCGCTGGCCGAGCTGCCCGAGGCCGAGCGGCCGCGTGTGCTGGTCTCGCAGTCCGCCAGCGGCTGGTACGGAGCCCGCGGGGACGAGCGCCTCGGGGAATCCGAACCGGCCGGGAGCGACTTCCTAGCGCGGCTGGTAGCCGACTGGGAGGCGGAGGCTCGCACGGCCGAGGAGCTCGGCGTGCGCGTGGTGGTCACGCGCACCGGCGTCGTCCTATCCGAGTCCGGCGGGGCGCTCGAGAAGATGCTGCCGTTCTTCAAGCTCGGCATCGGCGGGCCGGTGGCCGGCGGTGCACAGTTCGTGCCCTGGGTTCACTTCGACGACGTGGTGGGAGCGCTCCTGTTCGGCCTCGACAACCCCGAGGCGCGCGGCCCGCTCAACGTGACCGCGCCGGAGCCTGTGACGAACAAGGAGTTCTCGCAGGCGCTCGGACGCGTGTTGCACCGGCCCGCGTTCGCCCCCGTGCCGGCCCTCGCCGTCAAGACCCTCTACGGCGAGATGGCCTGGGTCGTCACGACGGGGCAGCGCGCGGTGCCGGCGCGCCTGCAGGAGCTCGGCTACGAGTTCAGGCGGCCGGTGCTCGAGGACGCGCTACGCGACGCGACCGGCCGCGCCTAGCGCGGTCCTAGCCGTCGCCCTCCCCGCGCACGGCCTGCTGCTCCGCGCGCAGCTCCGCCACGGTCTTGCCACCGCTCCCGAAGGGCCCCTGCAGCTTCCAGCGCGAGTCGGCCTTCGCCGGCCACAGCAACCAGATGACCACCGCGATCACAGACAGCAGCAGCCCGAATGCCAGGCCGAGTTTCTCGCCGTAGCCCTTGCGGGCGGAGAGGTACGAGGCGACGATCGCCGCGGCCAGCCACAGGTACGTGAGCCAGAGAGCCGTGGCGCCGATGACCGCGAGCAGTCCCATCATGCTCCGAGGTATGCCTTCTGGACCTCGGGGTTGGTCCGCAGCTCGCTCGACTTGTCCTCGAGCGCGACCTTCCCGGTCTCGAGCACGTAGCCGCGCTTGGAGACGTCGAGCGCGTAGTTCGCGTTCTGCTCGACGAGCAGGATCGTGGTCCCCTGGCGGTTGATCTCCGCGATCGTCTCGTAGATCCGCTCCACGAGGATCGGTGCGATCCCCATCGAGGGCTCGTCGAGCAGGAGCAGCTTGGGATTCGCCATCAGCGCGCGGCCGATCGCGAGCATCTGCTGCTCGCCGCCGGACATCGTGCCGCCCTTCTGCTTCTCGCGCTCCTTGAGGCGCGGGAAGAGGTCGTAGACGCGGTCGAGGTCGCTCCCGATGCCGTCCTTGTCCTTGCGTAGATAGGCGCCGAGCTCGAGGTTCTCGCGCACGGTCATGCGCGGGAACACGTGCCGCCCCTCGGGCGACTGCGAGATCCCCATCTGGACGATCTCCTGCGGCGGCACCTCGCCGATCTCCTGGCCGTCGAACTTGATCGTCCCCTGGCGCGGAGGCGTGAGCCCTGAGATCGAGCGCAGCGTCGTCGACTTGCCGGCGCCGTTCGAGCCGATGAGCGTCACTACCTCGCCCTCCTCGACGGTCACCGAGATGCCCTTGAGGGCCTCGATGTTGCCGTAGTACGTGTGCATGTCGGTGACCTCGAGCAGGGCCATCAGGTCTCTCCCCCCTGCCCGGACTGGCCGCCCTGCCCGGACTCCTCGGACTGTGCGCGCTTTGCCGCGCCGGCCTCCGCCTCGGCAGCCCCCTGCTTGCCGAGATAGGCCTCGATCACGCGTGGGTTCTCGCGCACCTGCTCGGGGCTGCCCTCCGCGATCTTCAAACCGTGATCGAGGACCGTGATCCGCTCGGACACGCCCATCACGACCTGCATGTCGTGCTCGATGAGCAGGATCGTGAGCCCTCGCTCGTCCCGCACCTTGTTCATGAAGTCGGTCAGCTCGGCCGACTCCTGGGGGTTCATGCCGGCCGTGGGCTCGTCGAGCAGCAACAGCTTCGGATCCGACGCCAGCGCGCGGGCGATCTCGAGCCGGCGCTGCTCCCCGTAGGAGAGGCTCACCGACAGGGTGTCGTGGTGGTCCTCGCTGATGCCGACGTAGCTCAGCACTTCGTGCGCCTTGTCCATTACCGCGCGCTCCTCCCTGCCGACGCGCGGGACGCGGAGGATCGAGCCGAACAGGCCGGCGCCCATGCGGGCGTGCTGGCCGACCATGACGTTCTCGAGCGCGGACATGGTTCCGAACAGGCGGATGTTCTGGAACGTGCGCGCCATCCCGTCCTTCATGATCCGGTCGGGCCGGCGCCCGGTGATGTTGCGCCCGGCGAACGAGATGCTGCCGTAGCTCGGCTTGTAGAGGCCGGTGAGCATGTTGAAGAAGGTCGTCTTGCCGGCGCCGTTGGGGCCGATGATCGACACGATCGAGCGCTCCGGAATCTCGAACGTCACATCCTCGACGGCAACCAGGCCGCCGAAGATCTTCGAGACGTTGCGCGCGCTCAGGAGCGCACCGTCCTGGCCGTCGCTGGGCGGCCGGGGCAGTGCCGGCGCCGGCGGCCGTCATGCCTTCGCCTCGAACATGGTCTCGCCGGTGCCGAGCTCGGTGTCGCCCACGCCGATGCCCTCCTTGAGCTCCATCTTGCGCCTTCGCTCAGGTATCAGGCCCTCGGGACGCAGGACCATCATGATCACGAGCAGGAAGCCGAAGATCCCGAACGACAGCTCGGTCAGGTCGAAGTCGAGCCCGATCTTCGACGGGTAGTCGTTGAAGACGTCCGGGATGAAGTTGAAGTTGATGAACGTCAGCACCACGGCGCCGAGCACCACTCCCTCGATCGATCCGAGCCCGCCGAGGATAACCATGGCCAGGATGAAGATCGAGAACGAGAACTGGAACTGGTCGGCGTTGACCGTGTTCAGGTAGGACCCGAGGAAGACCCCCGACATGCCGCCGAAGGCAGCGCCCGTGCCGTACGCCAGCAACTTCGTCTTGACGAGCGGAACGCCCATCGAGGCAGCGGCCACCTCGTCCTCGCGCAGCGCGATCCATGCCCGGCCGAGGCGTGAGTCGCGCAGCGGTAGTTCACGAACAGCACGAGCAGGACGAGCCCGAGCGCCACGAAGTACCAGGGTCTGAGCTCGAGCGACTTGAACGGCTCCAGGAGGGGCAGGTCGATCTTGTCGATCGGCGTGATCCCCTGACGTCCGTTCGTGACCTTCTCACCGGCGATGATGATCTGGTCGCCGTTGATCACGATGCGCCCGACGATCTCACCGAAGGCGAGCGTGACGATCGCGATGTAGTCCCCGCGCAATCGAAGCGTGGGTAACCCGATCAGCATGCCGGCGATCGTGGTCACGCAGACGGCGATGATCAGGACCAATAGGAAGTTGAAGTGGATTCCCGGCAGGACGGAGGCCGGCTCGCCCACGAACAGCGAGACGCCCTCGCCCCCATCGGCGCTCACGAAGAAGCCCGACATGAACCAGCCCGCCGTGAGCGCGCCGAGCGCGTAGAAGGCGACGTAGCCGAGGTCGAGCAGGCCGGCGAACCCGACGATGATGTTCAACCCGAGCGCCATCACGGCGTAGGCCAGCGCGAGGGTCGCGTCCTCGATGAAGCCGGCGCCCTCGTCGTGGAAGAACGGCAGCGCGATCGCCCAGATGAGGAACGCGACCACGGTCAGCCGCTGAACGAGGGTGTTCTCGTGGAAGATGGTGCGCACGGCGATCAGCGCCCAGAGGACGATCGCCATGAAGATGCTCATCTCGATCTCGCTGGCCATCCACAGCGTGACCACAAGGGCGATCGCGAGCACGCCAAGCGTGCGCGGGTCGGTCTTCAGGGTTCCTCCGGGGGGCTTCTCAACCGCGACCGCGTTCATCCCGCCTCCCTCGTCTCCTCGCCCAGCAGTCCCTGCGGGCGGAAGACCATGATCAGCACGAGGTACGCGAAGACGATCGCCGGCGTCCACTCGCCGCCGATCCGGTTGTCGGAGATCTGCTGGATGATCCCGATGATGAAGCCGCCGAGCACGGCGCCCCAGAGGTTGCCGATGCCGCCCATCACCGCGGCGGTGAAGGCAATCAGCCCGGCCTGGAAGCCCTGGAAGAACCAGATGGTGGTCTGGTAGAGCGCGTAGATGAGTCCTGCCGCGCCGGCCATGAGCCCGCCGAGCAGGAAGGTGGCGGAGATCGTGGTGTCCACGTTGATGCCCATCAGCCGTGCGGCCTCGGGATCCTGGGCGGTTGCGCGCATCGCCTTGCCGAGCCGGCTCTGGTTGATGAAGCCGACGAGCAGGAAGACCAGCGGGATCGTGGCCGCTATGGCGAGCACGTCGCCCTGCGACACCGATACCCCGCCGATGTTGAAGAGCTCCTTCTGCGCGTTGATCAGGTCGGGGATGCCCTCCGGTGAGCCGCCGATCCAGAGCACTCCGACGTTCTGGAGGATGAAGCTGAAGCCGACCGCCGTGATCAGCGGCGCCAGCTTTGGCGCCGATCTCAACGGCCGGTAGGCCACCCGCTCGATCATCACGTTCAGCGAGCCGCTGGCGAGCATCGCCAGGATCAGCGTGAGCAGCAACCCGAGGATGAGGCCGCCGGTGCCCGTCGCGGCCGTGAGGCCGATGGTCCCGAAGAACCCGGCCGAGACCAGCGAGCCGATCATGAACACCTCGCCGTGGGCGAAGTTGATCAGCTCGATGATTCCGTAGACGAGGGTGTAGCCGAGCGCGACCAGCGCCCAGATGGCGCCGTTGGAGAGCCCGTCCACGATGTTGTTGCCGAGGCGGGCGAGGCTGCCGTCGTCCGAGATGTCCTGAATTCCGTAGACGACCGGCATCACGAGCAGCAGGGCGATCAGCCCGTAATCGCCGATGTACTTCCTGACCCGGTCCCAGGTGTTGGTCCGGACGGGCACGCGTGCGGCTTCGGTACTGGCCTCCAAGGCATCCCCCCTCGAGTGGGCCCATCCAATCAGAAACGGGGGGTCCGCGACAAGGTCGCGGACCCCCCGCATCCAATCATGCAGCGACTCGGATCAGCCGCCTGCGCCGCCTGCGGCCTGGATCGTCTGGTCGAACGTCAGCTCGCCATCCTTGATCTGGTAGATGCCGTAGTCGGTGAGCGTGGTGTCACCGTTCTCGTCGATGTCGTACGTGCCGAGCACCGACTCACGGCCCTTCGTCTGGAACAGCGCGTCGATCATCGCCTGCTTGTCGGTGCAGTCGGCACCGAGCTTCGTGCAGGTGTCGAGGACCAGGCTCATCGCCTCGTAGCCGTAGATGGAATACGGATCCGGGTTCGGCTCGCCGTACTCCGCCTCGAAGTCCGTGAAGAACTTCTTCCCCTCCGGCGGGTACTCGTCCGGGTCCAGAGTCGCCACGCTGACCTTGATCCGGTTCCCCACGTCGACCGGGACGCCTCCCTCCGCCGGATCGGCGAAGCCGGACTCGGCCACGCCGTCGGGCCCGTAGAGCTTCGCGTCCGGCAGCGCTGCTGCGACGTCCTTGTACAGCTGCACCGCGCCGTTGGCGGTGATGCCGCTGAAGACGAAGCACTCGGCGCCGTCCGACTTCATCGTGGCCGCCTGGGAGCGGAAGTTCGGCGCCTTCGGGTCGATGCCCTCGTTCGCCAGGACCTCGAGCCCTTGCTCCTGCGCCGAGCTCTCGATGTTCCGCGACAGGCCCGCCCCGTACACCTCCTTGTCGTTCAGGATGTAGACGTTCGCGCAGCCCTCCTCCTTCATGAGGGTGGCGAGCGCAGCGCCCTGGATCGTGTCCTTGGGGACGATCCGCATGTAGTTGCGGCTCCCCGTGGGGTAGTACTTGTCGGGCTCGCCCTCGTCGGCGCCGGGCTCGTCCGTGGTAAGGCCGACCGCGGTGTTCGCCGGACTGAGCTGGGCGATCGGCACCTCGTTCAGGATCGGAATCGAGATCGCGCTCGCGCCCGAGTTGAACTCGCCGATGTAGACGATCGCGCTGTCGTCCTGCGCCACCTTGCGCGCGTTTGCAGACGTGGCCTCCGGGGTCCACGTACCGGCCTGAGCCGTCGAGTCGTCGAGCGACGTGTACTTGATCGTCACGTCACCCGCCTTGTTGCCGGCCTCCTTGAGCGCGAGCTTGATGCCGTCGACGAGCGCGGTCGTCTGAGGCCGCGACGCTCCCTGAAGCGGGAGCGACGAATAGACGTTGGCGGTGTCGCCCCCGCCGCCGCCACCGCCACCGCCGCCGTCATCGTCGTCGTCGCCGCACGCGGTCATGCCTACGGCGAAGGCTCCGAGCAGGCAGGCGAAAATTGCCAGCCAACGTACCTTCAAGATGTCCCTCCTATGGAGATAGCTCCGACCTGCCGCGGGCATCCTAGGCCGCGATCCGGCGATCTGCCACGCGGGCGGCGCGCCTTAACGCGGAGAAAATCTGCCCGCAACGCGGACTTGACACCGCTCAATCCTCCATTCGGATGTACTCGAAGCGCCCGCGGTGGAGCGCGTAGAGCGCGAAGCGCTCGCCGTCCACGTCCCCGGTGGCCCGCAGCCGGTAGCGCCCCAGAGCGGAGCGGCGCTCACCCATCCCGAGCGCGGCGGCCGCGACCCGGGCGCGATCGCGCCCGCCGACCTCGATCGCGTCCAGGATGAGGCGCATCGCCTCGTAGCCGTAGACCGCCTCGGGCCGCGCCGCCGCGGCGCCGCTCTGCCGGCCCGCGCGCCTCATGATCTCCCGGCCCTGCGGCGGAAGCTGCTGCCGCGGGAGGACCGGCGTGAGCGCCTCCACGCTGATCGGGGCGTCCGGTATCGGCGT
Organism: uncultured Thermoleophilaceae bacterium; assembly: GCA_963757815.1. Taxonomy (GTDB): domain Bacteria; phylum Actinomycetota; class Thermoleophilia; order Solirubrobacterales; family Thermoleophilaceae; genus JACVRW01. The sequence goes on along the minus strand of CAVWSN010000030.1, from coordinate 162,495 downwards.
CCTGCGGTCGCGTGCGAGCACGCCGCTCGTGGCGTAGACCGGAACGCCCGGGAGGCGGGTGTCGACCGCGGAGAGGAGCCGGCCGGTGCCCGGCCCGGCGACACCGGCGAGGACGATTGCCTCGGGGCGGCCCTCCGCCACCTTGTCCACGATGTCCGGGATCTCCTCGACCTTGCCGCGGTACTCCTCGGTGTTCAGCGGCTCGGGACCGTCGCGGCGAGCGCGCGCCACCACCTGCGCGGCGAGCTCGCGCCCGTAGACCTCCTGGTCGAAGATCACCGCGAGCCGCTCCGTCCCGCGCTCGCGCATCAGCTCCAGCAGAACCTCCACCTGCAGCAGGTCGCTCGGCACGAGACGCGCGAAATTGCGCTCTTCCTCGGGCCGCAGCCGGATCGGCTCCGAGCGCGGCCGGCCGGGCGGCGTCCTGGTCAGGCTCGTCAGCCCGTCGGTGGGCGACACCTGGAGCAGCCGGGCCGCGTTCGTGACCGGCATCGACACCACCGAGGCGCCGTAGCCGAGCTCGCCGAGGTAGGCGATCGCGCGCGGGTCCTCGACCGCTTCCTCGGCGTTCGAGTTGACGAGGTCGGGCTCCCAGGGCTCCGCATCGGGCTCGGTCGAGGACACGTTCCGCAGCCGGATCGCGAGGCCGCCCGCCCGGCCGCCGGCATCGGCAAGCGCGAGCCGCGCGCCTGCCTCCACCGCGCGACCCGCGGGCGCCGCCGGGCCGTGGCGGGCCGTGCTCACATACACGGTCGCCGCGTCGCCCTCCACGCGCGCGGGCTCGTTGCTCGCGTCGCCGAGGCAGCCGGCGAAGGCGAACAGGAGGAGAAGCGGTGTGAGCTTGCGGGGCAAGACGAAGATTCTGACGCGCCCTGTTTAACTTCCCCGCCGTGCGGATCGGCGTGCTCACGGGCGGAGGCGACTGTCCCGGTCTCAACGCCGTCATCCGCGCGATCGTCCGCCGCGGCATCGACGGCCACGGGCACGCGATCGTGGGCTTTCGCGACGGCTGGCGCGGGCCGCTCGAGAACGCGTACGAGGAGCTGACGATCGAATCGACGCGCGGGATCCTGCCGCGCGGCGGCACGATCCTGCGCTCGTCCCGGACCAACCCCTTCAAGCGCGACGACGGGCCCGCGCGCGTGCGCGAGCACATGGAGACGCTCAACCTGAACGGCCTGATCGCCATCGGCGGCGAGGACACCCTCGGCGCGGCCGCCCGCCTGTTCGATGAGCACGGTCTGTCGGTGCTGGGCGTGCCGAAGACGATCGACAACGACCTCGGCGGCACCGACATGACCTTCGGCTACGACACCGCCGTGCAGATCGCGACCGACGCCATCGACCGGCTGCACACGACCGCCGAGTCGCACAACCGCGTGATGATCGTCGAGGTCATGGGCCGCCACGCGGGCTGGATCGCGCTCCACTCCGGCCTCGCCGGCGGAGCCGACGTGATCCTGATCCCGGAGCGCCCGTTCGACATCGACGAGGTCTGCCGGCTGATCCGTCGCCGTCATTCGCGCGGCCGCTACTTCTCGATCGTCGTGGTGGCCGAGGGCGCCGTGCCCAAGGAGGGCACGATGGAGACGATCGAGGGCGAGGAGGACGAGTTCGGCCACGTGCGGCTCGGCGGGATCGGGCAGCGCCTCGAGCATGAGATCGAGACGCGGACCGGTTTCGAGTCTCGCGCGACGGTGCTCGGCCACATCCAGCGCGGGGGCACACCAACGGCCTTCGACCGGGTGCTCGCCACCCGACTCGGCGTGGCCGCGATCGACGCGGCGAACGACGGGAGCTGGGGCCACATGCCCGCCCTCCGCGGCACGCGCATCGAGCTGGTGCCGCTGTCAGAGGCTGTGGCGAAGCTGCGCACGGTCCCCCCGGAGGACTACGAGGCTGCCGAGACGTTCTTCGGCTAGCGCTGCTAGCGCGCGGCGCCGTGGTCTTCGAGCGGCTCCGCCTCGCGGCCCAACATCCTGTCGACGAACGGCTTGATGATCACGAACGTGGCCGCGGTGACCGTCATCAGCACGGTGAGCAGGAAGGCGTCAAACGCCTTGATGCCGAACGCCCAGGCGCAGACCCACCAGACGAGGCCCACCGTGAAGGTCACGAGGACCGCCATCAGGCGCCGGCGCCCTCCGGGCCGCCCGTTCGCTCGGCGATGGCCTTGCGCGCCTTGGTGAGCGCGTTGAATGCACCCTTCATCGCGCGCTCGGCGCCGGAATCCTGCGGCGGCAGCATCCCGACCTGGCGGGCGAAGGCCATGCCGTCGTAGTAGGCCGTGTTGCTGACGATCTCGCCGTCCTCGATTTCGAGCATGTCCATCCCGCGGACCTCGACGGGCTTGCCGGTGGGGTCGAGGCCCTGGAACTGGGCGCCGCTGAATGTGCCCGACATGCGCCACTCGACGGCCGCGAGGTGGTCGCCGGCAACGATGCGCACCAGCGTCGTCTCGGCATCGGGCATGGCGCCGAAGACCGAGCTGAAGAAGTCCTTGATCTCCTGGCGGCCGCGCAGCATGCCGATCGGGACGAGGTCCTCGACCCCGTCCTCGCGCCAGTGCTCGCCAACCGCATCGACATCGCGGCGTCCGAGGGCGTCGAGATAGGAGCGCGCATGCTGTTCGACGGCCTTGCGCTTGGTCACGCGCTTCGGCTTTGCCGGAGCGTCGCTCTCGACCGCGTCGTTCTTTTCGGTCGTCTCGGCCATGTGGCCACCCTACCAGCGCGATATCGGTCAGCGCAGCGCGTCTGCGAGCTCGCCGACGAGGCCGCCCACCGCTTCGGGCCCACCCTCCCCGGCCGCCCTCACGAGCCGGCTTCCGACGACCACGCCGTCGGCTATCTCGGCGACCGCGCGCGCCTGGTCGGGCGTCGAGATCCCGAAGCCCACCGCCACCGGCATGCTGGTGGCCGAGCGCACGCGGGCGATCGTGTCCGCGAGCCCCGGCGCCAGCTCGCTGCGCTCGCCGGTCGTGCCTCTGAGCGAGACCGTGTAGACGAAGCCGCGGGCCACCGCGCCGATCTCCGAGATCCGCTCCGGGGTGGTGGTCGGTGCCACCAGCGGGATGAGCGCCAGGCCCTCGGCGTCGCAGGCGGCGCGGACCCCGCCGGCCTCGTCGTGGGGCAGGTCCGGCACGATCAGGCCCGACGCCCCCGCGGACGCGGCGCGCAGCGCGAAGCGCTCGGGGCCGGCCGTCAGGACGACGTTCGCGTACACCAGCAGCACCACGGGAACCCGCCCCGCCAGGCGCTCGCAGACTCCCAGCACCCCGTGCAGCGTGACCCCCGCCGCGAGCGCCTCTGTGCCGGCAGCGTGGATCACCGGACCGTCCGCGAGCGGATCGGAGAACGGAACGCCGAGCTCGATCAGGTCCGCGCCCGCGTCGGCCGCCGCCAGCCCGGCGTCCGTCGACGCGTCGAGACCGGGATAGCCGCCCATCAGGTACGGCATGAGCGCCGCGTTCTTGCCGTGGCCGGCGAACGCGGCGGCGATGCGGTCGACCCCCGTGGCCGCGACGCTCACGATCCGCCCTCGATGCCGAGCACCTCGGCGAGATCCTTGTCGCCGCGCCCCGACAGCGTCACGAGGTCCACGCCCGGCCCCGGGTTCGCGAGCACCCAGGCGACCGCATGCGAGGACTCGAGTGCCGGCAGGATCCCCTCGAGCTCTGCCACCCGGCGGAACGCGGCGAGCGCGGCTCCGTCGTCGACGGCCTCGTAACGCACGCGCCCCGTGTCGCGTAGCCAGGCGTGCTCGGGCCCGACGCCCGGGTAGTCGAGACCGGCCGAGACGGAGTGCGCCTCCAGGATCTGCCCCTCCTCGTCCTGCAGCACCGCCGACATCGCCCCGTGCAGCACCCCCCGTGCCCCCGTCGTGAGGGGCGCCGAATGGCGCAGCGTGGCGAGTCCCTCCCCGCCCGCCTCCACGCCGATCAGCTCGACGTCGTCGTCCACGAACGGGATGAAGGTGCCGATCGCGTTCGAGCCTCCGCCCACGCACGCGATCGCGCGGTCCGGCAGCCGCCCTGCGTGCTCCAGCAGCTGCGCCCGCGCCTCGTCCCCGATCCGGCGCTGGAGGTCGCGCACCAGCGCGGGGTAGGGCGCCGGGCCCACGCAGGAGCCGATCACGTAGTGGGTGGTCTCGACGTTCGTGACCCAGTCGCGGATCGCCTCCGACACGGCCTCCTTCAGCGTGCGGGCGCCGGCTTCCACGGCCACCACCTCGGCCCCGAGCAGCCGCATGCGCTGCACGTTCGGCTGCTGGCGGCGCATGTCCTCGGTGCCCATGTAGACGATGCACTCGAGCCCGAGCAGCGCGCAGGCGGTGGCGGCCGCCACGCCGTGCTGACCCGCCCCCGTCTCGGCGATCACGCGCGGCTTGCCCATCCGGCGCGCCAGCAGCGCCTGGCCGAGCGCGTTGTTGATCTTGTGCGAGCCGGTATGCGCGAGATCCTCGCGCTTGAGCCACACCTCGCCGCCCGTGACCTCCGAGAGCCGCCGCGCGAGGTAGATCGGCGTCGGGCGCCCGACGTAGTCGCGCAGCAGGAGTTCGAGCTCGTCCGTGAAGGCGGGGTCAGAGCGCGCCGCCAGCCACTCGCGCTCGAGCTCGTCGAGCGCGGGAATCAACGTCTCCGGCACATAGCGGCCGCCGTACGGGCCGAAGCGCCGCTCGACCGCCGGGCCGCTCATGCGGCGGGCGCCAGACGCGCGTCGGCGGCCTCGACCGCCCGGAAGAAGGCCTCGAGCTTCGCGGGGTCCTTGCGGCCCGGCTCGGACTCCGTCCCACTCGCCGTGTCGACCGCGAACGGCCGCGCCTGCTCGATCGCCTGCCCCACGTTGTCGGGCGTCAGCCCGCCCGAGAGCACCACCGGCGGGGTGCGCGGGTGCAGGGTTGCGAGCTCCCAGTCGAAGCTCTCGCCGGTTCCGCCGGGAGCGCGGGGCGAGTGCGCGTCGAGGAGATGGAAGTCGGTCGCGTACTTCCTGAGCGCCTGTACCTGCGCGGCGTCGTGCACGCGCGCGGCCTTCATCACCTTGCAGCCGGTCCGGCGGGCGGCCTCGCGGCAGTAGGCCGGCCCCTCGTCGCCGTGGAGCTGGAGCATCCCCAGCCGGCAGCGGTCGGCCGTCTCGGCGACCTCGTCGAGCGTCGCGTTCACGAACACACCGGTCAGCTCGGCCTTGCGGTGCAGCTCCGCGCCGATCAGCTCCGCCTCCTCGACGCCGCAGCGGCGCGGACTCCCGGGCCAGAAGATCATGCCGAGCGCCCAGGCGCCCAAGGAAACGGCCCGGAGAGCGTCCTCCGGGCCGGTGATTCCACAGATCTTGACGCGGGTCATCGCCCGCCTATGGTCGCAGGCCCAGGCTCAGGGCAGCGGGAACAGACCGCCCCCGTCGTCCTCCTCGGGCTGGGCGGGCTCGGCCTGCTCGTCGAGCGACGACGGGCGCTCGCCGAGCTCGACCTCGACCGTCTCCTTGTCGTCACCGCGGTAGTACTCGACCTCGACCTTGTCGCCGGGCTGCTTGCCCGCGATGGCCGCCGCGAGCTCGTCGCCCGTCTCGATCTCCTGGCCGTCGATCGCCACGATCAGGTCGCCGCCCTCGCCGGTCTGGGGGTCGCCGCCGCGCAGGCCGGCGTCATCGGCCGGGCCGCCCTCGGTGGCCTCGACCACGAGCGCGCCCTTGTCGACCGGCAGGTTGAGCTCCTGCGCCAGGTCCTCGGTCACGTCGCTCATCTGGACGCCGAACCAGGCGCGCTCGATCTCGCCGCCCTTGCGCAGCTGCGGCAGCAGCTGCTTGGCGGTGTTGATCGGCACGGCGAAGCCGATGCCGACCGAGCCCTGGCCGCCGCCCGTAGCGATCTGGGAGTTGATCCCGATCACGCGGCCCTGCGCGTCGAGCAGCGGGCCGCCCGAGTTGCCGGGGTTGATCGACGCGTCCGTCTGGATCACGTTCGAGATCTGGAAGCCGTCGGGCGCGGTGATCTCGCGCTGGAGCGCGGAGACGATCCCGGTGGTGACCGTGCGGCTGAGGCCGAACGGGTTCCCGATCGCGACGACCGGATCGCCGACCTCGGCCTTCGAGGAGTCGCCGAGCGGGAGCACCTGAAGGTTCTCCACCTCGGAGGGATCGATCTTGAGCGCCGCGAGGTCGCTCGAGGTGTCGACGCCCTTGACCTCCGCGTCGATCTCCTGGCCGCCCTCCTCGAAGCTGACGGTCACCTCGTCCGCCCCCTCCACGACGTGGGCGTTCGTGAGGATCGTGCCGTCCTTGTCGACCACGAAGCCGGAGCCCGTGGCCTCACCCTCCTGCGGCGCGCCGAACGGACTCGACCCCTCCGAGCTCACGCCCTTCGCCGAGATGAAGGCCACGCCGCGGCCCTCCTCGGCGTAGATGTCGTGAACGGTCCGGCCGCCGCCGTCGCCGTCCTCGGAGGTGGGCTGCGTGATAGGCGACTGGCGCTGGACGACCGTCTGCGAGTCGCCCGTGTCGATGACGTCGGTGGAGATCAGGACCGCGCCCAGAACCAGCACGATCAGGCCGCCGAGCAGGCCGGAAAAGATGTTCGCGTTCATGGAGACGAGTGTGGAAGGGCAACCTTAGAGGCGTCTAAAAGCCTCTCCGGGCCGGGCGCTGCCTAGCGCCTGTCTCAGGGACGCGGGGCGCCGGGCGGCATGGCCAGCAGGCCGCGGAGGCGGTCGCGAATGCTGCCGCGGCTCAGCTCGCGGCGCACGGCGCGGCGCTCGCCCAGGCCCGGGCCGGCGGGCTCGCGCGGGTCATAGCGGTTCGCGCGCAGCGCCCCGGCGTAGGCTGCCGAGGCGGGCCCCGCCGAGCGGCCCAGGCGCCGCTCCAGCGTGAGCAGCGTCGTGGCCACGGGCACGTCCCACCCGAGCCGCGCGAGCGCCCCGCGCAGCTCGCTCAGCTGCACCTCCGCGCGCTCCGCCGGGCCGAGCGCATGGACGCGCCTCACGCGGCGGGCGACGACGAGGCCGGCGCCGCCGATGACCCCGAGCGCGAGCAGCGGCAGCGCGAGGACGAGCGACCCGGAGCCGCCGTCCCCGCCGGTGTCGACAGCGGTCGGGCCGTCGACACGCTCGGCGGCCACTCCCCGGCGGCGCGCGTTGACCTCGCCGGCGTTGGCGGCCGCCGCGCTCGCGGCGGCTGCGGTCGCTTGGGCCTCGGCCGGCGAGATCGCCGGGGTCGGGTCGAAGGGCACCCACCCAATTCCGGTGAACCACACCTCCACCCACGAGTGGGCGTCGAGGTCGCGCACGCGGTACTCGCGCGAGTCCTTGTTGAAGGAGCCGGGCGAGAAGCCGGCCGCCACCCGCGCGGGGATACCCGACATCCGCAGCATCAGGGCCATCGCGCCCGAGAACTGCTGGCAGTAGCCGCGGCGGTCCTTGAACAGGAAGCCCATCAGCGGCAGCGGCCGGGTGGGGACGCGCTCGCTGTAGACGTAGTTCTCCTGCAGATGGCGCTCGATCGCCTTGACGGCGTCGTAGTCCGTGGCCGCGTTCGCCGTGAGCTCCTGGGTCAGCGCATACATGCCGGCGTAGCGGGAGCTCTCGAGCGTCTCGAGCGCCGCCTGCCCGTCGCCGGAAATCGGATCGCCGCGCAGCGGGACGAAGACCTGCTCGCGCGCCTCCGCCGCCGCCTCGCGGGAGGCGTCGCCCTGCAGGCCGACCCCCTCGGTGGCGCTCTCGCCGGGCTTGGGCAAGCGGATGGCCGTGTAGGAGATGAAGCCGCCCGCGTAGCCCGCGGGCGCGCCGCGCATCTGCTCGGCGGTGGGGTCGGGCGCGTACGCATCGACCGTGTACGTGTCGCCCTTCCGGAGCACCTCGCCCGCGAGCATGCGCGTGGTGCCGTCGGCGCTCGGGGGCAGTGTGCGAGCCCCGTCGACCGCGTAGGTCACGCCGGCTCCGACCACGAGGTCGCTCGACAGCGAGCGCACGCTGAAGTCGATCGTCTCGTCCCAGGCGCGGTTGTACTCGCCGTAGTTCCAGCGCTTGCCCTCCTCCCTGAAGCGGACGAAGGGCAGCTCGGCGCCCGTCCTCCCCTGGTCGTTGGCGCCCGAGCGGTACCAGCGGAAGCCGTCGAACCCGTCGAGCGCCTCGGCCTTCCAGTAGTGCGGGCGGTCGGAGCTCACGTTCATGAGCGTCGTGCCCTGCCTGGGCCATTCGAGCGGGCCGTACTCGTGCGTCCACTCGAAGGTCACGACCTTGCCCGCGCCGAACCAGCTCCACGCGCGGTAGTCCCACCACGGGCGGTCGCCGTCGAGCGCGGCGGCCAGCGGCAGCGAGAGCACGCCGACGACGGCCACGATCGCGGCGCCCAGCGCCGCCTCGCGCGCCGGGAGGCGCGGCAGGCACAGGTAGGCGGCCACCAGCAGCAGGAGCACGAGGCCGCGTCCGAGCGGCTCGCCCGGATCGTACTCCGTCACCGCTGCTGCCGTAGAGCAGCAGCAGAGTCACGAGTGCCGCCACCCGCAGGACCGGCGCGGCGCGGCGCGCGGGCCAGAAGGCGAGCGTGGCCGCAATCGCCAGCAGCAGCGGCGCGCCCAGCAGTATCGTCAGCCGGATCCACGGGTCGGGCCCGTCGTAGGGCCACTCGACGCCCTGTACGCCGGCGAGGCCGCGGTCGAGGCCGTCGGCAAGTTCGCTCCAGTGCTCGGGAAGCAGGAGCCGTCCCGGCAGGCCGGCCGCCATCAGGCCGAGCAGCAGGGTGGCGACGCCGACGAGCGCGGCGAGCGCCCAAACGGCGGGCCGCGGGAGCACCGGCGGCATGCGTCCCAGCAGCGCAAGCGCCCCGGCACCGCCGAGCGCGGTGAGGACCACGAGCAGCGTCCGCCCGGCCGGCGCGTCCTGGACGAGCAGCGCCCAGTGCGCGGCGCCGAAGGCCGCGAGCGCCGTGAAGGCCGTGAGCCGCAGCGCCAGCGAGTCGCGCGGCGCGGCGGCTGCCCGCGCCGCCGCGGTGGCGGTCGAGGGCGGCGCTCCGGCGCCGGAAGTGGCGGGCGCAGGGCGCGGACCGAACGGGCCGCTCATGCCGCCACGCTCCCGCGCACCCTCTCCACGAGACAGCCGGTGCAGCCCGCCACCTCGAAAGCCGGCCGCGCACCGGGGAGCGGCCCGGGCGTGACCACGTAGCGGGCACCGGCGGGGACGCGCTCGAGCGTGCGCGGCGCCGCCCTCAGGTCGGCGCCGGTCACCCACACGACCGCGCCGCCGCGGGGTCCGAGCGTCGACGCCGGGGGCGCGGGCCCCTCCTCCACGAGCGCGAGGCGCATGTGCACCGCGTGCCACCCGCCCATCTCGTGACCAACCTCGATCGGGCGCCGGTCGCCCGGCAGCAGGATCGAGCAGCCGCCCTCGTGCGCGAGCCACACGCAGAGCGAGGCGGCGGCGCGCACGGCCATGTCGAGCGCCTCCTCACTCTCCGGCGACGACGGATCCAGCACGATCAGGGGCGCGGAGTCGAGCTCCGCGACGAGCCTGCGCTCGAGCATCTCCCCGGTGCGCGCCACCGTCGGCCAATGGATGCGCGACGCGGGCGCCCCTTCCCTGTAGGGCCGCAGGCCGTCGATCTCGAGCTCCGCGATGGAGGCGTCGAGGCGCCGGCCGGACAGCCCGGGAGCGGCCCCGAGCCCGCCCCTTGCGCCCGCACCGGCCCCGCCGCTGCCCGGTGCCAGAACGGGCTCGACGCGCGGCAGGATCAGCACCTCCTCGCCGCCCGTGGCGGTCAGCTCGCGGCTGAATAGCCGCAGCGGGTCGCGGATGACGAGGACGGCCGGCTCCAGCACGCGGCGCCCGCGGCGTGAGAAACGGACGTTGATCCGGAGCCGGCGCGACCAGCGGCCCGCGATCGGGACCGGCCAGCCGAGCAGCGGCTCGAGCAGCTCCCCTCCGGGAGGCGGGGCGAGCCCGCTCCGGACCTCGATGCGCAGCGGGTAGGGCTCCTCCTCGACAACCGTGTGCGGGCCGGGCGTGCGGGTGATGGTGGCGCCCTGCGCGGCGAGCAGCACCCAGCCCACGGCTGCGACAGCCGAGCGCCAGGAGGCCGACGCCGGGCACGTACAGCGAGGCGGAGTCGAAGGTCGCCCCGGCCAGGCACAGCGCCACTCCGAGCAGCGCCGTGACGACCGGTCGGAGCATCGTGATCAGAGCGCCGGTACCCGCTCCAGGGCGTCGCGGACGACGGCCGCCCGCTCGTCGCCGCTCGACCCGGGAGAGAGCAGCAAGCGGTGGGTCAGGACAGCGCCCGCAAGCTTCTGGACGTCGTCGGGCAGCGCATGGTCACGCCCGTCGAGCGCCGCGTAGGCCTTGGCCGCGCGGAACAGCATCAGGCCGGCGCGCGGGCTCGCCCCCAGCTCCACGCGCGGGTCGGCGCGGGTGGCGTCGAGAATCGAGACCACGTAACGCCGCAGCGCGTCACTGCCGTGCACGGCCCCGGCCGCCGCCTGCCCGGCGAGCACGTCCCCGACGTCCGCGACCGGGCCGAGGTCGAGCACGCGGTCGCTCTCGGCGTGGTCGAGCAGCATCGCCGACTCCTGGTCCGCGGATGGATAGCCGAGCGACACCCGCACCATGAAGCGGTCGAGCTGGGCCTCGGGCAGCGGGTACGTGCCCTCGTACTCGATCGGGTTCTGGGTGGCCACGACGATGAAGGGCCGCGCGATCTCGTGAGTGTGCTTGTCCACGGTCACGTGGCGCTCCTGCATGCACTCGAGCAGGCCGGATTGGGTCTTGGGCGAGGCACGGTTGACCTCGTCCACGAGCACGACGTTCGCGAACACGGGCCCGGGCCGGAACTCGAAGCGGTTCTCGCGCTGGTTGTAGACGTTCGTGCCGACCACGTCCGCCGGCAGCAGGTCGGCCGTGCACTGGACGCGGGCGTACTCGGCGTCGATCGAGCGGGCGAGCGCCCGCGCGAGCGCGGTCTTCCCGACGCCGGGGTAGTCCTCGATCAGCACGTGGCCCTCGGCGAACAGCGCCACGAGCACGTCCCTCAGCACGCGCTCGGGCGCCTTCACGGCGCGCGCGATGTTGTCGCGCAGCCGGGCGCCGAGCTCCGCTACCTGAGGCGGGTCGAGGTCAGGCACGGTCGCCATGCAGCACCATGGTAGGGGTACGGCTCATCGGGCCCATACGTTCCCGCGCCAGGGTGGCCCTAAGCCTGGGTCGGTTCCTCGGAACGCGTGAGCTCGCGCACCGCCGCCTCCGGGTCCGGGGCGCGCATCAGAGCCTCCCCGATCAGCACGGCATCCACCCCCACCTGCTCCAGCTCCTCGATCTGCCAGCGGTCGTGGATGCCGGATTCCGATACGACGACCTTGCCGGCGGGCACGTCGGACAGCAGGTCGAAGGTGCGGTCGATGTCGACACTGAAATCCTCGAGATTGCGGTTGTTGATCCCGATCACGTCGCAGTCGACCGCGAGCGCGCGCTCGAGCTCCTCGTCGTCGTGGATCTCGACGATCGCGTCGAGGTCGATCTCGTTGGCGAGCGACCACAGCTCGGCCAGCTCGCGATCGTCCAGAGAGCCCACGACCAGCAGCACGGCGTCGGCGCCTGCCGCCTTTGCCTCGTAGAGCTGGTACGGGTCGATCGTGAAGTCCTTCCGGAGGATCGGGAGGTCGCAGGCCGCGCGCGCCTCGCGCAGGTCCGCGAGCGAGCCGCCGAAGTGAGCCTCCTCGGTCAGCACCGACAGCGCCGCGGCGCCGCCGCGCTCGTAGGCGCGCACGATCTCCGTGCAGCTCGCCCCTTCGCGGATCGTGCCGGCCGAGGGCGAGCGGCGCTTGTGCTCGGCGACCAGGGAGGTGCCGGGCCGCATCAGCGCCTCGGCGAAGGGGCGCCCCTCGCGACCGACGTCGATCTGGCCCTCGAGCTGTGACAGCGGCTGCTCGCGCTTGCGCACGGCGAGCGCGTGGCGGGTCGCATCGACCAACTCGTCGAGGCGCGCGCTCATGCCCGCGTGGCCTCCACCCAGCGGCCGAGCACATCCGCCGCCGCGCCGGAGTCGATCGCCTGCTCAGCCCTCGTCACGCCCTCCGCGAGCGACTCGGCCCGGCCGGCCACCTGGATGGCGGCGGCGGCGTTCAGCACCGCGAGCGCCCGCTCCGGCCCCGGCTCGCCGTCGAGCACGCCGCGGAGCACGCGGGCGTTCTCGTCCGGGTTGCCTGCGCGCACGGAGCCGTCCGGCACCGGGTCAAGTCCGACCGCGGCCGGAGTCACGTCGTATGTCTCGAGCCGGCCTTCCCTCAACTCGACAACGCGGGTCGCGCCGGAGACCGAGAACTCGTCGAGACCATCGGCGCTCGACACTACCAGGGCCCTTTCGGTGCCGAGCTCACCGAGCGCGGCGGCCATCGTCTCGAGCTTGCCCGGGTCCGAGACGCCGATCACCTGGCGCTTCGCTCCCGCCGGATTCGTCAGCGGCCCGAGCAGGTTGAAGATCGTCCGTACCCCGAGCTCCTTGCGCACGGGCACCACGTGCTTCATCGCCGCGTGGTGCCTCGGCGCGAACATGAAGCCGAACCCGACGGCGTCGATGCAGGCCGCCACGCCCTCGGGCTCGAGGTCGATGCGGGCGCCGAGCGCCTCGAGCACGTCGGCCGACCCGCACTGGCTCGTGGCGGAGCGGTTGCCGTGCTTGGCCACGCGGCAGCCGCCGCCTGCCGCGATGAAGGCGGCCGTCGTCGAGACGTTGAAGGTGGGGCGTCCGCCGCCGGTGCCGGCGGTGTCGAGGAGGTCGTCGCCGGCGTCCACGCGCAGCGCGAATGAGCGCATGGCGCTCGCGAGCCCGGCGATCTCGTGGACCGTCTCGCCCTTGGTGCGCAGAGCGATGAGGAAGGCGGCGGTCTGCGCCTCGGAGGCGTTGCCCTCCATCACCTCGGCGAGCACGCGCTCAGCCTCGCCTGCGGACAGGTCATCGCCCCCGGCCAACCGGTCGATGGCGTCTGTGAGAACAGGGTTCGGCACCGGGTCAGCTAGCTAGGAAGTTGCGGAGCAGCTCTTTGCCGTGCGGGGTGAGCACGGACTCGGGATGGAACTGGACCCCCTCGAGCGGCAACTCGCGGTGGCGCAGGCCCATGATCACGTCGCCCGCCCGGGCGGAGACCTCGAGCTCGTCCGGGAGGGCTTCGGGGCGCACGACCAGCGAGTGGTAGCGACCGACCACGAGCGGTGATTCGAGGCCCTCGTAGATGGTCCTGCCGTCGTGCTCGGCCTCGGCCGTCTTGCCGTGCACGGGCTCGCCGCGCACGACCGTGCCGCCGAACTCGGCGGCCAGGGCCTGGTGGCCGAGGCACACGCCCAGCACCGGAACCCCGGACTCCGCGTAGTGGCGGGTCGCGCGCTTGGACAGGCCGGCCTCCTCCGGCGTGCACGGCCCCGGCGAGACGATCACCCGGTCCGGCTCCCGCTCGAGCAGCTCGGGGACGTCGTTGCGCACGACGTCGACCTCGGCCCCGAGCTCGCCCAGGTACTGGACGAGGTTGTAGGTGAACGAGTCGTAGTTGTCCACCACGAGCACTCTCACGACCAATCCCCCTGCGCGCACGCCAGCCGGATCGCGTCCATCACCGCTCCCGCTTTCGCCTCGATCTCGCGCACCTCGTAGTCGGGCTCGGAGTCGGCCACGATCCCGCCGCCCGCCTGAACGTGCACCCGGCCGTCCTTGACGAGTGCGGAGCGGATGTAGATGCAGGTATCGAGCTCGCCCGTGTAGGACAGGTAGCCCACCGCACCGCCGTACGGCCCGCGCTTCGTCGGCTCGAGCTCGTCGATGATCTGCATCGCCCGGATCTTCGGCGCGCCCGACAGCGTGCCCGCCGGCAGCGAGGCGCGCAGCGCGTCCATCGGCGAGATCCCCTCGCGCAGCCTGCCCGAGACGGCGGAGACGATGTGCATCAGGTGCGAGTAGGTCTCGATCGCCATCAGCTCGTCGACCTGGACGCTGCCGTACTCGCAGACCCGGCCGAGGTCGTTGCGGCCGAGGTCGACGAGCATCACGTGCTCCGCCCGCTCCTTGGCGTCGGCGAGCAGCTCGCGCGCGCGGCGCACGTCCTCCTCGGTCGAGCCCGCACGCGGCCGCGTGCCGGCGATCGGGCGCTGCTCCACGTGCCTGCCGGTGACCTTCACGAGCGATTCCGGCGACGCCCCCGCGATCTCGAAGTCCTCGAAGTCCAGGAAGTACATGTAGGGGCTGGGGTTGATCGCCCTCAGGCCGCGGTAGATCGAGAACGCGTCCACCGGGCAGTTCGCGGTCCAACGCTGGCTCGGGACCACCTGATAGACGTCGCCCGCGCGGATGTACTCCTTCGCCTTCTCGACCGCCGCGGCGTAGCCACCCGGGCCCAGGTTCGCGAAGAACTCCGGCGGCTCACGGCGGCCCCTCGCGGTCACCGGCACCGGCTCGCGCAGCCGCTCGCGCACCTCGGAGATCGCCGCGGCGGCCTCCTCGTAGGCCCGCTCGACATCGTCCCCGGTCGCCACGTTCGCCAGCACCGTCAGCTCGTGACGCAGGTGGTCGAACGCGAGCAGCACGTCGGTGACCATCACCGCCAGCTCCGGCACGCCGGTCTCGTCGCGGTTCGGCGCGCCCACGGTGGGCTCGAACGTCCGCACCAGGTCGTAGCCGAACATGCCGACCGCGCCGCCCGCGAACGGCGGCAGCCCCTCGAGCTGGGCGATGCGGTCGCGCTCGAGCGCCTCGGTGACGAGCGAGTAGGGGTCTTCGTGCTCGCCGCGCGCCATTCGGATGACCGTTCGCGGGCGGAAGCCGAGGAACGACCAGCGCCCCACTCTCTGTCCCTGCTCGGCCGATTCGAGCAGGAACGACGGCCCGTCGCCGCGCAGCTTGAGATACGCCGAGACCGGCGTCTCGCAGTCGGCGATGAACGTGTGCCGAAGCGGCACCAGCGTGTGCCCGCGCGCCAGCCGGCGCACCTCGTCGAGCGACGGGGTCAGCTCGAGATCAACGGCGACGGTCACCCAGCACCTCGTAGGCATCGGCCAGCGAGAGGCCGCGGGAGGCCAGCAGGACGGTCAGGTGGTAGAGCACGTCCGCAGCCTCCTCGGCCACGCGCTCGTCCGGCTCATCGCGGGCGGCGCGGGCCACCTCCTCGGCCTCCTCCTCCACCTTGGCGCGCAGCAGCTCGGGGTCCGCGAGCAGCTTGGCGGTATAGCTCCGCTCGGGGTCGGCGGCGCGCCGCTCGGCGATCGTGCGCTCGAGGGCCGGCAGCGCCTCGGCGGGCTGCAGCTCCATCTCGCCCCGATGGAAGCAGGTGCGCTCGCCGGTGTGGCAGGCCGGGCCGGCCGGATCGACGAGTGCGATCCACGCGTCCGCGTCGCAGTCGTAGCGAAGCGCCCTGAGCTTCTGGACGTTGCCGGAGGTCGCGCCCTTGTGCCAGAGCTCGTCGCGCGAGCGCGACCAGAACCACATCTCGCCGGTCTCGCGCGTGCGCGCGAGCGATTCCTCGTTCACGTACGCGAGCGTCAGGACCTCACCGGTGCGCGAGTCCTGGACTATGCAGGGAAACAAGTCCACCGCCTGATTATGGCCGGGCCGCGGAAGATCTCATCGCTGCGTGTTCGATGTCATCGCTGCGCGCCCGGCCGAGCCGGGCGCTCCGCGCCAAGCGGCAGCTTCAGGAACTCGTGCACCGACCCGATCGCGTCGAACCCGAGCCTCCGATAGAGCTGCTGGGGCCAGTCGTTCGCGTCCGTCAGCAGAAAGATGGGCCGCCGCCCGGCCGCCGCGGCGTGGCCGCTTGCGGCCAGCACGGCCGCGCTCGCATGACCGCGGCGGCGGCGCGCCTCGACGGTGCCGACCTCGTCGATCTGCGCGAGCTCGCCGTCGGAGTAGAGGCGACAGGCGCAGGCGGGCTCCCCGGGCGGCGAGCCGAAGTCGTGTGCCTCGAGCGCCCGCCCGTAGCGCTCGTCCATCGCACCGAGCTGGCGCACGGCCTCCTCCTGCCAGCCGAACGGCTGCTCGCGCCGGAACGCGGCAAGCGCGGCAGCCCCCTCGGTGCGCGAAATCTCGCCCCCGGAGCCGGGCGGAACCCGCCGCTCGGCCGGCCGCCCCTGCACCATCACGAGCAGGCGAAACACGTTCCAGCCCATCGCCTCGAGCCGCGGCGCGAGCCGGGCTCCGAGCGCCTCGTCGTGCACCACGAGCTTGCGATGGGAGAAGGCGCCCTGCACCTCCTCGGCCTCGCGGACGAGGGCCTCGACGCGAGCGTTCTCGTCGTCGACGTGGATCGAGTTGAGCTGCCAGACGAGCGGCAGGCTCGGAGTCAGCATCGCCGCGCCGTGCGCTGTCGGCTGCACGCGGTCGCACACGGCCTCCTCGGTGGCCCGCAGGAAGCGCAGAATCTGCGCAAGCTCGGCGGAGGCCGGCGCGGGCGGCGGCTGCGCGGCCGAGGCGCTCACTCGATTCCCAGCCTGTCGAGGAGTCCCTCGTCGCGACGCCAGCCCTTACGCACACGGACGTTCAGGTCGAGATGGACGCGGCGGCCGAGCATGCGCTCGATCTCCTTGCGCGCGGCCGTCCCGACCGCCCTGACCATCCGGCCTCCGCTGCCCACCAGGATGCCCTTCTGGGACTCGGTCTCGGCCCACACGCGGGCGCGCACGACGAGCAACCCGTCCTCGCGCTCCTCGAGCTCGTCGACCTCGACCTCGACCGAGTGCGGCACCTCCTCGCGGGTGCGCAGCAGGACCTGCTCGCGCACGAGCTCGGCGATCCGGACCTCGACCGAGAGGTCGCTCTTCTCATCCGGCGGGTAAAGGAATGGACTCTCGGGGAGGAGCTCGACGAGATGGGCCACGAGCTCCTCCACCCCGGCCCCGTCGAGCGCGCTCACCGGGAACAGCTCGCCCTGCACCTCCAGGCGAGCGGCTGCCTCGAGCGCGGCCGCGGTACGTGCCCGGTCGAGCCGGTCGACCTTGTTGAGCGCGGTCACGCAGGGCAGGCCCACGCTCCGGATCGCCCGGGCGATGAAGCGGTCACCGGAACCGATCTCCTGCTCGCCGTTCACCATGAAGAGGACGGCGTCGGCATCCGCCAGCGAGCGCTCGACCCGCCGCTGCATGCGCTCGGTGAGTGGGTCGCGCGGGCGCTGCACGCCCGGAAGGTCGACGAGCACGATCTGCCAGTCGTCGCCGCTGGCGATGCCGCGGATCTCGCGGCGCGTGGTCTGCGGCTTGTCGGAGACGATCGCGACCTTGCCGCCGACGATCCGATTGACGAGCGTGGACTTGCCGGTGTTCGGCCGGCCCGCCAGCGCGACGAAACCGGAGCGGGTCACAGGCTCTCCATGACACGGTCCTGAAGGGCGAGCATCTCGCCGTCATCGGTCTCATGGTCGTATCCGCAGAGGTGGAGCACACCGTGTACGACCGCCTCCGCGAGGTCGCGAGTGTGCTCGGGGCAGATCACCACGTCGCCGAGCTCGCGCGGCCCTGCGGAGAGCCCGCTCTCGTCGACCGGAAACGACAGCACGTCGGTGGGCCGGTCGAGCCCGCGGTGCTCGCGGTTGAGCGCGCGGATCCGATCCTCGTCGACGAGCGCGACGGCGAGATGCCCCTCCTCGACTCCCGCCGCGGCGAGCGCGGCGAGGGCGGGCCGGCGAAGCAGCTCCGGAGCATCGATCAGCTCTAGCTCGATCAGCCCTGCTGCCGCCTGGCCTCGCGCAGCGCGGGCGCCTGCTGCTCGGCGTACTCGTTGTACGCGGCCACGATTCGCTGCACGAGCTTGTGGCGCACCACGTCCTCGCCGCCGAAGCGGACGAACTCGATGCCCTCGACCCGGTCGAGGATCTCGCCGATCACCACGAGGCCCGAGCGCTGGTCCTTCGGCAGGTCGATCTGGGTGATGTCGCCCGTCACGACCATCTTCGAGTTGAACCCAAGCCGCGTGAGGAACATCTTGATCTGCTCCTGGCTCGTGTTCTGGGCCTCGTCGAGGATGATGAAAGAGTCATTAAGAGTTCTCCCGCGCATGAATGCCAGCGGCGCCACCTCGATCACGCCGCGCTCGAGGTGCTGGTTGACGCGCTCGGGCTCGAGCATGTCGTATAGCGCGTCGAAGAGCGGCCGCAGGTAGGGATCGACCTTGGCGGCGATGTCGCCGGGCAGGAAACCGAGCCGCTCGCCCGCCTCGACCGCGGGCCGGGTCAGGACGATGCGGTTGACCTCGCGGCGTGACAGCGCCGCCACGGCCATCGCCACGGCGAGGAACGACTTCCCGGTCCCGGCCGGGCCGATGCCGACGGTGATCGTCGAGTTCCGGATCGCGTCCACGTAGCGCTTCTGGTTGACCGTCTTCGGCGCCACCTTCACGCCGCGGTGGCGCCACACCACGTCCTCCAGGATCCGGCTCGGCGACTCGTGGCGGTCGAGCGCGCCGGCGATCGCCTCAATCGTCCCCGGGGCGATCTCGTGCCCCTGGCGCACCAGGTCGGACAGCTCGCGCACGACCGTCCGGCCCATGGTCACGTCGTCGTCGTCGCCGTCGAGGGTGAGCACGTTGCCGCGCAGGAACACCTCGCAGTCGAGATGCTCCTCGAGCGTCTTCATCACCAGGTCGCCCGGGCCCGCGAGCTCGGCGGCCACCTCGTTGGGGAGCTCGAGCTGGATGCGCACTACTGACCACCACCGAGGGCACGGCCCCGGCTCGGCGAGCGAGAACCGAGCCTGGGGGTGCCCGTGAGCGCAGTCAATGCAGAGCATTGGCGAGCATCACGGGTGCCGCCAGGCGAAGGTTCGCAGCCGCCGAACGGGGGTGTGACTGAGGTGGTGGTCACCTAAGGGGTCAGCTTCTCCTTCACCGCGGCGCTCACCCGCTTGCCGTCCGCGCGTCCCTTGACCTTCGGCATCACGAGGGCCATCACCTTGCCCATCTCCTGGGGCGAGGAGGCGCCGGACTCGGCCACGGCGTCGCCCACGATGGCGCCCAGCTCGTCGTCCGAGAGCTGCGCGGGCATGTACGACTCGATGATCTCCGCCTCGCGCTCCTCGGCCTCCGCGAGGTCCGTCCGGTCGCCGTCGCGATAGGCCTCGGCCGCCTCGAGCCGGCGCTTGCGCTCGCGCTGGAGCACCTCGACGTCGTCCGCGCCGTTCTCCTTGGCGGCCTTTTGGAGCTCGTTGGCGATCAGGCGGAGCGCGTGCACGCGATCCTTCTCGCCCGCCTTGAGGGCGCTCTTCACGTCGTCCTTGACCTGCTCGAGCAGGGACACCCTCAGAGAGTGTAGGTGGGCGGCGGGATAGCGGGGGCCCCTTGCTCAGGGGACGAGCGCAACCACGCGCGCCGGCGCGGCGCCGGCGCCCACGATTGGCAGCGGGAAGCAGGCCACTTGGAAGCCGCTCGGCGGCAGCTCGGCGAGGTTCGCGAGGCGCTCGATCTGGCAGTAGGGAAGATCGGCTTGGTGGGCGGCCCAGAAGATCCCGGGCTCGTCGCGCTCCAGCGCGTCGTGGGACTGCCGGTGAAGAGGGCCGTCCCAGCCCCAGGCATCGATCCCCATGACCCTCACCCCGTGGTCGTAGAGCCAGCGCGTGGCGGCCTGGGTCATGCTCGGCCCGAGCGCGACGTACGCGGCGTCGTCCAGCCTGGCGTCGCGGCCGGTTCGCACGAGGACGATGTCGCGTTCGCCGAGCACGTGGCCGATGCGATCGAGCTCTGCCTCCACCTCCGCGACGTCGACCTGCTCGCCGTCCTGCTTGGAGGTCATGTCGAGCACCACGCCCGGGCCGAAGAACCATTCGAGCGGCAGCTCGTCGATCGTCGCCGCCGGGGCGTCGCGAATGCGCGAGTTGTAGTGCCACGGCGCGTCGATGTGCGTCGAGTTGTGCGTGCCGAAACGGGTGAACGTCTCGGTGGCCCAGCCCTCCCCGTCGCGCAGGAGCCGCGCGGGCACGCCGAGCATCGCCTCGATCTGGGCGGCGCCCTCGGCGTGGCCCGAGAACTCGATGTCGGTGCGAAACGGCGCCGGCGTCTCGGGCGGGCTCTGGCGGATGGGCGCCGAGAGGTCGACGAGGCGCATGGCGGCAGCGTATCTCGACGGATGTTCTACGCAGCGCGGAAGCGGCGGCGCCGATACAGCTCCTGACTGCGAAGGCGGGAGTACTCCCAGCGGGTCCTGAAGCTGGGGGCAGTCTCAGGGCCGTTTCAACAGCAGGGCGCTCCACCCGTGTAGTCGCAGGCGACGGTGTTCGCGCATTGGCGCGAACGCCGCCGCCGCCTCATCCTCCTCACCCTCGAGCAGCCCGGAGACGATCATCGTCTCCGGGCTCTCGAATGCCCGCTGGGCGAGCAGCAGCAGAAGGGGGCGCACGAGGTTGGCGGTGATGGTCGGGGCGGCCGGCACGGGTCCGTCACGCAGGTCGACGCGTTCGACGCGCGCGAGCTCCACCCCGTTGGCCCGCGCGTTCGCCAGCGTCGCGTCGACCGCCGCGGGGTCGTTGTCGACGGCCACGACCGGCCCGAAGCCGAACAGCGCGGCGGCGATCGCGAGCACGCCGGAGCCGCAGCCGAGATCCGCGAGCGGACCGCGTGGCTCCAAGCCGAGCAGCAACTCGAGGCTCAGCCGTGTCGTCGGATGGGCGCCTGTTCCGAAGGCCTGGGCCGGGTCGATAACGAGGTCGATCGCGCCCGGCCGTGGCTCCGCCCAGGGCGGGCGGACCCAGACGCGGTCGCCCACGAGCACCGGCTCGTGGAACTCGCGCCAGCGCTCCGCCCAGTCGTCGGCCAGCTCGGTGCCGGCCACGTTCACGCGCACGCCGGCCAGCTCCGCAGGCCCGCGCGGGAAGGAGGGCAGCTCCCCCGGCGCGCCGTAGAGCGCGAACTCGACCCAACCGTCCCCGTCCACCTGCTCGAAGCCCGCGGGCGCCAGCTCGAGCAGCGCCGCAAGCACCCGCTCGGCCTCGGCCGCGGGGGCGCGGATCGCGAGGCGGATCAGCGGAAGGCCCGCCTCACCTTCGATAGGAGGGACTCATCGGCCTCTTCGAGGTTGTGCTCGGTGATCGACGAGCGCAGCTCCTCGAGCAGCTCGCGTTGACGCGGGGTCAGGTTGCGCGGGATCACCACGTTCAGGACGACCCGTTGATCGCCGCGGCGGCCCCGGCCGATGGTGGGCATGCCGCGCCCCCGCAGGGTCACGACGGTGCCCGGCTGCGTGCCCGCCGCCACCTCGACCTCCTCGTCCCCGTCGAGCGTCGGCACGCTCACTGTCGTGCCGAGCGCGGCCGCCGGGGCCGGGACGTCCACGACCGTAACGAGATCGTTGCCGTCGCGCAGGAAGCGTTCGTCCTGCGCCACGCGCACGAGCACGTACAGATCGCCGGGCGGGCCCCCGCGCTCGCCCGCGTGGCCGCGGCCGCTGAGCCGGATGCGCTGCTCGTCCGCGATTCCCGCCGGCACGTCGACCTTGAGCGTCTTGCGGATCGCCCTGCGCCCCTGGCCCTGACACTGCGCGCAGGGCTGCGACGGCACCTTGCCCTCGCCCCCGCAGACGTCGCAGGCTTGCTCACGGACGAGCTGCCCGAAGGCCGTGCGCGTTACGGCCCGCAGCCTGCCTGCCCCGCCACAGCGCTCGCAGGTCTCGATCGGGGTACCGGGCTCCGCCCCGTTGCCGCGGCAGTGCTCGCACACGTCCACGAGGTCGTACGCCACATCGACCTGCACACCGCGCGCGGCCTCGTCGAGCGAGATCTCGACCTCCACCGCCAGGTCTCCCCCCTGGACGCGCCCCGCCCCGCGGCCGAACGAGCCGCCGAAGGGGTCGCCGCCGAAGAACGCGTCGAAGATGTCCGCGAACGAGCCGAAGCCATGCGCCTGCGAGGCGAAGCCGCGCGAGTCGAGGCCCTCGAAGCCGTAGCGGTCGTAGGTCGCCCGGCGCTCGGCGTCCGAGAGGATCTCGTACGCCTCGGCCGCCTCCTTGAACTTCTCCTCGGCCTCCGGGTCGTGGCGATTGACGTCCGGGTGGAGCTCGCGTGCCAGCCGCCGGAACGTCCTCTTGATTTCCGAGTCGTCGGCGTCGCGGGCCACACCGAGGACCTCATACGGGTCCCGCCTCACTCGTCGTACACCTCCGCCACGAAGCGCGACAGCTCACGCGCGGCCTGGCGCACCGAAATGATCGCCTGCCGGTAGTCCATCCGCATCGGGCCGATCACCGACACCGCGCCCAGGTTGCGCCGGGCCAGCCCGTAGTTGGCCGCTACGAGGCTGAGCGAGCGCATCTCGGGAGTCGGGTTCTCGCTGCCGATCCGGAGGTAGACGCTCGGCTCGGCGAGGGAGTCGCGAAGGACCCCGAGCAGCGCACGGCGGTGCTCCAGCACCTCCATGAGCGCGCCGAGCTGGGAGACCTCCTGGAAGCGGTGCTCGGTGAGCAGCCGCGCCGCTCCATCCATGTAGACCGCGTTGCCGGCGCTGTCGTCGAGCTCCGTGAAGGCGGAGGAGAGCGTGCTCAGGAAGCCCCGCTCGCGCGGGCTGAGCTCCGGCTCGGTCAGACGCATCTGGAGCATGCGCGATCCCACGTCGAGCCCGCCCACCGCCTCGTTCAGATAGCTGACCGCCCAATCCACGAGGCCGGCGTCGACCGGCTCGTCGTAGGAGATCACGCGCTTGGTCACGCCGCCCGTCGAGGTGATCACGACCACCATGGCCACCTGCGGCTGGAGCAGCAGCACCTCGACGCGGCGGATCGTGGCGGCCTCGGGGCGCGGCGCGGTCACCAGCGCGAGCAGGTTCGTTACCTGGGAGAGCTGCTCGGAGGTGGCGCGCATCGCCTCGTCCAGCTCGCGGCGCATGGTCGTGAGCTCGAGCCGCTTGCGCGGCAGCGGCAGCCCGCCCTGGCTGATCATCTCGTCGACGTAGATGCGGTAGCCGCGGTCGGTGGGCACGCGTCCCGCCGAGGTGTGCGGGTGCTCCAGCAGCCCCGCGTCCTCGAGCCGCGCCAGCTCGCCGCGGACCGTCGATGGTCCCCAGGGCACGTCGTCGAGCTCTGCGAGCCACTTCGATCCCACGGGCTGGTCGAGCTCGACGTGCGATTCGACCACCTTGCGCAGGATGAAGCTCTGGCGGGGCGAAATGTCCACGCCAAAAATATGGCAGCCCGCCCGGGGCTAGCGGGAAGTCTCCAGCTCGGCCTCGGCGTTCCGGATGATTCGGTTCTCGCCCTGAACGGCCTCGGCCGCGACGACCACGCGCCCGTCACCCTCTTCCTTGACGGAGCCCGTGACCACGATCTCCTGCTCGGGCAGGCCCATGCCGCGGAACTGCACCGACAGGCGCCGCAGGCTGCGCGGGTCACCCCCGGCGGCGTTGGTGCAGGCACGCGCCACCTGGGCCATCGAATACAGCCCGTGCAGGATGTTCTGCGGCAAGCCGACCGACTTGGCGAACTCGAGGTCGATGTGGATCGGGTTGAAGTCTCCGCTCGCGCCCGCGTAGCGGTGCGGCAGGTACTTGTCGGGCGTGACCCTCAGCTCGACGTTCACGAGACCCCCCTGACGATGTTCGTCCAGGTCCCGCGCACTACCTCCTGGCCCTCCTGGTTACGAGACACGGACTCGAACACGTAGAAGCCCATCCCGCCCTTCTCCGAGATGTCCTTGACGCTCGTCTCGGTGGTGATCAGATCACCGGCGCAGACGGGCTCGCCCCAGACGAACTCCTGGCCGCCGTGGACCATCATCGCGAAGTTGATCCCGACGTCCGGATCGAAGATGGCCGGGGCCACCGATCCGGACGAGTAGACGACGGCGAACATGGGCGGCGCCGGGACGTCGCGGAAACCGGCGGCCCTTGCCCGGTCGCGGTCGAAGTAGACCGGGTTGTCCTCGCCCACCGCCCGGGCGTACTCGCCGATCTTCTCCTTGCCCACCTCATACTCGAAGGGCGGGAACTGCTTCCCGATCGCCGCTTGGTTGACCGCCACGGCGCGTGAGAATAGGGGCTGGCCCTAAGCCGCGTCGCGGAGCGCCTGCGCCTCGGCGAGCGTCGAGAGCTTGCGCAGGGCAGCCTCCTCGATCTGGCGAGTGCGCTCGCGCGTGAGCTTGAAGATCCGGGCGACCTTGTCGAGCGTCTGGGCCGGCTCGCCGTTGAGGCCGTAGCGCAGCTCCAGGATGCGGCGGTCGCGGTAGGGCAGGTTGTCAAGCACGCTGTAGAGGCGCTCGTCGCGCATGCGCTCGACGGCCTCCTCGAAGGGCGATGCCGTCGACTCGTCCGGGATCAGGTCCCCGAACAGGGCGGCGTCGCCGTCGTCGCCGACCGGCTTGTCGAGCGAGACCAGCTGCTGGGCCGCGCGCATGATCACGTCGGCCTCCTCGACGTCGACGCCGGCGAGCTCCGCGATCTCCTCGATCGTGGCATCGCGGTCGCCGTTCGCCTCGAGCTTGCGCTGGGCGCCGTCGAGCTTCTTGAGGATGTTGTCGATGTGGATCGGGATGCGGATGGTGCGGGCCTTGTCGGCGATGGCGCGCGAGATGGCCTGCCGGATCCACCAGGTCGCATAGGTCGAGAACTTGAAGCCCTTGCGGTGGTCGAACTTCTCGACCGCGCGGATGAGCCCGACGGTGCCCTCCTGGATGAGATCGAGGAAGGGCAGCCCCTGGTTGCGGTAGCGCTTGGCGATCGAGACCACGAGCCGGAGGTTCGCGCGCGTCATGTGGTCCTTGGCCTCGAGGTCGCCGCGCTCGATCCGCTTGGCCAGCGCGATCTCCTCCTCGGCCGTCAGGAGCGGCGTCGTGGCGATCCCGTCCAGGAACTGCTGAAGCGCGTCGACGGTCGGATCGGGCGCGGTCGGGTTAAGGGTCTCGATGCTCACGGCGTCCAACCTACGACCGCCGCTTAAGACTTCCCTAAATCCTGCAATCCGGCTTGTGAAGCGGGCTACGCCGCTCTGGCAACCACCACCAGGCGGCTCGAGCCGAGCTCGAACGGGACTCGCTCGCCCGGGTCGCCGAGCAGCTCCTCCACCTCGAAGCGGGCGGCCTCGAGGAGGCGCACCAGCTCGGCGACCGTGTGGACGTGATGGACGACGGTGCTGGTCTCCGGCTCGGCGCCGGGCGCCGAAAACTCGAGCTGCGTGAGTAGCCGCCCCCGGGCGCTGTCGTAGACCTGGCGGCCGCGCATGCGCACCTCGCCGAGGTCGTAGTCGAGCTCCTCCTTGAACCGGCCGAAAATGAGCTCGGCCACCGTGGCCGTGTCGAGCAGGAGCCGCCCGTCGTCTCGCAGCGCCCGGCGGCAGGCGACAAGGTGGGCGCGGTTCTCGTCATGGGGCATGTAGCCGAAGCTGTTCCCCCACAGCACCAGGGCGTCGAAGTCCTCGGCGGGCGCTTCGCGCACGTCGCATACCTCGAAGCGGGCGTCGACGCGGCGTTCCGCCGCCGCCCGCCGGGCCTCCTCCACCTCTGGCGCTGAGATGTCGATACCCGTGACCTGCAGGCCCCGCTCGGCGAGGCGTACGGCGATGCGGCCTCCGCCACAGGGGGCGTCCAGCACACGGGCGCCGGCCGGCAGATCGAGGATCGCGGCGATCGCCGCCGCCTCGTCGTCGGCCCACGGCTCCGAGGCCGCGCGCCAGAACTTCGCCCTCAGTCCTTCCTGGAAGCCGACGAACCAGTCGTCGGCAGGCTGCGCGGCGGGCCGGCTCGCAGTCGATCCGCACTTCGGGTACTTCCTTTCGGCTCGTTGCGAGAGAACGCTGGGAGGAATCAGCGCGCCGAGCCGGCGGCGAGGTGCTGCGCGAGAGCTGTCCGAGCTTGCGGAAGCAGAGGCGTCGCGCCCGAGGCTAGCGGGCCAGGAACTCGCGCACAAGCCGCGCGGTCTCGTCCGGGCGCTCGAGGGAAGGCAGGTGCGTCACGCCCTCCATCACCACGAGCTCGGCGTCCGCGATCTCGGCGGCGAGTCGTTCGGCGATCGCGCGGAAGTCCGCCTTGTCGAGCTCGCCGACGACCACCAGCGTCCGCGCCCCGATCGCCGCGAGCTCGATGCGGTCGGGCTCCACGTCCTCGGCCGCCGAGCCGACCATCAGCTCAAACGAGCGCCGCTGCATCGGCCACACCCGCTCCGCCACCGCGGGCGCCCAGAAGCGCACGTTCAGCTCCGTCGCCGCGTCGAGGTCGCCCTTCTCGACCAAGCGGTCCTCCTCCTTCTCGAAGGCGACGATCTCGTCCGACCACGCGTGGTCCGGCAGGCGAGCGTCGAGCAGGACCAGCTCGGTCACGAGCTCCGGCCGCCGCGCCGCGACCTCGAGGCAGACCTGGCCGCCGAACGACGCGCCGACGAGCGCCGAGGGCTCGTCGCCGAGCCGCGCCTCGAGGTCGTCTGCGTCGGAGAACGTCCCGGACTCCGGCAGCGGGGTGTCGCCGAAGCCGCGCAGCTCATGGCGCACCGCCCCCGGCAGCTCGAAGCCGTCCCACATCGAGGCGTCGCAGATGCCGGCGTGGACGAGGACGATCAACGCTTGCCGTCGCCGTCGCCCGACAGCTCGAGGACGGCGAGGAACGCCTCCTGCGGCACCTCCACGCGGCCCACCTGCTTCATGCGCTTCTTGCCCGACTTCTGCCTCTCGAGCAGCTTGCGCTTGCGGGTGATGTCGCCGCCGTAGCACTTGGCGATCACGTCCTTGCGCACGGGCGCGACCGACTCGCGCGCGATGATCTTCGAGCCGATCGCGGCCTGGATCGCCACCTCGAACTGCTGGCGCGGGATCTGCTTGCGCAGGCGCTCGGCCAGGCCGCGACCGGCCGGATACGCCTTGTCGCGGTGGACGATCATGGAGAGGGCGTCCACCTTGTCGCCCGCCAGCAGGATGTCGAGCTTCACGAGGTCCCCCTCGCGCATGCCGAGCACCTCGTAGTCGAGCGAGGCGTAGCCCTTGGTGCGGGACTTCAGCTGGTCGAAGAAGTCGAGGACGATCTCGGCGAGCGGCAGGTCGTAATGCAGCTGGACCCGCTCCTGCGAGAGGAAGGTCATGTCCACGTGCGTCCCGCGGCGCTCCTGGCAGAGCTCCATGACCGCGCCGACGAACTCCTTGGGGCAGAGGATCGTCGCGCGGATGTAAGGCTCCTCGATCGACGCGACGATGGCCCGGTCCGGCATGTCCGCCGGGGAGTGGACGACCACGTCGGTGCCGTCGGTCAGGTGCACCTCGTACTCGACGTTCGGCGCGGTTGCCAGGAGCTCGAGGTCGTACTCGCGCTCGAGGCGCTCGCGCACGATGTCCATGTGCAGGAGGCCGAGGAAGCCGCAGCGGAAGCCGAAGCCGAGCGCCTCACTCGTCTCCGGCTCCCAGGTGAGGGCGGCATCGTTCAGCGAGAGCTTCTCGAGCGCGTCGCGCAGCTCCGGGAACTGGTTGGTCTCGACGGGGAACAGCCCGCAGAAGACCATCGGCTTGATTTCGCGGTAGCCCGGCAGCGGCTCCGTCGCGGCGCCGGCGCGCGCGGTGAGCGTGTCGCCAACGCGCAGCTGCGAGACGTCCTTGACCCCCGTGATCACGTAACCGACCTCTCCCGCCCGCAGCTGGTCGACCGGCGTCATGGCCGGCCCGAAGAAGCCGATCTCGTCGATGTCCGCAAGCGTGCCGGCCTGCATCGCGAGGATCGCGTCGTTCTTTCGCAGGGTCCCGTCGACCACGCGCACGTAGGCCACGACGCCTCGGTACTGGTCGAACTCGGAGTCGAAGATGAGCGCACGCGGAGGTGCCTCGAGGTCGCCCTCGGGCGGCGGGATGCGCTCGACCAGCGCGTCCAGCAGCTCGGTCACGCCCTCCCCGGTTTTCGCCGAGAGCCGGATCACCGAGTCCGGATCCTCGCCGAGCAGCTCGCCGATCTCGCCGGCCACGCGCTCGGGCTCGGCACCCGGTAGGTCGATCTTGTTCATCGCCGGGATCAGCTCGAGCCCGGAGTCGACCGCCAGGTACGTGTTCGCGACGGTCTGCGCCTCGACCCCCTGGGAGGCGTCGACGAGCAGCAGCGCCCCGTCACACGCGGCGAGCGAACGCGACACCTCGTAGGTGAAGTCCACGTGACCGGGCGTATCGATCAGATGCAGCCGGTAGAGCTGGCCGTCGCTCGCGGTGTACTCCACGCGCACGGCCTGGGCCTTGATCGTGATGCCGCGCTCACGCTCGAGGTCCATCGTGTCGAGCAGCTGCGGGCGATGGTCGCGCGCGTCGACGGCGCCGGTGATTTCGAGGATGCGGTCGGCCAGCGTCGACTTCCCATGGTCGATATGGGCGATGATCGAGAAGTTGCGGATGTTCGCGGCGGGAGCACGCACGACCGCCTGAGTATGCCCATTGCACCGATAGTGCAGAAATTGCACCCATCGTGCAGAATCCCCCACCGGGGGGCCTGTGGGAAGGATGGACATCGAAGTAGTGCGGGAGGTCTTCGTGGCGTTTGCCGCTCGGGACGTCGAGCGCGTGATCGCCCTCGTGGACCCGGACGTGGTCTTCACGGCGGTGACCGGCGGGGTCGTCGGCAAGGCGGAGCCATACCGCGGCCATGAGGGGATGCGCGAGTACTTCCGTGACGTGGCCGAAGTCTGGGACGAGATCGTCCTGACCCCGCGGGAGTTCCGCCAGGTCGGCGACGCCATCCTCGTGACCGGCAAGGTCAACGCGCGCTCGCCGGCGCGGGTGGTGAGCGGCTCGACCGGCTGGGTTTGGCGGGTGCGCGACGGCCGGGTGGTCTACGGGCACGTCTACCCCTCGGCCGCCGACGCGATCGCAGCGGTCGAGGACGAGAGCGGCTAGTGACTAGGGGTGTCGCTGTGCGCGGAGCAGATAGTCCACCTGCTCCTGCTTTCGCATGATCATGTGCTCGAGGCGGTGTTCCACAGCCTCTGAGGCTGCCTCGCGACCGGTCGGCTCGATCGCGGCCTGGAGCGCCTCGAGGACTTCGTTCTCGGCCTCGATCAGCTGATCGATCGCCGTTGAGGGGTCGGCGGTGAAGCTGACCGGGGCGATGTCCGTTGTCGGGCTCGCCACCGAGCGCCGTGATCTTCTCCACCAGCCGCGTGGCGTCCTCGAGCTCGGCGAGCGCGTGCTGCTTCATCTTGTCGGCGTGTGCCTGGTACTCGAGGCCGATGACACTGCCGGACACGAGCGAGTACTGGAGCACCGAGCGGTGCTGCAGGCGCAGGGCGCGGTTGAGGCACTCGATCTGCTTCCCGACGTCCATCCTCTCCTGTGGCGGCATGGGCGGCTCTTACCCCTCGCGGCGCCCACGCGTAACGAGGAGGCGGCGGATCTGGTGTGCC
Source organism: uncultured Thermoleophilaceae bacterium (assembly GCA_963757815.1). Taxonomy (GTDB): domain Bacteria; phylum Actinomycetota; class Thermoleophilia; order Solirubrobacterales; family Thermoleophilaceae; genus JACVRW01. The sequence continues at coordinate 133,225 of CAVWSN010000030.1, read as the reverse complement.
TCGGGCACGCGCAACGCCCATACCACCGCCGCGTAGATCGCGAACCCCGCCGCGACCGCCGCCAGCACCGAGACGATCTGCGCCACCAGCCCGCGGCCGAGCGCCTCGTCGAGCCCGTACCAGACCCCGTAGGACACCGCCCCCAGCAGCGCGGCCGCCGCGAGCATGCGGACACCGGCCGAGACCAGCTTCGTCCCCTCGATCCCGGCCAGGTCCCGGCGCAGGATCGCGCCCTGCGCGACGCACATCACAACTGTGCCCGCCACCGTGCCGAGCACGATGCCGGCGATCTCGAAGGGCCCGTAGAGGAGGGCGGCGAGCGCCGCGTTGACCACGAGGTTGAGCCCTGCGAGCGCGGTGGTCGCCCAGGGCCGCTGGAGCGAGAAGAACGTGCGCGAGAACAAGAGGCTCACTCCCTGGAAGGGCAGCGACAGCGACCACCAGAACATCGCGGTCGAGGTGAGGTCCGTCGCCTCGGCGCCGAAGGCGCCGCGCTCGTACACGAGCCGCGTTATCGGCTCGGCCAGCACCGCCATCAGCACGGCGCTCGGGATCAGCAGCAGGCAGATCTGGCGCACGCCGTTTCCCATCGTGCGGCGTAGGTCGTCGCGCGCTCCGCGCGCCGCGAAGCGCGCCAGCGTCGGGAACAGGATCGTGGCGATCGAGATCGAGAACAGGCCCTGCGGGAGCTGGTAGATGCGAAACGCCTTGTCGATCGCCGCCGGCGCCTGGTCGGACACGAGCGTCCCGAACAGCGAGTTGATCAGCAAGCTCAGGTTGATCAGACCGAGCGCGATCGTCACGGGCAGCATGAGCTTGAGCACGCGCCGGACGCGCTCGTTGCGCCAGTCGAGCCTTAGCGTGAAGTGTCCGCCGCGCCCGCGCAGCCAGGGCAGCGGGAGCAGGAACTGGACGATCGTGCCTGCGAGCACGCCGATCGCGTAGGCGTAGATCTCGTCGTCCTCGGGCAGCACCGGCACGAGCCCGACGAGCGCGAGGATGATCACCGCGTTCCAGGCGACGGGAGCGAGCGCGGGGACGGCGAAGTGCTCGAACGAGTTGAGCATCCCGACCACGAGCCCTGACAGCGCCAGCAGCACGACGATCGGGAACATGAGCCGCGCGAGGTTGACGGTCAGGTCCTTGAGGGCCGGCTGGTCGTCGAAGCCCGGCGCGAACAGGCTCATCAGCGGCTCGGCCAACAGCACGAACAGCGCCGTGAGCGCGCCCAGGATCAGGCAGATGAGGAAGAAGAGCGACGAGGCGACGCGGAACGCCTCCTTGCGCTCCCCCTTCTCCAGCAGCTCCGTGAAGACCGGGACGAACGCGCCCTGAAGAGCCGAGTCCGCGAACAGCGCGCGCACCAGGTTCGGCACCTGGAAGGCGATCGTGAACGCAGACATGGCGCCGGTCACGCCGAAATAGCTCGCCGCCACGACCTCCCGGGCGAGGCCGAGGACGCGCGAAAGCCCGGTGGCGAACGAGAAGAACGCGGTATTCCGTGCGAGCCGGCTCCCGTGCTCGGACCGCTCGGGGGCGTCCGTGCTCACCGGGCGCGCGCTACACTGGGCCTTCGCCGCGCCGGAACTGCCGGTCGCGGCGTCGGTTCGTCTATGGCCAACATCCCCTCACAAGAAAAGCGGATCCACCGGGCGGAGCGCGAGCGGCTCGAGAATCGCCGTCGCACATCGCAGGTCAAGACCTGGTTCCGGCGGCTCGAGAACGCCGTCCGCGACGGCGACTCAGGACGCGCGGACGACGAGTTTCGCAGCCTGACCTCGCGGATCGACAAGGCCGTGAAGTCCGGGGCGCTTCATAGCAACAGCGGGTCGCGCAAGAAGTCCCGCGCCGCGCGCATGCGCAGCGGCCTCTCGTAGGCCTGGTTCGCCGGTTCCCGCACGATTAGGGTCTCCGGCATGGAGACCCGTCTGCTCATCAACGGCGAGCAGGTGGCCGGCGACGGCGAGACCCTCGCGGTCGAGAACCCGGCCACCGAGGAGACGATCGCGGAGGTGGGCGCACCCTCCTCCGAGCAGGTCGATGCCGCCATCCGGGCCGCAGGCGAGGCCGCGCGGGACTGGTCGCTCATGCCTGCCGTCGAGCGCGCCGAGCTGCTGCATGAGGTGGCCGCGCGGATGCGGGCCCGGACCGCCGAGCTGGCCCGGGTGATGACGCTCGAGGGCGGCAAGCCGCTCCTCGAGAACTCGGACGAGGTCGGTTGGACCGCCGCCGCGTTCGACTACTACGCGGAGATGGGCCGCAATTTCGCGGGGCGCGTGATCCCCTCGATCGAATCGACCCAGCTGGCGCTGGTCGTGAAGGAGCCGATCGGGGTGTGGGCTTGCATCGTCCCCTGGAACTACCCGCTGCTCCTGCTCGCCTGGAAGCTCGCGCCGGCGCTCGCGGCGGGCAACAGCGTCGTGGCGAAGCCGTCCGAGCTGACCCCGATCTCGACGCTGATGCTGGCCGAGTGCTTCGACCATCTCCCGCCCGGCACGTTCAACGCGGTAGCCGGCGACGGGCGCGTCGGCGAGGCGATCGTCCGCGACGAGCGCGTGGCCGGAGTGGCGTTCACGGGCTCGGTGGAGACGGGCAAGCGGGTGGCGGCCCTGTGCTCGGAGCGGGTCGCGCACATGAACCTCGAGATGGGCGGCAAGGACCCGTTCATCGTCTGCGCCGACGTTGCCGGCGACGTGGAGGTGGCGGCCAAGGGCGGCGCCTGGGCGGCGTACCTGAACGCCGGCCAGGTCTGCACCTCTGCCGAGCGCTTCTACGTGGCGCGCGAGGTCTACGACGACTTCGTCGCTGCGTTCGTCGACCACACGCGCACGCTGCAGGTGGGGGACCCGCTCGAAGAGGCCACCGACGTCGGGCCGATGGTGTCGGCCCGGCAGCGCTCCAAGGTGGAGGAGCAGGTCGAGGGCGCCGTCGCCGCCGGCGCACAGCTGGTGGTGGGTGGTGACCGGGCGGGCCGGGAGCGCGGCTACTTCTTCTCGCCGGCGGTTGTGACCGGCGCGGCCCGGAGACACCGACCTGCTGCGTGAGGAGACCTTCGGCCCGGTGGCGCCGATCGTGCCGGTCGACTCGCTCGACGAGGCCATCGAGCTCGCCAACTCGACCCGCTTCGGCCTCGGAGCGAACGTCTACACGCGCGACCTCGAGACCGCGGTGCGCTGCATGCGCGAGATCAAGGCCGGGACGGTGTGGATCAACGATCCGCTCACCGACAACGACGCGGGCCCGTTCGGGGGCATGAAGCAGTCCGGCCTCGGTCGCGAGCTTGGGCAGGAGGGGCTCGAGGCGTTCCAGGACACAAAGCACGTCCACATCGAGACGAAGATCGCCCCGAAGGAGTGGTGGTATCCCTACGGCGGCGGCTCGACGTCGCCGCACGGCGCCTGATCGCGACGCGTCAGCCGGCCGCGCGGGCGAGCGCCAGCGAGAAGGCGGCGTCCTCGTCGAGCTGGACCTCCGCCCCGCCGCGCATCTCGATCTCGAGATCCGCGAATACGCACAGTGCGCGCTCCAGCATCTGGCGGTCCGCTTTCTTCGCGCGCGCGACGGTTTTCTTCGCAAGCCAGGGCGGCGCCTTGAGCGATTCGCCCACCTGCTGCTCCGGCATCCCGGTCTCGAGCAGGGCGGCGGCCCGGTGGACCTCGCGCAGCCGGCGGACGATCGGGAACACCAGGCGTCCGGGGCGCTCCCCGTAGGAGTCGAGCTCGGCGGCGAGCGAGAACGTCGCGCGCAGGTCGCCCGCGACCAGCGCGTCCGCGAGCTCGTAGACCTGCGGCGCGCTGTCCGACGCCGCCAGCTCATGCACCGCCGCCACGCTGACGACCGTGTCGGGGTGGAGCGCGAGGGCGATCTTCTCGAGCTCGCGCGATAGGCGCTGCTGGCTCTGGCCGACCATTCCGACCAGCTCCTTCGCGGCATCCTGATCGAGCTGCAGTCCAAGCTCGCGAGCCCGCTCCACGCACCACTTCGGGAGCTGCCACGCCTTGGGCGCGGTGTACTCGCGCACCTCACCGCCCGCATCCTCGACGGCCTTGGCGAGCTGCTTCGGCGCCTTTCCGCGGACGATCAGCACCAGGACGGTCTCGGGCGGCAGGGTCGCGAGGGCCGCCTCGACCGTGCCGTGCGCGCCGGCTTTCCAGGCGCCCACGTCATCGACCAGCAGGTAGCGCGTGCCGCTCTCGAAGCTGAGCATCGACAGCGCGACGGCCACCTCGTCCGGATCGCTCTGACGCGCGTCGAAGGTCTCGAGTCCGCCGGGGCCACGCTCGTCTTCTGCGCGCCTGCGCACACGGCTCCGCCAGGCGTCGATCTTGGCATCGTCGTCGCCGCAGACGAGGTAGGCGGGCTTGAGGTCGGCCACGCCCGCAGTTTACGAGCGCCTGGGGCGGAGCCCGGGCAGCTCAGAACTTCTCCTCCGCGAACAAACCCGCCTCGGTGTCGCCACGCGACATTGAGTCGGGAACGTTCGGCAGCAAGGCCCGGGGTCAGCCCTCGGTTGCAACCCGCATCCCGTCGCCGGCGACGGTCAGGGTCACGGTGCCGTCCCGGTCCGTGCGGTAGACGCGGGTTTCCGCTCGCTCGAGCGCCCCGAGCGTCTCCGGGGCCGGGTGGCCGTAGGTGTTGGGGCCGACCTCGATCGCCGCCAGCTGCGGCCGCACCCGCTCGAGCAGCTCCGGCAGGCCGGGGTCCGAGCTGCCGTGGTGCGGGACCTTCATCGCCTCCACCTCCGGCAGCTCGAGCGGCAGCAGTGTCGGGCTCTCGGCGTCCGCCGAGAGCAGCAGATCGAAGCTGCCGGCACTGACGATCGCCACGACCGCGCGCGGGTTGGGGTCCTCGGGCGCGGGGCCGGGGCCGCGGGGCGGCGGCGAGAGGATGCGGATCTCGAGTCCGCCCGCGTGCAGGGTCATCGGCGCCGTGGCGGTCAGCGTTCGGACGCGCTTCCGGGCGGCCCTCGCGAGCAGCGCGCGGAAGCCTGGGTCCGTGGTGCCGTCGCCGCCGTCCAGCAGCGAGCCGACCTCGAAGCGGTCGAGCACCTCGAGCAGGCCGCCGTGGTGGTCGCGCGAGGCGTGGGTGGCCACCACGAGCGTGAGCCGCCGCACGCCGGCCTTCCTGAGCAGGCGCGCGACGCCCGCCTCGGGCGGCCCTCCGTCGAAGAGCACGGCGCTGCCGTCCGGATGCTGGATGAGCGTGGCATCGCCCTGACCGACGTCGAGGAAGCGCACCGTCAGGGCCTTCGGCGGCGCCGCCGGGCCGAACCACGCTGCGCCATCAGCAGGCCGATTGCGGCCAGGGCGGCGGCGGCAGCGGCGGCACGCGCGGCGCGTGGCCGGCGCCGCCAGGCGGCGCCGAGCTCCGGGGCCGCGCGGCGCGAGCTTCCGGGCCGCCTGCCGGACCGCCAGGGCCACGAGCCCGAGCAGCACGTAAGCGGCGGGCACCCCGGCGCCCGAGACGAGCGGGAGCGACACCTGTCCATGCGGGAGGTCGGCGAAGACCTCCGCGAGCCGCCCGATGTAGGCCACCGGCAGTCGCGTGGGCGGGCCGAGCAGCGCGGCCACCCAGTCGGCCGCCGGCAACGCCGGAGCGATCAGCCCCAGGGCGGCCTTGACCATCCCGAGCCACATCGCCGGCGCCACGGCGGGCAAGGCGAGGAGGTTCGCGGGCAGCCCCGCGAGCGGCACGGAGCCGAAGTGGTGGGCGAGCAGCGGCGCCGTCGCGAGCGTGGCGGCGAGCGTGATCGCGGCGCCCTCGGCGACGCCGCGAGCCAGCGCGGCGGGAAGCGCGCCGGGGAAGAGACTCTCGCCTGCACGCACGAACGCGCGGCCGAGCGGGACGCCCACGGTCAGGATCCCGATCACGGCCGCGAACGAGAGCTGCCAGCCGGGGTCTTCCCAGGCGCGCGGGTTGAGGGCCAAGGTCGCCGCGGCGGCGAGCAGCAGCGCGTACCAGCGCGAGGACGGTCGCGACAGCGTCATCGCGGCGATCCCCGCAGCGCCCATCACGCCGGCGCGCTGGAGCGAGGGCCCGGCCCCCGCCAGTGGGACGTAGACCGCGACCAGCCCGAGGAGCGCGACCCCGCGGGCGCGTGGGCCGAGCCCGGCGAGGGCGAGCAGCGGCATCGCCAGCGCAACCAGGAGCATCACGTTCTGCCCGCTCACGGCCAGCAGATGAGCGAGCCCGCTGTCGCGGAAGTCCTCGCGCACGGCCATGGCGATCGCCTCGTCCTGTCCGAGCACCATCCCGCGTTCGAGGGCGGCCTGGGGACGTGGGAGCCCGGCTGCCACGGCCCGCTGCGCCCGCGTGCGCATGCCATCGAGCACACCCGCGACTCCGCCGCGGCGGCGGCCGCTCGCTCGGGCCCGGTCGAGCAGCAGCTCGCCCGCGATCCCACGACGGCGGAGGTGGGCGGCGAAGTCGAAAGAGCCGTCGGGCGGCGAGCGCGGCTTCCGGAGCCGGCCGCGAAGGAGCACCTCGTCGCCCACGCCTGCCCCGGCCGGCAGCCTCGCCCAGCGCGGAACCCGTACCAGCAGGCGGCCTGCTCGCAGGCGCCCACTCGATACCCCGAACTCGACGGAGGAGCCGAAGGCGGACGGCCGAGGAGGCGTGAGCAGGTGGCCTCGGAGCTCGACGGTACGGCCGTCTGAGACGAGTGTCGCCGGACGGTCGAGCGCATCAAGCCGCATGTCGCCGAGCGCCGCGCCGGACAGCACAAGCGCCGCGCACAGCACACCGAGCGCGACGGCGCGACACGCGGCGAGCAGGGCGAAGGCCGTCAGCAGCCGCGACCAGCGACCAAGCCGGCGTGGCGCCCGCCAGCGCCAGCCCCATCGCAACGCTGCCGACCGCGACATGCCAGGGCCGGGCCGCGGGGAGGGCGGCGAGCCGGGCGAACCCCGACGGCGCGTCCGGGCCGTCCCGTCGGGAGGCTGGCGCAGCCGAGCGCTGTTCCGTCGGCTCGGGCGCGTCCGGCTGCCCATCAGGGCTGCACGGCCTCGCGCAATGTCGCGAAGCGCTTTTCGCCGATTCCGTCGACTTCGCGGAGCTGCTCGACGCTTCGGAAGCCGCCGTGCGCGTCCCGGTACTCGATGATCCGCCCGGCGAGGGTCGGGCCGATCCCGTCGATCTCGTCCAGCTGGTCGACGGTCGCCGCGGCGAGGCTCAGCTTGACGCCGGCGGCGCCCGGAACGGCGCCGGCAGTACCCGGAACGGTGCCGGCAGCGCCTGGACTCGCGCGCGCCCCGACGGCGCCGGCGACCGGAACCGCGCCCGCCGCCGGCACGACCACCTGCTGGCCGTCCTCCATCCGCGCGGCCAGATTCACCGCCGTGAGCTCCGCGCGACGAAGCGGCCCACCGGCCCGCGCGAGCGCCTCCGCCACGCGCGCGGCCGAGGGCACGCGATAGAGGCCGGGCCGGCGGACCGCGCCGGCCACGTGCACGTAGATGTCCCGCTCCGCCGGCCCCGACCGGCCCCGCCGGCGCCACGTCCCGACCGGCCCGCTCCCGGCGGACCCGTCGTCCCGGCCGCCTCGCCGTCGATCCTCAGCGGCGGCGGGTCGGGCCCGCCGCCGCCCAGCAGGCGCACCGCAGCGAGGGTCGCCAGCACGGCGGCGACCACCCAGGTGAGCACTGTCCCGCGGGATGCGTCGAGCACCCGGCGACCGTACGAGCGCCCGGGTTACACGTGCGTGCCAAACGTAAAAACAGGGCTACGATGCGGCCCGTGGAGAGCTTCAAGGCCGTGCTCGGCGGCGCCGAGGGCGAGGCGCCGACGGTCGAGCTTCCGTTCGACGCCAAGGAGCGCTTCGGGAAGGCGCGCGCGCCGGTCCGCGGCACGGTGAACGGCGCCGAGTTCCGGACGACCGTGGCGGTCTACGGCGGGGTCCACCTGATCGGCTTCAACAAGGAGGTCCGCGAGCGCGCCGGCATCGCTATCGGCGACGAGGTCGAGGTCACGCTCGAGCACGACGACGAGCCCCGGACGGTGGATATCCCGCCCGCGCTCGCGGCGGGGCTCGAGGAGGACGGCGAGGCGAAGGCGGCGTTCGAGGGCCTTTCCTACACCCATCGGCGCGAGTACGCCGAGTGGATAGCGGAGGCAAAGCGCGAGGAGACCCGTGAGCGCCGAGTCGCCAAGGCGGTGGAGATGCTCCGCGACGGCGTCCGCTCGCCCTGACCGAACGCCCTCAGCTCACCTCGAACCGGACGAGCCCCTCCAGGGGCTCCTCGGCCACCTCCACCCGCGAGACGTCCGCGCCGCGCGGCCCGTGGCGGCACCACTCGACGAGCGCGGCAACCGAGTCGGGGTCGCCCTCGAACACGGCCTCCACCGTCCCGTCCGCGCGGTTGCGCACCCACCCCGTCACGCCGCGCTCCGCCGCCTTGCGGCGGGCCGTGTCCCGGAAGAACACTCCCTGCACGTGGCCGTGGACGACCACGCGCCGCCGGATGCGCTCGCTCATCGCCCGGCCTCCAGCGCCACCCGAAGCGTCCGGAGCTCCCGGTCGCTCGCCCCGCGGAGGCTTCCGCCGTGGGCGAGCGTCTGCTCGATGTAGTCGAGCGTCTCGGCCGTGAGGCGCTCGCCGGGAAGCACGTTCGGGATGCCGGGCGGATAGGCGGCGAGCGACTCGGCGGCGACGCGGCCGACGGCCTCGGCGGTCGGCACGACCTCCTGCGGTCCGAGGAATGCCTCGCGCGGCGTCATCACCAACTCGCCCCAGGGCGGCGGCGGCGCGAACTCGGCATGCGCGACGGCGCCCGGCTGCTCGCTGACGGTGTCGACCGCCTGGCGCAACGAATGCACGAGCCGCTCGGCGGCAGCGCCCGCGTCCTCGCCCATGCCGAACACGGCCACCATCACGTTCTCGCCGGCCAACTCGAGGAGCACATCGTTCTGCTCGCGCAAGAGCCGCGAAAGCTCGAACCCGCTGACGCTCGTCCCGCGCACGTCGATCGCGAGCCGCAGCGGGTCGTAGTCGAAGACGCCGGGTGCGCCGGCCAGCCGCTCGTCCAGCACGTCGAGCCCGGGTATCTCGCGTACGGCCTCGCGGGCGCGGCCCAGTGCCGCCAGCGTCTCGCCCAGAAGCTCGCGTCCGCGCACCGCCGCGCTGCGGCGCGCCGCGTCGAGCGAGCCGAACAGCAACGAGTTGGGGCTGGTCGACTCGATCAGCGTGATGCAGCGGGCCACCACGCTCTCCTCGATGAGGTCGCCGTGCCCGAGGTGGATCATCGCCGACTGCGTGAGGCTCCCCACGATCTTGTGGATGCTCGAGATCACGAGGTCGGCCCCGAGCGCGAGCGCGTGGGTGGGCAGCTCGGGGTGGAAGGGCAGGTGCGCCCCCCAGGCCTCGTCGACGACGAGCGGCACCCCGTGGCGGTGGGCCACCTCGGCGAGCCCGGCGATGTCGGCGACCGCGCCGAAGTAGGTGGGTGAGACAACCGTGGCCCCCACGGCGCCGGGTGTGTCGGCGAGCGCGCGCTCGAGCGCCTCCGGCGTCATGCAGTGGGCGATGTGCAGCTCGGGGTCGAGCTCGGGAGCGACGAACGTCGGCCGCAGCCCGGACACCACGAGCGCGTCGATGGTGCTCGAGTGCGCGTTCCGCTGGGTCACGACCCGGTTCCCGCGGTGGGCGAGCGTGAGCAGCGCCGCGTGGTTCCCCTGAGACGCCCCGTTCACGAGCCACCAGGACCGGCGTGCTCCCCACGCCTCGGCGGCGAGGCGCTGGGCGTCCTCGAAGGGCGTGGGCTCCTCTCCCACGTCGATCCCCCAGGTGAGCGCCGGGATGTCGAGCGCGAGCGCGGCCGGTCCGATCGCCTCCACCAGGCCCGGATCGGCCCCCGGCCCGCCCTTGTGGCCGGGCACGTGCAGGCGCCCGGGCGCGCGCTCCGCGAAGGCAAGGAGCGCGTCGAGATAGGGGGTGTCGGCCTGGCGCGCGGTCACGAGCGCGCCGAGTCTAGGGCTCGCCGAGCGCGGCGAGCGCCGCCGCGACCGCCTCTTCGGGCGTTCCCGCCGCCGTCATTCCGTCGATCTCCCAGGACCCGAGGCCCACCACCGGCTTGCCGGCCTTGAGGCCGAGCGCGATTTCCGACAGCGTGCCGTAGCCGCCGCCCACCGCCACGACTGCGTCCGCGGTCCGCACCACGAGCGCGTTGCGCGCCTCGCCCAGCCCGGTCGGGATGGCGATGTCCACGTAGCGGTTCGCCGCCGAGCGGTCGCTACCGGGGAGGATCCCGACGGTGGCGCCGCCCGTTTCGCTCGCCCCTCGGCACGCCGCCTCCATCGCCCCGCCGAGCCCGCCGCAGACGAGAACGGCGCCTCGGCGCCCCAGCTCGCGACCGACCGCCTCGGCCGCGGTCAGCTCGTCCGCTCCGGCGTCACCCGGACCGACGACCGCCACGTGGTGCCGCGCGTTCAGGGCTTCTCGGGCGCGCTCGGCTCGTCGGCCGCCGAGCCGGCCGGACGGGCGGGCTCCCTGACGGTCTCGGCCTCGTGATCGACAGGCGCCGCGCCCGCTCCCGCGCCCGCCGGGGTGCGCTCGCGCGGCTCGATCGCGAGCGAGATGTGGGCGGTCGCGAGGAACGCTCCTGCGGCCATCAGGAAGGCGCCCGCCACCGCCAGCCAGATGCCGATGTCGCGATCGGGCCCGGTGCGGCCGGCGACGGCGGGCGGATCGTTGACCAGCTGCGTGAGCACCACGCCCAGCGCGAAGAGCGCCACGATCAGCGCGACGGCGGGGGACGCCGGCGGCTTGATCAGGCCCATGCCGCCGGCGAGCTGCACCACTATCAGCAGCGCGCAGACGACGAGCAGGATGTCGACGAGCTCGAACACCGTGAAGGCGGTGAGGCCCTCGTACCAGTCGAGGAAGAGGCTCACCAGCAGCATCACGGCGCCGACGGCCGCCACCAGCGGCCCCACCGGCACGCGCGTACCCGCGGGCGCAGAGCTCATTGGGCCACGAAGTTGACGAGCTTGCCGGGCACCACGATTGCCTTCACGATCTCCCTCCCGTTGAGTCGCGAAGCGAGCTTCTCGGAGCCGCGCGCGATCTCCTCGAGCTGGTCTCGTGAGGCCTGCGCGGGGGCGGGCAGGCGATCGATCAGCTTGCCGTTCAGCTGAATGACGAGCTGGATCTCGTCGCCGACGAGCAGCGCGGGGTCGGCCTGCGGCCACGGCTCCTCCCACACACGTCGCCCGGTCATGCGCTCGTAGACCTCGGTGCCCAGGTGGGGCGCGAAGGGGAAGATCAGCGAGCCGGCGGTGGCCACGGCGAAGCGCACGTGCGACGCGGGCACGGAGTCGCGCCGGCGGTAGATCTCGTTGACGAGCTCCATCACCGCGGCGATCGCGGTGTTGAACGCGAAGCGGTCCTGCATGTCGGAGGTGACCTTGTGGATCGCCCAGTGCGCCTTGCGCACCAGGTCGGACGCCTCGCCCTCCGGCTCGGAATCCCCCTCCGGCGCTTCGACGGCCGCGGTCCAGAGACGCGAGAGGAAGCGATACACGCCGCCGACGCCCTCGTCCTGCCAGTCGGCGTCGTCGCGCGGCGCCGCCAGGAAGAGGATGTAGCAGCGGGCCGAGTCCGCCCCGTAGCGCCCCACGATCTCGCGCGGCGAGACGACGTTGCCCTTCGACTTCGACATCTTGTCGCCGTCGCGCAGGATCATCCCCTGGGTGAAGAGCCGCGCGAACGGCTCCTGCACATCGAGCAGGTCCATGTCGGCGAGCGCCTTCACGAAGAAGCGCGCGTACATCAGGTGGAGGATCGCGTGCTCGACGCCGCCGATGTACTGGTCGACCGGCATCCAGTACCGCAGGATCTCGCGGTCCCAGGGCGCCTCGTCGTTGTCCGGGTCGCAGTAGCGGAGGAAGTACCAGGAGGAGTCGACGAACGTGTCCATCGTGTCCGTCTCGCGCCGCGCGGGACCGCCGCAGCGCGGGCAGGTCGTGTTGACCCAGTCCTCGGCGGCGGCGAGCGGCGACTTCCCCTTGGGCGCGTAGTCCTCGACGTCGGGCAGCTCGACCGGCAGCTGGTCGTCCGGGACCGGAACGAGCCCGCACTCCCCGCAGTGCACGATCGGGATCGGGCAGCCCCAGTAGCGCTGGCGCGACAGCAGCCAGTCGCGCAGACGGTAGTTGACGGTCGGCCTGCCGAGGCCGCGCTCCTCGAGCCAGGCGACGATCGCCTTCGCTCCCTCCGGCGCCGGCATTCCGGTGAACTGCTCGCTGTTCACGAGCCGCTCGCCCTCGGTGTGCGCCACGAACGCCTCGCCCTCGGGCGCCGGCTCGTCACCCTCCACGACCTGCCGGATCTCGAGCCCGAACTTGGTCGCGAACTCGTGGTCGCGCTGGTCGTGCGCCGGCACGCCCATCACGGCGCCGGTGCCGTACTCCATCAGCACGTAGTCGGCCACGAACATCGGGATCTGCTCGCCGGTGGCGGGGTTGGTGACCGTGCGGCCGAGCGGCACGCCCGTCTTCTCGCGCGCCTCGTCGCCGCGCTCCTCGGGCGTCTCGTTCAGCGCCCTGTTCACGTACTCGTGCACCTCGGGTGAGTCGTTGAGCTTGAAGACATCCGGGTGCTCGGGGGCGAGCACGAAGAAGGTCGCGCCGAACAGCGTGTCGGGGCGCGTTGTGAACACGGGATAGTCGAAGCCGAGCTCTTCGCAGCGGAAGACCACCTCCGCTCCCTCGGAGCGGCCGATCCAGTTCTCCTGCATCGTCACGACGTGCGGGGGCCACTCGATCGTCTTCATGTCCTCGAGCAGCCGGTCGGCGTAGTCGGTGATGCGGAAGAACCACTGCTCGAGCTGCCTCACCTCGACCACGAACCCGCAGCGCTCGCAGCGGCCGTCGATCACCTGCTCGTTGGCGAGCACGGTCTGGTCGTTGGGGCACCACTTGACGGCCGCCTCCTTGCGGTAGGCGAGGCCGCGCTCGTAGAGCCGCAGGAAGATCCACTGCGTCCAGCGGTAGATGCGCGGCTCGTGGGTGCCGAACTCGCGCGTCCAGTCGATCGAAATGCCCCAGTCGCGGAAGTCGCGCTGGAACTCGGCGATCGATGCCTCGGTTGACTCGCGCGGATGCTGGCCGGTCTTGATCGCGTGGTTCTCGGCCGGGAGGCCGAAGGCGTCGTAGCCCATGGGGTGCAGCACGCGGTGGCCGTGGCGGCGCTGGAAATGCGCGATCGCGTCACCGAGGGCGTAGTTCTTCAGGTGTCCGATGTGCGGTTCGCCGCTGGCGTACGGGAGCATCTCGAGCACGTAGTACTTGGACTGTGGGTCGGCCTCGTCGTTCGAGACCTCCCAGGTGTGCTCGTCGGCCCAAATGCGCTGCCATTTGGGCTCGATCGTCTTCGGGTCGTAGCGCTCCGCCATCGAATCGGGGAGGTTAGTGGGGTACGAGTCGCGTGGCGGCCGCCTTCCAGCTCGCCGTCACGCGTGTGCCCGCCCGCAGAGCGAGCCGCTCGGCGGAGGCGGCGGTGATCTCGGCGGCGAGCGGCTGTGGGCCCGCGAGGCCGAGCCGGACGCGGTTGCCGACCGTCGTAATCGAGACGACCTCGGCGGGGATGTGGTTCTGCGCCGAGCCGTGCGGGCGCTCGTCCGCCGGCTCGATCGCGATCTCCCAGGGGTAGACGGTCACCGCCACCGCGCCCTCGCCGCCGTCGGTGCTGGCGACGGCCCCGCCGCCGTCGAGCTCGACGTGGGTGAGGCCGTCCGCACCCGCGCGCGCGAAGCCCGTGAGGACGACGGCGCCGGTGAAGTCGGCGACGAAAGCCGAGCGCGGCGTGGCCGCCAGCTCGCTCGGGGTGCCCTCCTGGACGATCCGGCCGGCGTCGATCACGCCGACGCGGTCGCCCAGCTGGGCGGCCTCGCTGAAATCGTGGGTCACGAGCAGCGCCGGGGCGTCGACCTCACGCAACACCGTGGCGAGCTCGCGCGCCGCTCCCGCGCGGGTGCGGGCGTCGAGCGCGGAGAGCGGCTCGTCGAGGAGCAGGACGCTGGGCTCGCGGGCCAGCACCCGGGCGAGCGCGACCCGCTGGCGCTCGCCCCCGGAGAGCGTGCGCGGCCGGGCGTCCGCGAGCCCACCGAGCCCGAAGCGCTCGAGCAGCTCCTGTGCGCGCGCGCGGCGCTGACCGCGCGAGAGGCCGCGCAGCGGGTAGGCCACGTTCTGCCACGCGCTGAGGTGCGGGAAGAGGGCGTACTCCTGGAACATGTAGCCGCAGCGGCGCTCCTCGGGCGGGAGGTCGACGCCGCGCTCGGTGTCGAGCCACGTCTCGCCGTTCGCGGACACGACGCCGCTCTGCGGATGCACGAGGCCGGCCGCCACGCGCAGCACGCTCGTCTTGCCCGCGCCGGAGAGCCCGGCGAGCGCTAGGCACTCGCCGGCCGCGACCTCGAGCGCGACGTCGAGCTCGAGCGCCCCGAGGCGCGTCCGAGCCTCAACGGCAGCACGCGCGAATCCCTCGCCCCAGCCGCCGAGCGAGTCGTCCCGCTGCACCAGCTTCACGGCGAGCAGTATCGCGGCGGACACGGCGACCAGGATCGCGGAGAGCGCGAGGGCGGAGTCGAAGTTGGTCGACGAAGCGGTCGTAGATCGCGAGCGGGACGGTCTGCGTGATGCCCTCGAACGAGCCGGCGAACATCAGCGTCGCCCCGAACTCCCCGAGCGCGCGGCCGAGCGCAAGCGCGCCGCCGGCGGCCAGGCCCGGAAGCGCGGCGGGGATCATCACGCGCACGAAGCCGCGCGCCTCGGAGTCGCCGAGGGTGCGCGACGCGTCGAGCAGCGTGCGGTCGACGGCGGCGAACGCCGCCATCCCCTGGCGCACGTAGAACGGTGACGCCACGAACGTGAGCGCCACCACCACCCCAGCCGTCTCGAGCGCCAGCTCGATGCCCACCGCCTCGATCGTCCCGCCGAGGATGCCCGCCGGCCCGACGGCCGCCAGCAGGGCGATCCCGGCCACGGCGGGCGGCAGGACCAGACGGCAGCTCGACGAGCGTGACCACGAGCGCCTTGCCGCGGAACGAGCGCGTGGCCAGGATGTAGGCCGCCGGGCGTTCCCACCGCGAGGATGATCGCATCGAGATCGGCGGTCGTGCGCAGGCTGAGCCAGAGCGCGTCGAGGGCGCCCGGCTCGCCCAGGCTCGATATGAGGTCGGCCGGGCTCTGGTCGACGAAGATCGCGACGATCGGCAGCGTCAGGAACGTGAGCGTCACCGCGAGCGCGAGCGCCGAGCAGCGCCGGGAACCAGACGCGCCGCAGCGTCACGGGGCCGGCGCCGAAGCCCGCCTCCTGCAGCGCGTCGGCGCACGGGCCGTCCGTCAGTCCGTCCACGAATGCCTGGCCCTTCGTCCGGCTGCTTCGCGCCCTTGACGACCGCCGCGCCGTAGGTCACGTCCGGCTCGAGCTCGGCCGGGCAGCTCGATCGCCTTCAGCTGATCGCCCGCGGCGTTCACGTCCGTCACGTACACGAAGCCCGCGTCCGCGGCGCCGCTGGCTCAGCTTCCCGACGATGCCCTTCACGTCCGGCTCGTTCGAGCGCACGTTGGCCAGGATCGCCTTCTCCTGCTCCGGCGGGAGCTTGGCGAGCGTCTCGCGCGTGTAGTGAGCCGATCGGCACCGACTCCGAGCCGATCGCGATCTTCACCGTCCTCCGCGGTCAGGTCGTCGATCGAGTCGATGTCCGAGTCCTTCGGGACGGCCAGCACGAACTCGTTGGTCGCGAACTCCACCGGTTGCTCGACCAGGCCCTCGTCGTAGAGCTCGCCGGGGATGCGCGTGTTGGCCGCGGCGTACACGTCCGGCTTGACGCCCTGGCGGATCTGGGCCGCGAGCTCGTCCGAGCCCGCGAAGCTGAGCCGCACGTCGGCGTTCTCCTGGTCGCCGAACTCGGGGGCGCAGGCCTCGAGCGCCTCGGTCATCGACGCGGCCGCGGAGACCACGAGCCGGGTCGGCTCGCCGCTTTGGGCCGAGGCGGCGTTTCCGTTCTCGTCGTCATCGTCCCGCAACCTGCGCCCAGCGCGGCGAGTGCCAGGCCCAGCACGAGCGCGAGCCTCATTCGCGTCCCCGCTCGACCATCACCGACGTCGCCTTGACCGCCGCCGTGGCGGCCACTCCCGGCGCGAGCCCGAGCTCCTCGACGGCGTCGCGCGTGACCGCCGCGGTCACGAGGTGGGGGCCGGCCTCGATCTCGACGAGGGCCATCACGCCGTCGACCTCGACCGAACGGACCACGCCTGGGAAGCGGTTGCGCGCCGAGAGCGCGTCGCCCGCGGCATGGCGCTCGGGCCGGCCGCCGAGCCGCTCTATCTCGCGCCGCGCCACGCGCCTGCGGTTGGCGTGATCGCGCGAGGTGCGCAGCTTGCCGGCGCGTTCCCAGCGCCGCAGGGTGTCGGGGCTGACGCCGAGCGCGCGGGCGGCGTCGCCCAGCAGAAGTCCTTCGTCACGAGCCATGTGCCTAAGCATTGCATAGGCACTAGACCTGAGTGTCGGGTGAGCGGCAGCGATCCGCGCGGAGCGCCTGCGATAGTCGATGGGGCCTCATGAGCGTCGTGGAGGAACGGGACGAGGTCGAGGAGGAGCAGGCGGATGCGGGCGAGAAGCGCGTCGCCCCGCTCGAGCTGTTCTTCGACCTGGTCTTCGTCTTCGCGCTCACCCAGATCACCTTCCTGATGTCGGAGGACCCGACCTGGGGAGGGCTCGGGGAGGGGATGCTCGTGCTGGCGGCGCTCTGGTGGGCGTGGGGCGCCTATGCCTGGCTGACGAACTACATCGACACGGAGCAGGACCTGGAGCGCCTGCTCATGCTCGCAGCGATGGGAGCGATGCTCGTGGCGGCGCTCGCGACGCCGCACGCGTTCGGCGACGACGCCCTCATCTTCGGCATCTCCTACGCCGCCGTGCGCTGGCTGCACATCTTCATCTTCGCCGAGGCGAATGAGGACGTGGACACGGCCACCGCCGTGCGGACACTGGCGCGGACCGCCCTGCCGGCCCCGCTGCTGCTGATCGGCGCGGCGTTCTTCGACGGCGCCGCGCAGGCGGCCGTATGGATCGTCGCGCTCGCGATCGACTTCGCGGGCCCGTTCCTCTTCGGCGTGCGCGGCTTCCGGGTGTCCGCCGGCCATTTCGCGGAGCGCTTCGGGCTGATCGTGATCATCGCGCTCGGCGAGTCGATCGTCGCGATCGGCGCCGGGATAGCGGGCGTCGACCTCGACGCCGGGCTGGTCGCCGGAGCGGTGCTGGGGATCGTCCTCGCGGCGGCGCTCTGGTGGGCGTACTTCGACGTCGTGGCGATCGCGGCCGAGCATCGCTTCCGCGAGCTGCGGGGCGATGCCCGCGTCGAGATGGCGCGCGACGCGTACGCCTACCTGCACCTGCCGATGATCGCCGGGATCGTTCTCGTGGCGCTGGGCGTGAAGAAGACGCTGGGCGACGTCGACGAGCCGCTGAAGACCGTGCCGGCGGTCGCCCTGTTCGGCGGCATCGCGCTCTACTACGCCGCGCACGTGGCGTTCCGCCTGCGCATCCTCGGCAGCCTGAACCCGAGCGCGGCTCGTGGCCGCGCTGGCGTGCCTCGCCCTGATCCCGCTCGCGACGGAGGTCGACTCCGCTCGCGGCGCTCGGCGTCGCGGCCGCGCTGGCGTCGCTCGTGATCGCCTACGAGACCGCTCCGCTACGCGGAGACGCGCCGCCGGATGCGGGCGACGCAAGCGCATGGCTAGGCGCGGGCTTCACCGCCTTTTCACGACCTCGGGTTCCGGCGGCCCTACCGTCACCCGCATGGGTGGGTCCTTCACCCTTCGGGCTCGCGCCGCGGCCGGTGGCATCGCGGGTGAGAGCGCGACCGGACGCCTGGCCCGGCTCGTCGGCCGCCGGCCCGCCTACGGCGAGCTCTACGACCTGCTCGGCCGCGCAGGCCGCAACGTCGAGCTCTCCACCTCGCTGCTTCGGGAGCTGATGCGCAGCTGGCCCGACGGAGCGGAGACCCGGCTCGAGCTCGTCGACGTCGAACACGCCAACGACGGCGTGACCCACGACATCTTCCATCACCTGCATGCGCGGCTCGCGGTGCCCTTCGACCGCAGCGACGTCCTCGCGCTCGCCTCCGGGCTCGACGACGTGGTCGACTACGCGGAAGAGGTCGCCGACTACCTCGGCCTCTACCAGGTCGAGGCGCCGATGGACCAGGCGATCGAGCTGGCGGACACGCTTGCCGCCGCCGGCTCGGAGGTGGCGCTCGCGCTCGGAGCGCTGGACCGCGGCGCCGACCTCGACGACGCCTTCCGACACCTCGCCGAGATCGACAGGCTCGAGGACGAGGGCGACCGCATCCTGCGCGCCGGCCTGACGGCGCTCTTCGAAGGCGGCGTCGACCCCATGGCCGTGATCCGCTGGAAGGACATCTTCGAGCGGGTCGAGGACGGCATCGACGCGTGCGACCGCGTGGGCGCACATCGTGCGCGGGATGGCTGTCAAGGGGGCGTAGCGCCTAGGCGACCTCCAGCGCCGGCTGCCGCGCCTCAGCCGGGAGCAGCCGTGCGAACGGGCGGTCATGCCTTGAGATATGGATCTCGTCCCCGGCGGCGGCGCGTTCGAGGTAGTAGCCGAAGTGGTTGCGGAACTCGTTGGAGCCGATCTGTAATGTCAGATGCGGAGGGCATCCTGAGGTGGAGCTAGCGGACTCGAACCCGCGACCCCTTGCGTGCCACGGCAAGTGCTCTCCCAGCTGAGCTACAGCCCCAGGAACTCGAAGTCAGATGCAAGATTAATGCAAGCCCGCTGACCGTTCCGAGGAGCGCCGAGCCTCAACTGAATCCCGCGCCGCCCGGATATCAGCGGGCTCGGGAGAAGGTAGCAGCGGTCCAGCCGGCCGCATAAGCCGCGACAGCAGTCGATCTCGCCTCCGAGTACGAGCCCGTAACGTAGCCGGCTCGGCGTGTGGCAGGCACCTCTGCAGGTTGATGCGGACAACCTGCGCCTCCTGCGTCGAGCCCACCCCACTTGCACTGGACCCTCAGTAGCCGCCCTCCGACCTCGAACGCCAGGTCGTAGCGCCCGTGCTCCACGATCGGCCTCAGGACGGAGATCCCGAGCTTGGTCGCCGCGGCTGCGATCGCCGTCTCGGCCATGGCTCCCTTCTGGTTGGTCGACAGCACGAACACATGTTCGCATGCCGGCCGGACGGAATCGTCAGCCCACGCTGCGGGCCGGCGCCTCGCCCCAGAGGGTCTCGAGGCGGTAGTACTCGCGCGCGTCGGGCGTGAAGATGTGGACGATCACGTCCCAGTAGTCCAGCAGGATCCAGCGGGCGTCGCGGTCGCCCTCGGTGCGGCGCGGCAGCAGGCGGTCGCGGTCGTGCTTCAGGTCCTCGTAGATGGCGTCGTGGATCGCCTTCGTCTGGCGCTCGGTGTTGCCCGAGCAGATCACGAAGAAGTCCGTGTAGGAGACGATCCCACGGAGGTCGATCACGCGGACGTCAGCCGCCTTTCGGTCCGAGGCCACGGAGGCGATCCGCTCTGCCAGCGCGGCCGAGTCGAACTCCGGAGCGTTCACGCGCTCGCCGCCTTGACCTCGGCGCGGTAGAGGTCGTGGCCGGCGATGTACTCCTCGACGGCGGCCGGCACCAGGTAGCGGATCGGCTTCCCTTCACGCACGCGGCGGCGCATTCCGGTCGAGGAGATCTGGATCAACGGCATGTCGAGGTAGCGCACGCGGTCCGACCCTCGCAGGCGGGCGAGCTGGATGCCGATCGCACTGCGGCTCCATCCCACGCGCTCCACGGCCGCGACCGTGGCCAGCTCGAGCACCTTCTCCGGCTCGTGCCAGGTCGGCAGCGACGCCGCCTGGTCGCCGCCGAGGATCAGGAAGCGCTCGTCGTCCGGGGCGTCCGAGCTCAGTTGCTCGAGCGTTAGCGATGTGTACGACGGCCCCTCGCGGTCGAGCTCCAGGCGCGAGGCCGCGAAGCGTTCGTCGCCCGCGATCGCGAGCTCAACCATCTCCAGCCGGGCCTCAGCGCCGGGATCGTCGTCGATCTTGCGGTGCGGGGGGTCTCCCACCGGCACGAACAGCACCCGCTCGAGCTCCAGCTGCAGGAGCACCTCCTGGGCGCAGATCAGGTGGCCCAGGTGCGGCGGGTTGAACGCTCCTCCGAAGACTCCTACGCGCAAGCGCTCCAGCACCTACTCGCGGACCTGCCCGGAGCCCTCGACCACGAACTTGTAGGTCGTCAGCTCGCGCAGCCCGATCGGCCCGCGGGCGTGCAGCTTCTGGGTCGAGTTGCCGATCTCGGCGCCCATCCCGAACACGCCGCCGTCCGTGAAGCGGGTGGAGGCGTTGACGTAGACCGCGGCCGCGTCGACGCCGCCGGTGAAGGCCTGCGCCGACCGGGTCGAGCCGGTCACGATCGCCTCGGAGTGGCCCGAGCTGTAGCGGTTCACGTGCTCGATCGCATCCTCCGCCGAGTCCACGACCTTCACGGCGAGGATGAGCGCGTGGTACTCCGTGGCCCAGTCCTCCTCGGTGGCGTCGGACAGGGAGTCCGCCAGCTCGCCGGCGAGCGAGCGCGTGCGGCCGTCCACGCGGAGCTCGACGCCCGACTCGCGCAGCTCGGGCAGGACGCGCGGCAGGAACTCGGCGGCGACGTCCGCGTGCACCAGCAGGGTCTCCGCGGCGTTGCAGGTCGAGGGGCGCTGGACCTTCGCGTTCACCGTGATGGCGACGGCATCGTCGAGGTCGGCGCTCGCGTCGACGAACACGTGGCCGTTCCCGCCCGCCGCGTAGATCACCGGCACCGTGGCGTGCTCCTTGAGCGCGGCCTTCAGCCCCTCTCCCCCGCGCGGGATCACGAGATCGACCACCCCGTCCATGGTCGCTATCTGGCGCAGCTCGTCACGGTCGCCGCCCGTGACGATCGAGATCGCCCCCTCCGGCACCCCGGCCCCGCGTGCCGCGTGCGAGACCACCTGGGCGAGAACGGCGTTCGACTGCGCGGCGGTCGACGACCCGCGCAGGACGATCGCGTTGCCCGACTTGAGGCAAAGCGCCGAGCAGTCGACGGTCACGTTGGGGCGCGCCTCGTAGACCACGGCGACCACGCCGAGCGGCACGCGCACACGCCTGACGTCGAGCCCGTTCTCGAGCCTGATGGCCCTCGATCGTCTCGCCCACCGGGTCGGGCAGTGCGGCGATCGCGCGCACGTCCCGCGCTATCCCCGCCAGCCGCTCCTCGTCGAGCTTCAAGCGGTCCATCAGGCCCGAGTGGAGCCCGGCCTCCTCGCCGGCCTCCATGTCGCGCGCGTTGGCCTCGAGGATCTCGTCGGAGCGCGCGTCGAGCGCGTCCGCCATCGCCTCGAGCGCAGCGTTCTTGGTGCCCGTGCTCAGGGTGGCGAGCTCGCGCGCGGCGCGCTTCGCCTGCACGCATACATCCGCTACCGACTGGGCGGTCGTGGCCATGCGGGCAAGGGTACCGAGCCTAGGAAGCCACACTGCCCTCGCAGAGGACAGCACTGACCTCATGCCGCCGCGCGCGTCGTAGCGCCCGTCACCGCCCAGCGCCGGCCGGCGAACCGCCACGCACACGTGGCGAGCCGCGCGGCGATCAGACCCACGAGGCCGCACCACACGCCGACGATTCCCCAGTCGAACGCGAGCGAGGCGACGGTCACCGGAACGAACACGCCGAACGTCGCGAACAGCATTCCCCACATGAGGAAGCGCGTGTCGCCGGCGCCGATCAGGATCCCGTCGAGCGCGAACACCGCCCCGTTCGCGGGCTGCATGAGGGCGAACAGCACCCAGATCTCCTGCGCGCGCTCGACCACGGCCGGATCGTCGGTGAACGCGTGCGGCACGACGTCGATCAGAGCCAGCATGATCGCGCCGAACAGGGCGCCCGCCACCACGGCCCACTCGATCATCCGGAGCGCGGCCCGGTAGGCCTCCTCTGAGTCGCCCGCCCCGAGCGAGCGCCCGACGATCACCTGCCCGGCGATCGCGATCGCGTCGAGCACGAGTGCCAGGAAGACGAACAGCTGGAAGGCGATCTGGTGGGCGCCGAGCGAAGCGTCGCTCACCCTCGCGAGCACCGCGCTCGCCACGACGAACGAGGCATAGAGAGAGGCGGTGCGCACGAAGATCTGTCCCCCGATCCGCGCGAGCGGGCGCATCGCGGCGAGCGACGGCCGGCGTGAGTCGGCGGGGTGGCGGAGCAACACGGCCACGAACGCCGCGCCCATGCCGAGCTGCGCGACCACGGTCGCCCATGCTGATCCCGCCAGGCCCCACCCGAAGCCGTAGATGAACAGCAGGTTCAGGGCGACGTTGGCCGCGTTCGCCGCGACGACGATGATGAGCGGCGTGCGCAGGTCCGAGACGCCGCGCAGGAAGCCCTGCCCGGACAGCGCGATCAATGCGAACGGCAAGCCGAGCGAGCCGATCCGGAGATAGGTCACGGCCAGCTCCCCGACCCTCCCCTCGCCGCCCATGAGCTCCACGAGCGGCACCGCGAGCGCAGCGATCGTGGCGGTAAGGACGACGCCGATGCCCGTCGCCAGCCAGAGCGCCTGGGCGGCGAGCCGCCCGGCCTGGGCGTGCTCGGCCGCACCCGAGAGCCGCGCCACCTGCGCGGTTGTGCCGTAGGTGAGGAAGTTGAAGAGCGTGAACGCGCCCGCGAGTAGCGTCGCCGCGATCGCCAGCGCGGCGAGCTCCTCCGTGCCGAGGTGCCCGACCATCGCGGTGTCGACGAGCAGGTAGAGCGGCTCGGCGGCGAGCGCGCCGAGCGCGGGCACCGCGAGCTTCAGGATCTCCCGGTCGTAGGGCGAGCGCAGGCTCACGACGGCGAGTCAAGCAGGCGGGCTGAGGGCTCAGTCTCAGCAGGTGGGTCCGGCCTGCGGGCCGAACACCGAGGGGCAGCCGAGGATCACACGGCGGTCGCGGCTGCCGAAGACGGCTTAGCCGGTCACGCCGGGCGGTCGGCCGACCAGGACGCGCACAACTTGGGAGGCCCTGGCGACCCGCACCCCGTCGAACCGCACGGTCGCCACGTTCCTGACGCGCGGGCGACCGCTCGAGGTCACGGCCGCCACCACGCTGCGACGAACGCTGCTGCCGCGGGCGAGGCGGCGGATGGTCCAGCAGGCCGCCCCTCTGCGAATGCGCCCGCCCTGGGCGCGTCGCAGCATCAGCCCGCGCCCCGGACGGTCGCACAGCACGACGTTGCGGGCCGTGCCGGGGCCGCCGTTCCGCAGCCGCAGCGTGTAGGTAAGGGTGTCCCCCTTCTCCGCCGTGCCAGCGTTGACGGACTTTCGCACCGTCAGCGCCGGCGCCAGCGTCGAGCTCGGGCGGTCCCGGTTGTTGGCGGCGGCCGGGTCGGGCTGGGCGGCATCGGCGACGATCGTGTTGCGCAGCGTGCCGGCTTTGCTGCCGGCACTCAGCCTCGCGACGATCGCGGTCTCGACCGAGCGGGGGGCGCGCAGGTCACCGAGCCGGCAGGTCACGACGCGCCCCTTGACCGTGCAGCGTCCCGCTCCCGTGGCGCGCACGAAGCGGGCGCCCGCCGGGAGGGTGTCGCGGATGGTGACGTTCGTGGCGGTGGAGGGGCCGTGGTTGGTGGTGCGAATGCGCCAGGTCGCCCTGCCGTTGCGCGCCAGTGGTTCCGGGGTCGCCACCTTGGCCACGCCCACATCCGCGGCGGGGCGAACGACCTCGCCGGGTGGCGTTGCGGCGCCGGTCGCGAGCGGTGGCAGGAGCGGGCCGAGTGGTCCGGGCGATCCGGGCGGCACCGGCGGTCCGGGCGGCGCCGGTGAGGGAGGCGTCGTCGGAGGGGCCGACCGCGGCGGCCTGGCGCGCGGCTGGAACTCATCGGGCTGGATCTGGACGCCGTTGAGCAACTGTGCGGCGGCCGCGTTCGAGCGCAGGGTCCCGGTGACCGATATCTCCGCCCGGCCGCCCGCGGCGATCTCCGGCAGCGCGCAGCTCAGAGTGCGCTCGGCAATCTGGCACGAGCCGCCCGCCACTGTGGCGCTCGCGTTCTGGACGACCTCGGGCAGCACGTCGACGAAATCGGCTCCGATGCTCGCGTGCGGGCCCGCGTTCTGGACCGTCACCGTCCAGCGCACCGGCTGCCCCGCCCTGGGCGTGCCGTCGAGCCGCTTCGAGGCCTCCAGGCGCGCCGTCCGTCGGACCTCGAAGGTCCCTGTATCGGTGTTGTCCGCTTGGACCGGGTCGTCGAGTGGGCCGCTGACCGTCGCGGTGTTCGTCACCGCGCCGGGCGCCACCTGATCGCCGACCCTGGCGCGGATCCGCACCCGGGCCGAGCCAAACGCGGGAATCGTGCCAAGCGAGCAGTTCACGGCGGCATCGCAGGTCCCCTGGTCGAGCGCCTCGGCGGACACGAGCGTCAGGCCAGGCGGCAGTGGGTCGGTCAGCTGCACGGACTCTGCGGGGGTCGCGCTGCTCCTGTTCCCGACCGTGAGCAGGTAGGTCACCTCATCGCCGGGCGCGACGGTGTCCGGCGTAACCTGCTTCTCGACCGCAAGGGACGGCTGGGGCCGGAAGATGGTGTCCGTGTTGTTGGACTTGTTGACGTCGCCGCCGCCATCTACCACGGCGGTGTTCGAAACGAGGGCGACGGAGATCAGGGCGGTGACGACCCAGCTCTGGCCCGGGGCCAGCGAGTCCGAGCGCTCGCAGCGCAGCGTGGCCCCTCCTGTGCAAGTGGAGCCGCCTGCATCCACCACCGTGACGATGCCCGCCGGCGGGGCGTCGGTCAGGACGACCGGTCCCCGACTGGGAGCGTCGCCGACGTTCGTGACCGTGAACCCATAGGTGCCCGGCGCGAGGATTCCGAAGCTCTTGTTCATCGCGAGGTCGGGCGCCCTCGTCGTCAGGCTTGTTTCGTTCGTGGTCTTCTCTAGCGGGATGCCGAGCGTGTCGGCGAGAAAGCTCACGCGCGCCTGGTTCGTGATCACGGTGCCGGACGGCGTGCCGGCCGCCACGCGCACCCGGTAAAGCACCTCATAGCTCTCGGCCCGGCGCGGCAGTCGACCGCCCGCTGTGGCCGAGGCGCCCCCACCCACCCGGAACACCACCTGACCCGCGCCCGCATCGAACTCGGCCTGGTCGTCGCCGGCGGCATCGCTCAGCTTGAGGCCGATCCTCCCGCCTCGGCTGACCCGCAGCGAGCCACGGCTACGAACGTCGTGTTCGCCGGCACCGGGTCCGTGACGACGGTGTTGAGGGCGGCGTCCTGGCCCTGGTTGGTACCGGTGATCGCGTACTCGAGCTCATCCCCGGGCTCGACCAAGCCCCCATTCAGATCCCTCACCGTCTTCGTGGACTGGACATCCGGCGCGAACAGGTCGGTCACAAACCACCCCACGCCCGGCAGGTACGTGTCGCCGGTCGTCACCAGCCTGATCGCGGCGCTCGTGGCGCCGTTGGGGAGCACCCCTGTGGTGTCGAGGACCTCGGCGTCGAAGCCGAGCTGGTTGTCGTAGTTCGGCGTCTTGGTGGTGACCGCTTGGCCAAAGCTGGCTGATGCGCGAGTCGAACAGGTTGTCCCGGCTCTTCGTCCCGTTCAGGGAGCCGTAGTCGCCGCCCAACGAGCGGTCGCCCTCGTAGACCACGAAGCCGACCGCCGACCGTACGGGGCCGAAGGCCGGCGTGCGGAACCCGCTCACTGACAGCTCCTGCGGCGGGTCGCCGCTGTTGACGGTCTCGAAGCCGTCGAAGACCGTCATGTTGCGGGGCGACGCGCTGGGGGAGTGATAGGCCACAACGAGCGACCAGCCCGCGTAGCGATCGAGCCCCCTGCCGGTCTGAACGTTGGCCGTCGTGTAGGCGCCGGCGCCGCCCGCACTCACGAGCGCTGTCACGTCCGCGAACCCCTGATATGCGCCGACCTGCGAGGTCGCCGTGCCCTCGTCGACGCGATTCGCGGTCACCGTGACGTAGCCGCTCGTCGGCGTGGCGAACCGAACGCGTGTTCTTGGCGTTGGCGTTGGGCGCCGCCTGCCCTCCGCTCGCGCCGGCCCTGGTGTTCGCGCCCCAGTAGAGGCCCGCGAACAGGATGCTGGCGTCGGCGGGCAGAACAACGTCGGCGCGGCTCGAGTTGAACGTCGCGGCGTCGGAGTCGACGTCGACGAAGCGCATGTCCCAGGAGTTGTTCCCCAGCTTGGCCCCGGCTTTCCCGGCCCGCGCGTCGGCGCACGCGGTCGCCGGCGGCACGTCGTCCAGACAGCTCAGGAGCGTGTTGGCGGCCATCACGATGTCGCCCGTGTCGTTGGCGGCGAAGCGGGGCGTGAAGGCACGGTCGGCCTGGGCGGATGGCGCGAGCGCAAGCACGCCGGCAAGGACCAGCAGCGAGCGCGCGCGCCGGATCACCAGGCCGGCAAACGCTACCGGACCCCCGCCGTCACTCCAACACGAAGTAGTCCCTGTGCACCGCCTCCTCGGTCGCCCGCGGCAGCACCTGGCGCACCTCGTCCGTCTTCATGCCCTTGATCCGGCGCAGCTCGGCGGCCGAGTAGCCGACGATCCCCTTGCCGACCGCCCGGCCGTCGCAGCGCACCTCGACCGCGTCGCCGGCCTCGAACTCGCCCTCGACCTCGACCACCCCCACCGGCAGCAGGCTGGTGCCGCGCTCGCGCAGCGCGTGCTCCGCCCCCTCGTCGACCACGAGCCGTCCCTGCGTCGGCTTCGCGTACTTGAGCCAGAGCTTGAAGCTCGACACGCGGCCCTCCTGGGGGTGGAAGCGCGTGCCGCCGGTCTCGCCGGCGAGCGCCGTCGCGACCGCCCCCCGGTCGACCCCGCTCGTGATCGTGACCGGGATGCCGGCGGCCGTCGCCATCTCCGCGGCCACGACCTTCGAGCGCATGCCGCCCGACCCGAGCGGCGAGGTCGAGAGCCCGATCTCGTAGCCCTCGAGCTCGTCGAGCCTGCGCACGTCCGTGATCAGCTCGGCCGCTGCGTCGTGCCGCGGGTCGGCGCTGTAGAGCCCGCCCGTGTCGGTGAGCAGCACGAGCAGGTCGGCCCCGAGGAGGATCGCGACCTGGGCCGCCAGGAAGTCGTTGTCGCCGAACGAGATCTCGTCGGTCGTGGTGGTGTCGTTCTCGTTGATCACCGGCACGACCCGCCAGCGCAGCAAGGTCTGCAGCGTGTGCCGCGCGTTCAGATAGTGAGTGCGCGCCGACATGTCGAAGAAGGTCAGCAGCACCTGTGCCGAGCGCACCCCGGCCGCCTGCAGCAGCTCGTCGTAGGTGCGGTAGAGCTTGCCCTGGCCGACCGCCGAGGCCGCCTGGAGCCCCTCCATCGCCGTGGGCCGCATCGGCAGCTCCATCAGCCGCATCCCGCGTGCGATTGCGCCGGAGGTCACCACGACCACGTCGTCGCCCGCGAGGTGACGAGCCGCCACCTCCCCGCAGACCCCTTCGAGCACGGCCGAGCGCAGCTCACCGGCGTCGTCGGCGACGATGCTCGATCCGAGCTTGACCACCACGGTCGCCATCGCCGCAGAAGGTTAAGCCTGCTTGCCCGCTACCCGCCGCCGGCCAGCTTCCACTTGCCGTCCTCCTTCTCCAGGCGAAGGGTCTGTGGCCTCGAGTCGCCCTGTGTCTCGATCACCGCGCGAACCGTGGCGGAGTCGTCGTCCACCTCGGTCCTGCTGATCTCGACCAGCTCGACCTCGAGCCCCTTGATCGCCTCGAGCTGACGCTTGCACTCGTCCTGCGCCTCGTCGCCCGTGGCCCCGGTCGACTGCTCGAGGAACTCCTGGGTCACGATCTCGCCGCAGAACGTGTCGGCATCGCGGTCGTTGGTGGCGCTGACGAAGTCGCGCACGGTCTGCTCGATGTCCTCCTTGTCGTCCCCGCCGCCACATCCCGGCAGGAGGAGCGCAGGAGTGGCCAGGAGGACGAGGAGGGCGCGCAGCACGGGCGGGCTTTGTATCACCCGAAGGGGGCGCCGGGGTCGAGCTCGAACACGACGCCGCCGATCTCGACGTCGTCACCCGGCTCGAAGCCCTGCGCCTCGAGCGCCTTGATCACTCCCAGCGTCCGCAGCCGCTCCTCGACGTAGCGAAGGGCCTCGTCGTTGTCCAGGTCGTGGCGGGCGATCAGCCGCTCGATGCCCTCGCCGGCCACGCGGAACGCGCCCGACGAGCTCCGCTCGATCCGGAAGGCATCGCCGCGGCCGGGCCTGTAGACGCGGTGGGTCGCGGGAGTCTCGGCGGCCGCGTCGTGGGCGGGCGCCGCCTCGCGGACGTGGGCGAAGATCGCGGCGGCCAGCTCGTCGAGGCCCTCGCCGGTGGCCGCGGAGGTGGCGACCACGTCGAGCACGGAATCGCCCAGCCGCGCTCTCCACTCGTCGACTGCTGCGCGCGCCTCCTCCTCGGGGACGAGGTCGGCCTTGGAGAGACACAGGAGCCGCGGCAGGTCGGCGAGGCCGTGGCCGTGAAGCCTCAGCTCGGCCTCGACGGTCGCGTGGTTCTCGACCGGGTCGGAGCCGTCGAGCGGAGCGAGATCGAGCACGTGCACGAGCAGGCGGCAGCGCTCGACGTGCGCGAGGAACTCGTGGCCGAGCCCGGCGCCGGCGCTCGCGCCCTCGATCAGCCCGGGGATGTCGGCCAGCACGAGCTGGCGGTCGTCCCGCTCGAGCGTCCCGAGCACGGGCTCGACGGTGGTGAAGGGATAGTCGGCCACCTTGGGCTGCGCCCGCGTGAGGCGGGCGAGGAGCGAGGACTTGCCGGCGTTCGGGAGGCCGACGAGCCCGGCGTCGGCAAGCAGCCTGAGGCGCAGCTCGAGCCGGCGCTCCTCCCCCGGAAGCCCGCGCTCGGCGAAGCGGGGCGACTGGCGCGTGGCGGTCGTGAACTGCCGGTTGCCGCGGCCGCCCGCGCCCCCGCGCGCCACGACGGCGCGCTGTCCGGCTTCCATCAGGTCCCAGCGATCACCCGAGTCGGGATCCTCGGCGACGGTGCCGGGCGGCACGCGCACCTCGAGCGGGTCCGGCGTCGCGCCGTGCTTGTTCGCGCCCTGGCCGTGCCCGCCGCGCTTGGCCTTGAACCGGGCGCCGCGGCGAAACGACGAGAGGTCGCGAAGCGAGGGGTCGCAGACGAGCACCACGTCTCCCCCGCGGCCGCCGTCGCCCCCGTCCGGTCCGCCCTTCGGCACGTGAGCCTCACGCCGGAAGGAGACGACGCCGTTGCCGCCGTCACCGCCCTTTACCTGGATGCGGGCCCGGTCGTGGAACACGCCGGGTCAGGGCCGGCCGGGCTCCCGCGGCAACTCGGCGGCCTCCCGCGACGCCGCGGGCGTGGGCGGCAGCTCGGTGGGCTCCGACTCGGCCCGCGTCCCGACGAGCCGCGCGATCAGCTGGCCGTCGTCCGGGAAGAGGCCGGCCGCCGGCAGCCGTTCCAGCAGCTCGGCGAAGCCCGGACGGGCTGCGAAGACCCTGCGCAGGATCGGGGTCGCCTCCTGCTCGCTTCCGTTCGCCGCCAGCGCGGCCCCGTGCCAGAAGGCGAGCTCGAGATTGTCGGGCCGCGAGGCGTGCGCCGCCGCGTACTCGCGCAGCGCCCCGGGCACGTCCCCCGCCGCGGCGAGCTGGTCGCCGGCATCGGCGCGCGCGTAGGCGCGCTGGAGCTCGAGCAGCCGGCGGAGCTCGCCGAGCGGGTCACCGTGATCGTCCACGCGCAGGTCCACGAGCCGGTCCTCGGTGGGCCGGCCGCTTGCGCGCGCAGCCACCACGACGAGCGCGGCCGACTGGCGGCCGCGCAGGTCGCCGCCCTCGCCCTCCGCGGCTTCGAGCGCGGCGAGCAGCCGTTCGGCGAGCCCGCCCGGCGCCGCGTCGTATGCGCGCACCATGGCGCGTGGGACGGTGTCGCTTCTCATGATGTTTGCCTGGGCGCTCACCTGGTTGCCGACAACGTGCCCGGCGTGCCCGATGCAGCCCCGCCCGCTGTGCACCGCCACGCGGCCCGCCCTGTCGACCATCGCGACCTGGCGGACCTTCTCCTGCCCGTCTCTAGACAGCAACTCGTGCAGCACCTCGGGGGCGCTCTTGCCGGCCCGCATCAGCTCCAGCCCGCGCGGGCCGTAGGCCGGCTCGACCGTCGACTGGGTGGCCACCGCTCCAACGCCGGCCTCGGCCCAGCTCACGAGCGAGCCGACCCCGAAGTAGTGCGACTGGACTGCCACGCCGAGCTCCCCGCTCGACGAGTCACGGGCGACGATCGAGTAGGTCAGGGCTGGGAGGCTACTCGGACGGCTCGACCGAGATGACGCGGCCGCGGCGGCCGGCCGAGAACTGCACCGTGCCGGGGCGGGTGGCGAAGATCGTGTCGTCGCGGCCGAGGCCGACGCCCTCGCCCGGCTTGAAGCGCGTGCCGCGTTGGCGCACGATGATCTCGCCGCCGCTGACCTCCTGGCCCGCGAACACCTTCACGCCGAGGCGCTTGGCGTTCGAGTCGCGGCCGTTGCGGCTGGAGCCGAGGCCTTTCTTATGAGCCATCCTCGTCCTCCTTCTTCTTGGCCGGGGCCTTGCGCGTCCCGGCGCTCGCCTTGATCGAGCTGATCTCGAGCCGGGTCAGGTGCGCGCGGGCGCCGTAGCGGCGCTTGTAGCCGCGCTTGGGCTTGAACTTGAGCCCGTGGATCTTCTTGCCGCGCTCGTGGCCCGTGACGGTGGCCTGGACCTTGACCTTGGCGAGCTCGTCCCCGCCGAGCAGGGACTTGCCGCCGTCGGCGAAGAGCAGCGGCTCGAGGTCGACCTTGTCGCCCTCGCTCGCGGACAGGCGATCGACGACGATCGAATCGCCCTCCTCCACGCGGTACTGCTTACCGCCGACCTTTACGACTGCGTAGCTCATGACATGGAAACGGCGGCCACTGGGGTGTGGACGCCGAGTAGGCGAGTGTAGCGAGTTCGACGCCCCTCTCACCCGGCGCTGCGGGGGCCGGAGCCCGCCGTGGCGAGCGCCGGCTCGCACTCGGCGTGAGGCTCCCGTTGCTCGGCGGCAGGACGGCCCGTTTGCGCGATCAGCAGGCCGGCGGCCACCAGCGCCGCCCCCGCAAGCGCGCGCCAGGTAATCGTCTCGTCGTAGAGGGCGGCGCCGAAGATCAGCGCGCCGAACGGCAGCAGCATCGCCAGGAACGACAGCGCCTGCGCGGTCAGGTAGCGCAGCAAGACGGTCAGCCCCACGAAGGTGATCGCCGAGCCGATGATCGCCAGATAGACGATCGACCCGAGCGACTCGGGCGTCCACGCGAACTCGCCCCAGCTTTCGCCAACCGCCGACACGAGCAGCAGCAGGATGCCGCCGCCCAGCATCCCCCAGCCGTTCAGCACGACAGGGTCAAGTTCGGCCGCGCGCAGCTTCTGCGCGATGCTCCCGACCGCCGCGCCCAGCGGCGAGAGCGCGAGCGCGGCCGCGCCGGCGAGCGCCAGCTCGTCGTCGCCCAGCTTGAGGCTCTCCGCGAAGGCCAGCGCGAGCCCGCCGATCGCGACCAGCACGCCGACGAGGAGCCGCACGCGAAGCGGCTCCTCGGGCAGGAAGATGCCGGCGAGGATTCCCGTGTAGAGCGGCAGCACGCCGAAGAGCACTGCGGCGAGCCCGGACGGGATGTGCTGCTCGCCCCAGTAGACGAGCCCGTAGGCAAACGCGAACGGCGCCAGAGCGAGGATGCTCGCGAGCAGCCAGTCGGTGCGAAGCGGACGCCGCGAGATCGGCCGCGAAGGCGAGGAGCACGACTCCGGCGAGCGCGAACCGCGCCCCTGCGCCGAGCAGCGGCGGCGAGTCCTCGAGGCCGAACTTGATCGCGACCCAGTGGTGGACCAAATGACTACCAGCAGCGAGTACAGCCCGATTACGGCGCCGCGGGACACCGACGCAGAGTCGCAGACAGTCGAGTTGCTGGTGCCGCTGTTCGGCGCGGCGCGGCTGGAGGAGGAGGAGGAGGAGGAGGAGGAGGAGGAGGAGCGATGACCGTGAACGATGGTCCGCTGCGCTCGAGGCTGATCGCCGCCTGCGACGAGCACGACGGCTACACGATGGACGACCTCACCGTGATGAGGTCCGATCCGTTTCGAATGGACACTCCGAAGCACCATCGCGACGCCGCGTGGTTCGCCGAGCAGGTCGGGTCCGTTATCGCCGACGGACGCACGACTCACCTGCGCGGGATCCACTACGTGCTCGTGTCCAACGGGGCGGTCAAGCCGGACGGCGAGCCGTATCGCAACACCGATGAGGACTGGCAGTGGCTGGGCGGCCCGTGGGCGGCGGCCCGCTGGCTCGGCTACGTACCGTTCGACCGCTTCCATGACGCCCGCAACCCCGACGCGACCTTCGAGCCGTTCTACTGGCCGAACCCGCTGGTAGAAGTAGCCGACGCCAGGGCGACCGTCGAGGTCTTGCCGCCGCTCGTTACGGTCGAGGAGTTCGAGGGGACGCAGCCGTTCCAGCTCGCCGTGTGGGGCGAGAAGACGTCGCTCAGGGACGTGCTGGCGCCGATCTGCGCCGAGTTCGAGGCGGACCTGTTTCTCCAGTTCGGCGATCCGTCCGACACGCGTATCTTCGAGATGGCCCAGCGCGCCGACGCGCAGGGGCGCCCGCTGGTGGCGTTCTACTTCTCCGACTGCGATCCGTCCGGCTGGAACATGCCGATCGCCATCGCGCGGAAGCTCCAGGCGTTCCAGACCTTGCACTTCCCCGAGCTGGAGTTCCAGGTGCGGCGGGTCGCCCTGACGCCCGATCAGGTGCTGGAGCACGACTTGCCCTCAACCCCGTTGAAGGAGACGGAGCAGCGCGCGGTTCGCTGGGTGGAGGCGACCGGCGTGGAGCAGACCGAGATTGACGCCTTGGCCGCTCTTCAGCCCGACCTGCTGGAGCGGATCGCGCGAGAGGCGATCGCCCCGTTCTACGACTCGGAGCTCCGACAGCGCGTCGAGAGGGCGCGCGACGAGTGGCTCGAGGAGGCGCAGCGCCAGCTTGAACCGCAGTTCGATCCCGGAGCACTCGCGCGCTTCATCGAGGTGCGCCAGCGGGCGGAGGCGCTGCGGGGCGACCTCGCCCGGGCGGCTCGCGAGCTGAATGTGGACGATCTCGAGCTTCCCGAGGTCGAGGTTCCGAGCTACGACCAGCGGCTGGCCTTGGCGTACGAAGACGGGGTGCCGATCATCGACTCGCGCTGGAGCTTCGCCGACCAGAGCCTGTGGCTTAAGCGGGCAAGGGCGTACGACGAGTGAGCGCGCTCGCCGAGCGACCCGACCTCCCGAACCCGGCGACGCTGCGGGCGCGAGCGCGCGCACTGACCTATGACGACGCCGACCCGCCGAAGTCGATCGGGCTGGCGGCGGAGTTCCGCGAGCACGCCATGGCGGTCGTGGATCTCGCCAAGCGCGCTGGGGTAGACGAGATCGAGTACGCCCTGGTGGCCCGCGAAGCGGAGCGCGCCCTTGGGCGGGTACTGCTGGCGGGGCGCGCGGCGGGGAAGGTCGCGGCCGAGTCCCAGGGGCGAAACGGTGCACGGCGCGCATCGATTCCGACCCTCCCCGACCTCGGGATCGAGCGGCACCTCGCGGCGGATGCGTCGCGGTTCGCGAAGGTCACCGACCGCGCGTGGGAGGAGGTCATCGACGAGGCCCTCCTGGATGAGGCGGTGAGCCGCGCCGCATTCGTCAAGCGGATCAAGAAGCGGTTGCGCTCGCGGTTCAGACAGCTCTGGCTCGCCCCCGACGAGGGCACCGAGCAGTCGGACAAGCACGGGGAGGACGAGCGGTCCGCCGTTGAGGAGCTTGCCCAGCTAGTCCTCGCGATCTTCGACGTGGAGCGCGGGGTGCGCGACTTCGGCGAGGTGGTCGCCCTGGCCCGCGATCTAGACCGCCAGCTCCCCAACTTGAGCGCGTGACGAACAGTTAGATGTTCGTCGTAGAATCGCGCCTGTGGGTAGGGCCGTCAAGCCTGGGAGAAAGCTCAAGCTGACGCTCGGCAGCGCAACGCGGGAGCGCAAGCGCCAGAAGGAGGCGGCTGAGGCGCGGCGGGTCGTGTTCGTCAGGCGGTGCGCGAAGTGCGGCGGCGATCACGTGCTCGGGCAGTGCTCGCAGTCGGCGAGCTAATCTCGCAGCCGACAACGAACCGCCTGGCCGCACGCGCGGTCAGATCCGGTCGGTGAGGAGCCATCAAGGGCAGGTCGCCACCCGGAGTCACCACACTCGGAGCCGAACGCACCGAGGCTGGGAGCCAGGCACAGACGCCGCCCGAAGGGGGCTATCTGAGCCATGAGCACGAAGGACATGCAGCGCCGTATTGACTCGATCTGGGGGACGGTGGATCGCCAAGGGCGCGAGGCGACGGTCGAGGAGCGCAGGGAGGTGCAAGACCTGCTCAGGCGCATCGACCGGGAGAAGGCGCGCGAACTCGCAGCCGACGCGCTCAAGTCACTCAACGGCAACGGCGCGTACGAGCGCGGCACGGATGGCGGGCTGTTCGGCCAGGGACCTGGCGACATCTTCATCGAGAGCCCGGGCTTCAAGTCGATCGCGGACCCGGCGTCCCGACCGCAGCAGTGGTCCACCGGCAAGATCGAGGTCGGCCGCATGACCGGGGGCCTCGTAAAGGGCACGCTGCTGGAGGGCACGGGCGCTCCCGGCTCGGGCACCGGCGGCGGCCTGGTTCCGGCTCCGCAGGTGATCCCCGGGGTGGTTGAGAAGTTGTTTCAGCCGCTCACGCTCGAAGCCCTCATGTCGTCCGGCGTGGCGACCACGAGCACGGTGCGGTACGCCCAGGAAGGTACGGCGACGAGCGGTGCGGCGGGAGTCCCGGAGGCGGGCGAGAAGCCGCAGTCCACGCTCGCCTTGAGCACGGAGGACGAGCAGGTCAAGAAGATCGCCACGAGTCTGGTCATCTCTGACGAGCTGCTCGATGACTCCAGCGCGGTCCAGCAGTTCGTCAACGGCAGGTTGAGCTTGTTCGTTCGAATCGAGAGCGAGCGCCAGCTGCTGCGCGGCACGGCGGGCGGCGATGAGGTGCAGGGCCTGCTGACCGGGCGCGGCGTCCCGGTCTACGCCGGTGGCACTGTCGCAGGCAACAAGGCCGTCCAGGTCTTCAAGGCCATGAACGGCACGCGCGGATCGGCGTACGTGGAACCCGAGTGGGTCGTGATGAACCCGAGCGACTGGGAGGGCATCAGGCTGCTCACCGACTCGGCCGGCCAGTACCTCGCGGGAGGGCCATTCCAGGGTCCGTACGGCAGCGGCGTCAACGCCCCGGCGTCCGGCCAGACGATGGGCGCGGCCGACTACCTCTGGGGTAAGCCGGTCTACGTCACCTCCGCGCTCGGAGCCGGCACGGCGGTGATCGGCAACTCGCAGGCGGCGCAGGTATGGAATCGCGGCGGGCTCAGTTTGGAAGCGACAAACAGCCACAGCGATTTCTTCTTCAAGGACCTGACGGCGATCCGAGCGGAGCGTCGCCTGGCGCTCGCGGTCTACCGGCCCGGCGCCTTCTGCGAGGTGCGACTCGCATGACCGTGAGGAGGTCTCACTTGATCTGCACGGAAGTCACCGAGGTCCGGGGTCTGACCTGATGATCTGCGTGGAGCGGCGCTTCTCCGTTTCCGGCTCCGCGCACGGTTCGGGCGGTCGGGGCCGAAGCTCCCTCGGCCGCTCGGACCCAACATCGGCAGCGAGGGCGGACGACCTCTCACTCCGCCTCAACGCGCCGCGCTGCGGGCGGTCGGGTTGTCTCCTCGCGGCGCCCGACCGTCCGTTAGCACGATGATCGGCAAGTGGAGCGACGACGAGCTGCGGGTTATTACCGAGGTCGCCATCGCAGATGAGACGGGGCTGGTACCGAATGATCGGTGGCTGCCGACCTACGAGGCGCTGCGAGCGCGCGGCGTGCTGATCCGGAAGCTACTCAGCGACGGCGAGCCGAGCTACCAGGCGAGCGAGCGCTTTAGGGCCAAGGCGGCGCTGCTGATCCATCAGATGGAGGCGGAGCGCCAGGCGGGGGAGAACTGATGGCGGTCCGTTCATCACCGCCGGACAGGGTCCGACGGGGCGCGACGCGCGCGATTTGCGCTGCGTCGCAAGCTCGTAGAGCGAATGGCCGGGTCGGATGGAGGGAAACCCCTGGAAGGGGGGGTCGTACGGCACTAGGGAGAACCACAAGAAATCTCGCCAGTCCGCCGCAAGAACAACCGAACCGAGGGATCCGCTGATGGACACTCACGAACAGCGCGAGATTCTCGAGCAGCTGGCCCGCGATCCGTCCACTTCGGCCCGTGAGCGAGTCGGAGCGCTGCGGCTGCTTCGTCAGATCGATGAGAGCGAGCCCCGCCAAGCGGAGGACGGCGAGGTCGCGTCGATGGAGGCGTTCATGGACCGCCGAGGGTCCTCGTGGCCGCCGCGCGAAGGCAGCGGGGGCGAACTGGCTCCGGCGTCGCGCCCGCCGCAACCACCCACCGAGTGGTGAAGCTTTCGGTTTCTGAAAGCGGTGCACTTTTCGCGGCCTATTGACACTCAGAGCCGCGCTCGTGTCGGTATGACGGCAAATTCCACCGCATTCCTCCGCACGGGCCCCAGAGGTGTAACCGGCCTTGCCCCAGAGGTGTAACCGGCCTTGGCCCAGAGGTGTAACCGGCCTTGGCCCAGAGGTGTAACCAGCCTTGGCCCAGAGGTGCAATCGGCCTTGACAAGGGGTAATTGTGCGCTTGAATACTTGCTCTGGGTCTACGCCCACTCAATTGAGAACCACCTGGCACTTACGCGGACTCAATTGAGACTCACCTGGCACCGGGAGGAGGCGGTGATGCCGCAGCCTCCCAGGGAAAGGAGTGCGCAATGCGCAGATTCACGTCCGGACGCGGGCGGTGGTTCCTTGTGGGTGCGGTTGTGGGGGCTTTTCTCGCCGCGGGCGCCGTCACGCTCGCGGCCATCCCAGACTCGAGCGGAGTCATCCACGGCTGCTACCAGAAGAACTCCGGCCAACTGCGCCTGATCGACACCGAGCCGAGCCCCCCGATGCGGGCCAATCGAGACGACGATGACGACGACGACGATCGCGGTAACCGCGCCGGCGAGTGCCGGCGGTCGGAGATCGCGATCAGTTGGAATCAGACCGGACCGCAGGGGCCGGCAGGTCCGCCGGGACCGCAGGGCGACACTGGCGCCACCGGGCCGGCAGGGCCCGCTGGGCCGGCGGGGCCCGCTGGGCCGGCAGGACCGCCGGGACCGCAGGGCGACACCGGCGAGCGTGGGCCGGCAGGACCCGCTGGGCCGCAGGGCGAAACCGGCGACACCAGGCCGGCAGGTCCGCCGGGACCGCAGGGCGAGATTGGTGAGACCGGGCCGCAGGGGCCTACCGGGCCGCCTGGGCCTGCCGGGCCGCAGGGCCCGGCCGGGCCGAGCCTCGCCGGCCAAATGTGCCCGACCGGAGGGTTCGTCACCGGGGTGAGCGCGAGTGGCAACATCATCTGCAGCTCGGGCTGCCCGTCAGGTGAGCTGACGTTCCACATCACGAGCGTCGTCGTGGCCACGTTGCATAATTGGCCGGGCGGGACCGTAACCCAGAACTCGGGCGCGGGCTGCTCGGTTACCGTCAGCAGGCCGAGCGGGAACATCTCCGTGGGCGGCAACGCCTGGGAGATCGTCTCCACGACCGGCTTCAACAGCGCCAACGGGAGCGTGCGGCTGCCGATCTGCAGGAGCCTCGGCGCGGTTCCATCGGTCTCGAGCGGCCGGCCGATCTGCTCGAACTCGTCGAACGTCTTCGCATCCGGTCCGTCGGAGGACGACTTCGTGGTGACCGTCAACTAGAGGCGTGATGAGAAACCGGGCGGGTTCGTCGGGACCCGCCCGGCGTGGGGAGGGCTTTCAGATCTCCGTCCCCTCGAGCAAGAGGCTCGAGATGGACGGATCTGGAAGCCCTCGTAGTTGCAGCGTCGTCTTCGCTGATGGAGTACCCAAGCCGGCTAAGCCAACCTATTGGGCCGACGTCGTTCTCGCCGTTCACGCCCCCTCCACTTGTTGGCGAGTCGCCCCGCACTTCGCGCACCGCACCCGATCCCACTCGACCAGCAGCTCGCCGCCGCAGGGCTCGCAGTCCAGCCGGTGCGGACCTGCGGACGGCGCAGGGAAGATCCCTCGGTAGACCTTGCGTTCGGTGCTGCTCGGTGTTGTCCTTCGCCGTCGAGAGCGGTCGCCCTCGGGCCAGGAAGGGAACGACCATTGACTCGCTACGGCGAACGCGGCTAGGCTGGCTCGCGGACTCGGGCCGGCTACTGGCAGCCGGCGACACGACCATCAAGGGGGACACCAATGGGTGCCCAGCAGAACAAAGTGTCCGCGCAGGACGGCTACGCGGCGTTCGGTCGCGGCGACGCCGAGGGCGCGATGGCGAACATCGACGAATCGATCGCGTGGACTGTGCGCGGCGACAACGCGCTGACCGGAACCCACAATGGCAAGCAGGCGGTCGGGGAGCTGTGGGGGAAGCTGATGGAGGCCGGCTTCAGCGTGGCGCCGCACGACTTCATCGCCGACTCTGACAAGGTCATCGTGCTCACCACGGTGAAGCTCGACGGTGAGACGAACGAGAACGCCGATGTGCTGACCTACAGCGACGACGGCAAGCTGATCGCCTTCGATACGGTCGGCGACACGAGCGTCACCGACCGCGTCTTCGCGCGCTAAGCAACCCTCAGCTGCGGACTGCCCCGGGGCGACGCGGGGCAGTCTGTCAAGCCTCAGCCCAACGGCTAGCCAGCCCGGTCAGTCCCAGATGCCGATGTCGCGGCGGCCGCAGATCCGGGTTCCGGGCGGGGCGAGGGACCGAACCCAGTCGAGCATGGCCTGCTCGCGGCGCTCGTCCGCTCCGATGGCGCGCCAGTCTCGGACCGGCAGGCCCTTGGACTCCTCCCAGGCCGCGACCGTGGCCGCGACCGCCTCGTCGCTATCCGCCATCGCCCTGGCGAGGTCGCCGCCGTATGCCTCGGCGACCCGGCTGGGGTAGCGGTAACTCACCTCGAGAAACCGGCGAAAGTGTCGGACGCGAAGGTCGTTGTTCGGCATCACTCCTCCTCTCGTCGCGCGCCGCACTTGGCGCAGCGCACACGGCTACTGTCGGTAACTGGGACTGGAGGGGTGGGATCGCCGGGATTAGGCTTCGCCGATGCCACCCGACCAAGGACGGCCCATGGACCCAGGCGCCTACGCCGATGACCTCTCCGTCAACGTGAAGCGCGGCCTGGCGACGCGGGCGCGGAAGGGTCGCCCACCGAGTAGCCCGGGATACGGGTATCAGCGCGAGGGCGAGCGCGAGCGGATGCGGTGGGTGATCGAGCCGCGCGAGGCGGAGCTGGCGCGTCGCGTCCTTCGCGAGTTCGCCGACAACGGTCGGTCATTCTCGGGGATCGCCAAGCTGCTGAACCGCGAGGGCGTCCCGTCCCGGAAGGGAGCCTGTGGGCACCGCGCGTAATCGCCCAGCTGATCAAGTCGCGCCACCTGCTCGGCGAGTTCCGCTCCCACGGCGAGTGGATCAAGCCCACCGGCGACCAGGCCATCGAGCCGATCATCGACCTTGACCTCTGGGAGCGCGCCCAGCGGCTACTGGATCGCAACGCCAAGTACACGCCACGCGGGAGTAGCGGGCGCATCCCGAAGCGCCACATCTTCATTCGAGGGACGCTTCGCTGCGGGCTGTGCGGGGCGGCGATGATGCCGCGGAGTCACGAGGCGACGGGCAAGGAGTGGTACGCCTGTCGGACCCACGCAGAGACCGGCGGACCCGACGCCTGCGCGATGCCCAACCTCAACCGCGCCGCCGTCGAGGTACCCGCGCTCCGGATGTTTGAGAAGTGGGCCCTCGACGTGGACGGCACCCGGCGCACCGTCACCGACCAAATGGACGGCCGTGTCGCGCTGGCTCGCGGCGAAGCGGAGCGCGCTGCCCGAGAGGCGGCGACCGCCCGCGACATCCTGGCTCGCGTGGAGCGCGACTACGAGTCGGGGGAGTTGGGACCGACCGCCTATGAGCGCCAGCTAGACAAGCAGACCGAGGCCATCGCCGCCGCCGAAGCTGAGCACGCTCGGCTAACCCAGCACGCCGACGAGATCGCCGACGAGCGCGCCAACATCGACGCCGAGTCGGAGACTTTGCGCCGACTAGCCGAGCTTCGGTCGAGCATTGCTGAGCGAGTCACCGAGGCGGCGAACCGCGACGTGGAGGC
This sequence comes from uncultured Thermoleophilaceae bacterium, assembly GCA_963757815.1. Classification (GTDB taxonomy): domain Bacteria; phylum Actinomycetota; class Thermoleophilia; order Solirubrobacterales; family Thermoleophilaceae; genus JACVRW01. The sequence continues at coordinate 92,992 of CAVWSN010000030.1, read as the reverse complement.
GCTCCGAGCCGCCGTCTCCAGCGTGTTCTCGGCCTGCTACGTGATGCCCGAAGAGCAGCTCTACCAGTCGCTCAACACCGATGACGAGCTGCACGCGCTCTTTGACGGTCCGGAGGTGGCGAAGCTGCGGCGAACGGATGACTCGGAGGTCTTGGTGCTGACGGGCGGAGCGCTCCCGACCGAGGGGAACGGATGGCTCCCGAGCGGCCGCCTGGCAATCGTGCCGTCGGTGCGGGACGAGTTCCTGACCGAGCCGGATGCAATAGCCTTTCCCGAGCCGGTGCGGCGGATCGCGCTCGGCCTCTCGGTTCAGGAAATGGATCGCCACTCAGGTGCTCGACCAGATGAGGACGAGCAGTGCGTAGAGCCCGTAGACGGCGGAGCGCGACACGCCCCCCGACACTAGAGCCCGCGCCGGGTCAGCTCGCCGCGGCGGCCACCTCCGGGGAGGCGTTGGCCGGAGGCTTGCCGAGACCGTCCAGGAGCGCCCCGGCGACCGTGAGCCATTCGGAACGGGGATCAAGGCCGAGCAGGCCCAGGTTCTCGAACTCGGCCAAGCCGTGGACCACGGCGCGCATCTGGACGACCACCTCCTCGACGTCGCGGCCGGGCAGCAGGCCGGCGTCATAGCAGCGGGTCACGGCCTTGCGCAGCTCCTCGAGCGCCGCGCGCGCGACGGCCATACCCTCGTCCGAGCGCGGTGCCGCTTGCGGGCCGAGGAAGCGGTGGATCGCGATCGCGTAGCGCTGCGGGCGCTCGGTTGCCCAGCGCCTGTAGGCGAGCGCCAGCTCGATCAGGTCGCGGCGCGGATCCTCCTTGCGGTCGCGGCCCTGGGAAAGATCGCGCAGGCGTAGGAACATGGCCTCATGCAGCGCGTGCTCGAGTCCCTCCTTGGAGCCGAACAGGGCGTACACGGCGCGCGTGCTCGTGCCGGCCTCCTCCGCCACCCGGCGCACGGTCACCGCCTCCCAGCCGTCGCTGGCGGACACGCGCTCGGCAGCCTCGAGCAGCCGCTCGCCTGTCTCCTCGTCGTGCTCCCGCGGGCGCCCCATGGCTTGACACCGTATCATAACGGTGTTACGTTTCGCCGTATCGAAACGTCGTCCCGAAATTACAGGAGTGTTCGGTGACCAGGCTCGCACCCACTATCCACCGCGGTCCGGAGGCCCTCGGCCCGCTGGAGACCGTCCCCGCCCTGGCCCTTCGCCGCGCCGCCGAGGACCCCACGGCCGTGGCGGTCATCGACGGCGCCACGGGCGAGACGCTCACGCGTGGAGAGCTCGCCGCGCGGTCGGCCGCGCTGGCGGCCGGCCTGCGCGCCCGCGGAATCGGCGGGGGCGATCTCGTCGCGCTCGCCATGCCCAATCTCGCCTGGTGGCCGGTGGCGGCGCTCGGCGTGTGGCGGGCGGGCGCGGCGATCGTCCCGCTCAGCCCCCTGTGGACGGCGCCCGAGGCCGCGCGCGTCCTCGCGCCCGTCCGCGCGCGGCTCGGCATCGCCTTCGGGCCCTTCGCCCCGCTCGTGCGCGCCGCCTTCGACGAGGCGGGGATCGAAGCCGAGCTCTTCGTCGTCGGAGAGAGCGACTCAGGCGCCCCTGTCGCCGACCTTCTGACGGAGCCGGCCGGCGACCCGATCGACGTTCCGGCGCTCGAACTCGGGGATCTTGCGGCCGTCCCGTTCTCGAGCGGCACCGGCGGCCTGCCGAAGGGCGTCCGCCTCACGCACGGCAACGTCGCCGCCTCGGCCGCCACGGCGATGGAGTCGCTCAGCTGCGTCGTCGCGCTCGACGAGCGCGCCACCGTGCTCGCCTGCGCGGCCTTCTTCCACTCGCTGGGGATGTCGCTGATGCTCACCGGACCGCTCAGCGTGGGCGCGCGGATCGTGACGCTGCCGCTGCCCCAGCTCGAGCCGGTGCTCGACCTGGTGGCCAAGCACCGGGTGACGCACATGGCGGTGCCGCCGCCGATGGTCGATGCTCTCGCCCGCGACCCGCGGGTGGACGAGCACGACCTTTCGAGCCTCACCACCGTGGCGACCGGCGGGGCCGCCGTTCCGCCCGGCTCCCTGCGCGAGGCGAGCGACCGGCTCGACGCCATGGTTTGTGAGGGCTACGGGATCACCGAAGCCACCTGCATGGTCAGCGGTCCGCTCGGACGGCCGAGCACGCCGGGCACGGCCGGCTGGCTCGTCCGCGGCACCGAGGTGCGGGTCGTCGATCCGGACACGGGCGAAGACCTTCCGGACGGCGAGCCTGGGGAGCTGCTGGTCCGCAGCCCGCAGGTCATGGAGGGCTACCACGGCCTCCCCGAGGAGACCGCCGCGACGATCGACGAGGACGGCTGGATGCGCACGGGCGACCTCGTGGCGATCCGGCCCGACGGCCAGCTCGAGATCCGCGACCGCCTGAAGGAGCTCATCAAGGTGGGCGGCGCGTCCGTCGCGCCCGCTGAGCTCGAGCTCGTCCTGCGCGAGCACCCCGCCGTGCGCGACGCCGGCGTGATCGGCCGGCCGGACCCGCAGCAGGGCGAGGTGCCGGTCGCGTTCGTGTCGCTCGCCGCCGAGGCGGAGCCGCGCGAGCTCCGAGCGTTCGTCGCCGAGCGCGTGGCCGCCTACAAGCAGCTGAGCGAGGTGCACCTGGTCGAGGAGCTGCCGCGGCTGCCGACCGGGAAGCTGCTGCGGCGGGCGCTGCGCGAGCGCGCCGAGTCGGCTGCGCCCGCCTAGCCCTCGTCGCGGTGCACAGTGTCCGGCGAGAAGGCCGGCAGGCACACCGACACGTACTCGGCGTCCCCGTTCGGCGTCGAGTAGCGCACCCACTCGCCTGCACGGACTAGCACGGCCTGGCCGGTGGCCACCTCGAGGCTTCCGTCCCCGGTCTCGACCGTCAGGGCGCCCACGAGCACCAGCGTGTACTCGTCGAACTCGGGCCGTTGGCCCGGCTCGCTCCAGCCGGCCGGCGAGCGCATCCGCGCCACGCTCAGCCGCTCTTCGCCGTTGCTCGCGCGCCCGGCGAACTCCTCGATCAGCTTTGGCGGCTCCCCCGCCGCGTCCACCCGGGACGGTGACTCGATCAGCTCCGGCATCGGCGGGAGCCTATGCCACGACCCGCAGATGACGGAAGGGCCGCCCGCGCAGGTCTCGTATGACTGCGTCGACAAGGCGCTCCTCGTCGCCCACGCGGCCGTCCGTCACGGCGTCGATCAGGCTGCGCTTGCGCTCTAGCACCTGCGCCATCGTCTCGTCGATCGTGGCCGGCGCGAGCAGGTACCAGGCCGTGACGGCGCTCTCCTGGCCGATCCGGTGCAGCCGGTCCTCGGCCTGATCGTGGCGCGCGGGGGTCCAGTCGAGCTCCAGGAACGCGACGTTCGAGGCACGCGTGAGCGTGATGCCCTGCGACGCCGCGCGCATCGAGCCCACGAGCAGCTGCGGCCCGTCGTCGCGCTGGAACGCGTCGACGGCGCGCTGGCGATCTGAGGTGGCGTCGGCGCCGAGGATGTGCACGGCGCCGGGGAAGCGCTCGAGCACGGCTCGCTGGATCGCCACGTGCTCGGCGAACACCACCAGCGGCTCGCCGGACTCGAGGAAATCCCCGATCCAAGCGAGCGCGGTCGGCAGCTTCCCGCGCGCGGCGAGCTGGCGCAGGTTGTTCAGCCGCACGAGCTGCTCGGCGCGCAGGGCCGCGGCGACCTTCGCGTCGATCGTGCGCAGGTCGAGCGGCAAGCTCTGCAGCCAGGCGATCACATCGTTCTCGGCGAGCCGGTACTCCTCCTCGTTGGAGAGCAGGATCGGCACGGTGTCGTGGCGCTTGGAGGGAAGCTGGGGCAGCACCTGCTGCTTGGTTCGGCGCACGTAGCAGCGCGCGCGCAGGTTCCAGTGCAGCCGGTCGTCGCTCCCCGCCGAACGGAAGCGGCGGGTCAGCCTGGCGCCGCTTCCGAACTCGGATAGCCGCCCCAGGACCCGCAGCTGGGAGACGAGCTCTTCCGGCCGGTTGAGAATCGGCGTGCCGGTGAGGGCGAGCCGCAGGGCACCATCGGGCAGCCGCTCGGACAGCTCGAGCGCCGTCTTCGTCCGCTGCGCGCCCGGGTTCTTCACGTAGTGCGACTCGTCGAGCACGAACGCGCGCGGCGCCCGCCCGGCGATCCGCTCAGCAGTGCGCCTCGAGGATGTCGTAGTTGAGGACCGTGATCTCGGCCGCCTCGGTCTCGGGGGTCCAGGTGGCGTCGGTACGCCCGTCCAGCACCGCGACGCTGCGCTGCGGGAGCCAGTGGCGGCTCTCGCGCTCCCAGGTGAGCTTCATGCTCGCCGGGCACACCACCACGGCCGGGAAGGCGCCGTCCGCCTCGAGCGTCGCGAGCGCCTGCACCGTCTTGCCGAGCCCCTGCTCGTCGGCGATGAAGGTGCGGCGCCGCTCCAGGGCGTAGCGAACGCCGGCGCGCTGGAAGGGATGGAGCTCACCGCCGAGGACGAGCCCGTCGAGATCGGCGTCCTCGGCGTACGACAGCGCAACCGTGGCGGCGGCGCGATCGTGCTCGGCGGTCAGCTCCTCGAGCAGCTCGCGAACCCGGCCCTCCACACGGACCTCGGGATGGGCCGCGGCGAAGCCCGTCAGTTCCCTGGCCAGCGCGGGGTCGGCCGGCACGCCCACCCCCCACGTCGCGTCGCGGCGGAAGAAGCGCCCGGGACGGAACACGGGGCGCGCCTCGGGCAGCAGCTTGAAGGCGCGCGCCGGCGCGGGGTCCCAGATGCTGAAGAGGCAGAGCTCCGGCTCCCCGGTGTCGCCGATCTCGAGCGTCAGCTCGGCCGCCGCGGGCACGCGGCCGGCTTCGAGCTCGCGGGCGCAGGGCGCCGCGAGGTCGTCGAGCTCCGCGCCCTCGAGCCGCCTGAGCCGCGCCGCCGTCTCCGCGTCGAACGGGAGCACGAGCCTCCCCTCTCCCAGACTCGTGTCCCCGTCGAGATCGGCCGGGGGGTCGCCCGAGACCGTTCGCAGGACGAACGCACCCTTCCCGGCCTGCGCCACGACGGTCACGAGCGCACGCCAGCGCCCCGAGTCGCTCAACCAGGCCAGCACCTCGGGCGCGGGAACGAGCTCCGGAAAGCGCGCGAGCAGTGCCTCGACCGTCTTGGCGAGCCGCGCGTCGGCGGGAACGCGCCAATTGCGCCGGCGCCAGTCGAACCAGCGCCGTGGCAGCTGCTTGACCGCCTCGTTCAGCTCCTCGTTGAAGGGGAAGTCGAAGACGAGCTCGGGCTCACGCGGATCTGCGAGCAGCCAGACCCGGCCGTGGGAGGGCGGTGAATCGGTCCGGGTCGGTTCGCTCATCAACCGAACGAGACTAGCCGCCCGCCCGGCCTTCATCCACCTTTCGAGACCAGGCTCATGCCGATCCATCCGGCCCGTCCCTGCCGGCCCGAGGGAGTAGGTTCGTGCCGATGGCAGCCGGCGGCCCCGAGGGCCCCATCCGATTCGCTATCTCGCTCGTGCCGGCGACCGAGCAGCTCGAACGCATACGCGAGTTGGTGCGCGTGGCCGACGAAGCCGGGCTCGACCTCGTCGGCATCCAGGATCACCCCTACCAGCGGCACTTCCTCGACACCTGGTCGCTGATACCGGCGCTGATCGCCGAGACCGAGCGCATTTCGTTCTTCACCGACGTTGCGAACCTGCCGCTGCGTCCGCCCGCCGTGATGGCCAAGGCCGCGGCATCGCTCGACGTGCTGAGCGGCGGCCGCTTCGAGCTCGGCCTAGGGGCCGGCGGCCTGGCCGATCTGATCGCGAACTTCGGCGGTCCGCGGCGAACGGCAGGCGAGTCGGTGGAGGCGCTTGACGAGGCCATCGATCTGATCAGGCTGTTGTGGTCCGAGGAGAGGTCCGTGTCCTTCGAGGGGAAGCACTACCGGCTCGATGACGCTCGTCCCGGCCCGCGGCCCGCGCACCCGATCGAGATCTGGGTGGGAGCGTTCAGGCCGCGGATGCTTCGCCTCGTGGGTCGCAAGGCCGACGGCTGGCTGCCTTCGCTCGGGGTGCTCACGCGCGACGAGCTGCGCGCCGGCCACGAAACGATCGACGCCGCGGCCGAGAAGGCGGGCCGCGACCCCGGCTCGATCCGGCGGATCATCAACGTGCAGGGCCTGATCGGCGACGGGCCCGCGCCACCCCGGTCCGAGCTCCCCGTCGGATATCTGGCAGGCGAACCACTCGCCGGACCGCCGGACTGGTGGGTCGAGACGCTCGCCGGCTTCGTCGAGGACCGCTTCGACACGCTCGTGTTCTGGCCGGTGGACCCCAGCCCCAGTCAGGTGGAGGCGCTCGCCGCCGAGGTTGCACCGCACTTCCGCGGGCCCGGCTGATCCCTCAGAACGCTCCGAGGCGGTCGAGGCGGCGCATGGTCGGACCGGCATTTAGCTCCTCGTAGTCGAGGTGCTCCAGCAGGTGGACGTGGAGATCCTGCAGGCCGTCGATGACGTGCCGCCGGGCGTCGCCGGCGTCGGTGTCCGTCAGCGCGCGCGCCGCGGCCTCGACGACGTCGAGCAGGTCGGACACCCGAACATGGTCGGCCTCAAGGCGGTCCACGACCGGAGCGATCGCGCGGGTTGGCTGCGCGGAGCGCGGGGAACAAGCAGCACGTCCTCGGCGCCGTGGTGAGCGTGGACGTGGCTGCAGTAGCGCAGGCAGCTCACCTTCAGCCGCCACAGCGGGCCGTTGGTCTTGAGCTCTCCCAGGGCGTCCTCGACCGCCTCGCCCGGCAGTCCGTCGCCCACGTCGGCCGCGAGCTGCTCGACGATCTCCAGGTCACGGCGGATGATCGAATGGACCCAGAGAAGCTCCTCGAAAAGCGCCCTGCCTCGGTCGGTCTCCGGGCTACTCGCCTCGTTCATCGGTCCTCCAGTCTGCCCGGTCGGCGGCCGTCCACCCGCTGCGAAGAGCTCAGGTCATCCGCGAACGCTGGGCCTCGACCTCCGGGAGGGCGCCCTCGCGCTCGATGAAGCGCAGCAGTGCGCGTCGCAGCCCGTCGATCGCGGCGTCGCCCAGATCAGCGCGGAGCTCGCCTTCGATGGCCGCGCTTTCGGCGCGCGCGCGCGTGTGTACCCGCCTCCCCTTCGCGCTCCCGCCCTGGGCCGCGTAGCCGGGCGGCTCAGACCTCGATGCGGTCGGTCGGGGCCCCCGCCGGATACGACTCGTCGCGGATCCCTGCGCGACCGGCGGCCGTGGCTTTCCGTCCCGCGGCGGGAACCAGGCTCGTAGCCATGCCGAGACCGATTGGCGGCATGTTGTTGTAGACGCAGTCGTAACGGCCGGCCGGCACGAGGTAGGTCTCGTGCCAGATACCGACGTCGCCGTCCGATCCGACGCGCTTGTTGAAGGCCACCCACGCCGGCCAATGGGCAGCGTCCCGGTTGCGTGCATACGTCTCGAGGTGCTCGAACGAACGCCAGTACTGGACGAGCGTTGGTGCCCGGGGGCTGCCGAAGTACTGGTTGGCTCCGAGGAAGCCTGAATCCGGTTTCTGCTCGAGCTCGCGGAGCATCCTGGGCATCGCCACAAAGGTCGGCAGCCACTTCCAGACCTTCCAGAACTTGTTGATCCGCATGCCGATCAGGAAGACGACGAAGTCGCCCTCGATAGCCGCGGTTACGCGCTTGGGGATTATCTGTGCCATGGCGATGCACACTCTCGCGCACGGAGCGGAGAGGCGCTAGAGGCCGAGGAGCGCGGGCGCTTCGAGGGCCAGGTCGTGGACGATCATGGCCGCGGCGCTCGACCCCGATGCGACGGCGTTGGCCACGGACGGCATCTGCCCGCTCAGATCGCCCGCGGCGGAGAGCCCGGGCACGCTGGAGTGGAACCCCGGGTCGAGCTCGAGGGCGTCTACCACCACGGGACCCGGGTCGGCGGCGACAGCACCGAGCTGCTCGGCGAGTGTCGATCGCTGGTGCAGGGTCACCGGCACGAGCAGCCCGCCACACGGGCGTTCCTCGCCGTCGGCAAAGGCGACGGCTGTCAGGGTGCTGCCGGGGCCACGCAGGTCGGTGACGCGGCGCTCGTCGATCACCACCCCCGCCGCGCTCAGCCGCTCGGCGTCCTCGGCCGCCAATTCGGCGGGCCCGTCGGCGAGGAGGGTCACGTCGTCGCTCCAGACGCGCAGGAGGAGTGCGCGCTGTACACCCGAGGCGCCCCGGTCGAGCACTCCGAGCGGCTCGTCGCGGACCTCCCAGCCGTGGCAGAACGGGCAGTGGAACACCGAGCGTCCCCACCGCTCCGTGATCCCCGGCAGGTCGGGGAAGCGGTACTCCATGCCGCTGGCGAGCAGCACCCGCCGCGCCGGCTCGTGCGAGCCGTCGGCGAGCTCGAGCACGAAGCCCCCGTCGCGGCGTTCGCCGCCCACGACCTCACCCGACCGTAGCTCGACGGTCGGGTAGGCCTTCAGCTCCTCGCGCCCGGCGGCGTAGAACGCGGCCGGTGGCCGGCCGTCGTGGCCGAGCAGCCCGCCGATGCCGTCAGCGACGCCGTTGCTCTGCCCTCCGGCGTCCACAACGAGCGTCCGCTGTCGCGCTCGGCCGAGCACCAACGCGGCGCTCAGGCCGGCGGCACCGGCACCGACGACGATGCAATCCCACTCCGCTTCCATCCCGAGACCGTGACAGGCCTCGACGAATCTGCCAACCTAATTTGCCATGGAGGCAAACGAAACGCACGAGGAGTCCGTCGACGTCCGTGCCCGCCGGCGCCTCAGGGAGCTTCGCAGGGAGCGGGGGCTGACGCTCCAACAGGTCGGGGAGCGAGCGAGCATCGATGTTTCAACCCTCAGCCGCCTGGAGTCCGGCAAGCGCCGTCTTGCCCTCGATCACATCCCGGGGCTCGCGGCCGCGCTCGGCGTCAGCACCGACGAGCTGCTCGGCTCCTCGGCTCCGGAGGACCCGCGCGTCCGGAGCGTTCCGCGGAGCCACGACGGGCTCACGGTCTGGCCGCTCACCCGGCGCGGATCCGCCGGCGGCCTCCACGCCTACAAGATCCACATCAGCCCTGAACGGCGCACACCGCCCGACGAGCTCGCCGTACACGAGGGCCACGACTGGCTCTACGTCCTCAGCGGCCGGCTGCGCCTGCTGCTCGGCGAGGACGACCTCACGATCGACCCCGGTGACGCCGTCGAATTCACCACCTGGACGCCGCACTGGTTCGGCGCGGCCGCCGGTCCCGTGGAGCTGATCATGATCGTGGGGCGTGAAGGTGAGCGCATGCACCTCCACCCGTGAGCGGCCGACGCGGAATGATGTGGCGCATGGACGTCACCATCATCGGCACAGGCAACATGGCACGCGGCATCGGCAGCCGGGTGCTCGCCGGCGGTCACAACCTCACCGTCGTCGGCAAGGACTCGGAGCGCGCGGAGGCGGTGGCCGCCGACCTCGGCGGAGGCGGTTCGGTCAAGACCGCGGGCACGGGCGATCCCGTCGAGGGCGAAGTCGTCGTCCTCGCGGTCTACTACCCCGACGCGCGTGCCGCGGTTGAGCAGCACGGCGACGCGCTTGCGGACAAGGTCGTGGTGGACATCACGAATCCGGTGAACGAGACCTTCGACGGCCTCGTGGTCCCGCCCGACGGATCGGCCACTCAGGAGCTCGCAAGTCTCGGCACCGGTGCGCGGTTCGTGAAGGCGTTCAACACCACGTTCGCGAACACGCTGACAGCCGGCGAAGTCGCGGGTCAAAAGCTCGACGTCCTGATCGCCGGCGACGACGAGGAGGCCAAGGCCACGGTCGCCGCGCTGGCGCGCGACGGCGGCCTCAATCCCATCGACGCCGGCCCGCAGAAGCGCGCGCGGGAGCTCGAGGCCCTGGGCCTGCTCCACATGGTGCTGCAGAGCACGCTGAATACCGGGTTCGCAAGCACGGTCAAGATCATCGCCTGATCCAGCCGATGCGGACGGCGGGGCGGCCCGTCCGGCAACGCCTGCGCTGCGGGCTCGTAGTGCCGAAGGCCAGACCCGGACACCGTTACCGTGATGCCCGTGCGAATCGCAACCTGGAACGTCAATTCCGTCAAGCAGCGCTTGCCGCGGCTGCTGCCGTGGTTGGACGAGCGGCGGCCGGACGTGGTCTGCCTGCAGGAGACCAAGCTCGCGGACGATGCGTTCCTCGACCTGCTCGGCACGGAACTCGAGGCCCGCGACTATGCGGTCGCGCTTCACGGGGAGGCCGCCTGGAACGGGGTCGCCATCCTCTCGCGCGTCGGGCTGGACGACGTGGTTCCGGGAGTGGCCGGCGCGCCGGGCTTCCCGCATCCGGAGGCGCGGGCGGTGTCCGCCACCTGCGGCGGGATCCGGATGGTCTCGGTGTACGTGCCGAATGGGCGCGTGCCGGACTCGGAGCACTACCAATACAAGCTCGCCTGGCTCGCCTCGCTGCGCGAGATGGTCGCCGCCGGCCCTGAGGCGACGATCGTGTGCGGCGACATGAACATCGCCCCGACGGACGACGACGTGTTCGATCCCGACGCCTACATCGGGCAGACCCACGTGACCCAACCCGAGCGCGCGGCCCTTCAGGAGCTGGAGTCACTCGGCCTGCGCGACGTCGTGCGCGACCGCTGGCCGAACGAGCGCGTGTTCACGTACTGGGACTACCGCGCCGGGATGTTCCACCAGGACCTCGGCATGCGCATCGACCTGGTGCTGGCAAGCCCGAGCGTCGCCGACCGCGTCCAGGCGGCGTGGGTGGACCGGAAGGCTCGCAAGGGCAAGGGACCGAGCGATCACGCGCCGGTGATCGTCGACCTGGACGAGGCGCCGGACGGGAACATCGGTCCGGTCGTGCCGCCACCCTCCGCTCCGGTGACCAAGCGAGGCGCGGCAAAGTTGCCGCAGTCGCCCTAACGATCGCCGTGGAGGACCTGCCGATGTCGCCGCTGCCGATGCGAGTTGGCGACCGTCCGCGCACGACACCGACCAACCCGCACACCCAGCTCGATCAGCAGCCAACCGACCTGCGTTGGTCCGAGGAGCTCGCACGCCGTGTCTTTGCACTCCCCGGCGTTGTCGAGGAACCCAGCGGGATTTCTGTGCCGGGCGCTCGGGCGCTGGTGTTGGCACCCGGCGAGCCCGTCGGGCCGCCGGAGGCGTTCTTGATCGATCGGGAGTTCGCCCATCTTCATCCGGCTCCCGATCACAGCCTGCACGCGATGCTTCCGACCGAGACGGTTGCCGAGGCCGTGGCCGCCGGCTGGGCAGAGCCCCACCCCGTCGCCCTGAGAGGCCTCATCCCTCCGACCGCGGTGATGCTCTACGCCCCACGCGACGAGGCCGAGCTGGAGGTCATCGAAGGCCTGGTTCGGGCCTCGCACGCATTCGCACGCCCCGGCGCGCACGGTGCTGCCCCGGGCACCGGCTCTCCCGTCAGTCCTCCTACTCCCGGCCCGGAAGCCGCGTCGTGATCTCCTGGAGAAGCCACGTGTTGCCATCGGGATCACTGAACGAGGCATAGGTGAGGTACGAGCGACGTTGCGGGTCCGGGCCCGGAACAACACTCCCCCCGTCGAGGTGGAACAGCTCGCTGACCTCGACGCCGCGGCTGATCAGGTACTCACGCGCCGCGTCGATGTCGGTGACGGCCAGCTCAAAGCGCTGAGCGGAGCCAGGCTTGGCGGTGGTGAGGCCCTTCCCGAATGCGATCGAGCACCCCGAGTTCGTGGGCGTCAGCTGGACCACCCGGACGTCGTCGCCGAAGACGAGGTCGGCGTCGAGCCGCCACCCGAGGCCCTGGTAGAAGCTCTTTGCCCGATCGACATCGGAGACGGGCAACGTAACGACCTCGAGCTTCATGTCGATGGTCCCCACCTCCGGGACCTCCGTCGAACTATCGGTGCTGCTCATGTTGACCTCCGTCGGTCAGGCAGAGACGAGCGTTGCCCGCCGTCGATGTCGTAGGTTGCGCCGGTCAGCTCCTTCCGATCTCCGAGTATGGACCTAGGTCGTGGACTCCGCCTTCCTGCGCCGCCCGCGGCCGCCGCGGCGTCCGCGCCGCCGGCGCCGGCCGTTCGAGGACGATTCCGACTCCGGAGGGGTCGTCACCAGGCCCTCGGGCGGGTCGACGAGCGAGGCCTGGGCCGCGGAGCGCCCAACCTTCTCGATCCGCACCAGCATCTTCTCGCCCACCAGCGGCGCCGCCCCGAAGACCGACACGATGTAGCCGTCCAGCTTGGCCACCGCGTCGTCCTCGTTGTACATGTGCGGCTCCTCGATGTGGACCAGCACCTCCTCGCCCTCGCGGAACGGCAGCGCCCGCTGCTCGACCTCCTCGCGGGTGCCCTCGAGCACCACGTCGAAGAAGTCGATCGGCAGCGCCTCGGTGCCCTCGAAGTGGAAGTGTCTCCCGGTCTCCTGCTCGATCTCGTGGATCGGGCCCTCGACCCCGTGCCCGCCGACCAAGATCGAGGCGACCTTCGGGTGGACCCGGATCAGGAAGGCGGGCGCGTCCGGCCGCTCGGCGACCAGGTCGTGCAGCCAGCGGTCGACCTCGAACGCGACGGTCTCCTCGGACAGCACGACGCCCTCGCCCTCGCAGGTCGGGCAGGTCTTGGTGAGGATCTCGCGGACGCCGTCGGTCACGTTCTGGCGCGTCATCTCGACCAGCCCGAGCGGCGAGATCTCGACCACGTAGGTCTTCGTGCGGTCCTCGTCGAGCGCCTTACGCAGCGTCTTCAGCACCGTGTCGCGGTTGCGCGCGCGCGACATGTCGATGAAGTCGATGACGATGATCCCGCCGATGTCGCGCAGGCGCAGCTGGCGAACCACCTCCTCGGCGGCCTCGAGGTTCGTCCTGGTGATCGTGTCCTCGAGCTTGGCGCCCTTGCCGCGACCCGTGAACGAGCCCGAGTTGATGTCGATGACCGTCATCGCCTCGGCGTAGTCGATGATGAGGTAGCCGCCGCTGGGCAGGTCGACGCGGCGCCTGAGCACCGACTGGATCGCCTCCTCGACGTTGTAGCGCTCGAACAGCGGCTCGTCGCGGTCGTCGTAGAACTCGAGCCGCTCGAGCAGCTCCGGCGCGGTCCTGTTGAAGAACGACTCGAGCCGGTGGTGCTGCTTCTTGTCGTCGACGATCGCCTTCTCGAACTCGCCCGAGAAGATGTCGCGCGCCACGCGCACCGACAGGTCGGCCTCCTGGAAGACCATCGCCGGCGCCGGGATCTCCTCGGCGCGCTTCTGCAGCACCTCGTGCAGCTTGTGCAGGTACTTGATCTCGCGCTCGAAGTCCTCGCGGGTGGCGCCCTGCGCGGCGGTGCGCACGATCACGCCGCCCTCACCGAGGTCAGCCTTGGAGGCGGCACGCCGCACGCGGTCGCGCTCCTTGTCCTCAAGCCGGCGCGACACGCCGACACCCTCGCCCTGGGGCACGTACACGAGGTAGCGCCCCGCGATCGAGAGCTGCATGGACAGGCGCGGCCCCTTCGTCTTCAGCGGGTCCTTGACCGCCTGGACGAGGATCTCCTGACCGGGCTTGAGCAGCTCGGTGATGCGCTTGCCCTTCTGGCCGCGCCCGCCGCGGCCGCGGCGGGCGACCTCCACACCCGGGAAGACGATGTCGTCCGCGTGCAGGAAGCCGTTCTTGTCGAGGCCGATGTCCACGAAGGCGGCCTCGAGGCCGGGCAGGACGTTGTCGACCTTGCCCTTGTAGACGTTTCCGACGATCGACCGGTTGCCCTTGCGCTCGATGTAGAGCTCGGCAACCCGCCAGTCGTCCTGTTTCTGGGTTTGACCCCTGCGACCCCGCTTCGGGCCGCCGTCAGGGCTGCCCTCCGATTCCAGGATCGCGACTCTGGTTTCGCCACGGTCCACCGTGACGAGCAACTGCTTTTTCAAGGAAGTTTCCCTTCATAGTCATATGGCCTTGGCGGCAGCCGTTTCGCGCGCTCGCGCGTGTATCGACTGCAGCACTCCTATGGCCATCAATGTCGTTATCACCGACGAGCCGCCGTAGCTCACGAGCGGCAGCGGGATGCCGGTGATGGGCATGATCCCGATGGTCATGCCCACGTTGACGAAGACCTGGAACATCAGCATCGCGGTGATGCCGCCGGCGACCAGCGCGCCGTAGAAGTTCTTCGCCATTGTCAGTGTTCGGAGCCCTCGCCAGATCAACAGCGCGAACAGGGAGAGCACGAGCGCCGCCCCCACGAAGCCGAACTCCTCCCCTACCACGCTGAACACGAAGTCCGTGTGGTGCTCGGGCAGGAAGTCGAGCCGAGTCTGCGTCGCTTCGTCGCCGCGACCGGTCTTCCCCCCGGAGCCGATAGCCGTGAGCGACTGGTTGATCTGGTAGCCCTCCTCGCGGGGATCTGAGGTGGGATTGAGGAAGGCGGTGAGTCGGTCCATCTGATAGGGCTTGAGCACCTCGACCCCGGCCGCCGGGGCCACCACGAGCACCACCGCGATCGCCACCGCCGCCAGGCCCGCAAGGCCGGCGAAGTGCGTCCACGGCGTGCCGGCCACGAACAGGACGGCCACGAGGATCGCCAGGTAGACCATCCCGGAGCCGAGGTCCGGCTGAGCCACTACCAGTATCGCAGGCACCAGCGCCAGCAGCGCTATCCGGCTGGTGGTCTCACGCTCGCCCAGCCGCCGCATGCGATCGACCATGAAGGCCGACAGCGTGACGGCCAACAGGAGCTTGCCGAGCTCGGACGCCTGGAAGTTGAAGAAGCCGAACTCGATCGCCCGGCGTGACCCGCGGGCCGAGAAGCCCAGCGCGTAGACCAGCACGATCGAGACGATCATGAACCCGTAGATCCCGATCTTCCATTCGCGCAGGCGCGAGTAGTCGAAGCGCGAGAGCAGGAACATCAGGACGAGCCCGACGCCCGCGTAGAGCGCCTGCCGGTAGGCGAAGTAGTTCGGGTCGCCCGGGATGTCGTCCTGGGTGGCGGTGCCGACCGTGTAGATGCTCGCCGCTATCAGCCCCAAGGTGGCGAGCAGCATCAGCGGGTCGATCCACAGGACGCGCACGCTCGCGTCACGGAAGTCCTGGATCTGTGAGGAGGAGGCCGAGGCGTTCATCAGTCGGGCGCCCCTCCCCCGGCCACGAGCCGGTTCTCGTCCACGTTGAACAGCTCGGCCAGGATCCGCCGTGCCATCGGCGCCGCGGTGTCCGCGCCGAAGCCGCCCGCCTCGTCGGTCACCGCGACCACGTACTTCGGGTTCGGGTACGGCGCCAGCGCGACGTACCAGGACTGGTCCGGGCGGAAGGCTCCCTTCTCGGCCGTTCCCGTCTTTCCGGCGATCTCGATCGGGAAGCCCTCGAAGACCGCGGTCGAGGTGCCGCCCGCCTCGTTGGCGGCGCCGTAGAGACCGTCGAGGATCGCCTGGCGGTTGGTTTCCGAGAGCTTGATGCGGCGCGCCGTGGGCGCCTCGAGCTGCTGGAGAGCCCGCCCTGACCCGTCCTCGATCCGCATGCCGAGCCGTGGCCGCAGCACGCGCCCGCCGTTGGCCACCGCCGCGTAGGCCACCGCCATCTGCAGCGGGTTGGCGGCGATGTCGCCCTGGCCGACCGACAGGTTGATGTTGTCGCCGACGCTCCAGGGACGGTCGACGAAGCCGCATACGCCCTCGGAGATCTCGACCGGCGACGGGTCCTTGCGCTTGACGCAGCGGCTGAAATGGGCGTAGCCCCGGTTGCGCCACGCCGGGGTGGGGATCCGGCCGGGGAGCTCGTCGGGGAGATCGATGCCGGTCTCGCGACCCACGCTCAACCGCCGCATCCAGCGCTGGAGCAAGAGCCCGTCGGCCGCCGTGTTCATCTGTTGGCCGAGCTGGTAGAAGAACACGTCGCTCGAGACCGTGAGGGCTTGGCGCAGCGCGAGCGCCCCGTGCGCGACGTTGCCGGCGTTCCTGAACTCCTGCGTGCCGACGGTGAGGACGCCCGGATCGTTGAGGACGGTGTCGGGCGTGATCACGCCGCCCTCGGTTGCTGCCACCGCGGTTATGAGCTTGAAGGTCGAGCCGGTCGGGTAGCCGCCCTGTACGGCCCGGTTCGAGAGCGGTGCGTTCTCGTCCTTGCGCAGGCGCGTGTAGTCCTTGGCGAAGCGGTTGGCGTCGAACGACGGCGCCGAGCCGAGCGCCAGGACCTCGCCATTGTTCACGTCCATGACGGCGAACGCGCCCTTGCCCGTCCCGCCCGCGAGGGCCTCCTGGCCCGCCCGCTGAACGTCGAGATCGACCGACAGGCGCAGCTGGCGACCCTGTTGCGGAGGATCGTCGCGCAGCGGCCGGCTGATGCTGCCGAGGGCGTCGACCTCGACCTTGGTGGCGCCGTTGATTCCGCGCAGGAAGCGGTCGTACTCCGCCTCGATCCCCGTCTGCCCGATGCGGTCACCCATCTCGACGCCGCGGTTGCGCTCGTCGTCGAGTTGCTCCCTCGTGATCTCGCCGACGGTCCCGAACAGGTGCGCGCCGATCTCTCTGTGCGGGTACTTGCGTACGAACTGGCGCTCGACCTCGACCCCCTGGAAGCGGTCGAGGCGCTCGAGCACGTAGGCCGCGATCTCGTCGGGCACGTCGGACTTGACCGTCGCGGACGAGAACGGCAGCGTCTTGAGGTCGCGCTCGGCGCGCCGCTCGATCCGGTCCGGCTTCATGCGCAGCAGCTTCCCGAGCCGCTCGTAGACCTCGCGCCGCTCGTCGCGATCGTCCGAGAGCTTGTCCGGGCTCACCACGAGCGCGAGCCCGCTGCGGTTGTCCACCAGCACGTTGCCGTTGCGGTCGACGATCTCGCCGCGCGGCGCCTGCACCTTGATCTCGCGCACGACGTTGCCGCGGGCCTGCGCGGCGTACTTGTCGCCTGAGAGCACCTGCAGGTACCAGAGCCGGAAGAAGACGATCGCGAAGAACATCAGCGCCACGCCGCCGATCACGGCAACGCGGAACGCGAGCTGAGGAGTGAGCGTCGGGCGCCGTTCGTTGTCGAGGTACACGCGCTCAGACCTCCAGCCCGCGCAGCCCGATCGGCCCGGTCTCAGGCGGTGGGCGGCGGCGGGCGCTCCGCACGAGCGGATCGACGGCCAGCACCGGCCGCAGCAGCTTGCGGCAGCCGATGAACACCGGCAGCGCGAGCAGCGTGTTCAAGAGCACGGTCACGAGCATGTCGCGCAGCACCAGCGGGCTTACCGTGGCGCCCACGTCGAGCATGAACGACACGGCGGCGAACGCCAGTACCCATGCGCCGGTGGCCACCGCGCCGACCGCCAGCGGCAGCAGCCCGTGGCTCGGATCGCGGACCTCGCTGAAGCGGCCAATGCCGTAGCCCACGGCGGTGAGCACGAGCGAGGACGCCCCCATGGTCGCGCCGCTCAGCAGGTCGAGCAGGAACCCGGCGGCGAAGCCGACCGCGCAGCCGGGGATCGCACCCGCGTAGTAGGCCACCGCCGCCACCACCAGAACGACGATGTCGAACTGACCGCCGAGGATCGGCATCTGGCTGAAGGTCGAGAGCTGCAGGACGACGGCGAGGACGAGCGCGAGCCCGACGCGCAGAAAGCTGCCCAGTCCGATCCTCACGGCTGGAACACCCCGGCCGTCTGCGCGGGCGTGCCCCTGCGGGTGAGCACCTGGACGATGTCGATGCGCCTGAGGTCAGCGAACGGGCGGAGATGGACGCGCTGGTAGATCTCGACCTCGTCGAGGTCAACGTCGCTGACGCGCCCGATCGGGATGCCGCGCGGGAAGAGCGACTCCCCGACGGCGGTCCTGAATCCCGATGTCACGACGATCGCATTCTCCGTGACGCGGCCCCCGTGCACCAGATCGAGCAGCAGGTCACGAGGATCGCCCACCTCGGGACGCACCACCCCGGCCGCGCCCGCGGGCATCACCTGCGCCCCGACCCCGATCGAGGCGTCGGTGATCAGCGTGACCTCGGCCGTCCCGCCGGTCACACGCGTGACCTTGCCCGCCAGACCGCCGACGGACGGCCCGGAGTCGTCGGCGCTGGCGGCGATCACCGGCTGGTCGAGCTCGACCCCGTCGCTCGAGCCCTTGTCGATCTTGATGCTCGAGTACCAGACGTTCGGCGAGCGCGCGATCACGCGGGCCGCGACGGGCTTCGTGCCCTGCGGGAAGCCCTCCTCCTTGTGCAGCCCCACCAGGCCCTTGAGCTGGCTCGCGTCGCGCTGGGCGGTGCGCGTCCTGGCCAGCTCCGCGCGCAGCTCGTCGACCTCGCGCTCGAGCTGGGCGTTCTTGTCCTTGGCGTCGACCGTGTCGCCGATCCACCCGAACAGGTCGCGGACGGGCTTGAGCGCCCGGCTGGCACCGGTCTCGATCGGGGCGAACGTTTCCTGGGCGCCGCGCTGGAGCGCATGGAAGAAGCCGCCGCCCGACTCGCCGTAGTACGCGGTCAGGATCGCGATCGACAGCGCGAGGAAGACGACGAGCCCTGCCCGCCGCCTGCGAATCGCCTTCCTGTCTTGCACCTGGCGCCCTCCGGGGCCGCGGCGCTTACCGCCGCCGGCTCGTTCGGGAATTCCTGTTGGCGCGGTGAATGGCCTCGAATTCCTCGAGGCTGCGACCGGACCCGACCGCCACACACGTCAGCGGGGATTCCGCCAGGTGAGCCGGCATCTGGGTCTCGTCGCGCAAGCGCTCGTCGAGACCCTGAAGCAGCGCACCCCCGCCGGCCAGCATGATGCCGCGGTCCATGATGTCCGAGGCGAGCTCCGGTGGGGTGCGGTCGAGGGTCTCTTTGACGGCGTCGATGATCTGCTGGAGCGGTTCCTCGAGGGCCATGCGGACCTCCTCGCTCGTCAGCACGATCGTCTTGGGAAGGCCCGAGACGAGGTCGCGTCCGCGGATCTCCGCCTGGACCTCCTCCTCGAGCGGGAAGGCCGAGCCGATCTCGAGCTTGACCTCCTCCGAAGTCTGCTGGCCGATCATCAGCTTGTACTCGCGCTTGACGTAGTTGATGATCGCCTCGTCCAGCTCGTCGCCGCCGATGCGGATCGACTGCGAGACAACGATTCCGCCGAGCGAGATCACCGCAACCTCGCTCGTGCCGCCGCCGACGTCGACGACCATGTTGCCGGTCGGCTCGCCCACGGGCAGGCCCGCGCCGATGGCGGCCGCCATGGGCTCCTCGATCAGATAGGCCTGGCGCGCGCCGGCGCTCAGGCAGGCCTCTTCGACCGCGCGCTTCTCCACACCGGTCACGCCGCTCGGCACGCAGACGACCACGCGCGGGTGCGCCCAGCGGTTCTGGTGCACCTTCTGGATGAAGTGGCGCAGCATCTGCTCGGTCACGTCGAAGTCGGCGATAACGCCGTCCTTGAGCGGACGGATCGCCTGGATCGTGCCGGGGGTGCGTCCGAGCATGCGCTTGGCCTCTATCCCAACCGCATGCACCTCGCTGGTGCGCGAGTCGATCGCGACCACGGAGGGCTCGGAGAGCACGATGCCGCGGCCGCGTACGTAGACGAGCGTGTTGGCGGTCCCGAGGTCGACGGCCATGTCGCGGCCGCCCATCCCGGTTAGGTACGAGAAAAAGCCCATTCGCGGTGTGGAAGATGAGGATAAGCGCCGGGGCGGAAGCACAGGGTTCCGGGCGCCGCGCACGAGGCGGGCGCCGGCGCGCCGCCGGCCGGCGTGCACCAGTCTAGCCGACGGGTTTCCGCTCGCGGCAGGGCTGCAGGGGGGTGCCCGTGCGTGTCAGATGGCACGAAATCGCTGCAAATTGCGCGGTCGGCTCCGGGCTCAGCCGAGCAGGTCCGGCGCCAGCCCGAGCAGGGCCGGCACCGGGAGGCCGACGACGTTCCAGTAGTCGCCCTCGATTTCCTCCACGAGCGCGGCCCCCTTACCCTGGATCGCGTAGCCGCCCGCGCAGTCCCCCCACTCGCCGCGCGATACGTACCAGTCGATCGTCTGTGGGTCGAGTGCGCGGAAGCGCACGCGCGTGACGCTCACGTCCGAGCGCTCGCCGGCGTCGTCGCGCAGCGCGATCCCGCTCATGACCTCGTGATCACGGCCCGAGAGCATGCGCACGAAGCGCTCTGCCTCCTGGGCGTCGTGAGGCTTGCCGAGGGCACGGCCGTCGAGCACGACCGCCGTGTCGACGCCGAGGACCCGCTCGCCCTCGACCGCCGCAGCCTTGCGGCGAGCGTTCTCGAGGACGAGCGCCCGCGGATCGCCCTCGTCGAGCTCGGCGACTTCGGGCGGCTCGACGCGGAACTCCACCCCGAGCTGCTCGAGGATCGCCCGCCGCCGCGGGGAGCGTGAGGCGAGGACGAGCAGCGGCGCTATGCCTGGAGCTCCGGGAAGAAGAGCGCGGTCTCGCGTTCGGCGGAGTCGTTCGAGTCCGAGCCGTGGACGAGGTTCGTCTGCACCTCGAGCCCGTGGTCGCCGCGAATCGACCCGGGCGCTGCCTCGAGCGGGTTGGTGGCCCCGATCACCTGGCGCGCGGCGGTCACCGCCTCGTATCCCTCGAGCACGAACGCCACCAGCGGCCCACCGGTGATGAACTCGACGAGGTCGCCGAAGAAGGGCTTCTCGCGGTGCTCGGCGTAGTGCTGCTCTGCGAGCTCGCGCGTGACGGTCATGTGCTTCATGGCGACGATCGCGAGCCCCTTGCGCTCGAAGCGGGCGATGATCTCGCCGGTCAGGCCGCGCTCGAACGCATCCGGCTTGACCAGGATCAGGGTCCGGTCCATCAAGTCTCCTCTCGTGCGTATTCCGTGCGCCCGAGCCGGGCGTCAGGCCGGAGAGGCTATTCGTGCTCAGCCTGGCTCAGCCTGCCGACTGGGGCCGGTCGCGGCGTGCGCGGGCCGGGCGCTCGGCGGCCGAAGCGGCGTCGGCGGACCGGGGCTGCTGCCTGGCGGCGGACGCCGGACGCGGCGCGGCGCCGCCCCCGGCCGCCGCGGCGGCGGCAGCCCGCCTGGGCCTCCGGCGCACCTCCGCCGGGGCCTGGCCGACCTCGGCCTCGCAGTAGGGGCAGATCTTCCAGCGCGGGTCGAGCGGCTTGCCGCACACCACACACGGCTCCTTGAGCCGGCGCAGACAGCTCGGACAGCGCAGGAAGGCCTTCTCGACCTCGAACCCGCAGTACTGGCAGTGGAGATGTTCGATGCTCTCGAGCCGGGCCTGTGCGGCCGCGATCTCGAGGTCGCGCTCGCGCACGTCCTCCAGGTACTCCGGTGGGCGCACGATCAGGTAGATGATCGTCCCCACGAACGGGAACAGGGACGCCGCGGTCGCGCAGCCGACCAGCATCGGGTCGGCGATCCGGCGGCGTGCGTCGGCGAAGGTCCAGTAGACCAGGGCCAGCCAGATCACGACGAGGAACAGCAGGAGCAGATTGACCGCGAGGTTCAGCCCGTCGTTCTCGATGCCGAAGACGGCGAGAGCGCTCATCGAGGGGCGAGTGTAGCCGTCGCGGATTACAGAAAGAGTCGGCCGAGGGCGTAGCCGATCCCGAAGAACACCAGGATGACGGTCGCCACCACCACGGCAACCAAGCCGATCATCGTTCCAAATCGCGGTCCGTCGCCGTCCATCTGCGGACATCCTAGGCATGCTCAGCCACCCGTCACTCGCGGCCAGGGCAGATCTCCTTTCGCGCCCACGCGCCCGACTCCTTGTAACCATCCGTGGAATGGACGCTGATCAGGTTCTCGCCTTCCGGCTGGCACGCTCCGGGCTTGCCGAGCGGGGCGCACGGGGTCTCGCCGAAGCGGCGGCCTGCCCCGCCTCGGACTTCGCCCGCGACGCGGCGCTGCTGGCGCTGGCGGCGCGAGCCGAGGGCGTCTCTCGAGAGGCCTACGATCGCGCCGTCGACGGCGGCGACCTCGTCGTGGCTCACGTCGTCCGCGGGGCCATCCACGCGCTCGCGCCCGCCGACCTCGCGCTCTACGGGCGCGCCCTGATCGCCCGCGACGACGGTGAGCTGGGGGCACAACTCGGCCGGCAGGTCCAGCGCCTCGCCGCCGAGAAGGGATTCGCCCCCGGCGAGGCGCTCGATGAGGTGGCGACGGCCACGAAGGACGCGCTGGCGAGGGGCCGAGCGCTCGACAGGAACGAGCTGCACGAGGAGCTGAGAAAGCGCGTCAGCGCCGACCTGATGCCCTGGTGCAAGGGCTGTGGGAGCTATCACGTCGCTCCGATGCTGTGGCGCTATGCGACGGTGAAAGCGGGTGTCCGGCTCGACTCCGAGCGCCGCTACACGAGTGCCAAACCGGGCCGGACGCCCGCGGCGAGCGAGGCCGTTCGCCGCTTCCTCGGCTTCTACGGACCCGCCAAGCCGAGCGACTTCGCCGAGTGGACCGGGCTCGCAAGGCCTCATGCCCAGCGCCTGTGGGACGACGTGGCGGGTGAGCTCGCCGAGGTGCGGGTGGCGGGGAGCAACGGGTGGCTCATGAGCGCGGACACGGGTCCGCTCGAGTCGCCGCCTGCCGCGGAGGGCATTCGCCTGCTACCGCCGGGCGACCCCTATCTGCAGAAGCCGAACCGGCCGCTGCTCACCCCGGATCCCGAGCTGCGCAAGCGTCTGTTCCGGCCGGTGGCGAGCCCCGGGGCGGTGCTGAGGGACGGCCGCCTGACCGGCCTGTGGCGGGTCAAGACGAAGGGAAACAAGGCCGAGGTCACCGTCGAGAAGCTCGGCCGCCTCCCGCGCGCGGACCTCGAGGAGCAGGCCCAGCGCGTGGCGGAGCTGCGCGGAGCCGCCGAGGCCGCACTCGTGCTCGCCTGACCGCGCGATCGCGGGGCCTCGTTGACGCCGTGCGGAAGCGGCCTTAGGTTGGGCGGCGGTTTGGTACTCGACAACGAGGTCTGTGCATGAGCGAGCTGGAGACGGCGGCGGTCGAGCGCGAGGCGGTGACGCCTGACGCGATCATGGAGCTGGGAATGGCGTTCTGGGGCTCGAAGACGCTGCTGAGCGCAGTCGAGCTCGGCGTCTTCTCGGAGCTCGCGGGGCTGGACGGGCTCGATGGCGAGGTGCTGCGCGAGCGCCTTGGCCTCCACCCGCGAAGTGCCGCGGACTTCTTCGACGCCCTGGTCGCCCTCGGCATGCTCGAGCGCGCGAACGGCCGCTACGCCAACACCCCGGCGACCGAGCTGTTCCTCGACCGGGCCAAGCCCTCGTACATCGGTGGGATCCTGGAGATGGCGAACGCCCGTCTATTCGGCTTCTGGGGATCGCTGACGGAGGGACTCCGGACCGGAGCCCCTCAAAACGAGACCAAGGACGATCGGGATTTCTTCGGGGCGCTCTACGCCGACCCGGCGCGGCTCGAGCAGTTCGCAAAGGCGATGAGCGGCCTCAGCGTGGGCGCCGGGCAGGCGATCGCGGCCAGGTTTCCCTGGCGCGACCACGGCAGCGTGATCGACATCGGCTGCGCCGAAGGCGCCGTGCCGGCCCAGATCGCGTTGGCCCACGAGCACATCACGGGCGGCGGCTTCGACCTCCCTGCGCTCGAGCCGATCTTCGATGCTTATGTCGGTCACCTCGGGCTAAGCCAGCGGCTGAGCTTCAGCGCCGGTGACTTTTTCGCCGATCCGCTGCCGACCGCGGACGTACTCGTGATGGGCCACATCCTGCACGACTGGGACATGGACGAGAAGCGCCTGTTGCTGCAGAAGGCCTACGACGCGCTGCCCGACGGCGGCGCGCTGATCGTGTATGACGCGATCATCGACGACGAGCGGCGCAGAAACGCCTTCGGCCTGCTGATGAGCCTCAACATGCTGATCGAGACGCCCGGGGGCTTCGACTACACCGGTGCCGACTGCTGCGCCTGGCTGCAGGAGACGGGCTTCCGTGAGAGCTACGTCGAGCCCCTGGTCGGACCCGATTCGATGGTCGTCGGGATCAAGTAGCCCTGCGCGGCCACGCCGCTAGAGCGTCGATGCCCTGGCGTCAGCGGCATCTCGGACCAGGTCCGCGATCAGGTAGATCGAGCCGGTCGCGACCACGCCCCCTTGCGGGCCGGCCAGCTCGCGGGCGCGGGCCAGCGCAGCGCACGGGTCGGCGACCGTCTCGGCCGGCGGGCCGCCGAGTTTCTCCTCGAGCGTCGTGAGCGTCCCCGGCGAGAGCGAGCGCGGGTTCTGGGAGCGGGTGAAGATGACACGGTCCACGTGCGGCAGGAGC
Source organism: uncultured Thermoleophilaceae bacterium (assembly GCA_963757815.1). Lineage (GTDB taxonomy): Bacteria > Actinomycetota > Thermoleophilia > Solirubrobacterales > Thermoleophilaceae > JACVRW01. The sequence goes on along the minus strand of CAVWSN010000030.1, from coordinate 68,883 downwards.
GCCTCGAGCATTCCGGTTGCGTCCTTGTCGTCGAGGACGCCGATCACGGCCACGCGCGGGCGGCGATCGCCCAGCACACCGTCGAGCGAGGCGGCCAGCGCCCGGGCGCCGGAGGGGTTGTGGGCGCCGTCGAGCACGGTCAGCGGTCGTTCCGAGACGACCTCGAGCCGGCCGGGCACGACCGTCTCCGCGGCGGCCGCCTCGAGGGCGGCGCGCTCGAGCGGGCGGCCGAGGAACGCCTCGGCGGCCGCCGCGGCGAGCGCAAAGTTGCCCCGCTGGAAGCCGCCGGCGGCGCGCAGCGGCAGGTCCCCCGGAGCGGCGGGCCGGACCAGGCGGGCGTGCCGCTCGGCGACGACCCGCTCGGCCACCGCAAGCGAGTCGGGGTCGAGCTCACCGGTCACGAGCGTCCCCTGGTCGGGGACGACGGCGAGCTTCTCCGCTGCGATGTCGGCGTGGGTCGGCCCGAGCCAGCGCGTGTGCTCGAGGCTGACCGTGGTCAGCACCTGGACCTTGGACGGGATCACGTTGGTCGCGTCGTAGCGGCCGCCGAGGCCGGCTTCGATCACGGCGACCTCGACGCCGCGGCGCGCGAGCTCGTGGTACGTGGCCGCCGTGAGGGCCTCGAACTGGGTCACGCGGTCATCGGGGCCGGCCGTGCGGTTGACGAGCTCGGCCGCGTGCGCCGCGCGCTCCACCGCCGCGGCGAAGTCGGCCTCCGACACCGGCTCCTCCCCCACCTCGATCCGCTCGCGGAACGAGCGCAGGTGGGGTGAGGTGTAGCTGCCGGTCCGCAGGCCGTGCCGCTCGAGGATCGCCGCCGTGAAGCGCACCGTGGAGGACTTGCCGTTCGAGCCGACCACGTGGATCGAGGCGAAACGGCGCTGCGGCAGTCCCAGCACCGTCATGAGCCGGTGCATGCGGTCGAGCCCGAAGCGCATGCCGAACAGCTCGAGGCTGAGCAGGTACTCCTCGGCCTCCCTGAAGGTCACGCGCCCTCCATCCGGCGCAGCGCCTCGCGGTACTCCTCGAGCTTGCGCCGCTCCTCCTCCACCACCGCCGCCGGCGCCTTTGCCACGAAGCTCTCGTTGGCGAGCTTGCGTTCGGCCCGCTCGACCTCGCCGCGAAGCTGCTCGCGCCGCTTCTCGATCCGGGCGCGCGCCTCGGCGGCATCGAAGGCGTCGGAGGGCAGCACCTGCACGCCGCCGCCGGGGATCGGGACCGTGGCGAGGACGTCGCCGTCCGGCGACCCGTCATCGACCCATTCGAAGCGCGACAGCCGCGCGACCTGGCCGGCCACCGCGTCGTAACCCTCGGCCACGAGGCGGCCGCGGACCGCGGAGCCCGCCTTCGCGCCGACCTCGTCGCGGTAACGGCGCAGGGCGCTCACTGCCTCGATCACCCTCTCGAGCTCAGCCTCGGCGGGCTCGTCGAAGCGCGAGAGGTCCGCCGCCGGCCAGTCCGAGACGGCCAGCAGGCCGCGCTCCTCGCCCGGCAGGAGTGACCAGATCTCCTCGGTCACGAACGGCATCACAGGGTGCAGTAGCCGCAGGGTCCGCTCGAGCGACCAGAGCAGCACGGCCGAGACCGCCGCGTTGTCTTCCTCGTCGAGGCGCGGCTTGGCCAATTCGAGGTACCAGTCGCAGAGCTCGGACCAGAACGCCGTGTAGAGGTCGAGCGCGGCGTGCGAGAAGCGGAAGCCGTCGAGCAGCTCGGTCACGCGCTGGGTGTGGCGCTCGAGCCGGGACACGATCCAGCGGTCCTCGACCGTGGTGGCCGCGCCGGGATCGGGCTCCACGTCGGAGACCCGCAGCAGGATCAGACGCGAGGCGTTCCACAGCTTGTTGGCGAGGCCGCGGCCCTGGCGCACGCGCTCCTCGTTGAAGCGCACGTCCTGGGAGGAGGACATCGCGAGCAGGCCGAAGCGCAGGGCGTCGGCGCCGTAGGCGGGGAACTCGCCGCCGCCGGTGAACACCGGGGGCCGCGCGCCGCCCGCAATCAGCTCGGAGGGATCGATGCCGGTGCCGAGCGACTTCGACATCCGGCGCCCGTCGGGCGCCTGGATCACCGAGTGGATGTTCACGTCGGTGAACGGGATCTCGTCGGTCAGCTCGATCCCGAACATGACCATGCGGGCGACCCAGAGAAAGATGATGTCGCGCGCGGTCGAGAGAACGTCGGTGGGATAGAACGCGCGCAGCTCGGGAGTCTCGCGCGGCCAGCCGAGCGTCGCGAACGGCCAGAGGCCGGACGAGAACCAGGTGTCGAGCACGTCCGGGTCGCGCTCCCAGCCCTCGCCCTCGGGCGGGCTCTCGGCCACGTAGGTCTCGCCGCCGCGGTACCAGACGGGCAGCTGGTGGCCCCACCAGAGCTGGCGCGAGAGGGTCCAGGGGCGGATGTTCTCGAGCCAGTCCAGGTAGACGCCGGTCCACGGCGACTCCGGGTGGAAGCGGATGCGCCCGTCCTTGACGACCTCGATCGCGGGCCGCGCCAGCTCGTTCATGTCGCAGAACCACTGCAGCGAGATGAGCGGCTCGATGCGCCGCCCCGACCGGTGCGAATGGGGGACGTCGTGCTCGTACGGCTGCGAGCCGGAGATGAGCCCCTCGCCGCGCAGCGCGGCGACGACGGCGGCGCGCGCCTCATCCGCCTCGAGCCCACGGAAGCGCTCGGGGGCGGCGTCCGTGATGCGGCCGTCCTCGCCGATCACCGTGACCTCGTCGAGCCCGTGCTTGCGGCCGATCTCGAAGTCGCTCGGGTCGTGGCCGGGGGTGATCTTGAGCGCGCCCGTGCCGAACTCGGGGTCCACGTACTCGTCGGCGAGGATCGGCAGCCGGCGCCCGACGAGCGGCAGGATCGCGGTCTCGCCGATGAGCCTCGAGTAGCGCTCGTCCTCGGGGTGCACCGCGATCGCGGTGTCAGCGAGCATCGTCTCGGGGCGCACGGTCGCGACCGTGAGCGAGCCCGACCCGGACTCGAGCGGGTAGTCGACCATGTAGAGCGTGTCCTCGACGGTCCGCTGCTCGACCTCGAGGTCGGAGATCGCCGTGCGCAGCCCGGGGTCCCAGTTGACGATGTAGTTGTCGCGGTAGACGAGCCCCTTCTCGTGGAGGCGCACGAACACGTGCGTGACCGCCCTGACGTAGTCGTCGTCCATCGTGAAGCGCTCGTCCGCGTAGTCGAGCGAGGCGCCGAGCGCCCGGAACTGGCGCTTGATCGTGTCGCCGTACTCCTCGCGCCACTGCCACACGCGGCGAACGAACGCCTCGCGGCCGATCTCCTCGCGGCTCGTGCCCTCGCTCTCGAGCTGCTTCTCGACCTGGCGCTGGGTGGCGATGCCCGCGTGGTCGGTGCCGAAGATCCACTTGGCGCGCCGCCCGCGCATGCGCGCCAGCCGGATGCACGTGTCCTGGATCGACGCGTTCAGCGCGTGTCCCATGTGCAGGCTGCCGGTGACGTTCGGCGGCGGGACGGCGATCGAGAAGTTCTCGGACGGGTCGCCCTCAGGCTCGGGGCTGAAGATCCCCGCCTCCTCCCAGCGCGAGAACACCCGCGCCTCGACCTCGGTGGGGTCGTAGAGCGTGCGCTCCTCGAGCGCCTTGAGGCGGTCGACTGCCATGAGGGGCAAGTGTGCCAGTCGCGCGGCGCGATACTGCCGAGGCATGGCCGCGGGCAACACCGAGAGCGTCCAGCGGGCCTACATCGCGATCGGCGGCGACCTCGAGGACTTCTTCGCGATCCTGCATCCGGACGCGGAATGGCACTGGCCCCGCGGCATGCCGGACAGGAGGGTCTACCGCGGCAAGGAGGAGATCCGTCGCGGTGTCGATACCTGGGCCGAGTCGTGGGCGGACCTCTGCATGGAGCCGGTCGAGCTCATCGAGCGCGGCGAGGACGTGCTCGCCGTGGTGCGCTACCGCGCCCGCGGACGCGCAAGCGGCGTGGAGATCGACGAGCGCGTGGTCCACCTGTGGGAGTTCCGCGATGGGCTCGTCGTCTCCATGCGCATTTTCGGCGACGTGGAGAAGGCAAAGCGCCGCTTCACGGGTTAGGACCGGGGCCGGCGAATGATCGTCGGCTGATCCCGGATCCTCCCGAATCTTCATCGCGCTTCCCCCGACCGCCGGCGCAACGATCTTCGATCACGACCGGTTCATCGCGGCCGGCGAGTACCACCCCTTCCCCCGCCCAAACGCGAGATCAACCCGGCGCCGCGACCCAAGCAAGGGCGGGCTACGACCCCGGCAGCGCGTTCACGAAGTCGACGAACCTACGCGTGTCGCGCAGCCGCGGCCCGTGGCCGAACAGGGCGAGCTTCGGCTCGAGCCCGGCGAGCCGGCGCGCTGAGCGGCGGTTCTCCCCCGGGTCCGTGCTGAGGAACGGAGGCGGCTCATGGAGGCCGCGGACGCCGGTCATGACGTTGATGTTGTTGAGCACGTCGCCGAGGATCAGGACGCCGTCGCGCTCGCGCCAGTAGGCGACGTGACCGGGAGAGTGTCCGGGTACGTCGAGCACCGCGAAGCCGGCCACCTCGTCGCCCTCGCGGAGCACGCGGTCGACGTTGCGGCCGGGGCCCGCCCAGTACCTCATCGCGAGCCGGTTGAAGGGGTGCCGCGGCGCGGCCTCGGCGACCTTCGCGGGCTGCTCGGCCAATGGCACGTCCTGCTCCCCAACCCAGTACGGGATGCGGAGCTTGCCGCAGAGCTCGTCCGAGGCGCCTTGGTGGTCGGGGTGCGCGTGGGTCAGCGCATGCGCATTCACGGTGTGCCCCTCGAGCTGCCTCAGAATGCGCCTGCCGGCGTGGCGGGTGCCGGCGTCGACCAGCACGTCCTCCACGAGGTAGACGTTGAACGCGTCAGGCGGGAAGCCGCGTAGCTGCCAGACGCCGTCGGCGAGCTGTCTCACCCGGCGCCCGGGTCAGGCGGACTCGGCCTGCGCCGCGCCCGGCTCGTCCTCGTCCGCGACCGCCTCGGTCACGAGCGTGGGCTTGAGCTGCTTCTCGATCGTGTCCTTGGTCACGACGCACTTCTTCACGTCGCGCCGCGAGGGCAGCTCGAACTGGACGTCGAGGAGCGTCTCCTCGAGGATCGAGCGGAGGCCGCGGGCGCCGGTCTCGCGGTCGAGCGCCTTGTTCGCGATCGCCTCGAGCGAGTCGTCCGCGAAGACGAGCTCGATGCCGTCGAACTGGAAGAAGCGCTGGAACTGCTTGACGAGCGCGTTGCGCGGCTCGGTGAGGATCGTCACGAGGTCGTCGCGCGTGAGCTGGTGGATCACCGAGGCGACCGGAAGGCGGCCGATGAACTCGGGGATCAGCCCGTACTCGACGAGATCCTCGGGCAGCACCCGCTCGAACAGGTCGCCGGTGTCCTTGTTGTGCTTGGACGACACCGTGGCACCGAAACCGACGCCCTTGTGCCCGATCCTGCGCTCGACCACCCGGTCGAGGTCGGCGAACGCCCCGCCGCAGATGAACAGGACGTTCGTGGTGTCGATCGTGAGGAACTCCTGGTGGGGGTGCTTGCGACCGCCCTGCGGCGGCACGCTCGCCACGGTCCCCTCCAGGATCTTCAAGAGCGCCTGCTGGACGCCCTCGCCCGACACGTCGCGCGTGATCGACGGGTTGTCCGCCTTGCGCGCGATCTTGTCGACCTCGTCGATGTAGATGATCCCGGTCTCCGCCTTCTTGACGTCGAAGTCGGCGGCCTGGATCAGCTTGAGGAGGATGTTCTCGACGTCCTCGCCGACGTAGCCGGCCTCGGTCAACGCCGTGGCGTCGGCGATCGCGAACGGGACGTTGAGGATCTTCGCGAGCGTCTGCGCCAGCAACGTCTTGCCGCACCCGGTCGGGCCGAGCAGCAGGATGTTGGACTTCTGCAGCTCGAGGTCCTGCTCGCCCTCCGACTGCATCATCTGGACGCGCTTGTAGTGGTTGTAGACCGCGACCGAAAGCGTGCGCTTGGCGGGCTCCTGGCCGACCACGTACTCCTGGAGGACCGAGTAGATCTCCTTCGGTTTCGGGAGGTTCTCGAGATCGAAGGTCGGAGCGCCCGTCAGCTCCTCGTCGATGATCTCGTTGCAGAGATCGATGCACTCGTCGCAGATGTAGACGCCCGGCCCGGCGATCAGCTTCTTGACCTGTCGCTGCGACTTCCCGCAGAAGCTGCAGAGGAGCTGCTCGTTGGAATCAGTGGGTCGGGCCACAGGTCTCTCCTCGTCGGCGAGGGTATCAGTGAGGCTTCGCCCAGGTAGATACTCGACGGATCCCCACGTCCCTGCAAGAGGGAGGCGGATTTAGTGCTTGGAGATCACGCGATCGATGAGGTTGTAGTCCTTCGCCTCGTCGGCGGACATGAAGTAGTCGCGCTCGGTGTCGCGCGTGACCTTCTCGAAGTCCTGCCCGGTGTGGAGGGCGAGGATCTTGTCGAGCCGCTGGCGCACGTCGATGATCTCGCGGGCGTGGATCTCGATGTCCGTGGCCTGGCCCTGGAAGCCGGAGCTGACCTGGTGGATGAGGATCTTGGCGTTGGGCAGAGCCATACGCTTGCCGGCGGCGCCTCCCGAGAGCAGCAGGGCGCCCATCGACATCGCGATCCCGACGCAGATCGTCTGCACGTTCGGCTTGATGAACTGCATCGTGTCGTAGATCGCGAGCCCCGCGTAGACCGACCCGCCGGGCGAGTTGATGTAGAGCGAGATGTCCTTGTCCGGGTCCTCCGACTCGAGGTGGAGGAGCTGGGCGACGATCAGGTTGGCAATGTCATCGGTGACCGGGGTGCCGAGGAAGACGATCCGCTCGTTGAGGAGGCGCGAGTAGATGTCGAAGGCGCGCTCCCCCCGAGACGTCTGCTCGACCACCATTGGAACGAGTGGGCTCATGGAAGCGCGAGTCTAGCGGGGGCGGTCGGGCTACGAACCCGGCGTCCAGATCTCTCCGGAGCGCGCGCCCGACTCTTCCTTCTCGGGCGTCCAGAGCGCCTCGCGGGCGGCCGCCCGCTCGACCGGGATCGGCTTCGCGTGCTCGACCACGAGGTCGACCGCCTTGCGCATCGCGATGTCCTCGCGCAGGGCGTCGTCGGCCCCCTGTGAGCGGGCGCGCTTCAGCGCCCGCTTGAGCTGCTTCTCGCTCGCGTCGGGCGGTGCCGCGGCCCGCAGCGCCTCGTTCACCTCGTCGTCGGACACCTCGATGCCCTCGGCCTCGACGATCGCCGCGAGGACTGCCTCGCGCTTGAGCGCCAGCTCGGCGTCGGACTCGGCCTCGACGGCGAGCTCCTCCTCTGTCTTGCCGGCGAGCTCGAGGTAACGCTGCGGGTCGACCCCCTGGGCCGACAGCCGGCGTGCGGTGCGGTGCCACATCTCGTGGGCCTTCGAGTGGACGAGCTCGTGCGGGATCTCGATCTTCGATCCCGCCACGACGGCGTCGACCGCCGCCTCGCGGAACTCGCCCTCGATCGCGCGTTCCTCGGCCTCGTTGATGCGCTCCTCGATCTCCGCGCGCAGCTCGTCGAGCGAGTCGTAGCCGCCTGCCTCGACCGCGAAGTCGTCGTCGAGCTCGGGCAGCCGCTTCTCCTTTACCTCCTTGACGTCGACGGCGAAGACGGCGTCCTTGCCGGCCAGCTGCTGGGCCTGGTAGTCGTCGGGGAAAGTGACCTTGACCTCGCGCTGCTCGCCGGCCGTGACGCCGCGCAGCTGCTCCTCGAAGCCCGGGATCAGCCGGCCGGCGCCGAGCTCGGCGACGTGGCCGCGTGCGTCGCCGCCCGCGAACTCCTCGCCGTCGACCTGCCCGACGAAGTCCATCACGACGAAGTCACCGTCGGCCGCCTCGCGCTCCACCGTCTCGAGCGAGGCGAGCGACTCGCGCAGGCGGTCGAGCTCCGTCTGCACCTCGTCCGCGCTCGCCACCGGCTCTCGGCGCCCGACCTCGACGCCCTTGTACTCGCCGAGCTGCGCGGGCGGCACCACGCCCACCTCGAAGGAGAACGCGAGCGGCGAGCCCTTCTCGGGGAGGTCCGCGAGGTCGATCTTGGGATCACCGACCGTCGTGACACCCGCCTCCTGGACCGCCTCCTCGTACCACGCGGGAAGCCCGCGCCGGACGGCCTCGTCGAGCACGGCCTCGCGCCCGACCTGACGGATCACCACCTGCGCGGGAACCTTGCCGCTGCGGAAGCCGGGCACGCGCATCTCCTTGCCGATCGCCGCCGCCGCGGTCTCCATCTCGCGCTCGAGCGTCCCGCTCTCGACCTCCACGTCCACGCGTACGCGCGAGTCGCCGAGCTCTGTGGTCTTGGTCTTGACGGCGGTGGCCATGGAGCGCTGACGATACCCGCTGGTAGCGTGCCGCCGGGTGGCCAGTGACAGACGCGATCCCGTCGAACGCGCCCAGGCGTGGCTCGTGACCGGCCCGCTCGGGCACCTCTGGAGCGCTGTTGCGGACGTTGCGGTGGCGCTCGCGCGCTATGGCTTCTCGCGGCTGCGGCGCCGGGGCGTCTAGCGGAGGCTCGCCGGAGCCGGCAGGCGCCTGAGCGCGCGGCGATAGGCGTCCATCACCGGCTTCGGGAAGTCCCCGTGGGTCTGGGTGCGCAGCCGCTCGACCCGCTCGCGGTGGAACGGGCTCGAGCGGTTCTCGTTGTGCCCGATCACGTTGCGTGTGGCAATCCCGTGGCGGCCCTGGAGCATTCGCGTGAGGCGCAGCGACGCGGCGAGCTGGGCGCCGTTGCCCATCACCTGCGCGTCGCTGCGGCCGACGTGCTCGATGCCGATCGCCGTGTAGTTGAGCCCGACCGTGTGGCGGCACATGATGCGCGGCGGAACCAGCTCGTAGATCGTCCCGTCGCGATCGATCACGTAGTGGGCGCAGACTCCGGGCAGTTCGTTCAGCTCGGGATCGGGCTGGTTGACCGAGAAGTAGTCGAACACGGGCTGGAACGTGTCCGTGACGGTGTAGTGCTGGACGATCACCTGCGGGTCGCTCAGGCGGTAGTCGTCAATCCCGTAGTGACGCCGCGCATAGGCCGCCATCTGCTCGCGCCGCTCCGGCCCGTACGGGATCGGCTTGCGCGTCACACGCGCGGGCGCGATCGCGCGCGCGAGCGCGAGGACGGCGCGGGAGTGCCGGCGCGCGCCCGCCGCGTCGAGGCTCCCGCCCGGCAGCTCGACCACGAACGCCGAGTCGCCCTCGAACTCGTGGTTCTGCCAGGAGGTGGCGGTGCCGTGGTACGGCGGAAGGCTCTGGCGCGGCAGCCCGGAGCGGCGGGCGTAGAGCCGCTCGAGCGCCGCATCGCCGTCGGCCTCGACGACCATGCGCAGCGCCTGGTGGTACCAGAGCGTCACGCGCGGGCGCTCGCGCTCGATAAATCGCTGCAACGCCTGTGTCTCGGGTTCGGACGCCGGGCCGGGGCCCGACTCGTAGACGCCGTCCTGAGGCTGCCAGCGGTACGGGAAGTTGCGGTTGAGATCGACGCCGTTCGCGTTGTGGCGGGAGTTCCGCGCCGATCCGTCCGGGTTGGCGTCGTCGACGATCCAGAGCGCGGTGCCGCGCGGCGGGCGAACGCGGCGCAGCCGGCGCGTGATCGTCGTGCCGGCCTGCTCGTTGCCGTGGAGCGTGCCCACCACGAGCAGCTTCACCGGGGCGCGCGGGCTGCCCACGAGCTGTGCGCGGATCGGCCTGCCCTCGGCGGACGTCCCGATGACCTCGGCGGAGGCGGACGGGAGCAGCGGCGTCGGGCGTGGGGCGAGCGCCGGCTGGGGCGCGAGCGCGGCGAGGCCGGCGAGGATCGAGGCAAGGAGCACGGCTCGCGAGTATTACGGCAGACGGGCCGGGGCCGGTCCCAGGTCAGCTAGGGTCAGGCCGCCATGGAGGGGCTCTATATCTGGCTGATTTGCGCGGGCGTCCCGCTGCTGTTCGGGCTGTGGGCGCAGATGCGAGTCAAGAGCACCTTCAAGCGTTACAGCGAGGTGCCGACTCGCAACGGCCTGACCGGCGCGCAGGCGGCCGCGGCCGTGGTCGCTACTCGGGCCTCGAGGGCGTGACGGTCCGCCCGGTGGCGGGCAACCTCACCGATCACTACGACCCGCGCTCGCGCACGCTCAACCTCTCGGAGAGCGTCGGCCAGGCCGCAACCGTGGCGGCGCTCGGGGTCGCCGCCCACGAAGCCGGCCACGCGATCCAGGACGCGCGCAACTACGCGCCCGATGCGCCTCCGCCAGACCGTGCTGCCGGCGGCGCAGTTCGGCCAGTCGCTGTGGTTCCTGCCGGTGCTGATCGGCCTCGTCATCGGCGCCACGGGTCTCGTGACCGTGGGGCTGATCCTGTTCTCCGCCGTCGTGCTCTTCCAGCTCGTGACGCTGCCGGTCGAGTTCGACGCCTCGAAGCGCGCGCTGGTGGCCCTCGACTCGCAGGGGTTGCTGGCTCCCGACGAGGTGGACGGGGCCCGCGCGGTGCTGCGCGCGGCCGCGCTCACGTACGTCGCCGGCTTCGTGGCGTCGCTGGGCCAGCTCATCTACTTCTTTCTGATCTCCAGACGCTGACAATCTAGGGTCAGATCGCAGTGATTTCCGAGCTTGCTGAGCAGGCGGCCGCCGGTGGACGGCTCGCCATCGACACCGAGTTTGTCTCCGAGCGCCGCTACCAGGCGCTGCTCTGCCTCGCCCAGGTGGCAGTGCCCGATCCTTCGGCTCCCCGCGGCGTCCGGACCGAGGTGCTCGACCCGATCGAGCACGAGCTCGACCCGCGGCCGCTCGCTCGGGTGCTGGCCGACCCGGCCGTCGAGATCGTGATGCACGCGGGCCGGCAGGACGTGGGGATCCTGCGCCGCAGCTGGCAGACCGACGTCACGAACGTGTTCGACACCCAGGTGGCCGCCGGCTTCCTCGGCTTCGGGAACCAGGAGGGCTACGAGTCGCTCGTGCGGAAGGTGCTGAACGTGAAGCTCAGGGGGAGCGAGGGCTTCACCCGCTGGGACCGCCGGCCGCTCAGCCCTCAGCAGCTCGAGTACGCGGCCGACGACGCCCGGCTGCTGCTCGAGCTCGGCACCGAGATGGAGCGCCGGCTGCTGGAGCGCGGCCGGCTCGACTGGGCCCGCGAGGAGTGCCAGGCGGTGGCCGACTCGAGCGACGAGCGCAGCGCGGAGCGTGCCTACGAGCGGCTGCCCCGGCTCGGCCGCCTGAGCGACTCCGCGCGCGCGGTGGCGCGCGAGCTTGCCGAGTGGCGCGAGGAGAGCGCCCGCTCGGCCGATCGTCCGCCGAGCACGGTGCTGCCCGACCAGGCGCTGATCGAGCTCGCCCGGCGCACGCCGCGCGACCGCCACGGCCTCGAGCAGATCCGGGGACTGCCGCCGCAGACCCTGCATCGCCGCGGCGACACGCTCCTCCAGGCGATCGCGCGCGGCCGCGAGCGCACACCGCCCCCGCCGCCTCCGGAGCCGCCGCCGCGCGACTCCTCGGACGCGCCAGTGGTGTCGCTCGCGCAGGCGCTCGTGCGCCATCGCTCGATGGAGTCCGGGGTTGCCGTGGAGCTGATCGCCACCCAGGCCGAGCTGGCGTCTCTCATGTCAGCCCTGCGGCGCGGCGAGGACGGCGACCACCTGCGGGTCGCCAAAGGCTGGCGCCGCGAGCTCGTGGGCGATGAGCTCCGGGAGCTGGCCGCGGGCCGGCGCAGCCTGAGCGTGACGGAGGACGGCCGGCTGCGGGTGGACGAGGTCTAGCGGCGTCCGTTCCGGCCGCGGTGAGGTGGATGTAATCGAAGATCGTTCGGCGGCTGCGTTCGGGAAGTGGCGATCAGTCCTGGATCAGGGGGCCAGGAGCCCGGTACAGGACGGTTGCACCAGATGCCGGTTGGAGCCTCTCCACTTCCGGTACAGATTCGGGCACGCCCGAGATCTACCGAAGATTGTTTGCCGGAGAACCGCAGGGGCCGCTGTCCCTCACCCTTCCCCAGCCCAGGCCCGGCCGGCGGAGACCAACGCCGGCTAAGGCAACCGCAGCCCGCTCGGCACCACGCCGTCGTCGATCAGACGGCGGATGTCGCCGCTCCGCTTCGGGTTGAGGCAGACGTGGCGCTGGCCCACGCTCGGCTTCTCGGCGAGGAGGCCCGCCTCGACCAGCGCCTCGCCGATCTCGTTCGCGAGCGCGCGCTCGTTGCCCGCGAAGCCGCGCGCGAGATGGTCGAAGGCGGTGTGGTAGCCGCCCCACTTCCCCATGCCGTCCAGCCGCTGCAGGATCCGGCGCGTCACCCGCCGCCCGGGGTCGGGGTCCTCGTGCGCGCGGGCGACCGAGCCGGCCGGCTCGAGCAGCTGCAGGAGCTGCGGCTCGAGCGCCTCCATGCTCGCCTCGTCGAGCGGCGACCCGCCGAGGCGCGTGACCGCCTCCGCCACGCGCAGCGGGTGGGTGACGCCGATCGGCGGGCGCACGTCGTCGATCCCCTCGAGCACGTGCCGCGGGAGCAGCTGCGCCCGCGCGCGCAGGCGGTCGATCCGCTTGTGCTCGAAGTCGGAGTTGAGCGCCACCTGCGCGTACTCGGCCGCCTCGAGCGGGGCGGCGGCGGGGTACGAGAGCGCGAGCATCGCTCCGAGCCCTCCGAGCTCGAGCCCGAGGTCGGCGGCTCTGCCGGGTACGCCCGGCGAAGCTCCCACGACCAGCTGCTCGACCGCCGCCGCGGCCAGGGCGGCGGCCCGGTCACCGACCACACCCGTGTCGGCGCGCAGCTCCTTCGGCACGGGCAGCGCCGCGAGTACGACGCCCTCGCCGGGCGCCACCGCCACCGCGACCGGTGACTCGTAACCACTGCGCCTCTCGTCGAGCTCGGCCGCACCGCGCCGCAGCTCCGCGTCGAGGAGCGAGCGCAGGCGCGCGGAGAACCTGCGCGGAGCGGCCGCGCCGCCGGCGTCCGCGAGCGCCCGCTCGAGCTCGGTCGGCCCGTCGGCCATCGCGGCAGCGTCGCATTTTCTCCGTGTGAGCGGGTACGTTCGAAATCCGATGAACAAGAAGCTCCTCGGCATCTACCTGAACGACCACCTGGCCGGCTCGACCGGCGGCCTCGAGCTCGCCAAGCGCGCACGAGGTCAGAACCGGGACAGCGACTACGGCGAGTTCCTGGACACGATCGCGGACGAGATCGAAGCCGACCGCGAGACGCTCAAGGGGATCATGGACGACCTCGGGATCCGCAAGGACCCCGCCAAGGTCGCAGCAGGCTGGATCGGCGAGAAGGCCGGACGACTCAAGCTGAACGGTCAGCTCACCGGCTACTCCCCGCTAAGCCGGCTGGTCGAGCTCGAAGCGCTCGCCCTCGGCGTGACGGGAAAGCTGGCGCTCTGGAAGTCGCTGCGGCTGCTGGCCGACAGCGAGCCCGCGCTCGACGGGCCCGCCCTGGAACGGCTGATCGAGCGCGCCGAGCGCCACCAGCGCGGGCTCGAGGAGCGGCGGCTGACCGCGGCGAGGGAGGCGCTCGGCGCCGAAGCCTGAGCCGGGCGCGGGGTAGCCTCCCGCGCCGATGAGCTGGGAGCCGGAGCTCGAGGAGCTGCGCCGCCGCGAGGAGCTCGCCCGCCGCATGGGCGGCGAGGAGCGGGTCGCGCGCCAGCACGCCTCCGGCCGGCTGACCGTGCGGGAACGGATCGAGCGCCTCTTCGACGCCGGCAGCTTCCACGAGACCGGCGCGCTCGCCGGCCGCGGCAGCTACGACGAGCGCGGCGAGTTGAGCGATTTCGTGCCGGCGAACACCGTCGTCGGCCAGGGCCGGATCCACGGGCGCCGGGCGGCGGTCCAGGGCGACGACTTCACGATCCGGGGCGGCGCAGCGGACGCCGCGATCTGGGAGAAGGCGGTCTACGCCGAGCGCCTCGCACACGACCTGCGGATCCCGCTCGTCCGGCTGGTGGACGGCACCGGCGGCGGTGGCTCGGTCAAGACGCTCGAGCAGATGGGCTTCTCCTACGTGCCGCCGCTGCCCGGCTTCGACCTGGTCGTGCGGAACCTGTCGATCGTCCCCGTCGTTGCCGCGGCGCTCGGCCCGGCCGCGGGGCTCGGCGCGGCCCGCGTCGTCTGCTCACACTTCTCGGTGATCGTGAAGGGGACGGCGCAGCTGTTCGTGGCGGGCCCGCCGGTGGTGGCCATGGCGGGGATGGGCGAGGCGCCGGACAAGGAGGAGCTTGGGGGCGCCCGCCTGCAGGCGCGCGCCGGCGGGGTCGACAACGTCGCGCAGGACGAGGACGACGCCCTCGACCAGCTCAGGCGCTATCTCGCCTACCTGCCCGCCAACGTCTGGGAGGCGCCGCCGGTGGCCCCGGCGAGCGACCCTGCCGAGCGCCGCGAGGAGGAGCTCGTCTCCATCGTCCCGCGCGATCCCCGCCGGCCCTACAAGATGCGCGCGATCCTCGAGCACGTGCTCGACCGCGGCTCCATCTTCGAGCTCGGTGCGGCGTACGGGCGGCCGGCGATCACGTGCCTGGCGCGGCTTGGCGGGCGTCCGGTCGGGGTGCTCGCTTCCGATCCCGAGCACTACGGCGGCGGAGTCACGGGCGATGCCGCTGACAAGACCGCTCGCTTCGTGGACGTCTGCGACCAGTTCCACCTGCCGGTCGTCAACTTCGTGGACGTACCGGGCTTCGTGATCGGCAGCGCCGCCGAGCGGGCCGGGACGATCCGGCGCGGCGCGCGGGGGCTGTTCTCGGTGATGCAGGCGAGCGTGCCCTGGGTGTCGATCCTCGTGCGGAAGGTCTACGGCGTCGCCGGTGCCGGGCACGGCGACGGCTCGCGGCTCAACCTGCGCTTCGCGTGGCCGTCGGGCAACTGGGGCTCGCTGCCGATGGCGGGCGGGCTCGAGGCGGCCTACCGGCGCGAGCTCGAGGCGGCGGACGACCCGGCCGCCCTGCGCGCGGAGATAGCGGCCCGGCTCGAGGCGGTGACCTCCCCCTTCCGCACCGCCGAGCGCTTCAGCGTCGAGGAGATCATCGACCCGCGCGACACTCGCCCGATCCTGTGCGACTGGGCCGAGCGCGCGCACGAGCTGGTCCGCCACGAGCTGCACGCGGGTCCGAAGGCGCGGGGGGTGCGGCCGTAGGACGGGGATGTCGGGGCACCGAGTTTCCTCAGGCGAAAGACAGCTGGTGAGGGTGTGGCTCGGCCGCCTCGGCGGCGTCGGCTGGCCGCGGCCGCCGGGGGGTGTGACGACTTATTCGCGCATAGCGCGACTTTCGCGTCAAACCCCCTACCCGACCACCGTCCCCCTCCCCTCTCAGCCGTCGTTCGCTCGACGAACAGCCCGCCATGATATAGTTGCACGAGCAATCACTTTCGAGGGAGGACGCGATGAAGCTGAACGGGATCCATCACATCACGGCGATCACGGCCGACGCCCAGGCCAACGTCGACTTCTACACGGGCGTCCTCGGCCTGCGGATGGTCAAGCGGTCCGTCAACCAGGACGACCCGACCGTCTATCACCTCTTCTACGGGGACGAGCACGCGAAGCCCGGCCTCGACCTGACGTTCTTCGAGTATCCGGGCGCCGCGCGCGGCCGTGCCGGTGAGGGCATGGTCCACCGGATCGTCTGGCGCGTCGGCGGGCCGGCGGCGCTCGACTTCTGGGCCGCGCGGCTGGGCGACGCGGGGATCGAGACCGAGCGCGACGGCGAGCGCCTGCGCTTCCGCGACCCCGAGGGCCTCGAGCACGAGCTCGGCGTCTTCGACGTCCCGGACGAGCCGCTGATCGCAGAGCACCCCGAGGTTCCGGCTGAGCACGCGCTCCAGGGCTTCCACGGCGTTCGCGCCTACAGCTCGAACCCCGATCCCAGCCGCTACCTGCTCGAGCAGGGGATGGGCTTCGTCCCGACCGCCGACGGTTGGGAGACGCGCGGCGAGAGCCGCGGCGGCGAGTACGCGTACGACGCTCCGCCGGCGGAGCGCGGGCTGCAGGGTGCGGGCACCGTCCATCACGTGGCCTGGGGGTCGACAGACGAGGAGCACCCGGCCTGGCGCGACCAGATCCGCAGACACGGCGGGCACCCCACCGAGGTGATCGACCGTCACTACTTCCGCTCGATCTACTTCCGCGAGCCGAGCGGGGTGCTGTTCGAGCTGGCCACGCCCAGCCCGGGCTTCACGATCGACGAGCCGCTCGAGACGCTCGGCGAGAAGCTCTCGATCCCGCCGTTCCTCGAGTCGCGAAGGGCGGACATCGAGGCGGCCGTCAAGCCGCTCCGCTACAAGCGGCCCGTGTCCTCGGGTTCGTAGAAAGGCCGCGCCGGCGTCGGCTCGGCGAAGATCCCGCCCGTGAACTCGATGTTCGAGGGCGGGACGGTGCGGACGCTCGATCCGGAGCGGCCGGTCGCGCGGCAGCTCGCCGTGACCGGCGGTGTCGTGGCCGACCGGGCCGCACCGGACGCCGTCCGCATCGACCTGGGCGGGCGCTGCGTGCTGCCCGGGTTCGCAGACGCCCACGTCCACTTCCCGACCTGGTCGCTCGGCCTGCGCCAGGCCCGCCTCCAGGACGCGCGCTCCCGCGACGAGGCGCTCGCGCGGGTGGCGGCGGCGCTCGAGCAGGTGCCGCCGGGCGGCTGGCTGCGCGGCCTCGGCTGGCGCGAGGGCGACTGGGCGGAGCCGCCCGACAGGCATTCACTCGACCGCGTGACCGGCCGGGTTCCGGCCGCGCTCATGTCCAGGGACTACCACTCGCTGTGGGTGAACAGCGCGGGGCTCGAGCGGGCGGGCGAGCTGCCCGACGGCCCGGGCGGCGTGGTCGAGCGTGACGAGGACGGGCAGCCCACCGGCGTCCTGCGCGAGACAGCGGCGTGGTCGTTCCGCGACCGCCACGTGCGCCCCACGCTCGCCGAGATGGTCGATGCCTCGCGCGCGGGCATGCGGATCGCAGCCGCCCGCGGCGTGACAGCCGTGCATGACAAGGACGGCTGGCTCGGATCGTTCGAGGTCCACCAGCGCCTGCTCGCGGACGGCGACCTGCGTGTGCGGATCTGGCAGTCGTTCCCCTGGGAGCGCCTGGACGAGCTCGCCTCACTCGGCCTCCGGTCCGGCTTCGGCAACGACATGCTGCGGCTCGGCTATCTCAAGGGCTTCATGGACGGCACGCTGGGGTCGGCAACGGCGAGGCTGCTGGACGGCTCGGGGGTGGAGATCACGAGCCGCGCGGAGCTCGAGGAGTTCGTCCGGCGCGCAGCCGCGGCGGGCTGGCCGGTGGCGGTGCACGCGATCGGCGACGGCGCGAACCGCGCGGCGCTCGACGCCTTCGAGGCCACGCGCGGAGACTGGCAGCCGCGCGGGCTGCGGCCGCGTATCGAGCACGCCCAGCTGCTCGCGCCGGAGGACATGGGGCGCTTCGGAGAGCTCGGGGTGGCGGCCTCGGTCCAGTTCAGCCACGCGCCCTCGGACCGCGACCTCGCCGACAGGCTCTGGGAGGGCAGGGACGGCGCCTACGCGTATCGCTCGCTGCTCGACGGGGGCGCGCGCCTGGCAAACGGCTCCGATGCCCCGGTCGAGGAGCTCGACCCGCTCGCCGGGCTGGTGGCCGGCGTGCTGCGCACGCTCGACGAGCGGCCGGCCTGGCGGCCCGAGCAGGCGCTGACCGTCGCGGAGGCACTCCACGCGGCCTGCGTGGTGCCCGCCTGGCTCGAACACCAGGAACATCGCCGTGGGATGCTGCGCCCCGGAATGCTGGCCGACCTCGTCGTGCTCGACCGCGATCCGTTCGACTGCCTGCCTCAGGAGCTCCCCGAGATCCGGGTGGTCGCGACGATGCTCGGCGGACGCTGGACGCACACGGGCGAGGACTGGGAGCCGGCGTGAGCGCCACCCGCGATCTCGAGCGCCGGGCCGATCAGATGTCCGGTGCGATCTACGGCACGATCATCGTCGCCGGCCTCCTTGCGGCCACCGGTCCCGACGACAACCCCGAGATCTGGCCCACGGCGCTCTGGGTGCTCGTGACCGTCGTTGTCTTCTGGCTCGCCCACTCCTGGTCGCTGTCGATCGCCCGCCGCGCTACGGGCCTCACCCCTGAGGGAGGGCTGAAGCAATCGCTCGTCCACCACTGGCCGCTCGTGCAGTCGGCGTTCCCGCCCCTGGCGGTGATGCTCCTCGCCGCCCTGCTCGGCGCGGACGAGGAGAAGGCAATCCTTCTCGCCGCGTGGTCGTGCGTGGTGCTGCTGGGGGGCTGGGGCTTCGTGGTGGGGCGCCAGGAGCACGACTCGCCCGCCCGCATCGCGCTGACCTCGCTCGGCTGCGCGGGGCTCGGCCTGGTGATGGTCTTACTCAAGATCGTCATCCACTGACGGCGCTCGGCTGTCACCCTGAGTGGACCACCGTTGTCCGATGGGTGAACCCGAACAGGAGATCCGAGTGTCCGACACCACCCCCTCCACCATCGACCTTCAGAGCCTGGGCCGCAGCCTCGACGGCGACGCCGTGCTTCCAGGCGACGAGACCTGGGACAGCGCGCGCCAGGCCTGGAACCTGGCCGTGGACCAGCACCCCGCCGCGGTGGCCCATGCGGCCGACGCCGCGGACGTGGCGCGCGTGGTCGACTTCGCCCGCCAGCACGGCCTGCGCGTAGCCGTGCAGGCCACCGGCCACGGCGCGGGCGCGATGGGCCCCCTGGAGGACACGGTCCTGCTCAAGACGGACCGCATGACCGGGGTCGAGATCGACCCCGCTGCCAGCCGCGCCCGCATCGAGGCCGGGACGCTGTCGGCCGACGTCGCGGTCAGCGCCGGCGAGGCCGGGCTGGCCGCCCTGCTGGGCTCCTCGCCCGACACGGGCGTCATCGGCTTCACGCTGGGCGGCGGCGCGGGCTGGCTCGGGCGCCGCTATGGGCTCGCCTCAAACGCGGTGACGGCGATCGAGGTCGTGACCGCGGACGGCCGGCAACGCCGCGTCGATTCCGAGAACGACGCCGAGCTCTTCTTCGCGCTGCGCGGAGGCGGCGGCTCGTTCGGAGCGGTCACGGCGATCGAGGTCGAGCTC
The DNA here is from genome assembly GCA_963757815.1 of uncultured Thermoleophilaceae bacterium. Taxonomy (GTDB): domain Bacteria; phylum Actinomycetota; class Thermoleophilia; order Solirubrobacterales; family Thermoleophilaceae; genus JACVRW01. The sequence continues at coordinate 49,917 of CAVWSN010000030.1, read as the reverse complement.
TACCCGGTGGCCGAGGTCTACGCGGGCACGGTCGCGTGGCCGGTGGAGAGGGCCGGCGAGATCGCGCACGCCTATCGCGACTGGCTCGCGACCGCTCCCGACGAGATCACCGCTTCGCTGCGCTTCCTCAATCTGCCGCCGCTGCCCGACCTGCCCGAGCCGCTGCGCGGGCGCTCGCTGGTCGACGTGACCGGCGCTTACGTGGGCGACCCGGCCGCGGGCGAGGAGCTGATGCGGCCGCTGCGCGAGATCGCCGGCGCGGTGTGGGACACCTGGGGCGTCCAGCCCGCCGCGGCGCTGCGCCAGCTCGCGATGGACCCCGAGCAGCCGGTGCCCGGGGTCGGCGACCACGTGCTGCTGGGCGAGCTGACCCCCGAGCTCGCCGATGCCCTGGTGCGCCTGGGCGGCGCGGACTCCGGCAGCCCGCTGCTCGGTTTCCAGGTCCGTCAGCTCGGTGGCGAGCTCAGTCGCGAGCAGGACGGAGCGGGCGCGCTCGGCAGCCTTGAGGGCGAGCACGTCGTCTTCGGCGTCGGCGCCGTGTTCGACGAGGGCGCCAGGGCCGCCGATCGACGAGCACCTGGATCTCATGATCGCCGAGCTGGCGCCGTACTCGACCGGCCGCCGCTTCCTGAACTTCGCCGACCGGCCGGGCGACGTGTCGGCGTTCTTCAGCCCCGAGGTCTGGCGGCGGTTGACCGCGGCCAAGGCCGAGTACGACCCGGGCGACCTGTTCCGGGCGAACCACCCGATTCCACGGCAGTAGGGAGGGTCAGTTCGCGGTCGCGAGCTCGAACCAGACGTGTGTGCGGCCGTCGTGGAGCACGCCCCAGCGCTCTGCCATCTGGTCCACCAGCACGAGACCCCAGCCACCCGGCTCGTCGAGTGGCCCTCGCGGCGGGCGGGTGCGAAGCCGGGGCTCGCCGGTCCAGCGCCCAAACGTCGCGTCTTGAACAGCGCGATCAGCCGCATCGGCGAGGTCGCGACGACCGAGGCTGTGCGCCAGCCGCCTTCCGCCACCTCCGAGCGGCGCGAACGGGTCAGGCTGGGAGGCAAACACGGCCATTTCGCCTACGACATCACCGGCCCCGATTGTCCGCACCGTCGCGCCTCCTATGACGACCTCGGCGGTACCGCTCTCAATGGCGAACAGCGAATGCCCGATATGCCCCTCGTCGGAGAGCGCCTGCCCGGAAGCGATTTCGACCTCGGACGCGACGCTGGCGACGGCGGCAAGCTCGTCCTCCGGCAAGTCGGCGAAGAGAGGAATCGCCGCAACCCGCGAGCTCTCCATCTTCTCAACTTACACCACTGGTTTCCTTCGACGAACGCCTCGCTGCCGAGCGCGACGAGGCCGCGCTTGCTCGCGAGCGCGTCTAGGCGCCGAGTCCCTTCAGGTCGCGCCAGCGCTCGCGGGCGCGGATCACGAGGAGCGCGATCTCACCGAGTTCGTCACCCTGCTCGACGAAGGCGGGAAGGGTGAAGGTCGTCTGCTCGCCGTCTGTCTTGCGCTCCAGCGTGATCTCGTGCTCGCCGCTGGCCTCATCCCGGCGGAACGGAAGGTAGTACCAGCCGTCGGCGCCGGCCACGGGCACGCGTCCCTGGTCGTCCATCGGGCTGACGTCGCGGTTAACGGGATCCTCGTCCGACATGCCTCAGGTCCTCGGCCCGCCGCCGTCGCCCGCCGCTTCCCCGGGCTCGGACGGAGCCTCACGTTCCTGCACAAACTGGAAGCCAAACCGGCCCTTGATGCACAGGTTGCCGCTGGTGATGTCATGGTCCAGCGGCGAGGTCACCTTCACGATCTCGTTGTCCTGCTCGTGGAGCACGAGGTTGCAGCCCACGCCGCAGAACGTGCAGATCGTCGTCGTCTGGGTCTGACGGTCCTCGTCCCAGGTGCCCTCGTCGCGCATGTCGTGCTCGCTCTTGAACATCAGCGCGCCGGTGGGGCAGACCGCGATGCAGTTGCCGCAGTAGACGCACGCCGAGTCGGGCAGAGGGTTGGCGAACTCGGTCGCGATCCGGGCGTCGAAGCCGCGCCCGGCGACCGCGATCGCGAAGGTGTTCTGCCAGTCGGTGCCGCAGCCCTCGACGCACTTGTAACAGAGGATGCACTTCGAGTAGTCGCGCACGTAGAGGTCGTTGTCGACCTTCACCGGCTGGTGCACCGTGGCCGCGTGCTCGCCGTCGGGGATCTCGTGGTGGCCGGCGCGCAGGCGATCGCGCTCCCCCTCCTCGAAGGGCGGAGCCGGTGGCCCATAGCGCTCGGGGTCGGCGCCGTATTCCTCGATCCAGCGGTCGATGTTGGGCATCACCGACAGGTCGACCGACGAGGCGAGGAACTCGATCACCATTTTGCGGCTGAGGTTGACGCGCTCGGAGTGCGTCTCGATCTCCATGCCCTCCTCGGCCTTCCGGGCGCAGGCGGGCGCCAGGACGCGCGCGCCGATGTCGACCACGCACACGCGGCAGGCGTTGACCGGCGTCAGCGTGCGCTCCCAGCACATCGTCGGGATCTCGATTCCCTCCTGCTGGGCGACCTCGAGGATCGTCATCCCCTCGCGCGCCTCGACCGTCTTGCCGTTGAGCTGGAGCTCGATAGTGCGCGGGGGGGCGCCGGTCCGGGTCCGGCTCATCGCTGGCCTCCTGTCTCGAAAACGTCGAGCTTGCGTAGCGCGGACTCGATTGCGTCCGCGGCAGTCTGGCCGAGTCCGCAGATCGACGCGTCCCGCATCGACGCGGTGATCTCATCCAGCAGCGCGTACTCCTGCTCGACCGAGCCGCGCGGGCGCTCGCCCACGAGGCGAGCCAGAGCCTCCTCCTGCCGGACCGTGCCGACCCGGCAGGGGACGCACTGCCCGCAGGACTCGTCGCGGAAGAAGGCGGCGATGCGCATCAGAATCGCCGGCAGGTCGACGGTGTCGTCGATGACCATGACGACGCCGGAGCCCATGCTCACGCCGGCCTCGCGGGTCGCCTCGAAGGACATCTCGAGATCCAGCTCGTCGGGAGTGACGAAGCGCCCCGCCGCACCGCCGAGCATGATCGCGCGCAGCGGCCGTCCGTCGATCACTCCGCCGCCCATCTCGAGCACCTCGCGCAGCGTGACCCCGAACGGCACCTCGTACAGGCCCGGCCGGGCAATCCGGCCGGACAGGCAGAACAGGCGCGTGCCGGTCGAGTCCTTCGTGCCGATCGTCGGCGAACGCCTGCCCCCCGTCGAGGACGATCCCCGGCACGTTGACGAGCGTCTCGACGTTGTTGATCACCGTCGGCATGTCGAAGAGACCCGACTCGACCGGGAACGGCGGCTTGTTCCGCGGCTCGCCGCGGTAGCCCTCGATCGAGTTGAACAGCGCCGTCTCCTCGCCGCAGATGTAGGCGCCCGCGCCCTTGCGCAGCTCGATGTCGAAGTTGATGCCCTTCCCGAGGATGTCCTGCCCGAGGAATCCGCGCGCGCGGGCCTCGGTGACGGCGGCCACGAGGCGCTCCCAGGCCAGCGGGTACTCGCCGCGCAGGTATAGGTAGCCGTGCTCGGCGCCGGTGGCGAAGCCGCCGATGGTCATCGACTCGATCACGAAGAAGGGGTCGTGCTCGAGGAGCACGCGGTCCTTGAAGGTCCCCGGCTCGGACTCGTCGGCGTTGCAGATCAGGTAGTGCGGCTGCTTGGGGTTGCGGGCGACGGCGTCCCACTTGCGCCCGGTCGGGAAGGCAGCGCCGCCGCGGCCTACCAGCTTGGAGTCCGTGACCTCGCGCAGCACGCCCGCCTGGCCCATGTCGAGCGCCGCGCGTAGCCCCTCGTAGCCGCCGTGCGCGCGGTAGGAGTCGACGCTGCCCGGATCGACCTTCCCCACGCGGTGCAGGAGCCGCAGCCCCGGATCGCCGCTCTGCGGGATGCTCGGGGGCGGCTCGGGCGGGGCGTCGCCCCCTGCCAGCAGGGCTGCGATGTCCGGTGCCTCGGCGGGCGCGATGGCGTGCTCGCGCGGCTCCTCGCCCGCCACCGTGAGCAGCGCGGCTGGGGCGCGCTCGCACATGCCGAGGCAGGGGCTCTCGAGCCAGATCGCCTGCCCGTTGCCGGCGTGTTGACCCTCGGGGCCGACCAGGCGCTCCAGCTCGGCGCACAGCTCCCCCGATCCGCGAGGCATGCAGGCGACGTCTGTGCAGATGTGCACGACGACGGGCGGCTGTGGCTCGAGCGAGAAGAGCGCGTAGAACGTCGCCACGCCGTAGGCCTCGGCAGGCGGGATCGTCAGCCGCCTGCAGATGTAGTTGAGTGCTCCCCGGCTGATCCAACCCGCACGCGACTGCACAGCGTGAAGCGTCGGGAGCAGCAGATGCCGCTGGGCGCGCGCCGCGTGCCCGCCGCGGGCCACGTGACGGTCGCTCTCGCGGAGCTCACCGCCGCTCTCCCAGCTGCTGTCGGGTGGGCCGAGTACGGCGTCAACGGCCTCGCGCTCCCCCTTCGAGGGCACCTCGTTGTGCAGGACGATGTCCATCAGTCGCTGGGCTTGCCGGCGGGGATTGCCGCCGCGGCTGTCTCCTCTGCCTCGCCGGGACCGATGGGATCGACCCGGATGGCGGTCGCCTTGAACTCTGCGGTGCCCGACTTCGGGTCCGTGGCGTTGATGGTCAGCAGGTTCGTCTCGACCTCGTCTGGGAAGTGCAGCGTCATGAACGTCAGGCCCGGGCGCAGCGACGGGTTGATGCGCACGGGTGCGACCACCTCGCCGCGAACGGACGAGATCCGCACCGTGTCGCCATCGGTCACCCCGAGGTCCTCGGCGTCGGCGACCGAGATCTCGAGCTCCTCGCCCCGGCGCAGGGGCGACCTGTAGCCGCCGGTCTGAACGCCGGTGTTGAAGGAGTCGAGGCGCCGACCGGTCGTCAGGCGCAGCGGGTACTCGTCCGAGAGCTGCTCGACCGGCGGGGAGTCCTCGACCGCGTGGAAGGGGGCGGCCGGCCCCTCCCGCGGCTCCTCCCAGAGCCGCCCGTGCAGGAACTGCGAGCCGGGGTGCTCCTCGTCCCAGCACGGCCATTGGATCCCGCCGAGCTCCTCCATACGGGCGTAGCTCATCCCGGCGTGGTTCGGGGCCAGCGAGCGGAGCTCGTTCCAGACGTCTTCGTGTGAGCCGTACTCCCACTGGTGCCCCAGGCGGGCGGCGAGGTCGATCAGGATGCGGATGTCGTCGCGGGCGTTGCCGGGCGGCTTCAGCGCCGCTCGCACGCGCTGAACGCGCCGCTCGCTGTTCGTCACACAGCCCTCGGCCTCACACCAGCTGGCCGACGCCGGCAGCACGACGTCCGCGATCTCGGCCGTCGCGGTCCGGAAGATGTCCTGCACGACGATGTGGTCGAGGCCGTCCAGCAGCTTCTTCACGTGGTGAGCGTCGGCGTCGGACTGCACGGGGTTCTCGCCGAGCACGAACAGGGTGGTCAACTCGCCCCGCTCCATCGCCTCGAACATCTCCGTCATGTGCCAGCCGTACTTGGGCTTGATCTTCACGCCCCAGGCACGCTCGAACTTCGCGCGCGCCTCGTGGTTGTTCTCGATGTCCTGGAAGCCCGGCAGGCGGTTGGGGATGGCGCCCATGTCGCCTCCGCCCTGGACGTTGTTCTGGCCGCGCAGCGGGTTCAGCCCGGAGCCGTAGCGGCCGACGTGGCCGGTCAATAGGCCCAGGTTGATCAGCGCAAGGACGTTGTCGACCGCGTTGTGATGCTCGGTGATTCCGAGCGTCCAGCAGATTTGGGCTCTGTCCGCGCGCGCGTAGGTGTGCGCGACCTCCCGGATCACGTCGGCGGGCACGCCCGTCAGCGCCTCGACGCGCTCCAGCGTGTAGGGCTCGACCGCCGCGGCGTAGGCCTCGAAGCCGTCGGTCGCGCGCTGGATGAACTCGCGGTTGTGCAGGCCGGCACGGATGATCTCGCGAGCCATGCCGTTCGACAGCGCGACGTCGCTGCCGACGTTGAGCCCGAGCCACGTGTCGGCCCACTCGGCCGACGTTGTGCGACGTGGATCGACCACGTACAGCCGGGCGCCGCCGTGGATCGCCTTGAGGACATGGTGGAAGAAGATCGGGTGCGCCTCACGCGCGTTGGAGCCCCAGAGCAGGATCACGTCCGTGTCCTGAACTTCCTGATATGAGCTGGTGCCGCCACCAGCGCCGAACACCGCCGCCAGACCGACGACGCTAGGTGCGTGTCAAGTTCGGTTACATGAATCGATGTTGTTCGTGCCGATGGCGACGCGCACGAACTTCTGCGCGAGGAAATTGACCTCGTTCGTCGCCTTGGAGCAGCTGAACATGCCGAACGTGTCCGGCCCCTTGCTGTCGACGGCGGCCTGGAAGCCGGCTGCCGCGCGGTCCAGCGCCTCGTCCCAGCTTGCGGTGCGCAGCTCGCCGTTGTCCCGGACGAGCGGCTCCGTGAGACGTGCGTAATTCTTCTTCATGGCCCTCTCTTCCCCGGAGTGTTTCTCGGGAACACCTGCCCCCCGGAGGTTACCCAGTTCATCTGCTAGGGATTTGGGGGTGAGTTCGTGCAACAACGCAATTCTCGGAGGCTGAAGGCGGTGTCCGACACGCGCCCGGTTGGCGTCGAGAGCGCCCACCGAATGTGGGCGACGGTGGTGCGCGACGGCGAGAAGGACTACGTCGCCGTCGAGGAGCCTCTCGAGATTCGCGTGGGCGACACTCCGCTCGCGGTCACGATGCGCACTCCCGGCCATGACGAGGAGCTCGCGGTCGGGTTCCTCTACACGGAGGGGCTGATCGACGGGCCGCGGGAGGCGGGCCCGACGGCCGACTTCGCGGTCAACACCGTCGAGGTCGAGGGCCCGCTGTTGCGCAACCCCGGCGCGCGGCGGTTCTACACGACTTCCTCGTGCGGCGTTTGCGGCAAGGGGGCACTCGAGGAGGTGGCTGTCCACTCCGAGCCGGCGGCGCCCGGCCCCGAGCTCGACCGCGACCTCCTGGCCACGCTGCCGGACAAGCTGCGCCAACCGACCTTCGAGCGGACGGGCGGGCTGCACGCGACCGGCCTGTTCGAGCCGAGCGGTGAGCTCCTGCTCGTACGGGAGGACGTGGGCCGTCACAACGCCATGGACAAGGTCGTCGGGCGCGCCGTGCTCGACGGGCTGACGCCGCTCCATAACCGCGTCCTGTGCGTGAGCGGGAGGCTGTCCTTCGAGCTTGTGCAGAAAGCGGCGGTCGCTGGAGCGCCGGTGCTCGTGGGGGTGAGCGCGCCCAGCTCGCTGGCGGTCAGCCTGGCCGCCGACCGGGGGATGACGCTCGCCGGCTTCGCGCGCCGCGGGGAGGTCAACGTTTACACCGGCGCCGAGCGCATCAGGGGGTGACGCGCTGATGCCCTGCGCCGAACTGAACGCGCGCCCTCGGCCGAGGCGTGTGGCGTGACCTCCGCGCGCGACCGGGTCCCGCTCACCTCGCTCTCCCACGGGGCGGGCTGTGGCTGCAAGCTGGCGGCTGCCGACCTCGGGCCGATCTTGCGTTCACTGCCCGCTTTGGAGGACCCGCGCGTGCTGGTGGGCAGCTCGACCGCCGACGACGCCGGGGTGGTCAGGGTGCGCGACGACCTCGCGCTCGTTCAGACGGCCGACTTCTTCACGCCGATCGTGGACGACCCGTACGACTTCGGGCGCATCGCCGCCGCCAACGCCCTGTCCGACATCTACGCAATGGGCGCCGATCCCCTGAGCGCGCTCAACCTCGTGGCGTTTCCGCTCGAACGGCTTGGGGGCGGTGTGCTGGAGGAGATCCTTCGGGGCGGCTTCGACGTTGTGCGCGGGGCGGGCGCGATGGTCGTCGGGGGGCACTCGATCGACGACCCTGAGCCGAAATACGGCCTGGCCGTCACGGGTGTCGTCCATCCCGATCAGGTCCTCAGCAACGCCGGCGGACGAGCGGGCGACGCGCTCGTGCTGACCAAGCCGCTGGGCGTCGGCGCCATCTCCACGGCGCTCAAGCGTCGCCGCGGAGCCGACCTGCTCCCCGCCGCCGTGGAGACGATGACGAAGCTCAACGCGGAGGCGGCCGCCGCTGCGCGCGCCGCCGGCGCTCACGCGCTCACGGACGTGACCGGCTTCGGCCTGCTCGGACACCTGCGCGAGCTGACGCTCGCGAGCGGCGTCGGCGCCGAGGTCGAGGCCGAGGCGGTGCCCGCGCTCGAAGGCGTCGAGGAGCTGTTGCGCGACGGCGACGCCGTTTCGGGCGGCAGCCGGCGCAACCGCGAGCATGCCGAGACCTTCACCCTGTTCTCCCACGATGTGGACGAGTGGCGCCGGCGCCTCGTCTGCGACGCCACGACCTCCGGCGGGCTGCTAGTCGCGCTCGCGGCCGAGCGCGCCGCCGAGGTCCCCGGCGCCCTCGTCGGACGGCTGGTTGAGGGCAAGCCAGGGACGATTACCGTTATACGTGGAGCGGCAGGGGCCCGGTGGCCCGACCGGCCTTCAAAGCCGGGGAGCCGCGGCAGCCCCGCGGTTGGAAGGTTCGACTCCTTCGCCGCTCCGTCGGACAAGTGAGGCACCGCGACACGCCGCTCACTGTCGGGACCGCCGGTCACATCGACCATGGAAAGACGGCGCTGGTGCAGTCCCTGACCGGGCGGGACACCGACAGGCTGCCGGAGGAGCGCGAGCGCGGCATGTCGATCGACCTCGGCTTCGCACAGCTCGACGTCGGCGGCGGCCGGCTGCTCTCGCTCGTCGACGTGCCCGGCCACGAGCGGTTCGTCCGCACGATGGTGGCCGGGGCGACCGGCGTGGACCTCTACCTGCTCGTAGTCGCCGCTGACGACGGCGTCATGCCGCAGACCTCAGAGCACGTCGCCGTCCTGAACGCGCTGGGTGTGCGTGACGGGGTGGTGGTGATCACGAAGAGCGACCTGCTCGATCCGGAGCCCGCGGCATCCGAGGCTCGCGCGCTCGTGGGCGAGTCCGTCCCGATCGTCGCCTGTTCGGCGCGCACCGGGGAGGGCGTCGAGGACGTGCGCACCGCGCTCGCGCGCGTGGCCTCGGGGATCGGCGGCCGCGGCCGCACGCGGGAGGGACCCGCCATCCTGCACGTGGATCGCTCGTTCACCGTGCGCGGCGCGGGGACAGTGGTCACCGGGACGCTCTGGTTGGGCTCGGTCAGCCCGGGCGACCGGGTGCGGCTGCTGCCCGGCGGCGAGCGCGTCCGCGTGCGCGGCGTGCAGGTTCACGACGCTGCCGTCGAGCGCGCAGCGGCCGGGCAGCGGGTGGCGATCAACCTGACCGGCGTCCGTGTAGACGACGTCGGCAGGGGAGACGTAATAGCCGGGGACGAGGCCGACCTGCGCCCGGCCTGGATCCTTGATGCCAGCCTCGATTTGGGGGGCGCAGAGCCGCCGGCTAGGGCGCAGATCCACCACGGCACGCGTGAGACGCCCGCGCGGATCGTCGCCCGCGGCGAGGGACGCTGGCAGCTGCGCTGCGAGCGGGCCCTGATCGCCTCGGAGGGCGACCGGTTCGTCGTCCGCTCGATCGCCCCGCCGGGCACCCTCGGAGGCGGCCGCGTTCTCGATCCGCGCGCCCGCCGCACCCGCAGGCCGCGCGAGGCCGAGGCGCCCCCGGCCGCTCCCAAGCCGCCACCACCTACAGAACCGCGGCCGCTGTCGTCGACTGCGGTCGCGATCGAGGAGCGCCTGCGCCAGGCGGGCGACCGGCCCCCGCGGGACAGCGAGCTCGGCCACAACGTGGAGAGCGCGCTCGCGGAGCTGCGCGATTCGGGCCGGGCGGTGCGCCTCGACAGGAGCACGCACATCCATCGGGAGGCCTTGGACGCGGTGCGCGCGCGGGTCGTCGAGATCGCCGGCGCCGAGGGTTCGATCACACTCGCGCGCCTGAGGGACGAGCTCGACACCTCGCGCCGCTACGCCCAGGGCCTGCTGGAGACGCTGGACAGCGAACGCGTGACGCTGCGGCTGCCCGACGACCGCCGAGTGCTGCGACGCTCGGCTGCCCGCGGGGCCTGAGTCAGGGACGAACCGCGCGGACCGCGGCGACCACGGCGTCAACCTCATCGTCCGCCAGCGTCCGCGCGTGAAGGAGCAGGTGCCCCTCGTGGATCTGGCCCACCACCGGCGGGTCACCGCCACGCAGCGCGGCGGCGAGCGCGTCGGCGCCGTCCGGGCCGGGATCGAGCGCCACCGCGGGACCGTGAAGCTCCAGCAGCGGCAGCGCGCCGCCGCCGACGCGAGCGACGGCGTCGACGACGCGGCCACCGGCCGCCCCGGCCAGCCGGGTGGCGCGGGTGGCGAGCGCCTCCGGGTCGGCGTCGAGCATTGCCAGCACAGGGAGCTCTCGGCGCGCCAGTTCCGGGTCCAGGTAGAGGCGGAGCGTCGCCTCCAGCGCGGCCAGCGACAGTTTGTCGATCCGCAGCGCCCGCGCCAGCGGATGCCGGCCGCAGCGCTCCACCGCGTCCTTGTGTCCGATGATCAGGCCGGCCTGCGGACCGCCGAGCAGCTTGTCGCCGGAGAAGGTCACCAGGGCGGCGCCCGCCCGAACAGACCGGCGTACGGCAGGCTCGTCGGCGAGGGCGACGAGGTCGTCCGCCAGCACACCTGATCCGAGGTCGTCGATCACCGGCGGGCCAAGCGCGCACAGCTCCTCGATCTCGACCTGCTCGACGAACCCGAGTACGCGGAAGTTGGACGGGTGCGCGCGCAGCACCGCGGCCGTGCGATCGCTGATCGCCGCTCGGTAGTCGGCCAGGCGCGTTCGGTTGGTCGTGCCGACCTCGACCAGCTTCGCGCCTGCCTGGGCCACCACCTCGGGTATACGGAACGAGCCGCCGATCTCGATCAGCTGCCCGCGCGAGACCACCACCTCGGCCTCGGCGCCCGCCAGCGCCGCGACGCCGAGAAGGACCGCCGCGGCGCAATTGTTGACCGCCAGCGCCGCCTCGGCGCCCGTGAGCTGGCACAGCAGGCCCGCGATGTGGTCGTGCCGCGAGCCGCGCCCGCCGCGCTCGAGGTCGAATTCCAGGTTGCTGTAGCCCGTGGCGGCGTCGGTCACCGCAGCGCGGGCGGCGGCGCCGAGCGGGGCGCGCCCCAGGTTGGTATGCACGACGACGCCCGTCGCGTTCACCACTCGCCGCAGCGACGGCCTTAGCCGCCCCCGCGCGGCGGCTACAAGGTCCTCGTCGCCGGGATCCTCGCCCGCCAGCAGGGCGGCGCGCCGCTCGGCCAGCTCAGCGCGCGCGACGGCCACTGCCAGGCGGTCGACAGAGGGCAGCGCGCGCAGGCGCTCATCCGCAGCAGGTCGCTGGCTCACGGTGCATATCGTCCCACGGGCCTGCTCTCAGCCCGCGGTATGCCTCGCGTCGGCGGCCTCGCCGGCGCATTCTTCACCCCCGTCAGCTCCTCGGAGACCTCCCACAGCCTGCGCGCCCGCTCCTCGTCGCGGGCCGCCCTGCTGGGCGACACCCGGCTCGGATAGCCGCGCATCTCGCCGGCGCCGTCGGGGCCGATGTAGGTACCGCCCTCGAGCCCCGGCACGGTCGCGGCGTAGAGCGTCGGCAGCGCTCCCATCTCGTCGCTCTGCGCGTAGAACCGGTTCACCGGCACCATCAGCAGGGCGTCCAGCTTGGGCGGTCCGGCGCTCTGAAGGTTCGTCGCGGACCAGCCCGGGTGGGCGGCGAGCGACTTGACGCCCGATCCAGCCGCGCGCAGCCGCCGGTCGAGCTCGAGCGCGAACATCAGGTTGGCGAGCTTGGACTGCGAGTAGGCGCTCCAGCGGAAGTAGCGGCGCTCGCCGCGGAGGTTGTTGAAGGCGATCCTGCCGCCCCTGTGCGCGTTGCTCGAGAGCGTCACGACGCGTGCGTCCTCGCGCCCCTCGAGCGTGTCGAGCAGCAGGCCGGTGAGCGCGAAATGGCCGAGGTGGTTCGTCCCGAGCTGCAGCTCGAAGCCGTCGGCGGTCTCGCGGCGCGGCGGCGCCATCACGCCCGCGTTGTTGATGAGCAGGTCGATCGCCGGGTGGCGCTCGCGGACCCGCTCCGCACAAGCGCGCACCGAGTCGAGGCTCGCCAGGTCGAGCGACTCGAGCTCCACCTCGGCGCCCGGGGCACGCACCTCGACCGCACGCACGGCCTCCCTCCCCTTCTCCTCGTTGCGGCAGCCCATCACCACTCGCGCGCCCGCCCGCGCGAGCTCCCGGGCGGTGACCAGCCCGAGCCCGCTGTTGGCCCCGGTCACGAGCGCCACGCGCCCGGTCTGGTCCGGAATCTGCGTGGTCGTCCACCTGTCATTCATCGCAACAGCGAATTCAACCGCTTGCCGCTGTCCGCTGCGGGCATAGACTCGTAGATGACCCCGCGGGAAGGAGAGCGGTGAGTGTCAAGGACACTGACGAAACGCTGATCGACGAGGTGTGCTCGCGGATCCGCGAGCTCCTGGCCGAGGACGGTGCGGAAGACGCCGAGGCTTTCGTGCGCCAGTTCTACCGCTGGGTCTCTCCCGACGACATCGGCGACCGCGACGCGCTCGACCTCTACGGGCTCGCGGTCGGCCAGCTCGGCTTCGCGCGCGAACGGCGGCCGGGTGAGACGAAGATTCGCGTCTACAACCCCCTGTTCGAGACCCACGGCTGGCAATCGACCCACACGGCCGTGGAGATCGTGACCGACGACAAGCCGTTCCTGATCGACTCGGTCTCGATGGAGCTGAACCGGCGGGGGTACGGCGTCCACCTGATCATCCACCCGGTCATGAACGTCCGCCGCGACGACGCGGGGCGCCTGCTCGAGGTGATTCCCGTCACGGGGGACGAGGGCGGCGACGAGGGCCTGATCGGCGAGTCCGTCATCCACGCGGAGGTCGACCGCCACACGGACCCGGCCCAGCTCCAGGAGCTAGCGCGGTCACCTCATGCGCGTGGTCGGCGAGGTCAACGCCACGGTCGACGACTGGCGGCCGATGCGCGAACGCGCGCTCGAGCTGGCCGCCGAGCTGCGCGAGTCGCCGCCGGCTGGCCTCGACCCCGAGGAGGTGAGCGAGGCGCGGGCGTTCCTCGAGTGGCTGGAGGACCACAACTTCACGTTCCTCGGCTACCGCGAGTACGAGCTCGTGACCGAGGACGACGAGCTCCGGCTGCGCGAGGTGCCCGACTCAGGTCTCGGCATCCTGCGCCAAGCCGGCGGCGAGGCCACCTCGCGCGCCTTCGAGAAGCTGCCCCCCGAGGTGCGCAAACTGGCGCTCGAGCCGCACCTCCTCAACCTGACGAAGGCGAACTCGCGCGCGACGGTCCACCGGCCGTCCTACCTCGACTACGTGGGCGTCAAGCGCTTCGACGCCGACGGCAAGGTGGTTGGTGAGCGTCGCTTCCTCGGTCTCTACACGCACACCGCCTACCAGTCGCGGCTCGGCGACATCCCGATCCTGCGGCGCAAGGTCGACAGGGTGCTCAAGCGCGCGGCGTTCCCGCACGGCAGCCACAACGAGAAGGCGCTGATCGAGATCCTCGAGGCGCACCCGCGCGACGAGCTGATCCAGGTGGAGGCGGACGAGCTGTTCGAGACCGCGATGGGGATCCTCCACCTGGGCGAGCGCCAGCGGCTGCGCCTGTTCGTGCGCCGTGACCGCTTCGGGCGCTTCTACTCCTGCCTCGTGTTCGTGCCGCGCGACCGCTTCAACACCGAGAACCGGCGGCGCATCGAGGCGATCCTGCGCGACGTGACCGACGCGAAGAGCATCGACTACACGACGCGCGTATCCGAGTCCGTCCTCGTCCGGCTCCACTACATGGCCTACACCGAGCCCGGTCACCGCCCGAACGTGGACGCGCGGTCGGTCGAGGTCCTGCTGGTTGCCGCCACGCGCTCGTGGGCCGACGACTTCGAGCAGGCGCTCGTCGAGGACCAGGGCGAGGAGCGCGGCAAGGAGCTCTTCCGCCGCTACGGCGACGCCTTCCCCACCGCCTACCGCGCCGACTGGGTGGCGCGCTCCGCAATCGCCGACATCCGCCACATCGAGGAGCTGCCCTACCGCCAGGGCCTCGAGATCAGCCTCTACCGACCGCTCGAGGCCGGCCCCGGCGTGCTGCGGGCGAAGCTATACCGCTCGGGCCGGCCGCTCGCCCTCTCCGACGTGCTGCCGCTGTTCGAGAACATGGGCGTGCAGGTGGCGGACGAGCGCCCATACGCGGTCAAGCCGCGTGACGGCGAGGGCGTGTGGATCTACGACTTCGGGCTCGTCCGCCGTGGTGCCGGCGACCCGGACGCGGACGGCGTGCGCGAGGCCTTCCACGAGACCTTCATTCAGACCTGGCGCGGCGAGATCGAGAACGACGGCTACAACCGGTTGGTGCTCGGCGCCGGCCTGACCTCGCGCCAGGTCACGGTGCTGCGTGCCGTGGCGCGCTACCTGCGTCAGACCGGCATGACCTTCAGCGACCGCTACGTCGAGCAGGTGGTCGTCGACCATCCGCAGGTCGCCGCCATGCTCATCGAGCTGTTCGAGGCCCGCTTCGATCCCGTCAGCGCCGACGAGACCGCGGCGGAGGCCGTGGCGAAGAAGGTCGAGGAGGCGATCGACGCCGTCGAAAGCCTCGACCAGGACCAGATCCTGCGGCGCTTCCTGGACGTGGTCCGGGCGATGCTGCGCACGAACTTCTTCCAGCGCGCCGACGGCGGCGCGAGCCTCAAGCCCTACGTGTCGTTCAAGCTCGACCCCTCGCAGCTCGGCTGGCTTCCGGAGCCCAGGCCCGCGTTCGAGATCTTCGTGTACTCACCGCGCACCGAGGGCGTGCACCTGCGCGGCGGCCGCGTGGCGCGCGGCGGGCTGCGCTGGTCGGACCGGCGCGAGGACTTCCGCACCGAGGTGCTCGGGCTGATGAAGGCGCAGATGGTCAAGAACGCGGTGATCGTGCCGGTGGGCGCGAAGGGCGGGTTCGTCGTCAAGCGACCGCCCGAGACCGGAGACCGCGAGGCGCTGCTCGAGGAGGTCGTCGCCTGTTACCGCACGTTCATCCGCGGGCTGCTCGACCTGACCGACAACATCGTGGACGGGGAGATCACGCCGCCGCAGCACGTGGTGCGCTACGACGGCGACGACCCCTACCTCGTCGTGGCAGCCGACAAGGGCACGGCCACCTTCTCCGACATCGCGAACGATGTTGCGGGCGAGTACGGCTTCTGGCTCGGTGACGCGTTCGCCTCCGGCGGGTCGTCCGGATACGACCACAAGAAGATGGGCATCACCGCCGCCGGCGCGTGGGAGTCGGTCAAGCGCCACTTCCGCGAGCTGGGCCGCGACGTGAGCTCGGACGAGTTCACCGTGGTTGGCATCGGCGACATGTCCGGCGACGTGTTCGGCAACGGCATGCTGCTGTCGCGCGTGATCCGGCTCGTGGCTGCGTTCAACCACCGCGAGATCTTCATCGACCCCGACCCGGATCCCGAGACCAGCTACGAGGAGCGCAAGCGGCTGTTCGAGCTGCCGCGCTCGTCGTGGTCGGACTACGACTCCGCGCTGATCTCGAAGGGCGGCGGTGTCTGGCCACGCAGCGCCAAGGTGATCGAGCTCTCCGAGGAGGCGCAGGCCGCCCTCGGCGTGGAGCGGGCGAAGTTCGCCCCGAACGAACTGATCCACGCGATGCTGAGCGCGCCCGTCGACCTGCTCTGGAACGGCGGGATCGGCACCTACGCCAAGGCCACCTCCGAGACGCACGCCGAGGTGGGCGACAAGGCCAACGACAGTCTGCGTGTCAACGCGCGCGAGCTCGGATGCCGCGTCGTCGGCGAGGGCGGCAACCTCGGCCTCACGCAGCGCGCCCGCATCGAGTACGCGCTCGCGGGCGGGCGGATCAACACCGACGCGATCGACAACTCCGGCGGCGTCGACTGCTCGGACCGCGAGGTGAACATCAAGATCCTGCTGAACGCGGTGGTCGCCGCGGGCGACATGACCGTGAAGCAGCGCGACGAGCTGCTCGCCGAGATGACCGACACGGTGGCGGACCTGGTCCTGAAGGACAACTACGAGCAGAGCGAGACGCTCAGCATGGCCGAGCTGCAGGCGCCCTCGATGCTCGAGGTGCACCAGCGCTTCATCCGCGCCCTGGAGCTCCGGGCGAAGCTCGATCGCGAGCTCGAGGTGCTTCCCGACGACGAGGAGATCGCCGAGCGGGCCCGGGAAAAGCGCGGCCTGACGCGCCCGGAGCTGGCGGTGCTGCTCGCTTACTCGAAGGTCTACCTGTACGCAGCGCTGCTCGACTCGGACGTGCCCGAGGACCCGTACCTGTCGGACGAGCTCGAGCGCTACTTCCCGCCGCCGCTGCCCGAGCGCTTTGCGAACGCGATCCACTCGCACCGCCTCAACCGCGAGATCGTGGCGACCCAGGTCGTCAACAACATGCTCCACGGCGGGGGCACCACGTTCGCCTTCCGGCTGCACGAGGAGACGGGCGCCCCGGCATCCGAGATCGCGCGCGCCTACGCGGTCGCGCGCGAGGTGTTCGGCATGCGCCCGCAGTGGCAGGCGATCGAGGCGCTCGACAATGAGGTGAAGGCGGAGGTCCAGCTCAAGATGCTGCTGGAGGGGCGCCGCCTGATCGAGCGCGGGTCGCGCTGGCTCCTGCGCAACCAGCGCGCGCCGATGGACATCGCGTCGACGACCGAGCGCTACGCCGCCGGCGCGGCCACCCTGTACGACAAGGTCCCGGAGCTGCTCGACCCCGCCGACCTCGAGCCGCTGGCGCGCCGTGTCGACGAGCTCCGCTCGGCCGGCGTGGCCGAGGACCTCGCGACGCGCGTCGCGGGTCTCCCCCATATGTACGCCGCATTCGACATCGTCGAGGTCTCGGACGAGAGCGGGCTCGACGTGCAGGCGGTGGCGGCGGTCCACTTCCGGCTCGGCAACCGCCTGAAGCTGCACTGGCTGCACGAGCGCATCGTCGCCCTGCCGCGCGAGGACCGCTGGCAGGCGATGGCGCGCGCGGCGTTGCGCGACGACCTCTACGCGATCCACCGCGACCTGACCGCCGAGGTCCTGCGCTCGGGCCCACGCCTCGAGGGCCCGGACGAGCGCGTGAACGGCTGGGTCGAAGCCCACGCAGATGCGGACCGCTGCCTCCAGACGCTCGCCGACATATCGGCGGGCCGCACCTTCGACCTGACCACCCTGTCGGTCGCCGTGCGCGAGGTGCGCGAGCTGTTGGAGGCCGCCCAGAGGGTGGGGGCGCCGTCCTAGGCCGTCCCCGGGTCGCCCTCCGCCCGGCTGGTTGCGCCGGGTCGGTCTCGCGCACGGGGCTAGGGAAGGGGTGTGGTTCTTCGGCCGCAGCCTGGCCGGGCCTGATCGAAGATCGTTCGGCCACACTCTCGGTGAAGCACGAGCTTTCCTGGCTTTACCGTCCAGCGAGCGGGCACCGTCAGTAGGGTGGCTTGCCGGATTCAGCGTTGGGCTTATGCGCGATGTGACGCGTTCGGCAACCCCCGAGACCGGCCGAAGACGTTGCCAAGGGTCACAGCGGCCGCCGTCCAACATCCCCTTCCCCAGCCCTGACCCGCCGGCGGAGACCAACCCACGCCGAAAACTCCCATCGGAAGCTGACGAGAGCCGGCCTAAGCCGCGACGGCCGCCAGCGCCTGGGCGCGGCCCACCTTCGTCCCTCCCCAGCGGCTCTCGACGGCGAAGTCGAGCAGCCGCTCGAAGTAGTCGCCGAGCGCCGGTGGCCGTACGCCGGCCGGGGCGAGCGCCGCCCGCGTGGCGCCGGACTCGAAGCGCACACGCGTCGAGAAATAGGGAAAGAACACCTGGCCGCGCTCGAGCCAGCAACGCTCCGCCGGACTTGCGCGGCGCACCAGAAGCGGGTGGACGAGGCGGCGGTAGAGCCTGGGCGGAAGCGTGCGGACCGGCGGGCCGCCAAAGTGGCTCACGGTGCGGTCGATCAGCTCCCCGACGCTCGACGCCTCCGGTCCCGCCACGAGCTGGAAGGTGCGACCCGCCCCGGCGTCCGCGAGCGCCAGGATCGAGCGCGCCACGTAGCCCACCGGAACCACGTCGACCGGCGCCGAGCGCTGCGCGGGAATCAGCGGCAGGGCACCGCGAGCGTACGCGCGCAGCGGCTTGTAGATCACGTTGAAGGACGCCGTCCAGCCGCTCTGCTCGTCCCCGACGACGATGCTGGGCCGGAAGATCTGCACGGGGAGGCGGTCCGCATAGCCGCGGACGAGCCGCTCCGCCTCCCACTTCGAACGCTCGTACGTGTTGTTGAAGCGCTGCCCGACATCGTGGTCGGCCTCCGAGAACCGGCCGCGGTGGTCGCCGGCCACGTAGGCGGTCGAGACGTGGGCGAAGCGGGTGAGACGGTTGCGGGCACGACACAACTCGGCCAGCTGGAGCATGCGCAGCGTCCCGAAGACGTTGATACGCAGGGCCTCCCCGAGCGGAAGCGTGAACGACACCGACGCCGCGGTGTGGACGATCTCGTCCACGTGCTCGGCGATCTCGTCGCGTCTGCGGGCATCGATTCCGAGCCGCGGCCGCGTCAGGTCCGCCGCGAAGGCCACCACCCGCTCGGCATGGGCGTCCGGATCCGGCACCAGCGTGGCGAGCGCTGCGCGCAGCCGGGCGGCGGCCTCGGCGTCGTCGGATGCCCGCACCGGCGCCCACACCCGGCGATCGGTCTCCTCGAGCAGCCGCGCGAGCAGTTCCATGCCGAGGAACCCGGTCGAACCGGTGAGGAGGAGGTCACCGCGGGAGCGGGCGCCGGTGTCGGCGGGCAGGGTCATCCGCCACACAGGTTGGAGCGCGGCGGCCCGACTGCCCTTCGACAGCTGTCGAAAATCGGCGCGTCCGAATTAGACAGTCAGTCGATCAGGCGCTTCGTCATCCGGCTGATCGCGACGCGCCAGAGGGCGACCGCGAAGGCGATCAGTACCGCGACCCGGATCAGGTCCGTCCACTCGAACCCGAACGCCGCGCCGCGCACCAACTCGACCAGTTGGTAAAGCGGGTTGAACTGAGCGGCCACCTGGAAACCTTCGGGCAGCTCGTCGATCGGGAAGAACGTTCCGGCGACGAGGAAGAGCGGCGTGATGACGAGGGTCGTCACGTAGCTGAACTGGTCGATCTTCGCCACACTGGCGGCCACCGCGATGCCGAACGCGGCGAAGCCCAGTGCCGTGATGAAGCAGAAGAACGGCACCAGCAGCATGCCCGGCGCCGGGTCGAGCCCGAACAGCATCGACACGATCAGCGGAAAGCAACCGTAGAACCCGGACCGGAGCCCGATCCAGAGCATCTCCGCCGTCACCAGCTCCTCGACGTCCACGGGCGCCGCGAGGATCGCGTCGTAGGTGCGCTGGAAGCGCTCCTTGACGAAGGTGCCGAACATCGCCGGCAGCGCGCTCGAGAAGATCACGGCCGTGGCGACCATGCCCGTGCCGACGAACTCGACGTACTCGAGCCCGTCGACGCGGTCGACGACCGTGGCCCCGAGCCCGAGGCCGAAGGCGAGCAGGTAGATCACCGGCTCGAGCACGCTCGAGAAGGTGGTCGCCTTCCAGAAGGTGCGGAAGTTGGCGACCTCGCGGCTCATCACGCCGCCGATCGCGGCCGGCTCGAGACGTCTCACTCTGCCTCCTCCCCTGTCAGGAGCACGAACACGTCCTCGAGCGACGCCGCGCGCCGGATGGCGTCGTCGGGCACGGCGCCGTCGGTCGCACGCTCCGACCCGACGATCGCGATGGCCGGGCCGGCCGGGCGCACCCTCAGATCCTGGGCCTCGGCCGCGGTACGCACCTCCGCGAGCCGCTCCGGCGGGCCGTACACCTCGGCCGTCTCGCGCCCGGCGTGCTGCTCGATCAGGTCGGAAGGCCTGCCGCGGTCGACGATCTTGCCGTGGGCCATCACGGCCACCTCGTCCGCGAGCCGCTGGGCCTCCTCGATGTAGTGGGTCGACATCAGGATCGTCGTGCCCCCTGTGCGCAGGTTGTCGATCAATGCCCAGAGCTCGGTCCGGATCTGCGGGTCGAGTCCGACCGTGGGCTCGTCGAGCAGGATCAGCCGCGGCCGGTGAATCAGGCCACGCGCCAGCAGCAGCCGCCTGCGCATGCCGCCGGAGAGCTTGTCGACCTCGTCGCGGCGACGCTCGGTGAGCCGCGCGAGCGCGAGGCCGCGGTCCACGGCGTCACGCACGTCGGGCACCCGGTAGAGGCGCGCGAAGACGGCGAGGTTGTCCTCGACGGTCACGTCGACGTCGAGGTTGTCGAGCTGGGGCACCACGCCCATCTGGGCGCGCGCATCCTTCGACTCGCGCGGCAGCTCGTAGCCGAGCACATGGATCGAGCCCTCGTTCGCCAGCGCCTGGCCGGTGAGCATCCGCATCGTCGTGGATTTCCCGGCCCCGTTCGGGCCGAGCAGGCCGACGCAGGTGCCCGCGGGCACGTCGAGGTCGAGCCCGTCGACCGCGGTGATCGGGCCGAAGCGCTTGACGACTCCCTTGAGCTCGATCGCGGCCATCCACCCGAGGGTACGCATGCGCGCGCCCCGCGGTCTTGGACGAAGTTGCCAGCGGGGCGAACGGGGAGCCCGGAACTTTGGACACGTGTACAACCGGCCCCGGCCGCGCTGCGGCTAGGTTTGTGCGACGCCCGCAATAGCCAGGAGGCCTCGCTCACGACATGCCACGGATCCGCCAGCAAAACGTAACCGCCGCCCAGTGGAGCCCCAACGGGGCCGCGCTCGGCTCCGTCGACCTCACCCAGCCCACGAATTACCCGTTCGGGGCGAACGTCTTCTCGCCGTCCGTCCAGCGCACACGCCTCCCCAAGGACACCTACAAGCGCCTGCAGCGCACGCTCGAGCAGGGCGAGCCGCTCGACCCGTCGCTGGCGGATGCGGTCGCGCTCGCGATGAAGGAATGGGCACTCGAGAACGGCGCCACCCACTTCACCCACGTCTTCCAGCCGCTCACCGGGCTCACCGCCGAGAAGCACGACTCGTTCTTTGCGCCCGACGGCGACGGCGTGGCGCTTGCCGAGTTCTCCGGCAAGGAGCTCATCCAGGGCGAGCCAGACGCGTCCTCGTTCCCCACCGGCGGCGTGCGCGCGACGTTCGAGGCCCGTGGCTACACGGCCTGGGACCCGACGAGCCCGGCCTTCATCCTCGAGAACCCCAACGGCGCGCTCCTCTGCATCCCGACTGCGTTCGCGTCCTGGACCGGCGAGGCGCTCGACGCCAAGATCCCGCTCCTGCGCTCGATGGACGCGCTGTCGGGCTCGGCAATCCGCGCCCTGCGATTGCTCGGCGACGATACGGCGGCGCGCGTGTTCACCACCGTCGGGCCCGAGCAGGAGTACTTCCTCATCGACGAGCAGTTCTACTTCCAGCGGCCCGACCTCATCAACACCGGCCGCACGTTGTTCGGCGCCAAGCCGCCCAAGGGCCACGAGCTCGACGACCACTACTTCGGCTCGATCCCCGAGCGCGTGCTCGCGTTCATGATGGACCTGGAGCTCGAGCTGGCGAAGCTGGGTGTGCCGGTGAAGACGCGCCACAACGAGGTCGCTCCCGGTCAGTACGAGATCGCGCCGGTGTTCGAGAACTCGAACGTCGGCTCGGACCACCAGCAGCTCACGATGCAGCTGCTCCAGTCGGTCGCGCGCAAGTACGGGCTCGTCTGTCTGCTGCACGAGAAGCCGTTCGCGGGCGTGAACGGCTCCGGCAAGCACAACAACTGGTCGATGGGCACCGACACGCGGCCACAACCTGATGGAGCCGGGCGCCACCCCGGCGGACAACGTCAACTTCCTGTTCTTCTGCGCGGCGGTCATCAAGGCCGTGG
Organism: uncultured Thermoleophilaceae bacterium; assembly: GCA_963757815.1. Taxonomy (GTDB): domain Bacteria; phylum Actinomycetota; class Thermoleophilia; order Solirubrobacterales; family Thermoleophilaceae; genus JACVRW01. Next base: position 28,106 of record CAVWSN010000030.1, on the reverse strand, counting down.
ACAAGCACCAGGGCCTGCTGCGTGGCTCGGTGGCGGCCATCGGCCAGGACCATCGCCTGGGTGCGAACGAGGCTCCCCCGGCGATCATCTCGATCTTCCTGGGCGCCGAGCTAGAGAAGGTGTTCGAGGCGCTCGCCTCGGGCGAGGGCGATCCCCACACGCCGGCCTCGGTGCTCGGCCTGGGCACGCCGGTGCTGCCGCCGCTGCCGATGCACGGCGGTGACCGCAACCGGACCTCGCCGTTCGCCTTCACCGGCAACAAGTTCGAGTTCCGCGCGCTCGGGTCGAGCCAGTCGCTCGCGTTCCCGAACACCGTGCTGAACACGATCGTGGCCGAGGCGATCGACGAGCTCTCCGACAAGCTCGAGGCCAAGCTCGGCAACGGCGGAGACCTCGCCGAGGCCGTGACCGAGGTCGTGAGCGAGGCCTATACCGACAGCAAGCGGATCATCTTCGGCGGCGACAACTACGCCGACGAGTGGCACGCCGAGGCCGAGCAGCGCGGGCTCAAGAACCTGCGCACGACGCCCGACGCGCTGCCCGAGGTGCTCGCCGACGCGACCGTCGCCGCGTTCGAGAAGTACGACGTGCTCTCGCACCGCGAGCTCGAGTCGCGCTTCGAGGTGTGGTCTGAGCAGTACATCACCCGCGCGAACATCGAGACGGAGACCGCGGCGTCGATCGCCCGGACGATGCTGTTGCCGGCGGCCCTGCGCCACGTGGCGCTGGTCGACGCGGCGGGCATGGACGCGCTCGCCGGGGAGACGCGCACGCTCGTCGGCGAGTTCGCGGACGCGATCTCAGCGCTCGAGGAGGCCAACCACTACCCGGACGGCATCGAGGGCCTCGAGCTCGCGGTGTACGCCCGTGACCACCAGCTGACCGCACTCGAGAAGGTGCGCGAGCTCGGCGACCAGCTCGAGAAGGTGGTGGCCGACGACCTCTGGCCGCTGCCGAAGTACTCGGAGATCCTGTTCATCAAGTAGCGGCCGGTCCAGCCGACGCTACGGAAGCAGCCGGGCGGGTGGCGTGATGACGTCCTCGACGACGCTCCCCTCGAGGGAGAAGTCGACCAGGCTTCGGCTGGGACGCACGGCGCGGAGGACCATGATCGGGTTCGACGTGAGCTCGCCGCGCCGGTCGAGCGCGAGCGGGCCAAGGGGGCTGTCCGCCAGCCGGGTGTTGGCGAGTGCGCGCGTCACCGAGGCGCGCGTGCCGTCCGAGCGCGCGATCGCGTCGAGCAGTACCTCGGTGGCGGCCGCCGAGTAGACGTCGAACTGGGCAACTTCCCTGCCGCGCTGGGTGGCGCCGAAGTCGCGGACGAACGCCCGGCCGGTCGCGCCGAGCCTGTCGAGGGGTAAGCCGGGATAGGTGATGTGAAGGCCGCGGGCGGCCTCTCCCGCGTTCGCGAACAGGGAGGGGATGGGCGTCAAGCCCTGGTGCACGATGATCGGGAAGCGCGGGCCCAGCGCGGCGCGCAGGTCCTGGAGGAGCGTGCCGATGTTCGTCGGCAAGAGCGAGTTGATGTACACGGCACCTGCCCCGGAGGCCCGCACTCGCTCCGCAAGCCCACGGTAGCGCTTCGCCCGCACCGCCCAGGCGGCCTCGCCGGCGATGCGTAAACCAATGCGCTTCGCCGTCCGCCGGAACCACTCGCGTCGCGGGTCTCCCTCGCTGTAGAGGCGGTCCTCGAGGTAGAAGACGGCGCCGTTGCCCAGCCGCTTCGCGAGGATCGCGCCGGCAACGAGCTCGTAGTCGTCGGACGGGATGACGCGGGCGTAGCCGCGTTGCCCGGTCGGATACAGGTCCGGCAGTCGATAGCCCGTTTTCTCCACGGAGCCGATCGCCCGGCTCCGCACCAGCGAGGGGTCGGTGTTCGACAGGTGAGACGAGCGCGACCGGTCCTCCCTGTGCGCGGTTCAGGATCGGCAGCATCTCGGCTGCACAGACGGAGTTCAGCGGCCCGACCACGCCCACCACGGCCGGGTTGCGCGCGTATCCCTTCGCGTTGTCACGGCACTTGCCTTCGTCGTAGATCCCGTACTGATCAGTGGCGTCGTCGCACGACTGGTAGCCGAGCCGGAACCGTCCCGCGCGGAAGTCGTGGCTGCGCAGCACGAACTCGACGGCCTCGGCCATCGGCAGGGTGGCCGCAATCTGCCCGCGGAGGGGAAGATCGGACGCGATGAGGAGGTCCGCATCGCCTCTTCCTCCCGTCAGCACCCGCCCGCAGGGCGGCGCCGTCAGCGCCGTGACCTCAGCGACCTCGCGCAAACCGGCCGCCGGCTCGGCTGCCTCCGTGCCGGCGACGGCGATCCACAGCTTGCCGCCGCCGACGGCCAGTGCACGCGGCGAGTCGCCGACCTCGACTCGGGCGGTTATCCGGTTGGAAGCCGGGTCGATCCGCGTGACGGTCCCACGCTTGCTGTTGGCGGCCCATACCGCGCCGCCGCCCACCGCGATGCTGTCGACGCCGGGCGCGAGGTCGATGCTGCGCGGCTGGGCTCGCCCCTCCTCGACATGCCAGACCTTGCCCTGGGACTTGTCCGTCAGCCACACGCCTCCTGCGCCGACGGCGATTCGAGGTCACCCATTCGGCCTTGGGCAGGGAGACCCGCCGCGTGGGCCGTCCGGTCCGGGGATCGAGGCGAACGACCTCGTTGTTCCGGTCCCGGATCCACACCTGGCCATCGCCCGTGGCGATCCCCCACGCTTGAAGCGAGCGCCGGGTCAGCAGGCGGCCGCCGCGCTCATCCAGCCGGTAGACCCAGCCCGGACGGCCGAGCGCCCAGACGGCGCCGCTGCCGACCGCCAGCAGGTTGCCCGGCGGGATGTTGAAGCTGAGCATCGCCGGCACGGGCAGCGGAGTCGTCCCCCGCTCGGCGCCGGACACGGCGTCGAACCTCGTGAGCGCCGCTGGGGACGTGGCCGCGTCGATCGAGGCGAACTTCGCGTCCTGGCCGCTCGCCTGGGCCGCCCACAGCGAGTCTCCGCCGGCCGCGATCTCGATCGGGTGGGGCCCCGCGGAGAGCGTTCGAACCTCCCCGCTGCTGATGTCCACCCGGGACACCGTCTTCTCGTCGCCGCTGAAGCTCCATGCGGCACCGCCGCCCACGGCCACGTCCGTGGGCGTGGCGCCGACCGGCACCTGCTCGATGAACTTGCCTGTCGCCGCGTCGATTGAGACGAGCGTGTTCCCCGGCGGCTGCCGATCCGGATCTCCGCCACCCGTTACCGCGATGACGGCCGCGGCGATCGCGCCGGCCAGCACGGCCGCGCCGGCGACCGTGATCGCTCGGCGCCGACGGACCAGCGCTGGGCTGATCGGCCGGCGCCGAAGCGCAGCCGGAGTGTCGAGCCCGAGCGCAGCGGCCGCGGCCTCGATCATTGCCCCGCAGCTCTCGTAGCGCTCGTCCTTCTCCTTGGCGAGCCCCTTGCGGAACACGGGTTCCAGCGCGGGGTACGAGCTGAGCGGCGCCGGCTCGCTCTGGAGGTGCGCCCACAGCGTCTCGGCCTCGGTCTGGCGGCGGAAGGGCGGCTCGCCCGCCAGGCACTCGTAGAGGATGCAGGTCAACGCATAGCAGTCGCTGCGCGCGTCGACGGCCTCGCCGCGGATCTGCTCGGGCGCCAGGTAGTCGAGCGTGCCCGTATGTCCGCCGTCGGCCGCGGCACCGCCCATCTGGGTGCTGATCCCGAAGTCGCTCAGATAGGCGTGCTCGTTCGGGTCGAGCAGCACGTTTGCCGGCTTGACGTCGCGATGGACGAGCCCGCGGCGGTGGGCCTGCATCGAGCGCGGCGGCGACCTGGCCCACTATCCACAGCGCCTCATCGGGTGCGAGCTTGCCCTCGGTTTGGAGCACGCTCCTCAGGTCGCTCCCCTCCACGTAGCGCATCGCGAGATAGAGCTGCCCGTCGTGCTCGCCCGCCTCGTAGATCGGCACCACGTTCGGGTGGTCGAGCGACGCCGCCAACCGCGGCTCGTTCAGAAAGCGCTCGCGAAAGCGCTCGTCCTCGGCGAGCTCGGGGGCGATCAGCTTCAGCGCCACCGGGCGATCCAGCGAGAGGTCGGTGGCCTTGTACACCACCCCCATCCCGCCGCGCCCGATCAGGGACTCGATCCGGTAGCCGGCGAAGGTCGAGCCGGGGCCGATCGCGACGGTCATGACGCGCCGCCGGTGAGCGACCAGCCGAAGCTGGTGGCCGTCTCCGTTGGCGCGAGCCCGCCCGGCCGCTGTCCTCTCCGGACGAGGATCGTCGGCGCCGGAGGGGACTCGACCAGCTCGCTGCGGACGCGGCCGAGCCCCTCCTGTCGCCAGCGCTCCGAGAGCCCGACGACCAACAGCCCGGCCCCCTCGGCCCCGGCGACGATCCCCTTGCGGCCCGGCCGCGTGAGCAGCGGCTCGGCCACGACGTGAGCGGTCCGCTGGACGATCAGCGAGGCGTCGGCGAGCAGGCGGCTCGCGTCGCGTCCGTTCTCCCGGCCGTCGGACGCCGCGCCGATCAGCCGAAGGGGTGCGTCCGTGGCGCGGGCGACCCACGCGCCGAGCTCGAGCGCCGCCCAGTCGTGCCAGGCGGCGCCGAACGGCACCACGACCGGACCGCCACGGAGCGAGCCGCCGGCCTCTACCAGCATCGCCACATCGCAGGGCGCGTGCTCGAGCACGATCCCGGCCTCACCTTCGAGCGGCGAGCTGCCGGCCTCCATGAGCAGGAGCTCGACGCCCTCCTGCGACGCGAGGCGCACGAGGTCGCGCCCGGGCGCGGGCGACGAGAAGGCGGCTGTTCTTGCGGGCAGGCCGTCGGCCAGCAGCCCCTCGCGGCGCTCGGCGAGCGCAGCCGTGGCGGCCGCCAGCTCGCTCGTCTCCACGATGCCGGCGACGATGAGCTCGCGCGGCGGGCGTGCCGCCGCGAGCGGGATCGCGAGGCCGAGCAACGCCTCGAGCCCATCCAGCTCGCGCGGCGCGACAAGCAGTGACCTGTCGGGCGCCGCGGTCTCGCTCGCCGGGCGACCCGGCGCTCCCCCCGTCAGGTCGAGAGCGGGATCGTGTTGCAGGATCGCCTGCTCGAGCCGCTTGAGCTCCTCGCCCGGTTCGAGCCCGAGCTCCTCCGCCAGCTCGCGGCGGGCGGTTCGGTAGGCGTCGAGCGCCTCGGCCTGGCGAGACGACCGGTAGAGCGCCAGCATCAGCTGGTAGCGCAGGCGCTCCCTGAGTGGATGCGCGGCGATCAGGCCCTCGAGCTCGCCCACCAGCTCCGCGTGGCGACCACAGGCGAGGTCGGCGTCGATCCGCTGCTCGAGCGCCGCCCAGCGCAGCTCCTCGAGCCTGGCGATCTCGTTCTGGACGAAGGCTTCGTAGGCGAGGTCGGCCAGCGCGGGGCCGCGCCACAGCGCGAGCGCCCGGCGCAACAGGTCGGCGGCGTCCGCCGGCTCCGCCCCCCTGGCCTCGCCGAGGAGCTGCTCGAAACGCCTTAGGTCGAGCTCCGAGCGCTCCACAGTGAGGAGATAGCCCGGCGCCCGCGTCACGAGCCGGCCCTCGCCGAGCTCCTTGCGCAGCCTGGAAACGTAGACCTGGACCGTCTTCGCGGCCGTCGGAGGGGGCGACTGACCCCACAACGCGTCGATCAGGCGATCGTTGGAGACCACCTCGTTCGCATGCAGGAGCAGAACCGCAAGGAGAGAACGCTGTCGGCCGCCACCAAGTGCGAGCAGGCGATCGTGCTCGAGCACTTCGAGTGGGCCAAGAAGACGGAAATCCATGCGTGATGAACGGGCGAGTCCGTGGCGACCGTACCATCGAATGGCCGGTTGCGACAGCGGCCGAGTCGCGCTCCCTTAACCGCTGATCTACCGCGCCGCACCCCAATCGTTTACCGCCAGGCCCGAGGGTCTGCGGCGAAGACCGCACGGGCGGTCACCAACCGAAGGAGCCACGATGAACCATCGTCGACTGACCCGCTCCGCGGCGCTCGGCCTCGCTCTGGCCGCCCTTGCAGCGCCGACGGCCGCCGCGCAGCAGGACCTCCGAAGCCCCGACACCCGCGACGCAGCGGAGGGCTATGCGCCACCGCCCCCGTCTTCCATCGCCGCGGGGGCCGGCTCCGCCTACCAGGACCTGCGTAGCCCCGACGCCCGCGACGCGGCCGAGGGAGACGCGCCATCCTCTCCATCCGCCATTGTCTCGTCGCCGGCTCAGGACCTGCGCAGCCCGGACAGCCGCGACGCGGCCGCGGGCCGCGGGAGCTTCAACTCGCCCGAGGTGACCGTCGTCAAGGTCCCTGAGCCGTCGCCCGCCCCATCTTCCGGCGGAGGGCTCGACTGGGGCGACGCCGGCATCGGAGCCGGCGGCCTGCTCGGCCTGATCCTGCTCGCGCTCGGCGGCACCCTGGCCGTCATGCACCGCAGGCAGCGGCTTGGCGGCAGGGCCGCGACCACGGGCTGACGCTCAGCGGTCCCGTACCCGACTCACACGGGAGGAGCCCCGCCTCGCGGCGGGGCTCCTCCCGCTTGCGGCTACAGCTCGACAGGAATCCGGTGGTCTCCCTGACGCGTGTCCCCGATGCTGTCGAGGACGAAGGTCTCCGTCGCGGTTGCCCGATATAGCCGGAGGCCTGCCGGCGCGACGACGTCCTCGAGGCTCCATGTGCCGCGCGCCGGCGGTCTGCGAGCTGCGCGAGAAGATCTCGATGCCGCGCTCCAGCTCGGCGCCGCTGAGCTCCTGGGCGACGGCCGACATGTACACCGCCTGGGCCTCGCCGAGCGGGACGCGTGAGTCGAAGATCGCGATGCTCACCTCCGGGCGGACGCTGAGGTTGCGGCAGTGGCGCGCATCGGGCGAGGAAACCCAGAGCAGCTCGGTGTAGCCGGCGGTGGCGTACCAGACGGGAGAAACCCACGGGCGCCCGCCGGCGTCGGCCGTTCCCAGAGTGAGGTAGGAGTTCGCGTCGATCAGCCGCCTGGCAAGCGCGACGGGGTCCTCCGCCTCCGGGCTCATGCCTCGCCGAGCGCCTCAGCCCCGGCCTCCTTCGCGACCACGACGTCAGAGCGTACCCGCCGTATCCTTGCCCGGTGGCGAGCGAATACACGATCGCCGGCGGTCTCATCGACGCGCAGCGTCTCGCGCGGCAGGCGCACGTGATGGCGCAGGCCACCGAAGCGTTTCTCTCCAGGCTCGGGCTGTCACCCGGCTGGGCTTGCTTGGACGTTGGATGCAGAGATGGGCAGGTGACGATCGAGATGGCCCGGGTGGCGGGCCCCGACGGGCATGTGGTGGGGGTCGACCTCGACGCCGAGCTGCTCGAGCTGGCGCGTCAGGCGGCGGTGCGGGCGGAGGTCAACGCCGAGTTCGTCAGGGGTGATGCGTCACGGCCGACCGGCCGTCAGGGCTTCGACCTCGCCTATGCGCGGCTCCTGCTCAGCCATCTCGTCGACCCTTCGGCCGCGCTGCGCGCCATGCAGGCGGCGGTCAGGGATGGAGGAGTGGTTGCCGTCGAGGACCTCTTCACCGGCACTTTGCGCAGCGACCCGCCCGCACCCGCGCTCGACCGTCTCCAGGACGTCTACTGCGCGACCGTGCGCTTCCACGGCGGCGACCCCACCATCGGGCCGCGGCTGCGCGCGCTGCTGTCTGCGAGCGGCCTCGAAGACGTGCGTGAGGAGACGGTCGCCAACCCGATGGAAACGGTCGACGACAAGCTCTTCCTTGCTCACCTCGTGCGCAACATGCGCGCCTCGATCCTCGAGGCAGGGGCCGCGACGGGCGAACAGGTCGCTGAGCTCGAGGCGGCTGTCGAAGAAGCAGCCCGCGACCCCGCGACCGTCTTCTACCAGGCACGCATCCACCAGGTGTCGGGCCGGCGCCGAGGCTGACACCGCGGAGCCGATGCTGCCGGCCCGCGATCGGGCGTTAGCTTCCCGGCCGTGAGTAGGAGGCTGCCATCGGTCGCGCTGGCCGGACTTCGCGGCCGAGGCGCTCCGGGCCGGAGCCACCGCGGTGATCGGCGCGCATCCGCATGTCCTGCAGCCGATCCGCAGCGGCGGGCCGCGGCGGCTCGTGGCCTACAGCCTCGGCAACTTCGTCTTCGGCGCCGGCTCCCCGGGGACGGCGAGCACCGGCATCCTTCAGCTGAAGCTCTCGACGCGCGGCGTCGAGGGCAGCCGCTTCCGGCGCGCCGTCATCGAGGCGACGCGCCCGCGGCTGCTGTAGGTCCGCGCGGCCCGAAACCCGGCGCTCCTCGGCAAGAAACCCGACTTGGTGTCGTCTCGCGACACCAAGTCGGGAATGTTCAGCGCTGGCGGCGGCCTACGCCGACGGTGCCTCCGTCGGCGCCTCCTCCTCCGCCGCCGCGGCGCTCTCCGACAGCGTCACGCCCGGGTCGCTCACATCGTGGCGGTAGTACTCGACCATGTCCGCCGGCAGCGGCGTGTTGCCCAGGATCAGGTCGACCGACTTCTCCGCGGTCATCATCACCGGCGCGTAGATGTTCCCGTTGGTCACGTACGGGAAGACGGACGCGTCCACCACCCGCAGCCCCTCGAGCCCGCGGACGCCCATCGTCTTGGGGTCGACCACCGACATGTCGTCCGTTCCCATCCGGCAGGTGCACGAGGGATGCAGCGCGGTCTCGGCGTCCTTCGCCACCCAGTCGAGGATCTGCTCGTCGGTCTCGACCTCGGGGCCGGGCGAGAGCTCGCCACCGTCGATGTCCTTCCAGGCGGGCTGGGAGAGGATCTTGCGGGTCGCCTGGAGCGCCTCGATCCACTCGCGCCGGTCGTTGCCGGTCGAGAGGTAGTTGAAGCGCAGCGCCGGGTGCTTGCGCGGGTCGTTCGACACCGCCTTGCAGGTGCCGCGCACGTCCGAGTACATCGGCCCCACGTGCACCTGGTAGCCGTGCCCTCCGCCCCCCTCCGGAACGGTTCCGTCGTAACGGATCGCGATCGGCAGGAAGTGGTACATCAGGTTCGGCCACTTGACCTCTTCGTTGCTGCGGATGAAGCCGCCCGCCTCGAAGTGGTTCGTGGCGCCGGGCCCCGACTTCCGGAGCAGCCACTCGGCGCCCACCTTCGGCCGGTTGACCATCTTGAAGTAGGGCGCCATCGAGATCGGCTGGTTCGCGGTGTGCTGGACGTAGACCTCGAGGTGGTCCTGCAGGTTCTCCCCCACGCCGGGAAGCTCGTGCTCAACCGGGACGCCGATCGAGCGCAGGTGGTCGGGCGCCCCGATCCCCGAGAGCTGCATCAGCTGGGGCGTGTTGATCGCGCCGCCGCACAGCACGATCTCGCCGCCGCGCGCCTGGTGGGTGCGCCGTCCGCGCGCGTACTCGACGCCGACGGCCCGCCCGCCCTCGAAGAGGATGCGTGTGGCGAGCGCGAACGTCTCGACCTTCAGGTTCGGGCGCCCGAGCACAGGGTGCAGATAGGCGCGCGCGGCCGAGAGGCGCTTGCCGTCGTGCACGTTGCGGTCGAACGCCGCAAAGCCCTCCTGCTTGTAGCCGTTGACGTCGTCGGTGAGCGGGTAGCCCGCCTGCTGCACGGCCGCGAAGAAGGCGTCGAAGAGCGGCCCGCGCGCCGGCCCGCGCTCCAGCACGAGCGGGCCGTCATGGCCGCGGAAGGGGTCGTCCGGCGCCGCCGCCAGGCAGTTCTCCATGCGCTTGAAGTAGGGCAGGCAGTGGTGGTAGTCCCACGTCTCCATGCCGTCGCCCGAGGCCCAGCGCTCGTAATCCATCGGGTTGCCGCGCTGGAAGATCATCCCGTTGATGCTGCTCGAGCCGCCGAGCACCTTCCCGCGCGCGTGGAAGACCTTGCGGCCGCCCATGTACGGCTCGGGCTCGGACTCGTAGCGCCAGTCGTAGAAGCGGCTGCCGATCGGGAAGGCGAGCGCAGCCGGCATGTGGATGAAGACGTCCCAGGACCAGTCGGGGCGCCCCGCCTCGAGCACCAGCACCCGGTTGGCCGGATCGGCCGAGAGCCTGTTGGCGAGGGCGCAGCCGGCCGACCCGCCGCCGACGATCACAAAGTCGTACTGCGTGGACATACCGGTTCCTTCCTGTCGCCGGGCTGGTAACGGAACGTCAGGATTCTCCTCCGCCGCCGGCGGCGGTCAACTCCTGCTTGGGCGTCTCCTTCTTGGGGTCGATGAACGGCTTCTCGACGATGACCGCCGAGGTCGTCCCCTCCGGGCGCTCGACCTCCAGCTCGGTCCCGAGCTCGGCGTGCTCGATGGGCACCATCGCGTAGCCGATGTTCTTCTCGAGCCGCGGCGAGAAGCAGGCCGACGTGACCTCCCCGATCCGTCCGCCGCCCTTGCTCACCGGGAACATGTCCGGCATCGAGCCGTCGTTGTAGGCGCCGAGCTGCTCCCCGCCGATCTCCACGCCCACCAGCTTGCGCTTCGGGGCCCTCCTCCTTGATCCGGTGGAGCGCCTCCTTGCCGATGAAGTCGGTGCCGGCCTCGAGGTCGACCATCCAGTCGTAGCCCATGCCGACCTCATAGGGGTTCGTGTCGAACCACATGTCGGCGCCGAGCGCGAGGATGCCGCCCTCGATGCGGCGGATGTGGCACGGCCCGATCACCGCGAGGTCGTGCGGCTTGCCGGCTTCGAGCACTGCGTCCCAGAGCTTGACGCCGTTCTTGCTGGCCTCGTAGAGGTAGATCTCGTAGCCGAGCTCGGCCGTGTAGCCGGTGCGCGAGACGAGCACCCTCATGCCCTCGAGCTCGAACGGCCGCAGGTAGTAGTAGGGGATCTCGAGGATCTGGTCGCCGAAGAGGTCGACCATCACGTCCTTCGACTTCGGTCCCTGCACCTGCACCGGTCCGACGTCGATCTCCTTGATCGTGACGTCGTAGTTCGAGTTGTAGGCCACGCCGCGCGCCCACAGCTCCACGTCGCTGTCGGCGAGCGAGAGCCAGAAGCGGTTCTCCTCCACGCGCAGGAGGACGGGGTCGTTGATGATGCCGCCGTCGGGAAGGCAGTTGAAGACGTACTTGCACTGCTCAACCGCGCACTTGTTCAGATCGCGCGCGACGATCAGGTTGGTGAAGTCGAAGGCGTCCGGCCCGCTGATCTCGATCTGGCGCTCGACCCCCACGTCCCAGAGCGTGACCCCGTTCAGCAGCTGCCAGTACTCCTCGACCGGGTCGCCGTAGTGGCGCGGGTGGTAGGTGTGGTTGTAGACGCTGTACAGCTGGATGCCGTGCCGGCGCGACGCGTAGTAATACGGCGACTTCCGGATGCGCGTGTAGAGCAGGATCCCCGGTTGCTCGTTCACCTGTGCCAACGTCGTACCTCCTCGTTTCCTCGACCCCTGAGGGGCTGATATATCAGTTTCGCCGAGCGAGGGTCAACCCGCCGGAGATGCCGCCGCCGGCACCCTCCCCACAAGCGACCGGAGCGCCTCGTCGAGGGTGATCCGCCCGTAGGTCTCGACCGGCCTGTCGTCCTCCACGAGCTCCCGCCGCGCCTCCCGGATCTGCGTGCGCAGCTCCAGCGCGACCTCACCGAGCCGCGCCTCGATCGAATCGGCATAGGCGCGGTCCTGACCGTCGCCGGCACGAAGGGCGGCCACGTGCGATTCAGGATCGAGGATCGACTCGACGTAGCCCTCGACCACCGGATTGCTCGCAATCCGGACGTCGCCGCCGGTCACCCGTCCCGAGGGCGAGTATGCGAGGCAGGTCGCGATGCGCCCGCGTGCGCTGGCGAGCGCGACCGGATCGAACGCGGGCTCGGGCGCTGCGGGCGACGCGGCCCCCGCGGCCGGGGCGCTCCGCTCGGCCGGCGCGGCCGGGCCGGCCGGCTCTGCCGGCGGGAGCGCCCCCTCGACCTCCGGAGCCGGGACCACGAGCCGCGTGATCGCGCGGTCGTTGACCGCGTCGAGGATGGCGTCCGGCTCCTCCGGCACCACCACCTCCTTGCGGCTCGGGAAGACGTCCAGCATCCCGTGGTCGCCCAGCGCCCGGCCGACGTGGAAGAGGTAGTAGTCCGGATAGACGAAGAAGTCCGGACCGCGGGCGCGCTGGATGTCGTAGAAGGCGGTGACGGTCGCGCTGATCAGGGCGCTCGCGCCAACCGCGCCGCAGGGCCGGTTCACGATCACCCCCAGCCGATCCTGCTCACCGAAGCCCTCGAACAGCTGCTCCAACGGCACCCGCCGGCCCTCGGCGCTGATCTCGAACATCGAGCTGCTGAGCTCCTGCGACGAGTGCATCGCGGTGTGATATATCAGTTCGCGTCGACCCTGCAGACGCCGGCCATTCCGAACGCGAGGTGACATCCGTGGGAGACCAATCCGGACCAGGGGGCCTGCCGGGCACCGCCCGCGCCGTCGTGATCGGCGCAGGCATCGTCGGCAACAGCCTCGTTCATCACCTCGCCCGGCTCGGCTGGACCGACCTGGTGCTGCTCGACAAGGGCCCGCTGCCGAATCCCGGCGGCTCGACCGGTCACGCGTCGAACTTCATCTACCCCGTCGACCACTCGCGCGAGATGACCGCAGCTCACCCGCGACAGCGTGCGCCAGTACGAGGAGCTCGGCGTGCTCACCACCTGCGGCGGGATCGAGGTGGCGCGCACCGAGGAGCGCATGGAGGAGCTGCGTCGCCGGATGGCCTCCGCGGCGGCGTGGGGCGTGGGGGGCGTCCGGCTCCTGACACCCGCCGAGGTCAAGGAGCTCGTCCCGTTCATCGACGAGAGCGTGATCCTCGGCGGCTTCTACACCGAGGGCGTTGGCGTGGCCGACTCGCTGCGTGCGGGCACGCTCATGCGCGAGAGCGCGCAGGAGCGCGGCGCGCTCACGGTGTCGGCGAACACCGAGGTGGTCGGCATCGACGTCGACGGCGGGCGGGTCAAACGAGTTCACACCGACCGCGGCGACATCGAGACCGAGATCGTGGCAGTGGCCTGCGGTGTCTGGAGCCCGCGCATCGCCCGCATGGCCGGCGCCGCGATCCCGCTGACCCCCGCGATCCATCAGATGATCGACATAGGGCCGGTGCCGCGCTTCGAGGGCGCGAAGGGCGCGATCGAGTATCCGATCGTCCGCGACATGGACACGTTCATGTACGAGCGTCAGGACGGTACGGGCCTCGAGATCGGCTCCTACGCCCACCGGCCGATCTTCTACGACCCCGACGAGATCCCCTCGATCGAGGAGGCCGCGCTCTCGCCGACGGAGTTCCCCTTCACCGAGGACGACTTCGTCGAGCAGATGCAGCACGCGCTCGAGCTGATGCCGGAGATCGTGGGCGACGAGTCGGTGGGCATCAAGTACGCCATCAACGGCCTGCTGTCGCTGACCCCCGACGCCATGCCGGTGCTCGGCGAGACGCCCGAGGTCAAGGGCCTCTGGTCGGTCGCCGCGGTCTGGGTCAAGGAGGGGCCGGGCATTGGCCGGGCGGTGGCCGAGTGGATGGTCGAGGGCGAGCCCGAGATCGACCTCTGGTCGTCTGACATCGCCCGCTTCTATCCGCATCAGCGCACCGTCGAGCACGTGCGGGCGCGCTCCCGGGAGCACTTCAACAAGACCTACGGCATCGTGCACCCCGGCGAGCAGTGGGAGTCCAACCGCGGCGTGCGCCTCCCCCCCTTCTACGCGCGCGAGCAGGAGCTCGGCGCAGTCTTCTACGAGGCAGCCGGCTGGGAGCGCCCGCACTGGTACGAGTCCAACCGCATGCTCGTCGAGGAGTACGGGGTGAGCGACCGCGAAGCCGAGTGGGACTCGCGCTGGTGGTCGCCGATCATCAACGCCGAGCACCTCGCGATGCGCGACCGCGTCGCGATGTTCGACCTCACTGCGTTCTGCGTCTTCGACGTCGTCGGCCCCGGGGCGCTCGACTGCGTGCAGCGCGTGTCGATGCGCCAGATGGACGTGAAGCACGGCAAGGTCGTGTACACGCCCGTGCTCACGCCGCGCGGGGGCTTCCGCTCCGACCTCACGGTGATGCGCATCGCCGACGACCACTTCCGCGTCGTCACCGGCGGCATGCACGGGATGGCGGACCTCAAGTGGTATGCGGACCACACCGGCCCCGACGCCCGGGTGGTCGACCTCACCTCGAGCTGGTGCACGCTCGGGTTGTGGGGGCCGCGCGCGCGGGAGGTCCTCCAGGGCCTCACAGGTGCCGACGTGTCCCACGAGGGCTTCCCGTTCGCCAGCTTCCGCACGATCGAGATCGACTCGCTGCCCGTGCTCGCCTCGCGCATCTCCTACGTGGGCGACCTCGGCTGGGAGCTCTACGTACCGATCGAGCAAGGCGCGAAGCTCTGGGACATGGTCTGGGAGGCCGGCCGCCCCCACGGCATCGTGCCCGCGGGCATCGGCGTCTACGGCACCACCGGGCGGCTCGAGAAGTGCTACCGCGCCTTTGGCTTCGAGCTCGACGGCGAGTACGACGTCGTCGAGGCCGGCATGGCGTGGGGCAAGGTCAAGGAGCAGGACTTCGTCGGCAAGGAGGCGCACGTGCGCCACCGCGAGACGGAGCCCGCGGCCGTGATGTGCACGCTGACGGTCGACGACCACACCTCGGGGAACGGGCAGCAGCGCTACATGCTCGGCGGCGAGCCGATCCTGACGCGCGAGGGCGCGCCGCTCACCGACTCCAAGGGGCGGCGCTCGTTCGTCACGAGCGCCGGGGCAGGCCCGTCGGTCGGCAAGCACATCCTGATGTCGTACCTGCCCCCCGAGCACGCCAACGTCGGCGAGCAGCTGGCCGTGGAGTACATGTGCGAGCGCTACCCGGTGACCGTGGAGGTCGCGGGCTCGACGCCGCTGTTCGACCCCGAGAACGAGCGCGTCCGCGCGGCGGCCCCCGTACTGACATGAGGATCCTCGTCTGCGTCAAGCGCGTCCCGCTGACCGGCGGGCGCATGGTCCTCACGGCCGACGAACAGGCGCTCGAGACGCGCCACCTCGGCTTCACGATCAGCCCGCACGAGGAGTGCGGGGTCGAGGAGGCGGTGCGGATCGTCGAGCAGCACGGCGGCGAGACCACAGTGCTCGCGCTCGGCCCGCCGGAGGCCGAGGAGCAGATCCGCGAGACGCTCGCGATCGGCGCCGACCGCGGGATCCTGCTCGCCGCCGATGGAGAGGAGTGGGACCCGCAGGCGACCGCGGCGGTGATCCTCGCGACGATCGAGTCCGAGCAGGCGGCGGGCGGCGCCTTCGACCTGATCGTGTTCGGGAACGAGTCCGCCGACTCGGGCAACTACCAGGTCGGCATCCGCGTAGCGCACGCGCTCGGGCGGCCGGTCGTGACCGGCCTGAAGGGGCTCACCATCGAGGACGGTCGCGCGCGCTGCGAGCAGGAGGTCCCGGGCGGCCGCGACGTGTACCTCGTCCCATTGCCGGCGGTCGTGACCGTGCTCGAGGGGATCAACCTGCCGCGCTACCCGTCGGTCCCGGCCAAGCTGCGCGCCCGCCAGAAGCCGGTCGAGAGAATCGAGCCCGAGCGTCCCGAGCCGCGACTCGAGAAGCTCCGCCTCGTGGTTCCCGCCGGCCAGGGCAAGCAGGCCGAGATCCTCGGACAGGGTCCGGAGGCCGCGCCCGCCGTCGTGGGCGTGATGCGCGACCTGGGGGTGGCGTAATGATCCTCGTGCTGGTTGAGCACGACGCCGGCTCGGTCGACGAGCTGTCGCTGCAGGCGCTCGCGCTCGCCCGGGAGCTGGATGAGCCCGTCGAGGCCCTGCTCGTGGGGGGCGGCGAGGCCGCGGGCGGGCTCGGCGCCCACGGCGTCGGCACCGTCCACGTTGCCGAGGACGAGCGCCTCGCCGCCTACGCCCCGGCCGCCTGGGCGCGCTGCGTGACGGACCTCCTCGACCGCCTCGAACCGTCAGCCGTGGTCGCGGCCGGCACGAACCGCGGCAACGAGGTGCTGGCTCAGGTGGCGGCGCGGCTCGATCTACCGTTTGCGGCGAACTGCACTCAGGTGGCGGCCGGGTCCCCGTTGAGGCTGACGCGTATTCGGTGGGGCGGCAGTCTGCTCGAGGAGGCCGCCCTGCACGGGTCGCCGGCCTTGCTCAGCGTCGCCCCGCACATGGTGGCCGCCGCGACGGTGAACGGTGCCGACGCACCCGCGATCGAATCGTTCGCGCCGGCCCTCGACGAGGCGGACCTGCTGGTCCAGGTGGCCGAGCACGTCGAGACGGTCACGAGCGGCATCTCGCTGGCGGAGGCCAAGGTGGTCGTCAGCGGCGGCCGCGGGGTCGGCTCCGCCGAGGGCTTCGGGATCCTCGAGGAGCTCGCCGAGCTGCTCGAGGCCGCAGTGGGCTGCTCGCGCGTCGTCACGAGCGCGGGCTGGAGGCCGCATACGGACCAGGTGGGCCAGACGGGCACGAAGGTGTCGCCGGACCTGTACATCGCCTGCGGGATAAGCGGCGCCACCCAGCACATCGCGGGCTGCAAGGGCGCGAAGAAGATCCTTGCGATCAACTCCGACGCCGAGGCGCCCATCCTCGCGAGCGCCGACTACGCGGTGATCGGCGACCTGACCGAGATCGTGCCCGCGATCACGGCCGAGCTCCGAAAGGCGCGCGAGTCATAGACGTGCTCGCCGGAGCGCTCGCGCTCACGGCGGCGCTGGCCGTCAGCGGCTACCTGTTCGGCAGCCGCGCCAAGCTGCTCGCGGACCTCGTCAGGCTCGGCAAGCCCGTCGAGCGCTTCGACCACGTCCCGAAACGGATCCGCAACGAGGCCGAGATCGTCCTCGGGCAGCGCAAGCTCCTGCAGCGGCTCGTCCCCGGGCTCGTCCACGCGGCGATCTTCTGGGGCTTCCTCGTCCTCTTCCCCACGATCCTGATCGCGATGATCGGCGCCGTGGACCGCGACGCCACGCTGCCGTGGCTCGGCCACCAGGGCTGGTTCGCGCTGCTCGTGGACGTCTTCGCGGTGCTGGTGCTGGCCGGCGTGATCGCCGCGCTCGCGATCCGCAAGATCCAGCGGCCGGCGCGCTTCGAGGGCAGCCACCTTGGCGAGGCCGACCTCATCCTCGCGCTGATCGCCGGCATCGTCACGACGCTGCTGCTCTGGCACGCCTCGCGAATCGCGCTAGGACTGAACGAGTGGCCGGCGAGTTGGTCGCCGGTGTCGGACGCGCTATCCGGGCTGTTCGGCGACGACCCGGTGACCGAGGTGCTCGAGCGCGTCTTCGTGTGGGCTCACGTGCTGATCATCCTCAGCTTCCTCGCCTACCTCCCCCACTCCAAGCACCTGCACATCGCCACCGCGGCGATCAACGTCTACTTCGGCCGCACCGGGCCGGGCGGCCGGATCGAGCCGCTCAGGTTCGACGTCCCGGAGGAGGAGATGCGCTTCGGCGCCGGCACCGTCCCGGACCTGACCTGGAAGCAGATGTTCGACACCTTCTCGTGCACGGAGTGCGGCCGCTGCCAGGACGTCTGCCCCGCCTTCGCCACCGGCAAGGAGCTCTCGCCGAAGCTGCTGATCATGGCCCTGCGCGACCAGGTGTTCGAGGACGGACCGGCCCTCGTGCGCGGCGCCGAGGGCTTCGAGCCCGGCCCGCTCGTGCCGAACGCCGTGACCGACAACGTCGTCTGGGACTGCGTCACCTGCGGCGCCTGCGTCCGCGAGTGCCCGGTGTCGATCGAGCACGTGGACCACATCATCGATCTCCGCCGCCACCTGGTGATGATGGACTCGCGCTTCCCGAGCGAGTCCGAGCAGATGCTGCGCGACGTCGAGCGCGCCTCGAACCCATGGGGCAAGCCGCAGACCGAGCGCGCGGATTGGGCCGCCGAGCTCGGCGTGCGCGTGCTCGAGCCCGGCGACCCGGCCCCCGAGGTCCTCTACTGGGTGGGCTGTGCCGCGTCCTTTGACGAGCGTGCCCGCACCGCCGCCCAGTCGACGGCGAAGCTGCTCGATGCCGCCGGGGTCGACTTCGCGATCCTCGGCCCGCGCGAATCGTGCACGGGTGACCCGGCGCGGCGGATGGGCAACGAGTATCTGTTCCAGGCGCATGCGGAGCAGAACGTTGCGACCTTGAACGACGCGGGCGTGACGAAGGTCGTGGCCAGCTGCCCGCACTGCTTCAACACGCTCGCCAACGAGTACCCGGACTTCGGCGGCAGCTACGAGGTCGTCCATCACAGCGAGCTGCTCGCCGAGCTCGTGCGCGAGGGAAGGCTCGAGCCGAGCGGCGGCGAGGCGGCGATCACCTACCACGACTCCTGCTACCTCGCCCGCCACAACGACGTCCTCGAGGGGCCCCGCGAGCTGGTGCAGGCCGTCGGCCGCCCGATCGAGATGGAGCGCAGCCGCAAGCGCACGTTCTGCTGCGGCGCGGGCGGCGCCCACATGTGGATGGAGGAGCGCGCCGGACTGATCAACGAGGAGCGCGCCAGCGAGGCGGCCGCGACCGGCGCCGAGACCCTGGCGGTGGCCTGCCCGTTCTGCACCGTGATGCTCGACGACGGCGTGCGCGCGAACGGCGACGGGCTGCGGGTGGCGGACGTGTCGACGCTGCTGGCGGAGTCGCTCGACGCGGCGGGCGACGGGCCGGCACCCTGACCTGAGCCGCTCGGCTCGTCGGGAATAGCACCGCACCGGGCCACGCTCGTTACGTTGCCGGTAACTATTAACGGCAACGTAGCTCGCGTTGCCGGGGGCCGCGCTGACGGTCAGACGCCCGCCAGCCGCTCCAGCGTCTGCTGCCTCCAGCGCTCGGTCCGGGCCAGCTCGTTGAAGGTGTAGAAGTGGAAGCCGGCAACCCTTGCCGCCGGGTCGGTCACGGTTGGCGCGAGGTCGCGGACCAGGCCGTCGGGGCTGAACCTGCGCATCAGCAGCCGTGACAGCAGACCGTGCTGGTGGCGGAGGAAGCGAGCGGACTCTCCCAGCCCGATCTTCATCGTGATGCGCACGAGCTTCCGGTTGTCCACGAGGCCCGGCACGCCGATCCAGATCGGCAGGCTCGTGCCACGCTCGCGGACGTTGCGGATCCAGCCGGCGATCGTCCCGGCGTCGAAGCAGATCTGACTGATGATGTCGGTGGCCATCTCGGCCTTCTCGAACATCGCCCTGATCGTCTCCTCGTCGGAGATCAGGTGGTGGCTCTCGGGGTAGCCCGTGATGCCGATCTCCTCGAACTCGGTGCGCCGGGGGCCCATCGCGGCGAGCAGCTCCGCGGCCCCGGCGAACTCCCCCGCCGGTTGGGTGGCGTCCCCGGCGGGTACGAACAGCCGCCGCACCCCGGCGGCCAGCAGCCGGTCGAGCACCTCGTCGAGGTGGGAGCGGTCGCGGACGAGCCGTGCAGCGAGATGCGGGACAACGACGTAGCCGCGGTGAGCGAGCCGCTCGCTGAGCTCGAGCGTGGCTTCGAGACCCTTGCTGGGGGAGCCGGTGACCGTGACCGTCACGTCCTTGCCCACCGTGGCGGCGAGCTCCTCCTCGATGCCGTCGAGGGGGAGCACCTCGTAGCGCGGCCGGCGCAGCAGGTCGGCGAGGGCGCGCGCGTGGCTCTCCTTTGTGAGAGCCGGACCCGCTCGGCCGGACCCAGAGCCGATCCGCGACGCGCTCGCGCCCATAGCTGATATATCAGGCTATAGCATTTCCCCCGCGGCGACGATCCCGATCCCGCCGCACCTCAGCGATGGCGGTCGAACCGAGCACTGCTGCAGTCGAGGCGACGAGCGCCAAGCTGGTCGCCGAGCGGGCCTACGTGGAGCTGCGCGACCGGATCGTGACACTTCGCCTCGCCCCGGGGACGGTGCTGCGCGAGGACGAGCTCATGCGCGCGATGGAAATCGGGCGCACGCCGCTGCGCGAGGCCGTCAAGCGGCTTGCGCTCGAGAACCTCGTTGCGGTCCAGCCACGGCGTGGCACGTTCGTGACCGCGGTCGAGGCCGCCGACATCGTGAACATCAGCGAGGTGCGCGCGGAGCTCGAGGGCTACGCGGCCGAGCTGGCCGCCGTGCGCATGAACGGCGATGCGCGCGCGGCCGCCGGGGAGCTGCTCCAGGAGATCGACGAGGTCACCCGCCCCCACGAACAGGAGTGGCTGATGCGCTTCGACGAGCGCATCCACCGCTTCACCTGGGAGGCCACGGGGAACCCGTACCTGGTCGAGACGCTCGAGCACTACTTCACCCACTCGCTGCGCATCTGGTACCTGGTCCTCGACCGGGTGCCGGGCCTGGGCCATTCGGTCCACGACCAGATGCACCTGCTGGAGGCACTGCTCGACCGCGACGGCCCGCGGGCCCGGGCGGTGATGCGCGAGCACGTGCTCGAGTTCCAGCGCGAGATCCTGGCGGCGTTCAGCCGCAGCTGAGCCGGCGCCGCCTCTGGGGGCGCCTCGGACCCGCGTCTCGCCCGGGGGTGCCTCGGGTTTGTCGACATAGTCCCGACAAACCCGAGGCAGCTGGCGCGGTGGCCCGGATGCTGCGCGTCAGCCCCTGCCCGCTGGATGCCAGAGGCGCCAGCCGCGCAGGTACCAGTCCGCGCCGGTGAGCTCGCGCACGCTGCCGCGGCCCTCACGTTCCAGGTGCGTCGACAGCGCCAGCAACGCCTGCGCGGTGGTGAGGGCGTCGCCCTCGGCGACGTGCGGGCGGTGGGCAGGCAGATCGAGCCGCTCTGCGACCTCGGACAACGCGCACCATCCGGGGTCGCCGTCCCCGCGCAGGACGCAGAGCAGCCGCCAGAGCACGGCGGTGTCCACCACCCGGCGCGGCATCCGCGAGCCGAGCGCGCGAAGCGGGTCGCGCAGGAAGGCGCGCTCGACCCACGCCGCGTGAGCCACCGGAATCCGGCCCCTTATCGCCGTCGCGAGCGGCGCCAGGGCTTCCCTGACCGGCGGGGCGGCGGCCAGGTCCGCCGCTCGCAGACCGTGGATCTCGATCGACGAGGCAGGCGGCGGTGTACGCGGCCGGACGAGGCTGCGCAGCGCCGCGCCGGCCAGCACGCGCCCCTGCTCGACCGGCAGCGCCGCATACGACACGATCTCGTCGCGCCGTGGGTCGAGCCCCGTGGTCTCGACATCGACCACGATGAACCGGGCGCGGCGCCATGAGGTGCGCCCGGCGACGATCAACGGCCGGCGAAGCCCAGTCGTACGCCGATCCCGCGCTGCACGCGCGCGATCGCGCGGAAGGCCTCCTTCAGTGAGGTCCGGGTGAGCGGCGGGAGGCTCTTCGGGTCGATCAGGTTGTCGGGACGCCGGCCGGCCCGCAGTTGGTCCACCTGGTGCTCCATCCGCAGCTCGGACAGGAGCTCGAGGGCGTGGCGCAGCACGGCGGCATCGGCCGACTCGAGCGTGCCGGCCGCCTCCGCCGCCCGGAGGCGGGCGGGCGTCGAGGCAGCTCCGACACCGGCCGCGAGCCCGGCCCAGCGGGCGAGCGACTCGATCGGGAGCAGGCCGCCGTGCTTGATGTCGAGCACCCCCTTCCGCTCCCCGGTCGAGTGGAGCACGAAGTCGCGCAGGAACCCGGTCGGCGGCTTCTCGGCCAGCGCCGCCGCGGCCAGGCGGTCGAGCATGCGCTCGCGGCGCGAGCGCGGACGCACGCGTCCGCGATGCGGTCGGCCACCGCCGTCGAGCCCCACACCGCATCGCACTCCACCACCACGTTGAACAGAATCAGCCCGCGATCGCGGTCCGGGTCCCGGGTCCACGTCTGGACCGCGCGCTGCCAACCGTCCACCGAGCGGGCGAACAGCGGGTTCGTCGCGACGGCTCCCTGCGGGTCGCTGCGCAGCCCGCTCGCCTTGAGCCCGTCCGCGACTCTCCGCGCCAGCGCCAGCAGGCGCTCACGCAGCTCTGGATCGTCGTCGGCGCCCTCCCACGCGAGCGCCGAATCGACGTCCGAGCTCGGGAACGGCTCGCGCCGTGCGTAGCTCCCCGTTGCCAGCCAGGTCCAGGCCACTGGCGGACGGCCTAGCTCGTTCTGCGCAAGCTCGACTAGGCGGCGCACGATCGTGTCGTGGATGCCGGACATCATCCGGCCGATCGCGGCGGCCGGGACGTCGGCGTCGTGCAGGTCGATCACCATCGAAGGGAGCTCCGAGGCGGCCGCCGCGACCGCGGCGGGGTCGCCGCTGCGGGCGATCAGCGCCCGGAGGCGGAAGGGCGCCCGGCGCTCGCTCGCCATGAGGTCGACGTCGTCGAGCACGCCGAGCAGCCCCCCGCCCGTCTCCACGACGGGCAGATGCCGGATGCCGTGGTCGAGCATCTCGAGCAGCGCCTCCGTGCCCGAGCGGTCCGCCGCGACGGTCCAGGCGGGCGCGCTCATCACATCCGAGAGCGCCGTCTCGGGGCCGGCGCCGTCCGCGACCACCCTGGTCCGGATGTCGCGGTCGGTGACGATCCCGAGCTGCTCGCCGAGGTCCACGACCACGCAGGTCGCGCCAGCGTCGACCATCTGCCGCGCGGCGTTCTGAACGGTCGCGTCCGGCGGGCAGAGGAGGGCGGGAGCCCGGATGAGGTCGCGGACACTGCGGCCGGCCGGCCGACGGGACGGCGGCGTCGTCCGGCCTCGAGAGCAGACGGACGTCCTTGGCCAGCGAGCGGACCACGAAGCGTACGGCGGCCGGCCGCTCCAGGACCGGCAGTATCGCGTGCTCCGGGAAGCGGTAGACGAGCGTGTCCTCGTTCGCCCGCGCCACGAAGCCGAGCGGCGCGTCCTGGAGGAGCGAGGCGAACGCGAACATCTCGCCCTCGCCGAGGAGGTCGTGCAGGCGGCCCTCGACCAGGAGCTCGACCGACCCGCGGCGCACGACGTAGGCGTGGCGCGAGGTGGCCGCGGCGCTCTCGAGGATCGCCGTGCCGGCCGCGTAGAACTCGATCTCGGCGCTCGCGGCCACCGCTTCGAGCGTCTCCCCGTCGAGCGAGTCGAAAGGCGGATGGCGACTAAGGAAGTCGGCTATATCGTGCATTGCGCCCGAAGCTGATATATCACCCTTGACAGCAGCCCCTCCGCGCGAGATATTCGCGCCGGGAGAACCCAAAGTCACGCGGGCGCCCGGGTCCTGCGGGCGGTCTTAGCGTGACAAACACCGGGGAGGACGCACGTGGCGACCACGTCTGCAGGCGGCGAAGACGAGCTTGCCGAGTTCGGCTACAAGCAGGAGCTCGACCGCAGCATCGGGAGGTTTGCGAGCTTCGCCGCCGGGGTCAGCTATATCTCGATCCTGACAGGCACCTTCCAGCTCTTCTACTTCGGGTTCGCGTTCGGCGGGCCGGCGTACTGGTGGACCTGGCCAATGGTGTTCGTCGGCCAGCTGATGGTCGCGCTCTGCTTCGCCGAGCTGGCGGCGAACTTCCCCGTCGCGGGGTCGATCTACAACTGGGGGAAGAAGCTGGGGACCGCAACCGTCGCCTGGCTCGGCGGCTGGATGATGCTCACCGCCTCGATCGTCACGATCTCAGCCGTCGCGCTCGCCTACCAGATCACGCTTCCGGAGATCTCGGACTTCTTCCAGTTCTACGGCGATGGCACGGGCAAGTACGACTTCGCCGCCAACGCGGTCATCCTCGGCACCGTCCTCATCATTTTCACCACCGTGATCAACGCGCTCGGCGTGAAGCTGATGGCCCGGATCAACAGCACGGGCGTGTTCATCGAGCTGATCGCCGCTGTGCTGCTTATCATCCTGCTGGGGGCCAACATCACGCGCGGCTTTGA
This sequence comes from uncultured Thermoleophilaceae bacterium, assembly GCA_963757815.1. GTDB lineage: Bacteria > Actinomycetota > Thermoleophilia > Solirubrobacterales > Thermoleophilaceae > JACVRW01. Next base: position 4,487 of record CAVWSN010000030.1, on the reverse strand, counting down.
CGTGACCTTCGACACGCTTGGCACCGGCGAAGGGCACGACTGGGGCTACTTCGGCGCGTTCCTCGCCGCCTCGCTCGCCTCCGCCTACGTGATGTACGGCTTTGACACCGCGAGCTCTCTCGGCGAGGAGACGCACGAGCCCCGCAAGACGGCGCCGTTGGCGATCATGCGAGCCGTAATCGCCTCGTTCGTCCTCGGCGGGCTGATCATCCTGTTCGCGATGATGTCGGTCAGCAACATCAACGCGCCCGAGATCGGGGAGTTCGGCGGCCTCCAGTTCATCGTCCTCGACGTCCTCGGCGACACCATCGGGACGATCTTCCTGATCTGCGTCGCGATCGCCATCACCGTCTGCTGCCTCGCGGTGCACACGGCGACTATCCGGATGGCGTTCGCCATGGCGCGCGACAACAACCTGCCGGCCGGCGAACGGGTCGCGACGGTGAACCCGAAGACCAAGACGCCGATCGTCCCGGCGGTCATCACGGGTCTGCTCGCGATCCTCATCCTCGTCGTGAACATCAGGCAGCCTCAGATCTTCACGGTGATCACGAGCATCGGGATCATCATGATCTACATGGCGTACCTGCTCGTCACGGGGCCGATGCTGGCCAAGCGGCTGAAGGGCGAGTGGCCGCCGAAGGAGGCGGAGGGGGCGCGCAGCTTCTTCACGCTCGGCAAGTGGGGGCTGCCGATCAACGTCCTCGCCGTCGGATGGGGCGTCTTCATGGCGATCAACCTGATCTGGCCGCGCAAGGACGTCTACAACGCGACCGAGCCGTTCCACTGGTACCTCCAGTACGGAGCGCTCCTCTTCATCGGGATCGTCTTCTTCGGCGGGCTCGCCTACTACTGGTTCGTGCAGCGCCATAAGACCGGCGTTCTCGAGTCGCACCGGTTCGAGTCTGCGTCGCCGGCGGTCGCCGAGACGACGGCAATGCCCGAATCCGCCCCTTGAGCACCCGCATGTTCATAGACGGCGAGTGGTGCGACGCCGCCAGCGGCGCCACCGTCGAGGCCACGAGCCCGGCCACGGGCGAGTCGCTCGGGCCGGTGGCCGAAGGGGGCCGCGAGGACGCGCGGCGCGCGATCGCGGCGGCGAACGCGGCGTTCCCGTCCTGGGCCGCCCGCACCGGCTTCGAGCGGGCCGCCCTCCTCCATCGTGTGGCGGACGTATGCGAGCGGCGCGCGGACGAGCTGGCGCGCATCCTCACCCTCGACCAGGGCAAGCCGCTCAAGGCGGAGGCCGAGGTGGAGGTCGGCGAGCTGATCGAGTTCTTCCGCATGGCCGCCGAGGACGGCAAGCGCGTGCACGGCAGGATCCCGGAGAGTGCCGCGCCCGGGCGGCGCGTGCTCCTGCTGCGGCGGCCGCTCGGCGTGCTCGGCCTGATCACCCCCTGGAACTGGCCCTACACGATGCCCGCCGAGGTGCTCGCGCCCGCGCTCGCGTGCGGCAACTGCGTCGTCTGGACCCCGGCTCCCTCGACCGCCGTCTGCTCCGGCCTGCTCGCGGAATGTGTGGCCGAGGCCGATCTTCCGCCCGGCGTGTTCAACTTCGTGCTCGGGCCGGGACCGGACGTGGGCGACGAGCTGGCCGTGAGCCCCGGCACGCGAGCCGTGGCGTTCACGGGCTCCACTGAGACCGGCCTGATCGTCTCGCGCCAGGCGGCGGGCAAGGCCCAGCTCCTCGAGATGGGAGGCAACGGCCCGTTTGTCGTGATGGACGACGCCGATCTCGCCGCCGCGGCCGATGCGGCGCGTGTCGGGTGCTTCCTCGGCGCCGGCCAGAGCTGCTCGGCGGCAGAACGGCTGCTCGTGCACGAGGCGGTGCGCGAGGAGTTCGTGTCGCTTCTGGCCGGCGAGGTCGAGCGCGAGGTGCGGCTCGGCGACCCGCTAGACGACGCGACGACGATGGGCCCCGTGAACAACGAGGCCGGCGCGGCGAAGATGGACGCGCACGTGGCCGACGCGGTCGAACGCGGCGCGCGCGTCGTCGCCGGCGGCAGCCGCGCTCAGGGCTTCCCGACCAGCCTCTACTGGGAGCCGACGGTCCTCGACGAGGTCCCGGCCGACTCGATTGCCGTCACGCAGGAGACCTTCGGCCCGATCGCGCCGATCATGAGCATCGGCTCGCTCGAGGAGGCGATCGAGCAGACGAACGTGCAGAGCTTCGGCCTGATGGCCGCCATCTTCACCGCCGACCTTGGGGCCGGGATGCGCTACGCGGACTCCGTCCACATGGGCCTCGTGAACATCAACGAGACCACCAACTACTGGGAGCCCCACCTCCCGTGGGGCGGCCGGGCCCGGTCAGAGAGCGGCATCGGGCGGGTCGGCGGCCCCTATCCGATGGACACGCTCACCGAGTTGCAGACGGTGCTCATCCGCGCCTGACCCGACCGCTCGCGCCCCTTGTTAGGCGACTGCGAAGGCGTTGGCGAGCGCCTGGGGCCTGATATATCATGGCCCCACTGTGAGGGAGACAGGCAGCGGCCTGCCGCTGCCGACCATGATGACCACGCGCGCCGCCGAGCCGGAGCGGCGAGCCGTCGTCCTTGCCGAGGGCATCTGGAAGGTCTTCGGCCCCCACGGCGACAGGATCATCGGCACGCCCGACGCCGAGCTCTCCGACGGAGCTGCGCGTGAAGACCGGAATGTCGTCGCGGTGCGCGATGTCTCGATCGTCGTCCACCCCGCGAGGTCTTCGTTGTGATGGGCCTCTCCGGCTCGGGCAAGTCCACCCTGGTCCGGACCCTGATCCGGCTCATCGAGCCGAGCGCCGGGAAGATCCGCATCACCGGCCAGACGTTATGGCCGCCGACGAGCGCTCAGCTCCGCGACCTCCGCCGTCACACCGTCGCCATGGTTTCCAGCGCTTTGCTGCTCGCCCACCGAAGTTCATCGACGACGTGGCCTTCGGGCTCGAGATCCAGGGGTGCCGAAGGGCGAGCGGCTCGCCCGCGCCGCAGGAGATGCTCCGCCTCGTCGGCCTCGAGGATGCCGCCAACCAGTTCCCGGACCAGCTCTCGGGGGTATGCAGCAGCGCGTGGAGCTTCGCCCGCGCCTTGCCTGGATCCGACGCTGATGCTCTATGACGAGCCCTTGAGCGCACTCGACCCGCTGTCCGCCGCGATATGCAGGACGGGTCATCCGCCTTCAGGCGGAACAGGCAAGACGATGCTTTTCGTCACCCACGACCTCCCCGAAGCGCTGCGGCTCGGCGACCGGATCGCGATCATGCGCGACCGCGCAATTGCAGCTCGCACCCGAGGAGCTGGTCGGCTCGCCCGCCGACGACTACGTCGAAACTTCACCCGGGACATTCCGCACCCACGTGCTCACGCTGCGCTGGATCATGCGCGACCCGCGCCCCGGCGAGGAGCCGAGGGCCCCGAGCTCGACATGGCCACGACGGTCAGGGACGCGGTCCGTTGGTGGCCGCGACCGACGGCCGGTCGCGCCGTCGAGGAGGGGCGCGTGGTCAGGGTCATCGACCGTGAGGCGGTCCTCCTCGCGATGGCGAGGGCCCCGAGGCGGCGCGTCGCGGTAGCTGACGGCAGGCTCGCGGCCCCTGCGGCCTTCGCCCCCAGCACTTCGCTGGCGCGGACGGCCCGTGCAGTCGCCGGAATCGTCCCTGCTGATGCTGTCGGCTTCACGCTGTTTCACAACGAGTTCCGTGGACGGTATCGCTCATCTGGGTGGAGCTTCCCGAGCGGCTCAACGACCTCCGACCTGGCTCCTCGAGCAGCGCACGGCGGACACCCGAACATCATCTTCGCCATCTTCGACGGCTTCCACGCCCTTGCCGAGTCGCTCGTAACAGCTCTCGACGACTTCCTGCTGTGGCTCACCTGGGTCGGCACGATTGCGGCGTCTTCCTTGTGCTGCGCTTCAGCGGCTGGCATACAGCGCTCATCGTCGCCGCTGCCTTTGTCTGGTTCGCGCTTCATGGGCTCTAGGAGGAGAGCATCCAGACCCTCGCGCTGATGTCGGCGGCAGTGCTCCTGTCACTGGCGGATCGGGTGCCGTTCGGGGTGATCGCGGGCCGCTCGGAGCACTTCTACGGGGCATCACGCCGGTTCTTGACACGATACAGATCGTGCCCGCCTTCGCCTACCTGCTGCCGATCGTGATCCTCTTCTCGGTCGGGCCGGCGGCGGCGGTGATCTGCACGATGATCTATGCAGTCCCGCCCGCTGTTCGCATCACTGCGCTCGGCGTCCGCGGGGTCACAGCTGGTTCTCTCGAGGCCGCGCGCGCCTTCGGCTCGACGTCCGCCCAGACCCTTTTCAAGGTCCAGCTCCGCTCGGCGCGCCGTCAGTTGCTCCTGTCTGTCAACCAGACGATCATGTTCGCCCTCTCGCTCGTGGTCATCGCCGGGCTGATCGGCGGGAGGGGGCTCGGCGACATCGTCACAGATGGGATGTACTTCGAACCCCGCCCTCGCCATCCTCGCCGGCATCGCGATCGTCGTCATGGCGATCGCG
>CAVWSN010000029.1:0-252558 GCA_963757815.1 uncultured Thermoleophilaceae bacterium | reverse complement strand
CCTTTCAGCACCGCGCGCGCAGCGTGCTGGACGCGCGCGTAACCGGAACGGAGCCCGACCACCCCTGGCGCTTCGTGCTGATGCCGCAGCCGGAGGGTGTCACGCTCGAGGTGCTGATCGACGCGCTCGGGATCCATTTCTACTCGCTGCGGACGACAGCGGACACGATGGAGCGGCTCTGGGAGCGACTCCCCTCGGGCGACCGCGCAGCTCCGGATGCCGACGCGGACGCCGTGCTCGCCTCGAGCCCGCACACGGCGCTCGTCAGCGTGAGTCACTGGGAGGACGACGGCACGCGGGAGACGGACGACGTCGTGCTGGCCCGGGACGGCGAGCGCTGTCACGTCTTCCTACGCGACCCCGACGAGCCGTCGCGGCTCGTGGCCCAGGGCCTGGACGAGGACGAGTGGCGCGGCCTCATCACGCGGCTCGCCGTGCCGCGCGCCGCTGCCTGAGTCCTCAGCCGATCAGGTCGTCAGCCCGCGTCGCCGATCGGGAACGAGTGGTGCTCATGGGTGACGACCCAGCGTCCGTTCTCCTTGCGGAGCCCAATCGTCAGTCGCAGGCGGTTCTCCGGATTCTCGGCGAGTTCTTCTTGCGTTCCGCATCGCAGCAGCGCGTGTGCAAACGCCACGTCCTCGCCGGCGGTGACGTCCAGCGACACGATCTCGAATGACGCGCCTCGCGCCTGCCATTCGAAGAACGGCGGCCACGTCTCACGGTAGGCGTCGATGCCGCGCACGCCCTCATACGGCGGTGGCACATCGAACATCACGATGTCATCAGAGTGGTCCGCGAGAACACCGGTCATGTCGCCGGCATGCACCGCCTCGGCCCAGCGCTCGATCAAGGTCCGGATCTGTTCCATGTGGATTGGACCCACGTGCGCGGCGAAACTCATCGGGCGGCGGCCCCCGTCTGGGATCGTGTGACACGCTGCGTGCCGTGAGCCGCGGCGTCCAGCTGGACCGAGGAGATGAGCCGCCCGCCGGCGGGGTGGCGGCCACCTTCGCCGGACAGCCGCTTGTGCTCGACCCCGACGGCCTGGAGGGCGTGGACGTGGCGGTGCTCGGTGCGCCCTTTGACGACGGCACCTCACATCGCCCGGGCACCCGCTACGGGCCGAGCGCGATCCGGGCGGCTGCCGACGGTGGACGCCGGCCCCACATGACACTCGGTGTGGATCCGCTCGAGGAGCTGACGGTCGTCGACTACGGCGACGTCGCGGCGGCGCCGGGCGATCTCGCCCGTTCGCACCTCGCGCTGGCGAGTCGCCTGGGCGAGGTCATCGACGCGGGTGCGATGCCGCTCGTGCTGGGCGGCGACCACTCGCTCTCCCTTCCAACGCTGCGTGTGTTGGGAGAGCGCTATGGACCCGAGGGCTACGCGGTTCTCCATCTGGACACCCACGCCGACACAGCGGACGAGCTCTACGGCGTGCGGATCTCACACGGCACACCGTTCCGGGTTGCGGTCGACGAGGACCGGCTGCGCGGTGCGAACATCGTCCAGGTCGGCTTGCGCGGCACCTGGCCCGGTCCGGAGCTATTCGGGTGGATGCGCGCCGAGGGCTTTCGCTGGCACACGATGGACGAGATCGTGGAGCGCGGCCTCACGACGGTGGTCCGGGACGCCGTGAGCGCGGTGGCGGCAGCCGCGCCGCGTGCCTATCTCACCGTTGACATAGACGTGCTCGATCCCGCCTTCGCACCGGGCACCGGCACCCCCGAACCCGGCGGCCTGACGACCCGCGAGCTGCTCTGGACCGTACGCCACGCGGCCCGCGAGCTCGACCTCTGTGCCGCCGACATGGTCGAGGTCTGCCCGGCGTACGACGTCGCCGAGCATCACCGCGCTCGCGGCGGAGCGAACGGCGCTGGAGATCCTCGCCGGGATGGCGGCGCGCCGGCGTGGCGATGGAGCGTCCGGCCCAGCTGCTTGACGCGCGCGCGCTGAAGGTCACAATCCAGGACACATTCGAGGGAGGAGGCAGTCGTGATCGGAGCCATCCTGCTCGGCCTGGTGGCCGGCATCGTCGGGCGCATGCTGGTGCCCGACATGTGGAGCGGGCTGAGCGGCCCGAAGTCGTGGCTGTTCTCGCTCGTGCTCGGCCTGGCCGGAGCCTTGCTCGGCTATTTCATCTTCACCGTTGGGCTCGGGATCGGGGACGACGACGTCCTCGACTTCGGCGGAGTATTCGGCGCCATCATCGGTGTGATCATCCTGCTGCCGTTCGTCGGCATCGCCACACGGTTCTTTGGAGGACGAAAGACGTAGCCGGCGGGCGGAACCCCGGGGCGGGGGAGCGGACGGAAGCCTTCGGCTCACAATCGATGGTGGCGCCGCTGCGGCGCGTGCTGATGCGATCCGCGGCGTCGGCCATGCGCGACGCGGACCGCGAAGAGTGGCACTACGGGAAGGGCTTCGACCCCGCCCGGGCCGACGCGCAGCACCGCGTCTTCGCCGAGCTCGTATCGGCCGCCGGTGCGGAGATCGAGTGGCTGCCCGACGCAGATGACGGGCTCGCGGATTCCGTCTTCACGCACGACCCGTCGCTGATGACCGACCAGGGGGCGGTCATCCTGCGAATGGGCAAGCGCCTGCGTGACCAGGAGCCGGCGCTTCACGAGGCCGCCTACGAGCGACTCGGCATCCCGATCCTCGGGCGGATCGAGGACCCCGGCATGGTCGAGGGTGGCGATTGCCTCTGGCTTGATGCGGCGACGCTCGCCGTCGGGCGCGGGGTGCGCACGAACGAGGAGGGGATCCGGCAACTCGCGTCGATTCTCCACGAGCTCGGCGTGGCGGTGACCGGCTTCGACCTACCGCTCTGGCGAGGCGAGGACGCCTGCCTGCACCTGTTGTCGCTCATCAGCCCGCTCGCCGACGACCTCGCGATCGTCTATGCGCCGTTGCTCCCCGTTGCCCTCTACCAGCTGCTCAAGGCCCGCGGCATCGAACTGATCGCGGGGCCGCCCGACGAGTTCGCGGCCGGCAGCGGCCTCAGTCTCAACGTGCTCGCGACGGCTCCGCGCGAGCTGATCACGGTCGCCGGCTTCGAGAAGACCAGGGCCGCTCTCGAAGCCGGCGGCTGCACCGTCTCGGAGTTCGACGCCGACGCGCTCTGCATCCCCTGCGAGGGCGGACCCACCTGTTTGACGAGGCCGATCCTGAGGGGATAGGCAGGAGGCGCGCGGTGGCGTCGGACCCGCGGGCGATACTGCTCCCGTGCGCTACTACCCGGAGTTGCCGGCTCAGCGCAACCGGGCGATTCTCGGCGACGTCGTCGTCGTGGTGCTCGTGGCCTTCTTCGCCTGGCTCGGGCTAACGGTCAACGACACCTTCGACGATGTCGCCAGCCTGGGCCGTGGCGTCGAGGAGGCGGGCAACTCGGTCCAGGGGGGCTTCGAGGACGCCGGCGGGCTGGTCGAGGACGTACCGATCGTCGGTGGTGCGCTCGACGACGCCCTCACCGAGGCCGGCGCCCAGACCGGCGGCAACACCGCGGAGCTCGGCGCGCAGGGTGAGTCGGCCGTCGAGGACACCGCACGCCTGCTGGGTTGGGTGACCTTCGCGCTGCCGACCTTGATGGTCCTGCTCTGGGCCGTGCCGCGGCGAGTGCTGCGGGTACGCCGGCTGACCACCGCCGGACGCATCCTCGGAGATCCGCTGAACCCCGAGCGCCGCAGGTTGCTGGCCATGCGCGCCGCCTTCGGGCTTCCATACGACGCGCTGCTGGCGCACACCCCCGATCCGATCGGCGCGCTCGCCGAAGGCGACTACGAGCCGCTCGTGCGTGCGCTGTTCGAGGATGCCGGCATGCGTGCACCCGAGCCGGACAGTCCGGGACGCGCTCCTCACGCCTGATCCGCCCACAGTACGTCGAGCGGATCGCCCACGCCGGTGTACCCGGTCGGGAGCATGCCCCGCAGTACCCGCGCCGAGACGCCGGCTCAGGTCATCGAGCGCGAAGTCGCTCCCCGGGCGGGCCGGTTCGCCCACCGCGGCGGCGCCCGCGGCCGAGAGCAGCTCGGCCTGGTCGGGGCAGGTGCGCGCCGCCAGACGCTCGAAGGTGCTCGCCGGACCTACCGCACCGCGCTCGTTCTCCACAGCTCGCCCCTCCTGAAATTAGGGTGCCCTAACGATCCGGCGAGAGTGATACCAGACTTCGGGTTCTGGTGTTAGGGCGCCCTAACTCTTGCCCCACCGAGCGGAGCGGCGTGGACCGAGACCTACCGGGGGCTCGTCGAGAAACGCTCGACCCCGATCACCGGCCGCAGCGCGCGCTCGAGCTCGCGGTCGGCGAAGGCCCGGCGCAGCAGATCGTCCCCGAGCGCGTTCCCCAGCGCGGCCATGATCATCCCCTGGTCGAGCGAGAGGTAGGCGCCGGAGACGAGCCCGGTCTGGACGTTGACGCTGTCGCGGAAGCCCCACTTGCCGTACAGGCCCGGGAAGTCGCGGGCGAGCCGGCGGAGGTTCGCCGTCGTCTCACCGGGTGCGTAGCGCAGGGCCAAGAACGCGGCGTGTGGCGTGACCACGCCATTCGTATAGGCCGACGGCGGCGGGTCGGGCTTGGCCGGCCGGTTCGGGCAGCCCGGGAAGCCGCGATCGAGGAGCGTGGCGTCAACGTTGGACGGCATCCCGTTCGGATCCATGCCGGCCCCGTCTACGCCCCACACCCCATAGCCGCCCGCGGGATTGTTCGCGGGCGAGAAGCCCCAGTAGCCGTAGCCCGCCTCCTCCATCCCATGGAAGATCTGCGCCTGCACCGTCAGCGGGTGGTTGGCGCGCCAGCTGTCCGGCCCCCATGTCTCCTCGGGCACGAACAGCGCCGGCATCAGCGCCTCGAACATCGAACCGCCCCATGACGGGACGAGTCGGGTCCCGTTGTACTCGTAGGCGCCCTCGAAGACGTCGACGCCGTAGTACTGCCTCCACACGCCGACCGGCCTCGTCTCCTGGAACGCGTAGTCGCAGGTGTCGGGGAAGCTCCGCCAGCGCCCGAAGTACTCCTTCTCGGGGATCTGCCCGCGGCCGATTCCGATGTAGTCGACGATGCGGCTCTCGCTGACCACGGTGTCGTAGCAGCACGGCGACTTCGAGGGGTCATCGGGGCGGAAGTGGAAGAGCACCTGGTTCTTCTCGGGCACGTAGTAGAAGCCGAAGTCCATCGCCTCGTAGAGCGCCGCGGCGCGCCGCGCGAGCTGCGGAACCCTGCGCGCGACGATCTTGAGGCCGACCGCGAGCCAGCCGTTGTCGACCGAGGACAGGATCGGGTGGAACTCGTCCTGCGGCCGCGGCGGCCAGGCCGTGAGCTTCGCGCCCGTGCGGTGGTCGTACCAGTTGTAGTACTGGCCCGTGTCCGCGTAGCGCTCCATGTGCTCCAGCGTCGAGATCGTGCGCGAGAGCCGAGCCGCGAGCTCGCGCCGCGAGATGAAGCCGAGCCGCTGCGCGGCGACGGCGCTCCACATGTATGCCCCGATGTTGGTGGTCGACGTCTGAACGCTGCGGCTGCCGTCGCTCTCGAGAACGTCGGCGGGCAGGCCCGACGACGAGTCGGTCATCGCCACGAACGACGCCCAGGTGCGTTTGGCGTAGTCACGCAGCTCGCCGCGCCGCTGGTCGTCGCCGGCCTGCGCGCCCGCCGCGGGGACGAGCAGCAGCACGGCGGCGAGCACGACGCTGAGGAGGATGCGCGGCGACACGCGAGGTCGCTACCCGAGTCCCGCTGCCCCGAACCGCGTTTGGCTCAGCCGGGATCCGGGGATAGCACGCGTGCGGTCGCCGGGGCCGCGTCACCGAGCGGAGGTTGAGTCATGAGTCGAAGGCATTCCCTGATCGCGGCAGTCGTCGCGTTGGTCGCGTTGTGTCTGGTTGCGACCGGCCCGGTGCTCGCCGGGAAGCGCACCCGCGACCGCGCTGCGCTGCAGGCCGTCCAGCAGCGCCTGGACCGCGACATCGAACGCCGCATCGACTCGCTGCTCCGCCGGATGACGCTCGAGGAGAAGCTGAATCAGCTCACGCTGCTCTCCGACGGGCAGATGAAGGAGCAACCCGGCCGAGGCCCGCAAGCCGGTCGGGTCCGTCTTCAGCGAGACCGATCCGGTGCTGATCAACAGGTACCAGCGCGACGCGGTGGAGAACTCCCGCCTCGGTATCCCGATCCTCTTTGCCTTCGACACGATCCACGGCTTCCGGACCGTCTTCCCGATCCCGCTCGGCGCCGCGAGCAGCTTCGACCCGAACGTCGCGATGACCGATCACCGGATCGGCGCCTTCGAGTCCGCCGCGGTCGGGCTCAAGCAGATCTACAGCCCGATGGTCGACCTCTCGCACGAGCCGCGCTGGGGCCGCATCGCCGAGGCTGCGGGCGAGGACCCGTACCTGAACTCGGTGATGGCCGCGGCGCGCGTGAAGGGCGCGCAGGGCAACGACTACAGCGATCCCGACAAGGTCGTGACGAGCGTCAAGCACTTCGCCGCCTACGGCCAGCCCGAGGCCGGCCGCGACTACAACACGACGGACATGTCGCTCCAGCGGCTGTGGAACTTCTATCTGCCGCCCTTCAAGGCGGCGGTCGACGCCGGCTCCGACACGCTCATGTGCGCGTTCAACGCGCTCAACGGTGTGCCGGCCTGCGCGAACCGCTACCTGGAGACCGACGTCTTGAAGCGGCAGTGGGGCTTCGACGGCTTCATCGAGAGTGACTACACCGCCGTTGCCGAGCTGCGCGCCTGCCCAGGCGTCAACCCGAGCGGCGGGCCGTGCGGTCACGGCGTGGCCGAGGACGGCCGCGAGGCCGCCAAGCTGGCGCTGAACGCCGGCACGGACACCGAGATGGTGTCGACCAACTTCCGCGACTTCGGCAGGCAGCTGGTGGCCAGCGGCGAGGTCTCGATGCGCCGCATCGACGACGCGGTGCGCAGGCTCCTGCGGATCAAGTTCCGCGCGGGCCTGTTCGAGAACCCGTACGTGGACGTCGCGGCAGCGCCGGGCAAGCAGCTGCTTCCGGAGAACCGGGCCGCGGCGCGCCGCGCAGCGGGGCGCTCGACCGTGCTGCTGAAGAACGACGGCGGCGTCCTGCCGCTCGATCCCAACGGTCGACCGCGATCATCGGCCCGCTCGGGAACAGCAGGCACGACATGCTCGGTCCCTGGTGGGGGCGTGGCGACGACAACGACGCCGTGTCGCTGTTCGAGGGCATGCAGGCGCAGAACGCGAACACCACGTTCACCCCCGGGTGCACGCTGAGCAACAACGAGCTGTACGACCCCGACAACGAGTGCGCCAGCGACGCCGGCTTCCCCGCCGCGGTGGCAGCGGCGCAGGCCGCCGAGCAGGTCGTGCTGGCGCTCGGCGAGACGCGCGAGATGAGCGGCGAGGCCGAGTCGCGCTCGATGCTCGACCTGCCCGGCCTGCAGGAGGAGCTCATCGACGCGATCAAGGCGACCGGCAAGCCGTTCGCGGTCGTGCTCTTCAACGGGCGCCCGCTGGTGCTCGAGGACGTCGTGGAGAACTCGCCGGCGATCCTGGAGGCGTGGTTCCCCGGTGTCGAGGCGGGCAACGCCGTGGCCGATGTGCTCTACGGCAGAGTCAACCCGGGCGGCAAGCTCCCGGTGAGCTTCCCGCGCAATGAGGGCCAGATCCCGATCTACTACAACCACGAGCCGACCGGCCGCCCGTGCGACATCGGCTCGAGGTACAACTCGCGCCACCGCGACATCCTGAGCTGCGCGCCGCAGTACGAGTTCGGCTACGGCCTCAGCTACACGACGTTCCGCGTCTCCAACCTGCGGCTCAGCGGGACCACGATGGACGCCCGGCGCGGCAGCATCACCGCGCGCGTCGACGTCACGAACACCGGCTCGCGGGCCGGTGACGAGGTGGCGCAGCTGTACATCAACGATCCCGTGGCGAGCATCTCGCAGCCGGTGCGGCGCCTGCGCGGCTTCGAGCGCGTGACCCTGCAGCCGGGGCAGACGAGGACGGTCACCTGGACGCTCGACCGCGACGACGTCGGCTTCTACGACAACCGCGGCCGCTTCCGGGTCGAGAACGGACGCATCGATGTCTACGCCGGCAACACGTCGATCCAGATCGACAACAAGCAGTCGTTCACGGTGACAGGCGGCGTCCGCGCGAACGCCGGCAAGCGCCGCGGGAGGTGAGCCGGCCACACAGGCCCTCGACCTGATATTGAGCAGGGGACGATGCCTTACGTTCCGCGCTCCGACCGCTACGACTCCATGCAATACCGGCGCTGCGGCAGGTCCGGCCTGCTGCTGCCCGCCATCGTGCTCGGGCTCTGGCACAACTTCGGGTACGACCGGCCCTTCGAGACGGGCCGCGAGCTCGTCCTCCGGGCGTTCGATCTCGGCGTCACGCACTTCGATCTCGCGAACAACTACGGGCCGCCGTACGGCTCGGCCGAGACCAACTTCGGCCACATCATGCGCGACGACCTCCGTCCCTACCGGGACGAGCTCGTCATCTCGACCAAGGCGGGCTACGACATGTGGCCCGGGCCCTACGGTGAGTGGGGCTCGCGCAAGTACCTGCTCGCGAGCCTCGACCAGAGCCTCGAGCGGATGGGGCTCGACTACGTCGACATCTTCTACTCGCACCGCTTCGACCCCGAGACGCCGCTCGAGGAGACGATGGGCGCACTCGACAGCGCCGTGCGCCAGGGCAAGGCCCTGTACGTGGGCATCTCCTCCTACGGCGCCGAGCGCACCGCCGAGGCCGCGGCGATCCTGCGCGAGCTCGGGACGCCGCTGCTCATCCACCAGCCCTCCTACTCACTCCTGAACCGCTGGATCGAGCCCGAGCTCCTCGACGTGCTCGAGCGCGAGGGCGTCGGCTGCATCGCGTTCTCGCCGCTGGCGCAGGGGATGCTCACCGACAGGTACCTCGACGGCATTCCGGAGGGATCGCGCGCCGCGCGCGGCGACGACCTGACGCCCGACATGCTCACCGAGGAGAGCATGACCCACATCCGGGCGCTGAACGAGCTGGCGGCCCGGCGCGGCCAGCCGCTCTCCCAGATGGCGATCGCGTGGGTCCTGCGCGACCCGCGCATGACCGCGGCCCTGATCGGGGCCAGCAGCGTCGCGCAGCTGGAGCAGAACCTCGCGGCGCTCGACAACCTCGACTTCTCGGACGAGGAGCTCGAGGAGATCGACCGCCACGCCGTGGAGGCCGGCATCAACCTCTGGGCGCAGTCGAGCAGCGCCTAGGAGTCGCGCGGCATCAGCACCCAAAGGGCGATGTAGAGCAGCGGCGAGACGATCAGGGCCGACAGCACGGCCAGCACCCGCATGACCAGCGGGTTGACGTCGTAGCGTCTTGCCAGGCCGGCAGCCACGCCGCCCAACAGGCGGTTGTGGCGTGGACGGCTGAGGCCCCTCTCGGCGAACCAGCGGCGCGCCCCCCCGAGGGAGGCGTCGGACGGGGACCCGGGGTCAGTCGCGGTGGCGTTCATTGGTGGCTCCTCAAGGGCAAGATGCCCGCTTCGTTTGCGATGGAAGGAGCATGCCGTCCACGCGCACGCCCGGCCATGGGGCGACCAGGCGTGCCCGGGTGCGGGTAACCGGCCGTACCGCCGACGCTCAGCTTGCGCTGGGCGCCAGGCCGGTCGTGGGTGTCCGCCGGGACCGGTCGCGCGGCGGGCGTACCGCGAAGACGACCAGGGTGGCCGCGGTGAGCAGCAGGATCGCCCCGCCGCCGAGCGCGCTCCAGCCGATCTCCGTCAGGTAGGGGAGCTTCGCTCCGGCGCTGATGTCGGCCTGTACGCCGGGCGATCCGTCCGCGTTCATGACGACGACCGACCAGTCACCGTCCTCGACCTCCCAGGTGAGGGTCTGGGGGCCGGTGCCCTGCGTCGACGCTGCCCAGATCCGCTCGCCGCCGGGGGCTGCCGGGCTGTGCTCGCCCGCCTGGCGGCTGTAGCCGGCCTCGAACGGGTCGTAGTCGATGTCGGTCAGGATGGTGTGCGAGACGTCGCTCAGGTACGAGGACACCTGGTCGGTCCGGGCGATCCCCACGAACAGCGGCTTGCCGGACTGCGAGTCGACGTCGAGCCGTATGTCGCCGAGGCCGGTTGAGTCGACGAGCTCCTCGGCTCCGTCGAGATCGATGTCCAGGTTTTCCGTCGCGATGGCGTGCGTTCCTGCGGCGAAGCTCTGGCTGTCGGTCGAGAGGTAGCCCCGCTCGTCCTTCTCGCTCTCGCCCCACAGTGCCAGGGCGCCCACGCCAAGGGCGCCGACGGCCGCCACGCTCGCAAGAGCGGCGCTCACGAGCAGGACGATGCGCGCGCCGACGTGAGCGCTTGCGCGGGATCTGGGTGTTGTTCTCGGTCATCTCTTCTCCGTTCAGGGTTGGGTTGGAAGGTGCGGCTATGCCCTCGCCAGGAGGCGCGACATCAGCCGCCGGCGCAGGCTCGGACGGGTAGGACGCGAGCGGCGATAGTCGGGGATCGTGATTCCCTCGGGGATCGAGGTCTCGATGTAGGCGAGCGGGATGTCCAGCTCGAAAACGCTCGTCGAATAGGTCATGGGATCTCCACTTCTCTGACTTGGATGGGGTTGGTCCGCGTGGCCACGAACCTCGGCAGGAGCGCAAGCGCCTCCTTGCGGTCTGTGGCTTCCACCAGCCACCACAAGCCATGTCCGCCGGCCAGACAGCTCGACGAAGCACGGCCGTGTCGCAGCGGGCTCGAGAAGCCCCGCCAGGCGGCGAACGCGGCGGCGCATTCATGCGCCTCGTGCTGGTGATGTAGGAGGAAGAACGGCATGCTCCGATGGTGTCGCCGGAGCGCCCTGAGAACATCGGGCGGCCGCCCTTAACCGGCACCCTGAACAACGGCCGGCGCCCGCCGGATGGCGGGCGCCGGGATGCTGCTGGGTTTGGGTGTCGGTTATGCCTGGGCGGGCTGCACCTCCGGCTCGACGGTGACCTGGGGCAGCCAGCCGAGCTTGCGCGGCAGCCACCAGTTCCAGTCGCCGAGCAGCTTCATCGTGGCGGGCAGCAGGACGCCGCGGATGATCGTGGCGTCGATCAGGACGGCGGCCGCGAGGCCGATGCCCATCTGCTTCATCTGGAGCTCCGACGAGAGGGCGAACATCGAGAACACCGCGACCATCACGATCGCCGCGCTCGTGACCACGCCGGCTGTGCTCTTGATCCCGTGCGCGACCGCGTCCTCCGTCTTCATGCCGCGGTCGAACGCCTCGCGGACGCGGGTGAGGATGAACACGTGGTAGTCCATCGACAGCCCGAACAGGATCACGAACAGGAACAGCGGCAGCCAGGCGGCGATGGCGCCGTTCGACTCGAAGCCGAGCAGCGACTCAGCCCACTCGTTCTGGAACACCAGCACCAGCAGCCCGTATGCCGAGGCCACGGACAGCAGGTTGAGCACGATCGCCTTGATCGGGATCACGAGCGACCGGAAGGTGACCAGCAGCAGCAGGAATGCCGCCGACAGCACGAACCCGAACACGTACGGGAGGTTGCCGATCATCGCGTCGTTGAAGTCGCCCGTCGCGGCGGCCTCCCCGGTCGTGTAGGCCTCGACTCCGTCCACCTCGCCGAGCGTTGACGGAACGAGGTCGTCGCGCAGCGCGTCGACGGCCCGGTTGGACAGGTCGTCCGTGCCGTTCCCCGTGGTGGGGAGGGTCACGGTCGCGACCGTCTGGTCCGAGCTGACCTCGACAGTGGCCTGGCCCTCGAAGAGATCCTGGCGCTGCTGAGCCTGCGTCTCGAGCGAGTCGATTGCCGACACGACCTGCGGTGAGGTCACGTCGTCGGCCTTGATCACGACCATCTCCGAGCTGCCCTCGCTGGGGAAGGCCGCCTGGATGCGGTCGTAGGTCTGCATCACCTCGAGGTCACGCGAGTTCTCCTCGGTCCCGCCGAGGGACGTCTGCATTCCGAGCGCCGGCAGCGCGAGGGCGACCAGCACGGCCGGCGGCGACGACGCCGAGACCAGCGGGCGCCGCAGCACCCGGTCGAGCACGCGGGACCAAAGGCCGGCCTCGCCCACCCGGTTCTTGATCCGGCCGACCAGCGGCACGCGGCCCTTGTCGACGCGGTCGCCGAGCTTCGAAAGCAGGGCGGGCAGCACGGTCAGCGAACCGATGACCGCGACTGCGACCACCATGATCGTGCCCGTCGCAAACGAGGCGAAATTGGAGATTCCGCCCAGGTACATGCCGGCCATCGCGACCATCACGGTGAAACCGGAGATCAGCACAGCACGTCCGGATGTGGCCGCGGCAGCCTCGATGGCCGCATCGGTCTCGCGTCCTGCCGCGCGCTCCTCACGCGCACGCTTCACATAGAACAGGCTGTAGTCCACGCCCGACGGCCATGCCGACCAGAGGACGACGTGCATGACAGATGCGTCGACCGGAGCGATCTGGCTGACGGGGCCGAGCAGCCCCAACGTGGCACCCACGCTGGTCAGCGCGAGCAGGATCGGGATGCCGGCCGCAACGAGCGCGCCGAAGGCGAACACGAGGATGAGCAGGGTCAGCGGGATGGACAGGAGCGTCGACTTGCCCATCTCCTCGTTGCTCTTGTCCTTCGTCGCCTTGTTGATGCTCGCGTCGCCCGCCTGCTCGATGCGAAGCTCCGGGTTGGCCTTCTGAGCTGCTTCGACGGCGGCCAGGGAATTGACAACGGACTCCTCGGCAGTCTTCTGGTCTCCCCGCAGCTCGAACGTCACGAGGGCGGAATGCCCGTCGGCCGAGATCTGCCCGTTGCCCCCGTCGTAGGGACTGACGACGTTGGCAACGCCCTCGGTTTCCCTCAGGCGCTGGGTCACGTCGTCGACTCCAGCCTTGAACTGGGCATCACCGGCGTCGACCTGCTTGCTCTGGATGAGCACCTGCTCGGCTGCCTTGTCGTCGAAGGCGCCGTCGAGCGCCTTGGCGGCCTGACCCGACTCCCCGGGTCCGCCCGTGTTGGGCTCGATGTTCTTCTGCGGTACGAGGTTGAAACCGATCACCATCGATACGGCTACAAACGTCAGCCATCCGAGAATGGCCGTCTTGCGGTGCTGGACGCTCCAGCGCCCGATCCGGGCAGTGATGTTCTCCGGCTGTTGCAACGTGACTCCTCCGGTTCGTTGATCTGACACGCCGGTAGCGTCGAGGTCGAGCCACTGATCGATCATCGGGCTGGCACCCTGAACCGGGACCCTGAACCCGGATGGGTCACTCGGCGTATGCTCGCCTGTGGTGGACTCCCGGCCCAGTGCAATCCGCGCGCGGATCGTCGGGCGCGAACGCGAGCTTGCGGTGCTCGAGGCTGCCCTCGACGCCCTCGGTGAAGGCGGGCCTGCCTACCTGACGCTCGAGGGAGAGCCCGGCATCGGCAAGACGCGGCTGCTCGACGAGCTCCGCGCTCGGGCCGACGACCGCGGCCATGTGGTGCTCTCGGGCGCGGCGGCGGAGTTCGAACGCGAGCTGCCGTTCAGCGTCTGGGTGGACGCGCTCGACGCCTACGTCGTCTCACAGGATTTCGCTCAGCACGAGTCGTGGGATGCCGGCCTGGCCGCCGAGCTCGGCCAGGTGCTCCCATCGCTTCGGTCGGCGAACGGCGGCGCCGGAGCGGTCGCCGACGAGCGCTACCAGGCACACCGCGCCGTCAGCCGGCTCCTGGGCCTGGTTGCGGAGAACCAGCCGCTCGTGCTCGTCTTGGACGACCTCCAGTGGAGCGACAGCGCCTCGATCGAGTTGATCGGCGCGCTCGCCCGCCGTGAACCCGACGCGCCCGTGCTGATTGCGCTCGCGTGCCGGCCGGGACAGGTCGCGCTGCGCCTGACCGCCGCCCTGACCGGTGCCCGGGTGCGCCGCCTCGAGCTCGAGCCGCTCAGCGAGGCTGAGGCGACTCTGCTCCTTGGGGACCTGGAAGCCGAAACGGCTGCCGCCATCTACCGCCACGGAGGCGGCAACCCGTTCTACCTCGAACAGCTCGGCCGTACGGCTGACGGCGAGGCGCTGGTCTCGCGGCCCGAACACGGGAGTCCAGCGGCCGAGACCGGCGTGCCGGCGGCAGTGGCGGGAGCGATAGCGGGTGAGCTCGAATCGCTGTCGGACGACTCGCGTGCGTTGCTCAACGCCGCGGCCGTTGCCGGCGAGCCTTTCGAGGTCGATCTCGCGGCTGCGATCGGCGACTTGCAGGGGGCCGAGGCATTGAATGCGCTGGACGACCTGCTCGACACCGACCTCATCCGGCCGACAGACGTGCCGCGGCGCTTTGTCTTCCGCCATCCGCTTGTGCGCCGTGCCGTGTACGAGTCGCTGCGCGAGGGCTGGCGCCTGGCCGCCCACGCCAGGGCAGCTGAGGCGCTGGCGGCGCGCGGGGCGGACGCGGCCGAGCGGGCGCACCACGTCGAGCGGTCGGCGGGTCAGGGCGACGCGGCCGCGATCGAGCTACTGCTGGAGGCCGGGCGGAGCGCGGCTCCGCGCGCCCCCGAAGCGGCCGCGCGCTGGTTCGAGGCGGCGCTGCGTCTCCTTCCAAGCGGAGATTCGGAACGCCAGGTATCGATCCGCGCATCGCTCGCCTCCGCGTTGCGGTCCGGGGGCGAGCTCGAGCGCTGCCGCGCCACCCTGCTGGAAGCGATTGACCTCCTCCCGGCCGAATCCGTCGTCCGGAGGGTCGACCTGACGACGCTCTGCGCGGCCGTCGAGCACTGGCAGGGCCGCCACGACGACGCTCACAGCCGCCTCGCGCGCGCGTGGGACGATGTTCCCGACCGCTCCACCGCTTCGGCTGCCGCGCTGCAGATCGAGCTTGCTGTCGACGGCCTGTACCAGCTCGACTTCGCGCAGACGCTGGAGATGGGCCGCGGGGCGCTGGAGACCGCACGTGGCGTCGGCGACCGTGCGCTGATCGCCGCCGCCGCATCCGCGCTGTGCCTGGGCGAGGCCGCCGCGGGAGACATCGACGCCGCGCGTGAGCACCGCGAGGAGGCGCTCGAGCACGTCGACCGCCTTTCCGACGCGGAGCTGACGCCGCGCCTGGAGGCGCTCTACTACCTCGGCTGGGCCGAGAACTATCTCGAGCATTACGAGGAGGCGATCGCGCACGTCGATCGGGGCATCGCGATCGCCCGAGCGGCCGGCGAGGGACGACTGCTCGTCCCGATGATGCTGGTCAAGGGTTTCCCCTTCGAAATGCAGGGACGCATGGCCGAGGCCGTCGAGCTCTGCGAGACCGCCATCGAGGCGGCGCGCCTGGCGGGCAATCCCCACTACCTCTTCTGGGCGCTGTTCGAGCTCGGGTGGGCGCACTACTACTCCGGAAATCTCGACGCCGCCATCGCGGCGGGGGAGGAGAGCGCCAAGGTCGGCGGGCGGCTGGCGGGCGCCACGATGCCCTCCGCCGGCGGCGGGCCCGGCTGGCAGATCGCCTGCTCGCGCTTCGAGGCCGGTGAGGTCGAGCGGGCACGAGAAGAGATGCAGGCGCTGGGCTCGGATGAGCTCGAGCACAAGATCCCCGTGGAGCGCTGTTTCGACTGGGAGACCCTCGCGCTCGTCGAGCTGGCGAGCGGGAACCTCGAGGCCGCCGACGGGTATGCACGCCGGGCCGAGGACAACGCCGAGCGACTCGGCCTGCGCGTGCCTCACGCCGTCGCCGGCCGCGCGCGGGCTGCCCTGCTTCTGGCCGCAGGGCAGGCGGACGAGGCGGCACGGGCCGCCAACCGCTCCGCTCGTGACGCCGCCGCCGTGGGAGCCCGCCTCCAGGCAGCCTTCTCACGCGGGCTGGCGGGCCAGGCGCTGGCGGCCGCGGGCGACCGCGCCGGCGCGGTCGACGCGCTCCGTGAGGCCGAGCGAGAAACCGACCGCTGCGGCTCGGTGCGTTTCCGCGACGAGATGCGCCGCGAGCTGCGCAAGCTCGGCGCCCGCGCCGAGGTGCGCGGACCGGCGACGGCCGACGACTCCGGCATGGCCTCGCTTACAAAGCGGGAGCGCGAGATCGCCGAGCTGATCACGGACCGTCTCACCAATCCGCAGATCGCGAGCAAGCTGTTCCTCAGCAAGAAGACGGTCGAGTCGCACATCCGCAACCTGTTCGTCAAGCTCGGTGCCTCCTCGCGCGTGGAGGTCGCACGGATCGTCGAACACGAGAGGCGTGAGGGCCCGGGGCTCACGGACGCGCCGTGAGCTCGGCGGTGGCGCCGGCTGAGATCGACGCCGATGCGGCCCGGCTTGGCGAGCTCGGCTACCGGCAGGAGCTCGAACGGCGTCTGCGGATCTTCGACAACGTGGCATTGGGCTTCGCCGCCATCTCGCCGGTGGTCGGGCTGTACGCGGTGGTGTTGGTCGGAACGCTGGTCGCCGGACCCGCGTGGCTGTGGGTGCTCCCGGTCGCGCTCGCCGGCCAGTGCCTGCTGCTCGCCGTGTACGCGGAGCTGGCCTCGGAGTTCCCGATCGCGGGCGGGGCGTACCAATGGACCCGCCGCCTGATCGGCGGCTCGTACGGCTGGTTCACGGGCTGGGTTGCGGTCTGCGCCTATGCGGTGGCGAACACGACCATTGCCTACCTCGGCGCCCCCTGGGCCCTGACCCTGACCGGAATCGAGGCCACTGCCGACGCCATCGTCGTGACCGGGATGGTCCTCGTCCTGGTGTGCGCGGCCGCAGGAGCGATCGGAATCGGCGTCCTGAGCCGGATGGTCAAGGCCGGCATCGCCGCCGAGATCGTCGCCTCGATCGGCATCGGGCTCGCCCTGCTGTTCGTCTTTCGCGAACAGGACGTCTCGATCCTCACCGACACGCTCGGGGCGGAGGCGCTGTCCGGCGGATCGGTCGGCGCCGGCATGCTTGCCGCGCTTGCGGTGGGAGGCTGGGTCTTCATCGGCTTCGATGCGTGCGTGAGCGCCGCCGAGGAGACGCGCGACGCGGCCCGTCATGTCCCGAGAGCGATCTGGATCGCGCTGCTGAGCGTCGGAACGCTGGTCATCCTGAACGCGGTCGCTGCCACCCTCGCGCACCCCGACCCGGCGTCGGTGGTGGCGGGCGAGGATCTCGATCCGGTGACCACCGCGGTGGTCACCTCGTTCGGATCGTGGTCGTCGAAGCCGTTCGCCGCCGTCGTCCTGATTGCGTTCCTGGCCTGCGGCATGGCCGCTCAGGCCCTGACCGCGCGAACCATGTACTCGGTCGCGCGCGACGGCGCGCTACCGGGATCGGGGTTCCTGCGGAGGGTCGATCGCCGCCGGGTGCCGATCGGCGCGATCATCGTGACCGCGGTGATTGCCTGCCTGGGATTGCTCCTCGGTCTGCAACTCGGCCGCGGTCGGCAGCCTCATCACGTTCGGGACGGCAGGGATCTACGTCGCCTTCCTGCTGATCGCGCTCGCGGCGCTGATTGCCCGCGTTCGCGGGACGTGGAAGCCCGCCGGCCGCGTTCAGCTCGGGCGCATGGGCATGGTGATCAACGCGTTGGCGGTTCTCTGGCTGGCCTTCGAGACGGTGAATATCGCGTGGCCCCGAGAGTCGCTGGCGCCGCCCGACGCCCCGCTCTACCAGGTCTGGGCGGCGCCGCTCGTCCTCGCGCTCATCACAGCCGTCGGGCTGGCCTATCTCGTGTTGGCGAAGCCTCAGCGCCGGCTGGACGCCTCGGGTCAGAACGAATGAGGTGCTCGCCGGATACCCTAGCTCTCCTTTCCCAGTGCCGGCCTCGGCGGCAACGAGGGGGCGACGCGCAACACGCGGGCGGGCCACCTCGGCAGCCACCAGTTCCAGCGCCCCATCAGCGCGATCACAGCCGGCACGATCAGTGCGCGAATCACGGTCGCGTCGATCAGGATTCCCGCCGCGAGGCCCGTGGCCAGCATCTTGACGTCGGTCTCCGGCCCGGAGGCCATCGAGGTGAACGACAGGAACAGGATCAGGGCGGCGCTCGTGACGAGACGCCCGGTGCGGCCGATCCCCTGTACCACGGCCGTCTGCGTCGAGCCTGTGCGGTCGTACTCCTCACGCATGCGGCTGAGGATGAACACCTCGTAGTCCATCGACAGTCCGAACAGGAAGGCGAAGACCATGAGCGGCATCCAGGACGGGATCGAGCCGGTGGCCTGGATGTCCCAGATCAGCTCCGAGCCGTAACCCTGCTGCCAGACGAGGACCAGCACGCCCCAGGCGGCCGCGATGCTGAGCACGTTCAGCACGATCGCCTTGGCGGGCAGCAGCAGCGATCGGAACGCCCGGGCCAGGAGGATGAAGGTGGTGATCGTGATCAGCGCGATCATCAGCGGGAAGCTGCCGTAGACGGCGTCGACGAAGTCGGCGTTCGCCGCCGGCTGGCCGCCGACGCGCACGTCCGGGCCCGCGGCATGCGCCGTATCGCGGACGGCGTCGAGCGTGGCCCCGCCCTCGTCGGAGCCGCTGTCGGGTACCGGGATCGCCTCGACGAGCGCTGTTTCGCCGCGTCGCCAGGATGCGTCATCGGGCGCGACCGCGCCGTGGATCCCGTCCACGCCGCGCAGATCGGCCGCGACCCGCTCGGGGTTCGTGTCGCCCTCGACCAGAATCTCGTGGGGAAGGAGAGCGCCCTCACCGATGCCCGCACGCTCGAGCGCCACTAGGCCTTGCTTGGCGTCGCCCGAGCGAGCGACCGTGTCGGCGTCAGACGTGCCGAGCTGGAGGTCGGTGGCGGCGAAGGCGAGCGCGACGATGACCGCCATGCCGGCGCCCGCGGCGAGCCAGCGGCGCCGCGAGACGGCCTCGGCCCAGCGCGTCCAGGCGCGGCTCGCCTTGTCGTCTGTGCGCCGGTGCGGCCAGTCGAGGCGCGGGCCGAGCTTGGCCAGGACGACGGGGAGCAGCGTGATCGCCACGACGGTCGAGACGAGCGGGATCAGCATGCCGCCGTAGCCCATCGAGCGCAGGAACGGCAGCGGCAGCGCGATCAGAGCCAGCAGACCGATCGCCACGGTCACGCCGCTGAAGACGACCGCGCGGCCGGCGGTCTCCATCGCCCGCTGAACCGCCTCGTCGCCGCTGCGGCCGTGCGCGCGTTCCTCGCGCCAGCGCGTGACGACGAGCAGCGAGTAGTCGATCGCCACGCCAAGCCCGATCAGGGCGATCAGGAACTGGACGATGGGCGACACGGCGGTGAGCTCGGTGAGGCCCAGCAGCAGCAGGAACGTGGTCATGATCGACACGAACGCCATCACCAGAGGCACGAAGGCGAGGAAGGACGCGAACACGAAGGCGAGCACTACGAGCGCGCCGAGCGCGCCCAGCACCGCCTCGAGGAGCACCCCCGGCCCCTCGCTGTCGCTGCCGCTGTCCTCCGCGAGCGCGTCGAACCCGGTCAGGTGCACCGGCCGGCCGCCGACCTCGGTTCCCTTCAACGCCTGGCTGGCGGCCTTCTCGGCCTGCGGGTTCTCGCCGAACGTAGAGCCGGGGTCGGGACGCGGATAGACGAGAGCAAAGACGGTGCGACCGTCCTTCGAGACGAAGGCGCTGTCGCCGGTCGAGGTATAGGAGGCGATCCGGGCTCCGGGTAGCGCCTGATCCAGGCGCGCGTCGACGCGCTCCAGGTCGGCGCGGACGCCCGGCGAACGGACCGTCTCACCCTGCGGAAGGGTCACCACCGGCAGCAGAGGGTCGCTGCCGTTGCGGTCCCCGCTGTAGCGCTCCGCGATCGCGACATTGGCCTCCCAGCCCTCCTTGTCGGGGACGGAGAACTCCGTCTCGAGCGCGTCGGAGGCGGGGCCGGCGGCCGCGATACCGGCGATCGTCAGCACGATCCAGGTGATTACGACCGTGCGCTTGTGCCTGAGGACCCAGCGTGTTAGTGACGACATCATGCCGGCGACGGTAGGTCGCGCACGCCGGGCCGTGAACGCTCGCGAGGGTGATTCTGGGTCCCCCCTGAGGTGGACCCCGCGCTCCATCCCAGGGGCGATTGCGGCGCGCCGGGGGAGCGCTACGCTCGCCTCGAGATGACCTCTGAGCGGCAGAACCGCAACGACCTCCTGCTCGACGCCGCGATCGCGGTTGCCGTGCTTGCGGGGTCGATTGCCCTGCTCGCGGTGGGGGAGAACGAGCACGGCGGTGGCGACGTCGGCGTCGCAGCAGTGCTGCTCACGGCGCTCACTGCGCTGCCGCTCATCTGGGTCCGGCGGGCGCCGCTGGTGGTCTTCGTCTTCACCGGGCTGGCCAGCATCGGTCTGCACCTGGTCGCGGATCCCGCCGGCCCGCCGCTCGGCCCAACACTGGCGCTCTACTGGGTGGCGGCCACGGGCACGCCGACGCGGTCCGGCATGGCACTCGCCTTGGGGCTCGTGGTCGCCGTGTTCGCCGGCCATCTGGCGGCCAGCGGCGAGTTCCTCGACACGGGGATGCTGTTCGGGGTCCCGCTCTGGACCGGCGCCTGGGTGGCGGGTGACCGAACGCGGCTGCGGCGCGAGCGGATGGCCGAGCTCGAGGAGCGCGCGCTGCAGGCAGAGCGCGAGGCCGAGCGCGAGCGCCGCCTGGCAGCCGCCGAGGAACGCGGGCGCATCGCCCGCGACCTGCACGACTCGGCCGGGCACGCGATGAACGTGATCCTCGTACACGCCGGGTCTCGGGCGCCTCAAGACCGCCGACGATCCCGAGAGCGCCCGCGAGGCGTTCGCGACGATCGAGGAGGTCGCGCGCGAGTCGGTCGCCGAGATCGATCAGATGGTGCGCGTCCTGCGCGAGCACGCCGCGCTCCCGCTCGGCGGCAACGAGGTGGAGCCGCCACCCGGCCTCGCCGCATTCGACGGGCTGGTCGAGCGGCACCGGGCGGCGGGCCTGCGCGTGACCACCGAGGTGAGCGGGCAGCGGCGTCCGCTGCCGCCGGGGGTCGACCGCGGCGCGTACCGGATCCTGCAGGAGGCGCTGACCAACGCGGCTCGCCACGGCGACGGCAGCGCGCAGGTCGAGCTCGCCTACCGCCCCGACGCGCTGGAGGTCAATGTCGAGAACCCGCTGCCGCGCGAGCGCTCGAACCACGCGAGTGGGGGCGGGCACGGGGTCATCGGCATGCGCGAGCGCGCGGCCCTGCTCGGCGGCAGCCTCGAGGCGGGGTCCCGCGACGGGCGCTTCCAGCTCCACGCACGACTGCCGTTCGCGGACAAGCCGGCATGACCCCGACGCGCGTGAAGGTGCTGATCGTCGACGACGACGCCCTGATGCGCGCCGGGCTGCGCGGGGTGCTCGCGAGCGACGAGGGAATCGAGCTCGTGGGCGAGGCGGACGACGGACGCCAGGCCGCCTACCGGACCCGCCTGCTCAAGCCGGACGTCGTAGTGATGGATGTCCGCATGCCGGACCTCGACGGGATCTCCGCCACCAGGGAGGTGCTGGCGGCGTTCCCCGAGGTGAAGGTCGTGATCCTGACCACCTTCGAGCAGGACGACTACATCTTCGGGGCGCTCAATGCAGGCGCCTCGGGATTCCTCCTCAAACGCACGCGGCCGGAGGAGCTGATCGCCGCGATTCACACGATCGCCGCCGGCGACTCGCTCCTGTCCCCGTCGGTCACGAGCAGGGTGATCGAGCAGATGGCCGGCATGCCCTCACCCGATGCCGAGCGAGACCCGCGCCTCGAGGAGCTCACCGCGCGCGAGACCGAAGTGCTCGAGCAGGTGGCCCGAGGCCTCTCCAACGCCGAGATCGCGGCCCACCTCGTGATCGAGGAATCGACGGTCAAGACGCACCTGAAGCGCATACTCGCCAAGCTCGACGTCCGCGACCGCGTCCAGGCGGTGATCTTCGCCTACGAGAGCGGGCTGACCCAGCCGGGCTCCCACAGGCACGACTGAAACCTCGGTGCGGGCCCTCAGCTCTGCGTGAGCGGCAGCCAGACGCGGAAGCTGGTCGCGCCCGGCTCGGATTCCACCGTGATTGTGCCGTGGTGGCGGTCGACGACGATGCGGTGCGCGGTCGACAGGCCGAGGCCGAGCCCGTGACCGACCTCCTTGGTCGTAAAGAACGAGTCGAACACGCGCTCGCGGTTCTCGGGCGCGATGCCGGGACCGTCGTCGCTGACCTCGACCCGCGCGCCGCCGGCCTCGCTGCGCGTGCTGATCGTGATCGTGCCTCGGTCGCCGAGCGCATCGATCGCGTTGTCGAGCAGGTTGGTCCAGACCTGGTTCAGCTCTGAGCCGCGCACGGTCAGCTTCGGGAGGCTCTCGTCGTACTCGCGCACGATCTCGATCTCCGTGTGCTTGAGCCGGTGGCCGAGGACCGCGAGCGTCGTCTCGAGGCCCTCGTGCAGGTCGACCTCGACGAGGTCGCCGCGGTCCATGTAGGCGTATGACTTGACCGCCCCGACCAGGTCCGACATCCGCTTGGTCGACTCCTGCAGCTCGCCGGCGAGGCCGCGGACGGTCAGCGTCGCCGCCACCCATCCGACGGCGGCGTCGGTGGCCGACCCGGCGAGCGTGCTCACCCGGTCGAGCCAGGCGCGGTCGACGCCCGCAGCGGCCAGCGGCTCGGCAAGCCGCCAGGGCTCGGGGACGCCAAGCTCCTCGAGACGGGCGATCAGCTCCTCCTCCGCGTCCGCCACGTCGAGTGTGTCGAGCGCCGTGCGCTCCTCCGCACCCGCCAGCGCCTCCTGCTGGAGCGCGACCAGCGCACTCGCTTCCTCCCGCTCGATGCCGGAGTCGACGAAGCGGCCCATGGTCGAGCCGATCACCTCGAGCGCCTCCTCCATCTGGGCGGCGGCCCGGCGCGCCGCCGCGGCCGGGTTGTTCAGCTCGTGCGCCAGACCGGCGGCCATCGTGCCGAGCGAAGCCAGCCGCTCGCGGTTCTGCTCCATGCCGGTGATCCGGCTCATCACGGGGGCGACCTGCTGCATGACCCGCTGGTGCACCGCCGGTTGCGAGAACGCAAGGCGGCGGAAGTCGTCAGCCTTGACCAGCGCGACGCGGCTGGGCGTGTCCGCCTTCATGCGCACTCCGAGCGGCCCGCCGGTCAACACGGCTATCGCCCCCATCCAGGTCGGCGCGATCTGACGCCCGACCGGCTCGGTGCGCTCGCCCTCGATGCGAACGACTATCGACTCGCCCTCGAGAAGCAGCTTCAGCCCCGGTGGATCCTCGTCCTGCTCGAAGATCAGGTCGCCCGGCTCGAGCTCCTCCGCGCTCGCGACGGGGACCCACTCGGCGAGCTGCTCGTCGTCGATGTCATCGAAGAGATCGACGGAGCGCAGCTCGGCGAGCGTGACGGGCTCGCTCATGCCTGGGCAAGGTATTCGTGGATCAGCGAGACCGCCATCGAGCCCTCGCCCACCGCGCTTGCAACGCGCTTGATCGAGCGCGCGCGCACGTCGCCCGCGACGAAGACACCCGGCACACTCGTCTCGAGCGGATAGGGGTCGCGCGCCAGCGGCCAGCCGTTTGTCTGCACGTCGGGCCCGGCGAGGATGAACCCGCGCCCGTCGCGCGCGACGACGCCCTCGAGCCAGTCGGTGCGCGGCGAGGCGCCGATGAACACGAAGCAGGCGTCCGCGTCGATGGCCGACTCATCGCCGTCGGGCCCGCGGATGCGCAGTCGCCGCAGCCGGTCGTCCTCGCCCTCGGCCGCCGTCGCGACCGTCTCGGTGCGCACGGTGACGTTCCCGAGCTCGGCGAGCTGCTCGATCAGGTAGTGCGACATGGATCGCTCGAGCGTGGGGCCACGCACGAGCATCGTCACGCTTGCGGCGAACTCGCTGAAGTGCACCGCGCCCTGTCCGGCGGAGTTAGCGCCGCCGATCACCACGACTTGCTGATCTTCACACGAGCGTGCCTCGGCCAACGCGGCCCCGTAGTAGACGCCCGCTCCGGTGAGCTCGGGGAAGCCGGGCGTGTCGAGCTGGCGGTAGGAGACCCCGGAGGCCACGAGCACGCAGTTGGCGCTCAGCTCGCCGCCGCCGCTCAGCTCCACGATCCGGCCCGCTCCCTCGGCGCGCAGGCCGACGGCGTCCTGGACGGTCAGAAGCTCGGCGCCGAGCCGCCGCGCCTGGTCGGTCGCGCGGCGCGCGAGGTCCGAGCCGCTCAGTCCGGAAGGAAAGCCGAGGTAGTTCTCGATCCGGCTCGACTGGCCCGCCTGGCCGCCGGGCGCCTCGCGCTCGACCATCACCGTGCGCAGGCCCTCCGACGCCCCGTAGACGGCGGCGGCAAGCCCGGCGGGCCCGCCGCCGACGATCACGAGGTCGTAGTGCTCCTGCGCCGGCTGCACAGCCACCCCGAGACGCTCGGCCAGCTCGAGCACGGTGGGCCGCTCCAGCACCGAGCCGTCCTCGAGCAGCACGACCGGCAGGCGATCCTCGTCGACGCCGACCACCTGTAGCAACTCGCGCGCCTCCCCGTCGCGCTCCACGTCCATCCAGCGCGCCGGCACGCGGTTGCGGGCCAGGAAGTCGCGCAGGTCATGGCTGTCCCGCGAGAAGCGATGGCCGACGATCCGAACCCCGCCTGCCTCGAGCGTTGCGCCGGCCTCCCAGCTCTCGAGGAGGTCGTCGATGACGGGAAAGAGCTGCTCCTCCGGCGGATCCCACGGCTTGAGCAGGTAGTAGTCGAGCGCCACGTCGTTGATGGCGGCGATCGCCGCCTCGGTGTCTGCATAGGCGGTCAAGAGCACGCGCTTGGCGTCCGGCACGAGGTTGCGCGCCTGGACCAGGTAGTCGGTGCCGGACATGCCCGGCATGCGCTGGTCCGCGATCAGCATGGCCGCCTGGTCGCCGCGGGCGCGCAGCTCGCCGAGCACGTCGAGTGCCTCGGCCCCGGAGCCCGCCCGCAGCACCCGGTAGCGCTCGCCGAAGCCGCGGCGCAGATCCCTGGTGACGGCGCCGAGCACGGCCGGCTCGTCATCGACAGCAAGAATCGCTGGACGTCGCTCGCTGGGCACGGCAGCCAAGACTCGCAGACGGCCGCAACCTGAAACGCCGGCGCGAGTCGCGGGACTGTCCCGGGGATGCCGGTTGTCGCATCGACTTCGCCAACCCGGACTACCGCTGATGGCCGGCGGCGCACCGCTTGGCCGGTGCGCCGCCCGCGCTGTAGGGTCGGACGCGCCGTGGAGGACGATCTTGTTCTTCTCGAACGTCTGCGAGCTGGGGACGAGAGAGCCTTCGAAGCGCTCGTCGCGCGCTACGACGGAGCGCTGCGCCGGGTGGCGCGGAGCTACGTGCGCACCGACTCTGCAGCGGCGGACGTCGTGCAGGAGACGTGGCTCGGCGTCGTCCGCGGGCTGGACGGCTTCGAGGGCCGCTCTTCGCTGCGCACGTGGATCTTCCGCATCCTCGTCAACCGCGCGCGCACGCGTGCCCTCCGCGACGCGCGCGATCTTCCGTTCTCGGCACTCGAGCAAGACGACAGTCCCGCTGTCGAGCCGGTTGAGTTCACCCGCGACGGAAACTGGGCGAGCGCGCCGCCGCGGCTCGACAGCGATCCGGAAACGAGCCTGCTCGGCGCCGAGCTGCGCGAGCACCTGCTCCGCGCCGTCGAACGGCTGGCGCCGGCGCAGCGCGCCGTGATCACGCTCCGGGACCTCGTGGGGCTGCCCGCGGGAGAGGTCTGCGAGCTGCTCGAGTTGAGCGAGGGCAACCAGCGCGTGCTGCTGCACCGCGCACGCAGCCGGGTGCGCGCGGCGCTCGTGCCGCTCGTGGAGGTGGGACGCTGATGCGCCTCTGGCGACGGCGCGGGCGAGACCAGCCGCAGGACCCGCTGCAGTGCCGCGAGTTCGTCGAGCTGGTGACCGACTACCTCGAGGGCGTGCTGCCCGAGGCCGAGCGCGTCCGCATGGAGGAGCACCTCGCCGGCTGCGACGGCTGCAGCGGCTACCTGGAGGACATGCGCCGGCTGGTCGGCTCGCTGCACGAGGTCCCCGAGTCTCCGCCCGACCCGGAAACGCGCGCCGCCCTGCTGGCCGCCTTCCGCGATCTGCGCGGGCCCTCCTGACGCTCCCGCGGGCGGGCCTGTCGATCTCGACGCCCGCCGTTCGTCGTTAGGGTGCAGCGGCGAGGGGCGCCGCTCCGATCGAAGGAGGAACGATGAAGTACCTGCTCACGTTCATCATCGAGGAGGGCGCGATGGCGGACAGCTCTCCCGAGGAGATGCGGGACGCGCTGGAGCGCTGGAGCGCGTTCGACCGAGAGGCGGCCGACGCCGGTGCGCTGATCGCCTGCGAGCCGCTCGAGGAGAGCTCGGCGGCTACCACCCTGCAGCTGCGCGGCGAGGGCGAGCGCATCGTCAGCGACGGTCCGTTCGCGGAGTCGAAGGAGCAGCTCGGGGGCTTCTGCCTGCTGGAGTGCGCGAGCAAGGACGAGGCGCTCGAATGGGCGCAGAAGGTCCCGATGCGCACCGGCTCGATCGAGGTCAGGCCGATCATGGACCTCTCGCAGTTCGGCTACGAGAGCCGGACCCTGACGCCGGCTCGCGCGACAGCCTGAGCGTTCTAGGCGTCGCCGGGGACCGGGGCCCCCGAGGGCAGCCCGCTCTCGATGTACTTGTCGTAGAGCCGCCGCCACTCGGGGGTGACCCCGATCCCCGGCGCGGACGCGGGCTCGCCGGCCACGTGCCGGCCGAGCTCGCCCAGGCACATCTCCCAGCCGGCCGCGTCCCTGGCCGCCTGCTCACGCTCGGAGATGAAATGGGTGAAGACAAGCCGGCTGCCCTCGCCCTCGGGCCCGAGCTCGAAGCGGAGCAGCTCGTCGCCCCACTTGAACTCGAGCAGCCGAGGCGGGTCCAGCTCGGTCACCTCGCCGGTCGTGGGCGGCGCATCCGGGTCGTCGAACTCGAACGACATCGCCCCGCCGGGCCGCAGGTCGGACGTGACGCGCGCCGGGAACCACCGGCCCATCTCATCGGGGTCGGACACGGCGCGCCAGACCCGCTCGACGGGCTGGGAGAACGAGCGCTCGAAGCGCAGCGCCGGGCGGCCGTCGATCTCTTGATAGGTGCCGTTCATGTGGTGTCGTTCCCTTCGTCGAGGTGCCGTTCGAGTGCGTCGAGGCTGGTCGACCACATCCGCCGGTAGGGCGCGAGCCAGGCGTCGAGCTCCTCGAGCGGCTCCGGGCGCACGCGGTACAGGCGGCGCTGGGCGTCCACGCGGACGCCGACCAGATCGACCTCGCGCAGCACGCGCAGGTGCTTCGACACGGCCGGCTGGCTCACTCCCAGCACGTCGACCAGCTCGCCCACGGGCCGCTCGCGCTCGCGCAGGAGGTCGAGGATCCGCCGGCGGGTGGGCTGTGCGATCGCCTCGACGGCTGTCATGTGGTCGAATATAACCAATGAGGCATATAAGCTCAAGATTGGGCGGCCGCTCGGTCTGGAATGCTGAGAAGAGCGATGTCGAACACCGATCTGCTGCGTGCCGGCTACGACGCCTGGAACCGGGGCGACCTCGATGGCTGGCTCGAGCTGCTCGATCCGGACATCGTGATCCGCACCTCGGGCGCGTTCCCGGACTTCGCTCCCGAGTACCGCGGCTTCGAGCGGGCCCGGAAGTTCTGGCGCCAGATGCTCGAGCCTTGGGAGGACTTCCGGATCGAGGTCGAGCAGATCGAGGAGGAGGGCGACATCGTGGCCGCGGGGATTCGCTTCGTCGCGCGTGGGCGCGACAGCGGGGTGGACGTCGAGCTGCGCTTCGGCAGCGGTATCAGGGTGCGGGACGGCCTGGCGGTCGAGCTCGTGAACCGGCGCACCTTCGAGGAGGTGCGCGAGGCGCTCCGCCAGTCCGAGCCGGCAGCCCAGAGCCCTGGCCGGACCAGACGGCGGCGGAGTGAGCCGCGTCCGAGTGTCAGCTAGTCGTCCTCGTCCCTCCCCTCGCCATTTCCGGCGACGAACCGATCGAACCAGTTGAGGACTCGGTGGTACGCCTCAGCCATCGCGGCGGGATGGAAGCGGGCGCCGGTGTCGTTGAAGAACGCGTGGCCCGCCCCTGCGAACGTGACGAACTGGTGCTCGAGCCGCGCGGCCTCCAGCGCCGCGCGCGCGGCGTCCCGCGTCGCATTCACGCGGTCGTCAAGCCCGGCGTAGATGCCGAGCACCGCGGTCTTCGAGCGCCTCAACTGGCCGCCCTCGGGGAACGGCCCGTAGAACGGGGCAGCCGCGGCCAGGCGCTTCTCTCCTGAAGTCAGCAGCAACCACACCATGCCGCCCCCGAAGCAGAACCCCGTCGCTGCCACCCGCTTCCTCGGCACGCGGCGCTTGAGCTCAGCCACGCCCGCCTTCATGTCAGCCGCGAACCGCTCCGGCGGGATGGCGGCAAGCGCGGCGGCCACCGCGGCATCATCGGGGAAAGCGCCCGTGCCTCCCTCCTCGGAGAGCAGGTCGATGGCGAGCGCGGAGTAGCCGCTCGCCGCAAACCGGCCCGCGACCGAGCGGATGTGATCGTTGAGGCCACGGTTCTCGTGGATCACGAGCACGCCGCCGCGCGGCCGCTCCGCCGGCGCCCAGGCCGCCATCAGCGTGCCACGCGGGCCCGGGAACGTGATTGCCTCGGTCGCCACCGCAGCCCACTCGATGTCCCGCGCCCCGCGCGACGCACCCGTCGCGCGCCGGGACACCTTTTGGCCACCCGATGCCTCCGCACCGCCGGCGGCGGCCAACAGCGAGGTCGCGGTCGCTCCCGTGACGCCGAGCAGCCCGAGCCGCCTGATCGCTTCGCGCCGGGTGATGATGCCGTCGGCGTGGTCCTCGGCGACCTCCTCGGCCAAGTAACGCTGCAACTCTGTCATATCGCCCCCTCAGGGATTCGATGCAGCAGTCGTCACAAATCCTCACCGTAAGCGGCGATTCGAAACCCCTGCTCACTCCCTTTGGCGCCTTCAGCCCTGCTGGGCGGGCACGGCGGCCCAGGCGTGTGCCTCGAAGGCCGCGTCGACCGGGGTGGCGGCGATGTTGGCGACGAGGTTGGCCATCGTCGTATACGCCACCTGCGTCACGACCTCGAGCACGTTCTCGGGCGAGTAGCCGGCTGCGAGCAGCTCGGCAAGCTGGTCGGCCGATACGTGGCCGCGGCTCGCCAGCAGCTCGGCCGTGAAGACGTGCAGCGCCTCGAGACGCGGATCGGTCAGCCTCTCGCCGGCGCGCAGCGCCGCGATCTCCTCGGACGCGAGGCCCACTCGCTCGGCGAAGGTCGAGTGGGCGGCCATCGAATAGGGACTGGCGTTCTCGCGGCTCACCGTAAGCCCGACGATCTCCCTCTCCGCGGGCGCCAGGTCGCTTCCGCGCAGGTTCGACTGCATCGCGACGAACCCCTGCAGGGCGGTCGGGGATCCCGCGATCGTCGCGGCGAGGTTGGGGATGAAGCCGACGTTCGTCCGGAGGCGGTCGAGTGCCTCACGCGACGCCTCGGGTGCCGACTCGGGTGTGTGGATGGTGAAGTTCTCCATGCCGGAGAGGGTGCGCCGCCGCGCGCGGCAACTCAATTCCCTCCGAGAGAAGTGCGGCGCGGCGCGCTCCCGCCATACAGTCCCCCTCGATGGCCACGAGCCCGGTCGGCACGCTGCTCCAGCACTGGCGCCGGGAGCGCCGAATGAGCCAACTCACGCTCTCGACCGAGGCGGGTGTCACGCCGCGGCACGTGAGCTTCGTCGAGAGCGGCCGCGCCAACCCGAGCCGCGAGATGGTGCTGACGCTCGCGCGAGCGCTCGACGTGCCGCTGCGCGAGCGCAACCAGATGCTGCTGGCGGCGGGGTACGCCCCGCTCTACCGCGAGACCGGCCTCGACGCGGCGGAGATGTCCCAGGTGAGCGCCGCGCTCGAGCAGATGCTCGCCCACCACGAGCCGTTCCCGGCCGTCGTGATGGACCGGCACTGGAACGTGATGCGGTCGAATGACGCCGCTGCCTCCATGTTCGCGTTCCTGCTCGACGGCGCCGATCCCGGCGATCCGCCGAACGTCGTGCGGCTGATGTTCCGGAGCCTGCGCCCGCACGTCGCGAACTGGGACGAGACCGGCGAGGCGCTGATCCAGCGCGTGCACCGGGAAGCTGTCGGAGGGATCCCCGATCCCGAGACCCTGCGGCTGCTGGACGAGGTCCTCTCGCTGCCGGGCATCCCGGCGGCCTGGCGGACCCCCGACTTCTCCGCCGGGACGCTGCCGCTGCTTCCCGTGGTGTTCTCCAAGGAGGGCCTGCGGCTGAGCTACTTCTCGATGGTCACCACGGTCGGCACGCCGCAGGACATCACCCTCCAGGAGATCAGGGTGGAGTCGTTCTTCCCGGTCGACGAGCGGACGCGCGAGCATCGCTGGGGGTGAGGAGCTCCAGGTACCCGTCCGCGATCTGCTCGGGCGAGAGGCGACCGCGCGGGCGCAGCCAGGAGGCGGTGTGGTTGACCATCCCGAGCAGGGCGCGCAGGGCGAGCGCGCGGTCGGGAAAGCTGTGTGTTCCCTCCAGCTCGCAGCGCCGCAGGACGTCGTCGACGATCAGCTCGAAGTCCTTTCGCTGCCTGCGGACGGTGCGCCACTGAGGGTCGCGCTCGATGAGGTGGCGCTCCTGCTGGAAGACCATCATGTGGTGGCGGTGGCGGGCGATGTGCTCGAGCCACGCTCGCAGGAGGTCCCTGAGCTGTACATCGGCAGGGGCGTCCGTCGCGACGATCGCCCGCGCCTCCTCGAGCAGCGGCTCCATCAGCTCGTCGCAGATCCGGAACAGCAGCTGCTTCTTGCTTCCGATGTAGTGGTAGAGGCCGCCGGCCGCGAGCCCCGTGGCGTCGCTCAGGTCCGTCATCGAGGTGGCGTCGTAGCCGCGTTCCGCGAACAGCTCCGCGGCAACCTGAGTCACACGCTCCTGGCGCCGGTCGTAGCGACGGCGAAGAGCCGGGCGTGTGGGCGGGGTGGTGGCCATGAACTTCGAACGGACACTCTAACTTAGAGCGATTATTCGGTATTCTGCGCGAATGCGCTTCGACCTGTTGGAGGAGCAGGCGGCCATCCGCAACCTCGTCCGCGAATTCGCGGAGGGCGAGGTGGCGCCGGTCGCCGAGGAGCTCGACCGCACCAAGTCGTTCCCTTACGAGATCGTCCGCAAGCTCGGGGACCTCGGGCTGATGGGCATGCCCTACCCGGAGGAATACGGCGGCGGGGGCGCCGACAACCTCAGCTATGCAATCGCGATCGAGGAGCTCGGGCGCGTGGACTCGTCGGTGGCGATCACGGTCGCCGCGCACACGAGCCTCGGCACCTGGCCGGTGTACGCGTTCGGCTCGGACGAGCTCAAGGCCGAGTGGATGCCGCGGCTCTGCTCCGGCGAGCGCCTCGGCGCGTTCGGGCTGACCGAGCCCGAGGCGGGCAGCGACGCGGGCAACGTCCGGACGCGCGCCGTGCTCGAGGGCGGCGAGTGGGTGATCAACGGCGCCAAGCAGTTCATCACCAACAGCGGCACCGACATCTCGGGCTTCGTCACGATCACCGCCCGCACCGGTGACGACGAGATCTCGAACCTGCTCGTCCCGAACGGCACGCCCGGCTACGAGATCGGGGAGCCGTACCGGAAGATGGGCTGGAACGCCTCGGACACCCGGCCGCTCAGCTTCGAGGACTGCCGCGTGCCGGAGGACAACCTCGTAGGCCCGCGCGGCATGGGCTTCAAGCAGTTCCTGCAGACGCTCGACGGGGGGCGGATCGGCGTGGCGGCGCTGGGGGTCGGCCTCGCGCAGGGGGCGCTCGACGAGGCGCTTCGGTACGCGAAGGAGCGGATCGCGTTCGGCAAGCCGATCGCCAAGTACCAGGCGATCCAGGCGAAGCTCGCCGACATGTCCACCGAGATCGAGGCGGCCCGCCTGCTCACCTACAAGGCCGCGGTCCTCAAGGACGAGGGGCGCAACTTCAGCCTCACCGCCGCGCAGGCCAAGCTCAAGACCGGGCGGCTCGCCGTGCGCGCGGCGGAGGAGGCCGTCCAGATCCACGGCGGCTACGGCTACATCGAGGAGTACCCGGTGTGCCGCTTCTACCGCGACGCCAAGATCCTCACGATCGGCGAGGGCACCGACGAGGTGCAGCAGATGGTGATCGCCAGGGCGCTCGGAGCCTGACCTTGTTCTCCCGGGTTCTCGTCGCGAACCGCGGGGAGATCGCGGTGCGCGTGCTCCGGACCCTGCACGCGCTCGGCATCGAGGGGGTCGCCGTGTACAGCGACGCCGACGTGGATGCCCCGCACGTCCGCGCCGCGGACCTGGCCGTGCGGCTCGGCCCGGCGCCGGCGGCGGAGTCCTACCTCCGGGTCGAGCGGGTCGTGGCCGCCGCGCGCGAGACCGGCGCCGAGGCCGTGCATCCCGGCTACGGCTTCCTGTCCGAACGCCCCGAGTTCCCGCGCGCATGCGCCGACGCCGGCCTGGTCTTCGTGGGCCCGTCGGCCGACGCGATGGCGCTGCTCGGCGACAAGGCCGCGTCCAAGCAGGCGGCAGCGGCGGCGGGCGTGCCGGTGGTGCCGGGGCTGCACGGAGATGCGCTCACGGACGGCGAGATCCTGGACTGGGCCGGATCGCAGCGCCTCCCACTGCTGGTCAAGGCCGTGGCGGGCGGCGGCGGCAAGGGCATGCGCGTGGTGCACGCTCTCGACCAGATGCCCGAGGCGCTCCGTGCGGCGCGCAGCGAAGCGCGGGCCGCGTTCGGCGACGACCGGCTGCTCGTCGAGCAGTGGATCGAGCGCCCGCGCCACATCGAGGTCCAGGTCATCGGCGACACGCACGGCGACGTCATCCACCTGGGCGAGCGCGAGTGCAGCCTCCAGCGCCGCCACCAGAAGGTGATCGAGGAGGCCCCCTCGCCGGTCGTGGACGCCGAGCTCCGCGAGCGGATGGGCGCCGCCGCGGTGAAGCTTGCGCGGAGCTGCGGGTACACCGGCGCCGGGACCGTCGAGTTCATCGCGGCCGCGGACGACCCATCCGACTTCCACTTCCTCGAGATGAACGCGCGCCTGCAGGTGGAGCACCCGGTGACCGAGGAGGTCACCGGCCTCGACCTGGTCGAGCTGCAGCTGCGCGTGGCCGCGGGCGAGCGTCTGCCGCTCGGTCAGGACGAGGTGGCGCTGTCCGGCCACGCCGTCGAGGCGCGCATCTACGCCGAGGACCCGGCGAACGGGTTCCTGCCCTCGAGCGGGCGCATCGTCGCCTGGACGCCGCCCGCCGGCGCGCGTCTCGACAGCGGCGTCGAGCAGGGGGTCGAGGTCACCTCGCACTACGACCCGCTGCTGGCGAAGCTGATCGTGTCGGGGCCCGATCGCGCGGCGGCTCTGGCGCGCCTCGCCCGCGCGCTCGCCGAGCTGCGCGTGGTCGGCCCGGCCACCAACGTCTCCTACCTGAGCGCGCTGCTCGAGCGCCCGGACGTGCGCGCCGGCGATCTCGACACGGGCCTGCTCGAGCGGATCGGCGACGAGCTGCGGCCGGCGCCGAACCCGGAGCTGCCGGCGCTCGCGCTCGTCGCGCTGATCGGCAGGCCCGCGTCGGACGACCCCTGGGAGGACCGCGACGGCTGGCGGCCCGGCGAGCGTGGCTGGGCGCGCGCCCGCCTGACCGGGCCGGACGGCGACGTGCAGGCCGCTGTGCTGCCGGACGGGGAGGGCTGGTACGCGGCGGGCGCGCTTCGCGCCCGTCTCGTTGACGACGGCGGGCTCCGGGTCGAGTCCGGCGGCATTGCCCGGCGCGTCGACGTCTACCGCGACGGCGAGGCCGTCTGGCTCGTGGACGGCGGCGTGCCGAGCCGCTGGGCGCCGGCCGGCGAGGAGCATGAGCGGCGCGCCGTTCCGGGCTCGCTCGAGGCGCCGATGCCCGGCACTGTGCTCGACGTGCGCGCCGAGGCGGGGGCGGAGGTGCGCGAGGGGGACATCCTGCTCGTGCTCGAGTCGATGAAGATGGAGCTCACGATCGCGAGCCCGTTCGACGGCGTGGTCGGCGACATCGCTGTCCGTACGGGTGACCGCGTCGCCCGCGGCCAGGAGCTCGCGGCGGTGGAGCCGCACGAGGCAGTGCCCGCGTGACCGTGCTCGCCACCCACGTCCGCCCGGGCACGCCCGAGTTCGAGGCCAACGAGGCCGAGCAGCGCCGGCTCGTCGCCGAGCTGCGGGAGCGCCTGAGCAGCGCCGCGGCCGGCGGGGGTGAGCGCGCCCGCGAGCGTCACGTGGCGCGCGGCAAGCTGCTGCCGCGCGAGCGCGTCGAGCGGCTCTGCGACCCCGGCGCGCCGTTCCTCGAGCTGTCGCCGCTGGCGGCGGAGGGGCTCTACGACGGCGACGCGCCCGCCGCGGGGATCATCACCGGCGTCGGCCGCGTGTCGGGGCGCGAGGCGGTCGTGGTGGCGAACGACGCCACCGTCAAGGGCGGCACCTACTACCCGATGACCGTCAAGAAGCACCTGCGCGCCCAGGAGATCGCGCTCCAGAACCGGCTCCCGTGCATCTACCTCGTCGACTCGGGCGGCGCCTTCCTGCCGCGCCAGGACGAGGTCTTCCCCGACCGCGACCACTTCGGCCGGATCTTCTTCAACCAGGCGACGATGGCCGCCCGCGGGATCCCGCAGCTCGCCGCCGTGCTCGGCTCGTGCACCGCGGGCGGCGCCTACGTGCCGGCGATGAGCGACGAGACCGTGATCGTCCGCAACCAGGGCACGATCTTCCTCGGCGGCCCGCCGCTCGTGAAAGCCGCGACCGGCGAGATCATCAGCGCCGAGGAGCTTGGGGGAGGCGAGCTTCACGCGCGCACGTCGGGCGTTGTCGACCACCTCGCCGCCGACGACGAGCACGCGCTCCGCATCCTGCGGCAGGTCGTGGCGACGCTCGGACCGCGGCCGCCCGCGCCCTGGGAGCGCGCCCCGGTCGAGCCGCCCGCGGTCGACCCCGGCACCCTCTACGGCGCCGTCCCGGCCGACACGCGCACCCCCTACGACCCCCGCGAGGTGATCGCCCGGATCGTCGACGGCAGCCGCCTGCACGAGTTCAAGGCCGAGTACGGGACCACGCTCGTGTGCGGGTTCGCCCGCATCCACGGCCATCCGGTCGGCATCGTCGCCAACCACGGGATCCTCTTCTCGGAGAGCGCGCTCAAGGCGGCTCACTTCATCGAGCTCTGCGACCAGCGCGGCGTGCCGCTGCTCTTCCTCCAGAACATCAGCGGCTTCATGGTCGGCAGGGAGTACGAGGCGGGTGGCATCGCCAAGGACGGGGCGAAGATGGTCACGGCGGTCTCGACCACCCGCGTCCCGAAGCTCACCGTGATCGTCGGAGGCTCGTTCGGGGCCGGCAACTACGGCATGTGCGGGCGCGCCTACGAGCCGCGCTTCCTCTGGATGTGGCCGGCCGCGCGCATCTCGGTGATGGGCGGCGAGCAGGCCGCCACGGTGCTCTCCACGATCCGCGCCGATCAGGCCGAGGCGGCCGGCCGCGAGTGGCCCGAGGAGGAGGCGGAGGCGTTCCGGCAGGAGCTGCGCGACCAGTACGAGCACCAGGGCAACCCGTACTACGCGACCGCCCGGCTATGGGACGACGGCGTGATCGACCCGCTCGACACCCGGCGCGTGCTCGGGCTCGCCCTTGGCGCCTGCGCAAACGCCCCGCTCCCGGAGCGGGCGGCGCCGATCTACAGGATGTAGCCGGGCCGCCGCTCCGAATCTTGATTTCCTCTTCGACCGCCTTGGGGAAGTGGAAGCCGAGAATGCGCGAGAGTCCGTTCTCTTCCGCCGCCTGGGAGAAGCCGGTGTAGTTACGCAGGACGGGCGACTCGTCGTCGCAGGTGCTCCCGGCCGGCAGCGTCAGGCTGCATGTACTGAAGGCGATGTTGTCGGTTCGGAAGAAGCGCTTCAGCACTCCGGACGGCTGCTCCTCCCTGGACGCTGTGTGCCGAGTCGTAGTCAGGGATCGGAGGCGTGACCACCAGCGGCGTCCAGGTCGGGTCGGCGCTCGTGTCGGGGTTGCCGTCGCTGTCGGCGAGGCGAATCGCGGTGACCGGGCGCCAGTAGTTGTAGTGGTACTTCGTTTCAAAGCTGCCGATGTAGCCGTCGGCGAGGGCCATGTTGAGCAGCCCGAACAGACGTGCCTGCTGCCAGGCATCGAGCCCTCTGCTCGCGGAGGCGGTGCGAGCGATTCGGTTCCACTGCAGCGGGGAGCTCTCGACCCAGAAGAGGGCGATCTCGGTCTGCTCTGAGCTGCGCTCGCTGGGCGTGGTCTGCCCGTCGCCTCCGAGACGCTTGACCTCCGTCGAAGTCACGCGTGTATTTCCTCGTGGTCAGGTGGTAGGGGGGACCTGGACGGAACTGTGAGCTGTCCCTAAGCACGAACGGGGTTACGCCGCCCCAGCCCGGCGCGAACGCAAATGGGCGCTCAGGGGTGAAGCGGTACTCGCCTGGGTTCGTGCCCTGTGTGTAGTCGAAGTCCAGCAGCGGCGTGTCCGACCCGTCGCCGGCTCGCAGCGCGAGGATCGCCGCGGCGGCGGCCTCTCCCAGCTCGAGACCACGCGTCTTGGGACGACCGTTGGGAATGGCGGCGAGCGCCGCCGCGTAGTCCGCTTCCACACTTGCGGTGCCCGCCGCGCCGCACTCGGGCGGGAAGGGAGCGGGATTGACCCAGCAGCGGCACCAGTACACCGCGGGCGGCCGCGGCAACGGCCGCGTCTGGAGACGCGCCTCGTCGCGCCTTTGTGTCGAGGGCATAGGGCTGTGAGCGGCGGTCGATGGCATTGAGGGCATCGTGGATCGCCACATGGGTCATCGCGTACATGCGCGATTCGTGGAGCGGGTTGTCGATGGGAGAGATGCAGGCGGCGCGCGCAGCCTTGCCCGCACTCGCGTTCCAGGCAATGACCGCATCGGATCGGACAGTGGGATGAGCGTTCGCCGGAGCAGCTGTCGCAAGGAGCACGGCCAGCCAGGCCACGCCGCCGGCTATTGCATGTTTCCTGGTCATCGATCGCTTCCTCTCAGCTAGTCACAGGGTCGGCTAGGCGGCGATGTGGCCGGGGTCTGGCCGCCGCCGGGTGGCGACCACGGCACCGGTGGCGATGACCACGAGGGCCAGCGCGCCCACGGCGCCGATCCCGGCGTCGCCCCAGTCGAAGCCCTTGTCCGCGCTCACCTGGACGACGCGCACCGGGGCCGGCTGGCCGCTCTGCTCACCCTCCGCCGTGTGCGGGATGAGCTGCTCTATCTTCTTCACCGCCCTACCGCATCGCGAGCTTCGACCCCCCGCGAGGCGGGCGTCTCGTGCGCAACCGTCACTTCCGGGTGTGGTCGCAAGACGCACTGCCGGACTGTTCGCCGACGAGATCAGTATCTACGTGCGCAGCACACCGAGGCTCAGCTCGCTGCCGTCAGCCGCGGCGACGCTGACACGTGAATGTGTCTGGCCGCTGTTCTACGGTCTCATCCAACCGGACCGTGTGCGCCAGCTCGCCATCCAGCACGGCAGATCCACTCCGACCCGAGCCGCAGCTCTACTACATGTGGATGAACACCGTCGCCGCCGTTCTACACGCCCGCGCCCGCGGCGCTCAACTACGCCGTTACCGCGAAAGTCGTCGAATTAGCCGCGAGCCCATCGCACTGCCGACCTGCCAGCTGCTTCCCCCTGCTTTCCGGCTACCGCCGCACTGTAGATACACGCTGAATCCGAACCCCGCTGTACCTGTACCGCACCTACTGGCGACGCCAGACGCTCGTCCTAGAATCCGATACCAGCGAGCTCCGTGAGAATCTCGTCGAGCGCAGCCAGAGCCGTCTGCGTTACTTCGCCTCGCTGCTGCGCTCTCTGCTACCGAAGCTCGCTACGCTACCTGCCGAACCCTCTTACTGACCGCAACCGCTACCCAACAAGCCGCTCAACCTCTGGTGGTTCGCTGTTAACACTATCTCGCGCCCTCTGCCTTCGTGCAGCCCCTTTTCACCTGCGCAGCCCTTCCCCCACGATCCGAGCTGAGAGACTACTACGCGCGTGGTGCGACCCCGCAATCTATACCCAGATGCAACGCTCACTCACCCAGCAGAGCTCCGACCCGCGACGCGAGCGAGCAATGCGCGAGCGTCGACAGGCGGCTTGCCGACGCGCTCCTGCTGTTCCCCTGTTCAACCGCCAGCGAATCACGCTCTTATCCTAGCTATTACATCTTTTATCTTGAGCCCCGCGCTGCGCAGCTTGTTCTCTAGCTACATCGCGCCCTCTGCTCCGATCTCCTCTAGCGTGAAGCCGAACACCTCCGTGTAGCCGCGGTCCCAGCCCTGCGATACGAGCACCGCTGCATCCAGTATATCACCTCTCTCAGCATATCCGCTACCTCTTTCTTTCAGTCTATATCCTCTCTTCAGAATCTGAAGCAGCTTTACCCCTAAGCCTATGTGACTCTGCTCATCCTGAGCCACCTTCTCCATTCCCTCCCTTAAACCCTACATTATCTATCTCTCCTCTATTATCTCTTGATGAAATGCTACCCCTTCTGCGCCAGCTCCTCCTCTATGACTATGTGTTAGAGCTCTATCTCATCTCGAGTTCTTGCTCTTCTTCTTGCACCTAAGCTCCTCTCACATCTTCTCTAACCTCCCTAATACCTTCCTTAAACCCCATTCAGCTCTCTTCTCTATATCAGCGAACCTCTCTCCTTGTTTCTACCATCTACTCCTTCCACCTCTTACATTAAGCTTCTGAATAAACCTCGTATCTTACCTCTTCCACCTGCTTCGTATCCAGAAAGTACTTCTGCTCCTCTCTCTTAGCTTCTTCTATGTACTTAGAGATCCCGTCTGCTACATCATCCTCTCCCCAGAAGAATAAGCTTAGTTCCACAGTGCCTCTTCTTCTCTCTAAGTCTGAGAACTCTTCCTGCCAGTATCTATCTTCCTCTGAGAAGTCTATCTCGCTTTCCTGCCAGTTTCCCCTCTCCCAGCGCTCTTACATATCTTCTTACCTTATTTCTCTGCCGCCTTCCTCACCCTTACATTTTTACTCATCTGTTTTACTAATTTACCATAGATTATAGTCTCGCGCGAGGCTATCCTGCGCGCTACTCCGCCCTGATCTGCGAGCGCTTACCTTACTCCGTCACTCACCTCGCCGTTTCCGAGCGCGCTTTTTTCCCTCTGGCATCTACTACTTACTGGTTCGAGTCCTGTCCGCCCTTGTCATCGTCGATCACCTGCCGACACAGATCGGAGCGCCGTGACCGTCCCGTTCTCGCTCGAGCTAAGCCAGGACCAGCGCGACGTCCGCGACTGGGTGCACGGCTTTGCCGAGAACGTCGTTCGCCCCGCGGCCCACGAATGGGACGAGCGCGAGGAGACGCCATGGCCGGTGATCCAGGAGGCCGCCAAGATCGGCCTCTACGGCTACGAGGCACTCGCCCAGTTCTGGGCGGACACCGAGCGGCCTGACGCTCCCGCTCGTGAACGAGGAGCTGTTCTGGGGCGACGCCGGGATCGGCATGTCGATCATGGGCACCAGCCTTGCGGTCGCGGGCATCTTCTCTGCCGGCACGCCAGAGCAGCTGGGAGAGTGGGTGCCGCAGTGCTACGGAACCGTCGACGAGCCGAGGGTCGCGTCATTCTGCGTATCCGAGCCCGACGCCGGCTCCGACGTCTCGGCGCTTCGCACCCGCGCGCGCTACGACGAGGCCGGCGACGAGTGGGTGCTCAATGGGCAGAAGGCCTGGGCGACCAACGGCGGAATCGCAAGCGTTCACGTTGTCGTGGCGTCGGTCGAGCCCGAGCTCGGCGCCCGGGGCCAGGCCGCCTTCGTGGTCCCGCCGGAGACAAAGGGCCTCGAACAGGGATCGAAGCTCAAGAAGCACGGCCTCCGCGCCTCGCACACAGCGGACGTCTTCCTCGACGACTGCCGGATCCCCGGCTCCTGCCTGCTCGGCGGCAAGGAGAAGCTGGACGAGCGCCTCGCGCGGGCGCGCGAGGGAACACGCTCCAAGCGCCAGGCCGCGATGCAGACCTTCGAGGTCACCCGCCCGG
Source organism: uncultured Thermoleophilaceae bacterium (assembly GCA_963757815.1). GTDB lineage: Bacteria > Actinomycetota > Thermoleophilia > Solirubrobacterales > Thermoleophilaceae > JACVRW01. The sequence continues at coordinate 212,650 of CAVWSN010000029.1, read as the reverse complement.
CCGTCGGCGCGCAGGCGCTCGGAATCGCGCGGGCGGCGTACGAGTACGCGCTCGAGTACGCGCAGCAGCGCGAGCAGTTCGGCCGCCCGATCATCCAGAACCAGGCGATCGCGTTCACGCTCGCCGACATGAAGATGGAGATCGACGCCGCACGACTACTCGTCTGGCGCGCCTCCTGGATGGGCCGCGCGGGTCAGGCCTTCGATGCGGCCGAGGGCTCGATGTCCAAGCTCAAGGCGGGCGAGGTGGCCGTGTGGGCGACCGAGCGGGCGATCCAGATCCTCGGCGGAAACGGCTACACGCGCGAGTTCCCGGTCGAGCGGATGCACCGCGACGCCAAGATCTACACGATCTTCGAGGGCACCTCGGAGATCCAGCGCCTGGTGATCGCGCGGGCGATCTCGGATACGGCGATCCCGTAGGGGCGCGGACCCCGGCCCACGCTGGTTTGCCGAACGTTCCCGACTTGGTGTCGTGTGACGACACCAGGTCGGGTTTGTTGGGAGGAACACCGGGTTTCGGGCTCGCCACCGCGCCCTGGCCCCTCCCTTCCCAGCCGTCGTCGGCCGCAGACCGAACCTAACAGCACGCAGCGCACTGAACGCAGCCGCACGCCGCGGCGCGCCCCGCCGCGCAACCCCGTAGCGTCCGCAGCGCATGGGCGCTACCGACGTGGTCGAGCTGACCCGCGCGCTGGTCGCGATCGACTCGGTCAACCCGTCGCTCGAGCCCGGCGCCGCCGGCGAGGGCGAGGCAGCCGATTTCGTCGCGGGCTGGGGGCGCGACGCCGGCCTCGAGGTCGACCGGCTCGAGGGGACGCCCGGCCGGCCCAGCGTCATCGTGCGCGCCCGCGGCAGCGGCGGGGGGCGAACGCTGCTCCTCTGCGGGCATCTCGACACCGTGGGAGTCGAGGGGATGAGCGAGCCCTTCGAGCCGCGCATGGACGGCGAACGTCTCCACGGGCGCGGCTCCTATGACATGAAGGCGGGCGTCGCCGCCGCGCTGGTCGCCTGCCGCGAGGCCGCCGCGCAGGACCTTGCGGGAGACGTGCTCGTGGCGGCGGTGGCCGACGAGGAGCACGCGAGCATCGGGGTGCAGGAGGCGCTGCGCTCCCTCGACAGCGAGCCCGACGCCGCGATCGTCACCGAGCCGACCGAGATGGAGATCGCCATCGCCCACAGGGGCTTTGCATGGCTCGAGATCGAGGTGACCGGGCGGGCGGCGCACGGCTCCCGCCCGCAGCTCGGGATCGACGCGATCGTGAAGGCGGGCCCGGTCCTGACCGCGCTCGGCACACTCGACGAGCAGTTGGGTGAGTGCCGTCACCCACTGCTCGGGCGGGGCTCGGTGCACGCCTCCGTGATCAGCGGAGGCCGCGACCTCGCCACCTATCCGGACCGCTGCACGATCGGGATCGAGCGCCGCACACTGCCAGGCGAGGGCGCGCCCGAGGTGGAGAGCGAGCTCGAGGGCCTGCTCGACGGCTGCCGCGAGGCCGACCCGGTGCTGAAGGCGGCGCGACGGACGCTGCTCGTCCGCGAGCCGCTCGAGACGAGCGAGGGCGAGCAGATCGTCTCCGTCCTCCGGGATGCCGCTGCCGGCGTCCTCGGCTCGAGGCCCCCGCTGAGCGGGGCGAGCTTCTGGGCGGATTCGGCGTTCATCGCGGCGGCTGGGATCCCCACGGTGCTGTTCGGCCCAAGCGGCGAAGGCGCCCACGCGGTCGAGGAGTGGGTCAGCGTTCGCGACACCGAGGCCTGCGCCGAGGTGCTCACGCGCGTGGCCGCCGCGTTCTGCGCGTAGCCGGCGGCGGCCTCACTCCTCCAGCATTTGCTTGAGCGCGACCAGGTGGTCGCGCCAGTACGCACGCGCCTTCTCCGCGGCCTCGGCGTCGGCCAGCCGTTCGTGCTCGAGGGCGACCTGGCTCTTGGCCTCGCCCTTGGCGGTGAAGCCGACGACGAGCCGGGTTGTGCCGTCCTCCCAGTCGAAGCGCGCCGAGCGGCCCGGCTGCGTGGTGCGCTCGCGCAGCTCCGCCCCCGGTAGCCAGCGCGCGCGCAGGCCGGGGTCCACGAACGCCGCGAACAGGCGCTCGACCGGCACCGCCACCGTCTTGCTCGCGCTTGCCGAGAACAACCCGTCGCGGCCGCCGCCGGGCTCGCGCAGGCCGCGCGCCCGCTCGAACTCGACCGTGACAGTCTGCGCCCACCAGCCGTCCACGCCGTGCTCGTCCATCAACCAGGCAGCGATCTCGCCGTGCTTGCGACCGGCGGCGCCCCAGGTGTCGAGCAGGTCGAACCACGCTTCGTAGCCGCGACCCGTCGCGCGCTCCACAGCCTCGTTCGACGTGCGCTGAATCGTGTTCATCGTGCCTCCTTTGGCCGGGCTCCCCGTGGACGCCTTCCTGGAGGATGTCGAAACTACGGTGAGGGTTTCGACATGGTTGAAGAGGTGAGCCAGGCAACCGTGATCGAGGACCTGCTGCGCGAGCTGGCGCCGCAGGTCCTCGGCACGCTCGTCAGGCGCCGAGGCGGCTTCGACAGCTGCGAGGACGCGGTCCAGGAGGCCCTCCTCGCGGCCGCCGTGCAGTGGCCGCGGGACGGAGTGCCCGCGAACCCGAAGGGGTGGCTGATCACGGTGGCGTCCCGGCGGCTGACCGAGCTGTGGCGCAACGAGTCGGCACGGCGACGCCGCGAGGAAACCGCCGCCGCGCAGGAGCCACCCGAGCGCGAGCCGATCCCGGACGTCGACGACACGCTCACCCTGCTGCTCCTCTGCTGTCACCCGTCGCTCACCACGCCCTCCCAGGTGGCCCTGACCCTGCGGGCGGTCGGCGGCCTGCGGACCGCGGAGATCGCGCGGGCGCTGCTCGTGCCGGAGGCGACGGTCGCGCAGCGCATCAGCCGGGCGAAGGCGCGCATCAAAGCCGGCGGCGCCCAGTTCAGGATGCCGCCTGAGGCCGAGCGCGCAGAGCGGATGGACGCGGCTGCTGCGGGTGCTGTACCTCATCTTCAACGAGGGCTACACGGCCAGCTCGGGGTCGGCGCTGCAGCGCGTTGAGCTCACCGCGGAAGCAATCCGCCTGACGCGGCAGCTGCACGAGCGCCTGCCGGAGGACGGCGAGGTCGCGGGCCTGCTCGCACTCATGCTCCTCACCGACGCCCGCCGCCCTGCGCGTACGCGGCCGGACGGCAGCCTCGTGCCGCTCGCCGAGCAGGACCGGGGCAGCTGGGACGCGCAAGCGATCGCCGAGGGGGTCGCACTGATCACCGCGACGCTCGCGACCGCGCCTGTCGGCCCGTACCAGCTGCAGGCCGCGATCGCCGCCGTGCACGACGAGGCGGCCCGCCCGGAGGACACCGACTGGCGCCAGATCCTCGGGTTGTACGAGCTGCTCGACAAGCTCGCGCCGGGTCCGATGGTCACGCTCAACCGCATCGTCGCCGTGGCGATGGTCCACGGCCCGGATGCCGGCCTCGAGCGGCTTGCCGAGGCGGAGGCCGAGCCTGGGCTCGAGGGGCACCACCGAGTGGACGCCGTGCGAGCACACCTGCTCGAGATGGCCGGCGACGACGGGGCGGCCGAGGCCGGCTACCGCCTTGCCGCACGACGTACGCTGAGCATCCCCGAGCAGCGCTACCTCGAGTCCCGCGCCGCCCGGCTCGCGGGGCGGGCGGGCCGGCGGGCTTGACGACCCACTACGGTTACGCCATGGGCGACCTCACACCCGGTTCCGGCCGCGTTCCCTCCAGACGGTCCCGCGAGCAGCGGGCGTATCGGCTTGTCGTCGCGGGCGGCGCCGCGGGCGCCGTCGCGGTGGTGGGGCTGGTGCTCGCGATCGTTGGGGTCATCGGCTTCGGGATTCCGGTGCTCGCGCTAGTGGTGGCCGTGATCTGCCTCTTCCTGTTCCGGCGCACGGTTTCTTGAGCACAGGCCCGGCCGGCGAAGCCTTCCGGCGAGGGTTGCGGGCGGGCACGCCGTTCGCGATCGCGGGCTTCCTGCTCTCACTCTCATTCGGCGTCGTCGCGCAGGATGCCGGGCTGTCTCCGGTCGCCGCGATCGTAATGTCGCTGATCGTGTTCGCGGGCTCCGCCCAGTTCGCCGCGATCGCAATCGTCGGGCAGGGTGGGACGGTGGGCGCGGCGATCGGCGCCGCGGCCCTGATGAACTCGCGCTTTCTGCCGATGGGCGCCGCGTTCGGTCCGTCGCTGCCGGGCGGGCCGCTCAAGCGGGCCGCACAGGGTCAGGCCGTGGTCGACGCCTCATGGGCGCTCGCCGCCCGCGGGGACGGGAGCTTCGACCGCTGGCTGCTGTTCGGCGCGAGCGCCGCCCAGTACGTGACCTGGCAAGCAGGCACTATCGCGGGGGCGCTCGGCGGCGACCTGCTCGGCGACCCCGAGGCGCTCGGTCTCGATGCGATCTACCCGGCGTTCTTCCTCGCGCTGCTGCTGGGCGAGGCCCATAGCCGCCGGGCCGTCGCCGTCGCGCTGCTCGGCGCGGGGATCGCGCTGGCGCTGGTGCCGGTGGCGCCCGCCGGGATTCCGGTGCTGGCGGCGAGCCTCGCCGCGCTGGTCGGGCTCACGCGGTCGGCACAGGCGGCCGTGCTCGCGGCCCAGGAGGCGGAGGGAGCGCCGCGGTGAGCCCGTCCGCGGTCCTGGTGGCGGGCTGCGCTGTCGTGACCGCGCTGCTCAAGGCTGCCGGCCCGATCGCGCTCGGCGGCCGCCAGATCCCGCTCTGGGTCACGAGCGTGATCGTGCTGCTTGCGCCGGCCCTCCTCGCCGCGCTCGTATTCACGCAGGCGTTCGCGGACGGCTCCGAGCTCGCGGTCGGGCGCGGAGACCGCCGGCGTGGTGGCGGGCGGACTGGTGGCCTGGCGCAGCGGTTCGATCGTCGCCTGCGTGCTCGTGGCCGCCGCGCTGACGGCGGCGCTCCGCGCGCTCTAGGCGCCGGATACGCTGGCCCCGCCGTGCCAGAACCCCTCGACCTGCCCATCCGCCGCAACACCGCCCTCCTCTCGGCGGCGCTGGCCACGAACTCGGCGATGCTGCAGCTCCAGGCGGCCGTGGCGTCGATCACGCTCGTGATCGTGCTCGGTGTCGAGGGTCTGCTCGGGCTGGGGCCTGCGATCGTGCTCGCCTCAGGGGCCCTTGCCGCGCTGCCCGCCGGCAGGGCGATGGACCGCATCGGGCGCGTTCCGGTGCTCAGGGCCGGCTACCTCGTCGGGGCCGCGGGCTGCGGGCTCGCCGCTCTCGGGGCCTCGAGCGAGCTCGCCCCCGCGGTCATCGGCGGGCTCATCGGCGTGGGGGCCGCGAGCGGGGTGGCGCTCCTGTCGCGCACCGCCGCCGGCGACATGTATCCGCCCGAGCGGCGCGCCCGAGGGATCGCGCTCGTGCTGTTCGGGGCCGTTTTCGGGGCGCTTCTCGGACCGGCGGTCTTCAGCCCGCTCCTCGCCGGACGTGACCTGAGCGGGGACGCCCTGGCTCCGCTCTGGCTCGCCGCGGGCGGGTTCATGCTGGTGGGCTGCGTCCTCGTCTCGTCCGTGCGCCCCGACCCCCGTCGGATCGCCGAGCTGCTCGAGCACGAGCCGCCGCAGGAGCCCGGCGCATCGGAGAGCCCGCTACGAGAGCTGCTCGCCCGCCCCGGCGTGATCCCGGCGCTGATCGCTGCGCAGGCCAGCTTCGCCGTGATGGTCGGTGTAATGACGCTCACCGGCGCGCTGGTCGTGGACCACCAGGGCCACGAGGCGCATAACGTCTTCCCGATCATCGCGGCGCACGTGATCGGCATGTATGCGCTCGTGATCGTGATCGGCGACGTGATCGACCGGATCGGGCGGACGCCCTCGCTCGCAGGCGGCCTGCTCGTGATGGCCGCTTCGGTGATCAGCCTGCTCTGGGTGGAGAGTGTGCCCGCGACCGCCGTGGCGCTGTTCGGGCTCGGTCTCGGCTGGAACCTCGCCTTCGTGGCCGCGACCGCTGAGCTCGCCGACCTGACCCTTCCCTCGGAGCGCGGCAGGCTGCTCGGGTTCAACGACCTGCTCTCCGGTGCCACGGGCGCCGGGCTGGCGCTCCTCGGCGGGCTCGCGCTCTCCGGCATCGGTGTCGCCGCGCTCGCGATCGGAGGCACGCTGCTGGTGGTCGGCCCTGCCCTCTGGATCCTGCGGACGGGCATGCCCGCGCCCGTGACTGAGTCCTGACGCGGCGTGTGACGAAGCTCGCAGTAGGGCCGGCGCGGGGCCGGTAGAAACCTGGGCATGGCGCAAGCTCTGAGCCTGTCCAATCCGCGCAGCCTCCTCGTGCCGATCCTCGCCTTTGTGGTCGGTGCGGGTGGCGCGACGGTCACGTACGCCGCGATCGACGGCACCTCGTTCGACCCGACGTCGTCGAGTGGCGCGACTCAGGCGCGCGTGGCCCCGCATGCCGGAGTGGGCGGACCCACGGTCGAGACGCCCTCCCCCTCGACCGGGCACAAGGGCGGCGGGCCGCCCGCTGAGCAGAGCCCCGCCCAGGAAGCTGCCGAGGCCGCACGCACCGACCCCCACGGCCCCGCAGCAGCCCTCCCCTGATCTAGCGCCGGGGGGCGATCCGGGCCCGGATCTCCCCCCGGCGCGCAGTTATCAGCGCTTGCGCGCCCGTGCGATCCTGTCTCGATGCGGGAGGCGCGTGCGGATGTGACGGCAGAGGAGCTCGACCTCGTCCGGCGGGGCTACGAGCTATGGAACGTCGGTGACTTCGAGGGCGTCGCGAAGCTCTGCTTCGCCGACGACATCGAATGGCACAACTCCCCTGAATGGCCGGGGACGCGCACGTACCGGGGTCAAACCGAGGTGATCGCGTTCCTGCGCGAAGAGGTCGCGAACGTGATCGAGCTCGGCGACATCGAGATCGAGGGCCTCGACGTGTACGGCGACGAGGTGCTGATCCGCATGCTCGCTCACACCCGCGGGGCGGGCAGCGAGGTCGACATCGGCAAGATCCCGATCTTCCACGTGGCGCAGATTCGCGACGGCAGGGTCGCGCGCGTCCGCGTGTACCTCGATCACGGCGAGGCGCTCGCGGCGACTCGGGCCTAGGCCTCGTACTCGTAGAAGCCGCGGCCGGTCTTGCGGCCGTGGTGGCCGGACACGACCATCCGCTTGAGCAGCGGCGGCGGCGCGTACTCGGGGCGCTTGAACTCCTCGTAGAGCGAGTCGCAGACGGCGTAGAGCACATCGAGCCCGATGAAGTCGCAGAGCGTGAGCGGCCCCATCGGATGGCCGCAGCCGAGCCGCATGCCCTCGTCGATGTCCTCGCGGCTCGCAAAGCCGTCCTCGTACATGCGCACGCCGGCCATCAGGTAGGGGACGAGCAGCATGTTGACGATGAAGCCGGAGCGGTCCTTGGTGCGGATCGGGCGCTTGCCGAGCTGGCGCGTGAAGGCCTCGGCGCGCTCGACCACGGCGGCGTCGGTGTCGAGCGCGACCACCACCTCGACCAGCTTCATCACCGGCACGGGCGAGAAGAAGTGCAGGCCGAGCACGCGCTGCGGGTGGTCGGTCCAGGAGGCGAGCTGGGCGATCGGGATCGAGGAGGTGTTCGAGGCGAGGATCACGTCCTCGCCGAACCGGCGGTCGAGCGCCTGGAAGACCTCCCCCTTGAGAGACGCGTCCTCGACCACGGCCTCCACCACGAGCTCGGCATCGCCGAGCGCGTCCGCGTCGGTCGTCCACTCGATGCGCTCCACGAGCGCGGCCGCCTCCTCGTCGGTCAGCTTGCCGCCGCCGACCGCCCTCGCAACCGAGGCCTCGATTCGCCCGCGCGAGCGCTCGAGCGGCGCGGGGTCGGGCTCGTGCAGCTTGACCTCGATACCGGCGCGAGCGGCGGACTCCGCGATCCCGGACCCCATGAAGCCCGCGCCGACGACGGCGACGGCGCGCACCTCGTCGGTCATGGGCGCGACGTTATACGAGCTTGCTCAGCCTGCGGATCGCGAACGCCTTGACGATGTCGGTCACGCCCTCCAACAGCGCCCAGATCCCGGCGAACACGAGCAGCACGTACTGCTTCTCGATGAAGAACTGGCCCGCCGGTCCAGAAGGCCAGGATGATCATCAGGATCCCGGCGATCAGGCCGAGCCACCAGAGGTCGTTGACGTCGCGGTCGCCGAACGCCTGGATGATCCAGAAGATCCCGACGAGCAGGAACAGGAAGCCGAGGATGTCGGCGATCGCCGCGAAGGTGTTCTCCGGGCTGATCAAGGCGATGATCCCCGCCACGAGGAACAGGAACCCGAAGAGCCACATGACCAGCTGGAGCCAGCCTCCGACGAACGCCCCCAACGCGAACTGCTGGAAGGCGGAGATGATGAACATGATCCCGATCAGCACGCCGACGGTCGTAATCGAGGCTTGGTCGAACTGGAGCACGACGAGCGCGATCACGATCCACGCGATCCCGGCGATCAGCCAGAGCCACCACAGGCTCCCCATTGCCGCGCCGGCCTCGCGCGCGCCGGCATCTTCAGGTGCAGCGGAGCTCTCCACACGTCCTCCTCACCTTCGCTTCCGGACCGCTTGGATCGTACGCCCGCGACCGGTCGAGTTCGCCCGCCGCTTGCCGGGCGCGTGGGTCGGGTCGATGATGTCCTCGTGCGCCTCCCTCAGGCCGTGACCACCGTCGTCCTCCGCCCCGCTGTCGGAGCGGTGCGGCTCGGCGGGCGCGCCGTGGAGGGCGTCACGCTCGCGACCGTCGACGCCGTGCTCGGCTCCCGGGCGGCGACCGAGGTCGTCGACCGCGTGCTCGACAGCGCGCTCGTGCGGCACGCACTGAGCCGGGCGCTCGCCGGGCCGCTGGTCGAGGAGGTCTCTCGTGAGGTCGTGCGCCATCGCGTGCTCGAGCGCACGAGCGAGACCGTGCTGAGCGGCCCGGCTGTGGATGCGATCGTCGAGCGGGTGCTCGCCGAGGGCGTGGTGGAGCGGGCGGCCGCGCGCGTGCTGGAGGGACCGGAGTTCGAGCGGGTTGCGGGGGCCGCGATCGACAGCCCGGCGATGGAGCGTCTCGTCGCACGTGCGATCGACAGCCGGCTCGTGGACGAGACGGTCGCCCGGCTGCTCGAGAACGAGGACCTCTGGGTGCTCGTGGAGGAGATCGCGCAGAGTCCCGCGGTGACCGACGCGATCACGCATCAGAGCTTGGGCTTCGCCGATGAGGTCGCCGACGGCATGCGCTCCCGCTCCCGCAACGCGGATGCCTGGCTCGAGCGCGCGGCGCGCCGGGCGCTGCGGCGCCCGCCGGCGCCCCTCCGCCCGGAGGAGCGCGACCCGTGAGTCACGCCGAGGAGCGTCCACGGGTCCCGGCGAGGGCGCGGATCGCGCCCGAGCGCGCCCGCGAGGTCGCGACTCGAATCCACGACGAGGCGACGGCGGCAGGCGAGACGCCCGCCTACCAAGGGCTCGTGACACGCACGATCGCGTTCGCCGTCGATGCCGCGGCGATCAACCTTGTGGCGCTCGCGGTCGGCGTGGCCGTGGGTCTCGCGCTCTCGATACTCGATCTTCCGAGCGGGGTCGAGACCGCCCTGTACGCCGTCGGCGGCGTCGCCTACTTCCTCTGGACCGTCGCCTACTTCGTCATCTGCTGGTCGGCCACCGGACAGACGCCGGGTAACCGTCTGCTGCACATCCGGGTCTGCGACGCGGACGACGGAACGCTGCTCTCGCCCTGGCGCTCGTTTCTCAGGCTGTTCTACCTGATGCTTGCCGCCCTGCCGCTGTTCGCCGGCTTCCTCCCGATTCTCTTTGACGATCGCCGGCGCGGCCTCCAAGACATGCTCGCCGGCAGCGTGGTCGTGGGCGCCGACCCCGCAGAGCCGCTGCGCGCCAAACTCCGTTCGCGGAGCGCGGCGGAGGCGTAACATCGTCCGTAGAGGGCGATGGTTGAAGTCGGTGTGGCCTTGTTGCTTGTCGGCGCTGCCTTGCTGGTGGCCGAGGCCCACGTGCCCGCCGGCATTCTCGGGGTGCTCGGCGGCGTGGCGCTCGTGGGCGGCATGGCGCTCGCGATCGCGGGAGCCGGCGCCGGGCTGGCGATCGTCGTTGCCGGGATGGTGGCCGCCGGCGCGGTGGCGGGGCTGTGGCTCGCGATCGCTACGCGCAAGGCGATGGCGACCCGGCGCCTCCGGGTGTCGTCCGGACGCGAGGCGCTCAGCGGGCGGATGGGGGTGGTTCGCAGCTGGGACGCCGGCGGGGGACAGGTGCTCGTCGACGGGGCCCTCTGGCGGGCCCGGAAGAGCTTTATGGACGACGACGGGGAGCTGGGAGTGGGGGACTCGGTCGTGGTTGAGCGTGTAAGTGGCCTGACCCTGGCTGTGCGCAGGGCGGAGGAGTGGGAGGAGCAGTGGTGATCGCAGTCGTACTGATCGTGCTCGCCGTCGTCGCCCTGACGGCGGTCGTGCTGGTTGGAGCTTCCGTGAGGGTGCTGCGCGAGTACGAGCGCGGGGTCGTGTTCCGCCTCGGCCGCGTGATCGAGCAGAAGGGCCCGGGCCTCGTTCTGCTGATCCCGGCGGTCGACCGGATGGTGCGCGTCTCGCTTCGCACGGTCACGATGCGGATCCCGCATCAGGAGGTGATCACGCGCGACAACGTGCCCGTCAAGGTCGCCGCGGTGGCCTACTTCCGGGTGATCGATCCGAGGCGCTCGGTGGTGGAGGTCGAGAACCACATGAACGCGACCCTCCAGATCGCCCAGACGACCCTGCGGTCGGTGCTCGGCAAGGCCGAGCTCGACGCGCTGCTGTCCGAGCGCGAGAAGCTCAACGAGCACCTGCAGCAGATCATCGACGAGCAGACCGAGCCCTGGGGCATCAAGGTCACGGTCGTCGAGATCAAGGACGTCGAGATCCCGGAGCGCATGCAGCAGGCGATCGCGCGCCAGGCCGAGGCAGAGCGCAACCGGCGCGCCAAGGTGATCAACGCCGAGGGCGAGTTCCAGGCCGCTGATCGGCTCTCGCAGGCGGCGGACGTGATCAGCCCCAACCCGGTGACGCTCCAGCTGCGCTACCTGCAGGCCCTGACCGACATCAGCGCGAACCAGGCGTCCACGATCGTGTTCCCGTTGCCGCTCGACATGATCCGGCCGTTGATCGAGGCGCGGCGGGGGGCGAACAAAGAGGACGAGGAGCCCCGGCGCGAGGAGCCGCGGCCCGCCGTGGAGCCGCCCGGGGTGGAGCCGCCCGCGGTGGAGCAGGCCTCCGCCGCGCGCTTGCTCAGCCGGCCGTAACCGCCTTGCGCCTAATTCGCGCCGGGTCGACGCGGACCACGTCCCAGACGAGGCCGGTGGCCTCCATCGCCCGGATCACGAGCCACGAGGGGTCGACCGGCCAGCGGCTCATCCCGTGCGAGGCCGAGGTCGGGAAGGCGTGGTGGTTGTTGTGCCACGACTCGCCGAAAGTGAAGGGCGCCAGCCAGAGCAGGTTGCGCGAGTGGTCGTCGGTGTCGAAGCGGCGCCGGCCGAAGAAGTGGCAGAGCGAGTTGATGCTGTAGGTCACGTGGTGGACGACGAGCATGCGCACGCCGCCACCCCACAGCAGGCCGGTGAGCGCCGCGGTCAGCGTGCCGCCGATGGCGTAGCCGAGCGCGAACGCCAGGGCGAGCCCGCCGAGCGCCCAGACGAGGAACGTGCGGTCCACGAAGCTGATGACCGGGTCCTTCAAGAGATCCGGCGCATAGCGCTTCCTGGAGCCGCGCTGGGTGTGGATGAAGAGCCAGCCGAGGTGCGAGTGGACGAGGCCGCGCAGCGCGCCGCCCCAGCCGCCCCCATGTCCGACGTGGGGGCTGTGGGGGTCGCCCTCCTTGTCGCTGAACGCGTGGTGCTTGCGGTGGTCGGCCACCCAGGAGATCACGGGGCCCTCGATCGCCACGGAGCCGAGGATGCCGAGCAGGCCACGAACCGTCCTGCCGGTCTTGAAGCTGCGGTGGGTCAGGTAGCGGTGAAAGCCGACGGTGACCCCGAGGCCCGTGAGCAAGTACATGATCACGAAGACGAAGACGTCGCTCCAGTGCAGCAGGTCGTTCCAGAGCTGCCAGCCAACGATGCCCAGGGCGATGAACGGCAGCACGGTGATCGTGCCCGTTGCGATCCGGTCGGCGGTCTCGTGCTTGACGGGCTCGACGTCATCGGCCGTGGGCAGGCATGGATCCGTCGCCGTTGTCGTCGTCAAGTACGCCTCCTCCTCCTTGCGGCCTCCGAGCCCTATCCAGGCGCGAGCCTACTGGTTCCCGCGGCGCCTCGGTGCTGATCCCTACCCAGGGAGGGCTCGAATTATGCCGCGGCTGCTAGCTTCAGGGCAGCGGGCGACGCCGTTGCTCGCGAGGTTCTCGTCTCCGAGCGCAGTCGCGATCTGGGTCAGCTGAATCTCCCAGATCCTCCGCAGCCGGGTGGCTGCGGCACTCGCAAGGAGCACGAATGTCCAAGCAGTCCTTCGCCGATTTCGGCGTGTCATCCGCCGTAGCGCGCGCATTGTCGGCGCGCGGCATATCAGCCCCCTTCCCCGTGCAGGCCGCGGTCGTCCCGGACGTCCTGGCCGGGCATGACGTCCTGGTGCGCTCGCCCACCGGGTCCGGCAAGACGCTCGCCTTCGGCATCCCCGTGGTCGATCGCCTCGAGGCCGGCGACCCCCGCTGCGCCGCGTTGGTGTTGGTGCCCACGCGCGAGCTTGCCTCGCAGATCGTCGAGGAGCTGCGCGATGTGGCGGCGGCGCGGGCTCTCTCAATCGCGGCCGTGTACGGCGGCGTCGGGATCGAGCGCCAGTCGAAGCTGGCGCGCCGCGCGCACATCGTCGTGGCGACCCCCGGCCGCCTGGAGGACCTGATGGCGCGCGGCGCTGTGCGCCTCGACCGCGTGCGCGTCCTCGTGCTCGACGAGGCCGACCGCATGCTCGACATGGGCTTCCGCCCGGCCGTCGAGCGGATCGTCTCGCGCGTGCCCGCCGACCGCCAGACGTTGTTCCTGTCCGCCACGCTGGACGGCGAAGCCGGCCGCCTCGCCCGGCAGTACACCCGCGACCCGCGGCGCCACGAGCAGGAGGCGCCGAAGCAGGATCGCGGCAAGGTCGAGCACCGCTTCGTGGCGGTCGCCAAGGAGGACAAGCTGGATTCGCTGGTCGAGGCGCTGCGTGAGGGCCCCGGCGCGCGCTCGCTCGTCTTCGTCCGTACCAAGCGCGGGGCAGACCGGCTCGTCAAGCGGTTGAAGGCCCGCGGGGTCGACGTGGTCGCGATGCACGGCGACAAGTCGCAGTCGCAGCGCGAGAAGGCGCTCAGCCGTTTCGACGAGGGGCGGGTGAATGCCCTCGTCGCGACCGACGTGGCCGCCCGCGGCATCGACGTGGACGGCATCACCCACGTGATCAACTTCGACGCCCCGGAGGATCGCGACACCTACGTGCACCGCGTGGGCCGCACCGGGCGGGCCGGCCGAAGGGGGATCGGCATCACGTTCGTGATGCGCGACCAGGCCCACGACGTCGGCCGTATCGCGTCCGACCTGCGCCTGCACGCCCAGTTCGCCGAGAGCGGCCTGAGCGCCGCCGGCGGCCGTTCCCACGGGGGACCGCCGCCGAAGCGCGGCCCGCGCCGCGCGCCGCATCCGCGCGGGAGCCGGGCGCGGGGCCGCCGCGCCTAGCGACCTCGATTGCGACGCGCGCTACGTTGCCGTTGATTATCGACGGCAACGCAGCGCGCACCGATATTGGCGAGCTTCCGCAGGTCCCCGGCGTCCGGCACCGCTTCGTGGACGCGGGCCGGCTACGCATGCACGTGGCGGAGGCGGGCGACGGTGAGCCGCTCGTGCTGCTGCACGGCTGGCCCCAGCACTGGTACCTGTGGCGGAAGGTCATCCCCCGGCTGGCCCCGCACGCGCGCGTGATCTGCCCCGACCTGCGTGGCTTCGGCTGGAGCGCCGTCCCGGCCGGCGGCTACGACAAGGAGACGATGGCCGGGGACGTGCTCGCGCTGCTCGACGCGCTCGGCCTCGAGCGGGTCAAGCTCGCCGGGCACGACTGGGGCGGCTGGATCGGATTCCTGCTGGCAATGCGCGAGCCGGAGCGAGTGGAGCGCCTGCTCGCGATGGGCAGCCCGCCCCCGTGGCCGGCGCGTGATCCGCGCGGCCTGCTCGCGCTCTGGCGGCTCGCCTACCAACTGGCCCTGTCGACGCCGGGGCTGGGACGCGGCCCGGCCACGCGCGCGATCACCGCGCTGACCCCGCGCGACACCCGCGGCGCGCTCGACGGGGAAGAGCTCGCCGTATTCACGGATCGGCTGACCCCGGAGCGAGGACGGGCGACCGAGCTGCTCTACCGGACCTTCGTGCTGCGCGAGCTCCTCCCGGTCGCGCTCGGCCGCTATTCGCCGGCGGAGCTGCGCGTGCCCACGCTGCTCCTGTTCGGCGAGAGAGAAGTGGTGAGTCCGGTTCGCACCGTGAGGGCGCAGGCGGCGCGCTGCGCGGCGCTCGAGCTCGAGGTTCTGCCGGGCGTCGGGCACTTCATCGTGGACGAGCGGCCGGAGCTCGTGGCGGAGCGGGCGCTCAGCTGACGGTCACGGCCTTGTGCAGCGCACCTGATAGACCGACGTGAAGCCGCTCACGAAGCCGTTGCGCGCCGCGCGCAGGTAGACCCTCCAGACACGCACCCGCTCGGCGCCGCCGATCCGGACGGCGTCCTCGATCCGCTCGTCGAGCCGCCGGGCCCAGTGCGAGAGCGTCTCCGCGTAGTCGGCTGCGAAGCCCTCGACGTGGTCGGTGACCAGCTCGGCACGCTCCATCGCGGTGACGATGCGCGACAGGTGGAGCGGGGCCGCGTCCGGGAACACGTAGCGCTCGGAGAAGGCGCCCGCCTCGGGGTCGCCGTGGCGCACGCGCGCGATGCCGTGGTTGAGCGCGCGTCCGCCGGGGCGGACGAGGCGCGCCACCTGCTTCGCGTAGGCGTCGATCTGGACGCTGCCCACGTGCTCGACCATCCCGATGCTGGCCACCGCGTCGAAAGGCTCGCCGTCGAGGTCGCGGTAGTCCGCGACGCGGATGTCCACGCGGTCGGCCACCCCCGCCTCGGCAGCACGGCGGCGCGCCAGCTCGGCCTGTGGCTCCGAGAGGGTGATGCCCGTGACCTCCACGCCGCGGTTGAGCGCGGCGTGAATCGCGAAGCTGCCCCAGCCGCAGCCGATGTCGAGCACTCGCTGACCCGGCTCGAGCGCGAGCTTGTCGCACACGAGCGCCAGCTTGGCCTGCTGGGCCTCCTCGAGCGTGGTCGCGCCGCGCGAGAAGAGCGCGCAGCTGTAGGTCATCGACTCGTCGAGGAAGAGCGCGAAGTAGTCGTTCGAGAGGTCGTAGTGGTGGCGCACCGCGCGCGCGTCACGCTCGCGGCTGTGGCGGCGGCCGCGCGGGCGCAGCTCGCTGGCGGGAATGCTCGGCGGCCGCACGACGCCGCAGGCGCGGGCGGCCGCCAGCATCAGGCGTGCCCGGTCGCGGCCGTCGAGCGCGGGCGGCTGCCAGCTTCCGAGCACCTCGAGCACGGCGTCGATGTCGTCCACCTCGAGCGCCCCCGAGACGTAGGCGCGGCCGAGGCCGAGCTGCCCGGGCGCGCGCAGCACGTGAGCGAGCGCGGACCGCGAGCGGGCCGTGAAGGTGGGACCGCCGCCGTTCGTCGAGGGCAGGCCGCTGCCGTCCCAGAGCACGATCGAGAACGGTCGCTCCGGGATGGTTCGTTCGATTTCCGCAAGCAGCGGCGCGGTGCGGGAGGAGGTCTGTAGCAGCACGGGCGTGCACGCTAACGGAGCTCGTTTGCTGGGAGTACCCTGCGCCCATGGCGCACGTGGCCCGGCACGAGTCGGACGAGCTGAGCTTCGAGATGGTCACGCGCGCTGCGGCGGCGCCCCTGCGCGGCCTGGTGCGCGACTACACGGGCTACGTCGAGCGCAGCGCCGACCCGCTCTGCAGGCTTGAGGTCCCCTCGGGCGACGTGACGTTGATCATCAGCCCGGACACGAAGCTGCGCCTGCCAGACGTGCGTGACCCGTCGCGACCCGCGGCGCGGCACGCCTCGTTCGTCGCCGCGCTCCAGGACACCTACGCCCTCGTCGAGCACGACGGCTTCCAGCACGGGATCGAGGTGCGGCTCACGCCGCAGGGGGCGCACGCTCTGTTCGGGCTGGCGATGCACGAGCTGACGAACCGGGTCGTCGAGCTCGACGAGCTGCTCGGCCGCGGGGCCGACGAGCTCGTGGGACGGCTCTGGGACCAGCCGGCGTGGGAGCCGCGCTTCGAGCTGCTCGACGGGCTGATCGGCGCCCGCGTGGCGGAGGCGCGTCCGCCGTCGACCGCCGTCGCGTGGGCGTGGCGGCGTCTGCGCGAGACACGCGGCAGGGTCGCGGTCGGCGGCCTTGCCGAAGAGCTCGGCTGGAGCCACCGGCGGCTGATCGCCCGCTTCCGCGAACAGGTGGGGATGCCGCCCAAGACGATCGGGCGCGTGCTGCGCTTCGAGCACGTTTCGAGGGCGCTGATGGAGACGCCCGAGCCGCGGCTGGTGGAGGTCGCGCTCGACTGCGGCTACTACGACCAGGCGCACCTGAACCGCGACTTCCGCCAGTTCGCCGGGACCACCCCGAGCGCGTTCCTCGCCGCCCGACTGCCCGAGGGCGGCGGCGTCAGCGGCTGAAAATTTCGTCCAAGACGCGCCCCGCGGCGGCGACCTACCCTGCCTGCCATGCAGACCATCTATCCGGTACTCAAGTACGCGGACGCCCATGCCGCGATCGACTTCCTCGAGAAGGCCTTCGGCTGCGAGCGTCAGTCGATCCACGAGGGCAACAACGGCGGCATTACCCATGCCGAGCTTCGCTGCGGGTCGGTGTACGTGATGCTCAGCTCGACGAGCGAGGGGGACGAGGTCTACAACCAGGGCGCGGGGAGGACCTCGGTCTACGCGGTCGTCGACGACCCCGACCCCCTGTTCGAACGAGCCAAGGCAGCGGGGGCCGAGGTCGTCATGGAGCCCGCCGACCAGGACTACGGATCGCGCGACTTCACCGTGCGCGACCCCGAGGGCAATCTCTGGGCGTTCGGGACCTACGCGCCGCCTTCGTCCGGCTGACTACGCCGGAACCGGCTCGCGAACGCGTTCGCGCAGGACGGTCAGCGCGCCCGAGCCCGGGCTCAAGGTGATGCCGCGGCGGCGGGCCCGCTCGAGGCGGTCGCCCGCGGGGACGACCTCGGTGCGGATGAGCACGGCCCGCAGCACGGCCTTCATCTCGAGCTGCGCGAAGCTCGCGCCGAGACAGCGGCGGCGCCCTCCGCCGAAGGGGATCCAGGTATAGGTGCCGGGCGCCTCGTCCAGGAAGCGCTCGGGCCTGAACGCGTAGGGATCTGGGTAGATCGTCGCGTCGTGATGGATGAGATAGGCGTTGACCGCGAGGCTGACGCCGGCCGGGTAGGTCCAGCCGCCGATCTCCACGGGCTCGACCACGTAGCGGGGCGCGGCGATCGGCAGTACCGGGCGGCGGCGCAGCGTCTCCTGGACCGTCGCAGTGATGTACTCGTCGTCGTCGCGGTCGACCGCCTGCGTCAGCCGTCGCAGCACCGCGGGTGTTCGCGCGAGGCGCTCGAAGGCCCACGCGAGCTCGGAGGCCGTGGTCTCATGGCCGGCCACGAGCAGCGTCATGAGCTCGTCGCGCAGCTCCTGGTTCGACATCGGCGAGCCGTCCTCGTGCCGCGCCGCGAGCAGCATCGCGAGGATGTCGTCGCGCTCCTCGTCGGCCGCCTGGCGACGCTCGTCGATCAGCTCGAACAGCAGGGCGTCGGTCTCCTCGCGCGCCCGCAGGAACCCGGCCCAGCGGCGACCCCTCTGGAGCACGGGCAGCATCCCCGCCGGGGTCGCGCCGACCGCCAGGACGTTCGTCAGGTTGCCACGGAGGGCCTCGAAGCGCCCACCCGGGTCAACGCCGAACACGGCGCGAAGGATGACCTCGAGGGTCAGCTTCTGGAGCCGGGGATGAAGCGGCACCGGGTCTCCCAGCGGCCAGCCGGCAACCTCGCGCTCGGCCACCTCGGTCACCACGCCGGCAAGGCGCCGCATCTTCTCGCCGTGGAACGCCGGCAGCATCAGCTTGCGCTGTCTCATGTGCGCGTCCTCGTCGAGAAGAATCACCGAGTTCGCGCCCACCACGGGCTCGAGCAGGCGGGCGCCGCGGCCGGGGTGGAGCACGTCCGGCGGCGCGGTGAACACCTCGCGCGCCGCGTCGGGGTCCGCGAGCTGCACGAAGGTCGGGACCGACAGAATGCGCAGCGTGAAGCGGTTGCCGTAGCGCGCCCGGCAGCTCTCGAAGAACGGGGTCGGCCGGTTCCAGTAGGCGACCGTCTGGATCGTTTTCGGGAGGCGCGGGCCGGGAGGAAGCCGCGGGGCCATTCGCCGAAGCTACGGCTCGCCGCGCGGCCGTTGTGTGTCGCGCGTCACACAGCCGGCGCGCCGTTTGCCGCCGGCTCGCGCCGGGCAAGCGATGGGGGTGGATCGCGAGTCGGCCGCTCCGGAGGACCTGCCGCCGCTCGAGCTACGCAAGCTGCGTGACCTCGAGGTCGAGGAGCCGTCCGGGCCGGGCCGCCCGGCGCACCTCAGCGCGGCCAGCGGCGTCGTGCGGCGGGCGGATTACGTCTACGTGATCGGCGACGACGAGCTGCACCTCGGCGTCTTCGAACTCTCCTCGGGGCGCCCTGGCCGGCTCGAGCGGGTGCTCGAGGGCGAGCTGCCCGACGGGCACGGCGAGCGCTCGGACGAGAAGCCGGACCTCGAGGCGCTCACGCTCCTCCCGCCGTTCGAGGGGCATCCGTACGGTGCGCTCCTCGGGCTCGGCTCAGGGTCGGGGCCCCGCCGCGACCGTGGTTTCGTGTGCGCGCTCGCCGCCGACGGTGCGCTTGGAGAGGAGCCCCGCGAGATCGATCTGGAGCCCGTCTACACGCTGCTGCGCGAGCACATCGCCGAGCTGAACGTGGAGGGCGCCGCGACGATGGGGGACCGCCTCTGGCTGCTGCAGCGCGGCAGCTCGGAGCTCGGATCGAACGTCGTGGCCGAGCTGTCGCTCGACCAGGTGCTGCGCTCGCTGCGGGAGGATCTGACGATCGACGCGGACGAGCTCGAGAACCTGCGCTCCTACGACCTCGGCGACATCGACGGCGTCGCGCTCACCTTCAGCGACGCCACCCCGATCGCCGAGCGGCTGCTCGTGTTCACCGCGTCTGCCGAGGCGAACGACGGGGGCATCCGAGGCTCGGTGGTGGGGACGCTCGAGCTCGACGGCAGCGTCAATCGCCTGCGCACGATCGACCGCCGCTGGAAGGTCGAGGGCGTGCACGCCGCGATCGACACGGGCGTGCTCGACTTCACGTTCGTCTGCGACCAGGACGACCCGGACACACCGTCGCCGCTGCTCGCGGCCACGATGCCGGTCGAGGGCGGGCTCGAGTACATCAACCGCTAGGGGTACGTGGCCAGCTGCTGGTCCCTACAGCAGCAGGATCACGATGATGATCAGCAGGATTACGACGATCGTTCCGACTCCGATGTACACCGACGTCCTCCCTCGTGGCTGACATCCACCTCATTGCCCGTACGGGTGGCGGTAAACCACGTGAGGGAGTATCAATGCAGTCGTGCGCTGGCGGCGGCCGGGCAAGAGCCCGGATGTCATAGACGCGCGCGGGGCCGGGACCCGCGGGATCCCCGGCGGGCGCATGGCGATCCCCGGCGGCCTCGGGCTTGGCGGGGATACTCGTCTTTGTAGTCCTCCAGCTGCTCTCGGGCGGCGGCGGGCCGGCCTTCGGGGTCGACAACCAGTTCGGCGAGTCGCCGCAGGCCCCCGACGCCCAGGCGATTCCCGCCGGAGAGGACCCGGAGCGCGACCTGAAGGACTTCAGCTCGTACGTCTTCATCAACGCTCAGGACACCTGGACAGAGACCTTCCAGCGTGCCGGCGAGTCCTACGACCGGGCCCAGATCGTGTTCTACCGCCAGGGTGTGTCGACCGCCTGTGGCTCGGCGTCGTCGGGGGTCGGGCCGTTCTACTGCCCGGGCGACAACCGGGTCTACATCGACCTCTCCTTCTATGACGACCTGGCTCAGCAGCTCGGCGCGCCGGGCGAGTTCGCGTGGGCCTATGTGATCGCGCACGAGGTGGGCCACCACGTGCAGAACGAGCTCGGCACCTCGGATGAGGTCCGTCGGCTCCAGAGCGAGGACCCCGGCGATCGCAACGAGCTCTCGGTGCGGCTCGAGCTGCAGGCGGACTGCTACGCCGGTGTGTGGGCCAACACGGTCTTCGAGGCCGGGGACCTGCACGAGGGTGACATCGAAGAGGCGATTGCCGCGTCCGAGGCGGTCGGCGACGATCGCCTGCAGCGGCGCGCCACCGGCACCGTGGACCCCGACTCCTTCACCCACGGCAGCTCCGAGCAGCGCGCCCGCTGGTTCAACACGGGCCGCGAGAGCGGCGAGCCGGGCGACTGCGACACGTTCTCCACCGAAAACCCGTAGGGGAGCAGAGCGCGAGCGTCAGTCGTAGAAGTTCCGCACCCAGCGGTGGCTTCTGAGCTTCTCGACCTGGTCCGCCGGCAGACCGCGACCGTCGCCGATTCTCATGTTGCGTTCCACGTTGCGGACGCTGCGCATGCCGGGGATGACGGTGGAGACGGCAGCGTCGGAGAGGACGAAGCGCAGGGCGGTCTCAGGTAGCTGTTCGGTCGAGATGCCCAGGTCCGCGCAGATCGCCTCCACGCGCTCCTGCAGCTCGCGCTTGCGGTCGCCGGCGAAGTAGAGGTTGCGGAAGTCGCCGTCGGGGAACGTCGTCTCGGGCGTGATCGTGCCCGTCAGCCCGCCCTCGTCGAGCGCCACGCGGACGATCACCCCGACGCCGAGCTCGGCGCACGCCGGTAGGAGCTCGTCCGCCGGGGACTGGTCGAAGACGTTGTAGATCACCTGCACGCTGTCGACCGCCCCGCTCGCCACCACCCGCATGGCGGTCTCCGGCTCGTGGTCGTTGATCGACACGCCGAAGAAGCGGATCTTGCCCTCGCTCTTCAGCTCCTCGACGGTCTCGAGCCAGTCGCCCTCGCCAAGCCACTCGTCGCGCCAGACGTGCAGCTGCTGGACGTCGAGCGCCTCGGCACGCAGGTTGTGGAGGCTGCGCTCGGTGAAGCGACGTATGTGCTCGCCCGGGAAGACGTCCTCGACCCTGCTGCCCTCGGCAGCGGGCCAGACCTGGTTCTTCGGTGGCACCTTCGTGGCGACGTACACGCGCTCGGGGCGCTCGCGGAGGACCTGGCCGACGAGCCGCTCGCTGTGGCCGCGGCCGTATGCGGCCGCGGTGTCGATGAAGTTGAGCCCGAGGTCGATCGCGCGGTGGAGCGCGCGGACCGACTCATCGTCCTCCGCACCCTCCCACACGGCACCCCCGATCCCCCAGGCGCCGTAGCCGACCTCGGAGACCTCGACGCCGGTCCGGCCAAGCCTGCGCAGGTGCATGGGCGCGAACCGTACTTGCTCAGGCGCGGTACCTTGCTCCCGAGATGGGCGGCCTCGACCGTGGCACCCTGCTGGCCCTCGTTGCGGTGGCGCTTGCGGTGTTCGTGGTCGCCAACGACTTCACCTCGCTCAGCGTCGCGCTTCCGGCGATCGAGAAGGAATTCGACTCGGATGT
Source organism: uncultured Thermoleophilaceae bacterium (assembly GCA_963757815.1). GTDB lineage: Bacteria > Actinomycetota > Thermoleophilia > Solirubrobacterales > Thermoleophilaceae > JACVRW01. Next base: position 190,952 of record CAVWSN010000029.1, on the reverse strand, counting down.
CAGCACGGTCCAGTGGGTGATCAACGCCTACGCGGTCGTGTTCTCCGTGACGATCGTGACCGGCGGGCGGCTGGCGGACATGTTCGGCCGGCGTCGGCTCTTCTTCGTGGGGGCCGCGATCTTCGCGTTCTTCTCGGTCCTCGGCGGCGCCGCCCAGGAGGACTGGTGGCTGATCGGCTGCCGCGCCCTGATGGGAATCGGCGGAGCGATCATGTGGCCGGCCGTCGTCGGCATGGCCTACGACGTGCTTCCCGACGACAAGGCGGGACTCGCCGGCGGCCTGATCATCGGCGTGGCCGGCTTCGGCAACTCCGCCGGGCCATTGCTCGGCGGCGTCCTGACGGATGCGCTCAGCTGGCGCTGGATCCTCTTCATCAACCTTCCGATCGCCGCGATCGCCTGCTTCGCGGCCTGGCGGGCTATCCCCGCGGGAGCCGGGACCGGGCGCGAGCGCATCGACTATCCGGGCATCGCGACGATCAGCATCGGCCTCATTGCCTTGCTGGTGGCGCTCGACCAGGTCACGGCCTGGGGCTGGGGCGACCCGCGCAGCCTCGCCCTGCTGGCGCTCTCCGCGCTGACGCTCGCCGCCTTCGTGGTACTCGAGCGGCGCGCCGGGTCGTGGGCGCTGATCCCGCGCGACGTCATGGGCAACGTGGGCTTCCGCGCCGCGTGCCTGGCCACGGCCCTGACGTCGGGCGTGTTCTTCGCCTCGCTCCTGTTCCTGCCTCAGTTCCTCCAGAAGATCCTTGGCTGGAGCCCGCTCGAGGCCGGGGCCGGGCTGCTGCCGATGATGGCGGTCTTCGCGGTCACCTCGTTCGTCGCGGGTGGGCTCTACGCGCGGCTCGGCGCGAAGCTGATCGTCTGCGCAGGGGCCGGCTGTCTCACGCTCGGCGCGTTCCTCATCTCGCTGGTGGACCGCGATTCCGGCTTCGGCTCGCTCGTTCCCGGCATGGTCGTGACGGGGATCGGCGTCGGGCTCTTCTACTCGTCGATCACCACGGCAGGCGTCACGGCGATCGATCCAGCGCGGGCGAGCCTGGCGGGGGGCATCGTGTTCATGGCCCAGATCGCGGGTGGGTCGCTCGGTCTGGGACTCACCACGAGCGTGTTCGTCACCGCCTCCGAGGACCGGCTGCAGAAGGACCTCGCCGCCTCGCGGCTCAGCGCGAACGAGGTCGACACGCTCCATGGCGCCCTGGCGGGCACGGAGTCGGCCGCGCAGATCCTGGCCCGCTTCTCGGGCCGCACCGCCGATCGGCTCCTCGAGCTGATCCGCGACGCCTTCGCGGCCGGCATGCAATGGGCATTCCGGCTGGTGGCGCTGCTGGCGCTCCTCGGCCTGCTGGTCTCGCTCCTGTGGGTCGGCGGCTCGCTGCTGCGGCCACGCCGGGCCCGAGCCGCGGAGCCCGAGCCGGGGGCGCGGACCGCCGGCTGAGGGTCTCAGCCAGGCTTAGCCGCCCTCGTGCAGGGCGAGGGTCGCCTCGCGGGCCGCGCGGATGCGCGCGAGCGTCTCGGTGTCCTCCTCCGTCGGCGGCTCGATCTCCGTGCCCGCGCTCGTGCCCCAGCGCCGCGCCACCTCCTCGGGCCGCTCGCCCGAGAGGCAGGCCGCCGCCTGGGCGGCGGCGCCGAGCGCGACGAGCTCGTCGGCGTCGGGCACCTGCACAAGGCGGCCCGAGAGCCGCGCCACCGTTCGCTGCCACACCGCGCCGCGCGCGCCGCCCCCGATGAGGATGAGCGGCGCCTCCGGGTCTAGGCCGGAGCCCAGGCCTTCGAGCAGCTCGAGCGCCTCGATCAGGGAGGCGGCGGCGCCCTCGTAGGCGGCCAGCAGGATCTCCTCGCGCGTGGTCGCGTGGCGCAGGCCCGCGATCATCCCGGCGGCGTGCGGCAGGTTCGGTGTGCGCTCGCCGTCGAGGTAGGGCAGCACCACGACGCTCGTGCTCTCGGCGGCAGCCTCGCGATCGATACCCAGCCACCCGGCCACCCGGTCCACCGCGAGCGTCGCGTTGAGCGTGGCGGCGAGTGGGAGGAAGCGGCCGCTGGCGTCGGCGAAGCCCGCGACGGTTCCGCTCGGGTCGACCGTGCGCTCCTCCATCACCGCGTACGCGGTTCCTGACGTCCCGAGGCTCACGACGGGTTGGCCCGGCGCGGCGCCGAGGCCGAGCGCGGCGCCCATGTTGTCGCCCGTTCCGGGGCCGACGACCGCGCCCGCACGGAGGCCGAGTGCCTCGGCCGCGGACGCGCTCACCTCGCCCGCGGCCTCAGTCCGGGCCGAGGACGTCCGGAAGCAGCGCCGGGTCCAGTCCGATCAGGCCGAGGACCTCGTCCGAGTAGCGCTCGTCGCGCGTCGACCACCAGGCCGTGCCGGAGGCGTCGCCGCGGTCGGTGGCCCCGCGGCCCGAGAGCCTCTCGGTGAGGAAGTCGTGCGGCAGCCGGACGGCGTGCGCGGCGCCGGCCACGTCGGGCTCGTTCGACCGCAGCCACGCCCAGCGGGTGGCGGTGAACGAGGGCACGGGAACCAGCCCGATCCGCTCGGCCCACTCGGCGGGCCCGCCCAGCGCGGCGGTCAGGTCCGCCGCCTCGGGCGCCGAGCGCGTGTCGTTCCAGAGAATCGCCGGGCGCAGCGGGCGCCCGCCGGAGCCGGTCACCACGAGGCCGTGCTGCTGGCCCGCCACCGAGATCGCCTCGAGCTCGGCCGCCCTCCCGCTCTGGGCGAGCGCCGCCCGCAGGGCGTCCCACCAGATCTCCGGGTCGGTCTCGCGGGCGCCGCCGTCGCCGGTGACCTCGTGGGCCGCCCGGCCAGTGGCCTCGACCGACCCGGTATCGGGGTCGAGGACGAGCACCTTCGTGGCCTGCGTCGAGCAATCGACACCCGCGACGAGTGGACTCATCCGTCAGCAATGCGTCGACCGGGGGGCAAGGCGCGTTCCTTGGTTTGTTGGGGTCATGGACTAATTGCAACCAATCATGGGAAGACAGGGGTAGGTGGCAACGTATACGCAAGCCGGCGCGGCGGCGGCCGATCTGACGCCGCGTCCGGAGCACAAGTTCACGTTCGGGCTCTGGACCGTCGGCCATAAGGGGAACGACCCGTTCGGGGAGCCCACCCGGCCGGGGCTCGACCCGTCAGAGACCGTCCGCCGTCTTGCCGACCTCGGCGCCTACGGGGTCTGCTTCCACGACAACGACCTGATCCCGCTCGGGACCGAGCCGAGCGAGCGCGACCGCATCCTCGCCGCCTTCCGACAGGCCCTCGAGGAGACCGGCATGAAGGTCTCGATGGCCACCACCAACCTGTTTACCGACCCGGTATTCAAGGACGGCGCGTTCACCTCCAACGATCGCGACGTCCGTCGCTACGCCCTGCAGAAGACGCTGCGCGGAATCGAACTGGGCGCCGAGCTCGGCGCACCGACCTACGTCTTCTGGGGCGGGCGGGAAGGCGTCGAGGCCGATGCCGCCAAGCCCGCGCGCGATGCGCTGGAGCGCTACCGCGAGGCCATCGACTTCTGTTGCGGCTACGTGCTCGACCGCGGCTACGACATGCGCTTCGCGATCGAGCCGAAGCCGAACGAGCCGCGCGGCGACATCTTCCTGCCGACGGTCGGGCACGCGCTCGCGTTCATCGAGCGCCTCGGTCACCCCGAGATGGTCGGCGTGAACCCGGAAGTCGCGCACGAGACGATGGCGGGGCTCAGCTTCCTGCACGGCGTCGCCCAGGCGCTCTGGGCGGACAAGCTCTTCCACATCGATCTGAACGCCCAGCGCATCGGCCGCTACGACCAGGACTTCCGCTTCGGCGCCGTGAGCGTGAAGGACGGCCTTTTCCTGGTCAAGCTGCTGGAGGACTCGGGCTATGACGGAGTCCGCCACTTCGACGCTCGGCCGCTGCGGCTCGAGTCGGAGGAGGGGATCTGGGACTTCGCCTCGGGCTGTATGCGCACCTATCTCGCGCTACGCGCCAAGGCGGCGAGCATGAACGAGAACGGCGAGATCCAGGCAGCCCTGGAGGCGGCGAAGGTGCCCGAGCTCGCCCTTGACACGATCGGCCCGTACTCCCCCGAGGCGGCTGAAGCGCTGCTGGCCGAGACGCACGACCTCGAGGCTCTGCGGGGGCGCGAGTGCTTCAACGAGCGGCTTGACCAGCTTGTCGTCGATCTTCTGCTGGGACTTCGATGAGACCACTCGACCCGAGCGACGTCCGCCGCCACAACCTCAGCCTCGTGCTGCGCGAGGTGGCGCAGCGGGGCCCGCGCTCGCGCGCCACGCTGGCGCTCGAGACCGGGCTCAACAAGAGCACGGTCTCGAGCCTCGTGGCCGAGCTCGCCGAGCTGGGGCTCGTGCGCGAGTCGGGCGAGGAGGAGCATCCCGGCGCGGTGGGCCGGCCGGCCCAGAACGTGGAGCTCGATCCGGACGGCCCGTTCGTGCTCGGGCTCGAGATAAACGTCGACTATCTGGCCGTGTGGGCGGCCGACCTCGCCGGCACGGTCAGGCACCGCGCGTTCGTCGAAAGCGAGAACCGCCAGCGGCCCGAGCGGGTCATCTCGCGGCTGGAGCTGCTCGCGCGCGAGGCGCTCGAGCAACCGTTCGCCGCCGGACGCCGCCCGGTGGCGGCCACGCTCGCGGTGCCGGGAATCGTCGACGACGACGGCATGCTCGTGGTGGCGCCGAACCTGCACTGGGAGGACGTGCCGCTTTCGCAGATGCTCAGCGACGGCCTCGGCCCGGTGAGCGTCGAGAACGAGGCCAACCTCGGCGCGCTCGCCGAGCTCACCGAGGGCGCCGCGAGCGGGCTGAGCGACTTCGTCTACATCTCGGGTGAGATCGGGATCGGCGCGGGGATCGTGATCGGCGGCGACCTGTTCCGCGGCGCCAGCGGCTTCGGCGGCGAGATCGGGCACCTCACGATCGACGCCTATGGCCCGCCCTGCGCGTGCGGCTCGCGTGGCTGCCTCGAGCGGCTGGCGGGCCAGGACGCGCTGCTGCGCCTCGCGGGCTGGGACGCGCGCGTCCAACGCCCGGGAGCGCGGCCGGAGTGGCCCGGAGCGATGCTCGCCGAGTCCGCGCTCGAGGGCCACGCGAAGACGCTCGAGGCGCTCAGCCAGGTGGGGCACACGCTCGGTATCGCCGCGGCGGCGGCCGTCAACCTGCTGAACCCGCAGGCGCTGCTTCTCGGCGGCTACTTCGCGCCGCTGACGGAGTGGCTGCGCGAGCCGATCGAGGCCGAGATGCACAACCGCCTGCTGGCCGGCGACGGCTCTGGCTGCCGGGTGCTGGCGGCCCGGCTCGGCGGCGAGGCGGCCGTGAGGGGGGCCGTGGCGCTGTCGCGGCGCCGGGCGCTCGAGGATCCGGTCGCGCTCGACCGGGCGTCGCTCCCCGCCGGCGTGCCCGCCTGAGCTCGGTGCCGAGGCGCAGCGCCGGCATCCTCCTCTACCGGCTCACTGGCGACGCACCCGAGGTCCTGCTCGTCCATCCCGGCGGGCCGTTCTGGGCGCGCAAGGACCTGGGTGTCTGGTCGATCCCGAAGGGCGAGTACGAGGAGGGCGAGGACCCGCTCGCCTGCGCGTTGCGCGAGTTCGAGGAGGAGACCGGCACCGCGCTCCCCACGTCCCGGCTGGTCGACCTGGGCGAGGTGAGACAGAAGAGCGGGAAGCTCGTGACCGCCTGGGCGGCCGAGGGCGACCTCGACGCCGCCGCCGTCCGCAGCAACACCTTCACGATGGAGTGGCCGCCGCGCTCCGGCCGCACGGCCGAGTTCCCCGAGATCGACCGAGCAGAGTGGTTCGGCGTGGACGCCGCGCGCGAGAAGCTGAACCCCGCCCAGGCGGAGTTCCTGGACCGCCTCGTGAAGGGCCTCGGCAAGTAGCGGCGCGGTTCCTGCGTCAGCCCCGGTAGCTGACCTCCTCGCGGCGGCCGCTCTCCGCCGAGCGCAGCACCGCGTCGCACACCTCGGCGCAGCGGTAGCCGTCCTCGAAGGTCGCCCCGTGGGGCGCCACATCGCCATCGTCACGGATCGCGCTCAGCAGGTGGTGGAGCTCGTGGACGAAGGTGTGCTCCCAGCCGATGATGTGGCCGCGCGGCCACCACCACTCCCAGAAGGGATGGTCGGCCTCGCTCACGAGCACGTTGCGGAAGCCCTGCGCCGAGGCGCCGGGCTCGGAGCCCTCCATGTACACGTCGAGCTCGTTCAGCCGCTCGAGGTTGAAGGCGATCGATCCCTTGGAGCCGTTGATCTCGAAGGCCAGCCCGTTCCTGCGGCCGCGGCAGAAGCGCGAGGCCTCGAGGGTGCCGAGCGCGCCGCCGGAGAACTCGACCGCCGCCTCGATCGCGTCGTCGACGTCGACCTTCGTGCCCTCGCGCTCCTCGATGAAGGTCTTGGTCAGTGCCGACACCGTCGTGACCTCCTGCCCGAGCAGGTAGCGGGCGAGGTCGATCACGTGGGCACCGAGGTCGCCGAGCGCCCCCGATCCGGCCGCGTCCTTGGACAGCCGCCAGACGATTGGTGAGTCGGGGTCGACGGCCCACTCCTGCAGGTAGCGGCCACGGAAGTGGAAGATCTCGCCGAGCTCGCCCGCCTCGATCATCTGGCGCGCGAGCCGGACGGCCGGCACGAAGCGGTAGTTGAAGGCGCACATGTGCTTGACGCCGGCCGCGTCGACCCGCTGCCAGGCCTCATGGGACTCGTCCGCATCGCGCCCCAGCGGTTTCTCGCAGATGACGTGCTTGCCGGCCTCCGCCGCGGCGATCGACGGCTCCGTGTGGAGACTGTTCGGCCCCGAATTGTCGAACAGCGCGATGCGGTCGTCCTTGACGAGCTCGCGCCAGTCGGTGACGTAGCCCTCGAATCCGTAGCGCCGCGCCGCCTCGGCCACCGCCTCTTCGTTGCGCCCGGCGATCGACACGAGCTGCGGCCGGTAGGGCGGCGGCCAGGTCATGTAGGAGAGCGTCTTGTACGCGTTCGAGTGCGCCTTGCCCATGAACGCGTAGCCGAGCATCCCGACGCCGATCGTCTCCTCGGCCATGGTCAGCCCTCCACCCTCTGTCTGGCGGAAGCACCCGGCTCGGCCGGGTGCGCACCGACCTTCTCACCGAATGCCGCGTCGAACGCCACGGCCGACGGCGCGAAGTCCGTGCGCCGGACGAAGGCGAGGGCGTCGCGGGCGCCCCAATCCCGGTCCATGCCGGAGTCCTCCCACTCGATCGAGAGCGGCCCGCTGTAGCCGATCCGGTTGAGCTGGCGGAAGAGCTCCTCGAAGTCGACGTCGCCGTGCCCCGGCGACACGAAGGTCCAGCCGCGCTCCGGCTCGCCGAAGTCCACGTGCGAGCCGAGAATCGAGCGCCGCCCGTCGAGGCGCTTCCTCGAGTCCTTCACGTGCACGTGATAGATCCGGTCGGCGAACTCCTCGACGAACGCGGCCGAGTCGAGGAACTGATGGGCGAAGTGGGAGGGATCGAAGTTGATCCCGAATCCCTCGCGCCGCCCGATCGCGTCGAGCGCGCGGTGCGTGGTGGGGAAGTCGTAGGCGATCTCGGTCGGATGCACCTCGAGCGCAAAGCGCACGCCCTCGGCGTCGAATACGTCGATGATCGGGCTCCAGCGCTCGGCGAACTCCTCGTAACCGCGCGCCACCTCGTCCCAGTCGTTGGGCGGGAACGAGTAGAGCATGTGCCAGATGGGCGAGCCGGTGAAGCCCGTGACCACCTGGACCCCGAGCCGCGCGGCGGCGCGGGCCGTGTCCTTCATCCTCTCGGCAGCGCGCCCGCGCACTCCTTCGGGGTCGCCGTCGCCCCACACGTCCTCGGGCAGGATGCTCCGGTGGCGTGAGTCGATCCGATCGCACACCGCCTGCCCGACGAGATGCGCCCCGATCGCCCAGCAGTCGAGCCCGTGGCGCTCGAGCAGCTCCCGCTTGGAACCGCAGTAGGCCTCGTCGCGCAGGGCCTCGTCGACCTCGAAGTGGTCGCCCCAGCACGCGAGCTCGAGCCCGTCGAAGCCCCACTCGCCGCATTTGCCGGCGAGTTCCTCGAGCGGAAGGTCGGCCCACTGGCCGGTGAACAGGGTGACTGGTCTTGCCATGGATTCCCTCTCAGGTCGTGGGGACGGGCTCGGAAGCGTTTCAAGACGCTCGCGCCGGCGCAGCGGCGGCGCGGAGCAGCAGCGCTTCGAGCACCGCGGCGAGCGCCGGGCGGCGAGGGGCCCCGCGGCGCACGAGTGCGCTCACGTGACGGCGCGGCCGCGACGGCTCGGCCAACTCGGCGAAGCGGACGCCCTTCGCGCGGGCGCAGGCGAGTGCGGGAAGCAGGCCGATCCCGAGTCCTTCCGCGACCAGGGCCTGGAAGAGGCGCGCGTCGTCGGCGCGGTGGACGATCCGGGGGCTGAAGCCGGCCGCACGACACGTCTGTTCGAGCGCGGCGGCGAACTGGGTGCCCGCGAGCCCGGCGATCCATTTCGCGTCCGCAAGCGTCGCAAGCGCGACGGGCTCGGGTGCGGGGTGCTCGCGCGGGAGGACGAGCAGCAGCGGCTCGGCGAGCAGCAGCGTCGATTCGAGCCCCCCGACCGGCGCCGGGTCGACCGCCTCGTAGCTCTCGGACACCAGCAGGTCGAGCCCACCCGAACGAAGCAGGGGGATGCCGTCCTCGGGCTCGTGCTCGCGCACGGTGCAGGACAGCTGCGGGTGCCGCGCCGACAGGTCGACGATCGCGGGGACGACGAGGCCGGCGGCCGCGCTCGGGAATGCGCCGATAACGATCTCGCCGCGCACCGTCTCGTGCTCGGCGGCGAGCTCGGCCTCCGCGGCGTCGAGCTCCGCGAGCACGCGGTCGGTGCGCGCGACCAGGCCGTGTGCGGCGGGGGTCAGCCGGACGCGCCGCCCGTCGCGTTCGAGCAACGAAGTGCCGACCTCGCGCTCGAGCTGCGCGAGCGACTGCGATATCGCCGAGGGGGTGTAGCCCACGACCCGTGCAACGGCCGCGATCGTGCCGTGGCGGGAGAGCTCGCTCAGGAGCCGCAGTCGCCGCAGGTCCAGCATCGTTAGCAGAGCTTACGCTTGGCTGAAGCCATCGGTGCTTGTGCTTGCGCCTCTCCGTTCCGATACTTGGGGGCCGCACATGGACCACGACGATTCGATCGACACGCGCAAGCCACGGCCCGACCTGTACGAGCCGATGCCGGGACTGGCCGAATTGCCCGGCTGGCTGTGGCGCCGGACGGGGCGCGGCCTCCGGGTCGGCATCGCTCTCGGCCTGCTGGCCGTGATCGCCGTCGGGATAGCGCTGATTCCCGGAATGCTGGAGAGCAAGGAGGACCAGGCCCGCGCCGAGCAGCGTGAGCGCGCGGCGGCCCGCGCCGAGCTCGTCGCCAGGCTCGAGGCCGAGCAGCGCCCGCGCTTCGGGCGCTCGGGCTCCGTGGCGCCTGCGGGCGCCGCCGCGGAGCAGCTCTCCGCGCGCGCCACCGTGATGGAGGAGGTGCCCGCGGCAATCGTGGCCGACGCCCGCCGGCGGGTCCGGCTTGGCTCGCTCGAGGGCCCTGTCCTGCGCGTCGAGTGCGAGCCGTTTCCCCGGACCGTCGACGGCGTGGGCGCGCACGAGGACCTCTCGCGCCGCAGCGGCCGCTACTCCTGTATCGCGGTTACCGCCGAGATCGAACGCAGCGAGCAGACCGTCGGAGCTGTGCTCGGCCACCGGTACCGGGCCCAGGTCGACTTCGACACCGGCCGCTACGCGTTCTGCAAGGTGGCCGGCCAGTCCGGCCCGTCGCGAGAGCAACTCGTGACCACTCCGCGCGCCTGCGGCGGCGGCTAGGCCGGCAGCGCCGCTGCGGCCGGCGCGCCTATGCTGCCGCCCCGTGCGGCAGCGAATGCGCGAGCTCGGCTATGCCGTGGGCCGGTTCCCGACGGGCGATCTGAACGCGCTCGTCGACGTGCCCGGCGTGCTCGTGGGCCACCGCACCCTGTCCGAGGGCGAGCGCCTGCGCACCGGCGTCACCGCGATCCTGCCGCACGGCGGCAACCTCTATGCCGAGAAGGTGCTGGGCGCCTGCCACGTCGTCAACGGCTACGGCAAGGCCGCGGGTCTCACCCAGCTCGAGGAGCTCGGCAGCATCGAGAGTCCCATCCTGCTCACGAGCACGCTCTCGGTCGGGCCGGTCTGGGAGGGCGGCGTGCGTCATCTGCTCGAGCAGAACCCGGAGGCCGCACGCGACCGGGACACGATCAACGTGATCGTGGGCGAGTGCTTCGACGGCTGGCTCTCCGACGCGCGCGCGCTGGCCGTGCGGCCGGAGCACGCACTCGAGGCGATCGCGGCGGCGGCTCCGGGCGAGGCGAGCGAGGGCGCGGTGGGCGCGGGCACGGGCACTACCTGCTTCGGCTTCAAGTCGGGCGTCGGTACGGCATCGCGGCAGGCGGGCGGGTACGTGCTCGGCTGCCTCGTGGTGTCCAACTACGGCGCGCGCCGCGACCTGCACATGCTCGTGGGCGACGTCGAGACCGCGCTCGCCGGCGCCGCTGCCGAGCCACCCGCTCAGGGCGGCTCGATCATGATCGTGCTGGGCACGGACGCCGCGCTCTCCGAGCGCCAGCTCCGCCGCCTGGCGGCGCGCGGCTCCTTCGGGCTCGGCCGGGCCGGCTCGTTCGCGACGAACGCGAGCGGCGAGTACGTCCTCGCCTTCTCGACGGCGCAGCGGCTGTCGCACCGGAGCAATGACGCCCACGTCGAGCTGCGCTTCCTGCGCGACGACTCGGTCGCCATGCGGGATCTCTTCGAGGCCGCCGGCGAACTGGTGCACGAGGCCGTGCTCAACTCGCTCTGCTCCGCCGACGCCATGGACGGACGCGACGGTAACCGCGTCGAGGCGTTCCCCTACGAGCTGCTGGAGGGCGCACCGGGGGTGCTGCGCCTCTGAGCGCTGCGCCGCCCGAAATCGACGAACTCGTGATCGCCGACGAGCCTGCCGCCTGGCGCGCGGTCGGCTTCGACGTCGAGGGCGCCGTTTCGGAGGTCGGCAGCGTGCGCTTGCGGTTCGCGGGCCGCGGCGAACGACGCGGGATCGTCGAGTGGTCGCTGCGCGGAGCTTCGTCGCTCGAGCTCGACGGACTTCCCACTGTCGCCTCCGAGCGCCCGCCGGCCGAGGGCGCGGCGCATCCCAACGGTGTCCAGTCGATCGATCACCTGGTGGTCATGACGCCCGACCTCGACCGCACCGCTGAGGTGCTGCGCGGCGCGGGATTCGACTTCCGGCGCCTGCGCGAGGGCGCCACCCCGGGCGGCTCGGTGCGCCAGGCCTTCTTCCGGATGGGTGAGGTGATCCTCGAGGTGGTGCAGGCGCCCGAGGGCACGAAGCTCGCGGCCGATCCCGCCGGTCCGGCGCGGCTCTGGGGTATCTCCTTCCTCGTGCCCGACCTGGACGCGACCGCCGCGGCGCTGGGCGACCTGCTCGGCACGCCACGCGACGCCGTCCAGCCCGGCCGCCGCATCGCGACCCTGCGCCGCGAGGCCGGCCTCGGCCCGGCGGTCGCATTCATGACACCCGGACCTGGCGCAATCTGACCTTCTCGGCCCGCCCGGCCCGGCGTTACGCTGCGGCCGAGCGTATGCGTCGGCTCGCGAGCATGACCTGTCGTCGCGCTGTTCGCCCTGACGGCGCCGGCGGCGGCCGAGCATCACCTCATGACGGTCAACGAGGTGTTCCCGTCTCGCGGCAACCCGCGACGCTCGTTTCGTCGAGCTGCTGGATCCGTCGCTCGAGCCGTTCAACTTACGGCCCCTTCCGGCTGGAGGCCTTCGACGCGGCAGCGGCGTCGCTCTCCGTCCAGGCGATCCTCGCGCACCCGCTTCCGTTCGCGCGACAGCACGGATCCGTTCGTGTTCGGCGGGCCCGCGGTGAGCGTGCCGAGACGGCGTCTCGACCCTCGCAGGTACCGCCTGGCGCCGGGACGGGTCTGTTTCATGCAGAACCCGACTGCACGCGTCCACTGCCTGCAGCTCGCGCGGCGTTCGGTCCTGCAGCCTGGCCAGTCGGCGCAGCTCCAGGCGCCGTGTGGCGTGATCGCCGCCGCGCCCACGCCCGAACGCACCCAACGCTCCGTGCGGGGCCGGTGGCGGCGGTGGCGGCGGCGGAGGAGGCGGTGGAGGTGGCGGTGGCGGCGGCACCGGCGGCACGGCGGACACCACCGCTCCCAGCGCGCGCCTCGGCGGCAAGGCGCGTCAGGACGTCGACAAGGTGGCGATCAGCGTGGAGCTGTCGGAGGCGGCGGCTCTCACCGTGAGCGGGACCGTCAACGTTCCGGGCGCCGCGCGCACGCTCCGCTTCAAGACCGTCCGCCGCCAGGCGCAGGCGGGCCAGAGGGTCACCGTCAAGCTCAAGCTGTCGCGCAAGGCCCGCGGTGCCGTCAAGGCCGCTCTGAGGCGTGGCCGCCGCATAAAGGCGAGCGTCAAGGTCAGCGCGCGCGACAGCGCCGGGAACACCACAACGAGCCGCCGCTCGATCCGGCTCACGAACTGAGCCTCTCCGGCCCGCTGTTCAGGGCAGGGCGTACTCGCGCACCTCGTCCAGCGCCGAGCGCCCGCCGATCTCGACCCAGCCGGCGTCGCGTGGTCGCGCACGGATGCACGACGCGCGGCCCTGGCGTATCTCGATCGGGCGGCCGAGGCGGTCCGCGAGCAGGGCAGCGGCGGCGCCGGTCGCCTCGTCCTCGGCGATGCCGACCCCGACCGGGAAGACGCGCGCGCGGACGAGACCGGCCGGCTCGTCGATCCAGGCCCACGCCGCGATCAGGTCGGAGCCGGCCGGGGGCCCGGTCAGCGCCTCGACCTCCTCCGGCGAGCCCAGCTCGACCCACTCGTACGGGGGACCCCACTCCGGCCGGGCGGTGCAGAACGACATGCCGTCCTCGTAGCGCACCGCCACCTCGCCGGCGGGCGGGTTGAGCGCCTCGACGGGCGTGCGCTGCTCGGCGAGCAGCCAGGCGGTCCCGACGCTCGGGTGACCGGCGAAGTCGAGCTCCACCGACGGGGTGAATATGCGGATCTCACCGCGCTCGGCATCGTCGACGAACACGATCTCGCTGAGCGCGAGGTCGGCGGCCACGCCCTGGCGGCTCTCCGCCGGGACCGCGCTCCCGTCGAGGAAGACGGCAAGCGGATTGCCGCCGCTGCCGTCCTCCCAGCAGAAGACGCGGAGCAGGTGAACGGTCGGCACGAGCCGAACGTTACGTGCCCAGCGCCCTGACGCCGAACTTCCGACTCGGGTCACTAGGGTGTCGCCAGGATGGCCAAGATCGAGCTGCGAGCAGGCGAGACGACCGTGTACGAGGGGCATCCCTCGTGGCGGGCGCTGATGGGCTTCTACCTCATCGGCCTCGTCGTGGCCGTGATGGTGTTCGCTCATCGTGGGGCTGCTCATGGACGAGATTGCGCTGGGCGTGGTCGCCGGCGCCGGGCTGGCCGCGCTGACGCTGCTGATCGGCTGGTTCCGTCGCGTCTCGACCGTCTATCTCATCACCAACCAGCGGCTTCGAATCTCACGCGGCGTGGTGCGGCGCCGGGTGCAGGACACCCGCATCGACCGCGTGCAGAACGTGAACTTCGACCAGACCGTCCTCGACCGCATGCTGCGCGTCGGGACGGTGGAATTCGCTACGGCGGGGACGGATGAGGCGGAGTTTCACTTCGACTGGGTGAACAACCCGGAGGGCGTCGTCCGAGCCGTCAACGACGCCATCCACGAGCAGGAGAGCCAAGCCCCGCGCTAACCCCCGCCCTCGGATTCGAGCGCGGGGCGGGCGGGGGCCAGACCGGCCTCGGCGGCTCGTCGCGGCGCGCCCGGGCACGAGGGCTCCGGCGATCGCCCCGGCGAGCGACAGCGCCGCCCCGACCGCGATGGCGGGCCCGAATCCGTCGAGGAACCCGACGGGGGACGCGTAGCTGCCCGCGCCTGCGAACACCGCTACCAGCACGGCGATGCCGAATACCCCGCCGAGCTCGCGCATCATCGAGTTCGTGCCCGCCGCCTTGCCGACCTCGGCGATGCCCACCGCGCCCACGACGGAGTTCTGCGCGGACGGGATCGCCATCGACACGCCCACGCCGGCCACGATGAACGGCAGCACCAGCTCCGAGAAGCCGAGCCCGGGCTCGGCGATCAGAGCGATCCAGCCCAGCCCGAGCGCCTGCAGCGTCAGCCCGGTCACGAGCAGCGGCCGCTCGCCGATCCGGTCGGCGAGCGCGCCCGCGACCGGCGCGATCGTGATGAAGGTCGCGGTCCACACCATGAGCCGGAGCCCCGCGCCGAGCGGCCCGTAGCCGAGCGCCGTCTGCAGCAGCTGCGCGAAGAAGAACACCGCGCCGAACAGCGACGCGAACGTGAAGAAGATCGCCGCGTTGCCGGCGGAGAATGCGCGCGAACGGAAGAAACGCATCGGCAGCATCGGCTGGCGGGCGCGCAGCTCCCACGCGATGAACGCGATCACGAGCAGCGTCCCGAGTGCCAGCGTCCCGACGACCTCGGGGCTGTCCCAGCCCGCGCTGTTCCCGCGTACGAGGCCCCACACGATCCCGAGCGCCCCGCCCGTGACCAGCGCGAGGCCGCGCATGTCGAGCGCCGTGTCACCTCCGAAGCTCTCCTCCATGCGGGTGAGCACGAGCGGGATCGCGACCAGCCCGATCGGGACGTTGAGCCAGAAGATCCACTCCCACGCGAGCCCTTCGGCAACGGCGCCGCCCACGAGCGGACCACTGGCCACGGAAAGCCCCGTGATCGCGCTGAAGATCCCGATCGCCGTACCGCGCCGCTCAGGCGGGAAGGCGGCGCTCAGCAGCGCCAGGCCCAGCGACATGACAAACGCCGCGCCGGCGCCCTGGATCGCCCGCGCCGCGATCAGCGAGCCCGCGCCGGGCGCAAGCGCGCAGGCGGCCGAGGCCGCCACGAACAGCCCGAGGCCGACGGCGTACAGGCGCCTTCGGCCGAAGCGGTCGCCCAGTGCCGCCGCGGTCATCAACAGCACCGCGAAGCTCAGGTTGTAGGCATTCACGGTCCACTCGAGCTCCTCTATCGACGCGCCGAGGTCGAGCCGGATCGTGCTGAGTGCGGTCGACACGACGAGCGTGTCGAGCGCGGTCATCAACGATCCGACCGCCGTTAGGGCGAGAACCCATCGGGTCGATCGTCTGGCTGCGGGGCTGTGGGGGTCCATGCATCTCCTTTCGCGATCCGGCGGCCTGAGCCGCCGTTGCGAGTAGAGATCCCGGAGGGCCCCGCGATCCATCGTTCTTTGCGCGAATGGAAGGCCGTGAGGTCGCGAATCCGTCCGTCCTCCGCCAGGGTCAGTACCTCGATGGCCTGCTCCCGGTAGAAGCCGCGCTCGCGGTCCCAGAGATAGTTGGTGAACGCGAGCTGCCCGTTGGCGACGGTCGGCACGAGCCGCCAGCGCCGGCCCTCCGCCAGCGGCCAGGCCGCCAGGAAGGCTCCCACCGCTTCGCGCCCCTGGAACCAGCTCGGTCGCGGCGGCATCGCGAGTACCGCGTCGTCGGTGAGCATGGCGAGGATGGCGTCGACATCCCCGTTCTCCCAGGCCTCCACGTAGCTGTCCACGAGGCGCCGTAGGCGCTCGTCGCCGAGCGAGCGCAGCGTCGCCTGCTGGCTCCGCTCTGGCAGCCGCTCGTCCACCGCCCTGTGGGCGCGCTGGAGAATGCTGTGTACGGCGTCGGGCGCCGCGTGGAGCGCCTCCCCGACCTCCGCGGCGGAGAAGCCGAAGACGTCGCGAAGGATCAGGACCGCCCGTTGCCGCGGCGGCAGGTGCTGGAGCGCCGCGACAAAAGCCAGCTCGATGCTCTCGCGCTGCTCGTAGCGCGCGTCGGGCGCGGCAAGCCCTCCCTCGGCTTCGTGCGCCGGATCGGTGTACGGCTCCAGCCAGGTCGATTCGGCGAGCGGCGGGCCGGGGCCGTCGTGAGGATCGGCGGCCGTCCCGTAGTCGACCGGCAGCACGCGCTTGGAGCGGCGCTGGATCTGCTTCAGGCAGACGTTCGTCGCGATCCGGTAGAGCCAGGACCGGAGCGAGCTTCTCCCCTCGAACCGGGGCAGTCCGCGCCATGCCCGCAACAACGTGTCCTGGAGGGCGTCCTCGGCGTCCTGGGCCGAGCCGAGCATCCGGTAGCAGTGCGCGTGGAGCGCTCGGCGGTAGGGCTCGACGATCGCCTGGAAGGCGAACTCGTCGCCCTGGCGGGCGGATTCGATCAGCCCGCGTTCGGGAACGCTGACCGCTGTGGGGGCGTAACTCATCTCTTCCTGACCACTAAGACCCCTCCCGCCGCCGAAATCCATCGCTCCACATGAATCTCGAACCGCCTCAGCTACCCTCCTCCGCTTCGTGAAGCTCGCCAGCATTACCGCGGTCTTCGCCGCGGCCGTGCCGGCTGCCGGCGACATCCAGGCTCCTCCACCGGAGTCGGCGTTCCCCGTGCGTGGACACGTGGACTTTGGGGAGGTCGGCGCGCGCTTCGGCGCCGGGCGCAGCGGGCACGCCCACGAGGGGCAGGACGTGTTTGCGCCGGCGGGCACGCCGCTGGTCTCGGTCCGCCCCGGCAGGGTGGTCGAGAAGGGCGACGACGGCGGACGCGGCAACTACGTCGCGATCTGGAACCGGGCCGCCCGCCGCACATTCGTCTACCTGCACATGCGCCGGCCGACGCCGTTCGGCCCCGGCGAGCGCGTCAGGGCGGGGGAGCGCATCGGAGCGGTGGGATGCACCGGATCCTGCTGGGGCGACCACCTGCACCTCGAGGTGCGGCGCGGGCGTGGCACCACCGGCCGGCCCCACGATCCGCTGCCACTGCTGCGCAGGCTGGCAAGACGCGCGAACGCTCGCCAGTCCCGGCGGATCCAGGCTAGGGCGGGTACGCTGCCGGTCCCGTGGACCAGATGGAGCTCCGCAACCGGCTCGTCATGGCTACGCAGATGTGGCGCGAGGCGACCGACGAGTCGCTCCCGCGCATGCCGCCGGGCGAGCCGGGAGAGCAGCTCAACGGCTTCGAGCTGAGACTCATCGACATGCTCTGCGCACAGGCGACTCCGCAGACCGCGCGCGACGTTGCCGACAAGACCTGGGACCTGGTCCACGATCGCCCCGACGACGACCCGGTCAAGCGACGGGTCGTCGAGTGTCATGAGGCACTCGCACGCCTGTCGGCGCGAGGTGGCGGCCCCGGTTTCTAGTCTTTGTGGCCGGTGAGGGGTCTCCCTGAGCTCTTCGACATTCGCGTACAGGCGCGATCGCTGGCCTACCTGTTTCTAGCCGGTTCGGCGCTCGGGCTGCTCACGCTCGCGTTCCCGCACTCGGACCTCATCAAGGACCGCCAGCTGATCATCCTCGCCGCGGTCGCCTCGGCGATGGCCGTGGCGATCTGGGTCTGGGCGGACCGCATGCGCACGTGGCAGCTGCACGCCGCGCTGGCGACGGGCACGGTGATCCTGTCGCTTGCGAACTACTTCGTCGAGGCCACGGTGCTCTACCCGCTGCTGTACACCTGGACCGCGCTGTTCGCCTTCTACTTCTTCCGGCTCGACGTGGCGCTCGCGCACGTGGCCCTGATCGCGGTGTGCTACGCGATCGTGCTGATCGTGGTCGAGCCCATGAGCCCGGTCGTGCTCTGGCTGCTCGCAGTCGGCACGCCGCTGGTGGCGGGCCTGCTGATCTCACGCCTGCTCGCGCGGATCGGGGCGGGGGTGCAGGACTCCGAGCGCCGCGCGCGTGCGCTGCAGGAGAGTGAGGCGCGCACGCGACTCGTGCTCGACGGCGCTCCCGACGCCTTCATCACGCTGGACCGCGACGGGGTGATCACGTCCTGGAACACGGCGGCCGAACGGCTCTTCGGCTGGACCGCCGCCGAGGCCGTGGGCGTGCCGATGCGCTCGCTGATAACGCCGCCCGAGTTTCGCGAGCGCCACGACGAGCGCCGCCGGGCCCTCATCGAGACGCCGCGGGTCGTTGCCACCCAGCGCTACGACGTCGAGCTCCTGCGCCGTGACGGCAGCCGCTTCCCCGCCGAGGCGACCGTCTCGAAGATCGAGATCAAGGGAGAGCCGTTCATCTCGGGCTTCGTCCGCGACGTGACCGAGCGCGTGCGCCGCCAGCAGGAGCGCGAGGCGCTGCTGCGCGAGCAGGCAGCGCGCGCCGAGGCCGAACGGGTCAACGAGCTGATCAGCGGCATGCAGCTGCTCGTCGACGCCGCCCTCGCTCACCGGACGCTCGACGACATCCTCGAGGACCTGATCCTGAAGGTGCGTGGAGTTCTGGACGCCGACGCCGCCACGATCCTGCTTGCCGAGGACGACGAGCGGCTCACGGTCGCCGCGTCGTCCGGGGCCGAGCCGGCCGAAGGCGAGGAGGCCGCCGCGGAGCAGGCCGTGTCGATACCGATCGGGGAGGGCTTCGCCGGACGGGTCGCAAGCGCGCAGGAGGCGATGCTCGCCCACGGCCCGCCGCCGGAGGACCTGCCCGACCCGGCCCTCCGCGCCCTCGACATCGACTCGCTGATCGGCGTGCCGCTGCTCGCGGAGAACAGGGTCACGGGGGTTCTGGTGGTGGGGTCCGTCGCGCCGCGGCGCTTCTCCCCGGAGGACCTGGCCCTCCTGCGGCTGGCCGCCGACCGCGTGGCGCTGGCGATCCTGCACGCGCGCCTGTACGAGCGCGAGCGCAACATCGCCGCGACGCTCCAGCGCAGCCTGCTGACCAAGCCCGAGGATCTGCCGAAGATGCCGGGGCTCGAGGTGGCGGCGCGCTACGAGCCGGCGGCCGCCGACGCGGAGGTGGGCGGGGACTGGTACGACGTCATCCCCACGCCGAGCGGCGGGGTCGGCCTGGTGATGGGCGACGTGGCCGGCAAGGGCCTGGCCGCCGCGTCGATGGTCGGCCGCCTGCGCAGCGCTCTTCGGGCCTACGCGCTCGAAGGCCACGATCCCGCCCGAGTGGTCGAGCAGCTCAACCGGCTCGTCTGGACGGAGGCCCCGGAGAGCCAGATGGCGACCCTGCTCTACATGGTTGTCGAGCCCGGCGAGAGCCGCATCGACTGGGTGAACGCGGGCCACCTCGCACCGCTGCTTGCAAACGGCTCCGATACGCCGGAGTTTCTCGAGGGCAGCGGGTCGGTCCCGCTTGGCGTGCTGCCGTTTACGAGCTACGAGACGGTGTCGGCGACGATGGAGCCCGGCAGCTCGCTCGTTCTCTACACAGACGGCCTCATCGAACGGCCGGGAGAGCACCTCGACGACGGGCTGGCAGAGCTCGCCGCGCGAGTGCGGGAGGCCCCCGACGACCCTGAGCAGCTCTGCGAGTACCTGCTCGAGACGCTCGTGCCGGCCGGGGGAGCCTCGGACGACGTTGCAATCCTCACGCTCCGCAACCTGCCGTTCGTCGAGCGCTTCCGCTTCGAGTTCACGAGCGAGCCCGAGGCGCTGTCGAAGATGCGCTCGATCCTGCGGCGCTGGCTGCACCACGCGGGCGCGTCCGACCGCGAGCTCGCCGAGATCGTGACCGCGTGCGGGGAGGCGGCAACGAACGCCATCGAGCATGCCGGCGCCGCCGGCGGAGCTCCATTCGAGGTCAGCGGCCGGCTCCGTGAGGCGGAGGTCGAGATCGCGGTCAGCGACCGGGGTCGCTGGCGGCCGCCGCGGGAGGGAGACCAGGGGCGGGGTCTCGCGCTCATGCGGGCCCTGATGGATACCGTTGAGGTCTCGCCGTCGCCCCAGGGAACCACGGTTAGGTTGCGACGGGCACTCGAAAGCAACGGAGGGGTCGAGTGAAGAATGGGCTGGTGGGGCTCGACATCGAGGAGCGGGGGGAGGTCGTGGTCGCACATGTGACCGGCGAGCTGGACCTCGCCGGCGCTCCGCAGACCGGTGAGCGGATCGCCGAGGCGGTCCCGACCTCCGCGCGCGGGCTCGTGGTCGACATGAGCACGCTCGAGTTCATCGATTCGAGCGGCGTGGCGATGCTCTTCGGGCTGGTGCGCCGGCTCTCGAGCCGCCGTCAGGAGCTGCGTGTGGTGGCGCCCCAGGGCCGGCCGGTCGCGCGCGTGCTCGAGATCGTCGAGTTCGAGCGCGCCGCGCCGATCCGGGCGGACGTCGAGGCCGCGGTCGCCGACATCGCCTGAGCCGAGCCTCTTAGGCGGCCGCGGGCTCCCGGGCCGCGGCGATGAAGTCGAGCACGGCGGCGTTGAACTCCTCGGCACACTCGATACAGGCCCCGTGCGGCGCGCCGTTCAGCACGGTCAGCTTGGCGTCGGGGATGAGCGCGGCGAGCTCCCTGGACTTCCAGATCGGCACCAGGATGTCGTGGTCCGCCCCGATCACGTGCACGGGCATGGTCAGTGAGCCGAGCCGGTCGCAAGTGTCGTGTCGTCCGCAGGCGGCGAGCTGGCGCACGAAGGCTTCGGGCGGCTGCGGATGGGGGTGCTGCAGCATCATGTTGCGCACGAACGCCACGCCGTCGGCGTTCTCGAAGAACTCCTCGGAGTGGTTGAGGAGCATCAGCTCGTCGATGTGCTCCTCGTAGCTGATCTTGTGGACGCGCGAGCCCCAGACCTCGCCGAGCGTGCGGCCCCAGGCGCCGACGGCGGGGAAGGTCACGGCCAGGGTCAGCGTCCGCACGCGCCCGGGTGCCTGGCAGGCGACCTCCTGGGCGATCGCCCCGCCCATCGAGTAGCCGAGCAGGTGGAACGACTCGAGCTCGAGCGCGTCGGCCAGCGCCAGGGTGTCGCGCGCCATGTCGGCGATCTCGTACTCGCCGCTCGCGTGCGAGGAGCGCCCGGCGTCGCGGTTGTCGAAGACGATCGTCCGGTGCGCCGCCGAGAAGGCGGGCAGTTGGAGGGCCCAGGTGAGCACGTCCGCGGACAGGCCCATCACGCAGAGCAGCGGCTCCCCCTCCCCGTGGACCTCGTAGTACAGCGTCTGGCCATTCGCCTCGACCGTCGGCATCGACTTCCCTCCCTGTTGGCGCTTCCCGACTTGCCAACCCTACTGGCTGGCCAGCCAACTTGGTAGGCTCGTCGTTCCTCAATGGGCAAGGTGTGCGTCATCGGCGCGGGCTCGTCAGGCATCGCCTCGTGCCAGGTGCTTCAGGCCCGCGGCATCGACTTCGACTGCTTCGAGAAGGGCTCCGGAGTCGGCGGGAACTGGCGCTACGACAACGACAACGGCATGTCGTCCGCCTACCGGTCGCTCTTCATCAACACGTCGCGGCGGATGATGCAGTACGCCACCTACCCGATGCCGGACAACTTCCCGGATTACCCGCACCACGAGCAGATCGCGGCCTACTTCGACGCCTACGTCGACCACTTCGGCTTCCGCGACCGGATCCGCTTCAACACCGAAGTGGAGCGCATCAAGCCCGCGGGCGACGGGTGCTGGGAGGTCAGCACCGACGACGGCTCGCGGGACGTCTACGACGCGGTCTTCGTGGCCAACGGCCACCACTGGAACCCCAAGTGGCCCGATCCGCCCTTCCCCGGCCAGGACGGCTTCACTGGCGAGCAGCTTCACTCCCACTTCTACCGCGAGCCGGACGAGCGCATCCAGGGCAAGCGGGTGCTCGTGCTCGGCATCGGCAACTCCGCCACCGACATCTCGGTGGAGACCTCGCGCCATTCGGAGATCACCTACCTCGCGATGCGCCGAGGCGCGTACGTGATCCCCAAGTACATCGGCGGCAAGCCGACCGACGAGCTGGCGCCGGCGTGGCTCTCGCACCTGCCGTTCCGGGTCACGCGCTGGCTCTTCTCGCAGCGGCTCAAGCAGGTCCAGGGGAAGATGGAGTCGTACGGCCTGCCGAAGCCCGATCACAAACTCGGCGAGGCGCATCCGACCGTCTCATCCGACCTGCTGCCGCGCATCGGTCACGGCCGCATCAAGGTCAAGCCGAACATCGCGCGCATCGAGGGCGGCACGGTCCACTTCGTGGACGGGACGAGCGCCGAGGTCGACACGATCATCTGGTGCACGGGCTACAGGATCACCTTCCCGTTCCTCTCCTCCGAGCTGATCGCGACCGAGGGCAACCACGTGCCGCTCTTCCGCAGGGTTGTCCACCCAGAGCACCCGGGCCTCTACTTCATCGGGCTCGTGCAGCCGCTCGGGGCGATCATGCCGATCGCCGAGCTCCAGTCGGAATGGATCGCGGACGTGCTCCAGGGCAGGGCGGCGCTGCCCGACGCCGCCGCCATGCGCGCGGAGATCACGGCCGAGGAGGAGGCCATGCGCCGCCGCTACGTGGCCTCCACGCGGCACACGATCCAGGTGGACTTCCATCCCTACATGCGGCTGCTGCGTGCAGAGCGGCGCCGCACCGAGGGCGTGCGGCGGCCGCTCGGCGCCCGCGCCAAGGTCGGCTCCGCCGATCCCACGGCCGCGCCCTGATGGCGGGCGTCGCGGTCGTCACCGGCGCCGGGCGCGGCTTTGGCCTGGAGATCGCGCGGCGGCTGTCGGGACGCGGCTACACGGTGCTGTGCACCGATGTCGACGGGCAGGCCGCCGCGGCCGGCGCCGAGCAGGTGGGCGGCTTCGGTATGCAGCTCGACGTGCGCGACCCCGAGGCGCACCGCGCCGCTGCCCGCGCTGCGACCGAGCGCGGACCGCTCGAGGTCTGGGTGAACAACGCGGGCGTGCTCCGCACGGTCAAGGCCTGGGAGCACTCGGACGACGAGGTGCGCCAGCTCGTGGAGGTCAATCTGCTCGGGGTGATGTACGGCTCGCGCGCCGCCGTGGAGGCGATGCGGACCGGGCCCGGGAGCAACAGGCACATCATCAACCTCGCCTCGCTGTCGGCGCTGACCGGCGTCCCCGGCCTCGCCGTCTACGCCGCGACCAAGCACGGCGTGCTCGGATTCACGAGCTCGCTGCAGGGGGACCTGAAGCTGGCCGGGCTCCCGATCACCGTGCACGCGGTCTGCCCCGACGGCGCCGACACCCAGATGGTGCGCGAGCGCTCGGCGGACGAGGACGCCGCGATCATCTGGTCCGCGCCGCGGCTCCTGACGCCCGAGGAGGTGGCCGACCGCGCCGTGGGCCTGCTCGACTCGAAGGAGCTGGTGGCCGTGATCCCGCGCTGGCGGGGCTGGGTGGCGCGCGGTACGGCGATGCTCGGCCGGCATGGGCTTCACGGCGCGGACGTGCTTCGCAGACAGGGCGAGCGCAAGAGGGCGCGCGCAAGCTAGGTTCTCCACAGCGACGAAAGGAACGACGTGGCCGAGACGACGACCATCCCCGAGGCCGAGCCCCGCGAGGCGGCACGCACGATCGAGGTCGAGAACCCGGCGACCGGGGAGAACGTCGCGAGCGTGCCGGTGGTCGCGCCCGAGGAGGTCGCGGAGCTCGTCGCCCGCGCCCGGCGCGCCCAGCCGGGCTGGGAAGCGCTTGGCTTCGACGGCCGCGCGGCCGTCCTCAAGCGCTGCCAGCGGTGGATATCGGACAACTCCGAGCGCGTGATCGAGACGATCGTCTCCGAGACCGGCAAGACCTACGAGGACGCCCTCACGGCCGAGGTCAGCTACGCGGAGGGGGCGTTCGCCTTTTGGGCGAAGAACGCCGCCAAGTACCTGGCCGAGGAGAAGCACAAGACGTCGTCGCCGTTCGCAAGGGCCGCAAGCTGATCGTGCGCTACGCGCCGCTCGGCGTGGTCGGCGTGATCGGGCCGTGGAACTACCCGCTCAACAACTCGTTCGGCGACTGCATTCCCGCCCTGGCGGCCGGCAACGCGGTGCTTCTGAAGCCGTCGGAGGTCACGCCGCTCACCTCGATGCTGATGGGCGAGATGCTGCGCGAGTGCGGCCTGCCGAAGGACGTCTACCAGGTGGTCCCGGGCTACGGCGAGACCGGAGCCGCGCTCATCGACGAGGTCGACTTCCTGATGTTCACGGGCTCGACCGCCACCGGGAAGAAGGTGATGGAGCGCGCCGCGCGCACGCTCACGCCGGTCGCGCTCGAGCTGGGCGGCAAGGACCCGATGATCGTCTGCGCCGATGCCGACCTCGAGCGCGCGGCCAACGCGGCCGTGCACTACTCGATGCAGAACGCCGGCCAGACCTGCATCTCGACCGAGCGCGTCTACGTCGAAGAGCCGATCCACGACGAGTTCGTGCGGCTCGTGACCGACAAGGTCAACGCCCTCCGCCAGGGTGCACCCGGCGGCCCCGGCTCGACCGATCTCGGAGCCGTGATCCACCCGCCGCAGTCGGACATCGTCGAGCGCCACGTGAAGGACGCGGTCGAGCGCGGGGCGCGCGTGCTCAGCGGCGGCGGGCGGCGTGACGAGGGCGGCCACTTCTTCGAGCCGACCGTGTCGTGGACGTGGACCATTCGATGGCCCTCATGCGCGAGGAGACCTTCGGGCCGACGGTGCCGATCATGAAGGTGAAGGACGCGGACGAGGCGGTACGGCTCGCGAACGACTCTCCCTATGGCCTCCAGGCCTCGGTGTGGACGAAGGACGCCGCCAAGGGAGAGCGCCTGGCGCGCAGGGTCGAGGCCGGCGCGGTCACCGTCAACGACGCCCAGGTCAACTACGTCGCTCTCGAGCTCCCCATGGGTGGCTGGAAGCAGTCGGGGTTCGGCACCCGCCACGGAGCGGACGGAATCCGCAAGTACACGAAGAGGCAGACGCTGCTCGTCACGAGCTTCGCGCCGCTCAAGCAGGACCTCCACATGATGCCCTACAGCGCGCGGCGTACGAAGATCGTGAACAAGCTCCTGAAGCTCGTGTACGGCCGCGGTAAGTCCTAGCTCAGGGCTCCGGGTCGCTGTTGGTTGCGGCCAGCTCATCTCGCGCGGCTCCCGCTCCCGCCCCCGTGCGCTCGGCCGGGAGCAGAGGCCTCGGGATCGGGGGCGTCTACCCCCACCGTGCCTAGGCGCTGCGCTCGGCGAGCGCGGTGTGGCCCCGGGCCACGGTCACCTCGAGGCTCTCCGTCGCCATACCGATCCCGCCCTCGGCGCCGCCCCCGGTAATCCATCGCGTCTGAGCCTCGTCGAGCATCGCATCGAGTTGGTCGTCCGTGTGGCTTGGGTCGTGATGGAAGAGCAGCGTGCGCCGGGCGGAGACGCAGCGGGCGAACTGCAGGGCCTGTGTAAGCGACGAGTGGCCCCAGCCGACGTGGGTCGTGTACTCGGCATCGGTGTACTGGCAGTCGTGGAGCAGCAGGTCGACCTCGCGCGCGAGACCCGACCCGGACAGCCACTCCGGCCCGAGCGTGTCGATGTCCCCCACGATCGCGGGCTCGTGGTCGGGCAGGTAGCAGAGGGAGGCGTCTGCCTCCTCGATGCGGAACCCGAGCGTCGGGCCGCGATGCGTCACCGCGGCCGCGGTGATCTGCGCCGAGCCGATGCTCCACTGCGAGCGCGGGCAGTTGCGGAAGTCGAGCCGGCACGGCAGCTCGCGGATCTCGACCGGCGTCAGCGGCGCGGAGAGGTAGCGCCCGATGCGGCGCTCGAGCGACAGCCCGGGCGCGGCCGGGCCCCAGAGCGTCACCTCGACGCCGGGCCGGAACAGCGGCGCGAAGAAAAGGAGGCCCTGGATGTGGTCGAGGTGGAGATGGGTGAGCAGGATGTGGATGGGACCGGTAGAGGAGCCGAGACCAACCGGCAGGTTGCGGATCCCGGTGCCCGCGTCGAGCACGAGGTTGGTGCCGTCCGAGAGGGTCACCTGCACGCACGAGGTGTTGCCGCCGTGGCGCACCATGTCCGCGCCCGGCGTTGGAAGCGATCCGCGCGTCCCCCAGACCTTGACCTGCATCAGGGCCCCCGGCTCCAGAAGATCGCGAGCGCCCCGCTCTGGCCGTCCTGGCCGATCACCGGAAAGGCCGTCACCTCGATGCCCTGGGCGCGCCCCGCCGCGGACGTGATGCGCATCGGCGCGTGCGCCGCCCGGCCGTCGCCGAGCGCGATCGACAGGGGAAGCTCCGCAGCGTCGAGCGGTCGCCCGTCGGGTCCGGTCGGCGCGAAGCGCGAGCCCCAATCCTCGGCTGGCATCGGTCCGGCCTCCTCGAATGTCAGGCCGAGGATCTGGCCGGCGGCCTCGTTGAAGAAGACGAGCACGCCTTCCCGGTCCACGAGGAAGGCGGGCGTCGTCAGGTTCGCCACGAAGCCGCGGGCCATGATCATCTCGACCGGGTGCGGCTGGGCGCTCATCCGTTGAAGGTTAGGACGGGGCCGTAGCCGCGTCATCCGGGCTACGGATACAGGTCGCCCTCCTCGCCGATCACGAAGATCGCGCTGACGGGGCAGTTGCCCGCGGCGGTGAGGACGTCGTCGAGCGACGCGCCGTCGGGATCGACCACCACCGCCTTGTCCTCCTCGTCGAGCTGGAAGACGTCGGGCGCCGTGTCGACGCAGTCGCCCGAGCCGATGCAGAGGCCGCGGTCGACCGTCACCTCGATGCGGTTCTGGCGCGACAGCTCCGGCATCAGCGCCGGCGGCGCAGCACGATGAGCGCGAGCGTCGCCACCAGCAGGACCAGCGGCACGAACGTGCGCGGGTCGAGCCCGCCGCCGTCGTGCGGCTCGGCCCCGGCCGGCATTGGGAACTCCTCCGCGGCCAGCACGTCGTGCGGCTCCTGGATCCCGCTGGGATCGGCGGGGTAGCGGTCGTCGCGGGTCCCGATGCCGAACTCCTCGGCGGCGAGCACGTCGTGGGGCTCCTCGATCCCGCTCGGGTCGGGCGGAATCTCGGGCGACTGGCGTTCTGATTCGGTCATCGTCCCTATCGTTCCAAATCCATGGACGAGCAAGCACGAACCGAGCTCGAGGCGGCCGCCTTCCGCCAATTGGTCAAGCACCTGCGCGAGCGAGCCGATGTTCAGAACATCGACCTGATGGACCTGGCCGGCTTCTGTCGCAACTGCCTGTCCCGTTGGTACCGCGAGGCCGCGGAGGAGCGGGGCATCGAGCTCGACGACGCGCAGGCGAGGGAAATCGTCTACGGAATGCCCTACTCCGAGTGGAAGTCAAAGCACCAGACAGAGCGCGCCACGCGCTAGCCCTCATCGCCCTCACGGCCGCGCTCGTGGGCTGCGGCAAGGCGTCCTCGCAGTCCGAGGACGGCTCCGGCGCGTCCGCGGCGGCCGCCGGGGAGGTCGTGCTCACCCCCGAGACGGCGCGCGAGGGCCGCGAGCGGCTGCGCGAGCAGGAGGCGCCCGGCGCCCGGACCAAGGCGCGCGTCGTTGAGCTGCGCGGCGCGGGCACGCCGTCCGATTCGGACAGCGACCGCTACGCGGACGCGCCGAGCCCGGGAGCACCCACCGACGCCGAGGTCCGCGCCGAGCTCCGCGAGGCGCGTGCGGCGCTGGCCGACTTCCGCAAGCACCTCAACACCACCGCGTTCCTCGCGACGGGGCCGCGTGCAAGGGTGCTCCCCGACGGGACCGCGGTCGCGCCCGAGAACGCGCCCGACATCGTCAAGCGCGTGATCCTCGCGGCCAACGAGATCGCCAAGTTCCCATACAAGTGGGGCGGCGGCCACGGCGCCTGGCGCGACAACGGCTACGACTGCTCGGGCTCGGTCTCGTTCGCGCTAGCTGGTGCCGGGCTGCTGGGGAGCCCGCTCACCTCGAGCGGCTTCCTGAACTACGGCGCGCCCGGTCCGGGCAGGTGGATCACGATCTACACGAACCCCGGTCACGTCTTCATGACCGTGGCGGGGCTGCGCTTCGACACGAGCGGCCAGGGCCGCGCCGGCACGCGCTGGCAGGCGGAGTCGGTCTCGACGGGCGGGTTCGCGGTGCGCCACGTCCCGGGGCTCTAGCGCGCCCTAGCCAGGCTGGTAGGGCGGCGCCTCGCCCCAGCCCCAGCGCGGCACGGGCGCCTTGGGAGGCGGCTGCGCCCCCGGCTGTGAGTTCTCGACGGCCAGGCGTGTGCCCCATTCGATGTAGGCGACGAAGGCCGACCGGAACTCCGGGTCGGCGGGCAGGCCGGCCTCGTCCGCGGCGTCGCAGATGAGGTTGACCCAGCGCCGGCGCATCTCCTCCGTGAGGGCGCGGCCGCGGTGCTTGCTCAGCATGTGCGGGTAGCCGCCGCGCTCCTGGGTGTAGCGCGGGGGGCCGCCGAACACCTCGGCGAGCCACGCCGCCACGTACTTCGGGTGGTTCCGATCCATGCCGCGGAAGACGGGCTCGAGCAGCGCGTCCTGGCGCACCTTGGCGTAGAAGACCTCGGTCAGGCGCTCGAACGCGTCCGAGCCGCCGGCCCATTCGTAGACGGTCGGGACCTCGTCGCTCACGTGTTCAGCTCCCCGGGTACCAGCTCGACCTCGCGCCTGCGGCCCGCTCGCAGCAGATCGACTTTCACGGGGACGCCGATCAGGTCGGCGACCATGAGCCGCTGGAGGTCCTCCACCCGCTGCGTGCGCGTGCCGTCCACGGCCAGGATCATGTCCTCGGCGCGCAGGCCCGCGCGCGCGGCCGGGCTCCCCTCCACGACCTCCACCACCTCGATGCAGGTGCCGCCGTCGCCGGCGGCCGACCGCGCTGCCGGCGGAACCGGGCGCGGGCCGCCCGCGATCCCAAGGTACGCCCGCCGCACGTGCCCGTCCGCCATCAGCGACGCGATCACGCGCTGAGTCGCCTCGTTCATGGGCACGGCAAGTCCGAGCCCGACGCCCGCGACGGCGGTGTTGATCCCGACCACGCGGCCACGGCTGTCCGCGAGCGCACCGCCGGAGTTGCCCGGGTTGAGCGCAGCGTCGGTCTGGATGACGTTGTCGATGATCCGCTGCGCGCGCCGCGAGCGCGCCGGCAGCGAGCGGCCGAGCGCGGAGACGACCCCGGCCGTGACGGACCCGCCCAGGCCGTTCGGATTGCCGATCGCCACCACCAGCTGGCCGACCTTGAGGCGGTCGGCGTCGCCAAGCTCGGCTGGGACGAGCGCGACGCTCTCGGTACGTAGCAGCGCGAGGTCCGAGAGCGGGTCGCGGCCGATCACCTCGAAGCGCTCCTCGCGGCCGTCGGCGAAGCTCGCCCGGCCGCGCGCGGCTGAGCGGCCGACGACGTGGGCCGAGGTGAGCAGGAAGCCGTCCGGCGTGAGCGCCACCGCGCTGCCGGCGCCGACAGGCATCTGGCCGCCGCGAGTTCGCCTCATGATCCGCAGGCTCGCAACCGACGGAGACAGCCGCTCCGCCACGGCGATCACCGCACGCGAGTAGGCGTCGAGAGCCTCGGCTTCCCGCGACTCGATGGGCGGCGGCTCGGCGACCCCGGCGGCGTTCACGCCGCCTCCTTCGCCGCGGCGAAGCTCGCGGTCACGGAGCGCTCCTCGGTGCCGCGCACCACCGTGAGCTCGAGCTCCCCGCCGGCGGGGGGCAGGTCGTCGAGCGCCGTGTAGAGCGCGTCGACTCCGTCGATCTCGTTCCCGCCGGCTGCGACGATCAGGTCGCCGCGCTCGATGCCCGCCTGGTCGGCCGGGCCGTCCTCCTCGACCGCTCGGACGAGAAGGCCCTCGCGCTCGGGCAGGCCAACGGCGCGGCGCATGCGGCGCGCCGCCCGCGGCGGCGCCACCGCCACGCCGAGCCGGTGCGAGGCCGGCGCCTCACCGCGAGCGAGGAGCAGCACGCGCTCCTTGACGGCGGCGTTCGCGGGCGCGGCCAGGATCAGACCGCCGTCGAGCCGGATGCTGTTGATCCCAAGCAGGTTCCCCTCGGGACCGACCAGCGGGCCTCCCGACGAGCCGCGCGGCAGCGGCGCCGTGTGCTCGATGGCGCTGCGCACCCGGCGCCCGCGCGGGCCCCGGAAGCTGCGTGCCCCTGAGGACACGAATCCGAGCGTGGCCCGCAGACCGCGGCCGCCGGGGTTGGCGAGCGCGACAACCGCCGTTCCGATTCCGGGCTCGTCGCCCGGCTCCCACGCGATCGCGGGCGCGGCGCCGGTGTCGAGCGTCAGAACCGCCAGCCCGAGATCCGAGTCCACCCCCGCCACCTCGGCCGCCTCACGCCTGCCGTCCTCGAACACCACGGTCAGCTCCTCGCGACGAAGGTTCTGCGCCGCCGTGAGCACCTGCCCCTCCGCGATCACCACTCCCGAACCGAGGCCCCAACCCCGGCCGAGTCCCACGACGGAGGGCCCTACCTTCCCGGCGACCTCCGCGATCGTGTCCTGCAAAGCCTGTACAGCCATCTCAGCTCTCCCGTCTCACCCCTGGTGGCCCCTCACCACTCTCGACCGGGCCCAGATCAGGGTCACTTGCAAATTGCTAGTGACTATACACCTGACCGTTTGTGTGCGAGCATTGGAGGCCGTGAACGACTCCCCGACCCCGCTTGCGGCCGCCCTCGACAGCGTCGGCGACCGCTGGACGCTTCTCATCATCGAAGCGCTGCTCGACGGCCCGCGGCGCTTCGGCGACCTCCAGGAGCTGCTGCCGCGGATCGCGCCCAACGTGCTGAGTCAGCGGCTGCGCCGTCTCGAGGGCGAGGGCCTCGTGGTCGCGCAGCCCTACTCGGAGCGCCCGCAGCGCTTCGTGTACGAGCTGACCGCGTCGGGGCACGAGCTGGCGGGGGCGCTGCGGCTGCTCGCCGACTGGGGAGCTCGCCACCGCGACGCCGCCGAGCCGCCCCGCCACGAGGCGTGCGGAACCCCGGTCGAGGCGCGCTGGTGGTGCCCCACCTGCGAGCGCCCGGTGGACGGGGACGAGGCGGCCGACCTGCACTACGCGTAGCCGTCTCGGGCGGGCCCAGCCACGCCCTCTCCGCACCCGCGGCCGGGCTTGTGGCGACTGCTACCTTCCGCCGTTCGTGGAGGACGAGCCCACACGCCGTCTGGAGACAGGGCGGCCGCCGGGCGGCCCCCGGCGCCCCCCGGGACGAGAGGCCGACGCCGTATACAGGCGCCGGCGGCTCATCGCCGCCGCCGTGTTCGGCGCGATCTTCCTGCTGCTGATCGTGCTCATCGTGAGCGCGGGCGGGAGCGACGAGGAGGACCCGGGGAGCGCGCCCGCTGACCTCGGCGTCCCGACCACGACCCTCGAGGCTCGCGAGACCGACACCGAAAGCGAGACCGACCGCGACCGGACCGAAACCGAGACGACGCCCGAGGGCGCGGCCGGGGGCGCCCCGGCTACGCCGGTGACCCCGCCCACCGGCGGCGGCACCACGGGCGGGGGCACCACCGGCACGCCGGCCGCGCCGGTCACCCCGCCGCAGCAGGAGGGTGGCGGCGAGGCCGTCCCAGTTCCGCCCGACCCGACGCCGCAGACCGGCGAGGGCGGCGGAGCCGTGGCCCCGCCGGGCGACGGCTAGGCGCGCCCGCCATAGCCGTCCGACCACCGCCAGGCGCGCCGAGCGTCAGTCGTCATCCACGGGCCGGCGGCGGGAGCGCTTGAGCTCGCCCCGGCGTCGCTTGCTGTCGAGCCGCTGGCGGCGCGACGCGACCGTGGGCCTGCTCGCCCGCCGCGGCCGCTGAATCAGGAGCGCGGATTCGAGCCGCCCGCGCAGCCGCTCGAGCGCGAGTTCGCGGTTGCGAGTCTGGCTGCGGGTGTCCTGCGCCACCGCCCGCACGACGGGCCCGAGCCGGGCCGCGATCCGGCGCTTGTGCTCGTCACTGAGCGCGCGCGATGCCTCGACGTCGAACACCGCCTCCACCCGCGAGGCCGTCACGTTGGCATGCTGGCCGCCCGGGCCTGACGAGCGACTCGTGCGCAGGTCCACCTCGGACAGCGGCACGGCCGCGCCGTGGCCGATGGGCATCGGATCGTCCATGGCCGCGGGCAGGCTAGCGGGGATCAGCGCCGGCGCAGCAGGCGCCGCCTGCGCAGGCGGCCGGTGTGACGGCGGCGCCGGGCACTCCACTCGCGCAGCGTTAGCCCGTCCGGCACGTCGCACTCGAGCGGGAGGAACCCCTGTTCGCGAACAGTCTCGGTGGTGGCGTTCATGCCCCTCCAACGGCGGGGTTCGCGCCGGATTACGGCGTTCCTCTCCCCGGCGTAGGCTGCCCGCCGATGCGCGTAGCCGTGGTCGGCCATGTCGAGTGGATCGAGTTCGCCGAGGTCGACCACGTGCCCGCGCCGGGCGAGATCGTCCACGCCGACCGAACCTTCCAGCTGCCGGCCGGGGGCGGCGCCGTTGCGGCCGTGCAGCTCGCGAAGCTGGCGGGGTCGGCCACCCTCTTCACGGCCTTCGGCGATGACGAGATCGGCCACCGCGCCGAGAGCGGGCTGCGAGAGCTCGGGCTCGACGTCGAATGCGTGTTCCGCCCCGAGACCCAGCGGCGCGGATTCGTCCACCTCGACCGTGCGGGGGAGCGGACGATCACCGTGCTCGGCCCCCGGCTCGGGCCGCGCGGCGACGACCCGCTGCCATGGGAGCGGCTGGAGGCGACGGACGCCGTCTACCTGACCGCGGGAGACGCGGAGGCGATTCGCCACGCGCGGCGGGCGGGTGCGCTCGTCGCGAGCGCGCGTGCGCTCCCGACCCTCACGGGGTCGGGGATCGAGCTCGATGTCCTCGTTTCGAGCGGCAGGGATCCCGGCGAGCGCTACGAGCCCGGCGGGCTGGATCCACCACCGCGGTTCGTCGTGCGGACCATGGGATCCTCGGGCGGCGAGTGGGAGACGCCTTCGGGCGAGCGTGGGCGTTGGGAGGCCGCCCCGCTGCCGGGCCCCATTCGTGACGTCTACGGCTCCGGGGACAACTTCGCTGCCGGGCTCACGTACGGCATGGGGGAGTACGGCGACATACAGAGGGCGGCGGAGCTGGGTGCGCGCTGCGGGGCGGCATCCGCAACCGGCCGCGGGCCCTACGAGGGGCAGCTGCGCTTGGCCTAGTGCGTGGCGACCGAGCCGTCCTCCGGCTCGATCGGCAGCCCGCTCTCGACCCAGGCCAGCAGGCCGCCGTCGAGGTTGTAGGCCTCGAAGCCGGCAGCGCGAAACGCGCCGGTCGCGAGCGCCGAGCGGCTCCCGGAGCGGCAGTAGAAGACGACCGGGCGCTCGCGCTCGATCGCGTCCGCCTCGGAAGGGAGCCGGTCGAGCTCGATGTGGAGCGCCCCGGCGATCCGGCCCGCTGAGTGCTCCTCGGGCGTGCGCACGTCCACGAGCTGAGCGCCGCCGTCGCGCACGAGCTCGGCCGCCCGGGCGGGGGCGATGTCGTCCGGGGCGTTCACGAGCCCGTGACGTTAACGACCGGCAGTGAGGGGCGGGGGGCTTGGCTAGGCTGCCGCGCATGGACGACTGGACCGTGCGTGGAAAGACCGTGTTCATCACCGGAGCCGCCCGTGGGCTCGGCGCGGAGACGGCGCGGCGTGTCGCGGCGCGTGGGGCGAACGTCGCCCTGGTGGGCCTCGAGCCCGACGAGCTCCAGCGGGTCGCTGCGCAGTGCGGCACGAACGCGGCCTGGTTCGAATGCGACGTGACAGACAACTCGGAGTTGAACCGCGCCGTGAGCGCGACGGTCGAGCGCTTCGGCGGTATCGACGTCTGCATGGCGAACGCGGGTATCGCCACCGGCGGGCCGGTGCGCTCCACCGATCCCGACGCCTTCGAGCACACGATCGAGGTCAACCTGCTCGGCGTGTGGCGAACGGTCCGGGCATGTCTCCCGCATGTGATCGACCGCCAGGGCTACGTGCTCGTGATCGCGTCTATGGCGGCGGCGCTCCACACTGCCGGCATGGCGGCCTACTCGGCGAGCAAGGCCGGGGCAGAGGCGTTCGCGGACTCGCTCCGCGCCGAGGTCAAGCGGCTCGGTGTGGACGTGGGTGTGGGCTACTTCCTCTTCATCGACACGGACATGGTGCGCGGCGCCGACGCTCACCCGCTGGGGAAGCTCCGCACCGAAGCGCCCTGGCCATTCGGCAAGACCTACCCGCTCTCGGATGCGGGCCAGGCACTCGCCGACGGCATCGAGCGGCGCCGCCGCTGGGTCGTGGTGCCAGGCTGGGCGAGGGCGCTGCTCGTGCTGCGCACCGCGGTCGCACCGATCTTCGACATGGCCTCCTACGACCGCGCCACCGAAGCCGAAGCGCTGTTCCAGGCGGACGTCGAAGAGCGCGGCGTGAAGGCCGCCTCGGGCCCGTTGGGCGCCGGGGGCGAAGCGGTGGCGGCGCGCGGCGAGGCGGTCGGCCGAGGGCGGCGAGGTAGAGCCGGCCGCCACTGGCTAGGCCGCAGCCCAAAAAACCTCTAGGTTCCCGTCTTGATGTCGCCACGCGACATCAGGTCGGGTCCGATCCCGGCTTAAGCAGCTTCCGCAGCTCCGCGAGCATGAGCTCCGGGCTCTCGAAGACGTCGCCGTAGGTGTAGCGGCGGAATCCATCTCCGCGCGCGTATGCCTCGCGCTCCCGTCGGCGGTCCTGCTCCCAGGCGTATCGCGAAGAGTGGAAGCGGTAACTGTCGAGCTCGACGGTCAGCCGCTGCTCTTCCCAGCGACAGTCGACCCGTCGCCCACCGGCGTCCCGGTTCGTCTGCGGCAGCGGCAGGTCGGCGGCGCGCAGCCGTCGGAGGAAGCTCGACTCGAGCTTGCTCAGCGTGACGCGGGCATCGCCTCGCAGGATCCGGCGCAGCTTTCCGGCCCCTTTCACCTTTGGATGTCGGGACAGCTCGGCCTCGACATCATTCGGCGTCGTGCCATAGCGGACGCCTGCCTCGTGACAGGCGCGGGCAAGCGCGTCCTCGTCCAGCACCCCGGCTATGTCGACGAGCGTCCGGGCAGGCGAGGTCACCGGCACGCCGCGCCACGTGACCGCGATTTCCGGGCCCATGATGCGCGAGCGTCGTGTCTTCACCCCCTCGACCTCGCGGTTGGTCCGCGCGGTGACCTCCGGCTCGGGAGTTGGGCCCTTCACGAGGCCGAGCAGGTAGGCGGCCGCCAGCCCGCTGAGCAGCGCCCCGTCCCCGCACGCCAGCACCGCGGCGAGGTACCGGGACTCGTCGCTCGGCGCGCGGTGGCCAACCCTGTACACGCAGGGGTACTCGGCGATCAGCA
The DNA here is from genome assembly GCA_963757815.1 of uncultured Thermoleophilaceae bacterium. Taxonomy (GTDB): domain Bacteria; phylum Actinomycetota; class Thermoleophilia; order Solirubrobacterales; family Thermoleophilaceae; genus JACVRW01. The sequence continues at coordinate 156,013 of CAVWSN010000029.1, read as the reverse complement.
GCCCGTTCTGACGCCGCGATCTGATCTGTGCCCGCGTGAGTTCCGCGTCAACCAGCTGCTCGTGGGTCACGAGTCCGTGCGCCTCGGTCGCTATGCGCGCCAGTTTCTGCTCAACGGACCCGTCCTGATGTCGCACAGCAACACTAAGTCGGGCCGCTTCGCAGGTTCGCCCCCCGCAGGGTCCGGCCCAGCCCCCAGCCCCGCCGCCCTTGCGGCTATCGTCACATGGATGCCCAAGCGCGACCCGAGGATGATTCCGCTCGGTTATGGCAAGTTCGTGCGGGCGGACCGCGTCTACGCGCTCGTGCCGCTCGAGGGGGCGGACCGGCGGGACGGACGGCGCACGTATGTGCACGTCGACGGCCTTACGGAGCCGGTGGTGGCCTCCCGCTCGGAGCGGGCGATCCTCGCCGACGTGGAGACGGCGCTAGCCGAGGCAGCGGGCCTGCCGCGGCGGCGGCGAGGCGCGCCGGGGCAGGAGAGCCTGCTGTAGACAAACGCGTAACGCGGCGCGGAACGCGGTGCGTTAGCTTCGGCGGCTCCCGAGCCCAGGAGGAGTCCGGAGACGAGTCGAGCACGCGCTATCTGCACGGCGGCGACGGTGGGGGTGGCGCTGTTGGCCGGGATGGCCCCGGCCGCCGCGGGCGACCCCCCACGCGGCGCCGACGAGGAGGACCCGCTCGTCATCGGCCACCGCGGCGCGAGCGGCTACCTCCCCGATCACACGCTCCAGTCCTACGCGCTCGCGATCAAGCTCGGCGCGGACTACATCGAGCCGGACCTCGTGGCGACCAAGGACGGCCACCTGATCGCGCGCCACGAGCCGAACATCACCACCACCACCGACGTCGGCAGCCGTCCCGAGTTCGCCTCCCGCCGGCGCACGGCGACGGTGGAAGGGGTCATGGAGCAAGGCTGGTTCGCCTCGGACTTCACGCTCGCCGAGATCAAGACGCTGCGCGCCGTGCAGCCGCTCGCCGAGCGCCCACAGAGGTTCAACGGCAAATTCCAGATCCCGACGCTCGCCGAGGTGATCGACCTCGCCAAGCGGGAGTCGCGCCGGCTGGATCGCCGGATCGGCATCTATCCCGAGACCAAGCACCCGACCTACCACGAGGAGATCGGCCTGCCGCTCGAGGGGCGGCTCGTGAAGGCGCTTCGGAGGGCCGGCTGGAATTCCCGCCGCGCTCCCGTCTTCATCCAGTCCTTCGAGCAGTCAAACCTCAAGCGGCTGAACCGGATGACCGGGGTGCGGCTCGTCCAGCTCGTGGACGCCAACGATGTCAACCCGGACGGGACGCTCGACTACACCGCGCCTTTCGACCGGCCGTATGACTGGACCGTCTCTGGCGACCCCGAGCTGCTTGCCCGCTTCTTCAGCTTCTTCGCCACGGACGAAGGGCTCGAGGAGATCAGCACCTATGCGGACGGGATCGGCCCTTGGAAGGTCTACATCGTCAGCAGCGAAGCGGTCGATCTGAACGGGGACGGCCAAGTCGGCGACGAGAACGGCGACGGTCTGGTGAACGAGGCAGACCGGAAGCTGCTGCCGCCCACGGACCTGGTCGAGCGCGCTCACGCGCACGGCCTCCAGATCCACACCTGGACCTTCCGGAACGAGCAGAGGCGGCTCGTGAGCGACTACGGCGGGAACCCGGTCAACGAGTACCTGAAGTTCTACGAGCTCGGGGTCGACGGCGTCTTCTCGGATTTCCCCGACACCGCGTTTGCGGCGCGTGAGCTTTTCCGGCTCGACGAGTGAGAGCGCGAGGCCCAGGCCGCGTCAACCTGATCGGAGAGCACACCGACTACAACGACGGGCTGTGCCTGCCCTTCGCCGTCGAGCGAGGGGTGACGGTCGTCGCCGAGCCCGGCGAGCCGGGCATCGTCGACGCGCTGGCGCTGGACCTGGGGGAGAGCGATCGCTTCGACGCCGCAGACTCCCAACCTGCCCGGGGCTGGCGTGCCTTCGTGCGGGGAGTGGTCGCGGAGCTGCGCGCGGCGGGCATCGAGGTGGACGGCGCTCGGCTCCGGATCGAGAGCGACCTGCCCCGCGGCGCCGGCCTGTCCTCGTCGGCGGCGCTCGAGTCGGCGCTCTGCCTCGCGCTGATCGCGCTGGCCGGCCGGCCGGAGCCCGAGCGCCGCGAGCTCGCCCGCCTGTGCTCGCGGGTCGAGCACCGCTGGGCCGGCGCCGAGACCGGGCTGCTCGACCAGATGGCGTCTCTGCTGGCCCGCGAGGGGCACGCGATGCTGCTCGACTGTCGCGACCTGAGCGTCGAGCACGTGGCCGCTCGACCTGGGCGGGTGGACGCTCTGCGTGGCCGACTCGGGCTCGCGCCACGAGCACGCGGACTCGGGCTACAACGAGCGCCGCCGCGAGTGCGCGGAGGCCGCCCGCCGGCTCGGTGTGGCGAGCCTGCGCGAGGCGACGAGCGCGGAGGGTCTCCCCGAGCCGCTCAACAGGCGCGTCCGTCACGTGCTCAGCGAGAACGAGCGCGTGCGCCAGGGCGTGAAAGCGCTCCGCACCAAGGACATGCCCGCCCTCGCCGCACTCCTCGACGCCTCACACGCCAGCCTGCGCGACGACTACGAGGTGAGCGTGCCGGAGGTGGAGCGAACGGTTGAGCGCATGAAGGAGGCAGGCGCGGCCGGGGCGCGCATCATGGGCGGCGGCTTCGGCGGCGCCGTCCTGGCGCTCTTTCCGCCCGGCACGGAGCCCCCGGCTGACGTGCTGGCGGTCGCGCCCGCCGAGGGTGCGCGCCTTCTCGGCTAGGGAGGCAGCGCCACGAAGCGCGCCTCGCCGGTGCGCTCGAGCCGGGTCCCGAACGGGTCGCAGGCGGAGGTGAGCCGGGCGGCGATCCAGTCCGCGGCCGCGCCGCTCGCGAGCGCGGTCTCGCAGAAGCGGAGCTCGAGCCCCACGAGCTCGAGCCGGGGCTCGCCGACCGGGCGCCAGAGCGCGGCTATCCCCAGGTCGTTCCGCAGCCGGCGGTCGACGGCGTAGTCGTCGAGAGCACCTCCCAGGTCGTAGATGACCGCGCGCTCGCCGATCCACTCGATGCCGTGGAAGACGTGAGCCGAATGCCCGGCCACGAGATCGGCACCCGCCGCGACAAGGTCGCGCGCACGCGCCCGCTGCCAGCCCGCCGGCTCGCTCGTCATGTTCGGCCCCCAGTGCGGGAACGCGAGGACGACGTCCGCCTCAGCTCGTAGCCCGGCCAGCTCGGCGCGGATCCATCCCGGGAGCCCCGCTCGCAGGTCGGCGAACGCCACGCCGGGCGAGCCCTCCCTGGCGCCGAACTCCTCCGGATGGTCGGTCGCCGCGAGCAGTCCGAGCCGCAGTCTGCCCGCCGGCAGGACCGCGCCGCGCCTCGCCCGAGCGACGTCGGGCCCTGCGCCAACCGCAGCGATCGACGCCGCGGCGAGGTGGTCCAGGGTGTCGAGGAGGGCCACGGTCCCGAAGTCGAGCGCGTGGTTGTTGGCGAGCGACACCGCCGTGACGCCGACCGCCGCGAGCGCTTCCGTCGCGGACGGCGGAGCGCGGAAGAAGAACGGCTTGCCGCGGATTCGATCGGTGCGCTCGTCGTGCTCGGAAACGCAGCACTCGAGGTTGCAGATGACCGTGTCGCAGGCGCCGCACAGTTCCGCGACCTCGCCGGACCAGACCGCGGCCGGCGGCCCCTCGGCGAGCCGCTCCGCCACCTTCCGGCCGAGCATGACGTCACCGAGCAGGGCGATCGTGGGGCCCTCAGTCGTCATCGAATCCGTAGGCCCCGTACAGCTTCACGAAGTGGGCCGGTGTGACGCTCCGTCTGCGCACGATGTCCTTGCTCGCGCGCTCGAACAGGACCACCTCGTCGCGTCCACCGGGGCCGATCGGCTGCACGAGTCGCCCTCGGGGGACGAGCTGCGCCGCCAGCGGGCGCGGCACGCTCGTGAACGCCGCCGAGACGACGATCGCGTCGAAGGGCGCCCGGGCTTCCATGCCGGCGCTCCCGTCGGCGACGACCACCTCGACGTTGCTCGCACCGTGGCGGCTGAGATTGCGCGCGCCCGCGCGTGCCAGTTCGGGCAGGCGCTCGATGCTGAGCACATGGGCGGCGAGGCGGGCGAGCAGCGCGGTCTGGTACCCGTAGCCCGTCCCGATCTCGAGTACGCGCTCGTGTCCCTGGAGCGCGAGCGCCTCGAGCATCCGCGCCACGAGCGACGGCTGAGTCGTGACCTGTCCGCCGGGGATCGGGATGGGCTCGTCCAGGTACGCGCGCCGCTCCGCCCCGACCGGCACGAAAGCGGCCCGGGGCACCTCTGCCACCGCCTCCAGCACTCGGGCGTCGCGGACGCCTGCCACGCGCACGAGCTGCGCCAGGTCCTCTGGACCGGCCGACATGCGCTCACTATTCCGCAGGACGCCCGGCGCCCGGCGACAGACGGCTCTAGAGCTCCTTGACCTCCGCAAGCACCGCCGCCACCGATTCCTTCGCGTCCCCGAACAAGAGCGCCGTGTTCTCGTTGTAGAAGAGCGGGTTGTCGATGCCCGCGAAGCCGGTGTTCATCGAGCGCTTGAGCACGATCACCTGGGCGGCCTTGTCGACGTCGAGGATCGGCATGCCGTAGATCGGCGAGTCCTCCTGCTCGCGCGCGGCGGGGTTGGTCACGTCGTTGGCGCCGATCACGAGCGCCACGTCCGTCTGCGGGAACTCCGGGTTGATCTCGTCCATCTCCTTGAGATGGTCGTAGGGCACGTCAGCCTCGGCGAGCAGCACGTTCATGTGGCCGGGCATGCGCCCGGCGACGGGGTGGATGGCGTAGTCCACGCGCACGCCGCGCTTCTCCAGCTCGTCGGCGAGCTCGCGCACGGTGTGCTGCGCCTGGGCCACGGCCATCCCGTACCCGGGAGCGACCACGACCCTTGACGCGTATGCGAGCTGGATCGCCACGTCGGCGGCGTCGGTGGAGCGCACGGGCTTGGCCTCGCCGTCGCCCGCGCCGGGGGCGGCGACGGTCACGCCGCCGAAGCCACCGGCCACGATGTTCGGGATCGAGCGGTTCATCGCCTCCGCCATCAGCATCGTGAGGATCGAGCCGGAGGCGCCCACGAGCATCCCGCCCACGATGAGCGCGACGTTGTCGAGCGCCAGGCCGGCGGCGGCGGCCGAGAGGCCGGTGAACGCGTTCAGCAGCGAGATCACGACCGGCATGTCCGCGCCGCCGATCGGGAGCACGAACATGTTGCCGAGCAGCGCGGCGCCGATCAGGATCGCCAGGAACAGCAGCTCCGACTCGGTGCCCGCCGCGATAATCACGGCGCAGGCGAGCACGACCGCGAGCAGGGCGAAGTTGAGAAGCTGCTGACCGGGGAGCTGGATCGGGCGCCCCGGCAGGACCTCCTGGAGCTTCCCGAACGCGATGTTCGAGCCCCAGAACGAGATCGAGCCGACGATCGCGGCGAACAGGATCGGGATCAGCTGCTCGAGCTCGGGGTTGCCGCCCGCCGCGAGCGACTCGCGGTACTCGACGAACGAGATCAGCGCGACCGCTCCGCCGCCGACGCCGTTGAACAGCGCCACCATCTGCGGCATCGCGGTCATCTTCACGCTGCGGGCCGCCGGCACGCCGACCGCGGTCCCGACCGCCATGCCCACCGCGATCAGGAAATAGTCCGAGACGAAGTCGTAGAGCAGCGTCCCCACCACCGCGAAGGCCATGCCGACCGCCGCGATCATGTTGCCGCGGCGGGCGGTGCGGGGGTGGTTGAGCAGCCGCAGGCCGTAGATGAAGCAGATGAACGCGATGATGTACAGGACCCGGATGAAGTCCGGGTCCTGGAAGAAGCTCGCCGTGTAGGTCACGCCGCCTCCTCGAGCTGCGGCGGCTCCTCCTCGGCGGCCTCGGTCTGCTTCGGCGGCGGCTTGCGCTGCTTGAACATCTCGAGCATCCGGTCGGTGACGAGGAAGCCGCCGACGACGTTGATCGTCCCGAACGCGATCGCGATCACGAGCAGCAGCTCGTTCAGGAAGCCGCCCGCCTCCCCGATCAGGAGCAGACCGCCGACCAGCACGATGCCGTGGATCGCGTTGGTCGCCGACATCAGCGGGGTGTGGAGGGTGTTCGGCACCTTCGAGATCACCTCGAAGCCGACGAACGCGGCCAGCACGAGGATCGTGAGCTCGGTGAGGAGATCCATCAGGCGGCCACCCCTGCCGCGGCGCGGGCGCCCTCGTGGACGATCTGGCCGTCGCGCGTGATGCAGGCACCCGCGATCACCTCGTCGTCGAAGTCGAGGGAGAGCTCGCCCTCCTTGACCATCAGCTCGAGCAGCGACTGGACGTTGCGCGCGTACAGCGACGAGGCGTGGTCGGGCATCGAGGCCGGCAGGTTGAGCGGCCCCGCGATCGTCACGTCCTCGCGCACGACCGTCTGGCCAGGCTCGGTGAGCTCGCAGTTGCCGCCCGTCTCGGCGGCGAGGTCGACGATCACCGAGCCCGGCTTCATGTTCCGTACGGCCTGCTCCGTCACCAGGAGCGGCGCGCGCCGGCCCGGCACGGCGGCGGTCGAGATGACCGCGTCCATCTTGCCGATCTCGACGGCCAAGAGATCGCGCTGCTTCGCCTGCTCCTCCTCGGTCAGCTGGCGCGCGTACCCGCCGGCGGCCTCGGCGTCCTCCAGCCCCATGTCGAGCTCGAGGAAGCGGGCGCCCAGCGACTCGATCTGCTCCTTGACGGCTGAGCGCACGTCGAAGGCCTGCACCACCCCGCCGAGCCGGCGCGCCGTCGCGATCGCCTGCAGCCCCGCGACGCCGGCTCCCAGCACCAAGACCTTGGCGGGGCGGACCGTCCCTGCCGCCGTCGTCAGCATCGGGAAGAAGCGCGGCAGCTCCTGGGCGGCGATCAGGGCGGCGCGGTAGCCCGAGACCGTGGCCTGCGAGGAGAGCGCGTCCATGGACTGCGCTCGCGTGATGCGCGGGATCGCCTCCATCGCGAAGCTCGTGACGCCCGCGTCGGCCAGCGCCCGCACGGTGTCCCCGGCGGTGAGCGGCTGGAGGAAGCCGACGAGCACCGAGCCCTGGCCCAGCCGGGCGATCTCCTCGGCGCTCGGGGGAGCCACCTTGGCCACGACCTCGCCCGAGAAGCCGTCGCCGACCTGTGCGCCGGCCTCGACGTAGTCGGAGTCCGGATGGTGGGCGGCGGCGCCCGCGCCCGCCTCGACAGTGATCTTCACCCCGCCCTTGACGAGCCGGTCGGCCACCTCGGGGACGAGCGCGACACGGGTCTCTCCCGGGGCGATTTCCTTGGGTACCGAGACGATCATGGGATTCCGACCAGGGATCGGGGGCGCGGCACTCTAGCCGAGAGTAGGCACCGACGCGCAGCACGGGGCCCGCCCCGCCGTCGGGCGCGCGCGAGTTGGTCCCCGCGGTTTCTACGTTGTAGAGTTCTATCTCTACGTTGTAGAAACGGGAGGTGGACCGGCATGATCAAGACCAGAGCGGGGACGCTGCAGCGGGCGGACGCACTCTTCCGGGCCGGTCGGCTTCACGAGGCCGACGACGGCCTACGAGGCCGCCCTTCGTGAACGCCCGGAGGATCCGGCGGTTCTGAGGCGCCTGGGAGCCCTCGCGCTCTACGAGAATCGAGCCGAGGATGCCGTGCGCTACCTCGGCGAGGCGCTCGAGCGGAGCTCCGCCGCGGCACGCCGCTGGCCGGCCAGCGCCACGACGAGGGCCCAGCTCGGGATGGCCCACTACCGGCTCGACCGCTTCCCTGAGGCTGCTGCGGAGTTCGCGGCCGCCGCGGGCCCGCTGCCGCTGGGACCGCTGGGCGACGTCGCCGGCCTCGCGCGTCATCTGGCGGCCTTCGGCGACGATCCGCCCTACCGGATCGAGGGGCCGCCCGTCACGCGCCTCGACTTCGTGGCCACCGATCCGCTGCCGGTCGTCGAGCTGTCCGTGAACGGCGGGCCTCCCGCCCTGTTCCTCATCGACACGGGAGCTGCCGAGACGGTGCTTGACGAGGCCTTCGCCGCGGCGGCGGGCGCGGAGATGGTAGCGGCCATGAGGGGCGAGTACGCCGGTCGCCGGCGCGCGCGGACCGGGCTTGGGATGGTCGGCTCGCTCGAAGCCGCGGACCTCCGGGTGGCACACGTCCCGATCCACACCCTCGACCTGGGCGAGTTCCGCGGGTTCTTCGGGCTCGACATCAAGGGGATAGTGGGCACCCGCTTCCTGATGCACTTCCTGGCGACGATCGACTACCCCGCCGCCGCGCTCGTCCTCCGCAGAGACCCTCTCGCGGCGAGGCCCGCACGCGGGATCCCGTTCTGGCTCGTCGAGACCCATCTGATCCTGGCGCGGGGACGGCTGAACGACCTGCCGCCATCCTTCTTCTGGGTCGACACGGGGCTCGCCGGCAGCGGCTTCCTCGCGTCGGAGGCCCAGCTGCGCGACGCCGGTGTGCGCGTCGATTGGTCGGCCGCCCGGCTCGGGCCGGGCGGAGGCGGGCTGGTGAGGGAGGTGGATGTCGTGATCGACAGCGTGACCCTTGGGGAAGGCGACGCCGCGATCAGGCGCGACGGGCTCCGCGGGACCGTGCTCGAGAAGGCGCCGTCGATCCTCGGCGACCGGCTGGGCTTCGAGGTCGGCGGGCTGATCTCGCACGCGTTCTTCCGGCAGCACGCGCTGACGATCGACTTCGCGAACATGACGCTCCTGCTCGATCCGGCGTCCGGCGCATGACGCCGCGCAGCAAGGGGCTCACGCGCGAGGTGGTGGTGGCCGCGGCGCTCGAGATCGTGGACCGGGACGGCCTCGACGCGCTGACCATGCGCGCGCTCGGGCGCGAGCTGGGCGTGGATCCGATGGCCGTCTACCACCACCTGCCCAACAAGGCGGCGATCCTCGACGGGGTGGTCGAGGCCGTGCTGCGGGAGGTGCCGCTCGACGCTCCCGCCGGGCTGCCCTGGACGGAGCGTCTCGCCGCCGTGGCGCGCGGCTATCGGGACGCGCTGCGCGCGCATCCGAATGCCCTCCCGGTCGTGGCGACGCGCCCCGACGTGACCCCGGCCGCCCTGCGCATCCTCGACACCGCGCTGGGCATCCTGCTCGAGGCGGGACTCGATCCTGCCGGCGCGCTGAAGGCGGTCCACGCGGCGTCCTGCTTCGTCGTCGGCCACGCCCTGGACGAGTCGGGCATGGGTGTGGGGGAGGAGTTTTCAATCGCCGAGACGGCCGCCGCGCAGCAGCATCTGCTCGAGTCGGGCGACTATCCGAACCTCGCCGCGGCGGCGCTCGCCGGAGAGGAGATCCTGCCGGACGACACGTTCGAGACGGGCCTTACGGCACTGCTCTCGGGGCTCGCTCCGGAGCCCCGTGGGCCCGGCCGCCGAGGCGGCTAGACTCGTAGATCCGGCGCCGCCTGCGCCGGGCTCATGGACCAGAAGACGCTCGAGAAGAAGGACCGCGTCGTCGTCCGTTTTGCGGGGGACTCCGGCGACGGGATGCAGCTCACCGGCAGCCGCTTCACGGATGCCACGGCCGTGGTCGGCAACGACCTCGCCACGCTCCCGGACTTCCCCGCGGAGATCCGCGCCCCGGCCGGCACGCCGCACGGCGTCTCCGCCTTCCAGATCCACTTCGCCTCGCGGGACATCCTCACCCCGGGCGATCACCCGAACGTGCTGGTGGCGATGAACCCGGCCGCGCTGATCACCCAGCTCGGCGCCCTGGAGAAGGGCGGGACGCTGATCGTCAACGAGGACGGCTTCAGCGACCACAACCTGCGCAAGGCCGGCTATGAGGCCAACCCGCTCGAGGACGACTCGCTCGGCGACTACCAGGTGTTCGCGGTCCCGATGACCTCGATGACCGTACGCGCCACCGAGGAAATCGAGGGAATCAGCTCGCGCGACGCGGCCAGGTGCAAGAACCTGTTCGCGCTCGGCCTCGTCTCCTGGATGTACGGCCGACCGACCGAGCCGTCCACGCACTGGATCGAGAAGAAGTTCGCCGACCGGGAGCCCGTGCGCGACGCGAACCTCGCCGCCTTCCGCGCCGGCTACAACTTCGGCGAGACGGCCGAGCTGTTCGCCGTCCACTACGAGGTGGAGGCGGCGCCGGCGCCGCCCGGCACCTACCGCAACGTCAACGGGACGCAGGCGCTCGCGTACGGGCTGATCGCGGCCAGCGTCCGCTCGGGACTCGGCCTGTTCCTCGCCTCCTATCCGATCACGCCCGCCTCCGAGCTGCTGCACGCCCTGTCGCGGCACCGCCGCTTCGGCGTCCACACGGTCCAGGCCGAGGACGAGATCGCCGCCGCCAACATGGCGCTCGGCGCCGCCTTCGGGGGCCGCCTGGGCGTGACGGCCACGAGCGGTCCGGGCATGGACCTCAAGGCCGAGACGATCGGGCTCGCGGTGGCGATGGAGCTGCCGCTGGTGGTGGTCGACATCCAGCGGGCCGGACCCTCGACGGGCATGCCCACCAAGACCGAGGCCGCCGATCTTCTGATGGCGCTCTACGGCCGGCACGGCGAGTCGCCGCTGCCGGTGGTGGCGCCCTGCACGCCGTCCGACTGCTTCAACTCGGCGATCGAGGCGGTCCGCATCGCCGTCACCCACAGGACGCCGGTGATCCTGCTGAGTGACACCTTCCTCGCCAACTCGTCCGAGCCCTGGAAGCTGCCCGACGTGGCCTCGCTGCCCGAGATCGATCCGGGCTTCGCCACCGAGCCGAACGAAGGCGACCGCTTCATGCCCTACCTGCGCGACGAGCAGCTCGCCCGCCCCTGGGCGGTCCCGGGTACGCCTGGGCTGCGCCACCGGATCGGCGGCCTCGAGAAGGAGGACGTGACCGGCAACATCTCCTACCAGCCCGAGAACCACGACCACATGACGCGCCTGCGCGCCGAGCGGATCGCGCGCGTCGAGGTGCCCGACGTCGTGGTGGACGACCCCGACGGCGACGCGTCGCTGCTCGTGCTTGGCTGGGGATCGAGCTACGGCGCCATCGAGGGCGCCGCGCGCCGGCTGCGGCGCGAGCAGGGACTCAAGCTCGCCACCGCGCACGTGCGTCACCTCAACCCGCTGCCCGGCAACCTCGGGGAGGTGCTGCGCTCCTACGAGCGCGTGCTCGTGCCCGAGATGAACCTGGGTCAGCTATCGAGGCTGCTGCGGGCCGAGTACCTGGTCGACGTGGACAGCTACACGAAGGTCGACGGCCTGCCGATCTTCACCCGCGACGTGATGGAGCAGGTGGAGGCGCGGATCGGATGAGCGAGCGGACGAACGGGCGCCCAGCGGGAGGAAACGTCGGCTCGCCGCGCCGCGCGCTCGCCGCACGGCGGCAGCGGGCCGGACGCCGACCTAGGCTTCGGCCAGCCAGGTGAGAAGGCCGTCAGCGAGGGCGCGGTCGAGCTGCCGCTGACCAAGGCCGACTTCTCGTCCGACCAGGAGACGCGCTGGTGCCCCGGCTGCGGGGACTACGCGGTCCTGGCCTCGGTCCAGTCGTTCATGCCCGAGCTGGGCGTGCCGCCGGAGAAGATCGTGTTCGTCACCGGCATTGGCTGCGCGGGCCGCTTCGTCTACTACATGGACACCTACGGGATGCACGGCATCCACGGCCGCGCGCCCGCGCTCGCAACCGGCGTGGCCACGTCGCGGCCCGACCTGTCGGTGTGGGTGGTGAGCGGCGACGGCGACGCGCTGTCGATCGGCGGCAACCACCTGATCCACGCGCTGCGCCGCAACGTGCCGCTCAAGATCCTGCTGTTCAACAACCAGATCTACGGCCTCACGAAGGGCCAGTACTCGCCGACCAGCGAGGAGGGCAAGGTCACGAAGTCGACGCCCTTCGGCTCGCAGGACCACCCCTTCAACCCCGTCTCGCTCGCGCTCGGCGCCGAGGCCACCTTCGTGGCGCGCACCGTGGACACGGACAAGAAGCACGTGGCCGCGACTCTGCGCGCGGCGGCTGCCCACGAGGGCGCCGCGTTCGTCGAGATCTACCAGAACTGCAACGTCTTCAACGACGGCGCCTTCGACGCGGTGCGCGCGAAGGGCGACAAGGAGCGCAACCAGATCCGCCTGGAGCACGGGGAGCCGGTTCGCTTCGGCGCCGAGGAGGAGCGCTGCGTGGTGCGCGGCGCCGACGGGCGGCTCGAGTTCGCCGACGTGGCCGAGGTGGGCGAGGACGCGGTGCTGGTGCACGACGCCCAGCGCCAGGAGCCCAGCCTGGCCTTCGAGCTGGCCCACCTCGCGGAGCGGCCGACCGGTCCCACGCCGATCGGCGTCTTCCGTGCGGTCGAGCGCCCGGTCTACGGCGCGGAGCTGTCGGCGTCGCTCGAGGACGCGCGGGAGGGTGTCGGCAGCGAGGACCTAGAGCAGCTGCTGCACTCGGGCGAGACCTGGACCGTCGCGTAGACCGCGCTTAGGCGGCCAGCTCCAACACGAGCTCGTCGATGCCGGCGCCGGCATGGTGGAGCTCGAGATGATCCGTCAGGCGGCGCATGAGCCGGTGAGCGGGCACGTTGTCGCCGGACATCGTGGCCGTGAAGCGGCGGATGCCGACCTCGCGTGCGCGCTCGGCGAGCAGCTCGGCCAGCGTGGATCCGACCCGGCGGCCCTGCCAATTGTCGGCAACGACGACGGCCACCTCGGCCGCCTCGGGGTCATCCTTGAGGCGAACGAAGCGTCCGACCGCGATCAAGCGGCGAGCCGGCTGGGCCGGAGACTCCACCACCAGCGCCACATGATCGCGGCCGTCCACCTCGGTCAGGTACCGCAGCTCCGCCCGGCTGAAGCTGCTCTTGGGCGTGAGGAAGCGCCGCTGCACACTCTCCTCCGAAAGGTGCCGCAGCCCGTTCTCCAGCATGCGCTTGTCGTCCGCGCGGATCGGCCGGATCAGGATCGGGGCTCCGTCTGGAAGGCGCTTGAGCACACAACCAAGGCTCGCGAGCGGACGGCAAAGCTTGTGTGCGTTGCGTCACGCAGCGTTTCACACAAGCTTCACGCCGCGCAGGAGCCACGCGATCTGCGCCTGGTGCTCCACGGCCTGGCAGGTGACGAGCGCGGCTGCCGGCGAGCTCCCGACGGCGACCACGCCATGCCGGCCGAGCAGCGCGGCGCGCCTCTGCCGGAGGGCATCGACGCACTGAGCGGCGATCTCGTCCGAGCCGGTCGGGGAATAGGGCGCTGTCCGGACCGCCCCGCCCACCGCGTGCTCGAGATCCTCGGTCCCGGTGTCGAGCAGCTCGCCCAGGAAGCTCCAGGCCGTGGCGTGCACGCTGTGGGTGTGGACGATCGCCCGCGCGTCCGGCCGGGCCGTGTATACCGCGAGGTGCATGCGGCGTTCGCCGGAGGGCGCGCGCTCGCCCGCGATCACGCTTCCGTCGGGCGCCAATGTCACGAGATCGGCCTCCGTCATCTCCTCGTAGGGGAGCCCGCTCGGCGTGATCTCGATCCGGTCCCGGTCGCGGGCGCTGAGGTTGCCGGACGTGCCTGTCACCAGGCCGAGCCGCGACATCTCGCGGGCGGTGGCGACGATGTCAGCTCGCAGTGACACGTCCGATCGCTTCCGCGTAGGGGGGCTCGAGGACGCCCGCCTCGGTGAAGATTGCGCTGACGAGCTCCGCCGGGGTCACGTCGAAAGCGGGGTTGAACGCCATCGCGCCCGCCACGATCTCGCTCGGGTCGCGCTCCTCGATCGGGATCGCGGCGCCGTTCGGTGCGGATGGGTCGATCGTCGACACGGGCGCCGCCACGTAGAAGGGCACCTCGTGCCGGGCGGCGAGCACGGCCAGCGGGTAGGTGCCGATCTTGTTCGCGACGTCGCCGTTCGCCGCGATCCGGTCCGCGCCGACCACGATCCGGTCCACCGCCCCCTGCGCAAGCAGCGAGCCGGCCGCCGAGTCGGCCACGACGCGGTGCGGGATGCCCGCCTTGCGAAGCTCCCACGCCGTGAGGCGAGCGCCCTGGAGGAGCGGTCGCGTCTCGTCGACCCAGACCTGCGCCAGCCGGCCGCTCTCCCAGGCGGTGCTGAGTACGCCGCAAGCAGTGCCGATCCCGGCCGTGGCGAGCGCTCCGGCGTTGCAATGCGTGAGTGCGCGGTCGCCGGGCTCAAAGCGCTCGGCGCCGAGCGCGGCGATCCGCCGGTCGGCCTCGTGCTGCTCGGCGTGGAGGCGCCGCGCGAGCTCGAGAAGCTCCGGGCCGCCCGTGCCGGACCCCTCCAGCATCCGGTCGAGGGCCCAGCCGAGGTTGACCGCCGTCGGCCGCGTGGCCCGCAGCACCTGCGCCGCCTCGCCGAGGTCCTCGCCGCGCGCGCCGGCCAGCACCATCCCGTACGCCGCGGCGATCCCGATCGCGGGGGCACCCCGAACGGCGAGCGTCCGTATGCAGTCCGCCACCTCGCCGGCGGACTCGCAGCGGATCCAGCGCTCCTCGGCGGGCAGGGCACGCTGGTCGAGCACGAGCAGCGCGCCGTCATCCCAGCGCAGCGGTTCGACGGTCACCGAGCCGACGCTACCGCGAGCGGGCCGAGGCGGTCGTCCAGAAGCTCGAGCTGCCGCGCCGCCGTGAGTGCGCGCGGCTCGAAGGACGCCTGGATGGCCAGCCCGTCGACGAGCGCCACGAGCTCGGCCGCCTCGCGCTCGGCGTCTATCGATTCGTCCACGAGTCCTCTGCCGCTGTCCGTGCTCGAGCGTCTTCGCGATGCGGCCACGCCATTCGCGGTAGGCCTCGCGCCCCGCCCGCGCAAGCCGAGGCCGGGTCTCCGCCAGGACCAGGAACGCGAACCAGAGTCGCACCTCGGCCCGCCGCTCGGCGTCGAGAGGCAGCCCTTCGACCAGCTGCGTCCGCAGCAGCTCGAGCGGGTCGCGGGCCCGCTCGGCGGCCCGGACGATGCGCCGGCCAACGCGGTCGGCGACCGTCTCGAACGCGAACAGGACGAGCTCCTCCTTGTCGGCGAAGTAGTGGGCGACCGCGCCGGTCGACCAGCCCGCCTCCGCGGCCACGCCGCGCATCGTGACTGCGTCGAGGCCCTCGCGCGATGCGAGCCGCCAGACCGCCGCAGCGAGCTCGGTGCGGCGGACATCGTGGTCAACGATCTTCGGCATCAGGGGTCATTCTCGCGTAGTTTATTTCGCACGTATGATATAAATAAACCATGGAACTGAAGTGGATCCTCGCAATCGCCTTCGAGACCGGCTTCTGGCTGATGCTGGCGGCCTTCCTCGTGCTCCGCTATCGCTATGGGATGGAAAACATCACGCGCTTCTTCGTGATCGGTGTCGTGATCGACACCGCCGGGATCATTGGCCTGGGCATCTGGGACTTCGCGAACACGGGCCACTTCAGCATCTACACCGCGTTCATCGTGGGGCTGATCCTCTACAGCCTCACCTCGGGCCGCAAGCACCTCGTCCACCTCGACGAGTGGATGTCGCGCAAGATCCGGCCCCGGCGGCCCGGCACGGACGATGTCACGCCCGCTGCCGGAGCGCTCCTGATCCGCTAGCTCCCGGTCAGCCCGCTCTCCTCCAGATACTGCCCGGCCACCGCCTCGGGGGTCTCCTTGTCGAGGTCGACGCGCGCGTTCAGCTCCTGCATCACCTCGTCGGTGAGACCCTTGTTCACGAGCGTCACAGTCTCCTCGAGGTCGGGGCCGGCCTCCTCGATCACGTCGTCGCGGACCACCAGCGTCGAGTTGTAGGGCGGGAACATTCCCTTGTCGTCCTCGAGCAGGACGAAGCCCTCACGCTTGTTCTGCGGATCGGTCGTGAACACGATCGAGACGTCGGCCTGGCCCTTGGTGAGCACCTCGTGGCGCAGGGCGATGTCGACCGGCACGAACTTCTTGAAGTCGAGGCCGTACACCTCCTGCAGCCCGAGCAGGCAGTCGAGCCGCTGACGGCACTCCGGTGTGCCGTACAGCGTCAGGTCCTGCGACTTCCCGTCGAGATCGGAGATCTTCTGCAGGCCGAGCTTGTCGGCGGTCTCCTTCGTTACCGCCACCTCGTTCGAGCTGACGAACGGAGTGGGCTCGAGCGCGGTGAGGTTCTTCTCCGCGAAGCCCTTCTTCGCCTCCTCGAACGCCTGCGCCTCGTCGCTCGGCAGCTCGTCGGCCTTGAAGCCGAAGAACGACAGCAGCGCCGTTCCGGTGTATTCCGGGTAGGCGCTGATCTCCCCGGCCTCGAGCGCCGCAAGAGCGGTCTTCTCGTCGCCGAGGTTGAGCTCCTTCTGGACGGTGTAGCCCGCCGCCTGCGAGCGCCTGCGCGTAGATCTCGCCGAGGATCTTCTGCTCGGTGAAGTTCTTCGATCCGATCGTGATCTCGGTCGCCGAGTTGTCCGGGTTCTCCTGGATCTGGCCTGCCGCCGCCTCCTCCGAGGTGGCGGCGCCGCCGCCGTTCCCCCCGTCGTCGTCATCATCGTCGCCGCAGCCGGCGACGGCGAGCGCCGCGACCAGCAGCATGAGCAGCACAAGCCATCGATGCTTCTTCATGTTGTGGCTTCCCTCCTCTTGATGGGAATCCCGAGGCGGCGCTCACGTCCGCCGGCCTCTAGCTTCAGGCCCTGTGGGGTAACGGCGCTCTGCACCTTTCCCAGCACGACCTCCGTGACGACGGCCAGGAGCGCGACGACGATCGCCGCCGCCAGCCTCCCCTCGTCGCCGTAGGTGTTGACGTTGATGATCGGGTCGCCGAGCGTGACCACGCCCGCGAGCGGCGCGATCGTCGCAGTGGCGATCACGTTCACGGCCGAGATGCGGATGCCGCCGAATATCAGCGGCAGCGCCAGCGGGAACTCCACTCGCCGGACGATCTGCGCCCCGGTCATGCCCATCCCGCGGGCCGCGTCCACCGTGTCGCGGTCGACCTGGCGCACGCCGGTGTAGGCGTTGGTCAGGATCGGCGGGATGGCGAGCAGCACGAGCGCCAGCGTCAGGTTCGTGAAGCCCACGCCGATGTAGGCCACGAAGAAGGCGATCAGCGCGAGGCTCGGCACCGCGCGCCCCACGTTCGAGGCGTTGATGGCGAGGAAGCCGCCCTTGCCGATGTGCCCGAGCCACAGCCCGAGCGGTACCGAGATCGCGCACGCGATCGCCATCGCCACGCCGGAGAGCTTCAGGTGCTCCCACATCAGCTCCCAGGTCCCGGCCAGCCCGCCCACCTGCGCGCCGCCGGCCGGCGACTCGCGCTCGTCGAAGATGAACTCGATCGCGTCGCCGAACTCGCCGAGTACCGCGAGCGTCTGGCTCATCGCGCCGCCGCCGCCCGCGTCCAGGGTGTGATGGCCCACTGGGCCAGCAGGATCAGGCCGTCGAGGACGGCGGCCAGCAGCACCGCGAGGCCGCCCGCCACGACCACGTTCGACTTGAACGTGATGTCGGCGAATATCTGCTCGCCGAGGCCGCCGGCGCCCGCGAAGAACACCAGCGTGGCGAGCCCGACGGTGGTGGTGGCCGCGATGCGCAGCCCGGCCATGATCTCCGGCAGCGCGAGCGGCACCTCCACGCGCCAGAGCAGCTGCCGGTCGGTCAGCCCCATGCCGCGGCCCGCGTCCTTGACGTCCGCCGGCACGTTGTCGAGACCGGCGAGGACGTTGCGGAAGATGATCAGCAGCACGTATGAGACGAGCGCGATCATGGCGGTGGTGAAGCCGCGGCCCGTGATCGGCAGCAGCAGGAAGAAGGCCGCGATGCTCGGGATCGTGTAGAGGATGCCGGTGACCTGCGTGACCGGGTCGATGAGCCAGCGCCGGCGGTAGGCGAGCAGCGCGAGCGAGAACGAGATGGCGAACCCGATCGCCATGGCCACGACCGTGAGCACGACATGCTCGAGGAAGGGGTCGACGTAGCGGTCGAAGTTGTCGACGATCCAGTCGGGGCAGAAGCCGTTGTCGGCGACGCAGGTGTCCTCGGTGCGCTCGCGGATCTCGACCTGGGCGAGCAGCGGGCTCACAGCGCGTCCGCTCCGCTCGGGACCTCGTCGGGATCGGTGCGCAGCGCGTGGCTCAGGATCTCGATCGAGAGCACGCCGGTGACCGCGCCGCGCCGGTCCACGACCGGGCCGTACTGGGCCTCGTCGGAGAGCAGGTCCGCCAGCGCGTCGCGCAGGACGTCGTCGAGGTCCAGGATCGGCTCAGGGTTCGAGCGCAGCTCGTGCTCGACGCGCTCGCCGGCGAGCCCGCGCTCCGACAGCCAGCCGAGCGGCCGGCCGTCGCCGTCCACGAGCAGCGGGTAGGGCACCTCAGCGTCGGCGAGCTTGGCGCGCGCTTCCGCCACGGGCTCGCCCACCCGCACCAGCGGCGCCCTCCAGAGATCGACATCGCGCACGCGTTGCAGCGCGAGGCGCTTGAGCGCCCGGTCCGCGCCGACGAAGTCCTCGACGAACGGGTTGGCCGGAAACATCAGGAGCTCCGCGGGCGAGGCGTACTGGGCGAGCTTGCCGCCCTTCTGGAGCACCGCGATGCGGTCGCCCATCTTGATCGCCTCGTCGATGTCGTGTGTCACGAAGACCACCGTCTTGCGGATCTCGCGCTGCAGGCGCAGGAACTCGTTCTGCAGCCGCTCGCGGTTGATCGGGTCGATCGCGCCGAACGGCTCGTCCATCAGCATCAGCGGCGGGTCGACCGCCAGGGCCCGCGCCACGCCGACGCGCTGGCGCTGGCCGCCCGACAGCTGCGCGGGGTAGCGGTCGCGCGTCTCGTGAGGATCGAGGCTCACGAGCTCGAGCAGCTCGTCGATGCGCGCCCTGATGCGCTGCTTGTCCCAGCCGAGCAGCCGCGGGACGGTCGCGATGTTGTCGCCCACCGTCAGATGCGGGAACAGGCCGATCTGCTGGATCGCGTAGCCGATATCGCGGCGCAGCTCGGCCGGGCGGCGATCCTTGACGCTCGCACCGTCGAGCAGGATGTCGCCGCCTGTGATGTCGATCATGCGGTTGACCATGCGCATGGCGGTCGTCTTGCCGCACCCCGACGGTCCAACCAGCACGCAGATCTCCCCCGCGGGCACGGTCAGCGAGAGGCCTCCCACCGCGGGCTCGCGCTGGCCTGGATAGACCTTGGTCGCGTCGCGGAACTCGAGGGTCGCCGCATCCGAACGCGGAAGTGGCGACGGCCCCGAGTACTGGGCGGCTTCAGGTGAGTTCACGGGTGCGGGCTCCCGGAGGAAGGGCAATCCTACCCAGGTGGGGTACCCGTTCCGCGCCGGGTTCGCGAAGCCTTAACCTCGCGCGCCGGATCGGAAGGGCCCTCCGGGCCGGGCCCGCGGGAGGCTTTGACCTCCGCGGAGGCGAGCCGCTCCAGCTCTCGCCGGAGGTCCTCGCGCAGCTCCGCGACCTCCTCTGCGGCCAGCTCGGGGTCGGCCTCGGCGCTCTCGACTATCGCCGCGGCGAGCGACTCGTTGGCCGCCCGCAGGTCCGCCTCGGCCGCGGCTCGTTCGCCGGCGGGCGTGCCGCGCACCGCGAGTGCCTTCTCCTTGGCGTCCTCGGCGTAGTCGGCAATGCGCGCCCGGTCTGGGTCCGGCATGAGCCGCCAGCGACCGTACAGCGAGCGCGCCACGCGCACGCCCAGTGAGGCCGCGCCGGACAGGAGCTTGGACCGGGCCATCCTCACTCTCATGCTGGCGGGCGGGGTGGACGGAAAGCGCCGCGCCGCGCTACAGCCAGCCGCGCTCCTCGGCCACCCGGATCGCCTCGATGCGGCTGCCGGCGTCGAGCTTGCGCATGATCGCCGACAGGTGGTTGCGCGTGGTGCCGGGGGAGAGGTGCAGGGCCGCGGCGAGCTCGCCGACCGTTCCGTGGCTGCGGGCCGCCTCGAGCACCTCCTGTTCGCGCGCGGTCAGCGGGTTCTCGCCGAGGCTGAGCGCGGCGGCCGCGAGACCGGGGTCGACAACTCGCTCGCCGCGCGCGGCCGCGCGCACGGCGGCGGCCAGCTCGCTCGCCGGGGCGTCCTTGAGCAGGAACCCGGAGGCGCCCGCCTCCATGGCGCGGCGCAGGTAGCCGGGCCGGTTGAAGGTGGTGAGCATGACCACGCGGACGTCGGGAAGCTCCCCCTGCAGCGACTGGGCGACCTCGAGTCCGCTCGCCCCCGGCAATCCGATGTCGAGCAAGGCGACCTCGGGCTCGGCTGCGCGGGCGGCGTCGAGCACCTCGTCACCGCGCTCCACCTCCGCCACGACCTCGATGTCCTCCTCGAGCGACAGCAGGCTGACGAGGGCGCCGCGCACCATGGCCTGGTCCTCCGCCAGCAGGACCCGGATCATGCCGGGGACTTGACTCTCCCGTCCGGAACGCTGACGCGCAGGCGGAAGCCTCCCTCCGCGGCCGCACCGACCTCGAGCTCGCCGCCGATCGAGAGGGCGCGCTCGCGGAGGCCCTCGAGACCATGCCCGGCGTCGGGGGCCCCGGTTTCCCCGCGGCCGTCGTCGCTTATCTCCACCTCGGTCCCGGCCGGCCCGGGCCGCACCGCGATCGACGCATGGCGGGCGCCGCTGTGGCGGAGCACGTTGGTGGCGCCCTCGCGCACCGTCCACGCCAGGACCGACTCGCTGTCCGGATCGAGCGCGACGTTCGGCTGCTCGACGCTGAGCTCGATGCCCGCGGCCTCGAGAGCGGCGCGGGCGCCGGCCAGCTCGCCGGCGAGCGTGGGCCGCCGGTAGCCGTCGACCGCCTCGCGCACCTGGCCGAGAGCGTTGCGCGTGAGGGCCTTGATCTGGTCTACCTCGGTGGCAGCGTCGTCGACCCGCTCCGGCAACAGCTTGCCGGCCAGCTCCGCCTTCAGCGCGATCAGCGAGAGGTCGTGGCCGAGCAGGTCGTGGAGGTCGCGCGCGAAGCGCAGCCGTTCCTCGGCCACTGCCAGCTCGGCCAGCTCGGCGCGCGCCTCGCGCAGCTCGCGGTTCGTGCGCAGCAGGCCGCCGATCAGGAGCCACAGGGTCCCGGTCGCGAACACGGTGCCCGTGATCGCCCAGAAGGTCTCGCTGTCGGGGTCCGTCAGCGCTAGCGTCCCGGCGGCGATCGCGGTAATTCCGCCGAGGGCGAGCACGTTCGCGCGCCCGTCCAGCTGAGCCGCCGCGGCGGAGGCCGCGTAGACGAACATGAGCGCCCAGCTGTCGAGCGCCGCCAGCGTGAGCACTAGCGCCACCGCGACCATCCCGGCCAGCCGGGGCAGCAGCCGCTGCGGCGGTCCCAACACGCCGCTGAGGAACAGGTAGGCGAACGCCGGCAGCCCGGCGGCCACGAGCGCGATCTGGACTCCCGAGGGGTCCGAATCTATGAAGTCGGCCAGCGGCAGCCCGAGCCACAGCAACCCGAAGGTCGCTCCTGCCCAGGCCCACAAGGGCGCGCGTCTGCAAGTTGTCTCGGTCGTCGAAGTCATGGCCACGACGCTAGGCAGCCGCCGGGCGCGCCACCAGTGGCGCGCGTCCTCATTTGGGCGTGACTTTCGTCATGCGCTCATAGCACCAGCGCGGCCAGCTCGTCCACCTGGCGCGGGTCGGCCGATGCGGGGAACATGATGAGCTCGTCGCACCCCTGCGCCTCGAACCCGCGCACGCGCTCGCGGATCTCGTCCGGCCCCTTGGCCGTGCCGGCGACGACGTAGTCCCGATACTCGCCCGCGAACTCGTAGTAGTGGCCGATCGAGGCGCGCGTGGCCGCCTCGGGATCATCCCCGAGCGCGTAGTAGGTCAGCGACAGCTTGCGCGGACTGCCCTCGCGCCCTTGCTTGCGCCAGGCCGCCTCGAGCTTCTCGGCCGCCGACCCGAACATCTCGGGCGAGCCGCCGCCCATCATCCAGCCTTCGCCGTACTCGGCCGCGCGGCGGAAGGCGGCGTCCACCTGGCCGCCCACGATGAGCTGACGGCGGGTTGGCGCTCACGTCGGGCCCGACGCCGCCGGCGATCCCGCGCTCCTCGCCCGACCAGAGCCGCTTGATCTCCTCGAGCATCTGCTCGAAGCGCGCCCCGCGGCCCGCCATCGGCACGCCGAAGGGCTCGTAGTCGTCGGGGCGGCCGCCCACCGCGACGCCGAGCACGAGCCGCTCGCCGGAGAGGTGGTGGAGCGTCGCAGTCTGCTTGGCCACGATCGCCGCGCTCTCCCTGTAGGGAAGGATCATGATCGACGTGGTCAGCCTGATGCGCTCGGTCACCGCGGCGGCGGCGGCAAGCGCGACGAGCGGCTCGTAGTTCGGGTACGTGAGCCGGTCGAGGGTCCCGAGCGTGGAGAAGCCCGCGCTGTCCGCGCGCCTTGCCCAGTCGATGACCTCATGACCCTGAACCCCTGGAATCGTGGTTGGCAGCCCGATGCCGATCTCCATGCCGCTCCCTTTCGTAGTCTCGGACCGTGACGCTAGAGCAGCTACCCGGCTGGGCCCTCGACCTGCTCCTGCGCGAGCGCGTCGCGCGGCTCGGATTCGTCGATGAGAACGACCTGCCGCGGGTGCTGCCCGTGACGTTCGCGCTCGCGGGCGGCGCGATCTGGAGCGCGATCGACGATAAGCCCAAGCGCACGCCCGAGCCGGCTCGGGTGCGCATGCTTCGGCGCCGGCCGGAGGCCGCGCTGTGCGTGGACGTCTACTCGGACGACTGGGACGCCCTCGCCTGGGTGCAGCTGCTCGGCACGGTGGAGTGGCTGCCGGTCGAGGGCGGCTCCGAGGGGATGGAAGCGCTGGCCGCCAAATACGCGCCTTACGCGGAGCGGACGCCGCCGGGCCCGCTGATGCGGCTGGCGGTCGAGCGGGCCTACTGCTGGCGCGCCACCGGCAGCCCGCGCCGCGACCACTCGCTCCAGGACCCCGGGTAGAGCCGCGCCTGGCCGATCCCGGCGAGCTCGGATGCGAGCACGATGACGCAGGCGGCCACGCCCGAGCCGCAGTAGGCGCCGAGCTCCGCGGCGCTCGACGCCCCGGCCGCCTCGAAGCGCGCGCGCAGCTCGTCGGGCGCCAGGAAGCGGCCGCCGGGCGCCAGCTCGCCCGCGGGCAGGTTGTAGGCGCCGGGGATATGGCCCGCGACCGCGTCGATCGGCTCGGTCTCACCGCGGTAGCGCTCAGGCACGCGCGCGTCGAGGAGGAGTGGGCCGCCGCCAGCGGCGATCTCCTCGAACTCGATCGGCCGCCCCCGGCTCGCGCCGCCCTTTAGACCTCCAGGAGTGATGTCCTCGGCGCCCTCCGCGAGCGGGCCGCCCGCCGCCCGCCAGCCGGCGAGGCCGCCGTTCAGCACCGCCACGTCGTCGTGGCCGAAATGGCGCAGGAGCCACCAGAGCCGGGCCGCGCCGCCCTCAGCCGCCTCGTCGTAGGCAACGACCGGGGTGTCCGCGGAGATCCCGGCTCGGCTCGCGGCGGCCTCGAAGGCGGCGGGTTCGGGCAGCGGGTGGCGTCCGCCCTCGCCGGGCTCCGACGACAGGTCGCGGTCGAGGTCGAGGAAGGCGGCGCCGGGAATGTGGCCCTCGAGCCAGAGCTGCTCGCCGGCGAGCGGGTCGCCCAGCTTGAAGCGGCAGTCGACGACGCGCAGCTCGGGCTCGCCGAGTCGATCGCGCAGCCATTCCGGTTCGACCAATGGGCCCATGCCGGGAGCGTAGCCTTGCGGCGGTGCGGGCGATGATTCTCGAATCAGCGGGCGGGCCGCTGCGGGCCGCCGACCTGGACGCACCCGAGCCCGGACCCGGCGAGCTGCTGCTCGAGGTCGCCGCCTGCGGCGTCTGCCGCACGGACCTGCACATCCTCGACGGGGAACTCGCCGAGCCGAAGCTCCCGCTCGTCCAGGGGCACCAGATCGTGGCGCGGGTGCTCGCGGGTGGGGAGCGCCATGCCGCCGGTGACCGAGTGGGCGTCCCCTGGCTCGGCTGGACCTGTGGCGAGTGCCGCTTCTGCCGCTCCGGCCGCGAGAACCTCTGCGACCGCGCCGTGTTCACCGGCTACGGACGTGACGGCGGCTTCGCGCAGCTCGCGGTGGCCGACGAGCGCTTCTGTTTCCCGATTCCCGAGAGCTATCCGGACCTCCAGGCCGCGCCGCTTCTGTGCGCCGGCCTGATCGGCTTCCGCACGCTGCGCCTCGCGGGCGACGCCGAGCGGATCGGCATCTACGGCTTCGGCGCCGCGGCGCACATCATCACCCAGGTGGCTCGCCACGAGGGCCGGCGCGTGTTCGCGTTCACCCGCGGCGGGGACCGCGCGGCGCAGGAGTTCGCGCTCGAGGTCGGCGCCGAGTGGGCGGGCGACTCACTCGGCCCGCCGCCCGAGGAGCTCGACGCCGCGCTCATCTTCGCTCCGGTGGGCGCGCTCGTGCCGGCGGCGCTGCGGGCGGTGGCCAAGGGCGGCATCGTCGTCTGCGGGGGCATACACATGAGCGACATCCCGGCCTTCCCCTACGAGCTGCTCTGGGGTGAGCGCACGCTGCGCTCGGTCGCCAACCTGACGAGAGCGGACGGCGAGGAGTTCCTGGCGCTCGCGCCGCAGGTGCCGGTGCGGACGGAGGTCGAGAGCTTCGCGCTCGAGCGGACAAACGAGGCGCTCTCCCGGATGCGCTCAGGGGAGCTGCGCGGCGCCGCTGTCGTCGTGCCCGACCGATGAATTTCGGCCCGCCGGCCGGTATCAACTCCCATGAACAGAGTTGAATCGAAGGACGGCACGGCGATCGCGTTCGAGAGCGACCGGCCAGGGACCAGCGCTGATCCTCGTCGACGGTGCGCTCTGCTACCGCGGCGCCGGGCCGAGCAAGTCGGTCGCGGCGGAGCTCTCCGCGGACTACACCGTCTTCACCTACGACCGGCGCGGCCGGGGCGAGAGCGGCGACACCGCCCCGTATGCCGTCGAGCGCGAGATCGAGGACCTTGGCGCGCTGATCGAGGAGGCCGGCGGGTCGGCGAGCCTGTGCGGCTTCTCGTCCGGTGCGGTGCTCGCCCTCGATGCCGCGAATCGCGGACTTGGCGTCGAGAAGCTGGCGCTGTACGAGCCCCCGTTCATAGTCGACGACAGCCGCGCTCCGCTTCCGGACGACTACGCGAGCCGGCTCGACCAGCTGATCGCAGCGGATCGCCGCGGCGACGCACTGAGGCTGTTCATGGGCCAGGTGGGGATGCCGAAGGTGCTCGTGGCCCTGATGCGCTTCATGCCCGCCTGGTCGAAGCTCAAGTCCGTGGCCCCGACCCTCCGCTACGACGCCGCCCTGATGGGCGACACCCAGTCCGGCCGCCCGTTGCCGGCGGAGCGCTGGAACGCCGTCACGGCACCCACGCTCGTCATCGTCGGCGGGAAGAGCCCCGGGTGGATGCAGAACGGCACCCGTGCGCTCGCCGCGCATGCCTCCCGAACGCCGAGCGCCGCAGCCTCGAAGGGACAGACCCACATGGTCAAGGCAAAGCCGCTGGCCCCGCTGCTGACGGCGTTCGTGACAGGGGCCGGACCCGCGTACCGAGCTGGCAATGCGGGGGTTTGACGCGTTACTCGCGCATGACGCGAATAAAGCGTCAATGCGCCCCCGGGTTGGGCGTCCTGGGCCGAGACCTCCTTACCCAGCCGTCGTCGGCCGCAGACCGACCCTCGCAGCCCGCCCCGCACGGAGCGCACCGGCTCAGGCGCCCGCGGAAAACGCCGGTCGCGCGCCTTGGCGGCCGAGCGGCGGCGGCCCTCCGCGCGCTGAAACGCCCGGAGCGCGTCGGCCACGGCCCGCCAGGCGGGCGCTGACACGGCCATGCCGCAGTGCGACGCGTCGATCTCGACCTGCTTGCCGGCATGCGGGTCGAGGCACGAGCGCCAGTCGACGATGCCGTCGGACTTCGAGTAGACCGAGACCAGGTCGACGCCGCGCGGCAGCGGTTGAGCCAGGCCCACCCAGAACGACGCACAGCACTCGTCGTCGAGGCAGGAGCGCTTGAAGAGCCCGGGCGCCCCGAGCGAGCCGAGCCGCGCCACCGCCTCCACCTGGAGCCGCACGAGCGGGTGGACGGCGAGCGGGTCGAGCTGCGGCGACCCGAGCGCCACCACCCCGCAGACGAGGTCAGGTCGCCTGCTCGCGAGCACCTTGGCAATTCCGCCGCCGCGGCTCTGACCGACGATCGCCGCTCGCTGCCCCTGCTCGGACACGAGCCGCTCGAGCTTCGGCTCGAGCCGCTCGAGGATCGAGCCCGCGCAGTCGACGTTGGCCCTCATTCCGGCACGGCTCGGCCGGTAGCCCGTGCGCTTGAGCCAGCCGGCCATCATCGAGAGCGTGCTGTCCCCGGCCATGAAGCCCGGCACGAGCAGCACCGGCCGGCCGCGACCGTCGGCCACGCCCTCGCCCCTGAAGACCGGGTGGCGGAGCAGGGCGGCGGTCTCCAGCCCGATACGAGCCTCCCGCCAGAGCGGCGGCCGGGCGCTGCGCGGAATGCGGGCTGGTCCGGTCATTGGCTGGCGCGTCACCCTAGTTATCGGCCGGGACGCACCCGTTCACAAGACATCTCCTATATGGAAACGCCTGGGACGGGTTACATTTCCCGCCCGATGCGGGCCGTAACGATCAGGGACGGGGGCCTCGTGATAGAGGAGCACTCGGACCCACGACCCGGCCTCGGCCAGGTCCTGGTGCGCGTGCGTGGGGCGGGGCTGAACGGGGCGGACATGCTCCAGCGCCGCGGCGCCTACCCGGCGCCCCCCGGCGATCCGCAGGACATCCCCGGCCTCGAGCTGGCGGGTGAGGTGGCCGAGGTCGGCCCGGGCGCGCGGCGCTTCTCGGAGGGCGACCGCGTCATGGCGGTCGTGGGCGGCGGCGGCCAGGCCGAGCTCGCAGTCGTGCACGAGCGAGCGGCGATGCCGGTGCCCGAGGGTCTGGAATGGGCGCAGGCGGGAGGCTTTCCGGAGGTCTTCACGACCGCCCACGACGCGATCTTCACCCAGGCCGGCCTGCGCCCGGGGGAGCATCTGCTCGTGCACGGGGCGGCCGGGGGCGTGGGCACCGCCGCCGTCCAGATCGCGAAGGCGGCGGGCGCGCGGGTCACGGCAACGGTACGCCGCGAGGAGCTGCGGGCGGACGTCGAGGCGCTGGGCGCGCGGGCGATAGCCCCCGAGGGCTACGGCGAGCACGGCCCCTACGACGTGATCCTCGAGTTGGTCGGAGCGAGCAACCTGGGCGAGAACATCGAGTCGCTCGCGCTTGGCGGCCGAATCAGCGTGATCGGCGTGGGGGGCACCGGTCCCAGCGGCGACATCAACCTGGCCCGGCTGATGTACAAGCGCGGCCGGATCCACGGCTCGACGCTGCGGTCGCGCCCGCTCGAGGAGAAGGCCCAGGCCGCCCGCCTGGTCGAGCGCGAGGTCCTGCCGCAGGTCGAGAGCGGGGCGGTGACCGTGCCCGTGGCCGCGACCTTCGCTCTCGACGAGGTCGAGGAGGCCTACGAGCGCTTCACCGCCGGCGGGAAGCTGGGCAAGATCGTCCTACTGCCGTAGCCCCTCGAGCAGTCCGAGCAGGGCCGGCTCGACGTCACGGCGCGCCTGCTCCTGGTCGGCCGCATTCGCGATGATCATCGCGGCCTCGGCCATCGCGCCCTGCAGCAGCTGAGCGAGCGGCGCCACCTCCTGTCTGCGCAGGACTCCTCGCTCCATGGCGTTCTCGAGCCCGAAACTGACCAGGCCGGCGCTGTGACGAGCGCTGATCTCGCGCCACTCCTCCCAGCCGAGGACCGCCGGCGCATCGAGCAGCGAGACCTGCCTGAGCGCATCGTCGGAGCAGGCATCGAGGAAACCGCGGATCCCCGTCACGAGCAGCTCCCAGGGGTCCTCGATGCCCTCGACCCGAGCTCCGATCGACGCAACGAGCTCGGCCTCGAGGCCCTCGTGCACCGCGCGGAAGAGGTCCCGCTTGTCCTCGAAGTGGTGGTAGAGGGCGCCGCGGGTGACCCCGGCGCGCGCGACGATCTCCTCGGTGCCGACCGCCGCGTAGCCGCGCTGCGCGAACAGCTCGCGGGCGACGCGCAGCAGCGCCGCCCGGGTGGCCTCCGCGCCGGTTGCCTCGCCCACCGACATACAACCTGTATGCTACGCACATACAAGCTGTATGTGAAAGGAGAGATCATGGACCCTGAACGGACAAGCTGGAGGTCGGAGGCCCTGGGAGCAGCGCAGACCCTGGATCTCGGCGGCGGGCGCCGGATCCGAGCCCACGTGACCGGCGAGGGGCCGCCGATCGTCTTCGTCCACGGCGCGCTCGTCAACGCGAACCTCTGGCGCAAGGTCGTGCCGCGGCTCGAGGGCTACACGCGCGTCACGCTCGACCTGCCGCTCGGCTCGCACCTCGATCCGATGCCGAAGGAGGCCGACCTCACCGGGCCCGCCCTCGCTCACCTGATCGCGGACGCCATCGAGGCGCTCGACCTGACCGGCGTGACGGTGGTGGGCAACGACACCGGCGGCGGCCTGACCCAGCTGATGGCCGTGCGCCGGCCGGAGCGGATCGGCGCGCTCGTCCTCACCTCGTCCGACGCGTTCGAGAACTTCCCGCCGCGCTTCTTCCGCATCGTCTTCGCCCCGGCGCGCATCCCCGGCGCGATTCCGGTGGCCTTCGGGCCGCTGCGGCTGCGTCCCCTTCGCCGCCTTCCGATCGCCTACGGATGGCTGTCGAACGAGCCGATCGACCGTGAGGCGGAGGACTCCTACGTCCTCCCGGTGCTGACCCGGCGGGAGATCCGGCGCGACGTCCGCAAGCTGCTGGGTGGACTCGACCCGGCTGACACGCTCGACGCCGCCGCCAAGCTCACGAGCTGGGACCGCCCCGCCTTGATCGCCTGGTCCGAGAACGATCGCTTCTTCCCGGTGGAGCACGGCGAGCGGCTCGCGAAGCTGATCCCCGGCGCGCGCTTCGAGCTGATCGAGGGCGCGCGCACGTTCAGTCCCGAGGACCGGCCCGAGCGCCTGGCGGAGCTGATCGCCGGCTTCGTTCGTCAACCGGACGCGGCGCGCACCTAGCGCGCCGCCGCGGCCTCGAAGGTCAGTTCAGCCGCTCGACCAGCATGGCCTGGCCCTGACCGCCGGCCACGCACATCGTCTCGAGGCCGATCGTCTTGTCGTCGGTCTCGAGGCCGTTCAGGAGCGTCGTCATGATGCGCGCTCCCGTCATCCCGAAGGGGTGCCCGAGCGCGATCGCGCCGCCGTGCGTATTCAGCTTCTCGAGCGGGATGCCGGTCTCGGCCATGATCGGGATCACCTGGGCGGAGAACGCCTCGTTCAGCTCGACCTTGTCCACGTCGTCGATCGTCATCCCGGCGCGCTCGAGCACCTTCTTGACCGCCCAGATCGGCGCGACGCCCATGTACTCCGGCTCGTTCGCGGCGGTCGCCGAGGTGATGATCCGCGCGCGCGGCTTGACCCCGAGCTCGGCTGCCTTCGAATCCGACATCACGAGCACAGCGGCGGCGCCGTCGTTCAGGGGGCAGGAGTTGCCGGCCGTGACCTTGCCGCCCTCCTTGAAGGCGGGCTCGAGCTCGGCCAGCTTCTCGAGCGTCGAGCCCGGGCGCGGGCCGTCGTCCTTGGCGACGATCGTGCCGTCCGGGAGCGTGACCGGCACGATCTCGCGGTCGAAGTAGCCGTTCTCCTGGGAGGCCACGGCGAGCTCCTGCGAGCGCTGGGCGTACTTGTCCATGTCCGCGCGCGAGACCTCGTAGCGCTCGGCCACGTTCTCGGCCGTCAGGCCCATCGCGATGTAGGCGTCGATGTCGCCGTTCTTGCCCTGCAGCCGCTCGTTCTGGTCCTGCGGGCGTGCGCCCTCGACCGCCTCGTTGTAGCGCGAGACCCACTCGACGCCGGCGCCGATGTAGACGTCGCCCTGGCCCGCCGCGACCGCGTTGCCCGCCTGGCGAATGGCCTCGAGGGAGGATGCGCAGTAGCGCGAGATCGCCGTGCCGTTCGTCTCGAGCGGAAGCCGCTCCGACAGCAGGGCGATGATGCGCCCGAGGTTGAAGCCCTGCAGGCCCTGCGGCAGGCCCACCCCGCAGTACACCTCCTCGACCAGCTCCGGAGCGACCTCCGGATTGCGCTCGAGGAGAGCGTCGACGACGAACGCGCCCATTTCATCGGGACGAAGCTGGGCGAGCGAGCCCTTGAAGGCGCGTCCGATCGGTGTCCGGACCGCGTCGACGATGACTGCTTCGGGCATGGGTTCCAGTGCTCCTTGACTTTGGCGAGGGCTTCGCGAGGGGGCCCGAAAGGCTACTTAGGCGGCATCCGCAGGGCGCCGTCGAGGCGGATCACCTCGCCGTTGAGCATCGCGTTCTCGGCGATCTGGCAGGCAAGCTGCGCGTACTCCTCCGGACGGCCGAGGCGCGACGGGAAGGGGATCTGGTCGCCGAGCGCCTGGCGGGCCTCCTCCGGAAGGCCGGCGAGCAGCGGCGTGTCGAACAGCCCCGGCGCGATCGTGCAGACCCGGATCCCGAGCCGGGCCAGGTCGCGCGCCGCCGGCAGCGTCAGGCCGACCACGCCGCCCTTGGACGCCGCGTAGGCGGTCTGGCCGATCTGGCCGTCGAAGGCGGCGATCGAGGCCGTCAGCACGACGGCGCCGCGCTCGCCCTCGTCGTCCGGCTCGTTCTGCGCCATTGCGGCGGCGGTGAGGCGGAGCACGTTGAAGGTCCCGATCAGGTTGACCCCCACGACCGTCTCGAAGGGCGCGAGCGGCGCCGGGCCGTCCTTCCCCACGACGCGCTCCGCCAACCCGATCCCGGCGCACGAGACGGCCAGCCGCAAGCCGCCGAAGGCTTCCACGGCCTCGTCGACGGCCGCGCCGACCCGCTCCCCGTCGGTCACGTCGGCGGCCGTGAAGAGGCCGCCGATCTCTTCGGCGAGGCCGGGGCCGCGCTCCTCGTTCAGGTCCACGACCGCCACCCGCGCGCCGCGCGCGGCCAATGCGCGTGCGGTCGCCTCACCCAGTCCGGAGGCGCCGCCGGACACGAGCGCTCCGATTCCGTTCAGCTCCATGGGGGGACGGCAGCCTATCCGCCGGTCGCGGCTCGCGGTGCACCGCCACGCCCGCGATCACGAGCGCGACCCCCGCGAGCTCGGTCCAGGTGGGCACCTGAGCCAGCACGACGACGCCGATCACGGTGGCGGTGGCGGGGAGCAGCGAGACCATCAGCGCGTAGGTGGCACGGGCGAGGCGGCGCATGGCGAGCTGGTCGCTCACGTACGGGATGACCGACGACGAGATGCCGACGCCGGCGCCGGCAAGCAGGGCAACCGGGTCGACCAGCGCCGGCAGCGCGGCCCAGCCCGCCATCGGCGTCACGACCACAAGCGCGATCAGCATCGACAGCGCCAGCCCGTCGATCCCGCTCAGCCCCTCGAGCCGCGCCACGCGGTGGGCCAGCACGATGTACGCGGCAAACAGGCCGGCGTTGGCGAACGCCAGGGCCACCCCGAGCGCCTCGCCCTCGATGCGGACCCCGGTCAGCAGGTACACGCCGGGCACGGCGAGCAGGAGCGCGAAGGCGTTACGCGGGGTGCGCGCGCCCAGCGCCGCCAGCGCGATCACCGGCAGGAACTCGATCGCCGCCACCGTGCCGAGCGGCAGCCGGTCGACCGCGAGGTAGAAGCAGCAGTTCATCACCGCCAGCACCGCGCCCCAGGCGAGCAGAAGGGCGCGCCCGGGGCGATCGAGTCCGGCGACCGCCCGCCAGGGCCGGCGCCAGACAGAGAACACGAGCGCGGCCGACGCAATCCGCAGCCAAGCCACGCCGAGCACGGGAACGCGCGCGAACAGGAGCACCGCGAACGCGGGGCCGAGGTAGTGGAAGACCGCACTGACGACGAAGTACAGGTGGGGCGGGATGCGGTCGCTGCTCACGCCTGTACCTTTGCCGCCCGAAAGGGCTTGCGCCATGCCGCTCCGAAGCTAGATTTCCAGTTGTGGCTACGAATCGAAGGCAAAACAGCCTCGACAGCACCAACATCGCGCTGCTCGAGCAGATCCGGGCCGACGCCCGCCTTTCGAACGCCGAGCTCGGCCGGCGCGTGGGGCTCTCGGCCCCGGCGGTGGCCGAGCGGCTGGCGCGGCTCGAGGAGAGTGGCGCGATCACGGGCTACCGCGCGGAGGTCGATCCGCGCGTCCTCGGCTATGCGCTCAGCGTGGTGTTGCGCATCCGGCCGGCGCCGCGCGAGCTGAAGAAGGTGGCCGAGCTGGCGCGGCGCACCCCCGAGGTGGTCGAGTGCCACAGGATCACGGGCGACGACTGCTACCTCATGCGCCTGTGGGTGCGGGACGTGGAGCACCTCGAGGAGGTGATCGACCGCTTCGCTCCCTACGGGCAGACGACCACGTCGATCGTGCAGTCCTCGCCGGTGCCGCCGCGGACGGTGCCGCTCGACCCGGGCTGAGAGGCTGTCTCAGCGCGGCGAGGCGAACGCGAGGCCGAACAGCCCGGCGCCGTCCGTGAAGAAGTCGTCGAGCGCGAGCTCCGCCCCGTGCAGCTCGCGCTCGACGGCGTCACGGGTGAACTTCGCGCTGATCTCCGTGCGGATCTCCTCGCCGTCCGCGAACGTCACGTCGAGGTCGACGCCGTCGATCTTCACGGCCTGGGCGCCGTTCGCGCGCAGCCGCATCTCGATCCAGGAGTTGGCCTCGTCGAAGAACGCCACGTGCTCGAACGCCTCGGGCCGGAAGTCGGCGTCGAGGCCGGCGTTGACGACGCGCAGGACGTTGCGGTTGAACTCCGCGGTGAGCCCGGCGCTGTCGTTGTAGGCCGCCTCCAGGACCGCTCGGTCCTTCACGAGGTCGGTGCCGATGACGAGCCGGTCGCCGCGGCCCATGATCCGGCGCATCCGCTGGAGGAAGCGGGCTCGCTCGGCCGGATAGAGGTTGCCGATCGTCCCGCCGAGGAAGGCGAACAGGCGGCGCCCGCCGTCCGGGATGCGCTCGAGGTCGCGGCCGAAGTCGCCCACGACCCCGTGCACCTCGAGGCCGGGGTAGAGCTCGGTCAGCTCGACCGCGCAGGAGTGGACCACCGACTCGTCGACGTCGAAGGGCACGTAGCGCTCGAGGCTGCCCTGGCCGGCCATCGCGTACAGGAGCGCGCGCGTCTTCGACGCCGTGCCCGAGCCGAGCTCCACGAGCTCGTCGGCGCCGGCACGCTCGACGATCGCGGGGGCATGGCGGTTCAGGATCTCGCGCTCGCAGCGCGTGGGGTAGTACTCGGGCAGCGACGTGATCTGGTCGAAGAGCTCCGAGCCGCGCTCGTCGTAGAAGAGCTTGGGTGGCAGCTCCTTGAGCCGGCGACTGAGGCCCTCGCGCACGTCCTCGGCCATCGATTCGGGAACCGGGTGGCGATCGATGACCACGCCCATCAGACGTCCTCCACGCAGCGGAAGCCGGCGAAGATCTGCCTGCGCCTGGGGTGGTCCCAGTTGCGGAAGGTGTGGCGCGCGACGCGTGTTCGCGTGGCCCACGAGGCGCCGCGGAGCACCCGGTAGCCGGAGCGGAAGAAGACCTGCGAGTACTCGGGATAGGGATGCGGGCGGAAGCCCGGGTAGCCGTCGAACTCGCTCGAGGTCCACTCCCAGCAGTCGCCCACGAATGGACCGGCCGGGCCGGGACCGAAGTCGAGCTGGTCGAGGTGCCCGCCGGCGCCGTCGAAGGCTGCGGCCGCGCGCTCCCATTCGGCCTCGCTCGGCAGCCGCGCGCCGCGCCAGCGCGCGAAGGCCTCGGCCTCGAAGAAGGACACGTGCATCACGGGCAGCTCCGGCTCGAGCTCGACGGTCCGGTCGAAGCGCCGCACGCCACCGTCGCCGGTCCAGTACAAGGGGTGCTCCCAGGCCTCGGTGGTGCGGAGCTCCCAGCCCTCTTCGCTCCACAGCTCGCGCCGCTCGTAGCCGCCGTCCGCCGCGAACTCGGCGAACGCGGCGTTCGTCACCGGCGCACGGTCGATCCGGAAGCCGGGCAGCTCGACCTCGTGGCGGGGGCGCTCGTTGTCGTAGGCGAAGCCCTCGCCCGAGTCGCCGATCTCGAAGACGCCCGCCTCGACGAGGAACGCGCCGGCCTGCGCCTCACCGTCCGGCCGGGTCCGCTCGGGCGAGTAGACGCCCGGGTCCGCAAGCTGCAGTGTCTGCAGCATGGTCTCGTTGTGCTGATGCTCGTGCTGGACGAGCATCTCCCCGATGAAGGGGGACACGCCCCTGAGCGCCTCGCGGGTGCGCGCGCGAACCGCGTCCATGTAGGCGAGCGCTTGGTCGTGGCGCAGGTAGGCGAGCTCGCCGCGCTCCGCGCGCGGGGTCTCGAAGGCGTCGTAGACGTCCGCGAGATCCTCGCGCAGGAGCTCGGCGCCGGTCTCGCGGCAGACCCACAGGTCCTCGAACGCGGCGATGTGGCCGAGGTCCCATGCAAGCGGGCTCATCAGGGGGTCGTGCACGCGGTCGAGGTCCGCGCCGCTGACGCCGTCGATCAGCCGCAGGGTCCGCTCGCGCGCCTCTTCGAGTAGCGACTCGACCCCTCCGAGGGGCTGTGGGTGTGAGATATCGACGGGCACGGGGTGGGGGCGAGGCTCAGTCTCGCAAACCCGGCCGGCGTTACATGTGAACTACTCGCTGACGCGCTCGACGAGGAACGAGATGCGCACGAGGGCGCGCCACTCGTCGAGGTTCTCGCCGCGCAGGCCGGTCGACACCACGTCAACCGCCTTGATGTTCCGCAGCGACTGGCTGGCGTCCGCGAGCGCCGCCTTGACCGCGCCGTCCGAGCTCTCGGGGGAACTGCCGACCACCTCGATGATCTTGGTGACTGCCACCGTCGTCTCCTCTCGTCGCTTGGCGGGCGCAGCCTATCCTCTGTAGCCTGCGCCGTGATGGAAGCCTCCAGGGCTGAGGGGCGGGGCGGCTACCTCGATTTCTCGCGCCTGACCCCGGGCGAGTACTTCGGAATGGGCTGCGCGCTGGTGCTGTTCGGGTCCCTCTGGCTGCCCTGGTTCACCACGAGCGAGGACAACCCGAACTCGGTGCTCGCCGGGGCGAGCGGCGGCGACGGTGCGAACGCCTGGCAGGTGTTCTCGACGCTCGACTGGCTGCTGGCGCTGGCCTGCACGGCGCCCTTCGTGCTCTCGTGGATCATCGCGCGCGGCCACCGGCTCACCTGGAAGCCCGGCGAGGTCACGATGATCGTCGGAATCACCGCGCTCGGGCTGATCCTCTGCAACGGGATCATCCTCGGGCGCCCGGGCGACAGCGTCGACATCGGCCTCGGGATCGGCTACTTCGTCGGGCTGGTCGCGTCCGCCGGGCTGCTCGTGGCCGGCTACCTCCGCCAGGCGATCTACGGGGACCCGAAGAAGCCGCCGGGAGTGATCTGATCCGGATGGAGGCCCACACCGAGACCGCGGCCCCGCCCCAGGGGCCGCGCGAGGCCCGCCCCGACCGCAACCTCGCGATGGAGCTGGTGCGGACCACCGAATACGCGGCGCTCGCATGCGCGCGCTGGATCGGCCGGGGTGACAAGGAAGGCGCCGACGGCGCGGCCGTCGACGCCATGCGTCTGCTGCTCGACACCGTGTCGATGGACGGGGTCGTCGTGATCGGCGAGGGCGAGAAGGACGAGGCGCCGATGCTCTACAACGGCGAGAGCATCGGCGACGGCTCGCCTCCCCGGGTGGACATAGCGGTCGACCCGCTCGAGGGCACGGAGCTGTGCGCCAAGGGCCTGCCGAACGCGATCGCGACGATCGCCCTGTCGGGGCGCGGGACGATGTTCGACCCCGGCCCGTGCGTGTACATGATGAAGATGGCCACCTCGCGCGACATGGCCCACCTGCTCGACCTCGACCGTCCGCTCCCCGAGACCCTGAAGCTGATGGCGCGGGAGAAGGGCGTGCCGGTGGGCGACCTCGTGGTGATCATGCTCGACCGGCCGCGCCATGAGGACGCGATGAAGGAGATCCGGGAGGTGGGGGCGCGCATCCGGCTGATCCCGCATGGCGACGTGTCCGCGGCGCTCGTGGCGGTCACGGAAGGGTCGCCCGTCGACCTGCTCTACGGCATCGGAGGCACGCCCGAGGGCGTGCTCGCCGCGGCCGCCATCAAGTGCACCGGCGGTCAGATCCTCGGCCGGCTGTGGCCGCGCTCTGACGAGGAGCGCCGTGCCGCCCTCGACGCGGGCTACGACCTCGACGAGGTGCTCGACCGGGACCGCCTCGTGGCCGGCGACGACATCTTCTTCGCGGCCACCGGGGTCACCGACGGCGAGATGCTCGACGGCGTCCACTTCAGCGGCCCGCAGGGGGCCACCACCGAGTCGGTGTCGATGCGCTCGCGCTCGGGGACGGTGCGCATGATCACGGCTCGTCACGACCGGACGAAGCTGCGCGAGATAACGGGCGAGCGGCTGGGCTGAGCGTCAAGGCCCCGACCTCGGAGCGCTCGAGCTCCAGGTTCGCGAGCGAGCGCATGAACGCGTGGGTCACGGTCACGTGGATGCGCAATTGGGTCTGGTTGTAGATGAAGCGCCCGATCGTCGAGAACCAGCCCCAGCCCGCAAGCAGCGGGTAGAAGTTGACCACCTCCGAGGTGATCGTCGCGGTGACCTCGTCGCCCGCCTCGTGGTCGGGCCCGCGGCGCACCGACAGGCGCAGATACCCGCGCCCGCGGCCCGCGGGAGCCACCAGCAGTCCCCTGTCGATCGGCCAGCTGACCTCGCCCCCGTCCGGTTCCGTCTTGTAGCGCGGCTTCTGGAAGCGGAGCAGCACGAACGGCCTCGTCAGGACCACGACCTCGCGGGCGTCCTCGCTGTAGAGGACGCGGAGGATCCCGAGCGAGAACTTGGTGAGGAAGCTCCAGTAGGTCCGGGCAAGATGCTCGAGGTACTCGGGCGACCACATCCGCTCGAGCTCGGCGCGGGGCAGCGTCAGCTCCGCCGCCTGCTTCGAGCCGATCGCCCCGTCCTCCGCGTAGCCCGTGCTCGGGACGTGCAGGATCCTCACCAGTGCGCGGGCGCGCCGGCGACGCGCGAGGAGGCGCCGCGGATCGCGACTTCTCACAGGAACTGGACCTCCACGCGTTCGCCCGCGCCGAGCTGGCCGTCACCGGGCGCGATCAGCGCGAGGGCGTCGGCGCCGAGCATCGACGTGAGCATGTGCGACCCCTGCTCGCCGGTCGTCACGGCGTGCAGCCCGTCTTCCGCGTGGCGCAGGCGGACGCGCACCGCCTCCTCGCGCCGGGGGTTGCGGCGCACCGGCTCGTCGAGCGTCGCCGAGGCGCTGTGCGCCGCCGGGTCGGCACCCTGGAGCGCGGCCAGAGCCGGGCGTGCGAACAGCTGGAAGGTGACCATCGCCGAAACCGGGTTGCCGGGCAGGCCGAAGACGAGGACCCGCTCGCGGATCCCGAACCAGGTCGGCTTTCCCGGTCGCAGCGAGACGCCCCAGAAGTGTTCCTCCACGCCGAGCTCGCGCAGCGCGCCCTTCACGTGGTCGTGGGGGCCGACCGAGACGCCGCCGGAGGCGATCACCACGTCGGCGGTCTCGAGTGCACGCGCGAGCGCCGCGTGCGTGGCTTCGGCCGTATCGGGCACGGTGTCGCTCAGCACCAGCTCGGCGCCGGCGTCCTCGATCTGCGCGGCCAGCGCAAACCCGTTCGATGTGTAGATCTGCCCCGGGCCCAGCGCGCCGCCGGGCTGCACGAGCTCGTCGCCTGTCACGAGCATGCGCGACGCGCGGCCGGCGCGCGCAGCCAAGCTCGGCACGGCCGACAGAGGCGGCCACCCCGAGCTCCGCCGGGCCGAGCAGCGTGCCCCGCGCGAGCACCACGTCGCCGGCGCGCAGGTCCTCGCCGGCGCGGCGGATGTTCGCGCCCTCGGCGGTCTCCTCCACCTCGACGCGATCCCCGTTCGCGCTCGTGCGCTCAACCGGGATCACCGCGGTGGCGCCGCCCGGGACGGCGGCGCCGGTGGAGATGCGGACCGCCAAGCCGGGGGCGAGTGCCCGCTCGGAAGGGTGACCGGCCCGCGACTCCCCGATCACCTCGAGCTCGCCCGCGGGGCCGGCAACGAGCGCGTAGCCGTCCATCGCGGACGAGTCGAACGGGGGCACGTCCACGGCGCTCGTGAGATCCTCGGCGAGCACGCGGCCGCGCGCCTCCGGGAGCGGCACGTCCTCCGAGTCGAGGGCGTGCACCGCCGCGAGCACCCTCCGGCGCCCCTCCTCGATCGAGATCAGCACGCGCGCATCTTCCCATTGTCGATGCGCCCCAGGCCAAGCCCGCTAGCGTCCTGAGAGTGGCGGCCCCTGCCATCGAGATCGACGCGGCCGGACGAGCCCTCCGAGTCTCCAATCCGGAGCGCGTGATCTTCCCGCCGACCGACGGGACGGCTCCGGTCACGAAGCTCGACGTGGTCGAGTACTACCTCGCGGTCGGGCCGGGGATCATGCGGGCCCTCCGTGAACGGCCGACGACGCTCGAGCGCTGGCCCAAGGGCGTGCACCCGGGCATCGTCGTGTCCACGCGCGAGAAGGGCGGCGGCGACGCCTTCTACCAGAAGCGCATCCCGCGCGGCGCACCTGACTATGTCGAGACGGCACGCATCGCGTTCCCGTCCGGGCGCTTCGCCGACGAGATCTGCCCGACGGAGCTCGCCGTCGTCGGGTGGGCGGCGCAGATGGGGACGATCACCTTCCATCCGTGGCCGGTGCGGCGCGCGGACGTCGATCACCCCGACGAGCTGCGGATCGACCTCGATCCCCAGCCGGGGACGGACTTCGAGGACGCCGTCCGGGTGGCGGGGACGGCCCGCGAGCTGCTGGACGAGCTCGGCTACGTGGGCTTCCCGAAGACCTCCGGTGGGCGCGGCGTCCACATCTACGTGCGGATCGAGCCGCGCTGGACGTTCACCGACGTGCGGCACGCGGCGATCGCCTTCGGACGCGAGCTCGAGCTGCGGCGTCCCGGGGAGGTCACGACGAAGTGGTGGAAGGAGGAGCGCGGAGAGCGCGTGTTCGTCGACTACAACCAGAACGCCCGCGACCGCACGATCGCGTCGGCCTACAGCGTCCGGCCCAAGCCGGGCGCGACGGTGTCGGCGCCGCTGACCTGGGACGAGCTCACCGCGGTCGAGCCGGAGGACTTCACGGTCGCGACGATGCCGGCCCGCTTCGCGCGCGTGGGCGACCTGCACGAGGAGATCGACGACGCGGCGCATTCGCTCGAGCCGCTGCTCGAGCGCTACGAGGCGCAGGGCGGCGCCGACATGCCCTACCCGCCCGACTACCCGAAGATGCCGGGCGAGCCGAAGCGCGTCCAGCCGAGCCGGGATCGGGAGCGCAAGTAGCGCGCGCTTACTCGATCAGGCCGTGCCTGATCCCGATGGCCACGGCCTGCGTGCGCGTGGACGCCTCGAGCTTGGCGAGGATGCGCTTGGTGTGCGTGCGCACGGTCTCCGTCGAGAGGCCGAGCTTCTCAGCCACGGCGTCCGTCTGCATTCCGTCGGCGAGCATCTGCAGGATCTCCCGCTGGCGCGCGCTCAGGGTGCGGTCGCCCTCGTCGAGAACGATCGTCGAGGACAGGCCCGGGTCCACGTAGAACTCGCCCGCGCGCGCCGCCTCGATCGCCCGCACGAGATCCTCGGACGGCGAGTCCTTCCGCACGTAGCCCTTGACCCCTGCCTTGAGCGCTTCGCTCAGGAGCCGCGCGCCCCCGTCGGAGGTGAACACCACGATCGGCGCCTTGACCTCGGTCTGGAGCTGCCGGACGACGTCGCCCACGTCGACGCCGGCCCGCCACGGATCGACGATCACGACGTCGAGGGGATCGCTCGCCGGGTGTTCACCCAGCTCGGTCACCGATTCGGCATCGGAGATCTTCGCGCCTGCGAAAGCCTGCTCGAGCACCGCCCGCACACCGGCCCGAACGACAGGGTGATCGTCAACGATGA
Source organism: uncultured Thermoleophilaceae bacterium (assembly GCA_963757815.1). Lineage (GTDB taxonomy): Bacteria > Actinomycetota > Thermoleophilia > Solirubrobacterales > Thermoleophilaceae > JACVRW01. Next base: position 116,178 of record CAVWSN010000029.1, on the reverse strand, counting down.
GACAGCGAGGGGCCTGTTTGTCGTTGCTGGGCATGGAAATGGAGCATACCTCATATGGTCGCTCCACTATCCCCTCCCCGGAGGAAGCACTACCGTGCACTGCGGTGACAGCTCAGTCAGGGGCGAGGCAGTCTGCGCAGGACCTCCTGCGCAACGGCGCCCACCACGCGCACGCCGGTGCCCGCCACCTTCGTGGCGGTGTGGACCGCGTCGCCGATCGGCCCGCCGGTCCCGCGCCCCGGAGCTCCGGCCGGGGGCTCCCCGCGCGCGGCCCGCGCAGACTTCGGAGCGGCCGCGGGCGCTTTCCTGCGCGCCCGCGACGGCTTGCGCGCCGGCCTGGCGGCCGCGGCATCCGTGGCCTCCGCCTTGCGCGCCGCAGCTCCGGCCGCAGCGGCGGGGCGGCCCGCGTCGCGCTTCTCGCTGCGTCTCCCGGGCCGCGAGTGCGGCAGGTTTCCGAGCACGCCTCCGTCGCCGCTGGTGGGCTGGTCATCAGCCATCGGCGGGCAGTCTAGTCCCGGCTGCTCCGGGTACACCGGAAGGCGAATGCGGTCGCGAGGTTTGGAGGCCGACCCATGGGGGGCACGACCAACCCCGAAGCCTCGGCCTCGTGCGCATTTGGAGTGGGTAGGCTAGGGGCGTATTGGTTGACTGGCTAGTCAGGGGAAATACCGCATCAGGCCGCTTGACTTCATTATTTGCAGCGTTAGTGTGTACACAGTCTGATTGACTGGGCCCAGCGCCCTCGCGCTGGGCCCTGCGCGCCGTAAGGAAAAGGATGTCTGTAGCTGAACTTCAAGAGCTCGAGGAGGTCAAGCTCCTCGTCGCAAAGGGCACGGCGACCGGCGTACTGACCTACGCGGAGGTCGCGGTCGCGCTCGCCGAGGTGGAGCTGGACGAGGGCGACATCGAGGAGCTGCACGGCTACTTCGAGAAGTCCGAGATCGAGCTCGTCGAGGACGACCCGACCCACTCGGCGCCCGAGGTCGAGCGCGCCGTCGATCGCCGCTCGCGGCGCAAGAAGGCGACGATCGACCTGAAGCCGGACATGACCACCGACTCCCTTCAGCTCTTCCTGAAGGACATCGGCAAGGTCAGGCTGCTCACGGCGCAGGAGGAGGTCGACCTCGCCAAGCGCATCGAGCGCGGCGACCTCGACGCCAAGCAGAAGATGGTCGAGTCGAACCTGCGCCTGGTCGTCTCGATCGCGAAGAACTACCGCAACCAGGGCCTGCCGTTCCTCGACCTGATCCAGGAGGGGACGCTCGGCCTGGTGCGCGCCGCCGAGAAGTTCGACTACCGCAAGGGCTTCAAGTTCTCGACCTACGCCACCTGGTGGATCCGCCAGGCGATCGCCCGCGCGCTCGCCGACAAGGCGCGCACGATCCGCATCCCCGTGCACGTGGTCGAGAAGCTCAACAAGATCGGCCGCGCCGAGCGCAAGCTCGTCACGGAGCTGGGCCGCGAGCCCACCCCTGACGAGATCGCCGAGCACACCGGGATCGAGCCCGAGGAGGTCGAGTCGATCAAGCGTTCCGCGCAGGCGCCGGTCTCGCTCGAGAAGCCGGTGGGCGACGAGGAGGAGTCCGAGTTCGGCCAGTTCATCGCCGACGAGCGGGCCGAGTCCCCGTACGAGCGGGCGGCCGAGATCCTCACCAAGGAGGCGCTGCGCGAGGCGCTCGAGAATCTCTCGTACCGGGAGCGCCGGGTCCTCGAGCTCCGCTACGGGCTGGGCGGGGAGCACCCGCGCACGCTCGACGAGGTGGGCCGCACCTTCAACGTCACGCGCGAGCGGATCCGCCAGATCGAGAACCAGTCGCTGAAGAAGCTCCAGTCGCTGGCCGAGGCGCAGAAGCTGCGCGACGTCGCTTAGGCGAGCAGCCGCCTGACCACGTACGTCGAGCGAAGCGTGCGCTCGATCCTCGCCGAGCTCGTGACTCCGGCCGGCTGACCCCGGCTCCGGGCGTCCAGACCGGAGCTCCATGCCTCAAGCCGCGGGCTCAGCTGCCGATGCGAAAACAATGTTCGACGTAGACGCCGCCCTGCAGCGCGTGATCGAGATGGAGGGGTCAGACCTCCACCTGAAGGTCCCTTCGCGCCCCGTCATCCGTTGCCACGGAAAGCTCGAGCCCATCGAGGGCTCGGAGCCGCTGACGCCCGAGGACACGGAGAGCACCCTTTTTCGCATGCTCACGGACGAGTCGAAGCTCGACTCGTTCCGCGCCGAGCGTGAGGTCGACTTCTCCTACTCGCTCCCGGGGGTTGCGCGCTTCCGCGTCAACGCCTTCGTGCAGCGCGGGTCGATCTCGCTCGTGGCGCGCGCGATCCCGTTCGAGGTCAAGACGGTCGAGGAGCTGCTGCTCCCGCCGGTGATCTCCGAGATCGCCGACGAGGAGCGCGGCCTGATCCTGGTCACCGGCACGACCGGCTCGGGCAAGTCGACGACGCTCGCGTCGATGATCGAGCACATCAACACTCGCTACGCGAAGCACATCGTCACGATCGAGGACCCGGTCGAGTTCCTCCACAGCGACAAGCAGTCGATCATCAACCAGCGCGAGGTCGGCGAGGACACAACCTCGTTCGCACGGGCCCTGCGCCGCGTCCTGCGTCAGGACCCGGACGTGATCCTCGTCGGCGAGATGCGCGACGAGGAGACGGTCCGCACCGCGCTGTCGGCTGCCGAGACCGGTCACCTCGTGCTCTCGACGATCCACACCGTCGACGCGAGCGAGTCGGTCAACCGCATCATCGACTTCTTCCCGCAGGCCGAGCAGCGCCAGGCGCGCGCGATGCTCGCCGGCACCCTCAAGTCCGTGATCTCGCAGCGCCTCGTGCCCACCCCCGACCGGAACGGCCGGGTGGCGAGCTGCGAGATCCTGCGCATGACCGGACGGGTCCGCGACATGATCATGGACGCGAGCGAGACCGGCAGGCTGCCCGAGGCCATCGCCGAGGGCCGCTACTACGGGATGCAGACCTTCGACCAGGCGCTCATGCACCACGTCCAGGCCGGGCGGGTCTCGATGGACGACGCGCTCAAGGCGGCGACCCATCCGCACGACTTCAAGCTGCTCGTCTCCTCCGACGGGCGGCGTCACACGTCCGTCGAGTCGGTCTTCGGGGCCGACCTCGAGGCCGCCTGACCTGCGTCCGGCGGTCCGGACCGGACGTTCCTCCGCCGTGCGAAAGCACCCGGCTCGGCCGGGTGCGCCTCTGCTTCCCTTTACTTCAGTTCGTGAAGTCTTGCGGTATCCTGGCCTTCATGGGCGATCCCAGCTGCCCCGTTTGCGCAACCGCCGACATCATCTGCGGCAAGTGGACCATCCTCGTCATCCGTGACCTCGCCGAGCAGCGCAGCCGCTTCTGCGAGCTAGAGCGCTCGCTCGCGGGCATCAGCCCGCGGACGCTCTCGCTGCGCCTGCGCGCGCTCGAGGAGCAGGGCATCGTCGAGCGCCACACCTTCCCCGAGGTGCCGCCCCGGGTCGAGTACTCGCTCACTGCCAAGGGCGAGGCGCTTGTGCCGCTGATCGAGGACATGCGCCGATACGGGCGCGAGTGGCTCGGCGTGGACGACGGCGCGTGCGCCACCTCCCCCGAGCGCGCCACCGCCGCGCGCTTAGCCTGGATCAGGCTTAGCCCCAGGCAGGACACGGGGCGCGTTCATCGAAATCGCGCCCCATGCGCAATCGTGTTCTCCACGACGCGCTGCGGGACTTCGCGCTCGAGGCCGCGGCGCTCCTCAGCGATGATCTGACGGCGGGCGCCGAGGTCCAGTTCGACGTGGTCGACGAGGGCGATCGCCGCGGCCCGGTCCTCTACCGCTACCAGCCACGCACCGGGGCGTTCATCGGCGAGCGCTGGCCGCGGCTGCGTGAGCTTCGCTCCTGCGGACCGGCCTGCATGGAGCTCGGCGCGGGCGCGGCGAGCTGGCTGAGGGTCAACGGGCTGCGCGGCGAGCAGGCCGAGCCCGCGCTGCAGGCGATGCTCGAACGGCTGTACGAGGACGCGACGAGCTTCGGATTCCCCGAGGAGCGTTTCGAGCGCGTCTATCGCGAGGTCGAGACGACGCTCTACCGCGGTGCCGTGCGCGACCGCGTTGTGGCGCCGCTCGACGGCGCCTGGATGGACGCGGAGCGGCTCGACCTCGGCGGCGGGCTGTCGCTCGTGCGCGGTGACCACGCGGACGCCCCGGTCGAGGCGGTCTTCCCGGAAGGCGGCGACGGCGCGCCCGCGCTGCTCTGCGCGCTCGACAGCGACATGGCCGCGGACGAGCGACTCGGTGCTGTCGAGGCGGACGGGCGCCTGCGCCGGCTCGTGACCGTGCTGCGCCTCTGGAGCGCGGGCGCGGTGAGCCTCGGGACGCCCGGCTGGCGGCGCACGGACAACGGCCGCTGGTCCGCGATCCCCCTCGGCGCGACGAGCGCGGGCCGGGGCGAGGGTTGGCACCTGGCGGCCGGCGACGAGGGGGCGCTGCGCGAGTTCTTCACGGCGATCGACGCCGCGCGCCCGTCCGGGACCGTGGCCTGGGCGCTTGCGCGCTTCGAGATGGCGTGCGAGCGCCGTCGCGACTCAGAGGCCCTGTCGGACCTGCTCCTCGCCCTGCGCGGCCTCCTCGACGCGACGAGCGCGGCGGGCGAGGCGAGCCTCGCGCCGCGCGTGGCGGCGCTCTGCGCGGAGGAGGGGCGGCGCCGCTACGTGCATCGCCGCGTGGAGGCGGGGGTGGCGCTCGAGCGGGTCCTGATGGGAGGCGGCGGCCGGGTGCCGGCCGATTCGCCACGCGAGCTCGTGGGGGAGATCGAGGGCTACGTGCGCGCGCTGCTCCGCGATGTGCTGTGCGGCTACCTCGACGCCGACCTCAAGGACGTGGCGGACGACATCCTGATCGAGACGACCTCGGAGCCGTTCCTCGAGATCGACGCCCGCGACCTGCGCAAGGAGACCGCGCCGCCCGAGCCCGAGCCGGAGCCGGAGCTCAGCGAGGAGCCCGAGCCGGAGCTGAGCGAGGAGTCCGAGCCGGAGCCCGAGCCGGACGAGTGGCCGGAGCCTGAGCGGGAAGAGTGGCCGGAGCCCGAGCCGGAAGAGTGGCCGGAGCCCGAGCCGGCGGCCGTGACGGCGGAGGCGGAGGAGCTCGACACCTCGGAGCTCGAGCCGGTCGCGGCATCGGAACCCGCCGCCGCGGACCCGGATCCGGCGTACGACTTCGAAGACGACCCTCCGCGGCAGCGGCGTCTGGACGGCGTGACGCCGTCAGACGACTGGGCCTGGGACGACCCGGACGACTACTCCGCTCCCGTCTGAACACCGATCAGCCGGGAGAGGCAGCGCGCCGGTTTAGCCGACGCTGATGTCCTCCAGCGCGGCGTCCAGTTGCTCGAGGCTTAGAGCTTCGTGGGCGATGGCGACGCGCTCGGCAAGCTGATCGGTCGTCAGTTCGTCCCTCACGTACGCGCGCTTCAGGCAGTCAATGGCCTGGTCACGATCAGCCTCCGTGACCTCGGTCCGGTCGTGGCGCGCCTCCGGGACGCCGTAGACCCGACGGCCGTCCGTCGAAGGAGACTCGACGTCTGCGACAGCGATACCCAGCGTCACGGCCTCTCCGGAAATCCTTCGCACCTCGGGTGCGTCGACGAAGCGCCGGCCAGCTCGCGTGCTCACGATGATCCCGTCAAAGCCTCCGGTCTCGAGCAGCAGGACGCGTCGCACCTCTCCGACCGGCCGGCCGAACCGGTCCAGCACAGGCGCGCCAGGCTCAAGAGTCAGAAACGACGCGCTCAACCGCGCCCTGAGACGATTTCCCAGGCCCGCCGAAGCTTGTGCTGGAGCGGGCTCTCCGAGTCCTCCACGCCGTGATGCTCCATCACGGCTGGGTTTGGGCCTGGCTTCGGAAGCTGCTCGATTCCGGCGCTGGGAATCGTCAGAACGACCCTGTCCTCGAGGATCTCCCCAACCTCAGGGGCATCGACGAAGCGCAGCCCGCCAGGGCCGGCTTTGACGTCGATGACAAGGCCGTCAAAGATGTCGGCTTCCTCGTCGCGCAGAACGTGCTCGACCACCCCAACGCGATCGCCGTCCGCACTGACCACATCAGTGCCTTCCTCCAGCGTGAGGTAGGAAGCCGGCTCGCGAGCTACCACGCGCAGCAGCATAGCCTCGGACCCCTTGCAACGGCTCTTGCAGGCATGAGCGAAACCCCGGGACGGTCGCCGGTTTCTTGCCTTGCGCCGCCATCGGAAACGAAAGAGGAGGTAGTGCGATGTTGAGACGGCTTAATCGCTTCGGAGACGGTCAAGACGGCAAGGTCAAATGGGTGCTTGCAACGGGCGTTGTGCTCGCGCTCGTGATCTCACCCTTCGCTATCGCTCAGACGAGCGGTTTGGTCGGCGGCAAGCGCAACCCGGCGCGCGGAGCGTTCAGCTCCGAGACCCAGGTGATCGCGAACAACTCGACCTGGGGGATGCGCTACTCCAACCGGGCCGTCGGCGGCGGAGGTGGCTTGCTGTTTGGTTGCCGCTCCGAACCCGGTGGCACCCCGCAAAAGCACTATCCGTGCGCGCGTTCGAGGAATGTCGCTAACGGTCTCGCGTTCGAGTTCCTGACCGCCGGATCAGTCGTCGGCACAATCACCGCGGGACGCGGCGGTGACAACACCAAGCCGTTCACCACGAACGCCACCGGCGTGGCTACTGGCCTGAATGCCGCACGGGTCGGCTCCCAGACCCCCGCTCAGCTGACCAGCGCCGCCGTTTCCGCGGTGCAGGGGACGCTCAGCTTCGCGCGGGTCTCGGCGGCTGGCACCAGCCTCGGGGCACGCGGCGTGAGCGCTATTTCGCATCCCTCGACCGGCACCTACAACGTGACGTTCCAGAACCCGGTCAACGCCTGCGCGCTCACGGCGACCCAGTCGGCGGCGGGCACCGACGTCGGCACCGTCGGCACCCAGTTGGGGCCGGACAACCGGACCGTCACGGTCACCACACTCAGCTTGCTCCCGGCACCGGCGCTCGCCGATCGCGCGTTCGACATTTCGGCGGTCTGCTAGCGGGAGGATGCCCTTCTAGAACAGGTACTCGTCCATCCGCCGCAGGCCGTCGATGTCGTGCACGTCGTCGTCGATGTACGGGATCTCGATGATCGGCTTCCGCCCGAGGCGGCGCCGCAGGGTGGCGAGGTTGGCGCGGTCGCGCTTCGCCAACTGACGCTCCTCCTCCCAGGTGCGCAGCACCTTGCGCGCCAGCGGCCCGTCGAGCAGCTCCTCGACCTCGGCGCCGGCATCGCCGCGCGGCGGGGCCGGCCGTACCCTGTTGGCGACCGCGCCGGCGAACGGCAGGCCGGCGTCCATCAGGCGATGGTGGAACCAGCCCGCCTCCTCGATCGCGTCGGCCCGCGGTGAGGTCACGAGCACGAACGCGGTGCGGCTGTCCGCGAGCAGCTCGTTCACGTGCCCGGCCCGCTCGCGGAAGCCCTCCGTCATCCCCGCGAAGCTCGAGAAGAACGTCGAGAGGTCGTCCAGCAGGTCGATGCCGGTCGCGCGCTTGAGCCCGGAGAAGACGAGCCCGCCGCCGCGCCCGACGAGCTTCAGGCCGAGCGCGCCGGGCGCCGTGAAGAACTGCAGCGAGCGCGAGTCGATGAAGGCGGCGAGCTTCTTGGGAGCGTCGATGAAGTCGAGCGCGTTGCGCGTGGGGGGCGTGTCGAGCACGAGCAGGTCGTAGCGGCCCTCCTGGTGGAGCTCGTACAGCTTCTCCATCGCCATGTACTCCTGCGAGCCGGCCACCGCGTTCGAGAGCTCCTGGTAGATGCGGTTCGACAGGACGGCGTCGCGCGTCCGCTCGTCGGGGGCGTGCCACTCGACGATGTCGTCGAAGGTGCGTTTGGGGTCGAGCATCATCGCCCACAGCTCTCCCTCGACATCAGCCTCCACGAGGCGCTCCTCGTTGCCGAGCTCCGCGAGTCCGAGCGAGTTCGCGAGCCGCTTGGCCGGGTCGATCGTGAGCACGACCACCTTCTTGCCGCGCGCCGCCATGCCGAGGGCGATCGCGGCAGAGGCGGTGGTCTTGCCGACCCCGCCCGAGCCGCAGCAGATGCAGACCTCCTTGCGCTCGAGCCAGTTCTCGATCACAGCTTGCGCTCCAGCTCGGCCGACAGCTGCTCGAGCTCGGGGAGGCCGAGCTCGGGCTCGAAGATGCGCGGCAGGGTCGCGAGCGGCGCCTCGGCGGCGCGCTTCAGCCGCCGGAGCTGGGCGTGCTCGGCCCGCGCGCGGCTGTGCTCGGACAGGGCGGCGCGCAGCGCCGCCCGGGCGGCCGGCCCGGCGCGGCCGTCGAGCGACGCCAGCGTGCGCGCCTCGGCGGCACTGAAGCGCCGGGGATGGAGCGCGTTGACCACGATCGCGTCCACGCGCATGCCGAGTTCGTCGCGCAGCGAGCGCTCGAACTCGATCGTCTCGTTGACCGGCATCTCCTCCGGCAGGGCGGTCACGAGCACGCCGGTGGAGGCGCCGTCGCGCAGGAAGGCGTCGATCGTCGCCGCCTGGCGGGCGATCGGCCCGACCTTGGCCACCCCCGCGAACGTGCGCGGGGCACGCAGCATCGCGAGCCCGTGCCCGGTGGCCGGCGCGTCGACGATCGCCAGGTCGAACACGGAGCCTCCGGTGCGGCGCTCGAGTTGGGCCAGGTCCCACACCTTCCCGATCGTGACCAGCTCGCTCAGCCCCGGCGCCGCCGCGGTCAGATACTGGAAGAGCCGGCTCCCGCCGAGCACGCCGGCGAGCGTCCCGGACTTGAGCTGGTAGCCGAGCCACTCCTCCTTGGCCCGCTCCGGATCCACCGAGACGGCGAACAGCCCCGGCGCGAGCTCGAGCTCGGAATGCCCGACCTCGCTCGCTCCGAACATCGCCGCCAGCCGCTCCTGCTCGGCCACCTCGCAGAGGACCGTGCGCAGGCCGCGCCGCGCCGCCGCAAGGCCGAGCGCGGCCGCAACGGTCGTCTTGCCGACGCCGCCCTTGCCCGTCACGAGCACGAGCCGTCTTTCGAGTAGCGAACTCACCGGACGACAAGGGTGAAGGATTCCGTTCAGTCCGTGCGAATACGGCTCTCGTAATGACGCCCAAGGCCAAGGTCATCGCCTTCACCAACCAGAAGGGCGGCGTCGCCAAGACGACCACCACCCTCAACCTCGCCGCGGCGTTCGTCGAACGGGCCCATCGCGTGCTCTGCATCGACCTCGACCCGCAGGGCAACCTCACGATGAGCCAGGGGATCGACCCCGACTCGCTCGAGTCGTCGATGTACGACGTGCTCGTGCACCGGCTCTCGATTCGGGAGGTGATCCGCAAGCGCGAGGTGGACGTCGCGTGCGCGTCGATCGACCTCGCCGGCGCCGAGATCGCGATGTCCACGATGATCGGCCGTGAGCGTGCGCTCAAGAAGGCCCTCGAGCCGATCCTCGAGGACTACGACTTCATCTTCATCGACACCCCCCCGAGCCTCGGGCTGCTGACGATCAACGCGCTGACGGCGTCACAGAAGGTGATCGTCCCCGTCCAATGCGAGTATCTATCCATGCGCGGGCTGATCCAGCTCCAGAACACGCTGGCGATGGTGCGTGAGGAGCTCAACCCGGACATCGAGATCGAGGGCATCCTGCCCACGCTCGTGGACAACCGCACGGTGCACGCCAAGGAGGCGATCGAGATCCTCGAGGAGAACTTCGGGGACCGCGTCTTCGCGTCGCGCATCAACAAGACCGTGCGGTTCGCGGAGGCGCCGGTCAAGGGCATGTCGGTGCTCAAGTACGACCCGGACGGGAAGGCGGCCTACGCCTACCGCCAGCTAGCGGAGGAGGTCCTTGCGAATGGCAAGCGGTAACAGGGCGAGCATGCGCGAGGGACCCCTTGCTCAGCTCTTCCGCAGGACAGAGGAAGAGCACGCCGAGGGCAAGAAGCCGGCGGCTGACGAGGACCCCAAGGCCGGCCGGCCGCTGCCCGAGGGCGGGCCGTCGCCGCAGGCGACGGACGAACGGCATCGCTCCGGTCCGGGCCAAGCCCGGCCCCTCGCGCACGACGTGCCCGAACCGCAGGCGCACGAGCAGCCCGAGCTCAAGGACGAGTTGCCGCCGCCCGCGCCGGCCCCGTCCCGGACCGCCCGCATGACCGAGGCGGCCCGGCGGGCCGAGGAGCGCGAGGAACGCCGGCGCGAGCGCGAGCGGCGCTGGAGCCGCTACGAGGGCGTCCCGAGCCCCGAGGACCGGCTGCGCTCGGTCTTCGCCTCCGACATCCCGGAGAACATCCTCGACCACGCGCCCGAGCCCCCGCAGTCGGGGTCCGAGCCGATGAGCCGCTCGATGCCGTCCGGCGTGGCCGAGCCTGTGCTGCGGGTGGTGGGCGTCGGCGGCGCCGGCGTGAATGCCGTCAACCGCATGGTCGAGGCGCAGGTGGAGGGTGTTGAGTTCCTCGCCGTCAACACCGACATGCAGTCGCTCGAGGGCTCCGCAGCACACACGCGCGTGCATATCGGCAACGACCTCACCCGCGGGCTCGGCTCCGGGTCCGACCCGGAGCTCGGCAAGGCGGCCGCGGTCGAGAGCTACGACCATCTGAAGGGGTACCTCAAGGGCTCCGACATGGTCTTCATAACCGCCGGCGCGGGCGGCGGCACCGGCACCGGCGCGGCGCCCGTCGTGGCGCGCATCTCGCGCGAGGTCGGTGCGCTGACCGTCGGCATCGTGACCAAGCCGTTCGCGTTCGAGGGCGCGCGCCGCCGGGCGCAGGGCGAGCAGGGCGTCGAGGAGCTCGCCCGCGAGGTGGACACGCTGATCGTGATCCCCAACACGCGGCTGCTGTCGGTGCTCGACAAGTCGACCTCGATGGTCGAGGCGTTCCGGGTGGCGGACGACGTGCTGCGCCAGGGCGTGCAGGGCATCTCCGACCTGATCACCCTCCCGGGCCTCATCAACCTCGACTTCGCGGACGTCCGCACGATCATGGCGGGCGCCGGGCAGGCGCTGCTCGGGATCGGCATGGGCACCGGCGAGCGCCGCTCGATGGACGCCGTCGAGCACGCGATCGAGTCGCCCCTGCTCGAGACGTCGCTCGAGGGCGCGCGCTCGATCCTGCTGTCGGTCACCGGCGGCCGTGACCTCTCGCTATGGGAGGTCAACGAGTCCGCGAAGGCGGTTGCCGAGGCGGCCCACCCGGAGGCGAACATCATCTTCGGCGCCATGGTCGACGAGAAGGTCGAGGATCAGGTGTGGGTCACGGTCGTGGCCACCGGCTACGGTGACCGGCCGCTCCACCGCTCCGGGCCGCGGAGCGAGTCGCGCTCGATCCCGGCCGACGCCGAGCCGCGGGTGAGCAGGTCACGCGAGCGCGAGCGCTCGACCGCCGGAATCCTCAGCGACATCGAAGTGCCCGAGTTCATCCCCCGCGGATAGCGGTCGCCGGGCACCCTCCCCGCGCGGGATAGCCTTGCGACGATGAAAGGGGTGGTCGCAGCCGGCCATCCGCTGACGGCGCGGGCCGGGGCGGACGTGCTGCGCGCCGGCGGCAACGCCGTCGACGCCGCTGTGGCCTGCGTGCTGATGTCGTTCGTTGCCGAGTCGCCGCTCACGGGCCCCGGGGCGGGCGGCTTCATGCTCCTGCACAAGGGGGACGAGAACCACCTGCTGGACTTCTTCGTCGCCGCACCCGGTCGCGGGCTCGACCGCCTCGAGCCGGCGGAGCTCAAACCGATCGACGTCTACTTCGCCGAGGACGCGATCCAGCGCTTCAACGTCGGGCCGTCGTCCTGCGGGGCATACGGGACCACGCTCGGGCTGGCGAACGCGCTCGAGCGCTTCGGCACCGCCCGGCTCGGCGACCTGACCGCGGCCCCCGCCCGTGCGGCGCGCGACGGGGTCGAGGTCGTGCCGATGCAGGCGTTCCTGTTCACCGTGCTCGAGCCGATCCTCCGCTCGACGCCGGAATGCGAGGCCATCTACGCGCCCGGCGGGCGGCTGCTCGCCGAGGGCGACACGATCCGCCTGCCGGAGCTCGGCCGGCTGCTCGATCGACTCGGAGAGGAGGGGCCGGGATTCCTCTACACGGGTGACGTTGCCGCCGCGGTGTGCGATTGGGTCAGCGAGCGCGGCGGCCTGCTCACGCGCGAGGACCTCGCCGCCTACCACGTCGTCGAGCGCAGCCCGGCGAGCGTCAGGTACCGCGGCCGTGAGGTGTTGACCAACCCGCCCCCCTCGTCAGGCGGGATCCTGATCGCGGACGCGCTCGGGATCCTCGAGCGCTTCGAGGGGCCGCACGACGACTTCGTCGTCGCCGAGGTGATCGCCAGCACGAACCGCGCGCGCGACGAGGAGTTCCTCCTCGGGCTCGCCACCGAGGGCTACCTGGAGCAGTTCCTCGCCAAGGAGGCGCTCGACTCGGTGGCCACCGAGGTCCGCTCGCGGCTGAGGGGGCCCGAAGCGCCCGGCTCGGCCGGGCGCGCAGGGTTGGGGAATACAACCCATCTCGCCGTGCTCGACGCCGACGGGACGTGCGCCTCGGTCACCTGCTCGAACGGCTCGTGCTCGGGCGTCGTCGTGCCCGGCACCGGCATGCACCTCAACAACATGCTCGGCGAGCAGGATCTGAATCCGTTCGGCTACCACCGCCACGAGCCCGGCGCGCGCGTGCCCAGCATGATGGCCCCGACCGTCGTGCTGCGCGACGGCCGCCCCGAGATCGCCCTGGGCTCCGCCGGCTCCAACCGGATCCGCTCCGCGATCGTGCAGACGATCATCGCCGTCATCGACCACGGCCTGCCCGCGCAGGAGGCGGTCTCGCGCCCCCGCCTGCACGTCGAGGGCACCGAGGTGGAGGCCGAGCCCGGAGTCGACACCGCCGCGCTCGACGAGCTCGAAGGCAAGGGTTGGGCGGTCCGCCGCTGGTCCGAGCAGAACCTGTACTTCGGCGGCGTGCAGGCCGTGGCCCGCAACCCGGAGACCGGCGCGCTCACGGGCGGGGGCGACCCGCGCCGGGGCGGCGTGGCGGAGACGGTCGCCTAGGACCGCCTTCGACCCGGTGCGCTGTCAGGTCGGCAGGTGGCCGTTGCCGCGCGCGCGCTCGGCGGCGCGCTCGGCGAGCCTGATGCGCTCGAGCGCCTCCGTGAAGAGCGCGTCGAGCTGCTCGAGCCGGCCGCGCTCGGAGCGGAGCTCGAGTAGCTCCTGCTTGGCGGCCGGCTCGACGTCGAGCGTGGCCGCCATCCCGTAGGCGTCAAGGCGGGCGAGCGCGTCGTCCTCGGGGCGCGACTCGGTCAGGTGCTCAACCAGGTCGGCGTAGCGGCTGCGCGCCTTGCCGCGCCGTCTCATCGTCCCCGTCGGCGTCGTTCGGCAGCACCTCGACGTCGCCGGCCGGGTAGGGGAGATCCTCGATCTTGCGCAGCAAGCCGGAACGGCTCGGTCCCCTCGACGAGGATGTTGAGCCTGCCGTCATCGAAGCGTTCGAGCACGCGCGCGATGCGCGCCGAGCAGCCGGTCTCCTTGAGGCCGTCGTCCGACAGCCAGACGATCCCGAACTCGCGCTCCTCGTCGAGGCACTCGCCGATCATCAGCTTGTAGCGCTCCTCGAAGATGTGGAGCGGGACGAGCTCGTGGGGCAGCAGCACGAGCCCGAGCGGGAACAGCGGGAAGCGCTCGATCGTCTGCGCCATGGGGCTGAAGGCTAACGTCGCCACTGAGCACTTCCGCGCCCGCTACCTTCGCCTGATGGCGACCGCCGCCCCCGAGGAACGCGGCCCGCGGGGCGAGGCAGGCGAGGCCGCGACTCCGGCCGGTCCGGCGCACGTGGCGGTGGTGTCGTTCCTCGCCGCCCGCGCGGCTCCGACCGGCGGCTTCTGGATCGCGTTGGCCGGGGGCGTGGCGCTCGCGCGCGTGGCGGTGCGCCGCGGCGCTCGGCTCGGCTTCGGGGCGAGCATCGCCGCCATGCTGGAGACCGTCGCGATCATCGGGCCGGCGCGCTTCGGCATCCCGCTGACGCAGGCCGCCACGGCGCCGCTGCTCGGGCGACTCGAGGCGCGCGGCTGGCGTCCGCTGCCGCAGATCGTCGTCTGCGCGGCGATCCGGATCCTCCACAACGCCGCGACCACGGCGTTCTTCATCTGGGTGATCACCGGCGGCCTCGACGCCTACGCGGGCACCTATGACGCGATCGGCCGCCGCATCGGCATCGAGGTGGGCACGGCCGACGCGCTGGCGCTGACGGCCATCGGCCTGCTCGCGTGGGGTGCGTTCGCGAGCACGATCCAGGTGCTCGTCTACCGCCGCGGCCTGCGCCGCTGGGACCGCGACGAGGACGCGAGCTACGTTGACCACAATAATCGACGGCAACGTAGCGAGCATGCGCCGGAGGCCCCGGCGGAGCACCGGGGACGCTTCGATCCCCGCGCCATCACCCTGGCTGCTGTCGTTCTCTTCGGGCTCCTCCTGGCGAGCACGGAGTGGCTGCTACTCGGCGCGGTGGCGCTCGTCCTCGCCCTCGCGTGGGCCGCGTCGCGCCCGGACCCCGAGCCCCTCCCCACCGGCCTCCTCTTCGCGGCCATCCTCGCCCTCGGCGCCTTCATCTTCACGCTCGGAGGCGGGCTGGGGCTCGACGCGGCGCTCGCGGCGCGCCCTGCGCGCGGCCCTGATCGTCCTGGTGGCCACCTGGCTGCGCGCCGCCGCCGGCGCGGACGGCCTGCGCGAGGTCTTCCGGCGCGCGCTCGGGAAGCTGCGCGCGATCCCCTCGCTGCCGGAGGCCGCGGCCGTGCTGGACGGCATCGCCGCCGAGGGCAGGCTGGCGGCGGCCGGGCGCTCACTCGCCGAGCAGCTGGGCGACGTGCGGCTGCGCCCGATCCCCTTCTGCGACGCCGTTCTGGCCTGGGTCGTCACCGAGGCGAAGGCATTCGAGCCCGAGCCCCCGGGACCGCCGCTCAGGCTGGCGCTACGCCCGCTCGATCTCGTGCTCGTCCTGCTGGCGGCGCTCCCGGCCGCGGCGCTGCGGTCGCCTACGCCTAACCCGGCCTGCGCGCCGAGATCAGCAGGTTGTAGAAGAGCGCCGGCGGCAGGTGCGGCTCGAGCAGCGAGCGGTCGATCGACTGCAACAGGAGGTAGCCGCGGTGGGCGTACACGCGCCAGGCCCACGGGATCTCGTCCGGCTCGGCGCTGGCCTCGAGCGTTCGGTTGGCCCAGCCGAACAGGGAGGCGGCCAGCTCCTCGCCGCTCACGCGAACGTCCTCGAAGCCGGCGCGGCGCGCGTGCGCAGACAGCGCCGCGGGCGTGAACGCGTGCACGTCCACCACCCGCTCGAGCTCGTCCTCTTCGGTCCACTTCCCGTTGGCGCCCCCGTTGCGGCGCCCGGACGCACCGAGGAGCGCGCGCCACACCGGCGAGAGCGCCCGCGCACCGCGCTTGGGGACGGAGGCGATCCGGTCCCCGTAGTGCGACGGCTCGCCGCAGAACGCCAGCACGCCGCCGGGCCGCAGCACACGCCGGAACTCACGGAAGGCCGCGTCCAGGTCGGGCAGGTGATGGAGCACGGCGTGCCCGAAGACGAGGTCGAACGAGCGCTCCTCGAAGGGCAGCTCCGAGGCCTCGCAGGCCGCGGTCTCGACCGGCGCCCCGAGCTCGCGCGCCGAGCGCTCGAGCGCCTGCAGCATCCCGGGCGAGACGTCGGTGGCCACCGCCTCCTCGATCACGCCCGCGCGCAGCAGGTTGAGCGAGAAGTACCCGGTTCCTGCTCCGATCTCCAGCGCGCGCCGGTAGCGGCGCGGCTCGTGTCCGAGCGCCTTGCGCAGCTTGCCCGTGACCTGGGCCTGGCCGAGCGCCCCGTAGTTGATGCCCCACTTCGCGTCGTAATGGGACGCGGCCAGGTCGTGATAGCGCACGTTGGCGCGCAGGATCTCGCGGTCCGTCTGCGGCATGGGCGCGGGAGAGTAGTACCTAGACTCTCCCGCCCGATGCAGGAGACCATCCAGCGAGACCAGCCCGCCGGCGTCCCGCCGCTCGAGCTGACCGGCGAGCGCACGCTCCCCGACCTGCCCGCCGAGAACTACTGGTTCCGGCGCCACCTGGCGGTCTACGAGTGGGTGGCGGAGCGCTGCCGCGGCCTCGACGTCGTCGACATGGCCTGCGGCGAGGGCTACGGCGTCGAGGTGCTCGCGCGGCGCGCCCGGCACGTGATCGGGGTGGACGCGAACCCCGACGCCCACGAGCATGCGCGGCTCAAGTACACGAAGCCGGGCGTCCGCTTCGTGCGTGACCTGGTCGAGACCTGGTCCGAGCCCTGCGACGCGCTCGTGTTCCTGCAGACGATCGAGCACGTCCAGGACCCCGCGGCGGTGCTGGCTCACTTCCGGGACATGCTGCGCCCGGGCGGAACGGCCTACGTCTCGACCCCCAACCTGCTGACGCTCGCCCCTCCCGGCGCCGAGAAGTCCGACAACCCCTGGCATGTCCGGGAGTACCGGGCGGAGGAGTTCCGCAAGCTCTGCGCCGGCGTCTTCGGCCACGTCGAGCTGCTCGGCCTCTTCCACGCGCGTGTCCTGCGCGCCCACGAGCTCGCGCTCAACGCCGGCTGGGACCGCGTTCACTACACGCTCGGGATCACGCGGGCGTTCTACGACCGCTTCACACCGCCATCTCGGCCCGCGACTTCGCGCTCAGGCCCGGGCCGCTCGAGCGCGCACTCGACTTCGTCGCCGTCCTGCGCCCGTGACGACTCCGGCGCGACCGGGCGCGCTCGCGCTCGTGCTCCACTCGCACATGCCCTACGTCGAGGGCTTCGGCACCTGGCCCTTCGGAGAGGAGTGGCTCTGGGAGGCCGTCGCGACCGTCTACCTGCCGCTGCTCGAGGTGCTCGACGGCGCCCCGGTGACCGTCGGCCTCACGCCGGTGCTGTGCGACCAGCTCGAGGCGCTGAGAGACGACGCCGGGGAGCGCTACCTGCGCTTCCTGCGCGAGATCCGCGCTCCCATCCACGAGGAGGACGCCGCCGGGCTCGAGGCGGCCGGCGAGCCCGGGCTCGCCGCCGAGCTTCGGCGCGCCGCGGACGACTATACGTTCGCGGAGCAAGCATTCGAGCGCCACGGCCGTGACCTCGTCAAGGCGTTCCGGGAGCTCGACTCGGTGGAGCTCTGGACCTCGGCGGCCACGCACGCGCTGCTTCCGCTGCTCGCCACGGATGCCGGGATGCGGCTTCAGCTGGCCACGGGCATCGCCTCGCATGTGGCCCGGTTCGGCGACTGGGGAGGCGGCCTCTGGCTGCCGGAGTGCGCGTACGCACCCGGGCTCGAGCGTGACCTGGCCGATCACGGGGTGCGCGCCTTCTGCGTGGACCAGACCGGCGTCGAGGGATTCGACCACCTGCTCCCCGTTGCCACCGAGGCCGGCCCGCCGGCGCTGCCGATCGACTGGGGGACCGTCGAGCTCGTCTGGGACGAGCGGCGTGGCTACCCGGCGGATGGCAGCTACCGCGACTACCACCGGCGCACCGTGCACGACCTGAGACCGTGGGACAACGCCGGCCGGCCGTACGACCGCGACAGGGCGCGAGAGCTCGCCCGTGCGCACGCGCGTGACTTCGTCGACCGGGCCATCGCGAGGCTGTCCGGGGGAGGGCTGCTCTGCTGTGCGCTCGACACCGAGCTGCTCGGCCACTGGTGGTACGAGGGGCCGATCTGGCTGACGGCCGTGCTCGAGGAGGCGCCGCGCCGGGGCCTCCGGCTGGTGACGGTGAGCGAGGGACTCGAGCTCGTCGAGCCGGTCGAGCGTCCGCTGGCGGCGTCGAGCTGGGGACGCGGAAAGGACCTCTCGACCTGGGACGCGCCGGCGGTCGCGGAGTACGCGTTCGCGGCGCGGGACGCGGAGCTCCGAACCGTGGCGGCCGCGGCCGTGCGCACCACGCCGCGCGGCGCCCTCGAGCGCGCCGCTCGCGAGCTGCTTGCGCTCCAGTCGAGCGACTGGGCCTTCATGGCGGCGCGCGAGCTTGCGAGCGACTACCCGCGCGAGCGGCTCGAGGCCCACCGCGCGAACCATGACGCCGCGCTGGCCGCTCTGCCAGACTCCGCTGCCGCGCCGGAGCCGCGGCTGCGGCACCTTGCACCTCACCTCGATCTAGCCTCGCTCACCACGCCCTGATGCGCGCCCTGATCCTGTCCTGGGAGTACCCGCCGCTGATCGAGGGCGGTCTCGCCCGTCACGTCCGCAAGCTCGCCGAGACCCTTCCGCAACAGGACGTCGAGATCCACGTGCTCGCGCGCGGGCGCGAGGAGGACCCGGCCGAGGAGGAGCGCGGCGGCGTGACGATCCACCGCGTTCGCGAGCCCAAACGCCCCCGCGACCTCGGTGAGTTCGTCACCTGGATCGAGCGGATGAACGCGGACATGCTCGCCACCGGTGTCGAGGTGGGCGACCGCGTCGATTTCGATCTCGTGCACGGCCACGACTGGCTCGTGGCCTCCGCGGGCGACCACCTCGCCAAGCGCTTCCGCGCGCCGCTCGTTGTCACGATCCACGCGACCGAGTACGGCCGCCACCAGGGCTGGATCGACAAGCACCCGCAGTCGTACATCCACGGGGTTGAGCGCTGGATGGCCAATCGCGCCGAGAGCGTGATCACCTGCTCGGCCTACATGCGTGAGCACGTGGCCGACGTCTTCGGCCTCGAGGAGGAGCGCGTGGCCGTGATACCGAACGGCATCGATCCCTCCGAGCTCGTGCCGGTCGACGACCTCGGCTCGCTGCGCGCGCGCTTCGCCGCGCCCGACGAGATGCTCGTGCTGCTGGTCGGCAGGCTCGTCTACGAGAAGGGCTTCCAGCTCGCGCTCGAGGCGCTGCCCGGCCTGATCGAGCGGGTGGGCAACGTGCGCTTCATCGTGGCCGGCTCGGGGACCGCCGAGGAGGAGCTGCGCCGCCAGGCGCACGACCTCGGCCTCGACCCGCACGGGGCCTTCCTCGGCTGGATCGGCGACGACGTCCTGCACTCCCTCTATCGCATCGCCGACCTCACAGTGGTGCCCTCGATCTACGAGCCGTTCGGGCTGGTGGCGCTGGAGGCGATGGCGTCGGGTTGTCCCTGCCTCGTGGCCGACACCGGCGGCCTGCGCGAGGTCGTGCCCGAACGAGGACGTCGGCCTGCGCTTCCGCTCGCGCGACCCGGCCTCGCTCGCCACCATGGCCGAGCGCCTCCTGACCGACGCGGAGCTGCGCGACCGGCTCGTGGCTGAGGCGTCGGAGCACGTGCTCAGCTTCGACTGGGCCGATGTCGCACGGCAGGTGGCCGGCGTCTATCGCGAGACCCAGTGCGCCACGATGCGCAGCGGGTAGCGCAACACGATCGTCGATAGCCAGAGGACCCAGGCGGCGGCCACGCTCAGGAACGCGACCGGCACGCTCAGGAAGAAGATCACGGTGAAGCCGAGCGCGACCGGGCTGCCGAACGGCGCCGTGTCCTCCCGGCGCGACTCGTGGACGAGCCCGGCGCGGAGCGCGTGCACCGTCATCACCCAGTCGACGAGCGCGACCAGCCCGAGGATCGCTCCGAAGGTCGCCGCGGCCAGCGGCTCGTTGCCGTAGCCATCGAGAAGGTCGGTGGCGAACGGGATGAGAGCGATCAGCGCGAGGAAGAGGAGATTGAGTGCCATCAGCAGGCCGTCGAAGCCCACGAACGTCTCAAACAGGTTGTGGTGGACGACCCAGAAGCGGCCGACGAGTGCGAAGGCCAGGGCGTAGGCGGCGAGCGACGGGAGCAGGTCGACGAGGGCGCTCCCGAGGTCCTCGTCGCTGACGTCGGGCGTCTCGATGTTGAGCACGAGCAGCGTGATCGCCACCGCCATGACGCCGTCCGAGAAGGCGACGAGGCGGGCGAGGTCGCGGCGCTGCATCCCGCAGAGCAAAGCCTGCGCGCCGGATGGAGCGGCTGTTCGTCAGGCGACGGTCCGCGCCGTCAGCGCCCGGGCGGCGTGCCTGCCGCTGCGGACCGCTCCCTCCATGAGGGCGGCGTGAGTACCCCCGAGGTGCTCGCCCGCGAAGGCCAGCGGCCCGAGCGGCTCGGCAGCGAGCTCGGCGACCTCGGGCGGCGGCGAGGTCGAATAGGCGGCCTGCACCCACGGATCGTCCGACCAGGTGGAGAGGACCGTCCCGCCGGGCTCGAGGTCGAGGTCGTCGCGGAGGCGCTCCACCGACTGCCGCCAGCGCTCGGGCCCCTCGTCGACCTTCAGGGCGGCGAGCGCCTCGCTCGATCCCGCGAAACAGCTCAGCACCGGCTGGGCCTCCTGCCCGTCGCCGCGGGCCGTCCACGTCCAGTAGCGCTCGGGCACCGACATCACGGCGCTCGGCTGCGCCGGCGCCGCGAGCGGCACGAACAGCTTGGCGGCGTGGCCGTAGCGGACCGTCGCGAAGGCACGGGCGTGCCCCGCGGGCAGCGCCGGCTCGAAGCGGATGCGCCCCAGCACGCTCGCCGGCACGGCGACGACGCAGGCGTCCACGTCCAGCTCGGCGCCGCCCGCCTGCACGCTGACGCCGTCGCCCCAGGCGATCCGCTCCACCGGGGAGCTCAGGTGCACCCGGTCCCCGAGCTCGGCGGCGAGCGCGAGGGCGAGGCGCTGGTTGCCGCCGGCGACGCTTGGCGCGGGCTCCTCGTCCACGTGCGCGATGCCGCCGAGGTCATGCGCGGCCACGAGCCCGGCCGAGTTGGCGCTCGAGATCTCGACGCGGGCGAGCAGCGCCTCGCGTGCGCCGGGCGGGATGTCGAGCCCGTCGAGGAGCTCCCTCGCGCTGAGCCCCGGCGGGGCCGTCTCGAGCGAGCGCTCAACAATTGCGGCGGCCGCCACCAGCTCCTCGTGAGTGGTGCCGATGCCTCCGCGCGGCTCGCGCCGGCCGTAGCGCATGCCCTTGTCCCACAGGCCGAGCCCGAAGCGCTCGGCCAGCTCGCGGACGGCGCTGTTGCCCGGGAGGATGTACTCGGCGCCCATCTCCACCACCGCCCCGTTGTCGAGCCGGCGCGACCAGACCCGCCCACCCACGCGGTCGCGGGCCTCGAACACGGCCACGCTGTGGCCGGCGCGCGCGAGCTCGTCGGCCGCCGCCAGGCCCGCCAGCCCGGCTCCGGCGACAGCGACCCTCATGCGCCGCGTGACGCGACGACGGCATCGACCACCGTCGCGCCGTCCTCATGCACGAGCACCGGATTCAGCTCGATCAGGCCGAGCCCGGCCGCCAGCAGGGCGTCGCCGGCCGCCGCGGCGAGGCGGGCCGCCGCCGCCACGTCGAGCGCCGGCTGCCCGCGGCCGCCGGTGAGGAGCGGCGCCGCCCGCAGCCCGCGTATCGCGCGCTCCACCCGCGCCGGCGACGCGGGCAGCGGGATCACCGCGGCGTCGGCGAGGACCTCGGTCCACACGCCGCCGGCCGCGATCACGAGCGACGGCACCACGCCGTCGGCGCGGGCGGACACGAGCAGCTCGGTGCCGGGCTCCACCATCCGCTCGACGAGCACCCGCGCACCGGCGATCTCGAGGGCCATCAGGCGAGCGTGCGCCGCCCGCATCCCTGCGTCGTCACGGATGTCCAGTACCACGGCGCCGATGTCCACCTTGTGCCGCAGCGACTCGGCGGCGAGCTTCGCCACCGCGTGCCCGCCCAGCTCACCCAGGGCGGTCACCGCGTCATCCTCGTGGGACACGAGGCGGCCCTCGACTACGGGCAGCCCGCGCTCGCGCAGAAGCTGCTTGGCGTCGTGTTCCGAAAGCCAGGACGCCCGCCCATTCCGGCCCGGGTCGACGGCCGCGGCGGACCGCGCGGCAGCGGCGACCTCCCTCAGGCGGCCCGGGTCCGCCGGCGGCCGGCCGAGCGCGGCGGCCACGATCAGTCCGCTGCGGAGGCCGGCGACGGCGGGGATGCCCGCCTCGATGAAGCGGGCGGCCGCCACGTCGTCGAGCAGCTCGGGCAGCGTCGACGAGACCATCACCGGGACCGGGCTGAGCTCCGCGCCGCGGTGGATGCCCTCGCGCACGGCCGACCACGATTCCTCGGGCGGGCCCTCGAGCCCAACGAGCTGGTCGTAGAGGACGATCACGCGCTCGACCCCCGGGTCCTCGCCGGCCGTCGCGACGATGTCGCGCAGCCGCTCGACGTCGCCCCAGATCAGCGCTGTGTAGTCGAGCGGGTTGGCGACCGTGGCCGCATCGGGCAGCAGTTGTCGCAGGCGCCCCCGGGTGTCCGGGGCGAGCGGCGGGACGGACAGCCCGAGGCGCTCGCACTCGTCGGCGGCGAGGGCGGAGTCGCCGCCCGAGCAGGTGAGGATCGCGAGCCCGCCCGTGCCCTTCCGCCTACGGGCGCCGGGCACGGCGAGCGCCTTGCCCAGCTCGAGCAGTTCGTGAAAGTCCTCCGCCCACGCGCCGCCCGCCTCTTCGACAAGCGCGCGGAACATCCGCTGGTCGCCCGCGAGGGCGCCGGTGTGCGCCGCGGCGGCCGCCGCCCCGGCCGCGGAGCTCCCGACCTTCAGCACCGCCACGCCGACGCCCCGCTCGGCACAGTGGGCGAGGGCTTCGCAGAGGAGCGCCCCGTCGCCGTCCCCCTCGAGATAGAGCGCGATCGAGCCGACCCTCTCGTCGCCGGCCAGCTCCGCCACCCACTCGGCGGGATCGAGCGCCACCGAGTTGCCGCACGACACCACGGTGTGGAAGCGCAGGCCGCGGCTCGCGTTGAGCGCGTTGACCGCGAAGTTTCCGCTCTGGGAGACAAGCACGACCCGGCCGGGCTCGGTGGGCCGCAGGGCGTCGCCCCACAGCGCCGCCCGCTCGTGGAGCGCCACGATCCCGTTCCCGTTCGGGCCGCAGACCGGCAGGCCATGGGCGCTCGCCGCGGCCGCGAGCTCGGCCTCGAGAGCGGCGCCCGTCTCGACCTCCCCGAAGCCGGCCCCGAAGACGACCGCACCGCCGCAGCCCAGGGCCCCGGCCTCCTCGACCACCGCCGCCACACCCATTGCGGGTATGGCCACGACCACGGCGTCGGGCGGCGTCGGGCAGTCCGAGAGCGACGGGAAGCAGGGCCGCCCGTACACCGACGAGCGCCCCGGGTTCACGCCCCACACCTCGCCGCCGTAGCCGAGCAGCTCGAGGTTGATCAGCGTCTGCGCGCCGTACGCATCCGGCCGCTCGGTCGCGCCGACGACCGCGACCGAGCGCGGATGCAGGAGCCGGGAGAGGTCCACGGTGCTAGTGGAGCGTACGCTCCACCCCGCGGCGCTCGAGGGCGCGCGCGATGATCAGCCGCTGGATCTCGCTCGTCCCTTCCCAGATGCGGTCGACCCTCAGCTCGCGCAGGAAGCGCTCGGCCACATTGGTCCGCATGTAGCCGCGGCCGCCGAAGATCTGCACGCAGCGGTCGGCACAGCGGCAGGCCGCCTCGCTCACGAACAACTTCGCCATCGAGGCCTTGGCGTGGACCAGTTTCGGGTCCGCGCCGGCGTCGGCGAGGCGCGCCACCTCCAGCGTGAGCAAACGGCCGGCCGCGGCGTCGGCGGCCGAGTCGGCCAGCGGGAAGGAAACGCCCTGGTAGTCCATGATCCGGCTGCCGCCCTGCTCGCGCTCGAGGGCCCAGGCGGTGGTCTCCTCGATCAGCCGCCACATCGAGCCGACCCCGCGCGCGGCGATGCCGAGCCGCTCCTCCGTGAACCAGACGCGCTGGAGCTCGTCCCCGCCGCCGATTCCGCCGACGATCGCGTCGTCCGGCACCTCTACCCCGTTGAAGCGGATCGTCGGGTGGCCGTGCGGGTAGGTGTGGGTGAAGGGCGGGTCGTCGACGACCTCGATTCCGTCGAGCTCGCGGTCGACGAGGAAGAGCGTGCCCAGCTTCTCGCCGTCGACGAGCGCGTTCGCCATCACGATGTAGACCGACGCGATGTCGCCGCTGGTCACGAACCACTTCTCACCGTCGATCACCCAGCCCGCCTCCGTCCGGCGCGCCGTGGTCGCGATTCGCGACGGGTCGGAGCCCGCCTCGGCCTCGGTGACCGCATAGGCGTCCTGCAGCTCGCCGCGCAGCGCGGGGCGCAGGTAGCGGTCGATCTGCTCCGCGGTGCCGCTCGCGAGCACGTTGTAGGCGTTCGGGATGTACCAGGAGAGCGCGTTGGTCGAGCGGCCGAGCTGCTCCTCGACGAGAAACCACTCGGTATGCGACCAGCCCTGGCCGCCGTGCTCCGGCGAATGGAGCCCGCCGGAGAGGCCCGCTGCGATGGCTTCGCTCCTGATCCTCCGGATGAGCTCGTCGGGGATGCGGCCGCCGCTGCGCTCGGCGAGCTCCTCGTTCGGGATCAGGACCTCATCGGTGAAGCGCCGCGCGCGCTGCCGCAGCTCGAGCTCCTCGGGCGTGAATTCGGCCGCGGGAGCGGCGGGGGTGACGGTCACTGGGTTCCTCCGATGCGTGCGCTCAGCCGGCCTCGTCTGCGCCTACTGGCGAGTCCTAGGGCCAGATTGTCGTGGTTCTCGAGGACTTCGTCGATCACGGCTCGCGCCTCGGCGAGCCGGTCGTCAGCGCCCGCGTCGTGTGCGAGCGCCGCAGCCTGCGCCAGGTAGGCGCGCCAGCTCCGGCGGCTGCCATGGGTCACGAGCCGCTCCATCTCCGCCCGCTCTCGTTCCACGAGCTCGCGCGGCGGGGGGCCGCCGGACCGCAGCGTGGCAATCGCCTCGGGTAGCTCGCGCTCGGGTTCTGGAGTTATGGAGAGCCATGCGTGACGGGAGCCCAGTGGACCCACGAGGCCATGGTATCATGCGGCTGATCACAAAGTCAGGAGCCGTCTTGACCTCGCAGAAAGCCGCTCCGCGGCCGGTTCCAGCCGCGCTCTCGCCGCATCTCTACCTCGACCCGGAGATCCTGCCGATCGAGGACGAACGAATCTTCTCGCGCAGCTGGCAGTTCGCGGGGCACGTGGCGCAGATCTCGGAGCCGGGCAGCTACATCACCGCCAGCGCCGGCTCTCAGCCCGTGCTCGTGGTGCGCGACGACGAGGGCAGCCTGCGTGCCTTTCGCAACGTCTGCCGCCACCGCGGCTCGCGCCTCCTGAGCGGCTCGGGCGAGTGCAAGAAGGCGATCCGCTGCCGTTACCACGGCTGGACGTACCGGATGGACGGCGACCTGATCGGCGTGCCCGAGGGTCGCCAGATCCCGAACCTCGACAAGTCCTCGCTGGGGCTCTTTCCGGCCCGCGTCGAGGTCCTCTGCGGGCTCGTGTTCGTGAACCTCGACATCCACGCGACCCCGCTCGCGGAACAGGTGGCCGGGCTGCCGGAGCGACTCGAGCCCTACGGGTTCGAGCGCCTGCGCCCGGTGAAGGGGGCCACGACCAACCAGCCGGCGAACTGGAAGATCGTGATCGACAACTACCTCGAGGGCTACCACGTCCCGATTGGCCATCCCGGCCTGATGCGCCTCCTCGACTACAAGCGCTACGACGTCGAGCTGTTCGACAACTGGGTCTGGTTCGATGCCCCGCTGCGCGACAAGCCGTCCGGCAACTTCCTGGAACGGACCTACCAGCGGCTCGTCGAGCCGATGCCCGGGCCTGCGGCCCGAGGACGCGCGCACCTGGCACTTCATCCTCATCTACCCGAACACGACCATCGACCTCTACCCCGACCAGATCGGCATCTGGCAGATCCTCCCGGACGGAGCGGGCGCCACGCGCGACATCAACATGACGTTGCTCCCGCGCGACGCCGGCCTGAGAACGCGGGCCGTCCGGTACGCGAACCGAAAGGTGAACGAGCTCGTGAGCGACGAGGACGCCGACCTGGTGGCGAACCAGCAGGCAGGCATCGCGACCCGCGGTTTCGAGCCCGGACCTCTCTCGCGTCGCGAGGCCGCCGTGGGCTGGTTCGCGGACAGGATCAGGGCCGACCTGGGCGAGGCCGCGTGAACGAGGCCTCCGGCAGCGGGGCGCGCGAGCGGATCCTCGCCGCCGCGGTCGAGCGGATCGCGAGCGATGGCATCGACGACATGCGCATAGCGCGCGTGGCGATGCAGGCGGGCGTGTCGACCTCGCTCGTCCACTACCACTTCGACACGCGCGAGGCGCTGCTCGCCGAGGCGCTCGAGTATTCCTACGAGCTGGCCGCGGATGTGCGCCTCGGCGATGCCGAGACCGACGCGTCGAACCACGTCGAGCGCCTGGCCGGACTCGTCGACCAGTTCCTGCCCTACCCGGGCCACCTCGAGCGCGACTGGATCCTCTGGGTCGAGCTGTGGTTGCGGACGGTCCGGCATCCGGAGCTGCGCCCAACCGCCGTGCGCCTGTACGGGCGCATGCACGACTGGCTCGCCGACGCGATCACGGCGGGCATCGAGGCCGGGGCCTTCAGCGAGGGCGCCGACCCGGACCGCGCGGCCGACCGCCTGATGGCGCTCGCGGACGGCTACGGAGTGCGTGTCCTGATCGGCGAGCTCGACATCGGGCACGCGCGTCACGAGGTGTGGGCCGGGCTTGCGCACGAGCTCGGGCTTCCCGAGCAGCCGCCCCCGCGGCTGTCCGAGCGCGCCGCGGTCTCTTGACCCCGGCCGCCCGGCCCGGTAGGTTTCCTGAATCGCTGTTCAAGTTACTCGGGGGAGTGACGCTTGAGCCCGCGACCGCGGCTCGACCATGTCCGCCGGCCGGAGCTGCTCGAGGCAGCCGCCACGGTGATCCGGCGGCGCGGGCTCGAGAACGCGCGCGTGGCTGATGTCGCTGAGGAGGCGGGCACGAGCGCGCCGTCGGTCCTCTACTACTTCGCCTCGAAGGCGGAGCTTCTCCACGAGGCGCTCACGTCGGCGGAGGAGCGCTTCTACGAGGAGCTGGCCGCCAGCCTCGAGGGGATCGAGGGTGCCCGCGAGCGGCTGGCCGTGATCGTGGACTCCGGCGCCGGCGAGGGGGACTACGACGCCGCCCTCTGGATGGAGCTGTGGGCCAAGGCGCTGCGCGATCCCGAGCTGGCCGCGACGCGCGCCGAGCTAGACGGCCGCTGGCGGCGGACGATCGCCGAGGTGGTGCGCTACGGGCAGGAGCGGGGCGAGTTCGGCCCGACCGACCCGGACGGGTTCGCGGTCCTGCTCGGCTCGCTGCTCGACGGCCTCTCCGTGCAGATCGCGCTGCGCGACGTGGAGGTCACCGGGGAGCGCGTACGCGAGCTGGCGCTGAAGCTCGCCGAGCGCGAGTTGGACTGCCGCCTCCCGGCCGAGGGGGTCGCGCCCGCATGACGCCGGAGCCGTGGGACGCCCGCATCGACCGCCGCGACCTGCTGCGCGGCGGAGCGGGCCTCGCCCTGGGAATGGGCCTCGCGGGCTGCAGCGTCGGCAACTCGCCTCGCGGCTCGAAGGCGGAGACGGAGAAGCCGATCAGGAAGCGGGTGGACGGCGATCTCGTCTACTTCAACTACGCGGAGTACGTGGACCCCGCGCTGATCAAGGGCTTCGAGAAGCTGTACGGCGTGACCGTGCGCGAGTCGTACTTCGACTCGATGTCGGCGATGACGGCCAAGCTCCGCGCCGGGATCGCCTACGACGTGATCTTCCCGAGCGCCGAATACATCGAGCGCCTGCGCTCGGGGAACCTGCTGCGCAGGATCGACCGGGACAAGGTGAAGTACATCGACACCGTCTATCCGCAATACACGGACCCCTGGTACGACCCGCGAGCGGAGCACTCGACGCCCTACGGCCTGTACGCGACCGGGCTCGGCTATCGGGCCGACAAGGTCGAGATGACCGGGTCCTGGCGGGACCTCGGGGAGGTCGACAGCGAGGACCGCAGCTTCCTGCTCGACGACTACCAGGAGGCGATCGGCATGGCCAACCTCGTGAACGGCTATCCGCTCAACGAGACGGACACGGAGAAGCTCGACAAGTCGCGCGACTACCTGGTTGACCTGAAGCCGAAGCTGCGCGGCGTCTCCGCCGACACGATCACGAACATGACGAGCGGCAACGCCTGGATCCAGCATCTGTGGAACGGCGACATCGTCAACATCCGCTACCAGGTCGACAACCCGGAGGACTACAGGTTCCAGAAGTGCAGCGAGGGACTCCCGGTCGGCAACGACGCATTCTGCATTCCCGTGAACGCCAAGCACCCGGGCACGGCGCTGCTCTTCATCGAGTACATGCTCGAGCCGGAGAACGCGGCGCAGAACGTGGAGTGGATCGGCTACCCGATGCCGTACGAGGGAGCACCCACTGAGGCCTTCCAGGGGCTCGTGAAGGATGACCCCACGATCAACGTGACGGTCGAGGACGTCGAGCAGGGCCAGCACTTCACGAACCTGCAGGGCGAGGGCCGGCTGGCATGGGACGAGGTATGGACCGAGTTCAGGGTCTCCTGATGCGCCTATGAGCGAGTCGCGCTTCTCCTCGCTGTTCCTCCTCCCCGGCGCGCTCTGGCTGCTCCTCCTGTTCGTGGTCCCGGTCGGGTTCCTGCTGGCGCTCTCGTTCGGCTACACGGACGACCTGGGCGAGGCGTTCTACGGCACGAGCCTGGACAACTACGAGCGCGTCTTCGACCCGGCCTTCGTGCCCGTGCTCTTTCGCTCGGTCGGCTTCGCGCTCGCGACCGTGGTGCTGTGCCTCCTGATCGGCTACCCGGTCGCCTACTACATCGCGATCTTCGGCGGGCGCTGGAAGACGGTGCTGATCGCGCTGGTGGTCCTGCCCATGTTCGTCAACTACCTGATCCGGACGTACGCCTGGATCGCGATGCTGGGCGACGACGGCCTCGTGAACGGCGTCCTGGGCTCCGACATCCGCTTCCTGAACACGCCGTGGGCGGTGATCGGCGGGCTCGTGTACGGGTTCATGGTCTTCATGATCCTTCCTATCTACGCCGCCCTCGACCGCATGGACCCGTCCCTGATCGAGGCCGGCAAGGACCTCTACGGCAGCCCCTGGCAGACCTTCCGTAACGTGACCTTCCCGCACACCGTGCAGGGGGTGCTGGCGGGCTCGGTGCTCGTGTTCCTCCCGGCCGTGGGCGACTTCGTGTCCGCCTCGCTGCTCGGCGGACCGGAGGAGGTCATGGTCGGCAACCTGATCCAGCAGCAGTTCCTCGCCTCAGACAACTGGCCCTTCGGAGCCGCGCTGACGACGGTGATGATGCTGTTCCTGTTGGTCTGGATGGTCCTCTACCTGCGCGCCGCCGCCCGCGAGGCGAGGGAGGCTCCGGCGTGAGCGTCGACGTCGAGCACACCCCGACGACCGCCCGCCCCGGGGCCCCGGGCGCGCCCTCCAAGCCGCCGAAGGACTTCGACCGCCCGCGCTTTCTCAAGCTCTTCACCGGCGTCTTCTTCGTGTTCCTGTTCGCGCCGATCGTGCTGGTCGTGTTGTTCTCGTTCAACTCGAGCCGCTCGTTGCAGGACTTCGACGGCTTCAGCCTGCGCTGGTACGAGTTGTTCTTCGAGTCGGAGTCGCTGCGCGACTCGCTGATCGCGAGCATCCAGATCGCCCTCATCACCATGGTCATCGCGACCGTGCTCGGGACCATGCTGGCCTACGGGCTCGTGCGTTCGCGGACCCGCTGGTCGGACAGCTTCAACATCCTGATGCTCGTCCCGCTCGTCGTGCCGGAGATCGTGGCCGGCGTGTCGGCCCTGCTGCTGTTCACGCAGGTGGGCCTCGAGCTCTCGGTCACCACGATCGTCCTCGCGCACATCACGTTCTCGATCTCCTACGTGACGGTGGTGGTACGCGCGCGACTCGCGTCGATGAGCCTCGAGGTCGAGGAAGCCGCGATGGACCTCGGCGCCACTCGCTGGCAGACGATGCGGCTCGTGACACTGCCCGCCCTCTGGCCGGCAGTGCTGGCCGCGGGTCTGCTCGTCTTCGCCCTGTCCTTCGATGACTTCGTGCTGTCGTTCTTCACCACCGGCGAGTCGCCGCAGCCGCTCCCGGTGCGCATCTGGACACAGATCAGGTTCGGCGTGAGGCCGACGATCAACGCGATCGGCACCTTCATGCTCGTGATCTCCGTGCTGTCGATCGCGCTGGCGCTGATTATTCCGCGCCTGTTCGGACGCAGGGAGAGCGGGCTCAAGGTGCTGCTCGGAAGGGAAGGCGCATGAGCGAGAACTCGGTTGGAGCGCAGTCGGCGATCCGCTTCGAGGGAGTGACCAAGCGCTTCGGGGACTTCGTGGCGGTGGACTCCCTCGACCTCGAGATAGGGAACGGCGAGTTCTTCTCGCTGCTCGGCCCGTCGGGATGCGGCAAGACGACCACGCTGCGCATGGTGGCGGGCTTCGAGCAGCCGACCGGGGGCCGGATCTTCCTCGAGGGCGAGCCGGTCGAGACCGTGCCGCCGTACAAGCGCAACGTCAACACCGTTTTCCAGAGCTACGCCCTCTTCGAGCACCTCTCGATCGAGGACAACGTTGCCTTCGGGCTCAAGCGGCGCAAGGTCGAGAAGGATGAGATCCGCCGCCGGGTAGGGGAGGCGCTCGAGCTGGTCGAGCTGCACGAGCGCGGCGGGGTCCGGCCGCGCGCGCTCTCGGGCGGGCAGAAGCAGCGCGTGGCGCTCGCTCGAGCGCTCGTCAACCGGCCCTCGGTGCTGCTCCTCGACGAGCCGCTCGGCGCGCTCGACCTCAAGCTGCGCAAGCAGATGCAGGTGGAGCTGAAGGGGATCCAGCGCGAGGTCGGGATCACCTTCCTGTACGTGACCCACGACCAGGAGGAGGCGCTCGCGATGTCGGATCGCATCGCGGTGATGGACCGCGGCCTGGTCCGGCAATGCGGCAGCCCTGAGGAGATCTACGAGCACCCGACTGAGCCCTTCGTGGCGGGCTTCATCGGCGTATCCAACCTGCTGCCCGGAGTCTGCGAGAACGGCGGGGTCCGGCTCGCCGGCGGCACAGTCTGCGAGGCACGGGTGCCGGTCGATTGCACGAGCGGTGCGGAGGTCCAGCTGTCGGTGCGCCCCGAGAAAATCGCAATCAACGAGGAGATCGGGGAGGGCATGGTCACGCTCGACGGGACGATCGTGGAGCGCGTCTACGTGGGCACGAGCACCCAGGTCATCGTCGAGCTCGCGCCCGGCGTGCGACTGATGGCGCTGGAGCAGAACTGGCTCCGGGCCCGCTCCGATGACCGCTGGGAGATCGGCGACCGCGTGAAGCTCGGCTGGCAGCCGGAGCACGCGCTCGTCCTGCGCTAGAAATCTCGTATGTCCGAGGAGCGGATGGTCGAGATAGTCAACGAAGCGCTCGCGTCGCAGGGGATCGGGGAGACCGTCGTCGCGGTGGGCGAGTTCTATCCCCGCGGTCATACCGGGGCAGGCTTCGCGGGCGGCCTTATCGGAGGCGATGCCGGCGGAGCGCTCGGCTCGCTTGGCGACAGCGTCGGAACGGCGGGCGGCTACCTGGCCGGAACCCATGCCCATGACGCGGCGAGCGGCCTCCCGGACAAGATGCTCGTGGGGGTCTCGGAGACGACGGTCTACGGCTTCGCCGAACACACGCGGCACACCGAGCCGGGCGCGCTCGTCTTCCAGGTGCCGCGCGCGGGGCTCGAGGCGAAGGTCCACCAGCGCGTGAACGTGCGCGTGCTCGAGCTGATCGAGTCGGCGACCGGCTCACGCATCGAGCTCGAGGGCAACCGGCTGCCGGTCACGCACTCGAAGGACGTGATCGACGAACTGACTGGTTGAGCGGGGCTCGCGCGACTCTATGCGCCGCGCGAGCCGTGGGGCACAGGGCCTAGGGGTGCCCGAAGCGGTACAGGTCGGCGTACGGGGCGCGCGCCGGGGGGACGTCGACGGGCTGCGGGGGGTTCGTGAGCCGGTACTGCGAGGTGCCGTACTGGCTGCCCGGGTCCTCGGCGGCCGCCGATGAGCCCGAGCCTCCGCCGGCGCTGGCGTTGCCGTCATCATCGGCCACTGCCCAGACGCCGGTTGCGATCGCGGCCCCGAGCACGAGCGCCACGAGCGAGGCGACGAGCGTCCGCTTCGATTGCTGTGCAGGCAGCTGCTCTGCGTACTCCATGGGTCAACCTCCTTGGGTGGCCTCGCCGCCGAGGACCCCGGCGGCAGTCGGCCGGCGGGTTGCGAGTCGAGTGGGCGGCGAGGCCGGTGGGGGGATGCCTGTTTGTACCTATGCCCCGGCCGCCTGGCTGGGAAAGTCGTCACAGATGGAAACGGGCTGCAAGCGGCAGCCGTCGCCTGAGCGATCTGCGGTCCTTGAGGATCCGCATCGCCGCGTTGTGCCCGCAGGCGGCCATCACCCCGCCGCCCGGGTGCGTGCCCGCGCCGCACAGGTAGAGCCCTTCCACCGGCGTCGCGTACTGGGCGAGCAGCGGCGAGGGACGCATGAACGCCATCTGCTCGAGCCCCTGCTCGCCCTGGAAGATCGAGCCGCCGTCGAGCCCGAAGATGCTCTCCAGGTCGGGAGGCGCCAGCACCTCATGGTGGATCAGCGCGTCCTTCACGTTGGGCGCGTGACGAGCCACGATCTCCAGGCAGCGCTCGCCGTAGGCCTCGCGCGCGCCCTCGGGCCAGCCGGACTCGTCGTGGGGGCCGTACTGGGTGAAGAGGGTCATCACGCATGAGCCGTCGTCGGTGAGCGTCGGGTCCGCCGCACTCGGTACCTCGATCTCCACGTAGGGCGCGTCGGCGGGCACGCCGCGCGTGGCGTCCTGCCAGGCCCGCTCGAGGTAGCCGATTGAGGGGCAGAGGGCGAGCCCGGTGTGCAGCAGGGGCTCGGCCTCGGCGGCCGGGACGCCCTCGTAGCGCGGCGGCTCGGCGAGCACGCAGTTGACCTTGACCGAGCCGCCGCGGGACCGGAAGCGCTCCATGTCGCGCACGACCTCGTCGGGGAAGTGCTCGCCGCCGGTCAGCCCGAGGACCGTGGTGCGCGGGTGCGTGCCGGAGGCAACGAGCGGGGCCCGGATCTCCTCGCCGCTCTCGAGCGTCACGCCCGTCACCCGCCCGCCCGACACGTCGATCGAGCGCACGCCGGCACCGGTGCGGATCGTGGCGCCGGCGGACTCCGCGCTGCGGGCGATCGCCTGCGAGATTGCGCCCATGCCGCCCTTCACGTGGCCCCAGAGCCCGCTCACGCCTTCGAGCTCGCCGAGTGCGTGGTGGAGCAGGTTGTAGGCGGTGCCCGGCGTGCGTGGGCCGGCCCAGACGCCGACCACCCCGGTCGAGGCGAATGCGCCCTTGATCGCGTCCGACTCGAACCACTCGTCGAGAAGGTCGCCCACGGACATGGTGAGCAGGCGGTAGAGCTCGAGCACGTCGCGCCGCGACATCCCCGCCGCGCGTCCCGCCTCGCGCAGCAGCGAGAGCATGTCGCCCGGGCGCTTCGACCCGAGCGCGGGCGGCGGGCGCAGCATCATCGGACGGAGGAAGGCGGCCATGCGGGCGAGCAGCTCCTCGAATTCCGGGTAGCGGAGAGCGTCGCGCTTCGAGTGCCGCGCGATCGACTCCCGCGTGCGCGCGGGATCGCTCCAGAACAGCACCGGCAGCCCGTCCGGGGCGAACGTGCCGAACGCCGGGTCGAGCGGGATCGGCTCGTAGCCGAACTCGCGCAGCCGCAGTTCCCTCACGACCTTCGGCTGCAGCATGGACACCACGTATGAGGCCCGCGACACGCGGTGGCCAGGCCACACCTCCTCGGTCACGCAGGCGCCGCCGAGAATCGGCCGCCGCTCGAGCACGCACACCCGCAGCCCGGCGCGGGCGAGGTAGGCCGCGGTGGTGAGCCCGTTGTGGCCGCCGCCGACCACGATCGCGTCGGCCGTGTCCGAGGTCGCCGGCTGGCCGGCGACGGAGGATCGTCCTCCGCCGGCGCCGTTCGCCGTGCTCAACGAGCGACCGCCATCCGCTCGCTCGCCTGCTCGAGCGCGGCGCCGAGTATGCGGACGATCTCCTCGAACTCCTCCGGCCCCGCCACCAGCGGCGGGGAGATCTGGATGACCGGGTCGCCGCGGTCGTCCGCGCGGCAGATCAGCCCGTTCCTGAAGAGCTCGGGGGAGAGGAAGCCGCGCAGGAGCGCGTCGCACTCGTCGTCGCTGAACCCTTCGCGGGTGTCGCTGTCCTTGACGAGCTCGATCGCGTAGAAGTAGCCCGTGCCGCGCACGTCGCCGACGATCGGCAGCTCGAGCAGCCGCTCGAGAGTCGCCCGGAACTCGTCCTGGTGCTCGACGACGCGCTCGACGAGGCCCTCGCGGCGCATGATCTCGATGTTCTTGAGCGCAACCGCGGCCTGCACCGGATGGCCGCCGAACGTCATGCCGTGCGTGAACATCGCGCCCGGCTTCTCGAACGGCTCCATCACGCGATCGCTCGCGATCAGCGCACCGATGGCCGCGTAGGCCGAGGACAGCCCCTTCGCGGTCGTGATCAGGTCGGGCCTGATGTCGAAGGGCTCGGAGGCGAACCAGGCGCCGACGCGGCCGAAGCTCGTGATCACCTCGTCGGCGCAGAGCAGGATCCCGTAGCGGTCGCAGAGCTCACGCACGCCCGCCCAGTAGCCGGCCGGCGGCATGAACGAGCCGCCCGCGTTCTGAACCGGCTCCATGATCACCATCGCGACGGTCCCGGGGCCCGCCTGCTCGATCGTCTGCTCGAGCTCGTCGAGGAGGAAGCCCGTGAACTCCTCCTCGCTCTCCTCCGGCGGGCGGTGGTAGCGGTTGGTGTTCGACACGTGCAGCACGTCCGGCACGAGCGGCTCGAACGGGGTGCGCAGGTCGGTGCAGCCGTTGATCGACAGCGCGCCCATCGTGGTCCCGTGATAGGCCACGCGGCGGGCGATCGCCTTCCAGCGCCGCTCGCCGCGCGCGGCGTGGTACTGGCGGGCGAGCTTCCACGCGGCCTCGACGGCCTCGGAGCCGCCGCTCACGAAGAACGCCCGGTTGAGGTCGCCGGGCGCCAGCCGTGCCAGCTCGGCGGCGAGCTCGATCGAGCGCGGGTGGGCGAAGGTCCAGTTGATCGCGAACGGCAGCTCGCGCATCTGCGCCGCCGCGGCCTCACCCATCTCGGCGCCGAAGCTGTAGCCGGCGTTGACACAGAAGAGGCCTGCGAGAGCATCGAGGTAGCGCTTGCCGTGCGAGTCCTCGAGGTAGCAACCCTCGCCGCGGACGATCACCTGCAGCCCGTCCGGGTCGAGGTCGCCCATCCCGGTGAAGTGGAGCCACAGGTGACGGAGGGCGTCGTGCGAGAGCCGGTCCGCAGTGCCGTCGGAAGGCATGCGCGGCGATCATATCGTGTGACTGACTACAAAGTCAAAGTCCGTTTATACTCCCGGCGGTTGGCCGTCCTTCCTCACCTGAGCGCGGATTCCACGGCACTTGCATGACGTGATCGTCATCGGCGCCGGGCTGGCCGGCCTGTCCGCTGCGCGCGACCTCGCGGCGGCCGGCGCGGACGTCGTCGTGCTCGAGGCGCGCGAGCGCCCGGGTGGGCGGGTCGAGCAGGAGCTCCTTCCCGACGGCAGGCCTGTGCAGTGGGGTGGCGAGGTGGTCGCCGAGTGGATGAGCGCCTACGTGGAGCTCACCCGCGAGCTCGGCCTGACCCTCGAACCGAGCTACACCGACATCGACCTGCCGCCGGCCTGGGGCGCCGACGAGGGCGTGGCCGTCGGCGAGCGGGCGCCCTGGATGGACGACGAGGACGTCGCCGACCTCGAGCGCGTCGAAGCGGAGTTCGCGGCGCTCGCGCGGGGCGTCGACCCCCGCGACCCCTGGAGTCATCCGGACGCCCGGCGGCTCGACCGGCTGAGCGTCGGCGCGTGGCTGCGCACGCTCGGCACTCGCCCTGGCGTGATCCGCTACCTGGACCACCAGCACAGGTCGCTGTCGATCGACTCTGTCGAGCGCACGTCGTTGCTCGCCCAGCTCCGCAAGGAGGCTGAGGCCGGTGCGCACGGGTTCTACGACGAGCGTCACTGGGAGCACCTGCGCGTTGCGGAGGGCTCGGCCACCGTCGCGCTCCGCATGGCCGCCGAGCTCGGCGAGCGGGTTCGGCTCGGCTGCGTGGTGGTGGCGCTCGGCGTCGCGCCGCGCCGCTGCACCGTGTTCCTGCGCGACGGGGAGCGGATCGAGGCCGAGGCGGTTGTCTGCGCGCTGCCGGTGGGGCCGCTCCGGGATGTGGCGATCACAGGTGTGTCGGGCGAGCGGCTCGGATCGCTTCACCGCCAGCGCCACGCGCTCGCCGCCAAGACGGTGGTGGCCTACCCGAGCTCGTTCTGGCAGGTCGGCGGCGCCACCTCCGACGGGGTCTGGGCCTCGGTGTGGATCCAGCGCGACGGGATCCTGTCCTCGCTCACGCCGCCCGACCGGCTCGGCCCGTTCCTCGCCACGCCCGAACCAGAGCGGCGCCGGGAGTTCCTGGCCACGCTCGCGTCGCTCATGGGCGACGAGGCCCTCGACCCGATCCTCTACGGGACGCGCACATGGGCGCTCGACCCCTTCACCCAGGGCTACGTGACCGGCTGGCGGCCCGGCGACGTGATGGCGGTTGGCCCGCTGCACGGCACGCACGAGCCGCCCTTCTACGTCTGCGGCTCGGATCAGTGGGTGGCGGGCTACATGGAGGGCGCCGTGAGGACCGGCCGCGACGCGGCCGCGCAGGCGCTCGGCCGCGGACCGCGCGAGTTCGCGTCCGTGCTCACCGCGGGCTGACGGGCGGCTCGCGAGGCTCCGTGCGAGCGGCGCGGTTCAGCGCACGCGGAAGCTGGTGTCCGCCAGCACGCTGTAGCCGTCGTCCAGCATGAGCGTCGCGCGGTAGCGGCCCGGCTCGAGCGTCCCGAGGTCGGCTTTCGTGAAGCTCATCCGGCCTGTCGGGCGCGCGCCCGTGTACTTGAAGCCGAGATACCCGTAGAGGTCGCCCATCGCCCGCGCGGTAGATGCCGACCCAGTCGAGCCGGTTGGCCGGCGCGCCCTCCCATCTGAGCCCGATCGGCTCGCCGCGGGCGAATGACCGGCGAGTCGCTGTGATCGCCGGCTTGGTCCCGGGCGCCTCGACCCAGAAGCGATAGCTCGCGGCCACGCCCCCGTTACCGCGCAGCAGTGCCGCGCGGTAGGCGCCCGGCCGGAGCGTCGATGTCCCGAAGTAGGAGGCGAGGTGGTCGGAGGCGTCGTAGATCGGGATCGACATCAGCGGCTTTCGCGAGGAGCCGCGCAGGATCGCGATCTCTCGGCCGGGCCCGCCCGCGGTGCCCGTGTAGCGGACGCTCACGCGCTTGCCTCTCGTGACCACGCGCGGCTCCGCGCTGACGAGCGGCGGCGCGGCGGCGGGCGTGACGGAGAACGTCGACGCCACCGCCCGGTGATCCGACCCGAACGGGCTCACCCCGACCTCCACGTCGGGGCCGCCAGTCTCCCCGACGAGGCGGGCGGCGAGTGTGCGCGCGGGCCCGGCGGCCATCACCCAGTCGATCCGGTCGAGCGTCTCCCGGCGCCGTATTCGCGGCGCCGGCGTGCCGGGCGTCCAGGTGTACCCGGGAGTCGCGACGGGATCCGGGTGCGCCTCGCGGTACGAGTCGCGGAAGCCTGCCCGGGCGAGGGCAAGCGACACGGGCCAGGCGAGCGGATAGGGCACCCGCTGCGGGCGCGCCAGGGCCACCGCCTCGGTCCAGTCGAGGTGCGAGGGAGAGTTGAAGTCGCCGGTCAGGAAGGCTGGGACGCCGTCCCGGGCGAGCGGGCCGAGCGAGCGGATGTAGGGGCGGATCTCGGGCAGCCGCAGAGAGCGCTCGAGCGCGAGGACCTGCCGCGCACGCTTGCCCGCGGCCGCCTCCTCGGGGCCGTAGGGACAGCAGGTCAGGTGAAGGTTGCCGACGGCGACGACGTGATCGAGGTCGAGCGCCACGTAGGCGAGCCGCAGGCCGCGCCGCTCGACCGCGAACAGCGGGTAGCGCGAGATCAGGTGGAGGCTGTCGTCGACGTAGGGGAGGCCGGCCGCCGCGGCGAGCCTGCGCAGGTTCCCCTCGGGCTCCTGGACGCCGACGACATCCGCCCCCGCTTCCCGAATCGAGCGCGCAACTTGCCTGAAGTCGACCTGCACGCCGCCGTACCAGATGTTGAACGTCATGACGGTGAGCGGGCGCTCGGCCTGCGCGGTGGCGCGGGCCGGTAGTGCGAGCCCCGCCGCAGCGAGTGCGGCCAGCGCCAGGAGGATGCAGAGGCTGCGACGTCCCGGCACCCCTTGTGCGGCTGACCACAAAGTCAACGGGCCGAAACCTACCATGGCGGGCCACCGTGGGGCAAGCCGCAGAAAGCGGCGGCGCCCGCCGGGGGGCGGGCGCCGCTCGCACTTCGTTGTCGCCGTTGCCTACGCCTCGGCCGGCCTGGGCTCGCCGGGGCGCGGGGCGGGCCGCGGGGCGGCCGGCTCGACCGGCTCCACTGAGCCCTCGATCGCCGGCCCCTTGGGCAGCCACTCGAGCCACTTCGGCAGGTACCAGTTCCAGTCGCCGAGCAGCTTCATCGTCGCCGGCAGCAGGACGCCGCGAACGAGGGTGGCGTCGATCAACACCGCCACCGCCAGGCCCACGCCGAACTGCTTCATGTCGATGAACGACAGCGTGGCGAAGATGGAGAACACGCCGACCATCACGATCGCGGCCGCGGTCACCACCCCGGCGGTCGACTTGATGCCGTGCGCCACGGCCTCGTCGTTCGACTCGCCCCGGTCCACCGCCTCCTTGATCCGGCTCAAGATGAACACGTGGTAGTCCATCGAGAGTCCGAACAGGATCACGAACAGCATCAGCGGGAACCAGGCCGTGATCGCGCCCGTGGAATCGAAGTCGAGGAGGTTCTCCAGATGCCCGTCCTGGAAGACCCAGGTCACGATTCCCATGGCAGCCGCCACCGACATGACGTTCAGGACGATCGCCTTGATCGGGATGACGATCGAGCGGAACGTCACCAGCAGCAGGATGAACGCCATCGCGAAGACGAACGCGAACACGAACCAGATGCGCTCGGCCATCAGGTCGTTGAAGTCCATCGACCCGGCGGTGAAGCCGCTCACGCCGACGACCTCGCCACCGCGGATGTCTGAGAACACCTGCGGCACGACCTCGTCGCGCAGCGTGTCGACGGCGGCCATCGACGTGTCGTCGGTGCCCGAGCCGGCGACCGGGATCTCGATCACCGCGACCTCGCCGTTCGGGCTGACGTCGACCGTGACCGGCTCGTGGAACTGGTCCGACTCGGACGCGATGCCGCGCAGCTCCTGCACGTAGCCCTGGACCTGCGCCTGGTCGAGGTTGTTGCCCTCGAGCACGACGTCGGCCGTGAACTGCTCGCCGGGGAAAGCGGCCTGCATCCGATCGTAGGTCTGCATGACCTCGAGCGAGCGCGGGAGTCCGTCGACGCCGGAGTCGGCGGTGTGGATGTGGAACACCGGGATCGCCAGCACCACGAGCACGGCGGAGGCGGCGATCACCGACGCCAGCGGCCGCTTCAGGACGCGGTTGAGGATCCAGGCCCAGACGCGCGGCTCGCCCGTCCGCTTCTCGGGCTTGAGGAACGGGATCCGGCCCTTGTTCACCCTGTCGCCCAGCTTCGAGAGCACGGCGGGCAGCACGGTGAGCGAGCCGAGCACGGCGATCGCGACCACGAGGATCGTGCCGGTTGCG
Source organism: uncultured Thermoleophilaceae bacterium (assembly GCA_963757815.1). Lineage (GTDB taxonomy): Bacteria > Actinomycetota > Thermoleophilia > Solirubrobacterales > Thermoleophilaceae > JACVRW01. The sequence continues at coordinate 76,594 of CAVWSN010000029.1, read as the reverse complement.
AAGGACACGAAGGTCGCCGCGCCGCCGAAGTACATGCCGGCCATCGCGGCGATCACGGTGAAGCCCGACACCAGAATCGCGCGTCCGGAGGTGGCCGCCGCTGCCTCCAGTGCGGCCTCCTCGGTGCGTCCGGCCGCGCGCTCCTCACGCTCACGGCGGATGTAGAAGAGGGCGTAGTCGACGCCCACCGCCAATCCGATCAGCAGCACGACCGAGTTGACCGACTCGTCCATCGGCAACAGCTGCGAGATCGGGCCGAGCAGGCCGAGCGCGGCGGCAACCGCCGTCGCGGCGAGCACCAGTGGGACGAACGCCGCGAGCAGCGCTCCGAAAGCAAGGATGAGGATGACCAGCGTGATGGGCAGCGAGGTGATCTCGGCCCGCTGGAAGTCATCCTCGAACGCCTGCGACAGCGCCCTGTCCGCGCTGGCGTCGCCGAACTCCTCGATCGTGTAGCCGGGATGGCTCTGGTCCAGCTTCGAGACCGTTGCCAGCGGGCCCTCGACGAGATCCTCGGCTTGGCTGTCGTTGTCCGGCAGGTCGAAGGTGATCAGAGCGGAGCGGCGGTCCTCAGAGAGCTGGCCGCCATTGCCCTTCTCGTACGGGCCCTCCACGTTCTCGACGCCCTTGACGCCGCGCAGGGACCGCTCGACGTCGGCCACGACCGCCTTGAACTGCGGGTCGTCGACCGAGGCCTTCTTGTTCTGCACCATCACGCTCTCGGAGACCTCGTCCGGGAACGCCTGCTCGACCGCCTTGTCCGCTCGGCCCGACTCGCCGATGCCGTTGTCCTCGGCCTGATCGAGTGTCTTGGTACCTACTGAGCCGCCGATGAAGACGGCCAGGATCACGAAGACAAGCCATCCGACGATGGCCTTCTTCCTGTGTTGAGCGCTCCACCTTCCGGCGCGCGCAGCGATGTTGTTCGTCCTGGTCTTGCGCATGGACGCATGGTGCGCTGTGGCAGAGACCGTTCCAATGCGGGATCCCCCCTAAGGGAGGTGGGGGTAACCGAACGCCTCCTGGACCGGCGGTTCGCCAACCCGGTGTGTTACGAGTAGCGCATCCGGCGGGGCGCCTCCCGCATCCGGATCACGCGCGCGGGGACGCCGCCCACCACCGCGTTGGCGGGCACGTCGCGGGTGACCACGGCGCCGGTGCCGATCACCGCGTTGTCGCCCACCGTGACCCCGCGCAGGATGCAGGCGCCGTAGCCGATCCAGACGTTGTTGCCCACGCGCACGTCGCGCTTGTAGATCCCCTGCAGGCGGATCGGCCGTTCGACCTCGACCATGCCGTGGTCGAAGTCGATCAGCATCACGCGGTCGGCGATCACGCACTCCCTGCCGATCGACACGTGCTGGAACGCGGAGATCGTGCACTCCTGGCCGAGGACCGTCTTGGCGCCGATCGACACGTTGCCCTCGTGGACGCGGATCTTGCAGCCGTGTCCGATCCAGGACCAGCGGCCGAGCTCGAGCGTCGCCTGCCGCCCGACCTCGAGCGAGCAGCCCGGCCCCACGAACGCCAGACCGTCGAGCCGCAGCCGGCGCCCGAGCCTGAGCCTCCAGGCGCCGAGCCGCAGGATCAGCCGCGCGTACTTCGCGTTCAGCATGCCCTTGCGGCGAAGGAAGCGCAGCAGCGCGAGCGGCCCGCCACGGCGTGGCGGCGGCTCGCCCCGGATCTCCGCTGGAACGTCGGACGGCGGTGCCGCTATGGGTTCGGTGGCGCCCTCCATAAGGAGGGCGGATGATAGGTATGGCTTGGGGGACGTATCCGCTCTACTGGGGTGGTGTGGGTATCCGTATTGGCGGCCGGGCCAATCGGGTACAGAATCCCCGCTTAGATGGCCGTAACTGTCCTCATCGTCGACGATCACCCGAGCTTCCGGGCGAGTGCGCGCATGCTGCTCGAGGCCGAGGGGTTCGAGGTGATCGGCGAGGCGCCGGACGGCCTGACGGCGCTGGAGGTGGTCGGGCAGCTCCGGCCCCAGGTGGTGCTGCTCGACGTCCATCTTCCGGACATCGACGGCTTCGAGGTGGCCTCTCGAATCGTCGCCAACGGCTCTGCGCCGGCCGTGGTGCTCACCTCGAGCAGGGACGTGGACGACCTCGGACCGCTGGCCGAGTTCCCGCACGTGCGCGGCTTCATCCCGAAGTCGGAGTTGTCGGGCGCCGCGCTGGAGGCCCTCCTCTGACCTCACTGCGCCGCGCCCTCTGGGGGCTGGCGGGCGCGGCGCTCGCGCTGGGGTTGATCGACCTCGCGCTCATTCTCACGAGCGACTTCATCCCCACACCTGGCCTCGTCGCAGGTGGCGGGCTGCTCGTTGGCTGGGCATTCGTGGGGGCCGGGCTGTTCGCGTGGTCGAGGCATCCCGACAACCGCGTGGGGATGCTGATGGCCGCGACCGGTTTCGCCTGGCTCCTGGGACTGGTGGGCGCGTCCGACATCCCGCTGCTGTTCGCCTTCGGCAATGTCATTGGGACGCTCTACTTCGCGACGGCCGTTCACATGCTCCTGTCGGCGCCCGACGGACGCCTGCACACGCCATGGGAGCGTCGTCTCGCCGCGTGCGTCTACGGCGTGAGCCTGCTCGTGCTGCCGCTGGTCCTCTTCGCCGACCCGCACGAATCGTTCGAATGCGACGAGTGCCCGGAGAACATCCTGCTCATACGCGAGAGCGAAACCTTCGTGACGGTGTTCGGCCTCGTGCTAAACGTGGTCGGACTCGCGCTCGTGATCGCGGTGCTGGTGACGCTGGTGCGGCGCTTCCGCGGCGCGGCCGCGCCCGAGAGGCGTCTCTACGGGCCGCTGTACGCGGCCGGGAAGGCGCTGATGGCGGCCCTGCTCCTGAGCCTGGTGCTGTCGGTGGCCGCGTTCAACAGCGACGTCGCGCGCGTGGCGTGGGTCGTCGCGATGATCCCGCTTGCGCTGATGCCGTTCGTGTTCCTGGCCGCCTTCGCGCGAGCGCGCATGCTGCAGGGCGGCGCCGTGGGAGAGCTGATCGCCCGCCTCGGGGAGACGCCGCGGCCGGGCAAGCTGCGCGACGCGCTCGCGGACGCGCTCGACGATCCCTCGCTCGAGCTCGTCTACTGGCTGCCCGACGGCGGTCGCTTCGTCGACGTGGCCGGCAGGCCCTACGTGCTGCCCGAGCCGGGCTCCGGGCGTGCGGTCGCGAACGTCGAGCGCGACGGCGGCACGATCGCGGCGATCGTCTACGACGGGTCGCTGAGCGGCGCCCGCGACCACGTCCGCGCGGTCGGCGCCGCCGCGGCGCTCGCGCTCGAGAACGAGCGCCTCGACGCCGAGCTCAGGGCCAAGCTTGCCGAGCTGCGCGAGTCGCGCGAGCGCATGCTGCGCGTCGGGCTCGAGGAGCGCCGCCGACTCGAGCGCAACCTGCACGACGGCGCCCAGCAGCGGCTCGTCTCGCTCGCGCTCAGCCTGAGGGTCGCGCGCAGGAAGCTGCGCGAGGACCCGAGCGGGGCGGAGACGCTGCTCGCGGGCGCGGGTGAGGAGCTCGACGCGGCGCTCGACGAGCTCCGCGAGCTCGCCCGCGGGCTACACCCCGCCCTGCTGGGCGAGCGCGGCCTGCGCACCGCGCTGGAGACGCTCGCGCAGCGTGCCCCTGTGCCTGTGGAGCTCGCGTCTGTGCCGCGTGAGCGGCTGCCCGAGGCAGTGGAGCTGGCCGCGTACTACGTTGTCTCGGAGGCTCTCACGAACGTCGCCAAGTACGCTCGTGCTAGCCGCGCCACCGTCAGAGTCGAGCGCGACAATGGGCGCGTGCTTATCGCGGTCGCGGACAACGGCGTGGGCGGGGCGGACCCCGACCTGGGAAGCGGCCTGCGCGGCCTCGCGGACCGGGTTGCGGTGCTCGAGGGCCGGCTGGAGGTCGAGTCCAATCCGGGAAGAGGAACGACTGTGAGGGCGAGCATCCCATGCGGGTAGTGGTGGCGGACGATTCGGTCCTGCTCCGAGAGGGCGTCGTCCGGCTGCTCGAGGAGTGGGGCTACGAGGTGGTTGGACAGGCGGGCGACGCGGAAGACCTCCTGCGGAAGGTCAAGGCGCACCGCCCGGACGTGGCCGTGGTCGACATCCGGATGCCGCCCACGAACACCGACGACGGGCTGCGCGCCGCGCTCGAGATCCGCGCGACGCACCCGGAGACCGGCGTGCTCGTGCTCTCCCAGTACGTCGAGGAGGGCTACGCGCTCGAGCTAGTGGGCGAGAGCGCCGGCGGAGTCGGGCTACCTGCTCAAGGACCGCGTGGCGGACGTGGAGCGCTTCATCGACTCCGTCAAGCGGGTCGCCGAGGGCGGCTCGGCGCTCGATCCCGAGGTCGTGTCGCAGCTCGTCGGCCGCGCCCGGCGTGACGATCCGCTCGCCCAGCTCACCCCGCGCGAGCGCGAGGTGCTCGAGCTGATGGCCGAGGGCCGCTCGAACCAGGCGATCGCCGAGCACATGGTCGTGACCGAGCGCGCGGTCGAGAAGCACGTGACGAGCATCTTCGGCAAGCTCGGACTGACGCCGGCCCCCGAGGACCACCGCCGCGTGCTCGCGGTGCTCGCCTTCCTCAGAGCCTGACGACCCAGGGCCTGCGTCTCGGGTCCACCGCACCCCAATATGGACGGTTAGCCGTACTGCACGCAACCAGGGGGTCTGGAAGCCTCCTCTGCCATGGACGCGATCGTGACCGCCGCTGATGTACGCCGTCGCTACGGGGAGGGCGACGCAGCCGTGGACGCGCTGGCCGGCGTGACCGTCGGCTTCGAGCGTGGGCGCTACAGCGCAATCATGGGGCCGTCGGGCTCCGGCAAGTCGACGCTCATGCACATCCTCGCCGGCCTCGACCACCCGACCTCGGGCACGGTCACGATCGACGGCACCGAGATCACCGGCCTCGACGACGCTGCGCTCACCAAGCTGCGCCGGGACAAGCTCGGCTTCATCTTCCAGTTCTTCAACCTGATCCCCGTCCTGACGGCCGAGGAGAACATCGTGCTGCCGCTCTCGATCGCCGGCGTGAAGCCCGATCGCGAGTGGATCGAGCGGCTGATCGCGACCGTGGGCCTCGAGGACCGGCGCACGCACCGCCCGGCCGAGCTCTCCGGCGGCCAGCAGCAGCGCGTGGCGGTCGCCCGTGCGCTCGCATCGCGGCCTGCCGTCGTCTTCGCCGACGAGCCGACCGGCAACCTCGACTCGCGCTCGAGCGAAGAGGTGCTGCAGCTGCTGCGCCGCTCGGTCGACGAGCTCGGCCAGTCGGTCGTGATGGTCACGCACGACCCGGAGGCCGCCTCCTACGCCGACCGGCTGATCGTGCTGCGTGACGGCCTCGTGGTGCACGACGCCCAGGCCGGGACGGCGGCCGAGGTGATCGAGCTGATGAAGGAAGTGGCGTGACGAAGGTCGCGCTGCGCGGGATCGCGGCACGCAAGCTGCGCGCGTTCACGACCTGGCTCGCGATCTTCCTGGGCGTCGCGCTGGTCGCCGGCACCTACGTCCTCACGGACACGATCAACGAGTCGTTCGGCGAGATCTTCAGCGAGTCGCTGAAGGGGACCGACGTCGCGATCACCGCCAAGACGGACGTCGCCTCCGACGACACGGGCCCGCCCGCCTTCGACGCGTCGCTGCTCCCCCGCGTGCGTCGCGTGGAGGGCGTGGAGGCCGCCGCCGGATCCGTCTTCTCGATCGGCAAGTTCGTGGACGAGGACGGCGACGCCCTCACGCAGAGCTTCGCTCCCAACTTCATCTCCTCGCTGCTGCCGCCGCGTTTCGAGACGCTCGACTACGTCGACGGCCGCAAGCCGCGCAACGCCTCGGAGGCGTCGATCGACACCCAGACGGCGGACAGCGCCGACCTGAGCGTCGGCGACAAGCTCCGCGTTGCGGGCGCCAAGGAGGTCAAGAGCTACGACATCGTGGGGCTCACGCAGCTCGGCGACAGCAACTTCGGCGGCGCGGGCATCGCGCAGATGACGCTGCCGGAGGCCCAGCGCGTGACGGACCGGGTGGGCAAGTTCGACCAGATCTCGGTGGCCGCGGCGGAAGGGGTGTCGGCGGTGGAGCTGCGTGACCGGATCGCGCAGATCGTCCCCCCGAACCTGATCGTCGAGACCGGGACGGAGGCGGCTCAGCGCCAGTCGGACGACATCTCGAGCGACCTCGGCTTCCTGCGTATCGCGCTGCTCGTGTTCGCGGGCGTGTCGCTGTTCGTGGGCGCGTTCCAGATCTTCAACACGTTCTCGATCACCGTCGCGCAGCGGACGCGCGAGTTCGGGATGCTGCGCACCCTCGGCGCGTCGCGCCGCCAGATCCTGTCGTCGGTCGGGTTCGAGGCGCTCGTCCTCGGGTTGCTCGGCTCGCTCGCCGGCCTGGCCGGCGGGCTCGGCTTCGCGTTCGGCATCAACGAGCTCTTCAAGGGGGTCGGCATCGACCTTCCCAACACGGGCACGGTCGTGACCGCCCGGACCGTGATCGTCTCGCTGCTCGTCGGCGTGGTAGTGACCCTGCTCGCGGCGATCGCACCAGCGCTGCGCGCGACGCGCATCACGCCGATGGCGGCGCTCTGGGAGTCCGAGCTGGCCGACTCGAAGCCGCGCGGGCGTGCCACGACGATCGCGGCGCTGGTCTTCGGCGTGCTGGGTCTCGTGCTGATGCTCTTGGGCCTGTTCGGCGGGATCGACGACTCCGGCACGGCCGCCGGCCTCCTCGGCGGCGGGGCGGCGCTGATCCTGTTCGCCACCTCGCTGTTCTCGCCGCGGCTCGTGCGCCCGCTCGCCTCGCTGGCGGGCAAGCCGATGGAGCGCGTCCGCGGCATCACCGGCCGGCTCGCGCGCGAGAACGCGATGCGCAAGCCGGGCCGGACCGCCACCACCGCCGCGGCGCTAATGATCGGACTGGCGCTCGTGACCTTCGTCACGGTCTTCGCCGCCGGGCTCAAGTCGTCGATCGCGAAGACGATCGACGAGAGCTTCAAGAGCGACGTGATCCTCCAGAACACGGACGGCTTCTCGCCGATTCCGAGGGGCGCCGTCGCGGAGGCTCGCGACGTGGACGGCGTGGCGAGCGTCTCCTCGATCACCTACGGGTCGGGCGAGTACAAGGGGGACCAGATCCGGCTGGCGGGAATCGATCCGCAGACGATCAACAGCGTGCTCGCCCTGACGTTCGTGGACGGCGGCTCGCCCGGGCTCTTGAATCAGCTGCCGGAGCGCGGCGCGGTCCTGGACGAGGCCTGGGCGGACTCCAACGGGCTCGACGAAGGCGACACCGTGCGCGTGCGCACCCCGCTCGAGAAGACCGCCGTCTACACCGTGCTCGGGAAGGTCGAGGGCGCACTCGACCTCTACGGCAAGATGCTCGTCCGCGACTCCACGCTCGGCGCCTCTGTTCGGAGCCGACCAGCCGAGCATCGCGCTGGTCGAGGTCGAGCACGGCGCATCGGCCGCCCAGGTGCAGGACGAGCTCGAGGCGGCGCTCGCGCAGCGCTATCCGACCGTCGAGGTCCAGAACCAGGACCAGCTCAAGGAGACGCAGGAGCAGCAGGTCAACACGCTGCTCGGGCTCGTCTACGCGCTGCTGTCGCTGGCGGTGATCGTGTCGCTGTTCGGGATCGTCAACACGCTGGCGCTCTCGATTCACGAGCGCACGCGCGAGCTCGGCATGCTGCGCGCGGTGGGGATGTCGCGCCGCCAGGTGCGGACGATGGTCCGCTACGAGGCCGTTATCACCGCGCTCATCGGGGCGATCCTCGGGACCGTGCTCGGCGTGCTGATGGCGGCGCTCGTGTCGCGGCCGCTGGCCGATGAGGGCTTCACGCTCTCCTATCCGATCGTGACGCTCATCATCCTGCTCGTGCTCGCAGCGCTGGCGGGCGTGATCGCCGCGATCGGCCCCGCGCGGCGCGCCTCACGGCTGGACGTGCTGCGCGCGCTCGCGTACGAGTAGGCTCGCGTCGCGTGAGCGGCGTCCCCGTGACCGGCGTGTCCGAGCTCGTGCTGGAGGTGGTCGACCTGGAGGCCGCCGAGGAGTTCTACGCGGGCGTGCTCGGCCTCCCGGTCGTGGAGCGCTGGCCCGACCGCGAGGCGATCTGGGTGATGGCCGGGGAGCGCACGCGGATCGGCCTGTGGCGCCCGCAGGTGGGCCTGAAGGGCGGCCGCGGCGGACTGCACGTGCACTACGCCATGCACATCGCGGAGGAGAGCTTCGACGCAGCGGTGGCGCTGCTGGGTGAGCGCGGCCAGCGGGTCGAGACGCTCGAGTTTCCCGGCGCCGGCCGCGCGGCCTACGTCGACGACCCGGACGGCAACGTCGTCGAGCTGTGGACCTGGGACGTGGGCGAGCACCTCCGCGGCTGAGGCCCGAAGCAGCCGGCTCGGCGGGCTGCGCAGGGGACGGCATCCATAGCATTGCGCCTCCGTGCCGGCCCCCGGACGCACCGCAGCCGACCTCGCCGAGCGCCTGCTCGCCGGGGACAAGCGCGCGCTCGCGCGCGCGATCTCGCTGGTCGAGAACGACGATCCCGAGGGCTGGGCGCTCGTGCGCGAGGTCTACCCGAGCACCGGGCGGGCGGCGATCGTGGGCTTCACCGGGCCGCCCGGGGTGGGCAAGTCGACCATCATCGCGCGCCTCGTGGAACGCGCCCGCGCCCGCGAGCGCGACGTCGCGGTGCTCTCCATCGATCCGAGCTCGCCGTTCACCCAGGGCGCGCTGCTCGGTGACCGGATCAGGCTGAGCGAGCACTTCCTCGACCCGGGTGTTTACATCCGCTCGATGGCGAGCCGGGGCTCGCTCGGCGGGCTCTCCGAGGCGACCCTGCAGGCGGCGCTCCTGATGGACGCCTCCGGCAAGGACGACGTATTCCTGGAGACCGTCGGCGTCGGCCAGGCGGAGGTCGACATCATCGACCACGCCGACACGGTCGTGCTGGCGTTGATGCCCGGGTCGGGCGACTCGATCCAGGCGCTCAAGGCGGGCGTCATGGAGATCCCGGACGTGATCGCGGTCAACAAGGCCGACCACCCGCTCACGGACACGATGGTGCGCGAGATCCGCGGCGTGCTCTCGCTCGGCCCGCAGGAGGACTGGCGGGTGCCGATCGTAAAGACGGAGGCGAGCAGGGGCGAGGGCATCGACGAGCTCGGCGAGAAAATCTCGGAGCACCGCGAGTTCATCGAGGAGCGCGGGACGCTCGCCGAGCGCCGCCGCCGCAATCTCCTGAACGAGGTGATCGCGCTTGCCGCGGGGCGGCTGCGGCGCAAGCTCGAGGCGCAGGTGAGGGGGGACGAGTCCGTGCAGGAGCTGCTCGACGAGGTGGTCGCTCGGCGCCTCGATCCCGCGAGCGCCGCGGCCAAGCTGCTCGAGCGCGAGCCGTGACGAAAAGCCGCAAGTAGCGGGTACTGTCAGAGCGTGAGCAGCTCGCGCGCGTACAGGCTGAAGCGGAAGGAGTCGCTCCCGGAGGGGGTGGCGCGGATCGCCCGCGGGCGCATCGACGACGCCATCGACGAGCTCAGCGGCGAGGCCGGCAGCAGCCCCGCGGAAGCCGTCCACAACGCGCGCAAGGACATGAAGAAGCTGCGCGCGCTTCTGCGCCTGGTGCGCGGCGAGATCGGCGACGACGTCTACAGGCGCGAGAACGAATGCTTCCGCGACGCCGCCGCGGAGCTCTCCGGGGTCCGCGACGCCGACGTCATGCTCGTGACGCTCGAGGGGCTGGAGCTCGAGGAGGCCGTGAGCGGCCCTCTGCGCCAGGCGCTCGAGGCGCACCGCGTGCGCACGGGCGGCGGCTCGCGCGGGCAGGCGGCCTCACTCGTGATCGGGATCCTGACCGAGGCACGCGGGCGGGTCGACCACTGGCAGCTCGAGCACGACGACTTCGACGCCCTGCGACCGGGCCTCACACGCATGTACAAGCGCGGGCGGCGCGAGCTGCGCGCCACGCGCAGCGAGCCGAGCGTCGAGGGCCTCCACGAGTGGCGCAAGCGCACCAAGGAGCTCTGGTACGACCACACGCTGCTGAGCTTCGTCTGGAAGCCCGTGATGGACGCCGTCGGCGACGAGGCTCACACGCTCTCGGACCTGCTCGGAGACGATCACGACCTGGCCGTGCTGCTCGCGTGGGCTCAGGAGCACACCGAGCCCAAGCCCGAGCTCGTGGAAGCGGTGGAAGCCCGGCGAGCCGCCCTGCAGCAGGAGGCCTTCGAGCTCGGCGCGCGTCTCTACGCGGACCGGCCCAAGATTTTCGTACGGCGCCTCGAGCTGCTCTGGGAAGCCTCGCGCGAGCAGGCCGCGCAGAGCCCCGTCAAGACGAGCTCCGCCTCGTAGGGCCGCAGTCCCCGCCCGCGGGCGGCGCGCATGACCCGATCGACGTCGAGCGGGGCGTCGACGTCTTCGATCGCGCCACAGCGCTTGCACACGAAGTGATGGTGGCGCTCCGGGCGCGGATCCCAGAGCGCGACGCCCGAGCTGGCGGCCACGCGCCGCACGATCCCCAGCTCCTCGAACAGCTCCAGCGTCGCGTACACGGTGGGGAGCGAGGCGTTCGGGAGCCGCTGGGAGACCGCCTCGAGCACCTGCTCGGCGCTCGCGTGCCGGTCGAGCTCCATGAGCGCACGGTGGATCAGCAGCCGCTGGGGCGTCACACGCATGCCGCGTTCACGCAGGGCGGCGCTGAGGATCTCGTCGTCCGAAGCTCTCATTAGGGAGACCTTATTCTAACTCGTTTGCAATAGTTAGTTCATGTCGAGTGCTGCACAGATCGTCGCTCGTGTTCGAGGCACCGACGAGCGCAGCCTCGTGCTCAGGGTGGTTCAGCCCGGCCTGATCGGCCTGATCGACGGCACCATCTCGACGCTTGCGCCGATCTTCGCGACCGCCTACCTCGCCGGCTCACGGGAGGCGCTGCTGGTGGGCGTGGCCGCGGCGCTCGGAGCCGCTATCAGCATGGGTCTGTCGGAGGGACTCTCCGACGACGGCTCGCTCACCGGCCGCGGCAGCTCGATGGCCCGCGGGCTGATCACCGGCGGAGCCACGTTCGTGGGCGGCTCCCTGCACGCGCTCCCGTTCCTGATCGGGGACGTCAACCGGGCGCTGACGGTGGCCTACGTGGTGGTGGCGCTCGAGCTGATCGCGATCGCCTGGGTGCGCCGCCGCTTCATGCGGGTCTCGTTGGCGCGCTCGCTCGTGCAGGTCACGCTCGGCGGCGCCGTGGTCGCGGCGGTCGGGATCGCGATCGGTTCGGCTTAGGCGCTGCGCGGTTTGGTCTCCGCCGGCCGCCGGGAAGCCCAAACCCGACATCCAGCGCCACTGTGCTGACTTCGCCCGCTCCTGGCGGTCAAAGTCAGGAAAGCTCGCGATTCACCGAGCACAGCCGCCGAATGATCTTCGATTACGCCCGGCCCAGCCGCGGCCGACGGGCAACACCCCTTCCCCAGCCCCATACGCGAGACCGACCTGGCGCCGCCACCCAACGCAAAGCTGGAGGGCTGGGCTAGGCGCTGCGCGCCTCGTCGCGCTCCCTGACCAGCGTCTTGGGCGCGGCGAGCCGCCAGGCGTCCTCGACCACCTCGGCCAGCTCGTCCTCGTCGATGTTGGCGAGCCGGACTAGCACGTAGCCGTAGCCGTGGTAGTGCGGCGTCTCGAAGAAGATCTCCGGCTCGGCCTCCATCAACAGCTGCTTCTCGCCCTTGTCGACCTTCGCGACGAGCACCGTGTCGCCGTCGCGCAGGCGGGCGAAGAACTTGCCGCGCACCTTCCAGGACGGGGTGCCGAAGGACATCCCCTCCTCGACGTCGGGGAGTGCCTCGGTGAGCCGGCGTACGGTGGCGGCGTCAGCCATGGCAGGACAGTCTGCCAGCGCCGCGCCGCACGGTATCCGGCACCGCGCTCCAGCCCCTGTTAGGTATCCCTAATATGGCGCCCGCGATGGCTGGGCCGATCGAGATCTGGGCGGCGCGCGCCTGGAACGTCTTCAACGAGGGGCGGCCGTTCTCGCTCGTCTATCCGCTGCTCGTCCTGCTCTGCGCCGCGCTCGTCGGGCTGGCGCCGGAGGGTTCCACCGCGCTCGCGTGCGTGGGCGCGCTGGCGCTGGCCGCCGTGCTCGCCTGCTTCCCGTTCCCCCTGCGCGGCCGAGCGCTCCTTTGGCTCGCGGCTCTCGCCTCCGTCCCGCTGCTGGAACCGTGGCGCGCGCCGGCCCTGCTCGCCGGCGCGCTCGCCGGTTACCTCTTCTTCACGGTCGTGGTCTGGGGGAGCGTCTACTACCACCTGCGCACCGGCGCTTCCTGGCTCAACGGGCTGCGCTTCTGGCGCCTCGTGCTCACCAACTCGGACCCCACGAGCGGAAACGCGCTCGAGCAGGTGCCCAAGTTCCTGATGGCGCTGAGCGCGGGCACGCTGCTCGCGGAGGAGCCGAGCGTCGGCTCGGCGCTGCGGATCGCCGCCGCGGCGCTGATCGCCGCCGGGCTCGGCGCGCTCGCATGGCGCAGCTTCGCGCGGCGGCGCCTGCCGCGCTACCCCGAGCGCAGCCCCGCCCCGGCGGCCGCAGCGGCTGCGCTCGCCCGCAGGGTCTACGTGATCGTCGTCGACGGCTGCAACCGCGGCCGGCTGTGGCAGGCGCACACGCCCGTGATGGACCGGCTCGCCCGCGAGGGCACCGAGTACCTCGGCGTGGAGCCCGCCTACCCGGCGCGCACGGTCGTCTGCTTCTCCTCGATGCTGACCGGCGCCGCGCCGCACGAGCACGGCATGCGCTCGAACTTCGCCCCGCGGCTCGGGGTCCGGGTCGAGTCGGTCTTCGACGTGCTCGAGCGGGAGGGCCGCCGTGGCCGGCTCGTCGGCATCGCCCATCTGCTCGACCCCTTCGGCGACCACGTCGTTCGCCCGGTCAGCTCGGTCCAGCCCACGGCGGAGATCGACCGCTCGCTGTGCGCCGAAGGACGGCGCGTGGTCGAGGAAGAGGACCCCGACCTGCTCGTTCTGCAGCTGCTGGCGGCCGACCAGCTCGGCCACGTCCGCGGTGTGCGCAGCCCCGAGTACCTCGACCAGCTCGCGGAGACCGACCGCCACATCGGCGATTTCCTCGCCTTCCTCGAGGAGCGCGGCAGGCTCCGCGGCGCCACCGTCGTGCTCATGGCGGATCACGGCCAGGGACGCGGTATCGGCGGCCACGGCCACCTCGACTGGGGCGAGCGGCCGGTCCCGTTCGTGGTCTGGGGGGAGGGAGCGCGGCCCGGAGCGATCGAGCGCGAGCCGCGCTCGGTGTGCGAGCTCGCGACGACGATCTCGACCCTGCTCGGCGTGCCGTCGCCCGCGGCCGCGCGCGGCCGCCCGCTGCTGCCGGCGCCGTCCGGCCCGGCCACGGCCCAGGCCCGAGGGCGCTGTCTCGCCATCGTCGTGGCGCGCGACGAGGAAGCGACAGTCGGCGAGGTGCTCGCCGGCCTGCCGAGCGAGGCCTGCGGCCTGCCGGTCGACGTGCTCCTGGTCGACGACGGCTCCCGCGACGCCACGCCCGTGATCGGCCGCGCTCACGGCGCGCGGGTCGTCTCGCACGAGCGCTGCCGCGGCCTGGGCGCGGCGCTGCGGACCGGGCTCGAGATCGCCCGTGACGAGCGCTACGCCGCGGCCGTCTACCTGGACGGCGACGGCGAGTACGACCCGGCCGACTTCGAGCGCGTGCTCTCGCCCGTTGCGCGTGGGCGGGCGGAGTACGTGCTCGGCTCCCGGTTCCTGGGCGAGCGCGAGGGGATGAGCTGGCACCGCAACCTCGCCAACCGCACGACGAGCGCCCTGCTCGGCTTCCTGATGGGGACCGTCACGAGCGACGGCCAGAGCGGCTACCGCGCGTTCTCCGCGGGCGCGCTCGCCAAGGCCCGCATCTGCCACGACTACAACTACGCGCAGGTGCTGACGCTCTCGCTCTGGGGCGCGGGTATCGAGCCCGTCGAGGTGCCGATCCGCTACCGGCGCCGCCGCAACGGCCGATCGTTCGTCCGCTATCCCGTCTACCTGAGACGGGTGGCGCCCGCCATCTGGCGGGAGTGGCGCAGTTCGCGAAGGGCGAGGGCGGCGAGCGCCGCGCCGATCGCCCCCGCGAGCCAGAACGGCCAGCCGCCGCCGGGCTCGAACAGCGGGAAGGCGTCCGTGAGCGGGCCGAACGGCGCGTCGGGCCGGGCGGTCACGAGCGAGCCGCTGCCCCAGCGGACGTCGACGTAGAGCCAGGCCGACGCGGCGAGCGTCAGAGCCGCCAGTGCCGTGCCCAGGCGCGGCGCGTGCCTGAGGCCCCAGCCGACCAGCGGGATCGCGAGCGGCAGCGCCGCCAGCAGGTGGCGGGCGGGGAACCAGAAGCCGAACATGGTGGGCGCGAGGAAGGCGGCCACCAGCAGCTGCGCGCCGAGCGCCGCCGCGCACAGGCCCGCCGTGAGCTCGACCTCGCGCAGCTGCGGCACGGCGCGTGCGAGCCGGTCGCGGTAGGAGCGCCACAGCCACCAGAGGCCCGCGAACGCGAGCAGGAAGACCGGCGCCCAGCGCAGCAGCCCGTAGTTGCGGTCGATGAAGAGAGCTGCCAGGCGGTAGACGCGCTCGAGGTAGCCGCCGGGGAATGACGCGTCGGTGGCCGTCTCGCCCGGGACGTCGGCCGAGTACGGGGTGGGACCGCCGTAGAGCGCCTCGTTGACGCCCACGAAGACCGCGACGCTGAACAGCGACAGCTCGACCGTGCCTACGGCGAGCGTGCGGCGTCGTGCCCGCCACAACGCCCGGGCGGCCACGTAGCCGACGACCAGCCCGGCGGGCACGAACTTGGTGCCGAGCCAGGGCAGGAAGCCGAGCAGGGCGAAGCAGCCGAACGCGTCCGGGCGGCTCGGCCGCGCGTCGAGCCTGATCGCGAGCAGTGCCGCCGCGGCGATCGCCGCGCCCGCCGTGAGCTCGGGATAGACGGCACTGCCGTAGGCGAGGAACGGCGGCGACAGTCCCACCGCCGCTGCCGCGCCGAGCGCCCACGGGTCGGGCACCACCCGCAGCGCGAGCCGGTAGCCGAGCGCGACGGCCAGCGCTGCGATCGCGGCGAGGAACAGCTCGACCCCTTTCGCTCCCGCGAGCGCGTACACCGGCGCGATGAAGAGGGCGAACCCGATTCCGTGGGGCTCGTGCAGCCGGCCCTCGGTCTCGCGGCCATGCCTGTCGAGCTCGTAGGGGTAGAAGTCCTCGTAGGCGCGCGCCGCGTACTGGTTGTTCAGATCGAAGTCGCCGTCCTGCACGATCGACTCCGCGGTGAGCAGGTAGTGAGGCTCGTCGCCGCCGTAGTCGGAGCTGCCGAAGGCGTCGAGCCCGACGGTGGCGGCGTAGGCGGCGAAGAGCAGAAGCCAGAGGGCGAGCGTGCGTCGCAAGGCGCTCGGGAGACTAGGCGGCGGGGCTCAGACCACGCGGTGCAGCCTGCGGCCCATCGCGGAGCCGGATGCTCCGAACGCGGCGCAGAGCTGCTCGAAGCAGTCGTCGCGGCGGCGCAGGCGCTCGTAGTGGCGCCGGACCAGGTGGGCCGGCATCAGGAGCGCCGCGGCGAAAGCGTCGGCCTCGGCTTCGGCGGGCGGGCGCCCCGCGGCGGGCCGGGCGTCGCCGTCAGGCGGGTCGACGGCGTGCTTGCGGCACCACACCGCGCCGTCCGTGCGATGCAGGCACCAATGCCCGAGCTCGTGTGAGATCGTGAAGCGGCGCCGCCCGGGCCACTCGCGCGCCTCGCCCGCGCTCACCCAGATCTCTCCGACCGAGGGCAGGAGCAGGCCGGACAGCCCCTTGGTGTCCTCGATGACCGGGACGCCCGGGGCCGTTCGCAGGTCCTCGACCTCGCGAACGTGCAGCCCGAAGCAGGTGTCCGCGATGTCGTCCACCGGCACCGGCAGGGTCTGGCCGTTCCACAGCCAGTCGGGTACCGCCGCGAGGACGTCCTCGGCCCGCTGTTCGATCTCAGCCTGCATGCCCGTCCCGATCGTAGGCCAGAGTCAGCGGAGCGACGAGCCGATGCCGCGCAGCACGGCCCCCAGCGCACGCTCGCCGGCGGCCGACCAGCGCGCCGGGCCGCGCGGCAGCTCCTGCAGCACCAGGTCGGCGCGCTCGCGCAGCTCGGGATCGG
This sequence comes from uncultured Thermoleophilaceae bacterium, assembly GCA_963757815.1. Classification (GTDB taxonomy): domain Bacteria; phylum Actinomycetota; class Thermoleophilia; order Solirubrobacterales; family Thermoleophilaceae; genus JACVRW01. The sequence continues at coordinate 60,474 of CAVWSN010000029.1, read as the reverse complement.
CTTTCAGCACGCGGCCGAGCGCGTCCGCGAGCGGCCGGTTCCCGGAGCGCACGGCCGACCGGTAGAGGTCGAGGAGCTCTTGCATGGGGAGTGGGTCCGGGCGCGGGGCTCAAGCTGACGGCCGGGCGCCGCGGAACAGGCGGTCCACCTCGTCCCAGTCCTCGCCCGCGGGCGCTTCGGGCGCGGACGCCTCGGCATCGGCGTCCGGCGGGGCGGCGCTCAGGTGCGTGCGGGCGAAGACCGCACCCGGATCGGTCCGCTGCGGTCCGGGGGCCGGCATCTGCCCCGCCTTGCGCAGCGCGTCCGCGGTCCAACCGACGATCTTCCCCAGTGCCTCGAGCACCGTGTCCGACACGCCGGACTCGGGCAGAAGCCCCTGCTCCATCTGGTGGTAGTAGCCGGCGACCTTGTCCTGCTGCGACTGCGCCCCGAGCCGCGCGGCGAGCTGCGCCACCACCTCGGCCCGCCTCAGCCGCGCCTGCGTGCGGAGCGCCGGCAGGAGAGCCGGCCACATGCCGCTCGCCCCGGCGAGCGATCGCTGCACCCCCTCCGCCACGGCCGCGGCCGGCGAGGCCTGGAAGGCCTCGGCATCGAACTCCCGGCGCGGCGCGCGTTCCAGGTACGCGTCGATCAGCGCCGCGAGCAGCTCGCGGTCGGCCCCGGACGCACGCGCGAGATAGGGACGCGGGTCGGTGTCGTCGCCGGTCCGGTGCGCATCCTTGTACTCAGAGAGCAGTCGTTCGACGTCCGTCATCTCTCACCCGAAGTATCGCTGCCCTCCTCGAGCAGCTCCTTGACCCGCTTCTGGTAGCGCGACGAGATCTGGTGGACGTTCGCCTCCGACATGCCGTCGCCGACCAGCTCGGCCGTTTCCGCGGCGGAATGGGCTCCGAAGACGTAGAGGTCGATGACCCGTCGGTGTCGGTCGTTCTCGAGCTCCTGTAGGCGACGCGCACGCAGTCGCGTGCATGCTGGGCGTCTCCCTCGAACGGCACACCCGGCTCCTGCCCCCAGACCTCGTCCTCTCCCTGGTGCTCGCTCGGAAGCGAGGTGGTCTTGAGCGAGCGGCTGCGCGCGTCGTGATAGTCGGCGATCCGTCGCGACAGGATCGTGTGCATCCAGCTCCTGAACTCCCCGATCGAGCTGCCGCCGAACGCCGAAGCGACGGCGCTCGCAATCGTCTCGGCCACGACGTCCTCGACATCGTGGTCGGGCAGCTTCAGCCGCGCACGGTTGCGGAGCGTGTCGTGGTATCCGAAGACGAGCACGGCAACCGCGGGCTTCATCGCCGCGTGGCGCCCCGCTTCGCGGGCGGCGCGCAGGTAGTCGATGAGCTGCTCATCGCTCAGCTCGTTCAGGCGATGCTCCGGAAGCTCTCGGAATTCGGCCAATGAAATGAAGGTCGGGGCGCGGGGGCCCGGTCTGACAAGAGAGGTCGGGCAACGTCAGGTCCGCTGCCGTTCCGCCGACCCCCGAAGCATGAACACTCTTACCCGGCAGTACACGATCGGCGAGCCGCAGGTCGCGGGGCCGCTCGCGGTGTTCCCGGTCTTCGGGCCCGGCCCGCTGCTCGACTACCGCACGTTCGCGCAGGCGACCGAGCTCGGCGCACTCGCCCGTGAGCTCGACGGCGGCGCCTCGGTGCGCTCGCTCGTGGTCGAGAACCCGACCGACCTTCCGGTGCTCGTCTACGAGGGCGAGGAGGTGCTCGGCGCCCAGCAGAACCGGACCTTCGACGACTCGGTTCTCGTGGCGGCGGGGGCCAAGCTCGACGTGCCCGTCAGCTGCGTGGAGGCCGGCCGCTGGGATGGCTCGCGCCACGCCGAGCCGATGCGCTCCTCGCCCCAGGCCGCCCACCCCGACCTCAGGCGCCTGAAGCGGGCGGGTGCGCGCTCGGCCGGCCGCGCCGACCAGGGTGAGGTATGGGCGGCGGTGGGGGACGGGCTCGCGAGACACGGGGTCACCTCCGCGAACTCCGCGATGAGCGACCTCTACGACGGCCGCCGGGACGAGCTCGGCTCGTTCGCGCGAGCCGTCGGCCACGTCGACGGCCAGCTGGGAGCGGTGGCTGCGGTGTCCGGGAGCCCGGTGGTGCTCGACCTCGTGAGCCGCCCTGAGGCCTTCGCGGCGCTGCTGCCGCGCCTCGCCCAGGGTTACGCGCTCGATGCCCTCGGCGCCGCGGAGGCCGCGCCCGACCCCGAGGCCGCCGGCTCCTTCCTGCACGAGGCGCTCGCCGCGCCGAGGGTCCCGACCCGGACGCCCGGCATGGGCTGCGGCGTCGCCATCGGGACGCCGGCCCTGATCGGGAGCGGCCTCGAGCTCGAGCGCGAGCTGATCCAGCTCGCGGCGTTCCCCGCCGGAGACCCGCGCGGCCGGCAGGTGGGCGCGGCGGCCCGTGCGCGAATCGCGCGCCCCTCGAGGCGGCGCCCGCGCTGAGCCTCGGGCCGCCGCGCGGATTCCGTCCGGCGGGCCGTGCAGGCTCGCGCTGTCGTGCCCGAGATCTCGATCACGCGGGCCGGGGCCTCGGCGCGCTTCGCGCTTCCATCCGACCGGCACTACCTCGCCTCCCGGCACGTGTGGGCGCAGATGCGGGAGGGCGTCGCCACGGTCGGCGTCACGGCGCCGCTCGGGGAGATGCTCTGGTTCACGCCCGAGGTCCGGTTTTGGGCGGTGGAGAGAGTGGACGCCGGCCAGACTCTCGCCACGGTCCAGGGCCGCTCCGGGCGAACGGTCGTGATCGGATCGCCGGTGGGCGGATCGGTTGTCGAGCTGAACGGGTTGCTGCCGCGGGCGCCGCATGCGCTCCTCGCGCAGCCCTACGGCGGCGGCTGGGTCGCGCGGATCGTTCCCGACAGCTGGGAGCGCGACCACGGCCAGATGGTGAGCGCCCGCGCCTACCGCGCCACGCTCGACAGCGAGCTGCCGCTCGGGCGCGACTTCTGCTTCGGCGGGGCGCTCCTCCCTGGCCCGCTGCCGGCCTAATCCTCCTTTTCCCGACTAGCTTTTGGAGAAATGGGTATCCGGGAAGTGGTCGCGGCCTGAGTACCGAAAGGATTAGAGATGAGCACCACCGACAGCCTCCTCGAGAACAACGAGGCCTACGCCGGCGCATTCGACAAGGGCGATCTCCCGCTGCCCCCTGCGCGCAAGGTGGCGGTGCTGGCGTGCATGGACGCGCGCCTCGACCCGGCGCGCGCGCTCGGCCTGGAGGAGGGCGACGCCCACGTGATCCGCAACGCCGGCGGCGTCGTGAGCGACGACGCGCTCCGCTCGCTCGCCATCTCGCAGCACCTGCTGGGCACCGAGGAGATCGTCGTCATCCACCACACCGACTGCGGAATGCTCACGTTTGACGACGACCAGTTCGCGGATCAGCTCGAGAGCGCGACCGGGCGGCGGCCCGAGTGGCGTGCACACGCGTTCTCCGACCTGGAGGGGGACGTGCGGAGGTCGATCAGGCGCATCAAGGACGACCCGTTCGTGCCCCGCACCGACAGCGTGCGCGGCTTCGTCTACGAGGTCGAGAGCGGCCGGCTGCGCGAGGTCAGCTGATCCGGAACACGGGGTGGTCCGGCGCGGCTCCTCCTCGACGCGTCCGGCCCGACCCCACCGTTCACCGGTGTCCGATACGGCTGCCGCTCCTCGGCCAGCTCGAGCACCGCGCGCAGGAGTCCAGACGGGTGAGCGCTCGCCCTTGGTGAACCACGGGCGCTGGTATCCGTCGCGATTCTCTCAGGCCGGTTCGAGCTGCCGCGTACGCGCCCCCATCGTCGCGAACGCGACCCCCGCCAGGACGATCGCGACACCGATGAGCTGCACTTCCGAGGGCGCCTCCGAGAAGATCAGGACGCCGAGGAACACGGTGCTCACCGGCTGCAGCATGAGCAGGATCGAGGTGAGCACCGCGGGCAGCCGCGGCAGCGACACGGAGATCAGCAGCCAGCCGAGCACCTGCGAGGAGAGCGCGAGCAGCACGAGCCAGAACTGGGCTTCCAGGCCTGGCACCCAGTCGATGTCGCCGACAGCGATGCCGCCGATCGCCGAGAAGACAGCGCCGCTGAGGGTGGCGTCGAAGAGCGGGCCGGCCGGCCGGCGGTCGTCCGAGCCCGCCTGGCGCAGGATGAGGATGAAGAGGGCGTAGGTGATCGCGGTGAGCACGCCGTAGACCACGCCGAGAAGCGGATCGTCTCCGTAAGCGCCCGCGCCGATCGCGCCCGAGATCAGGATGACGCCGAGGAAGACGACGGGGATCGATGCGAGCGCGCGATTGCCGGGCCGCTCCCCGAGCGCGGCCCACGCGATCAGCGCCACGAACATCACCTGGAGGTTGCCGAGCACCGTGGCCAGCCCGGCGCCGACCGCCTCGATCGAGTGGTGCCAGAAGGTCAGGTCGGCGGCGAACGCGATGCCGGCGACGAAGGCGAGCAGCCGGTCGCGCCGCGAGCGCGAGCCGTAGCGCCTGCGCTCGGCCCAGGCGAGCAGGCCGAGCACCGGCAGCGCATAGGCGCAGCGGAAGAAGGCGGCCGTCGAGGGCGAGACCTCGGCCAGCTTCACGAGGATCGCCGAGAAGGCGATCACCAGTGCCCCCAGGGCGCCTGCGAGGACGGGACGCTCGAACACGACGTCCGAGACTAGCCACGGGTCGCGTATCGTCCGCCGCCGTGGATCGCAACACCGTGCTCTGGGCCCTGGTGGTCTTCTTCGGGGCCTCCGTCATGTTCGGCCTGATCCGCAATGCCGCCGACGACGAGGGCACGGGCACCGTGCTCGCCGCCCAGCTCGCCGCCGGGCTGCTGCTCGTCGCGTTCATCGTCCTCTATGTCCGGCGCAAGCGCTGACGCCGGCATGACGCGCTGGATCGTCGACGGGATGAACGTGATCGGCTCGCGGCCGAACGGCTGGTGGCGGGACCGGCCGGGCGCGATGCGCGCGCTCACGCAGGAGCTCGGGGACCTGGCCGGCGCGACCGGAGACGAGCTGACCGTGGTCTTCGACGGGCGGCCGTTCGAGCTCGAGGCCCCGGCCGGAGTGCGGGTCGAGTTCGCGACGCGGCGCGGGCCGAACGCGGCCGACGACGACATCGCGGTGCTGGTCGAGCGCGATGACGATCCGGCGGGGCTGACCGTCGTGACCTCGGACCACACGCTCGCCGGCCGGGTGAGGGCTGCCGGCGCCTCGGTGGTCGGCGCGGGAGAGTTCCGAACCAAGCTCGACGGGTGACCGACCGGCGCTACCGGGTCGCACTGCTCGACTGGCTTGCCTGCGCGGCCGGCGGGCGCGAGGAGCCGGCCGCGCGTGCCGCCCGCGAGCTCGGCGACCGCGTGGCCTTCGCGGGAACCGCCGGTCACGTGCTCGATTTCGACGACACCTACCTTCCGGGCATCGCCCACCTGAGCGCCCCGGTTGCGCCCGTGGCGCTCGTGGTGGCAGCCGAGCTGGGGCTGAGCGCCCGCGATGCGCTCGCCGCGTACACGGCCGGCTTCGAGGCGATGGGCGCGCTCAGCCCGCGCCGGCCATCCCGCGTTGTACGACGGGCACTGGCATCCCACCGCCGTCTGCGGCGGGGTGGGCGCCGCGGTCGCGGCGGCGGCCCTGCTGGATGCCTCGCGCGACGATGCCGTGGCGCTCGCCCTGCTGCGCGCGAGCGGCCTGCGCGCCGCCTTCGGCTCGCACGGCAAGTCGCTGCAGGTCGGACTGGCCGCATCGTCGGGCGTCCAGGCGGCGCGGCTAGCGGCGGCGGGAGCCCGCGTGCCGCTCGAGCTCGCGGCGCGCGGGTACGAGGCGGCCACGGGCGGGCGCTTCGCGGAGCCCGATCCGGAGCGGCTCGCGGTCGAGGAGAACTGGATCAAGGCGTGGCCCTGCTGTCTCCAGACCCACGGCGCGATCGAGGCCGCCGACAGCCTGCGCGGGCGCTCTCCGCAGCGCCTGACCGTGACGGTTCATCCCGTCTCCCTCCAGGCGGCCGCTCACGGACCAGAGCCGGCCGACGGCCTGCAGGCGAAGTTCTCGATCCCCTATCTGACCGCGTACACGCTGCTCCACGGACCGCCGACGGTGGAGAGCTTCGAGCACGTGGAGCCCACGGTGGTGGAGCGCGCCACGGGGATCGAGGTGCGGACCGACTCCGCGCTGCTCGAGTCCGAGTTCGTCCTCCACGACGGCGACGAGGAGATCGCCCGCGTGCGCGCCGCACTCGGCTCGCCGGCACGGCCGATGGACGCCGACGCCCTGCAGGCGAAGGTCGAGCGCCTCGGCGGCGCCGAGCTGGCCCGGGCGCTGGACGACCTGGATCGCCCGGCGAGCGAGCTGCTCGAGCTGGCCGGGATCTGAGAGCGCCACCGTCCTGCCCTGTTGGTCTCCTGGCCCACCAGATCCAGGCATCCGCTCGCCCCATACGCGGGACCGACCCGGCGCCACCACCCGAGTGCGGGCGGGAACCGAGCTAGGCGCTCGCGACCCGCGACCTCTCACGGCTGCCGGCGCGCGAGAGGTGCTCCTCCACCACCACCTGGCAGCCGCGCGAGGGCACCACAGTCACGTGCTTGATCCTCGGGCGCTCGGGCCGCTCTGAGGCCGCCCGCAGGCGCACCCGGCTCAGCACCTCGCGCAGCACGACCCTCATCTCGACCTGGGCGAAGGACGCCCCGATGCAGCGCCGCACGCCGCCGCCGAACGGGAGCCAGGCGTACGACTCGGCGCCGCCGTCGAGGAAGCGCTCGGGCCGGAACTCGTGCGGGTCGGGGTAGAGGTCGGGACGCACGTGTACGGCCGCGATCGCCGGCAGCACCAGCGTCCCCGCGGGCAGGCGCCAGCCGCCGAGCTCGATGTCGCTCGTCAGCTTGCGTCCCACGTCGGTGACGACGGGGCGCACGCGCAGCGTTTCCTTTACGACCGCGTCCAGGTACTCGTCCTCGTCGAGGGAGTCGAGCAGCCGCTCGAGCACCCGCGGCGTCCGCAGCAGCCGCTCGAACGCCCAGGACAGGCCGGTGGCCGTGGTCTCGTGTCCCGCCGTGAGCAGCGTGAGCAGTTCGTCGCGCAGCTCGACGTCGGTCATGGGCGCGCCGTCCTCGTGGCGGGCCGACAGGAGCAGCGAGAGAACGTCGTCGCGGTCGCCGTCAGCCCCCAGCGTGTCGCGCCGGTCCGCGATCTCGGCGTAGATCAGCTCGTCCACCGCCGCAAGCGCGCGCCGGAAGCGCGCCGCCTTCGAGAACCCGCCTAGGTCGCGCTGCATCAGTGGCAGGAAGTCGAGCGCCGTGTTGAGCTCCCCGAGCGGCGGGATCCGCTCCCGGAACAGGTCCATGCGCTCGTCGTCGCGCACGCCGAAGACGGCGCGCAGGATCACCTCGAGCGTGATCGCCTGCATGCGCGGGCGCAGCGCGAAGGGCGTCCCGACGGGCCAGCTCGCCACCTCGGCCGCGGCTGTCGCCGCCATCACCTCCGCGTAGCGACGCACGGACTCGCCGTGGAAGGGCGGCAAGAGCAGCTTGCGCTGTGAGAGATGCCGGCTCTCGTCGAGCGTGAGAAGCGAGTGCTCTCCGAGGGCGTCGCCGAGGACGGTCGCGTTTGCCTCGCCGGCGTGGAAGACCGTCGGGGTGCCGGTGAAGACCTGCTTGATGAGGTCGGGATCGGCCACGTACACCACCCGGCCGAAGAACGGGAAGCGCGAGCTGAAGACGTCGCCGTAGCGCTCGCGGCGCTTGGCCATCCACGCATACGGCTCGGCCGTTACCCGCGCCGCTTGGACCAGCCGCGGCAGCCGCGGACCGGGCGGGAAGCTCATGGGTCAGTTGTACCGGATCGCCCGCGGAGGAAGTCGAGCATGGCGGCATGCGTCTCGCGCGGGCGCTCGAGCTGAGGCACGTGCCCGCAGTCGAGCTCGACGTGGCGCCCCGCCGGCAGCGCGCGCTCGACGTGCCGCATGAACGAGATCGGCACGATCGAGTCGCGCCTGCCCCACACGAAGAGGGCGTCGGGAGCGAGTCCCTCCAGCCGGGCCCAGAAGCCGTCCTGCCCGCGCGGCTCGTCCAGGTAGATGTTGCGAGCCGCCGCGTAGAAGGCTGCCCGCCCGCGCGGGGTCAGGTAGGCGCGCAGGAACTCGTCGACACCGGCCGCCGCCCAGCCGTCGCTCGCGGCGGGCACGAGCCGGCGCATCATCTGCTCGACCACGGGGCGGGGCGCCACCTGGAGCAGCCCGAGCTCCGGGCGCAGCAGCCTCACGATCGGCGCCCAGCGGCGCTCCCGCAGCCAGGCGAGCGCCGGGCAGAGCAGGACGAGCGAGCGCACCCGTGAGCGGTCGATCAGGCCCGCCTCTATCGCCACCCGCCCGCCCATGCTGTTGCCGGCGAGGTGCGCGGAGTCCAGCCCGAGCGCGTCCAGGGCGTCGAAGGCGACGCGGGCGAACCAGGGCGCGTCGTAGGGGGCGCCGATCGGCTTGTCCGAGTCGCCGAACCCGGGCAGGTCGAGCGCCACGACGCGGTAGTCGCCGGCGAGCGCCGCGAGCGTGGGCAGGAAGGAGGCCTTGGTTCCGCCCAGGCCGTGCAGGCAGACGAGCGTCTCCGGGCCGACGCCCGCGGAGACGATCGAGAGCGAGCCCGCGCGCGTCTCGAGCCGCGAGAAGGCGAGTCGCCCCGGTGCGCGCGAGCCCCCGGTCGCTGCCAGGAAGCCGACCGCCACGTGCAGGCTCCCCCGCATCCGCAGCCGGCGCTGCCGGAACGCCCCCATCGCACCGCGCGGGTCCTCGGCGATCCGCCGCCAGGCGTCGGCGTCCGCGGATATCACGGCATCGGGCTCGAGCGTGTCGTCGGCGGGGGCGAGCTCGAGGCGAAGATCGCGCACGTGGGCGTCCCAGGATGTGCCGCCGGGGACGCGCAGGCGGATCAGCGCGCGGCCCTCCGGGAGGTCGATCACCTCGGGGTCCCAGCGCTCCGCGAGCGTCGTGATGCCCGCCGGAGGCGCAGCGATTGAGGTGGACCCGGGCGCCATTTCAGACGGCAAGGCTACGCGCCGCCGCTACAAAGCCACCGCGCGTCCGCTTGCCGCGCTCTCGTACAGCGCTGCGATCGTGCGGGCCTGTCCGAGCGCGTCGTCGCGGCCCAGGAGCGGGGGCCGCTCGCCGGCCACGGCGGCCGCCAGGTCGCGGAGCTCGCAGGCGTAGGGATCCTCGGACTCCGCCTCCATGCGCTCGACCGTGCCGTCGGGGCCGCGCACCTCGATCACCGGCACGCGCGAGTGCCAGGGATCGTCGAGGAACAGCGACCCCTCGGAGCCCACCACCTCGAGCTCGTCGCGGACCGCGAGGTCGAGCGCACAGTCGAAGTGGGCGAGGACGGCGCCCGGAAAGCGGAGCGTCGCGGTGAAGCGCGTGTCCACGTCGTCGCCCCCCACGATCAGCGTGCCGCTCACCTCGATCGGCTCCCCGGCCACCAGGCGCGAGCCGCTGACGCAGTAGCAGCCCACGTCCATCAGCGCTCCGCCCTCCAGCTCGCGCGACAGGCGCACGTCGGCCGGATCGGCCAGCGGGAACGAGAACGCGGCGCGGACGAGCCTCAGCTCCCCGACCCGAGGGAGCAGGTCGACGAGCCGGCGCGCCTGCGGGTGGTGGCGCCACATGAAGCCCTCGGCGAGCACCCGCCCCGCGCGCTCGGCGGCGTCGAAAGCCCGCTCGACTTCCTCGGGCCGGCGCGACATCGGCTTCTCGCACAGCACGTGCTTGCCCGCCTCGAGCGCCCTGATCGACCACTCGACGTGAAGCGAGTTCGGCAGCGGAATGTAGACGGCTTCGACGTCGGGATCCGCGAGCACCTCCTCGTACGAGCCGAGCGCCCGCTCGATGCCGAGCTCCGCCGCCTGCGCCTCGGCGCGCGCCCGGTCGCGCGACCCGATCGCCACCAGCTCGACCTCGTCGACGAGGCGCGCGCCGGCGACCAGCTTCGCGTTGATCCCCGCGGTGGAGAGGAGCGCGAGTTTCAGCGTCAGGCTCTTCCGGTTTGGGCCTGCCTCCTCCGCGACAGCGAGTCGACCGTGACGGCCAGCAGCAGCACGCCGCCGGTGATCACGAACTTCTCGCCCGAGCCCAGCCCGAGCAGGCCCAGCCCGTTGTCGATCGAGGCGATCACGAGCGCCCCGAGGAGCGCGCTCCTGATGTGGCCGATGCCGCCGAACAGCGAGGTGCCGCCGATCACGGCGGCGGCGATCGAGTAGAGGAGGATCTCGCCGCCGCCCGCGTTGGTGTCCACCGAGCGCAGCCGCGAGGCGAGGATCAGGCCGCCGACCGCAGCCATGAACGAGCAGATCGCGAAGCACATGATCTTGATGCGGTCGACGTTGATGCCCGCTCTGCGCGCGGCCTCGGCGCTGCCTCCCACGGCGTACACATAGCGCCCGAAACGGGTGCGGCCGAGGACGAAGCCCCAGAACAGCAGGAAGAACCCGACCAGCAGGAAGACGTAGGGGATCCCGCGGTCCTCGTTCGCCACCCACACCACGACCCCGAGCGCGATCGCGAGGAAGCCGATGCGCAGGACGATCAGCGAGATCGGATCGTGCTCGAGGTTCGCCTTGCGGCGCACGCGCAGCTCGTTGAGCTGGATGCCGGCGAAGATCAGGACCGCGACGAGCCACAGGATCCACGAGGTGGTGTCCGGCAGGAAGTCGTTGGCCAGGCCGATCAGGAAGTCGTCCTGGAGCACGACGGTGCCGCGCGCGCCTATCAACAGCAGCACCACGCCGTTCCAGGCGATCAGCCCCGCCAGCGTGACCACGAACGACGGGATGCCGATCTTCGTGATGATCAGGCCGTGGAAGGTGCCGATCGCGATGCCCGACAGCCGAGCGCGAGCGCCGACCGCGACCGGGTGCGCGACCTCGTTGCCGTCCGGGATCAGCAGCACGGCGGCGATCACGCCCGCCACGCCCGAGACGTAGCCGACCGACAGGTCGATCTCGCCCAGCAGCAGCACGAACACGATGCCCATCGCGATCGTCGTGTAGGCCGCCGACTGGACGATCAGGTTGACGAAGTTGCCGGCGGTGAGGAAGCGGTCGTTCTGCGTCTGGAAGACGATCGGCGATGATGAGCAGGCCGAGGATGATCGGCAGCGAGCCGAGCTGGCCCTCGCGGACGTCGGTCCACCAGTCACGTACGGCGTCGCCCAGCCCGGCGGCCGCCGGAGGGAGCGGGAGGGGCGGCGGTGCTCACGCCACGGCCTCCTCGTCGACGATGCCGGGCACCTTGGTGAGCTTGCCGGCGGTGATTGCTTGCACGACCTCCTGCTCGGTCGTCTCCGTGCGCTTGAACTCGGCGACGTTCTGCCCCAGCCGCAGGACGGTGATGTTGTCCGCCACCTCGAAGATGTCGTGCAGGTTGTGGGAGATCATGACCACGCCCAGGCCCTGCTCGGCGAGTCGCTTGACGAGGTCGAGCACCTGCCGGGTCTGAGCGACGCCGAGCGCGGCGGTCGGCTCGTCGAGGATCACGAGGCGCGAGTTCCACATCACGGCCTTGGCCACCGCAACCGACTGGCGCTGTCCTCCCGACAGCCCGGCGACGGTCTGGCGCACGCTGCGGATCGTCGTGACCGAGAGGCTCTTCAGGGTGTCGAGCGAGCGCGCCTCCATCTTGGTCTCGTCGAGCGTGTGCAGCGGCTCCAGCTCCTCGCGGCCCAGGAACATGTTCTGGACGACGTCGAGGTTGTCGGCGAGCGCGAGGTCCTGGTACACCACCTCGATTCCGAGGGCCGATGCCTCGCGCGGGTGCGTGATATGCACGGGCTTGCCGTCGTAGACGATCTCTCCACCGTCGATGCGGTAGATGCCGGCCACGCACTTGATGAGCGTTGACTTGCCGGCGCCGTTGTCACCGACCAGGGCCGTGACGCACCCTGGATAGACCTGGAAGTCGACCTCGTGCAGCGCGATGACGGCACCGAAGTGCTTGCTCACCCCGCGCAGCTCGAGCAGCGGTGTGTCGCTCATTCAGCTCTCTCCCCGTCGGATTGCCGCGGACTCTACGCCGCCCGGCCCCGGAGCGCACGGAGCGCTCCGGGGCCGGCCACGACGCGGTTTGTCAGGTCAGAGGCCGAGCTTCTCGCAGTTGGCCGCGACCTTCCCGGCGCAGATGTCCTCCTTGGTCGGGTAGTCGGGGTTCCCGAAGTACTCCGAGACGTTGTCCTTCGTCACCGGCACCGGCTCGAGCAGGACGCTCGGAACCTCCTCGGTGCCGTTGTCGATCGGCGTCGGTCTCGGCGGACACCTCCTCGCCCTTGGCCAGCGCGATCGCGAGCTCCGCGGCAGCGTCGGCCTCCTTCTGGATCGCCTTGTAGACGGTCATGCACTGATCGCCGTTGACGATGTTCTGGAGGCCCTCCAGGGTCGCGTCCTGGCCGGTGACCGGGATCTGCGGCAGCTTGCGCTGCTTCAGGGCCGAGATCGCGGCGTTGCCGAGGCCGTCGTTGGCGGCCAGCACTCCGTCGACCTTGTTGTCGGCCTTCTGCAGGATCTGCTCGAAGATCGTCAGTGCCTGCTGGTTGTCCCAGTCGGGCACGGACTGATCGTCCACCTCGGTCCAATCGCCCGAGTCGAACTTCTTGTTGATGACCGAGTCGTAGCCGTTCTTGAACAGCGTCGCGTTGTTATCGGTCGGCGAACCGTTCAGGACCGCGATGCGGGCACCCTGCTTGTCGCCGATGCAGTCCACGAGGCCCTGGCCCTGCAGCTCTCCGACCCGCTCGTTGTCGAACGACACGTAGTAGTCGGTGGCGTCGGTATCGAGCGTGAGGCGGTCGTAGTCGATCACCTTGACGCCCTGCGACTGGGCGTTTGCGGCAATCGCGGCGCCCGAGCCGGAGTCGAGGTTCACCAGCAGCAGCACGTTGGCGCCGTTGGTGATCATCTGCTCGGCCTGCTGCTGCTGGGTGTTCTTGTTGCCCTCGGCGTTCTGGATGTCGGCCTCGACGCCACCTTCCTTGAGGGCTTCGTCGAGCGACGGCCGGTCGACCGTCTCCCAGCGCGTCGACGACTTCGTGTCCGGCAGGAGGACGCCGACCCGCCCGCCGTCACCGCCGCCGCCGCCGCCGCCGCCTCCGCCGCCTCCGCCGTCGTCATCGTCGTCGCCGCAGGCGGCGAGACCACTCATCGCGAGGACGCCGGCCGCAGCCAGCGCCCAGAGCGTGCTCCTCTTCTCCTGTACACGTGCCTCTCCTCCTTGCAGGGCTCTGTGCCCTCTCGCTTTCATGCCACCGCGCCTCCCGCCACACGCGCGGCCACTTCGTGCTCCGACTGCATGAGCACCAGCGCGAGCGCACCAAGCAGGTTGGCTCGCTCGCCCAGCTCTCCCGCAACGATCTCCAAACCCGTCGCCGCCTCCGGAAGCGCGTCACGCTTGACGGCCTCCCGCAGCGGCTCGAGCAGGAGCTCGCCGGCTTCTCCCAGGTCGCCACCGATGACGACCATCTCGGGGCTGAACAGGTTGACCAGCCCCGCCACCACTCGTCCCACGACCTGCCCGGCGTCGGTGATCGCCCGCCGGCAGCCCGCGTCGCCGTTCAGCGCCTCCTCGATCATCTCCTGCACCGTCAGGTGCCTGCCGCGGCTCGCGTTGATGAGCCCCACGAGCGCTCCCGTCGAAGCGACCGTCTCCAGGCAGCCCCGGTTGCCGCAGCGGCACAGGGGGCCCTGGGGATCCACGACGACGTGTCCGATCTCGCCGGCGGTGCCGCGCGCACCCCGGTACGGGCGCCCGTCCACGACCATTCCGGCCCCGACGCCGGACCCGATCTGGATGTAGGCGGCGAAGCGCGCGTTGCGGCCGGCGCCGAGGGTGACCTCGGCGAGCGCGCCGAGGTTTGCGTCGTTGTCGACGTACACCGTCGTGCCCACGCGCCGCTCGAGCTCCACCCCGGCGTCGATGTCGACCCAGCCGGGCAGCACGGTCGACTTGTGCAGGGCAGCGCGCTTGTGGTCGATGGGGCCGGCGAGCGCCATGCCGGTGCCGATCGCACGGTCGCGCCCGATGCCGACCTCGGCCAGCAGCTGGTCGACCAGGTCGCCCGCGAGATCGAGCGCGCCGACAGCGTCGTGGTCGACGTCGAAGCGCACCGTCGCCTCGGCGAGGACGATGCGGGACAGGTCGGACACAGCGACGCGCACGAGGTCGTGGTCGAAGTCGACTCCGATCGCGGCTCCCGCGGACGGGTCGAGCTGGAGCAGCGCCGCCGGGCGCCCCGGCTGGCCCTCGCCGGCGAACTGGCCGGGCTGCTCCACGACTATCCCGCGGCGCTGAAGGTCTGTTACGAGCGTGGACACGGTTGAGCGCGAGAGACCCGTTCGACGGGATAGCTCCGCCCTGCTTGCGGTGCCGTTGAGGCGCAGGAAGTCCACGATTCTAAGCCGGTTGAGCTGGCGCAGCGAGCTCAGCGAGCCGGTGCCAGAGGCCACGGGGCGGACCCTCTCAGGCCGCCTTAGTTGTGTCAAGGCTCGGACTAATAATCGGCGCGACGGCGGTCATTAAGTTCGGGTTAAGGACTAATTGAGTTCTGAGTTGTCACACACGTGACCCACCCGTTCGCCGCACGCCCGTACGGTCGCGAGCCATGCGATCGCGGATCGTGGCGGGGGAAGCCGGGCAGGCGGCGCCCGAATGGGTCGGCACCGTGCTGCTCGTGACGGTCGCGCTGGGCGCGCTCGCCGCGTTCCGTGCGCCGTGGGGAGGCGACCGGGGCGTGGGGGAGATGGTGGCCAACCGGATCGCCTGTGCGGCGAGGGGAGCGTGCGCGGGCGCGCCTGGCGGGGCCGCGTGTGCGGCTGGCGGAGCGTGCGCGGGCGCGCCGGCCGGGGCCGTGGCCCCCGGCCGGCCGGGGGTGGCGTCGCCGGCTCGGTCGGGGGCGCCTCCTCCGATCACGCGGGCGCCTCCCCCGATCACGCGGGCGCCCGCCCCCGTCACGCGGGCCAGGGCCATCGACGCGCTCCGCCGGCTGCGAGCCGTGGGCGTGACGCTCGTAAAGCGCGCGTGGATCGTCTGCATCGGCTACCGCCGCTTCCGCTACGAGCTCGAGCACCCGCGCGCGCCGAATCAGGTGATGCCGCTTGCAGAAGCGGTCGACATCGCGAACGGCTGCCTGAACCCCTACGGGTTCCTCACGGAGGAGTAGGTGGACGAGGTTGACTCTGCACTCGCCCGGGTCCAGTCGTGGGCCACGGCGGTCTGGCTCGCGCTGATCGGCGGCGGCGGCCTCGGCTTCCTCGCGCGCGACGTCCTGCACGCCGGCCGCCCGGCGGTGGCGCTCGCCTGGACCCTTGGGGCGGCGCTCGCGGCGGGCCCGGTCCTGACGCGACGGCGCCGAGGCCGGCGCGGCGATCGCCCGGGCACGCGCTGGCGCGGCGACGCCGCGGATCGCGATGCGGAGCTCGGGCAGGCTTCGATCGAGTGGGTCGGGCTCGTTCTGGTCTGCTCGCTTGCGCTCGGCGCGCTCGCCGCCATCGGTCCCCCGATCGACGGCCGCTCGTTCGGCGGCTTCCTCGCTCACCGCTTCGTGTGCGCGGCCCGCGGCGGCTGCGACGACGGACAGCGCGCCCTCGCCGAGGCCTACGGCCCGGGCGTCGCGGCGCTCGTCCGCGAGCAGGCGCCCAATCTCGTCTACGAGCGCGGAGAGCGCCGGCTGCCGGTCGACTGGCGCCGATGCCGGCGGCCGGAGTGCGCGAGCGCAGACGACGACCCGGACCTCGACGTTCATGGCGGCGCCGGCGGCGCGCGGGCCACCGTCTACACGCGCGTCTTGCGGCGCGGCGAGCGCACGTACATCCAGTACTGGCTCTACTACCCCGACTCGAACACGACGTTCGCCGGCGCCGACAAGGCCTGGGAGGCGAGCTGGCTCCTCCCCCGAATCAAGAAGCTCGTGACCGGGTCGAGCGATTGGTTCGGGTTCCACCGGGACGACTGGGAGAGCTACCAGGTGCGCCTCGATCCGGACGGGAGCGCTTGGGCCCGGGCGAGCTCGCACGGTCACTACCAAGGCTGCAAGTCGGCGCGCTGCCACAACCGCTGGATGCCCCGCACGGGCTGGACGCGGGTGTCGCGCGGGAGCCATGCCGGCCACATCCCGATGCGTGAGGAGCACGGTCGGCTGCGGCCCGTCTACCCGGGACCCGAACTGCGGGAGCGCACCTCGACCGGCGAGGGCCTGCGCCTGATCCCGCTCGAGACACACGACCGACGCCGCTACCGCCGGCTCGACGAGCACATCGAGCCGCCCTGGCGCAAGGAGGCGTACCACGATCCAACGAGCGACGAGTCCTGAACTGAGCCGCGCGGCCGCCGTCCGCGGCCGGGGGCGCCGGCGTCCGCTACGAACCCGGCTCGGTGTCGTCCGGCGACACCAAGGCGGGCCGGTTGGGCTCGGCCGCGCCGCCGGTCCGGCTCGGCGCGCCCGGTCCGGCTCGTCGCGGCCGGTCCGGCTCCTACCCTTTCGGCACGATGGTTCGGCCGACTCCCGGGTTATCGGGCCCGGCGCTGCGGGAAAGCGGACGTCAATGAAGGTGGGGCTCGTGATGGGCGCGGGCGGAGTGCTCGGCGGCGCCTGGCTCACCGGAGGGCTCGACGCCCTCGCTCGGGAGACCCGCTGGGACCCGGGCAGCGCGGAGTACATCGTGGGGACCTCGGCCGGCTCGATGATCGGCGCCCTGGTCGCGGCCGGCGTGCCGCCCTGGTTCATGGTCGCTCACTCGCGCGGGGAGGTCTTCGACGGACTCACCGGGCCCGATGGCCGCCCGGCAGCGGACGCCGACCGCGCGGCCGGAGCCGTCTTCAAGGTCCATCGCGGCCTCCCGGCCATCGGACCCGGCTCGCTCCGGATGGCCTTCACGGCGCTCCGCAACCCACTGCGTCACACCCCGCTTCAGATGCTCGCCGGGTGGATACCGGCGGGCTTCATCTCGACCGATTCGCTCCAGGAGATTGTTCGCCGGGCGGTGCCGGACGAATGGGTCGATCACCCGAACTACTGGGCGGTCGCGTGCGATTACGAGTCAGGCCGCCGCATCCCGTTCGGGCGGCTCGACTCGCCGCCGGCCGACATCGCCGAGGCGGTCGCCGCGTCCTGTGCCATCCCGGGCTTCTACCGGCCGGTCCGCATCGGTGGGCGACGCTATGTGGACGGCGGGGTCTGCTCCGTCTCCAACCTCGACCTGGTCGCCGGCCGTGGACTCGACGTCGTCATCTGCCTCAATCCGCTGACGAGCCCGGACAGGGCGGCCGGCTTGCTCGACCTGCTCCCGGCGCTCACCAACGGGGCCGGCCGGCGCAGGCTCGCCCATGAGGAGCGCAAGGTGCGTCGCTTCGGCACCGAGGTCGTCGTGATCGAGCCGAGTGCTGCGGACCTTGCGGTCATGGGCCGCAACTGGATGAGCGCCGAGCGGCGCCAAGAGGTGATCGAGACCGCGCGCCGGACCGTGGCCGAGCAGCTCCGCGGCGCGCCCCTGCGAGCCCTGCTCGCGGATCTCCCCCAGGGCGAGTCGCACAAGATCGAGCGGCCGGCTGGCCCGCCGTCGACCTGGCCGGAGCTCCGTCCGGTGGGGCGCCGCAGCGCGGCCTGAGGCAGGGCTGCCGGCATGGCCCCCGGGCGCCCGGCGGCGGCGCCTTGCCCGGACACTTCACAATTGAGCGGACAGAGTCGAAGCGCAGGAGGGTGCGATCAGGTGAGCGAGCTTGTAAAGCGGTTGCCGGGGCAGGCGGTCTATCAACTCGGGAGCGTCAAGGTGCTCATCGACGCCGGCGTCATCCGGCCGATCCGTCCCGACCGGCTCTGGGCTTTCGTGCGCACCCTCCAGCACTGGGGGCGGAGCCCCGCCGCCGGTGCGATCTCGCTCGCCGCCCGCTACCCGGACGACCCGATGATCGTCGACGAGCTCGGAACACTCAGCTACTCGGAGGTCAACTTCCGCACGAACGCACTCGCGCACTCGCTCGCGGATGCGGGAGTCGTTGAGGGTGACGGCGTGGGAATCATGTGCCGGAACCATCGCGGCTTCATCGAGTCCACGATCGCGGTGTCCAAGCTCGGCGCCGACGCCCTCTATCTCAACACCGCGTTCGCCGGTCCCCAGCTGGCCGAGGTCGCGCAACGGGAGAAGCCGAGAGCCCTCATCTACGACGAGGAGTTCGGCGGCCTGCTCGAGGAGGCGGGGAAGCGGCGCAAGCGCTTCGTGGCCTGGCACGACTCGGACAGCTGCGCCGACCCCACGCTCGACGAGCTGATCCGCGCGGGGGACGCGGGTGACGTGGTGCCGCCGGCTCGCGAGGGCCGCGTGACGATCTTGACGAGCGGCACCACGGGAAGCCCGAAGGGCGCCTCGCGCGGCAACCCGCAGTCGCTCGACCCGGTCGTCTCGCTCCTCTCGGCGATCCCGCTGAAGACGCGCCAGGTCTCCCACATCGCGGCGCCGCTCTTCCACTCGTGGGGGCTCGCGCACTTCTCGCTCGGCCTCATCCTGGGAACCACGTACGTCCTCCGGCGCAAGTTCGATCCCGAGCCCTGCCTCGCCGCGGTGGCGCGCTACCGCTGCGACTCGCTCGTCGTGGTGCCGGTGATGATGCAGCGGATACTCGACCTGCCGGAGCAGACGCGCGCGAAGTACGACGTGTCCTCGCTGAAGGTGGTGGCCGCGAGCGGCTCGGCGCTGCCCGGCGATCTCGCCACCCACTGGATGAACGCCTTCGGCGACACGCTCTACAACCTCTACGGATCCACCGAGGTTGCGTGGGCGTCGATCGCCACGCCCGAGGACATGCGCGCCGCCCCCGGCACCGCCGGACGCCCGCCGCGCGGGACGCTCGTGAAGCTCCTTGACGAGAACGGGGAGGAGGTGCCCGAGGGTCAGCCCGGGCGGATATTCGTCACCAACGAGATGCTCTTCGAGGGCTACACCGGCGGCGGCTCCAAGGAGGTGATCGGGGCCTTCATGTCGACGGGCGACGTCGGGCGCTTCGATGCCGACGGCCGGCTGTTCGTCGAGGGCCGCGACGACGAGATGATCGTGTCGGGCGGCGAGAACGTCTTCCCCAAGGAGGTCGAGGACACGCTTGCTCGCCACGACGCGGTGTCCGAGGCCGCGGCCATCGGCGTCGACGACGCCGACTTCGGCCAGCGGCTGCGCGCCTTCGTCGTCCTCGAGCAGGGGCGCGACGCGAGTGAGGACGAGCTGAAGTCGCACGTCAAGCAGAACCTCGCGCGCTACAAGGTCCCGCGCGAGATCTGGTTCATCGAAGAGCTGCCGCGCAATGCCACCGGCAAGGTGCTGAAGCGCGAGCTGCACGAGCTGGACGAGCCCGAGACGGCCGAGTCGAAATAGGGATACCGGCTGCCGATTCGGGGTAGCCGGTTCGGGCAACCGACGAAGGAGTCCGAATGAGCGCTGGAGCGATCATCGCAATCGTCATCGGTGCCCTGATCGTGCTGGCACTGGTCATGTGGCTCGGCAAGCGGAGCCGCGATCGCGCGCACGAGACACGGCGCCACGAGGCCCGTGAGATCAGGCGCGAAGCGGAGGTCCGTGGCGCCGAGGCCGACCAGATGAGCGCCGAGGCCGACGAACGCGCCGCCAGAGCCCGCCGCGAGGAGGCGGAGGCGCGCCAACAGGCCGTCCGAGCGGAGGAACAGCGGCGTCGAAGCGGAGCACCACCACGCCCGCGCCCACGACATCGACCCTGACACCAAGGGCGACTACGAGCCGGGCTCGGAGCGCGAGACGACGCGCGAGGAGCAGCGCCGGACGGAGCGGGCTTAGGGCGTCGCCTGCCGAGCGAGAACCAAGCCTGGCAAGGACGCAGGGGGCGGACAGGGCTGGAGCCCGTCCGCCCCCGAGGACGCCGCCAGGCGCCGGTTCGCAGCCGGCCAGGCGGCGTCCTATCCACAGATGGGCCAGTGGCCCGAGCCGTGCCGGCTCAGCAGCAGCCATGCGCGCCACGTCTGCTCGTGACGCGACGCGGCCACCGGGTCGCCGGACCCGCCGACGACCTGCCAGGTGCTGAAGCTGAACTGGTACATCCCGCGGTACGTCCCGCCGCCACCGATGGCGCGCGGGTTGCCGTGGGACTCACACGCGGCGATGGACTCCAGGTGCTGCTGGCCCCAGTTGGGGATTCGCCGCACCTTGAAGCGGAACGCGACCGAGCGGCCCTCCGGCGTGCGGAGGAAGCGGTGGAAGCGCTTCTGCATGCGATGGATCGAGCGCCGCAGCTCCTGCGCCGTGGGCGGGCGCTGCCGGCTCCGGGCGGCCACGACGAGGTTGCGGCCGCGCTGCACCCCGTAGTGGTCGAGCTTTCTTCGCCATCGGCGGTAGGCGCGCCGAATATCAGCACCGGCGGCCTTTGCCTGTGGGAAGACGGCGGCTCCGGTGCCGCCAGTGGTTGTCATGGTCTCAAGCGCCGGCTGACTCGTCTGGGCCAGGGCCGGCGCTCCGGCTGCCACCGCGGGCACGAGCGCGCACGCGGACAGCAGCAGGATTGTCACCTGCTTCTTCAACGGAGGAACCTCCGGGTGTTGCCTGCCCGGCATTGACGTCCCGAAGGACGCCCGCCAGGGCTTGCCGAGCCCGCGCGATCTCTCCCGCACGCGGACAGGGCCGAGTTCGGCTTACGCGGTCACGGTAGCCACCCGATTAGCGAGTCAAACGCAAGTGTGACCAATGTCACACAACGTGAAACAGCGTGAAACCGGGCCTGCGGAGGCGTACGTCGAAGGCCTGCGCGGGCCTACGTCGCCGCCGCGCTCCGGGCCAGCTCGATCAGCGTCCGGGTGCCAAAACCACTGGCGCCCTTGCCCACGTAGTTGCGGCTCATCCCCCAGGCGGTCCCGGCGATGTCCATGTGCACCCACGGGCGATCGTCGACGAACTGGCGCAGGAACTCCGCCGCGTAGCTCGACATCGCCACGCGCTGCTCGGCCGCGTTCGTGAGGTCGGCGTACTGCCCCTTGGTCAGCTCGAGGTACTCGGGATGGAGCGGGAGGCGCCAGCCGAGCTCACCGCTCGCCTGGCAGGCCGCCTCGACCTGGCGGTACCAGTCGTCGTCGTTCGAGAACAGGCCGCAGTAGGTGTGGCCGAGCGCGACGAGGATCGCGCCCGTGAGCGTGGCCAGGTCGACGATCCGCTCGGCGCCCTGCTCCACCGCGTAGCAGAGCGCGTCGGCGAGGATCAGGCGGCCCTCGGCGTCCGTGTTGTTCACCTCGATCGTCTTTCCGTTCATCGCGGTGACGATGTCGCCCGGCTTGACCGCGCTGCCGCTCGGCATGTTCTCGGTCGACGGCACCACGGCGGTGATCGTGGCCGGGACGCCCAGCTCGGCGACGCCGGCCATCGCCTCGATCACCGCGGCGCCGCCCGACATGTCGAACTTCATCTCCTGCATCTTGGCCGAGGGCTTGATCGAGATCCCGCCGGTGTCGAACGTCACGGCCTTCCCGACGAAGGCGAGGTGCGGTCCGCCCGCGCCCGGCGGTCGCCAGCGCAGCACGATCAGCCGCGGCTCGGCCTCGGTGCCCTGCGCCACCGCGGCGAAGGCCCCCATCCCGCGAGCCGCGATCGCCTCGCGATCGAGCAGCTCCACCTCGAGCGCGTCATGCTGCGCCGCGATCTCGGAGGCCCGCTCGGCCAGGAATACGGGCGTGGCGACGTTGGAGGGGAGGTTCTGGAGGTCGCGGGCGGCGTTGGCCGCGCCGGCCGCGATCCGTGCCCGCTCGACCTCGCCGGCGTCGACGCCGTCGCCCCTGATCTCGAGCGCCTCCACCCCGGCGCCGTCGTCCTCCTTCGACGACTTGAAGCGGTCGAACGCGTACAGCTTGAGGAGCGTGCCCTCCACGAGCGCTGCTGCCACGCCGGGACCGGGCGGTGTGGCCCATGAGAGCGACACCGCGCCGAGCTCCTTGGCACGCCCGGCCGCGGCGGCGGCCGCAACGCGAGCGCGTTCGGCGTCGAACTCGTCGCGCTTGCCGAGTCCCGTGATAAGGACCCGGCGCCGGCCCCCTCCCGGCGCGTCCTCGTGCGCGACGGCGACCTTCTTGAGCCCGGGCTTGGCCTCGCCGAGCTCCACGAGCGCCTGCAGCTCCGGGTCGGCGAGCGTCTCGCCCTCGTACAGGCCGACGACGCGGGTGTCGGCCGCGGTCTCCTCGGGCGGCCCGCTGCTGGCTGTGACGGTGGGTCCCGGCATCGGCGCGGGAGCATATCCCGGCGATATCGTTGCGGCCCCCGCAACTCGCAAGGAGACGCAGCTCAGATGCCCAAGACCGTGATCCTCGGTGCCGCCCGCACGCCGTTCGGAAAGATGGGAGGCGGCCTCGCGTCGCTCGACGCCACCGAGCTCGGCGGAACGGCGATGGCAGCCGCACTCGAGCGTGCCGAGGTCTCGCCCGAGCAGGTCGAGCACGTCGTGTTCGGACAGGTGCTCCAGGCCGGGCAGGGCCAGATCCCGAGCCGACAGGCGCAGATCAAGGCCGGAATCCCGAAGGAAGTCTCCAGCGAGACCGTCAACAAGGTCTGCGCGTCCGGGCTGCGCTCGGCCGGGATCGTCGACCAGGCAGTGCGCGCCGGCGACCTCGACCTGGCCGTGGCGGGCGGCATGGAGTCGATGTCGAGCGCTCCCTACATGCTCAAGCAGGCTCGCTTCGGGTATCGGATGGGAGACGCGAAGGCGCTCGACGCGATGGTGCACGACGGGCTCACCAACCCGTTCACCGGCAAGCACATGGGGGAAGAGGCCGACGAGGTCGGCGAGGAGCTCGAGATCACCCGCGCGGACATGGACAAGTTCGCGCTGCGCTCGCACGAGCTCGCCGTGAGCGCCACCGACGAGGGCCGTCTGCCCGAGGAGATCGTCGCTGTCACGGTCAGCTCGCGTAAGGGCGACACCACGGTCGAGGTGGACGAGGCGCCGAGGCGCGAGAGCTCGCTCGAGTCGCTCGCGAAGCTGCGCGGCGCGTTCCACAAAGACGGCGCGCACACAGCCGGCAACGCTCCGGGAGTGAACGACGGGGCGGGCGCGCTCGTGCTCTCCTCCGACGAGTGGGCGAGCGCCAACGGGCGCAGCCCGCTGGCCACGATCGTGACCCAGGCGGCCGTGGCCGACGAGTTTCCCTATCTCGCTCGCACCCCCGCCAACGCGACCACCAAGGCGCTCGAGCAGGCCGGCCTGTCGGTCGACGACATCGACCTGTTCGAGATCAACGAGGCCTTCGCGTCGGTGGCGCTCAACTCGATGCGCATGCTCGGGGTGGACGAGTCGAAGGTGAACGTGAACGGCGGTGCGATCGCCCTCGGTCACCCGATCGGGGCCAGCGGAGCGCGCATCCTCATGACGCTCGTCAATGAGCTGCGCCGCCGCGGCGGCGGCCTCGGCGTGGCTGCGATCTGCTCCGGTGGGGGGCAGGGCGACGCCATGATCGTCGAAGTCAACGGCGCGTAGCACCTGGTGGCGGGGCGGGCCGCCGCCTTCTTCGATCTCGACAAGACCCTCATAGAGGGCTCGAGCGCCGTGCACTTCGCGCGCGCCGCCTACAAGAACGGGATGGTCTCCCGGCGCCGGCTGGCGAGCGACGCGTGGGCGAACATCCGCTTCCGCCTGCAGGGCTCCACCGACCAGGGCACCGACGAGCTGCGGAGCCGGATCCTCGACGCCATCGCGGGCCAGCGCGTCGTCGACCTGGCGCGGCTGGGGCCCGACGTGCTCGCGGGCGTGCTGCCGTTGCTCTACCGCGAGGTGCTCGACGAGGCCTATGCCCACCAGGACGCCGGGCGGGTCGTGTACATCGTCACCGCCGCCTCACAGGAGCTCGCCGAGGTGCTCGCGCATGTGCTCGTGCTCGACGGCGGGATCGGGATGCGCAGTGAGATCTCGGACGGCGTCTACACCGGCCGGCCGGCGGGGCCGTTCACCTACCGCGAGGGCAAGGCCGAGGCGATCCGCGAGCTCGCCGCACGCGAGGGGATCGACCTGTCCGAGTCGTACGCCTACTCGGACTCGGAGTCCGACCTGCCGATGCTGCGGGTGGTGGGCCACCCGGTGGCCGTCAACCCGGATGCCGAGCTCGAGCGGATCGCCCGCGCGGAGGGCTGGCGCATCATGCGCTTCGACAAGCTCGGGCGCCACCTGAAGCTCCTGGCTGCCGTGGGAAGCGTGGTCCTGATCGCCGCCGGAGGCGGCTATGTGGCCGCGCGCGTGCGCCGCCCGAGCCGCCTGCGCCGCCTCCGCCTCGGCCGCTGACCCTGGCGGCGCCTTCCCGCGCGCCGCCGACGCCTGACAGAGAATGGCGTCGAGCGTGGTCCCCTTACCCGAAGCCGGTCTGCCCGCTGCGGCCGAGCGCGTCCTGCGCGGCAACGACAACGGCGGCTACACCGTCCCGTCGCGCTCCACCTATCCGCACCAGTGGAATTGGGACTCGGCTCTGGCCGCGCTCGGCTGGGCGGAGCTCGACCCGGCGCGCGCCTGGACCGAGCTCGAGACGCTGGCCGGCGCGCGCGACGTCCAGGGGATGATTCCGCACATCGCCTTTCACACGCGCGTCCCCGACCGTTTCAACGGCCGGCTGCGGAGCGTTCTCACCTCGGTCGCGCGACCGTACGCGCGCTACCTCCCGGGGCCGCGCTGGTGGGGCAGGCGCTTCAGCGTGGACGGCCGCCGGATCTCCGGCATCACGCAGCCGCCGGTCGCCGCCACCTGCGCGCGGCTCCTGTTCGAGCGGCATCCCGACGAGGGGCGCGCGGCCGCCCTCTTGCCCCCGCTGCTGGCCTGGCATCGCTTCCTGCTCGAGGAGCGCGACCCGCGTGGCGTCCGCGAGCCGGTGCTCGTCCACCCCTGGGAGTCCGGGCGTGACAACGCGCTCGAATGGGATGCCCCGCTCTGGCGGGTGCTGCCCGAAGTGTCCGTCCTCCACCGGCGCGACACCCACTCGGTCGACGCCGCGGAGCGGCCGAGCGACGAGCACTACCGCCGCTTCCTCACGCTCGTGCGCCGCGGCACCGCCATCGACTGGGACCAGGTGCGCCTCGCCCGCGCCGGCGCGTTCCGGGTACTCGATCCGGGCTTCAGCGCGATCCTCGCGCGCTCCTGTCACGACCTCGCGTTGCTCGCCACCGACCTCGGTGACGAGGCGGTCGCGGAGGAGAGCAGGTCCGGCTCCGAGCGGGTCGCCGCGGCGCTGCGCGCCCGGGCGGGCTCGGACGGGCTGATCCGCGCGGTCGACATGGTCGACGGGTCGCCGCTCACGGTCCTCGGGGCCGGTAGCGCGCTGGCGGTGCTCAGTCCCGGCCTGGCACGCGACCAGGTCAGCGCCCTCGCCCGCGAGGTCGTCGACGGGCGGCTCGCCTCGCCTTACGGCGTGCGCTCGCTCGCCGCTGACGATCCGGACCGCTCACCGCGCAACTACTGGCGCGGGCCGGTCTGGGCGAATGTCACCTGGCTCTGCGCGCACGGACTCGACGAGCACGGCGAGCACGAGGCGGCCGCGACTCTGCGGGCCCGCATGCTGGACGCGGTCGAGGGCGGCGGCATGCGCGAGTACTTCGTGCCCGACTCGGGGCGCGGCCTCGGTACCCGCGACTTCAGCTGGACCGCGGCCCTGGCGCTGCGCACGGTGAACGCGCAGGCCAGGGCGGCGCGTCGCGACGCGGCTTAGACTCATCCCCATGGCGGTTGAGCCTCGGGAGATGACGGATGCGGAGCGCTGGTATCGGGAGCGCTTCTCCGCGTCGCCGCAGCGCGATGCGTTGTTTACGACGTTGAGTGGGGAGACGGTCGAGCCGCTCTACACGGAGGTGGATCTGCCGCCGTCGGACGCGATCGGTCTGCCGGGCGAGTTTCCGTTCACGCGCGGTGTGTACCCGAGCATGTATCGCGGTCGGTTGTGGACGATGCGCCAGTTCGCGGGCTTCGGGACGGCCGAGGAGACGAACGAGCGTTTCAGGTATTTGCTCGAGCATGGCCAGACGGGGTTGTCGACGGCGTTTGACATGCCGTCGTTGATGGGGCACGACTCGGATCATCCGCGTTCCGTGGGCGAGGTCGGCCGCGAGGGTGTGGCCGTCGATTCGCTGGATGACATGGAGACGCTGTTCCAAGGGATCCCGTTGGGCGAGGTCTCGACGTCGATGACGATCAACGCGCCGGCGGCGGTGATGCTGGCGTTCTACGTGGTCGCGGCGGAGCGCCAGGGGGTGGGGGCGGACAGGCTGGCGGGCACGATCCAGACGGACATCCTGAAGGAGTACATCGCGCAGAAGGAGTGGTGTTTCCCGATCGACCCGGCCATGCGTTTGGTGACGGACATGGTCGAGTTCTGCGCCCGGCGGATGCCGCGCTGGCACCCGATCTCGATCTCGGGCTATCACATCCGGGAGGCCGGCTCGACGGCCCAGCAGGAGCTGGCGTTCACCTTGAAGGACGGCTTCACGTACGTGGAGCGGGCGCTCGAGCGCGGGCTGGGCGTGGACGAGTTCGCGCCCCGGCTCAGTTTCTTCTTCAACGCGCATATCGATTTCTTCGAGGAGATCGCGAAGTACAGGGCCGCGCGGCGGATCTGGGCCAGGGAGCTCCGCGACACGTACGGGGCCAGGGATGAGCGTTCGCTTCTGATGCGTTTCCACTCCCAGACGGCGGGGGTGTCGCTGACGGCGCAGCAGCCGCTCAACAACATCGTGCGCACTGCGCTGGAGGCGTTGTCGGCGGTGCTGGGCGGCACCCAGTCGCTGCACACCAACAGCTTTGACGAGGCGCTGGCGCTGCCGACCGAGGAGGCGGTCCGGGTCGCGCTCCGCACGCAGCAGATCATCGCCCACGAGACCGGGGTCGCGAACACGATCGACCCGCTCGGGGGCTCATATTTCGTCGAGGCATTGACCGACCGCATGGAACAGGCCGCCTACGAGTACTTCCGCAGGATCGACGAGCTGGGGGGGATGGTCGAGGCGATCAAGCAGAACTACCCCCAGCGCGAGATCGCCGACGCCAGCTTCACCCTGCAGGAGGAGATCGAGCGCGGCGACAGGGTGATCGTCGGCGTCAACCGCTACCAGCAGCAGCAGGACCGCGAGCTCGAGATCCTCCGGATCCCGCCGGAGCTCGAGCGCAAGCAGATCGGCCGCGTCCAGGCCGTGCGCGCCGGCCGCGACGCCGCCGCGGTCGAGGCAGCGCTGGCCGAGCTGCGCGAGGCCGCCGGCGGCGACCGCAACCTGATGGAGCCGCTGCTCGACGCCGCCCGCGCCCACGCCACCGAAGGCGAAATCATCCAATCCCTCCAACGGGTCTTCGGCACCTACACCGAGACGCCGGTCTTCTGACCCGCCGCCGGCCGCGCGCGTGTGCCAACGCGCCGTGTTGCCGCGACCAGGCGCCCCCGGGCCGCGACAGGAGCTAGGGTCCGGCGTCGATGAGGCACTGGATTGTGCTGGCTGCGATCTACGCGCTCGTCGCGGCGGCGGTGCTGCCGGGCGCGCCGCTCGCGCAGCAGGAGCCGCCGGCCCCGGAGACGCCCACGCCGGCCGCCGAGACCGTTCCGGCCGAGACGGTCCCTTCCGAGACCGCTCCCGAGGCTCCCGAGCCCGCGGAGCCCGGGCCGGCCGCGCCCGCTCCAGCAGAGCCGGCGCCCCCGCCCGCAGCGCCTCCTGCGGCCGAGCCGGCGCCGGCAACGGCCGCGCAGCCGGCCGCTCCGGGACCGGTGCCCACCGAGCCGGTCCCGGCGAAGTCGCCCTCCGATCGAGCGAAGCCGGCCGCGAAGCGCGGGAAGCCCAGGCGCGTGGCCGTCGCCGCCGCGACGAAGTCCGTGACGATCAGCGACTTCCAGTTCGCGCCCGCCGAGATCACGATCCAGCAGGGCGACACGGTCACGTGGACGAACGACGGCCCGACGGCCCATTCCGCGACGGCGTCGGACGGCAGCTTCGACACGGGCATCTTCCCCGAGGGCGAATCCCGTTCGCATACCTTCGACGAGGCCGGCACGTTCGCCTACATCTGCACGCCTCACCCGAACATGGAGGGCACCGTGGTGGTGGAGGCCTCGACCAGCGGCGACAGCGGCTCCGACGACGACTCCGGCACCGGCACGGGCGACAGCGGCTCGACCGACTCGAGCTCCGGCAGCAGCTCGTCCGACTCCAGCTCGTCCGATTCCAGCTCGGACCTCCCGGCCACGGGCGCGGATGCCGCTGCGCTCGCGATCCTCGGGTTGCTGATGCTCGCTCTTGGAATCGCGATCCAGCGCCGCTCACGCGAGCCAGAGCCACCTTCGGCTGGGTAACCTGCCGCACGTGTCCAGCCGCAAGATCCGGGTCGTGGTGGCCAAGCCGGGCCTCGACGGGCATGACCGCGGAGCCAAGATCATCGCCCGCGCGCTCCGCGACGCCGGCATGGAGGTGATCTACACGGGGCTCCACCAGACCCCCGAGCAGATCGTCGAGACGGTGCTGCAGGAGGACGCCGACGCCGTCGGGCTCTCGATCCTGTCCGGAGCCCACATGACGCTCGTGCCGCGGATCGCCGCGCTTCTCAAGGACGAGGGCGCCGAGGACGTGGTGCTCGTCGTGGGCGGGACGATCCCCAACGACGACATCCCGGAGTTGAAGGAGCTGGGGGTGGCCGAAGTGTTCACCCCCGGCGCCCCGGTGCAGGGGATCATCGATTTCATCCGCGGCGCCGTCCCGGCCTGACGCCTCCGACAGGCGCCAGCCGGCGAGGAGCCCGCCTGCCAAGGAAGCAGGGGCGAACGCGTGCTAAGCACGCGGAGCCCCGATGACGCAGGCAGGCGATGCTCCGCAGCCGGCTGGCAACTGGCGGGCGATTGACTCGTCAGTCAATCGGGTAGACTGCCCTCCCGCCGCGGGGCGGAGGCCGCTACGCACCGCCTCTCCGCGCGCCACGTTTCCAGTCAAGGAGAAGCTTCCGTGAAGATCTGCGTCCTCGTCAAAGAGGTGCCCGACGCCGCAGTGGAGAAGCGCATGGACCCGGGTTCCAAGCGCCTCGACCGCTCGGGCGAGACCACGCTGAACCAGTTCGACACCCACGCCATCGAGGCCGCCATGCAGATTCGTGAGGGCGGCGCGGTGGAGGTCGAGGAGATCGTCGCCGTGACGATGGCCCCCGCCGACGCCGGTCGCACGCTCAACAAGGCGGTCGCGCTCGGCGCCGACCGCTCGGTCCACCTCACCGACGAGGCGCTCGCCGGCTCCGACGTGTGCGCCACGGGCTACGCGCTCGCGAAGGTGCTCGAGTCGGAGTCGCCCGACCTCGTCCTGCTGGGCCAGCAGTCTGCCGACGGCGAGTGCTACACGATCGGCGCCGTGGTGGCCGACCACCTGAAGATGCCCTCGCTCACGCAGGTCATCAACCTCGACATCGAGGACGGCAAGCTGCGCTGCGAGCGCCAGGCCGAGTACGGCTACGACACCGTCTCGGTCGAGCTGCCGGCCGTGATCTCCGTCGGCGACGCGATCAACGAGCCGCGCTATCCCTCGCTCAAGGCGATCATGGGCGCGAAGAAGAAGCCGCGCGACGTCCGCTCCACGGGGGACGTGGGCATCGAGTCCGGCCGGGTGGGCAACGAGGGCTCGAGGACCGAGGTCCTTGCCATCAACCCGCCGCCCGAGAAGGCCGCCGGCGAGATCATCGAGGACGAGGACACGAACGAGACGGTCGAGCGCATCGTCGCCTGGCTCGAGGAAAGGAAGCTTTTGGCATGAGCATCCTCGTCTACGCACTTCATTACGAGGGCGAGTTCAACAAGAACTCGCTCGGCGCCGTCTCCGAGGGCGCGAAGCTCGCCAAGGAGCTCGGTGGCGAGGCCGCGGCGGTCGTTGTCGGTGGCGACGACCTGAGCGACGAGCTGTGTTCCTCGCTCGGCAAGTACGGCGTGTCCAAGGTCTACCGGGTCAAGGGTCCCGAGGGGCTCGCCCAGCCCGTCGTCGACGCGATGGCCAAGGTGATCGCCGACAACGGCTTCAAGTACGCGCTCTTCGGCGGCGGCCTGCTCGGATTCGAGATCGGCGCCGGCCTGACGGCCCGTCTGAACGCCGGCGTGACCATGGAGGTCACCGCGGTCAGGGTCGAGGACGGCAAGCTCGTGGCCGAGCGGCCGATCCTGCAGGACTCCCAGGTCGTCGACGTCGGCTATGTCGGCGAGCCAGGAATCATCATCGGGCGTCTGAACGCGTTCGATGCGGTCGAGTCCGGTGACGCCGCGGCCACGGTCGAGGACGTCGACGTGGCCTTCGAGGACCACTCGACCAAGGCCGTGATGGTGGAGCGCGGCGAGCAGCGTGGGGCGGACGTGAACATCGAGGACGCCGACATCCTCGTCGCCGGCGGCCGCGGCCTCGGCAATGCCGAGGGCTTCGAGCTCTGTGAGTCGCTCGCCGGCGCGCTCGGCGGCGCCGTTGCGGCCACCCGCGCGGTCGTCGACGCGGGCTGGTACCCGTACGCCGCGCAGATCGGCCAGACGGGCAAGACGGTGGCGCCGAAGCTCTACGTGGCGGCCGGCATCTCCGGGGCGATCCAGCACAAGGTCGGGATGCAGTCCTCGGAGAACATCATCGCCATCAACAAGGACCCGAACGCGCCGATCTTCGAGTTCTCCGACCTCGGCATCGTGGGCGACCTCAACAAGATCATCCCGAAGCTCGTCGAGGCCGTGAACGCGAAGAAGGCTTGATGAGCACGGCGCCGATCGAGTTTCCGCCGCCGGTCGACTCCGCGAGGGAGTTCGTCGGCGCGCCCACCGACCCCGAGGACGAGCGCATCGAGGTCGGGATCGTGATCGTCGGTGGCGGCCCGGCCGGCCTCGCCTGCGCAATCCGCCTGACCCAGCTCCTCGCCGAGGACGATGCGCTCATGGAGTCGCTCGGCGAGGTGCCCGTGGCGCTCGTGGAGAAGGGCAAGAACCCCGGATCGCACCTGCTGTCCGGGGCGATGATGAACCCGTCCGCGATGAAGAAGCTCTTCCCGGACCTCCCGGAGAGCGACTGGCCGACCTACGGCGCCGTCGCGAAGGACGCCGTCTACCTGCTCCCGAACTCGAAGCGCGCGATTCCGCTCAAGCCGACGCCGCCGCCGTTCCGCAACCACGGGAACCACGTCACGTCGGTCGCGCAGCTGGGCCGCTGGCTCTCGGACCAGGCGGAGGAGGCCGGCGTGTACATCCTCGGCGAGACCGCCGCGTCGAAGCTGCTCGTCGAGGACGGGCGGGTCGTGGGCGTTCGCTCGGGGGACAAGGGCCGCGGCCGCGACGGCGAGGAGCTGTCGAACTTCGAGCCCGGCTCCGACCTGATCGCCAAGGCGACCGTGCTCGCCGAAGGCACCCAGGGGCACCTCACCGGCGCGGCGATTCGCCACTTCGACCTCGGCTCCGAGGATCCGCAGCAATGGGAGCTCGGGGTCAAGGAGGTCTGGGAGGTCCAGAAACCGCTCGACCGCGTGATCCACACGATGGCGTGGCCGCTGCGGTACGGCGCGAAGTACCAGGAGTTCGGCGGCTCGTTCATCTACCCGATGGGCGAGGACCGCGTGTCGATGGGCTTCGTCTGCGGACTCGATTACCGCGACGCGACCTTCAGCGTGCACGACGCGCTGCAGCAGCTCAAGGGGCACCCGCTGGTGGCCGGGATCATCGAGGGCGGCAAGCGCATCGGCTGGGGAGCCAAGACGATCCCCTCCGGCGGCTACTGGGCACAGCCGCGCCGGTTCTGGGCGCCGGGCATGGTGATCGCAGGCGACGGCGCGGGCATGGTGAACATCCCGACGCTCAAGGGCGTCCACTACGCGATGCACGCGGGCATGTTCGCGGCAGAGGCGATCTACGAGCGCCTCAAGGTGGGCGAGACCGGCACGGACGACCTGTCCGGCTACCAGGCGCGCGTCGAGAGCTCGGAGATCGAGAAGGACATCCGGCGCTCGCGCAACATGCGCCAGCCGTTCGCCAAGGGCTTCATCGTCGGCGGCGCGATCGCGAACATGATGGAGATCTCGGGCGGGCGCTTCCCGGGCGGGCGCTGGAAGACCCACGACGACGCGACCGTCGACGTGTTCATCGGCGACCGCGACAAGGACTACCCGAAGCCCGACGGCAAGACCACATTCGACAAGCTCTCGTCAGTCTTCGCGAGCGGCAACGCAACCCGCGACGACGCGCCCAACCACATCCGCATCCAGGACAAGGTGCCGCTCGAGGTGGCCCTGATGTGGCAGAACATGTGCCCCGCGGCGGTCTACGAGGTGCCCGAGGAAGAGCTCGAGAGCGCTCGCGTGGATGGCAACGGCAGGCTCGACGGCAAGCACGAGGTCAAGCTCCAGATCACGCCGTCGAACTGCGTGCAGTGCGGGGCGATCACGGCGAAGGGCGGGCGCCTGACACCCCCAGAAGGCGGCGATGGTCCTAACTACCAGGTGACCTGAGCGCCTCGGGCGCGCTCCCCGGCGTCCTCGGTCGCTCGCGTGCGGAGCACGCGTCGCTCCCTGCGTCCTTGGGGAGCACCCCCCAAGGCATCTCGGCTGACCTGGCAAGCCAGGTCACACTCAGGGCTCGCGCGCTACCGGGGATTCCGCAAACGCGTCGCGGGGAGCAATCCGCTTGCACCCCCTGCAATCCGCTTGCACCCCCTGCAAGCGGTTTTCCGAACCACCGGTGCCGCAACCGCATACGTGGTCGCGGGTTGGACTCTTGGGAGCCCTCGTTCGCCGAGCGGCCACCCGCTAGCTTCCCCGCATCCGCTCCCCGGGCCCGCATCCTCGCCGGGCCGCCGTGGTCGGCGCCGGCTCGTTTGGCACCGCCGTGGCGGTCCTGCTCGAGCGCGCGGGGCTGCGCACGACGCTGCTCGCGCGCACGGCTGACCAGGCGCAGCTGCTTGCGCAAGCGCGTGAGAACGAGCGCTACCTATCTTTCTCGAGCTGCTCGCCCAAGGCGTCCCCGCGGAGGAGATCCCGGGTCGCGTCGGGCAGGCGGTCGAGGCGCTGGAGACCGTGCGACTGCTCTCGCACGCCATCCACCGAGAGGGCCTGGACGCGCCGGTCGTGTCCGCACTGGCGCGGCTCATCGAGGGATCGCTCCCGCTCGACGAGTGGGTGACGATGGTGCGCGCGAAGCAGCCGGCGCCTGCAGCCTTTCGCCGCCCAGGTACATGGTGGGGGCGGGTGCGGGAGTGGTGGGGACGCGTACAGGCGTCGTTCGCGCGCCGCTAGAATCGAAAGCCGAATGAAGCCGGATATCCATCCTGAGTACGGACCCTCACACGTCCGCTGCACGTGCGGCAACGAGTTCTGGACGCGCTCGACGAAGCCCGAGCTGCACGTCGAGATCTGCTCGAACTGCCACCCCTTCTACACGGGCCGTCAGAAGCTCGTGGACACCGGAGGCCGCGTCGAGCGCTTCCGCCGCCGCGCCGCGCGCTCGCGCCGCTAGCGAGCGCCGCAACTCTGAGCCTCGGCGCCTGTTCACACGGGGCATGCGTCGCGCTCTCCTGATCATCGCGCTGCCGGCGGCGGCGCTCGCGGCGACGGCGGCGCCCGTTCAGGCGCAGCAGTCGCCGGCCTCCGTGCGCCTCGTCGCGTGCTCGTTCGAGGAGCACGAGGCGTCGTTCCGAGGCAGCATGCGCCGGGTCGAGGGAAGCGATCGCATGGCCATGCGCTTCACGCTCATGGAGCGCACCGGGACGGAAGGCTTCAAGCCGCTCCGGGCACCGGGGCTGGGCCGCTGGCGTCGCGCCAAGCAGGGCGTCGTCAACTTCGGCTATCGCCAGGTCGTCCAGGCTCTGCCCGAGAACGCGATCTACCGGATGAGGGTCGATTTCCGTTGGTTCGCGCCCGACGGCACCGTGCTGCTTCACCTTCAGCGGAACAGCGCCTCGTGTCGCCAGTTCGCGGCCCTGCCGAACCTCCGCGTGGAGCTGCTCGGCACCGGTCCGACGAAGGTGCCGGGCGTCGTCCGCTATCGGGTGCTGGTCGTGAATGCCGGGAAGGCCGCCGTCACGGCGCCGGTGCGCCTCTCGGTCGACGGCGGCGTGATCGACACAGCCAGCGTGGCCGACCTCCTGCCCGGTGAAGAGCGCGAGATCGGCTTCCGCGGGCCGAGTTGCACGAGCTTCGTCGCGGCTGAGGCAGACCCGGACGAGGTGATCGTCGAGAGCTCCGAGGACGACAACGCGGACGAGCTCGCCTGTCCGATTCCCTAGCGCCAATGACGCCAGGCCTCAGGCGCGGCGCTGAACCGCCGATACGATGAGGAAGGTGAGCGCCTCCCCGTCAAGCAACGGCAGCGCGCCGGACCACCTGCGCGAGGCCACCAGAGACGCCCCGATCGGCGGTCAGGCCGTGCTCGAGGGCGTGATGATGCGCGGCATCTCCACCTGGGCGGTGGCGGTGCGCAAGCCCTCGGCTGAGCAGCTCGCCGCCGGCGGTCCCGACTCGAGGGAGGGGGCGAAGGGCGAGATCGAGGTGATCTCCGAGCCGCTCGTCTCCTTGACCAAGCGCCATCGGATCCTGCGCGTGCCGGTGATTCGCGGCGTCGCCGCGCTCGTCGAGTCGCTCAAGATCGGCTTCCGCGCGCTCGGGATCTCCGCGAACGCCCAGATGCCCGCGGACGAGTCCGGCGAGAAGACCGAGATCGGCGGCGGCGCCTGGGCGGGCACCATCGTCTTCGCCCTGCTGTTCGCGGTCGGCCTCTTCTTCCTGCTCCCCGCCGGCCTGACGAACATCTTCCAGGACCAGATCCCGAACTCGATCCTGTTCGTGGTCATCGAGAAGCTCGTCCGGATAACGATCTTCCTCGGCTACCTGGTGCTGATCTCGCGCATGCCGGATCTCCAGCGCGTGTTCGAGTACCACGGGGCCGAGCACAAGACGATCTCGTGCTACGAGGCCGGCGAGCCGTTGACTCCGGAGAACGCGCAGCGGTACTCGCGCTTCCACCCCCGCTGCGGCACGAGCTTCCTGCTGCTCGTGATGATCGTCGCCATCGTGGTGTTCGCCCCGCTCGGCAAGCTCGACTGGCACTGGCTGTTCATCTCGCGGATCGTCGGCATCCCGATCGTGGCCGGACTCGCCTTCGAGCTCATCAAGTGGTTCGGCAAGAACCGCACGAAGCGCTGGGCACGCATCCTTATGTGGCCCGGCATCCAGCTCCAGCGCCTCACGACGCGGGAGCCCGACCTGTCTCAGCTCGCGGTCGCCATCGCGGCGCTCGAGGCCGTGCTCGCGGTTGAGAACCCGCGGGCCGCGTCCGACGAGGACAAGGTCGGCATGGAAGTGGTTGCGTAGCGAAGCAGCCGGCTCTGCGGGCTGCGCAGGGTCTCCATTCCGTTAAAGGGGTTTGAGAGGGGCCCTTCACCGGCTACCCTCGTCCTATGGGCGCCGTGCTCCTCACCGGCGCCACGGGTTTCGTAGGGATGGAGGTGCTGCGCCGCTTCGTGTCGGCTGGCGACCGTCAGGTCTACGCGCTCGTGCGCGCCGCCGACGACCGTGCCGCAGCCGAGAGGCTGCCGGACTACGACTGCCTGACCGCCGTTGCGGGGGACATCGAGCAGCCGGGCCTCGGCCTGTCGCCGCAGACGGCCGGAATGCTCGCCGAGGAGGTGAGCACGGTCGTCCACTGCGCCGCCACCGTCTCCTTCGATCTGCCGCTTGCCGATTCGCGCCGCGTAAACGTTGAGGGCACGCGTCACGTTGTCGAGCTGGCGGAGCGCTGCCGCGGCCTCGAGCGGCTGAGCTACGTCTCGACCGCCTACGTCGCCGGCGAGCCTGGCGGAATCTTCGGCGAGCACCAGCTCGATGTGGGGCAGCGCTTTCGCAATCCCTACGAGCGCTCGAAGTTCGAGGCGGAGCGGATGATCCGCGAGCGCGCGGCGGAGCTGCCGCTCCAGATCCTGCGCCCCAGCATCATCGTGGGCGACAGCCGCACCGGCCAGACCTCATCGTTCAACGTCCTCTACGGGCCGCTCAAGGCCTTCGCGCGCGGGCGCATCCCTGCGATTCCCGCGCGGCGCTCCTCGCCCGTCGACATCGTGCCGGTGGATTACGTGGCAGACCGCGTCCACGAGCTCGCGACCAGGGGGCCGGAGGGGACCTTCCATCTCGTCGCCGGGCGCAATGCAACAACCGTTGGACGCCTGCTCGAGCTCTCCACGCGCCACCTGCGTCGTCCGGCTCCCAGGGTGCTCCCACCGGAGCTCTACCGCCGTGCCGTGCACCCGTTGCTGCGCCGCAAGTACAGGGGCCTGCGGCGGCTGGAGGTCTACTTCCCGTACTTCTCGATGCGGGTCCGCTTCGACGATCGCCGGCTCGGCCCCGGGCCGCCGGTCGAGGGCTACTTCCACAGGCTCGTGGAGTACGCCGAGCGTGCAGGCTGGGGGCGCGTACCCTCTGCCGTGTGATCGAACGCCTCGTCGAGCAGATCGAGGATCGCTTCTCCGAGCTCTCCGGCCAGATGGCCGATCCCGAGGTGATCGGTGACCAGCGCCGCTACGCCGAGGTGGGGCGGGCGTACCGGCAGCTCGAGCCGGCGCATGCGCTCGCCGCGGAGTGGAGGCGCGCCACGGACGACGCGGCCGGGGCGCGCGAGTTGCTCGCCGAGGACGGCGACGACCCCGAGCTCCGCGAGCTGCTGCGCACGTCCGAGGAGCGCCTCAGCGAGCTCGAGGAGGAGATCCGGCTCGCGATGGTCGAGCCCGATCCGAACGACGACAAGGACGTGATCGTCGAGATCCGGCCGGGCGCCGGGGGCGAGGAGGCGGGCCTGTTCGCGGGCGACCTCTACCGGATGCTGGGCCGCTACGCCGAGCGGCGCGGCTTCAAGCAGGAGCCGCTCGAGATCGGAGAGGGCCACTTCACGTTCGCGCGTGAAGGGCCGCGGCGCCTACAGCGTCTTCAAGTACGAGGGCGGGACCCACCGCGTGCAGCGGGTGCCCGAGACCGAGTCGCAGGGACGCATCCATACCTCGACCGCGACGGTCGCCGTGCTGCCGGAGGCCGAGGACGTTGACGTCCAGATCGACCCGAACGACCTTCAGGTGGACGTCTACCGCTCGTCGGGCCCGGGTGGCCAGTCGGTCAACACCACCGATTCGGCTGTCCGCCTCACCCACAAGCCCACCGGGCTCGTGGTCTCGATGCAGGACGAGAAGTCGCAGCTGCAGAACCGCGAGAAGGCCATGCGCGTCCTGCGCGCGCGACTGCTCGAGCGCGAGCTCGAGGCGCAGCAGGCCGAGGTGGCCGCGGCGCGGCTTGCGCAGGTCGGCACCGGCCAGCGCGCCGAGAAGATCCGCACCTACAACTTCCCTCAGGACCGTGTGACCGACCACCGCGTCGGTCTCACGAAGGGCAACCTGCCGGGCATCCTGGCCGGCGAGCTCGACGACTTCACGGCCGCGCTCGAGGCGGAGGAGAAGCGCCGCATGCTCGAGGCGGCCGAGCCGGTGGGGAGATGACTGCTCGCGACGCGCTCGACGCGGCAGTCACGGCGATCGAGGCGGCCGGCTGCCGAACGCCGAAGCTCGACGCGGAGCTCCTGATCGCCGACGCGCTCGGGGTGGACCGCGCCCGGTTGTTCATGGACCCGGACATGGAGGTCCCTCCGGCGGCCGCGCGGGTCATCGGCGAGCGCGTGCGGAGGCGGGTCGCGCGCGAGCCGGTGGCGTACATCCTCGGCCGCAAGGGCTTTCGCCACATCGAGCTTGCGATCGACCGGCGCGCGATCATCCCGCGTCCCGAGACCGAGCTGCTCGTGGATGTGGCCGCCGGGCAGCCCGCCGGAGCGCGCGTGCACGACGTGGGCACCGGGGCCGGGGCTATCGCGCTCGCCCTGCTCGACGAGCGCCCCGACCTGCACGTGTCCGCCAGCGAGCCCTACGCGCCCGCGGCCGCCGTGGCGCGCGAGAACGCGGCCCGGCTTGGGCTGCGGCTCGAGGTGAGCGACGAGTTCGGCCTGCCGGAGGGGGACTACGACCTGGTGGTCGCCAACCTGCCCTACATCCCCGAGGGCGACTGGGAACGCCTGCAGCCGGAGATCCGCCGTTACGAGCCGCGAGAGGCGTTCCTCTCGGGCGAGGACGGGCTCGACGCGATCCGTGAGCTGATCGCTGCCGCGCCCTCCGGGACGCAGGTTGCGCTCGAGCACGGGAACGAGCAGGGGCCCGACGTGCGCGAGATGCTCGACGACGCCTCGTCGTACCCGGACCTGGCGAACTGGGAGCGGATCACCGTGGGGCGGGTGCGCTGAGGCCGGACGACGTTGCCACCTTCGAGCGCTGCATAGCGGTCGGCGGGGTGGCGCTGTTCCCCGCGGACACGGTCTACGGGCTCGCCACCGAGCCGGACTCGCGCGACGGGGTCGACCGCCTCTACCGGCTGAAGGGGCGGCGCCCCGACCGGCCCGCTGCCGTGATGTTCTTCCGGCTCGAGCTGGCGCTGGCGGCATTGCCCGAGCTCGGCGGCCGCACGCGCTGGGCGGCCGAGCGGCTGCTCCCCGGCGCCGTGACGCTGCTGTTGCCGAATCCCGCGCGGCGCTACCCGCTCGCCTGCGGCCCCGATCCGTTCCGGCTCGGCCTGCGCGTTCCGCATCTGCCCGGCCCGCTCGCTCCGCTCGCGGGGGTCAGCTGGCCGGTGCTGCAGTCGAGCGCCAACGTCTCCGGCGGTGCGGATGCGCGCCGCGTGGAGGACGTCGACGAGCGCATCCGTGCCGGTGTCGACCTGATCCTCGACGGCGGTGAGTTGCCCGGCAAGCCCTCGACCGTGGTCGACCTGACCGCGTACGAGAATGGCGGCGGCTACGAGATCGTGCGTGAGGGCGCCGTCCCGTCCGTCGAGGTCGAGCGCGCTTTGGCCTGAGCGCCCGGTGCTACGGTGCCAGCGATGAGCGAGTTGAGCCCTGATTTCTTCACCAAGCCGGTTGCCGACGTCGATCCCGAGATCGCCGCCGTGCTCAAGGACGAGGCCGCGCGCCAGGAGCGGACGCTCGAGATGATCGCCTCGGAGAACTTCGTCCCCCAGTCGATCCTCGACTGCCAGGGCTCGGTGCTCACGAACAAGTACGCCGAGGGCTACCCGGGCAAGCGCTACTACGGGGGCTGCGAGTACGTCGACGTGGCCGAGCAGCTGGCGATCGACCGCGCCAAGGAGCTGTTCGGCGCGGAGCACGCGAACGTCCAGCCGCACTCGGGCGCGCAGGCGAACTCGGCCGTGTACATGGCGCTGCTCGAGCCCGGCGACCGCATCCTCGGGATGAAGCTCGACCACGGCGGCCACCTCACGCACGGCATGAGGATCAACTTCTCCGGCCTCTACTTCGACATCGTCGCCTACGGGGTGCGCGAGGAGGACTCGCGGCTCGACATGGACGAGCTCCAGCAGATCGCCGAGGACGCGAAGCCGAAGCTGATCATCGCCGGCTGGTCGGCCTACCCGCGCCAGCTGGACTTCCAGCGCTTCCGCGAGATCGCGGACTCGGTGGGGGCGCTTCTGATGGCCGACATGGCGCATTTCGCGGGCCTCGTCGTGGCGGAGGAGCACCCCAGCCCGGTGCCCTACTGCGACGTGGTCACCACCACCACGCACAAGACGCTCTGCGGACCGCGCGGGGGCATGATCCTCTGTAAGGAGGAGTTCGCGAAGAAGATCAACTCGCGTGTCTTCCCGGGCCACCAGGGCGGCCCGCTGATGCACGCGATCGCGGGCAAGGCGGTGGCGCTAAAGGTGGCCCGCTCGGAGCTTTTCCGCGAGCGCCAGCGGCGCACGCGCGAGGGGGCGGCGATCGTGGCCGAGGAGATGTTGGCGGCCGGCGTCAACGTGCTCACGGGCGGCACCGACGTGCACTTGGTGCTCGCGGACCTGCGCGAGTCGGAGCTCGACGGCCAGCAGGCGGAGGACCGGTTGGCCGAGATCGGCATCACCGTCAACCGCAACGCGGTGCCGTTCGACCCGCGCCCGCCGGCCGTGTCCTCCGGGCTACGGATCGGCGCGCAGGCACTCGCCACGCGCGGCTTCCAGGCGGACGACTTCCGCGAAGTCGGCAAGCTGATCGGCGAGGCGCTGTCGGGCGAGTTCTCCGAGGCTAAGAAGGCGGAGCTCAGCGAGCGCTCCGCGGCGCTCGCCGAGCGCTACCCGCTCTACCCCCAGCTCGTGGAGCCTGCGGTCGCCTGACTCCCTCTTCCAGCTCGAGGCCGTCCGGGTCGCGCGTGACGGCCGACCGGTTCTGCGCGGCCTCGATCTGGAGATCGGCGAGGGCACGACGGCGATCCTCGGCCCATCTGGCTGCGGGAAGTCGACACTCCTGCGGTTGCTGAACCGGCTCGCCGATCCCGACGATGGGGTCGTGCGGCTGCGAGGGACCGACGTGCGTGAGCTCGATCCACTCGCGCTCCGCAGGCGCGTGGGCCTCGTCCCGCAGCTGCCCGCGCCCGTGCCGGGAACCGTGGCCGACAACGTGCGCTACGGGCCGGCCCTCGTCGGGCGCGAGGTCGACCCGCAGCCTGCGCTCGAGCTCGCCGGCCTTGACGCGAGTTTCCTCGACCGCGACGCCTCGCGGCTCTCGGTTGGGGAGCAGCAGCGGCTGATGCTGGCGCGGGCGCTCGAGCTCGATCCTGAGGTGCTGCTGCTCGACGAGCCCACGGCCGCGCTCGACGAGCAGGCCAAGGAAGGTGTGGAGGAGACGTTGGCCGGGCTCGCCGGCATATCCGTCGTGCTCGTCACGCATGAGCGTGCTCAGGCAGAGCGGCTCGCCCAGCGCATCGTCGAGCTCGATGAGGGGAGACTGGCGGGGTGAGCGCCCTGTCGGTCTCGGCGGGCGAAGTCGCCGCCAGTCTCGTTCTCGTGGCGCTGGCAATCGCCGTATCGCTTTGGCGCCGCGCGGAGCTCGAGCAAGACCTCGGCCTGGCCGTGCTGCGCTCCTTCCTGCAGCTCACGGCGATCGGGTACGTCATCCAGGCCATCTTCGACTCGGACAGCCTCTGGCTGGTGGCGGGGCTATTGGCGGTGATGGTCGGTGTCGGCACGTTCACCGCCGGGCGGCGTGCGCGTGCCGTTCCCGGTGCGCCGGGGCCTATATTGCTGGCCCTCTCCCTGGCCGCCGCGGTCACGCTCGGACTGGTGATCGCGCTCGGCGTCTTCGAGCCGGAGCCACGCTACCTCGTACCGGTCGGGGGAATGGTTATCGGGAACGCGATGACCGCCTCGGCCGTGGCCCTCAACCGGCTCGCCGACGAGGTGCATGGATCTGTCCGTCAGATCGAGGCGATGCTGGCTCTCGGCGCGAGCGCGCGCCAAGCCGCGCGCGGCCTCGTCACGCGCAGCCTGCGCTCGGGCATGATCCCGCTGATCGACCAAACCAAGACGACCGGGATCGTCACATTCCCCGGCACGATGGTCGGGATGCTGGTCGCGGGCGCCGAGCCGATAGACGCCGTCCGTCTGCAGTTGATCCTGCTCTGGGTGCTCCTGGGCGCGGTCGCCCTGGCGGCCCTGGTGGCCGTGTCGCTCGGCTACCGCGGGTTCTTCACCCCCGCGCACCAGCTGCGCGAGCGCCTGTACCCTGGCCCGGAGTGACCGAGGCCGCCCGCGGCGTTGACCCACTTGTACACGCAGTAGGTGGCCCCAACCTCCCGAATGGGACGCTGTGAAGCGACTGGTCCGCACCGCCCGCCTCGGGCTCCTGCTGCCGCTGCTCGCGGCTGTCCGCGCGTCCCCGGCGCGGGCGGTCGTCGATCGCGACGTGCGCCGCCTGCTGCAGCCGCGGCTCGACCTCCCGCTGCCCGACGCGCCAGCCTCGGCGCGCGACATGCTCGACGCCCTGCGCGCCCGCGAGCTGCGCAGCCTGGTCTACGAGCGCCTCGCGCAGGCGGGGCTCGGCATGGCGTGCCGCCGCTACGCTCCTGCGCGCCGTCTACCGCCCGCAGGTCGCGCTGTGGTTCACCTGCGACGACATCGGCCCGGGCCTGATCGTCAGCCACGGGTTCGCCACGATCGTGGTCGCCGAGCATCGCGCAGCTGCTCGTGCTGGAGCTCGACGGCGAGCGCGGCGCCGGCCTGTACGCGGCGGCGTTCCTGCTCGTCGAGCGCGCGCAGGTCGCGCCGATGGCGGTGATGGCGACGCTCTACCCGCTGATCTCGGCCGCGTGGCCGCGCGAGCCCGACCGTGCGGGCGGGCTCGTCGAGCGCGGCTTGGACCTGATGATCATCGTCTCGCTGCCGGCCCTGGGCTTCACGCTGGTGGCCTCCGAGCCGCTGGTCGAGCTGCTCTACGGCGACGACTTCGGCGCGGCGGCCGACCTCCTGCCGATCCTCACCGCGTCCTTCGTGCTGGTCTGCTGGGGCTACGTCTTCGGATTCTGCGCTCTCGTCGTAGGGCGCCAGGTCGCGGCGACGGCGGTCGCCGCGCTCGTGCTCGTAGCGACGATCGGGCTCGGGCTGCTCCTCATCCCCGGCGGCGGCGCCGAGGCCGCCGCCTGGATCACGCTCGCCACCGAGGCGCTCGCGATCGCCCTGATGGGGTCGATCGTCCTACGCGCGTTCGCGCTGCGCCCGCGCGCCGGGCGCCTGCCGCGGGTCGTGCTCGCCGCGGCGGTGATGACCGGCGCGGTGGCGGCGCTCGAGGCGCTCGGCGTCCACGTGATCGCGCTCGCGGTCGTGGCGGGCGCCGTCTACGCCGCGGCGTTGCTGGCACTGGGCGGCATCTCGCCCGAGGACCGTGCCGTACTGCGCGGCCGGCTCAGGCCCTGAGCGCCGCCACGGCGGCCGCCAGGAAGGCGTCCATGGCGGCGAGGTACGGGCCGTGGGCCAGCTCGCGGCCGCGCGCGTAGGCGCGCTCGGTGCGCTCGGCCACGCCGTCGCCGCGCAGCGTGCGCGCGAGCTGGTCGGCGCAGCCGGCGTGGTCCCCGCGCTCGAACAGCAGCGCGTGCTCCTCGTCGTGGAGCATCTCGGGGATGCCGCCGACGCGCGCCGCGACCGCCGGGACGCGCGCGAGCGCGGCCTCGACGCAGACGTTGGGCGCCGGCTCGTCCCAGACCGACGGGATGACCCAGGCGGACGCGCGCGACAGCCACGCGTGGAGCTCGGCGCCGCGCAGCGGGCCGGTCAGCTCGACCTGGGCGGCCACGCCGAGCTCGTCCGCCGTCGCGGTGACGAGCGTCTCGTCCCCGCCGCCGACGACCACCAGGCGCGCGTCGAGGCCGTGGCGGCCCCGCAGCTCGGCCAGCGCGCGGACCGCGACGTCGGGTCCCTTCTGGGTCTCCAGCCGGCCGACGAAGACGACCTCGGGCGGGTCGGCGGGCTTGCGCGGGATGCCGTCCATCGCGTCGGCGCCGGCGGTGACCGGGTGCACGATCTCCTCGTACACGGCGCGAAGCGCAGGCGGCACGCCGACGGCGTCGCGGAGGTAGCGGCTGTTCCAGCTGATCGCGGTGGGCGCGGCCGGCTCGTCGGTGCGCACGCGCAGCGGCGGCAGGCGGTTGGCGG
This sequence comes from uncultured Thermoleophilaceae bacterium, assembly GCA_963757815.1. GTDB lineage: Bacteria > Actinomycetota > Thermoleophilia > Solirubrobacterales > Thermoleophilaceae > JACVRW01. The sequence continues at coordinate 17,012 of CAVWSN010000029.1, read as the reverse complement.
CGCGGGCCACGTGCGCCCACGCGCCGTGGCCGGCCGCGTCGCCGAGCACGAAGCGCAGCAGCAGGTCCTCGTCGTAGATCCCGCCGAACCAGTGCTCGCAGACGCGGTAGGCCACCGGGATGCCGGAGCGGTGCAGGTCGCGCAGCGCGACATACGGCACGCCCGCGCCGTTCCAGACCCAGACCAGCTCGGGGCGAACGTCGTCGAGGACGCCGGCTATCACACGGGTCGCGCGCAGCGAGGCCAGCGGCGCGCGCAACACCCCGGCGCGCGTGTCCTCGCTCCATGGCAGCAGCCGCCGGACGTGCGGCTCGTCGCCGTCGCCCTCGGTGGAAGTCACCACCGTGACGTCGTGCCCACGGCGCAGGTGCTCGACGACGCCGTGGCACTCGACCTCGTACCCGCCGCGCACCGCCGGCGGATAGAGGTTGCTGAGGACGAGGAGCCTCAGCGGCCCCGGAGCGACGTGGCGGTCATGCTCAAAGGATCGCACCAGACAGCCGAAGACTTGAGGACGCCGCGCGCGTGTACCCTGGCGTCGAGTGACCGAGGCCGCTCCTCCGCCACTGCTGCCGTCCACGCCGAGGCTCGTCAAACCGCGCCTGCGCGGGGTCTCGCACCAGTGGGCCTTCTTCGTCTCCTGCGTGATCGGCGCCGCGCTGGTGATCGCCGCGCCGGCCGGCACTCCGCGTCTGGCGGCGGCCGTCTATGCCGTGAGCGTCTCGGCGCTGTTCGGCGTCAGCGCTCTCTACCACCGCATCACATGGCCGTCGGCGGCGGCCCGGCGCTGGATGCGCCGCCTCGACCACTCGGCCATCTTCCTGCTGATCGCCGGCACCTACACGCCGTTCGCCCTGCTGGTGCTCGACGGCGCGATTGCGACCGTGATCCTGGTCGTGGTGTGGGCGGGCGCGCTGGGCGGCATCCTGCTCAAGCTCGTCTGGATCGACGCTCCCAAGCTGCTCACCGCGATCGTGTACGTCGCGCTCGGCTGGGTGGCGGTGGCGGCCTTCCCCGACCTGCTCGACGAGCTCGGGGTCACCGGCACCGCGCTGGTGGTGGCCGGCGGGTTGCTCTACACGGCGGGCGCCCTCGTCTACGCGCTCAGGCGGCCCGATCCCGTCCCCACCGTGTTCGGCTACCACGAGGTCTTCCACGCGCTCGTGATCGTGGCGGCGGCGTTGCAATACGCGGTGGTCGCGTTCTACGTGATACCCGCCTCCTGAGCCTGCGGCCACCGTCTCGTCACCGCTTCCCGCCGGAGCGTCATTAGGCTCAGGCGGGATGGACGAGCTCGATGCCCTATGGGCGTTCCTCGTTGCCGCGGGCGTCGCGTTCGCCGTCACGCCGCCGGTCGCGCGGCTCGCCACGCGAATGGGAGTGGTGCACCATCCGCGCGAGCGCGACCTGCACCAGCGCCCGGTGCCCGGGCTGGGGGGGCTGGCGATCCTCGCCGCGGTCCTGGTGGCTTCGCTGCTGTTCATGCCCTCCGGGGAGGAGACACGCGGCATCATCCTGGGCGCGATCGCAATCGCCCTCGTGGGGACCGTCGACGACGCCAGGCCCGGCGGGCTGCATCCGGCGGTGAAGCTGGCGGGTCAGTTCGGGGCCGCCGCGCTGCCGGTCTTCTCCGAGGTGCGCGTCGAGAACGTGACGCTGCCGTTCATCGAGCCGCTCGACCTCGGCGACTGGAGCTACCCGCTGACGCTCGTCGGCATCGTCGCGGTGATGAACGTCGTCAACTTCACCGACGGCGCGGACGGGCTCGCCGCGGGCGTCTGCACGATCGCCGCGGCCACGTTCGCGGTGATCGCGCTGTCGCTCGACCGGATCGACGCGGGGATCCTCGCCGCGCTCACGGCCGGCGCGGCGATCGGGTTCCTCTGGCACAACTTCCACCCGGCGTCGATCTTCATGGGGGACGCCGGCTCGAACCTGCTCGGGTTGCTGCTCGCCTGCGTCGCGATCCAGGGTGTGCTCAAGACCGCCGCGGTCGTCGCGCTGTTCTTCCCGCTCCTGATCCTGGCCGTGCCGGCGCTCGACGCGACCTTCGTGGTCGCAAAGCGGATCAAGTACGGGAGGCCCGTTTACTCGGCGGACCGCTGGCACTTCCACCACCGCTTCGCGAACATCGGCTTCTCCCAGCGCCGCACCGTGCTCTACCTGTACGGCTGGACACTGTCGCTCGCGGCGCTCGCGCTGGCCATGCGCTTCGTGCCGTACTCGGACGACGACGGGACCCTGCATACCGGCTGGACGCTCGTGATCCTCGCCTTTGCGGCCCTCGCCCTTGCCGCCAGCGTCTACCTCGTCGTGGTGCTCGAGATCCTCAAGTTCCGCCGCATCCGCGAGCGCGAGATCCGCCGCCAGGTCGAGACCGGCGAGATCCCGGCACTCACCGAGCAACAGATCGAGCACGAGATAGAGCGCGAGGTCGAGACCGGCGAGTTCGAGGCGGTGCGCCCGCCCGAGACGGGCGAGTTCGAGGCGGTGGGCCGCGACTAGAAGAGCTCGCTGCCGAGGCCCTGAGCGAGCGGCCCGAGCATCAGGGCGGGCACGAAGTTGAGCAGCGTCGTCAGCGCGATCACGCCGATCACCATCAGGGCGAAGGTGGGCGTGTCGGTCCGCAGCGTGCCCACGCTGGGCGAGTATGTGCGGCGCCCTGCGAGGGTGCCGGCCAGCGCGAGGGCGGCGATCATCGGGAGATAGCGGCCGACCAGCATGGCCACGCCGCCGAGCAGGTTGGCGAAGGTGATGCCGAAGGCGCCGACGTTGCCGGGCGCGTTCGGCTGGATGTAGCCCGTGTAGCCCGCGAACGCCGAGCCGTTGTTCATCGCCTGCGAGACATACGCGTAGAGCGTTTGCGAGAAGCCCTCCGGGCCGCTCGCGGTCAGCGACTCGGTGCCGTACTTAGTCGCGAGGGCGACGCTCACACACGCCAGCACGAAGATCGGAACTGCGAGCGTTCCGATCACGACCAGCTTTATCTCCCGGATGCCGACCTTCTTGCCCAGGTACTCGGGCGTGCGCCCCACCATCAGCCCGGCCAGGAACACGGCAAGCACCACCGTGAGCAGCATCCCCGACATGCCCGACCCGATCCCGCCGAAGATCAGCTCGCCGGTCATCATGTTCGCGAGCACCACCGCAGCGCCCTCGCCGCTGAAGCTCTCCATCGCTCCGTTGACGGCGCCGCTGGCGCCGGCCGTCGTGGAGACCGCATACAGGGTCGTGCCGCCGACCCCGAAGCGCTGCTCCTTGCCCTCGAGGTTGGCCGACTCGGCCAGGCCGGCCTCCTGCATGGCCGGAGTGGAGTGGTCCTCCGCCAGCGAGCCGGCCACGAGCCCGCCCGCCAGCAGGATCAGCATCACGCCGTAGAGCACCCAGCCCTGCCGGCGTGAGCCGACCATCCGGCCGAAGGTCGAGGTGAGCGCCGCGGGCACCATGATGATCAGCAGCGCCTGGACGAAGCTCGACAGCGCCGTGGCGTTCTCGAACGGCATCGCCGAGTTCACGTTGAAGAAGCCGCCGCCCACCGATCCCATGGTCTTGATCGCGACCTGCGAGGCGACCGGTCCGAAGGCGAGCGTCTGCTCGCCGCCCGCGACGGTCGTAACGGTCTCGTATGGCGCGAGCGACTGCACCACGCCCTGGGAGATGAGGAACAGGGTCGCCACCAGCGCGATCGGGATCAGCACGTAGAGGAGCGAGCGAGTGAGGTCGACCCAGAAGTTGCCCAGCGTTTGGGTCGTCCGCCCGGCGAAGCCGCGAATCACCGCAATCGCCGACGCCAGTCCCACCGCCGCCGACAGGAAGCTGTGCAGCGCGATGCCGAACATCTGCGCGAAGTAGGAGAGGGTCGCCTCGCCACCGTAGTACTGCCAGCTCGTGTTGCTGACGAACGATGTGGCCGTGTTGAAGGAGAGGTCCCAGGTGCCCGAGTGGAACCCCTCGGGATTGAAGGGGTGGATCCCCTGCGTCCGGAGCGTCACGTACAGCGCGACCAGGCATAAGGCGCTGAACAGGAGGGCCGAGCGCGCATACTGCTTCCAGTCCTGCTCCTCGCGGCCGCCGGCCCCGATCGCGCGCACGATCAGACGCTCCGCCGGGCCGGCAAGCGGCGACAGGAGCGTTCGCTCGCCGCGGAACACCCGTGTCAGGTAGGAGCCGAGGACCGGGGTCAGGGCCGTGAGGACCCCGACCAGCACGGCCATCTGGACCCACGCCGACCACGTCACTCCCAAGAGTGTCGGCCCGAGTGCATCAAGCACTCATCAAGAAGCGGCCCGCCACCGTAAAGATGGCGTCAAGCCCGCGCCGGGCTGCTCAGAAGAGGCTCTCCTGTGCCGGCTCGGGGCGGGGTGGGAGCGTCACAGGGTCCTGTTCGACGCCTCTGAAACGCGGCGCCGTTCGCCCACGCTGGTGGACGAGCGCGGCGAGCCGGTCCTGCTCGGCCTTGGGCGCATAGGCGCCGCGCGCGTAGAGGCGCTCGTAGCGCGGCACCAGGTCCGGACGGTAGGAGGCGAGCCACTCCATGAAGATCTGGCGCACCTCGCCGCGCAGATGGAGGCAGATGCCGCCGATGTTGACCGCCCCGGCCTCGCCGCACAGCTCGAGGATCTCCTCGACCTGCTCCGGGGCATCGTTGATGCCCGGCATCAGCGGAGCGATCAGCACGCCGCACGGAATGCCCTGACGGTTGAGCTCGGCCACCGCCTCGATGCGCTTGCGCGGATGCGGCGTATGCGGCTCGCTGGCCCGCCAGGCCCGCTCGTCAAGCGTCGGTATCGAGAGGTTGGCCGCAAACCCGGCGGCCTCATGCATCTCCTTCATCAGCTCGATGTCACGCAGGAGCAGCGGCGACTTCGTGAGCACCGACGAGGGCGTGCGCGAGTCGCGCATCGCCTCCCAGATCCCGGGCATCAGCCGGTAGCGCCCCTCGACCCACTGATAGGGATCGGTGTTGGTGCCGAGCGCGACGTGCTCGCGCTTCCACGACGGCCGCATCAACTCCGCGCGCGCGACCTCGGGAACGTTGACCTTGACGACGATCTCCTTCTCGAAGTCGCGCCCGGCGTTGAAGTCGAGGTACGTGTGGGTTGGGCGAGCGAAGCAGTTGTGGCTGACAACGCCGTTGGCGATGAAGTCGCCCGTGCCGGTGGTGATGTCGTAGAGGCGCATCTCGCCCGAGCCTCTCGATCGCGACGACGCTCGGCGGCCGGGCGTTCTTCAGGGCCATGCCCTCGATCGAGCGCTTCCGGCGTAATCGCAGGCTCGGTGAGGTGGAAGAAGCGAAGCGCTCGGATAACCCACCGAGGAAGCGGACGTACTTCGAGGCCGTTCTCAAGACCGCGATCGTCGCACCGAGTCCGGAAGCCGAATTGACGCAAGCAGTCCTCCGTCCAGGCGAGGATCGCCGGATCGCATGTTCGCGATTCGCAGTGCTTCGCCGCTCGGCGACGCCCCCTCGGCGTCGAAGATCCCCGCGAGATACCCCTTTCTCCAATCATCGGCTGGCGACCGCGGCCACTCGACGAGACTCCGAACCAAGTCGACATTCGCACGACGCCCCGGAGCGGATAGCGCGCATCGCCCGGCATGTGTCGGACGCCGCGCTGAAACCGACCTGCCTGAGAAGCAGACCCTCCTGCGCCAAATATTCGCTGGGCGCGGGCGAGGGCCTCTCGATCGGCGAGCGCGAGCCGGAAATGGTGCGACTGGTCGCCGGTGCCCCTCCTCACCCACGCGGACATATGACTTCAGGACGAGCCGTCGCCGCGGACGATCCCGCAGAGGTAGCCGCGGCGGTAGTCGTGTGAAAAGTCGGGACCCTCGACAAAATGCGCCTGTGCCCATGCAGCTTTCATCCCAACGGTCAGATGCGGTCTCTGAAGCGGTCCTCCATGCTCGGTCCCGATCACGTGCTTCCACCCGCGCCGAGACAGGAACCGATGGTCGCCGCTCGCAACGAGCTTCGTCCATCGTCGAGAACGACACGCCACGCGGGCTTGATTGACGACCAGTGGTCGAGGACCACCGTGCGGCGATAATGCCGGTACTTTCCAGACGGATCACGCACGGTGCCGTAGATGCTCGTCGGCAACACGGAGCTCGGCAAGTGGGCGATGGGCAGCCGTCGGCCATCAAGACAGGTGTGTCTCCCGACGCGCAAAATGCGCACGCATGGGCGCATCCGCGATACGGATTGATCGTCCAGCGGAACGGCATTCGGGACGCTTTCGGCACTCGGTTCAGCGCCGATTTGGAGCGCACTTCGTAGAAGCGGGTGTCGAGTGCCTCGGGCGCGTCGAAGGTTCGGACGGTCGCCGGCTCGCGGTAGCCGGGGAGGGTTCGGCTCTCCTCGGCCTCGACTGTCAGGTTGTCCCAGCGCACGAACACATGTTCGCATATAGCTCGGGCGGAAGGTCTCGCGCGCGGCACGCCCGCGGGCTGGTTCACACCCTCTTCACACCCGGGCGGAGAGCCGAGAAGAGGATGCCACCAAGGACTCGCCCGCACCATGGAGCCAGCTCGCCTCGAACAGATTCCGCTGTTCGCCGACCGCAGCGCCGAAGAGCGCGAAGCGCTCGCCGCGTGCATGCGCGAGGTGACTGTCGATGCCGGCACCTCGCTCGTCACGCAGGGCGACAACGCCTACGAGCTGTTCGTGATCGAGGCGGGTGACGCCGAGGTGCGCAAGGACGACAAGGTCGTCAGGACGCTCGGCCCAGGCGATGTCGTCGGCGAGATCGGCCTGCTCGCGACCGGCACCCGCACGGCATCCGTCGTCGCGACGTCCCGTTTGCGGCTCCTCGCGATGTTCACGCGCGAGTTCAAGCAGCTCGAGGGCCGCATGCCCGGGCTCGCGAAGTCCCTGCGCGAGACGATGGCCAAGCGCGTCGCCGAGACCTCGTTCTGACGAGGGCGTCAACCGGCGCAGATCCTCAGCGCGGCGAGCAGGGCTGTCAACAGCCGGCGAGTACGATGGACCCATGCCCGATCGCCTCTATTTCACGGACTCCGACGACGCCAACGCGCTCATCGCCTCGGATCCGATGGCCCTGGTCGTCGGCTTCGAGCTCGACCAGCAGATCACCGTCCAGAAGGCGTTCACCGGTCCGCTCGCGCTCAAGGAGCGGCTTGGCTCGCTCGACGCCGAGACGCTGGCGTCTGCCGATCTCGAGTCGGTGTTCCGCGAGCGCCCCCCGATCCACCGCTACCCAAACTCGATGGCCGCCCGCGTGCACGACCTGGCCGTCTATCTGCGGGACCGCTACGACGGCGATGCCGCGCGCGTGTGGACCGACGCGGCGGACGCGGATGAGCTGCGAGAGAACCTGGAGGCCCTGCCCGGCTTCGGGGAGATGAAGGTCAAGGGGCTGGCTGCGGTGCTCGCCAAGCGCTTCGGCGTGGAGGCCGCTCAGGAGCTCGTTCCCTGGCATCCGACGCTGGGCGATGTCGACTCGCCGCAGGCGCTCGAGCGCTACCTGGCCGCCAAGCGCATCCACAAGGCAGAGTGGGCGGGCGCCAAGGCGGCCGTCTAAGCCTAGCTAACGGCTCACTCGCCGAAGGCGGTCACGACGACGCTGCGCGCGCCGCCGTTGTTGCGGTGCTCACACAGGTGGATGCCCTGCCAGGTCCCGAGAGCGAGGCGCCCGCGCGAGACCGGCAGCACGAGCGAGCTGCCGGTCAGGGACGCCTTGATGTGCGCCGACATGTCGTCAGGCCCCTCGAGCGTGTGCGCGAAGTAGCCGGCGCCGTCCGGCACCGCCCTGTCGAACCAGGCCGCGAAGTCCCGGCGGACGTCCGGGGACGCGTTCTCGTTGAGCGTCAGCGAGGCGGAGGTGTGCTGCATGAAGACGATCGCGATGCCGACCGACATCGAGCCGAGCTCCGGCACTCCGTCGACGATCTCCGAGGTCACCAGATGGAAGCCGCGCGGCCGCGGGCGGAGCTCGATCCGGGTCTGGACCCACACGCTCCGGCATTCTGGCGATACCGCCTCTCCTACGGGGCGAGCTCGGGCGCGAATGCCGCGAGCCGAGGCCACTCGACCGCACGCCTCAGGGCGGCGCGAGAGGCGGGGTGGGTCGAGAGGCGGAACTCGGGCTTCAGCGAGGCCGACTGGTAGTAGACGGCCATCCGCACCCGCGGGTGGCTCTTCAGAAATCCGAAGAACTGGCCGACGAAGTCCGCCCTGTCGGCGCCCCAGACGCCCCACTCGGCGAACGCGAACGGCTTGCTGCGCCACTTCGGGTAGCTGTAGAGGCTGTTCATGGCCTTCGAGTTGCGATAGGGCGAGTACCACGTGGTGCCGACCCAGTCGACGTAGGCGCCCCCGGGCCAGAAGTGCTTCGGGTGGTTCTTGGCGACCTCGGGGTTGCCGAACGACAGCGGCACCCACATCAGTGCCACCGGCGGCTCGGGCAGTTCCCCGGCACCGGTCTTCACGGGCGGGAGGCCGAGCGCGCGCAGCTTCGCATCGATCTCCGCCACGTCGCCGCCGCGCACGATGAGGGCGAGACGGCGCCAGGCCTTCTTGAACCAGGAGGTCGAGAACGCCGCGCCGCGCGAGCGTCCCGAGAGGTCGTAGGGCGAGTACGGGTTGTTGCCGTTGTTCATCTCGGACAGCGGCCTCAGGTAGGTGATGCCGCCGTGCTCCGCGAGCTGGCGGCAGAGCGCGACGAGGAAGCCGTCGCCCCCGCCGCGGGCGAGGTCGCGGGGCGAGAGGCCGGTGTCGTCGGTCGAGACCGACAGCATCGCCCGCGAGCGCATCCGGGTGGCGTCGGCGAGCCGGAACGACAGCCAGTGCATGTCCGGCTGGGACGCCCGCCAGGAGATGAAGTAGTTGAAGACGGCCGGGTGCTTGCCCGACTGCGCTGTGAAGTCCGCGATCGAGCCGGCGCTGTAGCCGCCCTGACCGCCCCACAGGACCTGGTTCCCGGGAGCGGTGAAGGGATCCGCGGCCGCGCCGGCGGGAAGGGCGAGAAGGACGAAGAGCGAGATGACGAGCGGACGAAGGTTCATGGCCATGTCACTGGTTAACGGCGCGCGGCGAGGCTTTCTGTCGACCCGGCGAGCCAACTGTCACAAAGTAGTCACAAAGTCGCCGACTCATGTAGCTTTCCTGACCCCGGTAGGGAGCACCCCAAGCCGCCCGCCCTTCGCTCCCCCGGGAGACCCCTTTGACGACGCACGCTTTGAAAGCATCCGGTCAAATGCCGCTGCGCATGTTGCGGTACCTCGATCTGATCGTGCTCGTCCTCGCGCTGCCCATCTTCGTGGCGGCGGGCCTGCCGCTGCTCGGCTGGGCCGGTGCCGCGGTGGGCTGGATCGTTCAGCGCCTGATCGCCGCGGGGATCACCAAGCGAGCGCAGGAGTCGGGTGATCCGCGTACAGTGGCCGGGCCTCATGACCGGCTCGATGATCGCGCGCGGCTGGATCGTCGCCGGTTCGATCTTCGTCGTCGGGCTGAGCGAGCGCGAGGCGGGGCTGTCGGCCGCGATCCTCTCGATCACCCTGTTTACGTTCTACTTCACGTCCCAGCTGATGACGCGACCCTTCGAGCAGGAGCGCCCATGACCGCCTCCGCCGCCACGGCGCCACCCGAGCAGGGGGGCACCACGCCCGAGCAGGGCGGCCTGAGCACGAGGGCAAAGGTGCTGATCGGCCTCGGCATCTACCTCGGGGTGGCGATCCTGCTCTACGCCATCTTCGGCTCGGATGGCAAGAACGAGGAGTTCAAGCCGCAGGACGAGTTCAAGCTCGATCCCTGGATCGAGATCAAGATCGGCGGTCTCGACCTCTCGTTCAACAAGGCCACCCTCTACCTGCTGCTCGGCTGCATCCTCACGAGCGCCACGATGGTCCTGATCGCCAAGCGGATGCAGCAGAAGCCGAACCGCACGCAGGTGATCGTCGAGGGGGCGTACGACCTCACCTATACGCAGATCGCCCGGAACAACATGTCGGCCGAGGCGGCCGCCAAGTGGTTCCCGTTCGTCGCCACGCTGTTCTTCTTCATCTGGTTCTCGAACATGCTCGGCTACATCCCGCTGCCGGTGAACGACCACGAGACGATCGACATCTTCGGCATCGACTTCCCGGCCTTCGCGCTCTACGCGGCGACCGCCAACCTCTCGATCCCGCTCGTGCTCACGCTCACGGTGTTCTTCCTCTATCAGGCCGAGGGCATCCGCAAGCACGGGTTCATCAAGTACGTGAAGAGCTGGCTGCCGGCCGGCGTGTCCGGCGCGGCGGCCGTGCCGATCTTCTTCATCGAGGTGATCTCCCAGTTCATGCGGATCATCTCGCTCTCCGTTCGACTCTTCGCGAACATCCTGGCCGGCCACCTGCTGATCCTGTTCATGGGCGGCGGGCTCGCCGTGCTGCTCGGCATCACGGCGCTCGGCTGGATCACTCTGCCGATAGCCGTTGCCTTCTTCACGCTCGAGGTGGGGCTGATCGCCACGCTGCAGGCCTTCATCTTCGCCACGCTCACATCCATCTACTTCGGCGAGGCAAGCGCCGGAGGTCACTAAGGAGGACGAATGGACCTTGCAGTGCTACTCCCCATCGCCCAGGCGGCCGACCCGACCGACGGCCTCAAGGCGATCGCGCTCGGCGTCGGCGCCGGCCTCGGCACGATCGGCCCGGGCATCGGCGTCGGGTACATCTTCGGCAAGGTGATCGAGTCGGTCACGCGCCAGCCCGAGATGCGCGAGGAGATCACGAGCATCCAGTGGCTCGGCTTCGCCCTCACCGAGGCGATCGTCTTCTACGCGTTCATCTTCGGCCTGATCGCCTTCTTCCTCTAGGCCGCGAATGGACTTCATCGGCGACATCGCGAGCTTCCTCCTGATCGCCCAGGAGACCACCGAGGGTGGCGGCGAGGACGAGGGCGGCAGCTTCCTCGTCAGCCCCAACGTCGGGCTGATGATCTGGACGCTGCTCGCATTCGGCGTCACGCTGTTCCTCCTCAACAAGCTCGCCTTCCCGCGCATCGCGGAGGCGCTCGACAGGCGCCGGCTGACGATCGAGAAGTCGCTCGACGACGCCGCCAAGGCCAAGCAGGATGCCGACGAGCTGCTCGAGGAGTACCGCGCCCGCCTGAAGGAGGCCCGCGAGCAGGCCGAGGACATCACCGCTCGCGCGCGCAAGGCCGCCGACTCGCTTGCCGACAGCGCCAAGGCCGACGCCGGTAAGCAGCGCGAGGAGCTGCTCGCGGCCACCCGGCGCGATATCGAGGCGGAGACCAGGCGCGCGCTGGAAGAGATTCGCAAGGAGGTCGCCAACCTCACCGTCGTCGCGACCGAGAAGGTCACGCGCAAGTCGCTCACGCCAGAGGATCACCGCCGCCTGATCGAGGACGCGCTCCGCGAGGTCGACTTCTCCACCCTGGCCGGCAAGGAAGGAAGCCGGAACTAGTGGAAGAGATCGCCGAGGTCTACTCGCGTGCGCTGTTCGAGGCCGCCAAGGAGAACGGCGTGCTCGACCGCGTCCACGATGAGCTCGGCGAGTTCGCCGAGGCGCTGAGCAGCGAGCGCAACCTGCAGGTCTTCCTGTTCTCGCCCTACTTTTCGTCCGAGGAGAAGAAGCAGGGGATCGAGCGCATCGTGGAGGACGCCGACCCGCGCCTGTTCAACTTCCTCGAGCTGCTCGCCGAGCGCCACCGGATGCCGGCCCTGTTCCGGATCCGGAGCGAGTTCGACGCGATGTGGCGGGAGGAGAACAAGCTGCTGCCGGTAACGGTGACGAGCGCGGTCGAGCTCGACCAAGGCATCGTCGAGGACATCGGCCGGGAGATCGAGCAGCAGACCGGGCAGCGCGTCGAGCTCTCGAGCAGCGTCGACCCCGACGTGCTGGGCGGGCTCGTGGTGCGTGTCGGGAACCTGGTGCTTGACGCCACCGTCCGCAACAGACTTGAACAGCTACGCAAGCAGGTGGCCAAGGCCACCTAAGGAGAAGCCGAAGTGCAGATCAAGCCAGACGAGATCACCAGCATCCTCAAGCAGCGCATCGAGGGGCTCGAGGACGGCGGCGCCGACCTCTCGGAGGTCGGCACGGTCCTGTCGATCGCCGACGGCATCTCGCGCGTGCACGGACTCGACAACTGCATGTCCTTGGAGCTGCTCGAACTCCCGCACGACGTGACCGGCCTCGCGCTCAACCTCGAGTCCGACAACGTCGGCGCCGTGCTGTTCGGAGAGTGGGACAGGATCGAGGAGGGCGACCAGGTCAAGCGCACGGGCCGCCTGATGGAGGTGCCCGTAGGCGAGGAGCTGCTCGGCCGCATCGTCGACCCGCTCGGCAACCCGCTCGACGGCAAGGGCGACATCAATACGACCCAGATCCGCCCGGTCGAGTTCAAGGCACCCGGCGTCGTCCAGCGCCAGCCCGTGAAGGAGCCGATGCTCACCGGCATCAAGCCCATCGACGCCATGACGAACGTCGGGCGCGGTCAGCGGGAGCTGATCATCGGCGACCGCCAGACCGGCAAGACGTCGATCTGCATCGACACGATCATCAACAACAAGGGCCAGGACCTGGTCTGCATCTACGTCGCGATCGGGCAGCGCATGTCCACCGTCGTCGAAGTGGCCCAGCAGCTCGACGACAACGGCGCGCTCGACCACACGATCATCGTCGCCGCCCCCGCCGACGAGGCGGCCCCGATCAAGTTCCTGGCCCCGTACGCGGGTTGCGCGATGGGCGAGCACTTCCTCTACAACGGGCAGCACGCGCTGGCCATCTACGACGACCTCACCAAGCACGCCTACGCGTACCGCCAGATGTCGCTGCTGCTGCGGCGCCCGCCCGGCCGTGAGGCCTACCCGGGTGACGTCTTCTACCTCCATTCGCGGCTGCTCGAGCGGGCGGTCAAGCTGAACGACGAGCTCGGCGGCGGCTCCCTCACGGCGCTGCCGATCATCGAGACGCAGGCCGGCGACGTGTCGGCGTACATCCCGACGAACGTCATCTCGATCACGGACGGCCAGATCTTCCTCGAGGCCGACCTGTTCCGCTCGGGCGTCCGTCCCGCCATCAACGTCGGCATCTCGGTGTCGCGCGTCGGCGGCTCGGCGCAGACCACGCCGATGCGCAAGGTGGCCGGCAGGCTGCGGCTCGAGCTCTCCCAGTACCGCGAGCTCGAGGCGTTCGCGCAGTTTGGCTCGGACCTCGACGCCGACACGCAGGCGACGCTCAACCGCGGAGCGCGGCTCGTCGAGGCGCTCAACCAGGACGAGCGCAGCCCGTGGCAGATCGAGGACCAGGTGGCCGCGATCTTCTCCGGCACCGGCGGCTATCTCGACCGGATCAAGGTCGAGCGCATCAAGGATTTCCACGAGGCGATGCTCCAGCGCCTGCACGCCGAGCACCAGCCGCTGATGGAGAAGCTCCGCGAGGGCGAGTGGGACGACTCGATCGAGTCCGAGCTCGGCGACGCAATCGCTGAGTCGATCGATGACTTCGGGCCCGACTTCGACGCCGAGGGCAATCCGATCGAGGAGGGCGAGTCCGAGCGCATCGTGACGAGGGAGGAGCGCGAGCGGGAGGCGCACGGAGGCCGACCGCGCCGGCGCGGAGGGCGATGGCGGCGAGCCCGGCGGAGACGATTCCGAGGCCGAGAGCGAGCAGCAGGAGGCTGCACGCGCCTAGATGGCGAACCTGAAGGACATCCGCGGCCGCATCGCATCGGTCAAGAACGTCCGCAAGATCACGCGCGCGATGGAGATGATCTCTGCCGCGCGGCTGCGTCGCGCGGAGCAGCGGATCGAGCACCTGCGTCCGTACGCGGACGCGATCCGGCGGATGACGGCCCGCGCCTCGCAGGCCGCCGAGAACATCCCGCACCTGCCGGTCCTTCAGGAGAAGGACGAGGTCAGGACGGTGGGCATCCTGCTCATCACCGGTGACCGCGGCCTCGCCGGCCCCTTCAACTCGCAGATCGTGCGCGCGGGCAACCGGCGCGCCGCGGAGCTCCGGGCAGACGGCAAGGAGATCCTCTGGTACGCCGTCGGGCGCCGGGGCGTCTCGTCGCTCGAGTTCCGCCAGCTGGATCTGGACGCCTCCTGGACGGGCTTCACCGACCGTCCGGCTTTCGCCGACGCGCGCGCCGTGGCCGACGGACTGACGGCGGCCTACGTGGACGACAAGGTCGACCGCGTCGAGGTCATCTACAACGGCTACATCTCTCCGATCCGCCAGGAGGTCCGGGAGGAGACGCTGCTGCCGCTTCAGCAGGCCGACGTCATCACCGAGGAGGAAGAGGAAGAGGGCGACGAGGAGCGCGCGGAGCACTCGCGCTCCCTCTGGATCTACGAGCCGGACCCCGAGGAGATCCTCGCCCGGCTCGTGCCCGACTACGTGGAGATCTCGATCTACAGGGCGCTGCTCGAGTCGACGGCGTCCGAGCACGGCGCCCGCATGAGTGCCATGCGCAACGCGTCGGACAACGCGGGTGAGCTGATCGACGACCTGACTCTCGCCGCCAACCGCCAGCGCCAGGCGGAGATTACGCAGGAGATCATGGAGGTCGTGGCCGGAGCTGAAGGACTTCGATGATTCGAATTGGGAGACTGAATGGAAGCCGCAACGCAGATCACCGAGGAGCAGCGCAGGACCGAGGGCAACGTTGGGACCGTCGAGGAGGTCCAGGGCGTGGTCGTCGAGGTCGCCTTCCCGGGCGACCTGCCGGAGATCTACAACGCGCTCGAGATCGAGCTCGAGGCGGCCAGCGAGGAGGGCAATGCCACCCGCCTCGTGCTCGAGGTGCAGCAGCACCTCGGCGACGACCGCGTGCGCGCGGTCGCCATGGACGCCACCGACGGCCTCTCGCGCGGCGTGAAGGTCGTCGACACCGGTGGCCCGATCACCGTGCCGGTCGGCAACGTGGTTCTGGGCCGGATCTTCAATTTGCTCGGCGATCCGATCGATGAGGCGGGCGAGGTAAAGGTCGAGGAGCGCTGGCCCATCCACCGGCCCGCCCCGAGCGTCGAGGACCTGACGCCGACCCGCGAGATCCTCGAGACCGGCATCAAGGTGATCGACCTGCTCGCCCCCTACCCGAAGGGCGGCAAGGTCGGCCTGTTCGGCGGCGCCGGAGTCGGCAAGACCGTGCTGATCCAGGAGCTGATCCGCTCGATCGCCGAGGAGCACGAGGGCCTGTCGGCCTTCTGCGGCGTGGGCGAGCGCTCCCGCGAGGGCAACGACCTCTGGCTCGAGATGACCGAGTCGGGCGTGATCGACAAGACCATGCTCGTGTTCGGGCAGATGAACGAGCCGCCCGGCGCGCGCATGCGCGTGGCGCTCTCGGGCCTGACGATGGCGGAGTACTTTCGCGAGCAGGGCGGCCAGGACGTGCTGCTCTTCATCGACAACATCTTCCGCTTCGTGCAGGCGGGCTCGGAGGTCTCGGCGCTGCTCGGGCGGATGCCCTCGCAGGTGGGCTACCAGCCGACGCTCGAGACCGAGATGGGCCAGCTGCAGGAGCGGATCACCTCCACCCGCCAGGGCTCGGTCACCTCGATCCAGGCCATCTATGTGCCGGCCGACGACCTCACCGACCCGGCCCCGGCCTCGGTGTTCGCGCACCTGAACGCCACGACGACGCTCTCCCGCGCGATCTCCGAGAAGGGCATCTACCCGGCGGTCGATCCGCTCGACTCGACCTCGACGATCCTCAAGGCCGACATCGTCGGCGAGGAGCATTTCCGGGTCGCCAACTCCGTTCGCGAGATCCTGCAGCGCTACAAGGAGCTCCAGGACATCATCGCCATCCTCGGAATCGACGAGCTCTCGGACGAGGACCGGCTCACCGTGCAGCGCGCGCGCAAGGTCGAGCGCTTCCTCTCGCAGCCGTTCTTCGTCGCGACCGCCTTCACCGGCCTCGACGGGAAGTACGTGCCGGTCGAGGAGACCGTGCGCTCCTTCAGGGAGATCATCGAGGGCAAGCACGACGACATCCCCGAGCGCGCGTTCCTGCTGAAGGGGACGATCGACGAGGTCGTGGAGGCCGCGCGCGGCGCCCGTGGGGAGGCCGAGCCGGAGGATGCCCGCGAGGGCGAGGCCGACGCCGAGGCCGAGGCGGGCGAGGACACCGGGACGCGCGCCGAGGAGGAAGACGCCTAGTGGCGCGTTCTGCCTTCCCCGTCGAGGTCCTGACCCCGGAGGGGCAGGTCTTCGCGGACGAGGTGGAGATGGTCTCCACCCGGACCACGACCGGCTCGATCGGCATCCTCGCGCACCACGCGCCGCTGATGGCGATCCTCGAGCCGACCGAGCTGCGGCTCTACAAGTCCGAGTCCGACGTGGTGCGCTTCGCCCAGGGCGAGGGCTACCTGCAGGTGGTGGACAACCGCGCGCTGGTGCTCGTGGAGGATGCGATAGCTCCCGACGACATCGACCGCGGCGCCTTCGAGTCGCGGCTGCGGGAGGCCCGCGAGGCGGTCGAGCGGGCCGAGGAGGACTCGGAGGAGCGTGCCCGCGCAGAGCGTGAGGTCAAGCGCTACGAGGCGTTCCTCGAGGTCGGCTCCGTTAACCCGCGGGATGGCGACGACGGACGCTGACGCCGCGCGAGCGCGCGTCGCTGGGCTCGATTGGTGGCACACGATCGAGGTCGCACCGGGCGTCGTCACGCCCGGCGGCTGGGATCTGCGGGCCACCGCCGAGCGGCTGCCGTGGCCGCCGTCGATCGCCGGCATGCGCTGCCTTGACATCGGGACGATGGACGGCTTCTGGGCGTTTGAGCTCGAGCGCCGCGGGGCGGGCGAGGTCGTGGCGAGCGACGTACTCGACGCGACGCGGCTAGACCACTTCGTCGCCGACCGGTTGCGCGGCGCCCGGTACCGGCGCGCCTCGGAGCGGAACTTCGCGCTCGCGGCCGAGCTGCTCGGCTCGCGCATGGAGCTGCGCGACCTGAACGTCTACGAGCTCGACCCGGCCGAGGTCGGCGAGTTCGACCTCGTCGTGATGGGCTACGTGCTGCAGATGCTGCGCGACCCGCTGCGCGG
>CAVWSN010000028.1:0-58019 GCA_963757815.1 uncultured Thermoleophilaceae bacterium | reverse complement strand
GGGAGGCGACCAGCTTCGAGAGGTAGTCCAGCTCCGTGCCGAGGAGGGCCTGGTTCACGACCGCAGCGCCGCGCAGCGAGTCGGCTGAGTATCGAGCGAGTCGTTGAGCGCCTGGCCGGCGGTCTCGCCCTGCACATCCGGGTCCTGGTCGTCGTCCTCGCCGGGCCGCGGCTTGCCGTTCAGCGCGTCGCCGTACCCGACCGAAGCTTCTGGAGATCCTTCGCGTGCTGGTCTGGGGCACCCCAGGTCCTGGTCGGTCTCCCCCGGTGCCGAGGTCTGCGAGGCGGGGATGTGTCGCCGCTGTCCGCCTCGGGCGAGGCTGGCGTCCCCGGACGGAGGTCCATGAACAGGTTGCCCTGGAAGAAGATGCGCGGGCGCACCTTGACCTCGGCGTTCTCGTGGATCGGCGGCGCGTCGTCCTCGAGCTTCATCGTCGCGACGCACGGCCCCCGAGTCGCGCCGGCGGACTCGACCTTCGAGACCTTCCCCACGTCCACGCCAGCGATCCCACCGCCTGGTTCCGCTGGATCGGTGGGGCGTTGGTGAACGCCGCCTTGAGCTCGTACGGGCGCGTGAAGGGAATGTCCTTCGTGACCGCGAGGAACGTCGCGATCACAAGCACAACGAGCGCGATCATGCCCACCTGGAAGGCCGTGAAGCGCTCGCGCTTGCCGCCGCGCCTCACCGCGCCTCCTCCGTGCTCGAGGCGCTGCCGCGCTGCTGCCCGGCGGTCCTCGTGCCCTGGTTACCGGGCGGGTTCGTCAGCACCGTGCGGCCGACCGCGTAGCGCTCGTTGCCGGCCTCGCACTCCCTGGTCTGGCCCGGCGATGCCGTGTTCGGATACGGGTTGACGTGGAGGTGGTTCTCCGGAGTCGGGCCGTTGGCGGGCGCGTCGGACGGGCCGCTCTCGTTGTTCGGGCCCGTGATGAGGGTGCCGCGCTGGGTGCCGGCGCCGAGATGATGACGAAGCGCTGCCAGTTGCCGTTCGTGTAGCCGTCCGAGAACAGGCTGGCGGCGTTGCGAAAGAGGAGCGTTGCGTAGTTGCAGGTCGTCTGGACCGGGGTCAGGAAGTTGAGCGTCGGCCGCAGCGACGAGGCAAGGCGTGTGAGCTGCTTGACCCCGGTTCGGACCGTCGGGTCCTGCGAGAAGTCGGCGAGCGTGTTGAGGAGGTCGGCGAGGTCCTGGTTGATCGGGATCGTCTTCGGCAGCACCTCGGTGCCGGTCTCGAAGGCGTCCGCGAGGATCGGCGCCGCGTTCGGCAGCACCGCGACGCCGGGGCGTAGCTCTCGGAAAAAGGCCGTGTTGTTGCGGATGAACGGCCGCTGGAGCGGGAAGTCGCGGATCGCGACCTCCTCGCTGATCGGCGCCTCCGTGATCGTCTCCTGCAGGAAGGGCCGCGCGATCGACGCCAGCGCCGTGAAGCTCTCGTCCAGATTCACGAAGAGCGAGGCCTGCTCCTCGGCCACCGGGGCGACCTCCTCGGCCGCGCGCCCCAGCGACCGGAAGAAACGGTCGAGGCGCGTGCGGGGGTCGGACAGGTTCCTGGCCACGGGCTCGAGGTTCCTGAGCAGCGGCACGAGCTCCTCGATGGCAAGGTTGATGTCCTGGCCGCGGCCGGCGAAGCCGCCCCCGTAGCCGTCCAGCGAGTTCTGCGAGCCGACCCGAGCCTTCTCGTCGAACATGTTGAACAGGTCGTCGAGCTCGACCACCTCGGGACGCGCCTGGCTCAACGGGATGGTGGAGCCCGGCTTGAGCCCCGTGCGGGAGTCGCCCGGTATCAGCTCGATGTACTTGAGGCCGATCGCCGAGCGGGGGCGCACGAGCAGGGTCGAGTTGGCCGGCAGCGGCTCGATCTCCTTGTCGAGGTTCATCGTCACCTGCGCGTAGGTCGACCCGTCCTCGCGCTCCTTCGGCTCGAGCTTCGAGATGAAGCCGACCCGCGCGCCGCCGATCCGCACCTCGAAGCCCTCCACGAGCTGCGAGGCATTCGGCAGGTTCGCCTTGAGGTCGTAGGTGGGCACGAACGGGAGCCCGGAGTTCGCGTTGTACGCGAGGAAGACCGCGACGATCGTGACCAGCAGGGTCACGGCCCCCACGAGCACCGGGCTCGCGGTGAGGGCTGGGCCCGAGCGGCGCGGGCTCACTGGCCCCCACCCCCGAGCAGGTAGTCGAGCACAGGCTCGGACTCGCCGAGCCCCGGCGACGGGGTCTGCGCCCGCTCGCGCAGCGCGTCCAGGTTCTCCTCCCGCTCGCGCGCGCCCTCGGGTGTCCCGCCGGCGCCCAGGACGTCCTGCAGGAGCTCGCCGCCCGGCGCCACGCTGCCCTGGCCGGTCTGCCTGGACGCGGGCCTTGCGCGCCTCAACCGTTTCGGCGCCCGCCGAAGCGACCTCTGTCGGGTCATAGAAGTTCGCGCTGCAGGCCCCGAAGATCTGCGTGGCGTAGGTCGAGCAGAGGTTCGTGACGAGACCCGCGCGCAGGTAGTGGCCGATCTGGTCGAAGCCGTTGACCGACAGCGTGGCGTAGTAGAGGAGGTCGGTCAGGCGCTGGATGCCGCCGGTCTCGTCGAGGCTCCTGGTGAGGTCGTCGAGGTCGACCGAGACCGGGGCGAGCTGCTTGCCGAGGCGGCCCAGATCCTGGATCAGCGGGCGGGCGGCTATTAGATCCGGCCGGCCCTGCTCGAGGGCGTCGCCGAGGCTGGGGAGACTCTCGCGCGAGGCGTCGGCGATCGTGCCCTGGGCAACGATGAAACGGCCGAGGGCGGGCGCCGCCGCGCCCAGGTCGGCCAAGAGCGGCGTCCCCTGGTCCGCGAAGTCCTCCAGATCCGCCATCAGCGGCTCGAGCTCGGCGAGGAAGTCCGGCAGCAGCTCGATGCCGCGGCGGATGTCGTTGCTCCGCTCCGCCGAGGCCTCACCGGTCTCGTTGGCCTTCACGATGAAGTCGGCGACTGCTTCCTTCTCGCGCGCGAGCGGCCCGAACACGCGATCCGAGTTGTCGGCCAGCCGCGCGAGGTCGCGGTTCTGGTCGGCGAGGATCTTGAGAACCTCGTTCGTCTCGCGCAGCGCCGGGTTGGCCCGGTGGATCACCTCGTTGAGCTCCTCGCCGCGGCCGGCGAGCCCCGTGCCGAACTCGTTCAGAAGAATCGAGAAGCGCTCCCGGTAGGGGAGCCGCATGATGTTGTTGATCAGGTCGAGGTCGACCGGCGAGCTCGTGTTCTCGACCGGCAGCAGGCGCTCGCCCTCGCCGTCGCCCTCCTCGATCTTGGGGAGCGGCGGGGCATCGGTCGAGCCCGGCTCGCACTCCACGAACTTCTCGCCGATCAGCCCCTGCGCCCCGATCCTGCACGAGGCATCGGTCTTCCAGGGGATGAAGCCCTCGTTGTCGATGCGCAGCGTGATCGCGGCCTGCTTCTCGTCGGTCACGTTCATGTCGCTGATCACCCCGACGGGGACGCCCGCGATCTTCACGTCCTCGCCCCGCACGATCGTCGACGCGTTGTCGAAGATCGCTCGCACGAGGTAGGCGTCCTTCGTGTCGTCGTCGGTGGCCTCGCGCACGATGCCGATCACGATCCAGGGCACGATCGCCACCAGCAGGCCGATGATGATGAGCCGCCTCATCCGCCCGGCGGGGTCGTGGACGGGTCGCAGCCCATGAAGGGCCAGGGGGCGGAGCCGTCCGGCGTGGGCTGCATGGCGCCACCCGGGCAGCGGTTCTTCATGCCCTTCTGGAAACCGTTGAGGCGGTCTGCGAACGGCACGGCGGTGAGGGTCCCGGCCGTCCCGGGGGCCCCGGCCGCGAAGTTCGCGGGACTGAACACCGGCTGCACGCGGGCGTAATGGCCGTTCGCGTCGTAGAAGGCCCGCCGCCTCGGCGAACTTCGTGAGCCAGCCGGCGAGGTCGGGCGTGTAGCCGCGGGCGTACTCGACCACCGGCTGGGCGCGATCCAGTGTGCGGATCGCGCGCGGGAACACCGATCGCGGTCAGCTGCGCGAGGCGCGGCTGCTGCGACGTCAGGTCGATCAGGTCGTTGTTCGGACCCGGACTCGAGATCAGGTCGCGGAGGTCGGCCACAGTCGGACGCGCCTCGGCAACGACCGGCCGCAGGTCGCGCAGGAAGGGCGCCAGCTCCTTCGTGGCCGGCTTCGACACCTCGACGAGCAGCGCGAGGTCGTCGAGCGTCGCGCGCAGGTTCACGAACGTCGTGTTGGCCTTGCGCAGGGTGTCGGGCAGAAGCTCGAGCGTGCGCTGGAGGGCCACGTTCTCGTCGGCGATCGCGCCCATCGCCGTGCTGGTGTTGCTCACGAGCTGCTCGAGGTCGTCGCTCCGCTCGGCGATGGCGGACACCGTCGCCGCGCCGTCGGTGATGAACCGTTCGAGCACCTCCTGGTCGAGCGCGAGCTCGCGCGTCAGCGCGGTGGTGCTGCTCAGGAACGGCGCGAAGTACTTGATGCTCTCATTCGCGTCCTGGCCGCGCCCGGCGTACTGCGTCCCGGAGCCGCGGATGACGTTGCGGAGCCCCTCGCGCGTCTCGGCGTCGAGCGTGTTGAACAGCACGTCGATGTCGACCGGGGCGGTGGTGTCATCGGCGTCGATCACGCCGCCGTCCGGGATGTCCTCGGCGCTGTTCGGTCCGGGGTTCAGGGAGATGTAGCGGTTCGCGATCCCGGACAGGGACGTCGCGCGGATCGTCGCGCTGGTTCCCTCGTGCAGGGGAGAGAACTCGTCGTCCAGGTTCATGGTCACGACCGCCTGCGCGCGGTCGTTCAGCTCGATGTCCGAGATCGTGCCGACGGGCTTGCCGCCCACGCGCACCTGGTTGCCGTTCACGAGCTGGCCGGCGTTCTGGAAGATCCCCTTGACCTGGTAGGAGCTGCCGTCGCCGAAGATCGCCAGCGCGAGCAGCGCAACGGCGGCGATCACCGCCGCGAGGGCGATCACGCGGGCAGCTATCGACCCCCGCTCGGATTGGAGCGGTTCACGAGTCCGGCTTTCTCTTGTCCTTGGTTCCAAGCGCGGTCGTTCGACCGGCGCCTCCCGCACGGAGCCGGCATCGACCGAGCCCCGCAATCGCGCGCCCCCGGCGCGCCTTGTCAACTACTCCATGCCAAGGGGACCCTGCGCCTCCCCGGACAGAAACTGCCTCACGAACTGGTTGTCGCTGTTGAAGAGCTCGCTTGCCGGGCCCGACTCGACGATCCTGCCCTTCCAGAGGATCGCGATGTAATCGGCCACCCGGCGCGCCGACATGATGTCGTGCGTTATCACGCAGTACGCGCCGCCGTTCTCCTCGTGCACCTCCATGATCAGCTCGCAGAGGAGCGCCGTCCGAACCGGATCGAGCCCCGAGTCCGGCTCGTCGAAGAGGACGATGTCCGGGTCGAGCACCAGCGCCCGCGCAAAGCCCGCGCGCTTGCGCATCCCGCCAGAGAGCTCGTTCGGCATCTTGTCCAAGGCGCCCCCGAGTCCCACCTCACCCAGCCGGCGCAGGACGATCTCGCGGATCTCGTCCTCCCCCTTGTCCGTGTGCTGGCGCAGCGGGAAAGCGGTGTTGTCGAAGACGTTCATCGAGCCGAACAGCGCGCCGTCCTGGAACAGGACGCCGAACTTCTTGCGCATCTCGAACAGCTCGTCGTCGGCCATGTTGGGAACCGACTCTCCGTGCACGAGCACGTCGCCCTCATCGGGATAGAGCAGGCCGACCATGTGCTTGATGCACACCGACTTGCCGGTGCCCGACGGGCCCAGGATCATCGAGATCTGGCCATCGGGGAGGCCGAGGTTGAGCCCGTTGAGGATGGTGTTGCGGCCGAATGACTTCTTCACGTCGATGAACTCGACGGCGTCCTTCGCGCCGTGCTCGCGCGTTCTGCCCGAGTGCCACTGGTATGGCTCCTCGCCCTCGCGCGTCTGGTCGAGGATGTTCGCGGGCACGTGCTCCTGCTCGGCCCGACCGCGCGTCTCCTCCCAGTCGCGCGCGTCGAGCGGCTGCTCAGCCGTCTCGGCGCCGTCTCCCTCTCTCCGCTCCTCGCTCACTGCCCCTCCTCCAGCCTGACCTGTCAGCCGCCTATCGGGGCTCTCGGGTTCGAGCCCCAGAAGATCTGCGTGCCCACCATCCCGATCAGGTGGACCATCACCGTGTTGAGCACCATCGACTTCGCCGTCGCGGTGCCGACTCCCACCGGACCCCCGCTCGCGTTGTAGCCGTAGTAGCAGCCGACCAAGACGATGACCGTCGCCATCGTCATCCCCTTGATCAGGCTGTAGAACAGGTCGGGCGGGTTCTGGAACATCCAGAAGATCAGGAAGAAGCCGCCCGAGCTGACCTCGCCGATCTGCTGCACCACCGCCAGGTAGCTCGCGAAGAAGCCCGCCCCCACCGCGGCCACGTACATGAACGGCAGCACCATCCAGGCCGCGAGCAGCCGCGTGGCGCACAGGAAGACGAGCGAGTTGATGCCCATCACCTCGAGCGCGTCGATCTCGTCCGAGATCCGCATCGCGCCGATCTCCGCCACCAGGCCGGTGCCCACCTTCGCGGACATCATGTAGCCGAACGCGTAGGGCATGATCTCGCGCAGGTCGCACCAGGCGCTGAACACCCCGGCGTAGGCGGGCGCGCCGACCGACCGGTTGAAGTAGGCGCCCTCGATCCCGCACTGGAGCCCGAGGATGAAGGCGAGCCCCCAGACCACGAGGGCGGAGCCCAGGATCAGGATCCCGGCCTGGCGCAGCGCCTCGCCGAAGAAGCGGAAGACGCGACCGCTGTACACGTGCGCCACCACCCGCGCGCAGAACTTCGCGATGTCGCCGAACGAGGCGATCCAGTCCTTCGGGACGCTCAACCAGGTCTTGCCCATTTAGATAGGCGAGCGGGGGGAGTGTTTTGGGAGGGAGAGGTGCGTGCGAGCGTTCGTTTACTTAATCACCGAGATCTCGGGATGGGTGGCGAGCAGCGTCTGGGTGAAGACGTAGTTGAAGGCGAAGATGCCGAGGAACTCGATCACCACGCCCTGGTTCACGGCTCTGCCCACCCCTTCCGCGCCTCCGGACGCAGTCATCCCCTTGTAACAGGAGACGATCGCGATGATCGCGCCGAACAGGGTCGTCTTGACCACCGAGCCCCATAGGTCGGTGGTCGAGGCGTTGGTGAGCAGGGTGGCGAAGAAGGGGCCCAGCGGCGCGTCGAAAGTGATCGACGCCAGCACCCCTCCGAAGATGCCGAACAGGACCGCGTAGATGTTGAACAACCCGGTGACGATCATCAGCGCCAGGAAGCGCGGCACCACCAGGTTCTTGATCGGGTCGACGCCGAGCACCTGCAGGGCGTCGAGCTCCTCGCGGATCTTGCGTGCGCCGAGGTCCGCCGTGATCGCGGTGCCGCCCACGCCGGCGAGGATGATCGCCGTCACGAACGGGGCGAACTCGCGGATCGAAGCGAGCACGAAGAAGCCCCCGAGGCGGTCGATAGCGCCGAAGAGGACGAGGAAGTTGCCCGCCTGGAGACCCGGCGCGCCGTAGCCGAACGCGATCGTGGAGATCGTGAGCGGCAGCCAGCAGAGCCGCAGCATGAACAGGAACTGCTGGACGAACTCCGTTCCGTAGGGGTAGGGAGGCCGCAGCGCCGAGACCAGCGTCTTGCCGGTCAGGATCATCATGTCGCCGACCTGCTCGAGCAGGTTCTTGGTCGGCAGGAAGACCCGATCAGCTGCGGCCCGGACCACTACAAAAACACTCCTCCCCGGAAGCCGCAAGGCCCCCGTGAAAACACGCCTCGAGGCGAAGCCTATGGCATGTACACCCTGGCTGCCAGAGGCAGCCACGGGGGTCACATGGGCTTAAGAATCGGCGCGCGCGCGGCCCGGCTGGTGGTATGTTCGCTCGGCTTTGAGCCTGAGGAGGAGGCACGGACGGGCGGCCATCGCCGTGGCCGGCCTGGCGGTCCTGGCCGGCTGCGGAGGGGAGCGCCAGGACGAGAACGAGCCCTCGGGGGAGTTCCCGGTCGAGGTGGTCAGAGCCACGTTCCCGGAGGACCAGAAGCTCGCCAAGAGCTCCAATCTCGTGATCACGGTGCGGAATGCGGGCGACGAGACGATCCCGAACATCGGCGTGACCGTGGACGGCTTCAACTACCGCAAAACGGACGACGCCAACCTTGCCGACCCCGAGCGGCCGGTGTTCGCGATCAACGGCATGCCGGTCCAGATCGCGGGCTTCCCCGAGTCCAAGGACGTCGCCGCGCGCGGCTGCGACACCGCCTACGTGAACACCTGGGCCTGCGGGCCGCTCGGAGCCGGCAAGGAGAAGCGCTTCCACTGGTCGGTCACGGCCGTCAAAACGGGCAATTTCAAGCTCGATTGGCGGGTCAACGCTGGGCTCCACGGCGAGGCGAAGGCCGTCGAGGCGGGCGGCGGCGACGAACCACCAAGCGGCTCGTTCTCAGGCACCATCTCGCGCGAGGCGCCCGACGTGCGCGTGGCGGAGGACGGCCGGACCGTCGTCAGCGGGGATCGCTGAGCGCCCGGCGCTCGTAGCCGGGGCAGCTCTCCACGGGCAACCGCGGATACTTCGGGTAGCGCTCGTCCGTCTTGGAGCGCAGGCACATGCTGAAGCTGCTGCCGCGGGTGTTCCTGATCAGCTTCTGGTGTACGCAGCTGTCGCAGAGGCCGGCTCGCATCTATACCGCGTAAGCGTCCCATCACCGCGCGTAAGGGGTCGCGCCGGCGAAACACGCTCCATCCGCCCGATGTGAAAGCGGCCCCCGGGGCCGAGACTTGCCCCGTGGAGTCAATGCCAGAGGAGCCCCCATGGACGCCCGTCTCAATGCGATCTACATCGACGCGCGAGTCCGCGAGATGGCCAGAGAAGGCGCGCGGGTGGCACCATGGACCCGGAATGGCAACACGCATGACGAGCGCCCGCTTCGTCGGGCGGTCCGGGCAGCTCGCAGAATTGGAGGCCGCGCTACGCGACGCGGCCGACGGGCGGCCGTCGCTCGCGCTGATAGCCGGTGAGTCGGGGGTAGGCAAATCCCGCCTGGCGGACGAGCTCGTCGGGCGGGCGCGCGAGGGCGATGCCGCCGTGCTCTGGGGCGACTGCGTCGAGCTCGGAGAGGGTGAGCTCCCCTACGCGCCGCTGCTCGGCGCGCTCCGCCCGCTCGTCCGCGACCGCCACCCGGTGCTCGAGACGCTGCCGCCGCCGCTGCGGGCGGGACTCGACTCGCTGTTGCCGGGACTCGGCAGGACCCTCGACCCCGAGGCCGCCGAGCAGGCGCGCGTCTTCGAGGCGCTGCTCGCACTCCTCGACGCGCTCGGCGAGGACGCCCCCGTGGTGCTCGTGATCGAGGACCTGCACTGGTCGGACAGCTCGACGCGCTCCTTCCTCTCGTTCCTCTCCCGCACGCTCTGCGGTGAGCGCCTGCTGGCGCTCGGCACCTACCGCTCCGACGAGCTGCACCGCCGCCACCCGCTGCGCCCGCTGCTCGCCGAGCTCGGCCGCGATCCCGCGGCGCGACTCATCGAGCTCCCGCCGTTCACGCGCGAGGAGCTCGGCGAGCAGCTCGAGGGCATCCTGGCCGCCAAGCCCGATCCGGGCCTCGTGGAGCGCCTCTATTCCCGGTCCGAGGGCAACGCGCTCTTCACGGAGGAGATCCTCGCGGCCGGCCTGGACGGGCGCGGCGCTCTGCCGCCCACGCTGCGCGACGCACTCATGCTCCGCGTCGAGCGGCTCTCCGCCCCCGCCCAGGAGCTGCTGCGCTGGCTCGCCTGCCAGCCGGCCGCCGACCACGAGCTGCTCGCCGGGGTCGTCGGGCTGGAGCCGAACGAGTTGCTCGACGCGCTGCGCGAGGCGGTGGCGAGCCAGATCGCCGTTGCGCTGCCGGACGGCCAGTACGCGTTCCGCCACGCACTGCTGCGCGAGGTGGTGCATGACGACCTGCTGCCGGGCGAGCGGACCGAGATGCATGCGGCCATGGCGCGCGCGCTGGAGGTCCGGATCGCCGACGGCGACCGCGGCGCCCACATCACGGCGCAGGCTGCGCACCACTGGAAGGCGGCGGGCGACCAGCCCGAGGCGTTCGCGGCCGCCGTGCGCGCCGCGGCGGCGGCGGAGCGCGTGAATGCCTTCGCCGAGGCGCAGACGCTGCTCGAGCGTGCGCTCGAGCTCTGGGACCGGGTCCCGGACCCAGAGGGGCTCGCGCGCGAGAGCCGGCTCGACCTGCTGGAGCGCGCGGCCGCGGCGGCCGACCTTGCTGGCGATCCCGTGCGCCAGGAGGCCTTCCTGCGGCGCGCGATCGCGCTCGTCGACGAGGCCGGGGACACGCGCCGGGCGGTGCGGCTGCTGCACGGCCTGGCCAACGCGCTCTGGCATTTGAACAGACAGGACGAGACCTTCGAGGTGCTCGACCGGGCGCTCGGGCTCCTGCCTCCGGGCGAGCAGAGCTCCGAGCGCGCCTCGCTGCTCGGGTCGAAGGCTAAGAAGCGCATGCTGCAGGCGCGCTTCGGGGATGCCGAGCGCGAGGCCCGCGAAGCGCTCTCGGTCGCGCGCCCGCTCGGGGACCGCGAGGCCGAGGCGCGCGCGCTCAACGCGCTCGGCGTGGCGATGTACGGGCAGGGCGACCTCGAGGAGGGCATCGCATCGCTGCGCGAGTCACTCGAGATCGCGCGCGATGCCGGGCTTCACACCGAGGAGAGCTCAGCGTGGGTCAACCTGGCGGACCTCCTCAACCTGGCAGGGAGGACCGAGGAAGGGCTCGCCGTCGCACTCGACGGGCTCACCAACGGCCCGGTCACACCGCACCGCACCAAGGGCTGGTTCCAGCTCGTGATCGCCGAGTTCAACTTCTACCTGGGCAACTGGGACGAGGCCCTGCGCCGGGTGCCGGCCGCGAACGCGCGCCACTACGGGCCGACGCTCGCCTACTGGTACATCGTGCGCAGCATGCTCGCGCTGGGGCGCGGCGACCTCGCGAGCGCCGACGAGACCCTCGACGGTCTCTCGCGCGCGCTGCGTGGCTCGACCGAGCCGCAGTTCGTGGCGCCGCTCGGGATCCTCACCTCCGAGCTCGCGCGCCGCCGCGGCGACTTCGAGGTCGCACGCGCCGCCGTCGACGAGGCCCTGGACCAGATCGAGTACTGCTCGGACGACTTCATCCGCATCACCTCGCTCTCGAGCGCCGGGTTGCGAGCGGAGGCCGACGCGAGCCAGGTCGCCCGCGACCGGCGCGACCGCGAGGCGGAGGAACTGGCGAGCGACCGGGCCGAGCGGCTGATCGAGCGCGTGCGCCTGGCGGCCGGCCTCGGCGGCCCCGTGGAGGCGGCCGAGCTGGCCTCGGCCGAGGCGGAGTACGCGCGCGCCATGGGCGAGGACCAGCCGGAGCTGTGGGTGGCGGCCGCCGAGGCCTGGCTCGCGGTCCACCGACCCTACGAGGCCGCCTACGCGGGCTGGCGCCGGGCGGAGGCGCTCGCCGCCGCGCGCGATCGCGACGACGCGGCCGAGGCCGCGGCCGACGCCCTCGAATCGGCTCGCGCGCTCGGCAGCGAATGGCTCGGCGCCGAGCTCGAGTCGCTCATCACGCGGGCCCGGCTCCGGCTCGACGGCGAGGAGCCTGGAGCCGCCGAGAGCGAGGAGGCCGAGGAGGCCGAGGATCCGTTCGGCCTGACCGCCCGCGAGCGCCAGGTGCTTGCGCTGGTGGCGGAGGGAGCCACCAACCGCGAGATCGGCGACCAGCTTCACATGGCGGAGAAGACCGCCTCCGTGCACGTCTCGCGCATCCTCGGCAAGCTCGACGTGCGCTCCCGCACCGAGGCGGCGGCCGTGGCACACCGCCACGGGATGGCTCCCACGGCCTAACCCCGTCACACTCCCGTGCCTCGTGGAGCTACGGGCAATGTCAGTGAGCCTCGCCCTCGCCGAGCCCTTCGGTATCTCGCGCGGCTCGCGCACGACGCAGTCCGTGGTGCAGGTCGAGCTCGAGCACGAGGGCATCGTCGGCCGCGGCGAGGCGGCGCCCGTCTACTACCGCGGGGAGTCGATCGCCTCGGCGGCCGCGTTCCTCTCGGAGACGGCGCCTGCCCTTGATCGGCGACGACCCGTTCGCGCTCGAGGAGATTGGCTCGAGGCTCGAGGACGTGGACGGTGAGGCCGCGGCCAAGGCGGCCGTCGACGCGGCGTTGCACGACTGGATCGGCAAGCGGCTCGGCGTCCCGGTGTGGCGCTTCCTGGGGCTCCTTCCGGAAGCGCGACCCACGTCCTACACGATCGGCATCGACAGCGTCGAGGGGACGCGCGACCGGGTGCGGCGGGCCCGTGCGTACCGCGCGCTCAAGCTCAAGCTCGGAGGGCCCGAGGACCTGGCGCGGCTCGAGGCCGTGCGGGCCGTGTCCCCGGTCCCGCTGCGCGTGGATGCCAACGAGGGCTGGACGCTCGAGGCCGCCCGCGAGCTGATGCCGGCGCTGGTGGAGCTCGGAGTGGAGCTCGTGGAGCAGCCCTTTCCCGCGGCCGACCTCGACTCGTTCCGGGCCCTCCGCGAGCTCGCGCCGCGGCCACCCGTGATCGTCGACGAAGGCTGCCACGACCTGAGCGACGTCGCGGGGGTCGCCGGCTACGCCGAGGGCATCAACGTCAAGCTCGCCAAGGCGGGGGGAATTCGCGAGGCCTTGCGCATGATCCATGCTGCGAGGGCCCTCGGCCTGCGCGTGATGCTCGGCTGCATGATCGAGTCGCAGCTCGGCGTGGCGCCGGCAGCGGCAATCGCGTCGCTCGCCGACTGGCTCGATCTCGACGGCCATCTTCTGCTTGCGGATCAGCCCTTCACCGGCCTGCGGCTCGTGGACGGGCACGTGCTCCCGGGCGACGGACCCGGCCTCGGCCTCAGCGCCGCGGCCTCGGGAGCCATCGCGTGAGCGAACGGCTCGCCATCTTCGCGGAGGGCCTGTTCCGGCGCCACACGGGCAAGACGGCTCATGGGGTGATCCGCTACGGGACCCGCGACGTCGTGTGCGTGGTCGACTCGACCGAGGCCGGCCGTACGGCGGTCGAGGTCGAGCCCTTCTGCCTTCATCCGGTGCCGGTGCTGGCGAGCGTCCGTGAGGCGATCGACGCGGGCGCGACCGCGCTTCTGATCGGCGCGGCGCCCACGGGCGGGAAGCTCGACCCGGCCTGGCGGCCGGCCCTGCTCGAGGCCGTCGACGCCGGCCTCGATCTCGAGGCCGGCCTGCACACCGAGCTCGCCGCGGATGCCGAGCTGCGCGCCGCCGCCGAGCGCACCGGAGTCAAGCTGCGCGACCTGCGCGCCGCACCGCCCGACCTCCACGTGCCCCAGGGCCCGTACGCCCGCCCCGACTCGGTGCGGGTGGTGCACAGCGTCGGCTCGGACACCGTGATCGGGAAGAAGGTCGTGACGCTCGAGCTCGACCGCGCGGCGCGCTTCCGCGGCGAGCGCTCGGTCTACGTTCCGACGGGACAGACGGGCGTGGCGATCGCGGGCTGGGGGATCGCGGTCGACCATGTGATCGCTGACTACGTCGCGGGCGCGGGCGAGCGGCTCGTCCACGAGGGAGCCGAGCGCGGCGACTTGCTGTTCGTCGAGGGCCAGGGCGCTCTCTTCCACCCCGCCTACTCCGGCGTCACGCTCGGCCTGCTGCACGGATCGGCACCGGATCACCTGATCCTCGTGCACAAGGCGGGGGCAACCTCGATCCGGAACTACCCCGACCTGCCCATTCCCCCGCTTCCCGACCTGATCTCCGCCTACGAGGTCGTGACGGCGCCCGTCAGGCCGGCGAGGGTGGTGGCGATCGCGCTCAATACGAGCGACCTCGATGACGACGCCGCGCGCGCCGCCGTCGAGGCGGCGGAGGCGGAGACTGGTCTGACAGCCGACGACGTGGTTCGGTTCGGACCCGAACGAGTGCTGGACGCCGTGCTGGCCGCCCTGTAGAGCGCTGCGGGCGTTCTACACACCGTCCACCCGGCGGACGCGATCTTTCGACACTTGTACCTGGACCCCGGCGCGACGGGCCGCGACGATCTGCCCATGTATCCGCGCGCCAACCGCCCTCGCCGCTACGCGCTCGTGCCGGACGACCCGGAGCGCGCGCCCCGGCAGCCCGGGCAGATACGGCGCTACTCGCTGGCTCGAGTGGCGCCGGCCTCGCGCTCGGCCCTCGGGGTCGACCGCCTGGAGCGGCTCGAGGAGATCGCTCAGCCCGGATCCAGGCTCAGCGCGGCAGCGACGGCGCGATGATGCGGTAGGCCTTCAGGCCGAGCCCGAGCCGCTCCCGGTCCTCGCTCCGCAGCGGGTCGAGCCCGGTCAGCTCCTTCACCCGCTCGAGCCGGTAGCCGACGGTGTGCCGGTGGGCGTGGATGGCCTGGGCGGTCGCGGCCATGTTGCAGTTGTTGTCGAGGTAGGACGACAGCGTCCCGAGCAGGTCGCTCGAGTACTGCTCGTCGTAGCGGACGAGCGCCGCCACCGTGTCCTCGAAGAAGCTCCGTACCTCCTGCGGATGGGTCGCCAGCACACGGAACAGGAGCCGGTACGTGCCCTCGCCGATCTCCTCCCCGGGAGGGCCTCCGCCGGCGGCGGTCACGCCCAGCACGAGCTCGGCCTCCTCGAGCGCGCGCCGCACGTCGGCCCCGCCGCTTGCGGTGCGAGGACACCCCGACGAGCGTGTGGCGGCCGAGCCGCGCCGCCGCGCGGCGAGCGAGCTCGGGGTCGCCCGGGAGCAGCGCGTACACCTTGCCCTCCACCGCCTGCGCGAGCGCCCCCGGCGCCTCCGCCAGGATCGAGGCGGTTACGCGCCCGGGGCCGCGGCCGTTCGGGTTCGCGCACAGCGCGACGTAGCCCGCGTCGAGGTCGCAGCCGAGTCGTTGCGCCCGCCGAGCGACCTCCACGCCGTCGAGCTCGGGTCGCGACAGCACCTCCTCGAGGAACGAGCCCCGGAGCGACTGCTCTGTTTCGTCGCGGGCCTCCGCCACGGCAACCTCTGTGAGGGCGGCGATCGCCGCCATGTGCAGGTAGTCGCCGGCGTCGGGATGGCCGTGGCCGAGCAGCAGCACGGCACCGAGCTCGCGCCCGCCGGAGGCGATCGGCACCTCGGCCGTGACCTCCGCGGGCCGCTGCGGCCGCCCACCGGCGAGGCGGGCCGCCACGTAGCGCTCGTAGCGCCCCCAGCCCTCGAGTGGAACGCCGAGCCGCGGCACGATCACGGCCACCGGGGCTCCCGCGCGGGCGGCCGCGATCTCCGCGACCCGCTCGAGCCCGTCACCCGCGAGCACGGCGCCCACCATGTCCAGGTGGGCGCCGCGCGGCGTGGGCAAAGCCTCCACCTTGCCGGGATCAGGGGCCGGAGTTGTTGCCCGCAACGCCGATCTCCTCGCCCTCGTGGGCCTGGAGGACGAACTCGCCCTCCTCGCCGGTGCGGATGCGGACGGCCTCCTCGACCGGGAGGACGAACAGCTTGCCGTCCCCGACCGAGCCGGTGCGGGCGTGACGGAGGATCACCTCCCTGATCACCCCCACGTCCTTCGACTCGACCACGCACTCGAGCTTGAGCTTCGGCCGCAGGTGCACGGCGAGCTCCGAGCCGCGGTAGTGCTCGGTGATCGCCTTCTGCCTGCCCGAGCCCTTGACCTCCGTGATCGTGAGGCTCGGGAACCCGGCCTCGAGCAGCTCCGCCCGGATCGGCTCGAAGGCCTCGTGTCGGATGTACGCCACGACCATCTTCATGCCGTCGCCTCCCCGGCGCGCACGCTGGCCGTGACCGGAGCCGGCACCGGACTGCCGGCCGGCGAGACCGTGCCGCCGACGCCCCCGATCTCGGACTGCGGGATGAACGCCTCGGGATAGCCGTACATGCCGTGCTCGGTGATGTCGAGGCCGGCCTCCTCCTCGTCGTTCGAGACCCTCAGCCCGATCGTCGCCTTGATGGCGGCGAAGGTCAGGTAGCTAAGCCCGAAGACGAACGAGAAGGCCACCACCACGCCGACCACCTGGGCGATCAGCTGAGTGAGCTCACCGGAGTAGAGCAGGCCGCCGTCGGGGTCCCCGAAGGCGTTGTATTGGGCAAGCCGCGGCGCCGTGAAGATGCCGCAGGCGATCGTGCCCCAGATCCCGGCCAGGCCGTGCGCCGACAGCGCGCCGACCGGGTCGTCGATCTTCTTGTCGATCCAGATGACGCCGAACACGACGATCAGGCCCGCGATGAAGCCGATGATCGGCCCGGCCCAGATCTCGACGTAGCCCGACGGGGCCGTGATCGCCACCAAGCCCGCGATCATGCCGTTGGCCACCATGCCGATGTCGATCGTGCGCTGCTTCAGCTGCGTGGCCACGAACGCGCCGATCACTCCGCCCGCGGCGCCCATGAGCGTCACGACCGCCACGTCGCCGAGGCGCGCATCGCTGATGCCGAGCGTCGAGCCGGGGTTGAACCCGAACCAGCCGATGAACAGGATCAGGACGCCGATGCCCACCAGCGGCATCGAGTGGCCGGGTATCGCCCGCGGCTTGCCGTCCGCCCCGTACTTGCCCTTGCGCGACCCGAGCAGGAGCAGCGCGGCGAGCGCGCCGCTCGCTCCGATCAGGTGAACGGCCGTCGAGCCGGCGAAATCCTGCATGCCGGTCGGGAGCAGCGGCGTGTCGCCGTTCTGCAGCCAGCCGCCGCCGAAGACCCAGTGCGACCCGATCGGGTAGATGATCGCCGCGAACACGATCGCGTAGATCACGTACGCCCCGTACTTGATGCGCTCGAGGGTCGTGCCCCAGACGATCGCCAGCGAGACCGCGCAGAACGCGAACTGGAACAGGAACTTCGAATCCACCGTGGCGTCCGAGAGGCCCATCACCGGGAACGCCTCGGAGCCGTTGCCGGACCACTGCAGGAAGAACCCGTTCGAGCCGATGATCGCGCTCGATATCCCGAGCACGTCGGCGCTGCCGAAGGCGAACGCAAAACCGACCGCCCAGTAGCAGACGGCGGCGATCGACAGGTTCGTCATGATCTTCGCGACCACGGTCCCGGCGTTCTTCGTGCGCGAGAAGCCCATCTCGAGACCGGCGAATCCGGCCTGCATGAACAGGACGAGAACAGCGGCCATCACAACCCAGAGCGTGTTGGTGGTGACGGTGTCCGCGAGTGTTCCGTCGATCGCCCTCGACAGATCGTCGGCGGATGCGAGCAGGAATGACATCAGGGCCTTCAGCCTCCTTCCGTGAGCTTTAGGCCAAGGTACGAGGGGGCCCGTGCAGGGTCTTTATCCCGCTGTCGAAGATTCCCCCTGGGGCTTTCGCCCGGGTGTCGAGGGCAGGTCCTTCGGCTTCACAAACGTCACCAGCTCGGCGCCTTCCGGCGCCAGCTCGCCCCAGCTCCCGTCGAGCTCGAGCGTTGCCAGTGCCGCGGTCGGGAACTTGCTCCTCATTCGCTCGAGAGCGGGGCCGCCGCCGGCGAGGCTCACGGCGAGGTCCTGGATCCCGGGATTGTGGGCGATCAGCATCACGGAGCTGACCTCGTCGGGCACCTCGTGCAGCACTTCGAGCAGGGTCGCCGCGGAGGCCGCGTAGAGCTCGGACTCGATCCGAACGTCAGCGTTCTCCCCGAGGCCCGGTGCGATGGCCGCCAGCGTCTGGCGGGTGCGTGCCGATGGCGAGCACAGCACCAGCTCCGGCGCGATCCCCTCGTTCCGGAGATGCTGCGCCATGGCCTCGGCGGCGCGGCGACCGCGTGGAGCCAGGGGCCGGTCGTGGTCGGCAAGTGTGGGGTCGTCCCAGCTCGACTTCGCGTGGCGAAGGAGATAGAGCCGCTTCATTTCCTACCTCAAGGTCATCCCGTGGCGCCGTTCCGGCAGCAGCCCTTCCGGTCGCAGCAGCATGATGATCACCAGCAAGAAGCCATAGATGCCGGACGAGATCTCCGACAGGTCGAAGTCGAGCCCCACATTGCCGGGGACGTCGTAGAGGACCCTCGGGAGCAGATAGTTGTTGATCGCCGACAGGATGATCGCGCCCACGACGACGCCCCAGATCGAGCCCAGCCCGCCGAGCACGACCATGGCGAGGATGAAGATCGAGAACGAGAACGTGAACTGATCGGGATTGACCGTGCTCAAGTACGACGCGAGGAAGGCGCCCGACACGCCGCCCAGCGCGGCTCCCGCTCCGTACGCCTGCAGCTTCGTGCGCACGATCGGAACGCCCGCGCTCGCCGCCGCCTCCTCGTCGTCGCGCAGCGCGATCCATGCCCTGCCCACCCGCGAGTCGCGCAGCCGGAAGTTGACGAACAGCATCAGTGCGACGAGCGTCAGAGCGAACCAGTACCAGGGACGCAGGTCGAGGGCACCGAAGCGCTCGAAGAACGGCAGGTCGACCCTGTCGATGGCGGACATGCCGCTGGGTCCGCCGGTGAGCGATCCACCGAAGAGCTCGATCTGGCGGCCGTTCGACGCGACCTGCCCGATGATCTCGCCGAACGCGAGCGTGACGATGCCGACGTAGGCGCCGCGCAGGCGCAACGTCGGCACGCCGATCAGCACGCCGGCGATCGTCGTCGCGATGATCGCGAGCACGAGGATGAGCAGGAAGTTGAGGTGGATGCCGGGCATGCTGGCGGCCGGCTCGCCGACGAAGAGCGCGATGCCGCCGCCGTCCCCGGCGTTGGCCCAGAACGCGGATCCGAAGTGCCCGGCGACGTGCGCACCGATCGCGAAGAACGCCACGTACCCCAGGTCAAGCAGCCCGGCGAAGCCCACGACGATGTTCAGGCCCAGCGCCATGATCACGTACGCCGCCGCCAGGACCATGTTCTCCAACGCGGTGCCGCCCTCGCCAAGGAAGAGCGGCAGGAGGGCGGCGAAGCCGAAGCCTGCGGCGGCGAACACGCGCCGCGCTCTTCGTGCTCCCGGCTCGGCTTCGCTCATCTCGTGGAGGTGCGACGACGCCGGTAGTACGCGCGGTTCTTCGTCCGATTCCCGCAGATCGACATGGCGCACCAGGCCGCCGATCGGTTCTTCGAGCGGTCGAAGAACGCGTACCCGCACCGGCGACAGCCCTTCAGGCGTGACCAATGACCGGTGAGCTGCGCCTCGTGGAGGATCCCGAGGAGCGTCGCAACGGCACCATCGACGCCGCCAAGCGTGGGTTCGAGGGCGGTTCGGCCAGTGTCGTCGATGGCGACGCTGAGCCGAGCCGTGCCAGAGAGCCTGCGAACGATGTCTGTAGCCGCCGCTCCCGGTTCCCCTCCCTGGTTGGCGATGGCGAGCGCCCGGATCGCTTCTCGGAGCTCGCGGAGGCGGGCCACGTCCGCGTCCGAGACTCGGTCGCCCGGCGCGACGAGCCGCTTCTGCCGGAGCCACGCCTGGGCGCTTTGCGGGGTTCCGATGCGATCCCACTCGCGCGGGAAGTCGTGGTTGTGGGAGTTGATGAAGCGTTGAAGCAGCTCGAGGCGCCCGGGTGCCTTGGGTCGCCCTCCGGGCTCGATCTGCTCGCCAACCCGTCGCTTGTCGCGCTCCTTCATGACTCGGCTTGACTTTCCAGTCAGACCAGCATAATGCTAATGCTGGTCAGACGCGTTGGTCAGATTCGTCCAAGACGGGGCCCGGGCGGGCTCCTAGGCTCCGGGCCAGAACTTCAACCGCGGACGAAGGGAGACTGCGATGGCGGAACGCAAGGCGACGGTGAACGAGGCGGAGCGGACGACGGCGCCCACGATCGCGAGGACCGTGCCGAACATCAGGTCGGACCGTCCCGCAGAGACGCGCGATTTCTTCACAGAGTTGCTCGGCT
Source organism: uncultured Thermoleophilaceae bacterium (assembly GCA_963757815.1). Taxonomy (GTDB): domain Bacteria; phylum Actinomycetota; class Thermoleophilia; order Solirubrobacterales; family Thermoleophilaceae; genus JACVRW01. The sequence continues at coordinate 38,245 of CAVWSN010000028.1, read as the reverse complement.
GCGAGGTGGCCATGGACCTGGGCTGGGTCGTGACCGTCGCATCGCCGACCAACCCCTCGGCCCAGGTGACGATCGTCGGCAACGACGACCCCGCCGCGCCCGGCATCTCGATCGAGGTCGATGACGTCGACGCGATCCACGCCAGGGCGGCGGAGCGGGGCCTCGAGATCACCTATCCCCTGCGCGACGAGGAGTGGGGCGTTCGACGCTTCATGCTTCGCGAGCCGAGCGGCACGACCGTGAACCTCCTCTCCCACCGCTCCGACTGACCTCGGGCGTGGCGCAGCCGCCGGCGTGTGACCAGGCGGTGTCACACGAACCGCGGCTCGCGGGTCTGTTTACTGGGACCACAATCAGATGAGGAGGCGGACGGTGGATGAGCAGGACCGGCTGGCCGAGCGCTTCGAGGAGCGCCGGACCCGTCTGCGGACGGTCGCCTTCAGGATGCTCGGCTCGCTGAGTGAGGCTGACGACGCCGTCCAAGAAGCCTGGCTGCGGCTCAGCCGTTCAGACGCGAGCGCCATCGAGAACCTCGACGGCTGGTTGACCACCGTGGTTGCGCGGGTCTGCCTGAACATGCTCCGTGCGCGCGAAGCCCGACGCGAAAAGCCCCTGGACCCGCACGTTCCGGAGCCGATCGTGACCAGTGAAGATGGGGTAGACCCTGAGTTCGCAGCGATCCTGGCCGACTCTGTCGGGCTCGCTTTGCTCGTCGTTCTCGACACGCTTTCACCAGCCGAGCGGCTCGCGTTCGTGCTGCACGACATGTTCGCTGTGCCGTTCGACGAGATCGCACCGATCATCGGACGCTCGCCGGCTGCGACAAGACAGCTCGCAAGCCGAGCACGACGCCGCATCCAGGCGACGCCGGTGCCGGACACCGACCTCAACCGGCAACGAGAGGCCGTCGATGCCTTCTTCGCCGCAACTCGCGACGGGGACTTCGAGGCGCTCATGGCGGTTCTCGATCCGGACGTCGTCCGCCGCGCCGACTTTGGCGCGGCGCCCGCACCCGCTCCCCCGGAAGTCCGCGGGGCGGACGCTGTCGCCAACGCGGCGTTCACCTTTGTTCGGCTACAAGGACCGGCCAACATTGTCACCCGGCCTGCGCTGGTCAACGGAGCCGCCGGTGGCGTCGTCTTCCGCGAGGGACGGCTGCTTGCGGTCATGGGCTTTACCGTCAGCGACGGGAAGATCGCCGCGATCGACATCCTCGCGGACCCTGCGCGCTTGCGCGAGCAGGACCTGGCGTTCTTGGACTAGCCCAGCGCTTATCCGCGGTGGCGATCACGAGATCCACCCGCACGGTCGGGCGACGCGCCCGAGGCACCGACGCGCACGACGGCCCCGGCCGGTAGGCCGCGACCGCCCGACTGCAACCTCGGGCCCCTCGGCGCGTTCCAGCTCGAGTACGAGATCCCATGAAGCTGGTCGCTCTTGCAAGGGACGAGCGAGAGCAGCACGGCGAGCGCGTCAGCGCACCCGCTACCTCAGCGGTTGCAGCAGTCCTTGCCGGCCGCGGCAGTGCTCTCGCTGTTCGTCCCGAGCGAGCGCGGATGCGGCGTCGGGCGACGCGCCCGTCTTCATGGGAAGGGGAAACTCTGGTCGCTGGTTGCGAGTCGCTGGTGCGACCCACCGACTGCCGATTCGGGCGAGCGCTGCGCTCGCTCAGAACAAGCAAGAAGGCCCGCAGAACGCGGGCCTTCTCTCCTGCAGCGAACGGGCTCGAGGTTGTTACGCCTGGACGAGCTCGCTCGTCTTGTGTACGACGACCTCGCCGCTGGTGATCTTGGGCGGGTTCGGGAGGGCGGTCTCGAGCTTGTGCTCGCGTAGCCAGTTGGAGGCGACGCGGGTCGACTCGTCGGCCTGGTCGGAGGTGTCGAAGAAGCCGATTGAGCTCATCACGCCGTCGCCGGCCTCGATGAGGTAATAGCCACTGAAGCCGGGGAGCTCGCTGAGGCTCGGCAGGAGGGTCTCGTCGGCCTTCTTGACGAGCTCGCTGGTGCGGCCCTGGTCGATCGCCTCGTAGCGTCGAATGGTGGCAAACATGCTGTGTCCAACTCTCTTCTCTGGGGTGGAGGACTCGGTTGAGTCCTCCTGGTGCGCTCGGGCCCGAGGTGACTGCCGTGGGAGCTTGGGAAGCTCGACGGCGTCGGCGGGGTCCTGGCGCGTGACGTACGGTAGCATACTTAGGGGGTAACGGTCCCTTACCGATCTACGTTCTCATACGTTTTAAATGTAGGAGATTTGGGGATGTGTCCATTCTCGGTGACGGTGCAGCACGTTCCGGATCGCGAGCTCGGCCCGCTTCTTACCCGGCTCGCGGAGGCAGGATTCGACAAACCGATCATCAACCACGTTGACGCCGATGGTGGCTCTGACGAAGCGGCCGCCCCTGCTCGCGGGGGACGCCTGGACCTGCCGGAGGATTGGCGCCTCCTGCGCGAGCGCGAGGGCGAGTCATACCGCTGGCCCAACGCGCCCGATCGCTACAAGCCCTACCGCGTGTTCATAGGCACCACGCGCGCCGAAGGCGCCGTCCAGGTCGGGCTGGGCGAGACCATCCGCAAGAACAAGTGGGGCCGCGACCGCAAGTACGTCGTGGCCTTCCTGAGCGCTGGATCCCCACAACAGCCCTTGGTCGAGTTCGTGGCAGCCGACGACTACGAGCAGACACGCGAGCTCGTTGCGGTCATTCGTGGCAGCGACGGAGGGCGGCGCATGTACGGCGTCGGTGACGCCCTGCCAGCCGTCTACACCGAACGCTTTCAAATCCAGACCTACAACGAACGAGTCGTCCGCCCCGGCGCCTGGAACAAGATGGTCGTGGTCGCCCGCGAGGACGACGACGAGGCGATGCTCAACCACGCGCTGATCCAAAGCCGACGGCGCCAGCGCACCTAGGCAGGGCGCAGCCGGCCACGGCGGCGGGCGCGCCTCTCGTCGAGCTCGTCCTGTGCGCCCGCGGCGAAGGCGCGCGACTGATATCTCGACCACGGCGGCGGCTGCGTGGGACGATGGGCACGGGGCGTTTGCATGACCGCGCTTTCAACGTCAGCCGTTGTGGGGTTCGGCTGTGCCGTGCTGTCAGCGCTCGGGACGAACCTCGCCTTTCTGTACCAGCACCGCGGTGCCGTCGCGGCGCCCGACGTGGACATGCGCCAGCCACTGCGCAGCGCGATCGATCTGTTCCGCTCGAAGTGGTGGACGATCGGCTGGCTGGTGGCGGTCGCTGCCTTCTTGCGCATGTCGCCGCGCTCACGCTGCTGCCGCTCTCGCTCGCCCAGGCGGTGCTGTCGGGCGGGTTCGTCCTCCTCGCCGTGCTCGCGGAGCGCTTCTTCGGGTTCCAGCTCGGCCGCCGGCAGTGGGTCGGGATCGTCTTGGTGGCGGTTTCACTAGCGCTCCTGGGGCTAACCCGCCAGAGCTCCGGAGGCGACCACTCCGATTACTCCACGAGCGCCATGATCGTCTTCGACGGCGTTGCCATCGCGGTTGGGATGATGCTGATCTTCTCGGGTCGTATGGAGCGGGCCAGGGCCCAGTACGGAGTGCTGCTCGGCGCGGCTGCGGGGCTCGGCTTCGGGATCTCTGACGTGGCGATCAAGGCGCTGCGCGGAGACCTCGAGAGCGGCATCGGCGCGCTTGTCAGCCCCTGGACCGCGCTCGTCGTGACGGCGGCGGTCGCCTCCTTCTTCGCATCCGCCCGCAGCTTGCCGGGGACGGGGGGGGCGGGGAGACCGGGGGCCCTCCGTACCATAATAGAAACGAGTTCTGGCACCGGGTCCGGGGAGGATCGCTCGTCACCGGTCCGGTAGCGCCGGAGCTCGCGCTAGTCCACCGCGGGTAGGGGTGGCGAAGCGCTCCGCGCGCACTACCCTAGAGGAGTACATTTAGTGGCCCTGTGGCAAAATCCCGGCGAAGAAGGGTATCACGCGAGGCGCGCGATCCAGCGCGACAAGGCAACTCACTATTGAGGCGTACGGGATCGACTGCGGGGCCAGTACTCTTGATCGAGGACCACCCCACGAGCATGGGTAGTGCCAGGAGTGCGGCGGCCGGGCGCTACGTCGAGACGGTAACCGGGGGCGGGCGCATCGTTATCTGGCCGCTTCGGATCGGCTTGGCGATTCGGACGTGCGGAATACCAGCTCTGGGGAGTCCGGCTTCGGGCGAACTCGACCGCACGCCAGGTCGTACCCCGGCAACCGGCGAAACGCCGAACGACGGTCGGCACCCAGGACTCGGTCACCGGCCGGCGCCCAAGTGGCGACATATCGGGCGCTCAGTCGCTGGCGTAGCGCGCGCCGACTGGTGCAGGCCGGTTATTCGAATGCCGGAGGTTCGGCCCGCGCTCGGCTCCCTGGCACGGGAGGGATGCCGCGTTGCGATGCAGTTCGGTCATGGCGAGCACATTCACCACGGCCTGAAGGCGAAGGGCAGGGGCAGTCCGTCAGGACCGGCGAGCGGTGTTGCCGCGCAGACGGCGGCGCTGCGCTGCGGGATGGAGGACCCGGATCGGCGGGGCGAGCACCGCGCCGCAGTGTTTGAACAGACAGGCGAGGTTGGTGGCCACCGCCGAAGCGAGCGCGAGGATCAGTCCGAGGATCACGACCAGCGGCGGCCGTGAGGCCGTGCTTGGCTAGCGACTGGCCTCGGTCGGCTGTCCGGCGAGGATGGCCAGCAGGTCGCCGACCTTCTGCCCGCGCGCGAGCGGGTCGGGGAGGGGCAGGTGGGACTTGATCGTGTAGTGGTTGCGGCGGCCGTTGCGTTCGCGTGTGATGTAGCCGGCGGCGGCGAGCTCGACGACGATCCGGTGCGCGGCGCGTTCGGTGATCCCGACCGCCTCGCCGATCTCGCGCAGGCGGGTGCCGGGGTCATGCGCGATGCAGAGCAGCACCTGGGCGTGGTTGGTGAGAAACGACCAGCCGGGCGTTCCGTCCTGACGCATACACAATAGATTAGCGTTTCTAGACTCAATTGTCATGTATACTTGCCTGTGACACCGACCGAAGGCGGCCTGATGCCTCACTTCAAATGCGTAGCCTGCAGGACCCGCCTGTACAGCGCGGCAGGTCCGGACGACCTGGTCGGCGATCTGTGCCCCGGCTGCGGCTCGCTGCTCGAGCCGGTCGGCGAGCTCGCTGAAATCGTCGGGTTCCGAGCAATCAAGCAGCGCGACGGCCTGGCCGATGTCAGCCCGCCGGGCACACACGAGCGGATCGCCGGTCGGGTCGACGACTTCTTCGCCCGCCGCGAGGCGATCCTCGCCCAGGCGCGGCTTGACGCCGGGCGCTGGGTCGATGACGGCGGCAGCTTCAGCCCCGAGGCGGTGGCCGAGGCAATGGCTCTGCCCACACCAGGGGAGAACCCGTGAACGCCACCGCCGCCCGGCCGGCACAGCGCTACCGCTGCCGCTGCGAGCACGTGCTTCAAGTCTTCGGTCAAGGGCGCCACCGCGGCTTCTACGAACTCGGCGACCTGGGCTGGACGCGCCCCGTGGTGGAGAGGATCTGTCGCTCCCGCCAGCACCGGCTGCCTACGACCCGTGGCCTGCTGTCGCTGGAGGCGCGGCCATGAAGATCCTCGAGCGCCTGCGCGACCGCTCGCCCCACGGGGAGGCCGGCCCTCCCGGCTCAGCGGAAGCGAGCTCGGCAGACGAGCAGCGGCTGCCGATCGCCCGCTACGACCAGCTCGATGGCAAGCAGGTCTTCCCGCAGCTTTCTCAGCTCTCGCAGGTCGAGCTGGCCGCCGTCGAGGTCCACGAGCGCTCGCACCGAGAGCGCCCGGTCGTGCTCAACCGGCTGCGCTGGCTGAGGGGGAACGAGCCGCTGCCGGGATACGACGCGCTCGACTCCGCCGAGATCGTCCGAGCGCTGGCCGACGCGGACGCAGCAACCGTCAAGGCCGTGCGCTCCTACGAACGCCACCACCGAGATCGCCGCGACGTGCGAGCAGAAGTCGCACGCGTCATCCCCACGGCACAGGCAAGTGCCGGACAAGATCGGGCGCGCGAACAGAAGGCAGCGCTCGTCCAAGCAGGCATTCGGTCCGAGCCGCCCGCGCCACGAGCTGAGCCCTACGGCCCGCCCGCGACGAAGACCAAGAGGCATGACAGCCGCTTCGACCGCGTGGACGCGGCGCGGGACGAGCGGAACGAGCTAGAGCGGCTGCGTGACGACGCGCGCTATCGGCGCGAGCGCCTTGAGCTCTACCGGGCACGGCTCTACGGCGGGCGCGCGGCCAGCCAGGGCAAGCTCAGGGAGCTCCAGCGGGCCTCCGACGGTGCCGCTGCCCGTCTTCGCCGGGCGGAGGCCGCAGCCCCCGCCTACTGATCCGCCCACCTGAGCGTTACCACGCGCTCGCCGCTCGCCGCTAGTTGTCCTGAAGCTCGTAGAATTTGAGGCGGCGGTCCTCCTGCCCCGTCCGCTCCGGTTGGGAGCGTGCTGGGCACTTGAAGTCCATCCGAGACAGGAGGAACCGCCAATCGAGAAGGGACTTGTGTTACGCGCTTTGCGGGCCCTATTGCCCCCACCCGCCCCCGAAGCAGCGACCATTCACGAGAGCATCCCAGTAGTAGTCCATGTTCGCATAATCGTCTGCGTCATCCGCTTGCTGATATTGGATGGCGTAAGAGAGGCAGGTGAGGTCTCCAAGATATGGATACGCGTCTGCTTCGTCGGTGCCGGCTGAGCTGAAAGCGAAGCCCAGAGCAAGGGCGGGGACAGCCAGCAGTGCGAAAACTCGTCGCTTCATGGTTCCTCCTTTGAGTGGATTGACACGACCGCCGACCGGGCGAACGTCAGTCACAGGGAACGCCGTGATGCCGGCCAGGGCCGTGCTCGCGGTCGCGAGCGAGACGAGCGCGGCGACCGAGACCGTCGGCGCGATGCGACGACGACGGGACATGGGTTCCTCCTTGCCGTGCGAGCGGCCCGCCTGCCGCGGCCGGATCCCGGCCCGGCGGTTCGCGAACCCGCTCGCGGTTGATCGTGCCCCTGTATGCGCGCTCTCCCCTGGGCCGGATCACCCGGGGCGTGGCTCGAGAGCCTTACGTCATGGCTGTTGATCGTGACGATCCGAGGCAGGTCGTCCCGCCCGCAGCGTGCACGTCCCTCATGGCTCAGCGCGCGCAGACATGGCAACGCGACCCCGCTCTCGCTACCCGCATGAATGCGAGTGCCGGCGCCCGCCCCGCGAAGGCTCCCGCCTCGGACGACCCGCAGGCATCTCGGTCGGCCCATCGTTGGCTCTCGCTTCGCACCCGCAGCCCCGCCCGCCAGCGCACGACGACCAGCGCCCGCAGCCGCCAGCCATGGCGATCGTCGGCGGTTCGACGCATCACCGCGATGATCTCCTCGACGGTAGGTGGGTCGGCCGGGTAGCGCTGCCCCTTGTTGCGTGGCGGCGGGCCGGCGGATAGTCCGGCAGCGTCGCAGGGGAGCGACGCCGACCGGCGGCATCGAGCACGGCAGAAACGGTCACGGGATCCTCCTCACCAATTGCCCAGCGGAACGAGCCTGCTGCTTTACCAGCGCTCGCGCATCCCGGCGAGCCCCATCACACTTCAGCCGGGGACCGTGGCCGTGCCAGGGCTTCGTGACGGACGCTCGATCGGTTCGACTGCGTCGCCGCCGATGGGGTGCCGGTCGAGGAACTCCGCCATTGCTCGAGCGACGGGCTCGGGACGCTGGATCTGCAGGAGGTGACCCGCGCCATCGATCGTGCACTCGTCGACCTGCGGCAGCGCGGAGCGGAGGAACTCGGCGACCTCGACCCACACGGGCTGCGTGTCACTGCCGAGCACGGACAGGACGGGCTGGTGGATGGCGGCTGCCTGCTCGCGGCCGAACGTCCACTCGGTCAGCGCGGGCAGCTCGATGTCGAAGAACGTGTCGGCGTCCGCGATCGCCTGCTCCACCGCGCCCGGAACGCGCTCGTCGAGCAAGGTTCTGCCGTTGGTCCACTCGAGGCCGCTCACGGCGCTCATGAAGATCGCCATCGCACCGGAGTGGTCGCCGCTTGCGTACGCCTCGAGCGCCGGCTCGACCTGCGTGAGGAAGGCCTCGAGACTGGGCACCAAGATCAGCGACGGCTCCAGCAGCATGAGCGAGTGCACGTACTCGGGGTGGTCGAGTGCCAGCTGCGCGGCGACCGCCGCGCCGCTTGAGTGGCCTGCGATGTGGGCGCGCGGCACACGGAGCTGGTCGAGCAGTGCTGCGGCGTCGTCGGCGTGGTCGGCGATGCTCACCGGCGGCGGGCTGTGTGTGCTTCCGACCCAGCCGCGCTTGTGGTATCCGATGAGCTGGTAGCGGTCGGCCAGCGCCGGTTCTGATACGAGCGGCAGGAAGCCGTCCGCAATCATCGGGCTCACGAGCAGCACCGGCTCGCCTGCTCCGGTCACCTCGTACTCCAGTTGTACGCCGTTGACGTGTACGGTCTGCATAGGTTCTCCTCGTTGGGCGCGGGGGGGTTTATGGTCCGCAAGTCAGGCGGGCTGGCCGGCGGCCAGCGCGTGAACGGCCTCAGTGGTCAGGGGCTGGCCGCCGATGGCCCAGTCGCCGCTGTTGACTTCGTCGATGACGCACCAGGTGACGCCGCGCATGTTCTCGCCTTCGACGCTGACCATCGCGTCGGTGAGCCGTTCGGCGATCTGGGTCTTCTGATGGGGCGTGAAGACGCCCTCGATGACCTTGACGTTGATGAGGGGCATGGGTCCTCCTCGGTAAGCGCGGGGGGTTTAACGTCCGCACCCAAGATGCGTGAGCAAGACCGTTACAGCGGTAACTGTCACGGTTACAGCCGCTGTCGGCTCGACCGGCGCTGCGACGGCCCGGGGATTGTCGTCGTCGTGTGATGACTGACGCCGTCGGTGAGCCCGGCCTCCAGCGGGCACGTGATGCGGCAGCGCGAGGAGATTGGGGTACGGCGTTCGAGTGGTTCATGAAGGCAGACGCGGACGGCCTCACAGGGCCGGCCGATCTAGCGGTGCTTGGCGAGGTCGCCTACGCGGCGGGGCATCTCGACGTCACCATCGAGGCGTGGGAGCGCGCTTACGCGCTGTGGATCGAGGCCGGCGACAAGGACGCGGCGGCAGGGGCGGCGGTTCGGGTGGCGATGCACCTGCTCTTCGATACCGCCCTGATGGCACCGGTGCGGGGCTGGCTGGCACGAGCCGAGCGGCTCCTAGAGGGCGGGGGTGAGACGCCGGCGAACGCGTGGCTCGCGGTCGTGCGTACGTATGAGCGCATGCTGACCGGCGACCTGCCCGGCGCCCGGCCGTGGGCCCGGCGCGCCATCGAGGTGGGCTCGAGGCTTGACCTGGCGGCGTGCGCCCTCGGTCGCGTGGCAGAAGCACGGCTGGTGATCCTGGACGGTGATGTCGAGCAGGGACTGGGGCTGCTCGACGAGGTTGGGGTGGCGACGGTCTCCGGGGACCTCGACCCGCTCTCGACCGGGGTCGTCTACTGCGAGCTCGTGTGCGCCCTGCAGGGACTCGCGCAGTACGACGCGGCCGAGGAATGGACCGAGGCCATGGAGCGCTGGTGCAAGACGAACGCGATCGGCAGCCTGCACGGGCGCTGCCGGGTCCACCGCGCCGAGATCCTGAGGCTGCGAGGGTCCTGCGGCGCGGCAGAGACCGAGGCGCTCGGCGCGTGCGAGGAATTGCGACCTTACCTGCGCCGCGAGATGGGATGGCCGCTGACGGAACTCGGACGGATCCGACTTCGCATGGGAGACATCGAAGGCGCCGAGCAAGCCCTTCTGGCCGCTCATCGCGCCGGCTGGGACGCGCAGCCCGGTCTCGCGTTCGTGCGGCTCGCCCAAGGAGACGCAGCCACGGCGGCGGCGTCCATCCGAGACGCGCTCGAGCATCCGATGCGGGTGCCCTTCAAGGAGCGCCCTCCGGACACCGATCTGCAGCGCGCGCCCCTGCTCGAGGCGCAGGTCGAGGTCGAGATCGCGGCCGGCGACATCGCTCGAGCGCGCTCGGCCGCCGCCGAGTTGACTCGCGTGGCCGCCCGGTTCGAGAGCAAGGCGCTGGTCGCCGGCGCCACCCATGCTCACGGAAGGGTGCGACTCGCTGAGGGCGCTCCGGCGGACGCAGAGCGGTTCTATGCCGAGGCCGCACGGCTTTGGAGCGAGGTCGGCGCGCCCTACGAGGCCGCGCTGGCGCGGACCGGTTTCGCCGCCGCCCTCCGCGCGAGCGGCAGCGAGCAGCGCGCCGCCCTAGAGCTCGAAGCGGCCCGCACGGTGCTCGACCGGATCGAAGCCGAACACACAGCCGACGTGGCGGTGTCGGTCGCGCGGCTCGGCGGAGCGCAGCGATCCAGGCGTCAACGAGCTCAGCATGTTTCGGCTGGAGGGCGACTACTGGTCGGTGAGCTTCGAAGGCCGCACGGTCCAAGTGCGAGATCTCAAGGGCATCCGCTACCTCGCGCGGTTGCTCGCCGACCCCGGCCGCGAGTTTCACGCGCTCGACCTTGTCACCGCCGAAAGCGGCCAGGCCGCCCAGGCCAAGAGTGGACGTGCGACCGGCCTGCCCAACACAGATCCCGGTGATGCCGGTGAGATGCTTGACGCGCGAGCCAAGGACGCATACCGCCGGCGCCTCGCCGAGATCGAGGACGACATCGAGCACGCCCGCACCCTCGGAGACACCGAGCGAGAGGCGCAGGCAGACGCCGAACGCGACTTTCTCGTCCGAGAGCTCTCGCGCGCGGTCGGCCTCGGTGGCCGCGACCGCCGGGCCGCGTCAACCTCCGAGCGGGCTCGAGTCAGCGTGACCCGCGCGCTCCGTCAAGGGATAGTCCGGCTTAGTGAGCACCATCCCCAGCTCGGCGAGCATCTCGACCAAACGATCCGCACCGGCGCATATTGCGCCTACCTCCCCGACCCCCGCGCCCCCACCGCCTGGAGGCTTTGACACCCGCCCTCGTCCGCCTGGATCGAACTGCTTGCCGCATTGCCCAGCGAAAGCCAACGTCCCGCCGAGCACTTCGCGGACGATCCCTGCTCGTCCGACACGACACTCACGGGCGCGTGAGCCGAGACGCCCGCTCCCATGGGCGGAGCGGCACTCGGCCCGCACGCGCCGTGGAGGCATCGCGCCTACTGACCTGCACTTCCGTTTGCTTACGCGATTTTGATGGCTAGCTTGCCTTGGGTGTGTGTGGTGGCGATGGCCTGGAGCGCCTCGCCGGCGCGGTCGAGCTCGTAGGTGTGCTGGATCGGGACCTTCAGGGTTCCGGCCTCGAGTTGTTGGGCGAGGCGGCCCAGGTTCTCGGGGCTCGGGATGGCCATGACGTTGGTGCGGCCGGGCGCGTCGCCGGCCGCGGAGATTGTGGAGGCGCCGCGGCCGCCGTCCTTGAGCGCAGCCGCGTGCAGGTCGAACGCATCGGCGGTGTAGGAGACGACGTCGAGCAGGGCGTCGACGCCACCGGGGTGACGCTCCCGGACGGCGGCCGCCACGTCGGTGTTGCGGTCGAAAAGCTCCGTGACGCCGAGGCCGCGTAGGTAATCCTCGTCCTCGGGCAGCGCAGGGGCGATCACGGTCGCGCCGGCGTGAGCGGCGAGCTGAAGCGCGAAGCTGCCCACCCCGCCCGTCGCGCCGACGACAAGGACGGTGTCTCCCGCGGACGGCTCGAGCGCGTCAATCGCGGTCATAGCCGTGATGGCGGCGAGGGGCGCGGCGCCGGCGCTGGCGAGGTCGACGCCGTTGGGCTTGCGAGCGATCGAGGTGTCCTCGGGGACGGTGATCAGCTCGGCCCAGGTGCCGTAGTGCACGGTGGGGCTGGCGTGCACGAGGAAGCCATAGACCTCGTCGCCGGCCGCGTAGCGGGTGACCTCCGTGCCGACCTGCTCGACCACGCCGGCGTAGTCACGGCCGAGGATGACTGGGAACTCGTGCTCGAACATGCCGTTCAGCATGCCGGCGGCGATGGCGTTGTCGGCCGGATTGGCGGCGGAGGCCTGAACGCGTACCAGCACCTCGCCAGGGGCGGGGGTCGGGGCCTGGAGGTCGTCGCGCAGCGCAGGCGGCTCGTCGAAGCCAGTCAGGGTGAACGCTCTCATGGGATGACTCCCTCGAGGGGGTGACGGCGTCAGGTCGTCGTATAACAAGGATAATATAGCCGGATCAATGATCTGTCGGTGCCTACTATTTCAGACATGAGTGGCCACGCGTCCCAAGCCTCGGGTGGCGTCCTCGAAGAACGCCGCTCCAGCCCCGGTCTGTTGCTCGCGCTGCTCGGTCAGGACGCCATGCGCCGCCTGCGCGAAGCCCACACCGCCGACAACCTCACGCCGCGCCAGTTCCACTTGCTTGGACTGCTGCACGACCACGGACCGACGGGGCAGCGCCAACTAGGGGAGATCATGAGCACCGACCCCAGCGTGCTGGTCACGCTGCTCAATCCCCTCGAGACACGCGGCCTCGTCTCACGCCAGCGCGACACGGCCGACCGCCGCCGCCACGTCGTCACGCTCACCCCCGCCGGCGCCCGGAAACTCAAGAGCGCCGCACGTGCGCAACGGAAGGCAGAGGACGCACTCTTCGCCGGACTCGACAACGACCAACGAAACCAGCTCCGCGACCTGCTGATCGCACTACGCGACAGCCAGGACACCGCACACGCGGCCGACTGCACCGGTCCCCCCAACAACCGCTGAGCCGCGCCCGCCGAACGCTCAAGCCCACGGCGGCGTGCGCCCACCGATCGATTTGACAGGTACGCTGCTGCTCTGGCGGGCCGGCACGATCTCGAGGGAGCGCAGAATGAAGGCACTCGTCTACCAGGGTCCGGGGAACAAGCTTTGGGAGTCGGCTGACGATCCCGGGATCCAGGACCCGACCGATGTGATCGTGAAGGTCGACACCACGACGATCTGCGGGACGGACCTACACATCCTCAAGGGCGACGTCCCGACCGTGACCGACGGACGGACGCTCGGACACGAGGCGGTCGGGACGGTTGTCGAAACCGGCGCGGCGGTCAACCGTCTGAAGCAGGGCGACCGGGTCCTCGTCCCCGCGATCACCTCGTGCGGGCGCTGTGGCACCTGCAAGCGCGGCATCCCCGCCCACTGCGAGACGGTGGGTGGGATCGGCTGGATCTTCGGCCACCTGATCGACGGCGTGCAGGCCGAGTTCGCCCGCGTACCCTATGCCGAGACCTCGGTTCACCTTGTCCCGGATGGCGTGACCGACGAGCAGGTGTTGTTTCTCGCCGACATCCTGCCCACGGGCTTCGAGATCGGCGTGCAGAACGGCCGCGTGAAGCCGGGCGACTCGGTCGCAGTCGTCGGTGCCGGTCCCGTCGGGCTGGCCGCGATCATGACCGCGGCAATCACGGGCGCCAGCCGGATCATCGCGATCGAGACGACGAGCTCCCGGCTCGAACATGCCAAGGAGTTCGGCGCGACGCATGCGCTCGCTGCGGGAGACGAGGCAGAGCAGCAGATCCTGGACCTCACCGACGGGCGTGGCGTGGACGTCTCGATCGAGGCCGTCGGGATCCCCGCCACCTTCGACCTATGCACCCGGATCGTCCGACCGGGCGGCGTGGTCGCAAACATCGGCGTGCACGGCGCGCCGACGACCCTGCACCTCGAGGACCTGTGGATCAAGAACGTCACGATCACCATGGGACTCGTCAACGGCACGACGATCCCCACGCTGCTCCAGCTCGTACGCGACGGGCGCATCGAGTCGGAGAAGCTTGGGACCCACAAGTTCGCGCTCGACGACATCATGGAGGCCTACGACGTCTTCGGCGACGCCGGTGAGCACAACGCGCTCAAGGTCGTGCTCAGCGCCGCTTGAGCGCGATCACGGCTCGCACGCGGCCCTCGCGGCTCGGCAGGGATGCGAGAGCGGCGCGGGAGCCGATCGCGTGTCGGCGGCGCCTCCTCCTCGGCCCTCGCAACAACCTTCGCGAAGCTCGCGGTGGGCTGCTGGCTTTGCCTCAAGGCGGTAGCGTCGCTGGACGCAGCGCCGGCTCGGTCGGCAAGCCATAGGCTGCGTGAAGGCCCGGGCGGCTATCTGGAGGCAACTGACGTGACCATTCGTGTCAGCCCCCCCGGCACTCGCGGCGCGCGGGTGCCGACTGCGCTCGTGAAGCTCATCGGCAGGCGGCAGATCCGGACGTATCGCCGCCGCGGCGAGCAGCGTGTCAGCTCGAGGGCGGGGTTCCCCGTGGTTCTTCTCACCACGCGTGGAGCGAAGACAGGGCGCACACGGACAGCCCCGCTCGGGGGCTTTCCGGACGGAGAGAACTCTTGGCTCGTCGCCGCCACGATCGGCGGAGCCGCACGCCACCCGTCCTGGTTTCTCAACATGGCAAAGCATCCCGACGACATCTGGTTGGAAGTCGGGACAGAGCGGTTCAAGGTTCGCGGTGAGTCACTGGAGGGGCAGGAGCGGGCTGAGGCGCTCGCCCGTATCGCGAAGATCGCTCCTCGCTATGGCAAATACCAACAGAAGACCGATCGCGAGATTCCTATCGTGCGGCTGACCCGAGAGCCATGAGTGAACGTCGCCGCGCTCGCCGACCAGCGGCTGCTTTCGCATACTTGCGAGCGTTTCCCAATTCGCGTGCCAGACGACCGGAATGGACGAGCACCAAGTGCGCTGGATCGGCCTGCTCTGACGCCTGCTCCGCCAGGGCGAAGCTGGTGTCTGCGCGAGATCGATCCGTGCTCTCGGAGGTCGTCCCAAGCAGTCGCGAACTGGTCGGCGGGCGAGCCTTGCGCATAACCCCGAAAGGCAGCAGCGCAGGAGCGTTCGAACAGCATTTTGCTGCTTCGTCGCGAGGGGCCGAGCGCGGGACGCCGCTGCGGGTCAGTCGACATCCGCAGCGGCGTGGGCCGAGTTGCCGGCGCGAACTTGCTCACCGTCGGGCAGCCGCGCGAGTTGCGTCGTTCGAGTGAGGCCGGCGACGCGACGGACTCCGGGAGAGCCCATCGCGTCGCGGGGCCGCTTGTTGCTACGGCTCCAGTCGGCTGAAGTACTGGCTGGCGTCGTTCGGCGCGAACGCCTGGCCGAACATCGAGGTGAAGTCCGTGCCGTCGTCGTCCAGCCCCATGTAGTCGCCCAGGAAATAGCCGCGGGCAAACGGGGCCTCGCGGATGTCGAACGACGCCGGGGTGATTCGCTCCTCCTCCCAGCTCGCCGTGCTCGTGCAGCTCTCCGACGCGGACTCACAGGAGACGGCGAAGTAGTCGGTGTCGAGAGCGGCGGGGCTGACCGTGTTGTTGCGGAGGTCGTAGTAGGTCACCGTGACCGTGCCGTCTGCGTCAACGTCGACCGAGGGCGTGAAGGCCTGCTGGTCGAAGTTGGGCTCGCCGGTCGGCGTCTTGTTGACCTTGATCGGCGCCGACCACGTCGCGCCACCGTTCGTTGACTGGCTGAAGGCGATGTTGTCGTGGTCGACGAGGAACAGGCCGCCGTCGAAGCGGGCATCCATCCAGACCGCATACAGGTTGCCATTCGTCGCATCGACCGCCACCTCGGGCAGCAGGTCGCCCGCGCGGATCGGGCAGGCGCCCTGGTCGGTCGGGTCCGGGCACGGGACCGGCTCGACGTCGATCGGCGTGTCCTCGCGGATCAGGCTCATCGGGATCATGTCGTCCACGCGGATCGGGTGCGTCCAGTTCGCACCGCGGTCGTCGGAGCGGATGTAGGACAGCTTCACCGGCCCGATGCCGCCGCGGCGGTTGGAGGCATTCACGATGTCCGCGAAGAAGTCGAACAGCGAGCCGCCCTCGCTCGCCGGCTCGACCACGATCTGGTTGCCCAACGTCTGCTTGTTGGCGCCGGTCTCGTAGATCTTCCTGGCCGGCTCCCAGCTGTCACCGCCGTTGGTCGTGCGGGTGAAGTAGATCGGGCCCTTGAATCCCAAGCCGACCACGTTCTCCGGATTGTTCACAGAGCCCTGGGACACCTGCAGCCGGTCCCAAACGGCGTAGACGAAATCAGGGTCGTTGGGATCCGCCGTCATCGAGTTCTTGTCGTTGAGGAAACGCCCCGCAGGATCCGTGATGAGCCGGATCGCGGGCTCCCAGCTGAGACCGCCGTTTGTCGAGCGGTTGTAGGTCATGCCGTTGGCGCCGAACTCCGCGCCCACGTCGGGGTCGGTCACGAGGCTCATCGCGTGCAGTACCCCGTCCGGGCCGAACGAGATCCAGGGGTCCGAGGAGCGCTGGAAGCTGCCGCCGGTGCAGCGCGTGTCGTTCGGGACCGCGACCTGCGTCCAGGTCGTCCCGCCATTCATGGACACCGCCGCGACGTTGCCCTTGGCGCCACCGTTCGAGTAGCGGTCCTGCTGGTAGAAGCCGACGATGTTGTCGACATCGGTCGGATTGACCTCGATCCACGGCTCCACCTCGGCGCCGGGGAAGTTGATCCCCGAGCCGTCCGGGGGGCAAGCGGCCAGCGGGTTCGTTCCCGAGGCCAGGATCGGCGGGCCGGCGGTCAGAGGGGCCGCCCAAGCCGCCGGCGCCAACAGCAGCAACAGAGCCCCCACGAGGATCGGGATCGAAACGCGACGCACAGCTCCTCCCTCCGCGGCGCCCCCCGCAGCCGCAGGTTGCTACCCCGGATGCTACGCCGCCGGCCGACGCGGTTCCAGCGCGCCGATCGAGCCCGTCGAATTGGTTCGTCGGTTACGGACGCGACCCGCTTCCTGATGCGATCGACCAGCCGAAGGCACGCATGGCGCAACGGCACCCGCTCCTGCGCGACAACGAGCGTGACAAAGGTTGGTCCCCGACGCTTGCGAGGGACGAGCACGGGTCTCTCGTGGCACGGGATCTGGCGCCGGACAGACGCTCGTTTTGCGCTGGCGAGCGGTAGCCGGCCTTTGGGGGCCGTGTAGGGCAGTGCTGGTATCTGCTGTCCGATCACGATCAGCGGCCGCTCGCTCGTCGGCGCCGTCGACGGCGACACAGTCAGCCTGACCGGCGGCAGCGCGCAGTTCGACACGAAGGACGTCGGCACCGGCAAGACCGTGACCGGCACTGGCTTTGCGCTCGCTGGCGACGACAGAGGCAACTACACGCTCGAGTCCGTGGGCGGCACGAACGCCAAGATCACCCCGAAGTCGATCACAGGCAGCTTCACGGCGGCCGACAAGCTCTACGACGGCACTGTCGCAGCCACGATCACCGGACGCTCGCTCGACGGGAAGCTCGCCGGCGACGACGTGAGCCTGTCCGGCGGTGCCGCGACGTTCGCGAATGCGAATGTCGGTCCAGAACAAGACCGTGACCGGCACCGGGTTCGAGCTCGTCGGTGCGGCCAAGGGCAACTACAGCCTGGCCTCCTCGACGCTCACGACGACAGCGAGCATCACCGTACCGCTGGGACGGCTTCCTCCAGCGCCCGCTGGCCGACCATCTTGACGAGCGCGAGTCAGGGTGCGTCGTGTTGATCGTCCCCGCTGGCGGGTCTCGCGGACGGTAGGGCTTGGTCGTGCCGGGCGCGATCGGCGCGAACCGTCCGCGGCGACCCCGCGCTGGCGCCACGCCTCGTAGGCCGCGTTTGCCAAGTGCTCGACCGCGACCTCCTCCTCCAACCGGCGCGCCGACTCTGTAGGCCGCTCGAGACGGGAGCGCGCAATCGACGCGCCGCTTGCTCGCACCGCTCGTCCAGCCCGGGGCGCGTCTCGCGAAAACCAGGCGCGTCGGCCATGGCCGCGAGTGACGAACCGCTCCGGGTCGAGCTCGATCTCCGCGCCGGCGCCCGCCGGCTCGTCTGTGTCTAGCTGCGCTTCGCGGCCCGCCTCGTGCGCGAGCCTTGCCTATGCCTCCCGGCGCGGCGCCCCGCGTTCGTCCGGAGCCGCTCACGCAGCTGATCGCCGCGCGCCTCCCATGAGCTCGTCCTCGCGGCGGTCCGTTTCGGCCGCCTCGGCGAGGATCTCGCGCGCGATCTGCTCACAGTTGCGATTGGCACCGCGCGAGGCGTTCGCCGCGACCTTCGTGCCATCGATCGCGACAACCCCGACCGACGCCGGCCTCGCCCGCCCGCAGAGCCCAAGCACGCCCGCGAACAGCTCAGCCAGCGCCTCCTCGTGACGCACACGGAATTCCGCGATCCACGAGTGACCGGGCACCACGTTCCCGCCACGACCCGGTAGGCACGTCCTCGACGCAGGCGCGCTCGATCGCACGCGAAGAGCGATTGCCGCGCGCATAGCCCTACAGCAAGAGCGGCATCATCATCGACGGCTCGTAGGCCGGCCGCCCATGGCCGTCGACCCGATAGGTCGGATAGAACGCGCCGAGATCCATCTCCGCCACGGCATCGAGCACCGTCCACACAAGGTGGTCCTCGGGCACCCACTCGCGCAGCGACGGCGGCATCAAGAAACCTGATCGCAATCACAGCCAATGAAGTTCATCGCCATGACCCAAGGCTCCCGACCCGGCCCGACACCGGCACCCCTTTCCCGATAGCCACTAACGGAAGGAGAAGTCTCGGGCGCCGCGCCGCATCGGTCACTCGCTGCTCCTCGGACGATCAGCAGGAGGGAGTCGAGTCGTCGGACCAGAGGTCGCGGGGCTGCTCCTTCGAGGCAGGAGCGGGAGCGCGTCGTGAGCCAGGTCGCTCCCGAGTTGGACGAGAGTGAGGTGTCTGCGGTGACGGTCCGATGACCCCTGCATCCCCTTGCGGAAGCGGGCGTCCTCGAGTCTGACTCCTGCTTCGACTTGGCGATGCGGGCGCCTGCTGACGCGCTGCTTATACGCCTCCCGCTCGTCCGGGGCAACAGCCCGTCGGTGCGGATCGAGACGGCTGCTTGTCCACTTGAGGGGCAGCGCACGCCCACCGAGCCGGGGCCGCCCAGGACTGCGTCTTGGGAAGCAGCAGCCCGCCTCACTGCCCGACGGGACCGGCGCGGGCTCCGGGCAGTGTCGGTGAATGGAGTCCTCCGAGCGGACATGCTGTCGCGGTACCGTGCTGGTGCCTGACATGGAACTTAGAGCGCCGGGGGGGTAGGCTGGCCCTTCGCTTCGTCTGATCGGTCGCGTTGAGAGAACGCGTACAGATCTGACGGCGACGTGAGGAGAGTCACATGGCCATTTCCGCGCTCGGCTCGCGTGCGGATGTCGGTGCCCGGGCAGCGCCGCGGCCGGTCGTGCTGTGGGCGATGGCGCTCGCCGGGGTGGTGGCCGCGGCCGGCGCGATCGGGCTGGCGCTGACGAGCGACGATCCGGGGCTGGAGCCGGGCCTCCATGCCGCGCTGGTGGCTTGGGCCGCGCTGCCGTACATCCTGGCTGGGCTGATCGCCTGGTGGCGGCGGCCCGACGTCCGATTCGGCCCGCTGATGATCGTGGTGGGATTCCTCAGCTTGGTTCCCGCCCTTTCGTGGGCGAACGCGGCGGTCCCCAGGTCGATCGGCGAGGTCTTCGACGGGTTGCCGCCGGTGCTATTCCTGCACGTGTTCCTCGCGTTCCCGAGCGGTCGGCTGGAAGGGCGCCTGGAGCGGGCCGTGGTCGCGGCCGGGTACGTGGTGGCGCTCGGCCTGCAGCTCGTGGTAATAGGGCTCGGTGGCTCGGGGCCCGAGAACCTGCTGGCGCTGGTCGAGGAGCCGGGCGCGGCCGAGACGCTGCAACGAGTACAGCTCATCGGTCTCGGCGCCCTGATGCTCGCCGGCATCGGCGTACTGGCGGTTCGGAGGCGCCGCGCTGGCCGGCCGCTGCGCCGCTCGGTGGCGCTGCTGGTCGACTTCTTTGCGCTCGGGCTTGTGATGATCGCTGTTCTCTCGCTCACGGCGGCGTTCGAGGCGCCGATCTTCGAGGGGCCGGCCTTCGAGTGGGTGCGGCGGGCCACCTTCGTCGTGATCGGGATGGCGCCGGTCGCGTTCCTTATCGGGCTCCTGAATGCCCGGCTCGCGCGCTCGGCCGTCGGCGATCTGCTCGTCGAGCTGCGCGCCGAGCCCGCGCCGGCCGATCTGCGCGACGCCTTCGCGCGTGCGCTCGGCGATCGGTCGCTCGAGCTCGCCTACTGGCTGCCGCAGTTCAACAGCTGGGCCGACCCGGCCGGCCGGCCGGTCGAGCTCCCGGAGCCGGACAGCGGGCGCGCGACGACGCTGATCGAGAGCGATGGGGCGCACCTGGCGGCGCTGGTGCACGACGCGTCGCTCGACCAGGAGCCGGAGCTGCTGGACGCCGTCAACGCGGCCGCCGCGATCGCGCTCGAGAACGGCCGACTGCATTCGGAGCTGAACGCCCGCCTCGAGGAGTTGCGTGGCTCTCGCGTGCGGGTGATCGAGGCCGGACAGAAGGAGCGGCAGCGGTTAGAGCGCAACCTCCACGATGGTGCTCAGGCTCGACTGGTCGCTCTCTCGCTCGAGGTCAGCTTGCTCGAGGAGCGCTTCGCGACAGATCCCGACGCGAGGTCCCGGCTCAGCCAGGTGCGACACGAGATCGCGCGCTCGCTCGAGGAGCTGCGCGACGTTGCGCGGGGCATTCATCCGGCCGACCTCAGTGGACACGGGCTGGCGGTCGCATTGGAGACGCTCGCAGCCGATGCTCCGCTTCCGGTCCGTCTCAACGTCGGGCTCGATGGTCGGCTGCCGGACCAGGTGGAGGTGGCCGCGTACTACGTCGCCTCCGAGAGCCTCGCGAACATCGCCAAGCACGCCCAGGCGACTTCGGCCAGCATCGACGTCGCCCGGGCGAACGGCCGCATCGTGGTCGAGATCGTCGACGACGGCGTGGGCGGCGCCGACCCCGAGCGCGGCTCCGGTATCCGGGGGCTTGCCGACCGCGTCGAGGCGCTCTCCGGCGGCCTGCGCGTCTGGACGCCGCGGGGCGGGGGAACGCGCGTAAGGGCGGAGATCCCGTGCGCGTAGCGATCGCCGAGGACAGCGTCCTGCTCCGCGACGGGGTCGCACGCCTGCTGGGCGACAACGGCTTCGACGTCGTGGCCGAGTGCCGCGACGCGAGCGAGCTCCTGCTCAAGATCGACAGCTACCCGCTTGACGTCGCGGTGGTCGACATCCGGTTGCCCCCCACCCACACCGACGAGGGCCTGCGCGCCGCCCTCGAGATCCGCGCCCGCCACCCCTCGATCGGGGTGCTGGTCCTGTCCCAATACGTCCAGCTCGGCCTCGCGATGAGGCTGCTTGCCGACTCGGCCGAGGGCGTGGGTTATCTGCTGAAGGACCGCATAAGCGACGTGCGCGAGTTCGTTGCTGCGGTGCAGCGCGTCGGCGAGGGCGGCTCGGCGCTCGATCCGATCATTGTCTCCAAGCTGCTGTCGAGGCGGCGAAGCGACGATCCGCTCGAGGCGCTCACCCCGCGCGAGCGCGAGGTGCTGCAGCTGATGGCTACGGGAAGCTCCAACCAGGGGATCGCCGACGAGCTTGTGATCACCGTCGGGGCAGTGGAGAAGTACGTCTCCAGCATCTTCGGCAAGCTCGGCCTGCCGTCGACGGGCAGCGAGTCGCGGCGCGTGCTGGCGGTGTTGATGTTCCTCCGCAGCTGACGCGGACAGCGCGAATACGCCAGAAACCCCGACCCCGAAGCCACCGGTCTCCCGGCTTCCGCGACGGGATCAGGGGTGAGAGGTTGGCGCAGGTTCCCGCGTCGGAGAGGAACGGCGATGAAGACTCGCATCATCCAGGACGACCACGAGCCGCGGCATGTCGAGCCGTCGGGGGACGGCGCGCACCGGCGACGCCCGCGCGCACCCAACCTGGCGGCCCGGATGGCCCACTGGAGCGCCGGGCACCGCAAGGTGGCCATCTTCGGCTGGCTCGCGTTCGTCCTCGTGGCCTTCATGGTCGGTAGCAACCTCGGCACGAAGGAGATCTCGGACCTCGACACGTACTCGGGGGAGGCGCGCGAGGCCGAGCTGGCGCTCGACCGGGCCGGCCTTCGGCCGGTCGAAGAGGTGGTCTTCATCCAGAGCGACGAGTTCACCGTTCGGGATCCGGAGTTTCGGGCCGTGGTCGAGGACGTAACCGGCCGCCTCGCCGAGCTGCGCTATGTCGCGAACGTGAAGTCGCCCTTGACCGGCGACGGTGAGGTCTCGGCCGATGGCCACGCCGCGCTGGTCGGCTTCGAGATCCGCGGCGATTCGACGGAGGCCAAGCAGCGGGTCGATCCAAGCCTCGCCGCGGTGGCCGCGGTCCAGGCCGGGCATGCGAACTTCGACATCGAGCAGTTCGGCGGCGCCAGCGCCAACCAGGCCGTCGGGGAGACCATCGGCGACGACCTCAAGAAGGCCGGGGAGCTGTCGGTGCCGATCACGCTGATCATCCTCATCGTCGCCTTCGGCTCGCTGGTCGCGGCCGGTCTGCCGCTGCTGATCGGGATCACCGCCGTGGTGGCGGCCCTCGGCCTGGTCGCGATCCCGAGCCATCTGCTGCCGGTCGACGAGAGCCTGGCGGCGGTCGTGTTGATGATCGGGCTCGCGGTCGGCGTCGACTACTCGCTCTTCTACCTGCGGCGAGAGCGCGAGGAGCGCGCCGCCGGGCGCAGCGAGCGGGCCGCGCTGGAGGCCGCCGCCGCGACCTCAGGGCGGGCCGTGCTGATCTCCGGCGTGACCGTGATCGTGGCGATGGCCGGCATGCTGATCAGCGGCGACAAGTCCTTCATCTCGATCGCCGAGGGCGCGATCGTCGTGGTCGCGGTCGCGATGTTCGCCTCGCTGACGGTGCTACCGGCGATACTGGCGTGGCTCGGAGACCGGGTCGAGAAGGGTCGCATTCCTGTGCTCGGCGGCCGGCGCCGCCCGGCGGGACAGTCGCGCTTCTGGATGGCCGTCACCGGAGCGCGTGATGCGGCGCCCGGGTCTGTCGATCCTGCTCGCGGGCGGTCTCCTGGTGGCCCTCGCGATACCGGGGCTACAGCTCAAGACCGTCACCAGCGACATCGACCAGCTCCCGCAGGACCTGCCCGTGATCGAGACCTACAACAAGGTCAAGGCCGTGTTCCCGGACGAGGGCGTGGTGGCCATCGCGGTGGTCGAGGCCGACGACGTTCGCTCGGGCGCGGCGGCCGCCGCCATCTCCGATCTGCAGCGCCAAGGTCAAGGGCTCGGACCACTTCCTGCGCGGTACCGAGGTGGTCTACAGCGACAACGGCACTGTCGCACAGATCAACGTCCCGACCCGCGGCGACGGCACCAACTCCGCGTCCATGAACGCGCTCGATGAGCTCCGGGACGAGATCATCCCCGCGACCGTCGGCCGCGTCGACGGAGCCACCGTCAACGTCACCGGTGACGCGGCGATCTCGAGTGACGCCGCCAATCAGCTCGAGAGCAGGCTGCCGCTGATCTTCGCCTTCGTGTTCGGGCTGGCGTTCGTGCTGATGCTGGTCACGTTCCGCTCGATCGTGATCCCGATCAAGGCGATCCTGCTCAACCTGCTCTCGGTCGGCGCCGCCTACGGAATCCTCGTGCTGGTCTTCCAGAAGGGAAACCTCGAGTCGCTGCTCGGCTTCACCTCCAACGGCGGGGTGACGGACTGGCTGCCGCTCTTCCTGTTCGTGGTCCTGTTCGGGCTCTCGATGGACTACCACGTCTTAATCCTCAGCCGGGTGAAGGAGCTGTGCGACCGCGGCATGAAGACCGAGGAGGCTGTCAGGCAGGGGATCGCCACGACCGCCGGGACCGTCACCAGCGCCGCCGTGGTGATGGTCGCCGTGTTCGCGGTGTTCGTCACCCTGGCCTTCCTCGACTTCAAGGAGCTCGGCCTCGGGATGGCCGCCGCGATCCTGATCGACGCCACGATCATCCGCGGCGTGCTCCTGCCGGCGTCGATGAGGGTGCTCGGCGACTGGAACTGGTACCTGCCCAAGTGGCTCGAATGGCTCCCGCGGCGCGGCTCCGCGCCACCCGCAGAGCCCAGAGAGCTGCCAATCCCGGACGAGCCGGAGGCCATCGATGAGCTCGAGCACTCGAAGCAACCGGTCTAGAAACCCGCGCAGCCTGCGCCCCGCCGGAATGCTCGTCGCTGCACTGGCGGCGGCCCTGATCCTGCCGCCGTCCGCGGCCGCGCAGGCAGGCCCGACGCTTACGCGCTGCTCCGGCCTGCCAGAGCTTCCCGCGGCGCGTTGCGGCAGCGTTCACGTGCCGCTCGATCGTGCCAACCCTGCGCTTGGGAACGACGGAGATCGCGTTCGCCCTCGTCCCGCGTCGCGACGGCTCGCGGCCCTCGCTCCGGACGATCGTCTATAACCCGGGCGGCCCGGGCGCTCCCACGATCAACGCCGACCACGGCGCCGACTTTCGTGAAGCAGATCGGCTTCCGTTCGCGGACGGCGCGACGTGCTCTTGGTGGATCCGCGCGGCACCGGCCGCTCCGATGCGCATCAGCTGCCCGCGCGTTCAGCAATGTCGGGCTCGCGTTCGCCCCCCGCGCACGGCTCGCTAGCCGCGGTCGGCGCGTGCGGGCGCGAGCTGGGCAGTCGCGCCGGGCTCTACGGCACCGCTGCGGTCGCCGACGACTTCGAGGCCGTCCGCGCCGCCCTCGGTCTCGAGAACCTCGACCTGTGGGGCGACTCCTACGGCACCTACCTCATGCCCATCTATGCCGCCCGCCACCCGGCGCACGTGCGCTCGATGGTGCTGAGCGGCGCCGCGCCGCTCGAATTCGACCCCTGGGGACGGGACCGCCTCGGCGCCGCCCGCCGGGCGATCCGGCTCGTGTGCGCCCGTACCGGAGCCTGCCGCGGCAAGGCGGTGCTCCGCGACGTGGAACGCTTGGCGGCGCGCCTCCGCCGCAACCCTGTCCCCATGAGGTTCATCGCTCGGCGACCGGCGCTTCTCCGCCCGCTTCGACGAGGGCGGGCTGGCCGCGCTCTTGTACGCCGGCGGGGTGCCGCTTGGTCTATGGCCGCGCTGCCGGCCGCCGTCGCGAGCGCCCTCGCCGGCGACCGGGCACCACTGCGCCGGCTGGCCGAGACGTTACGCGCTCGGTTCTCGGCTACCGCCATCGCCGACCCGTCCATTACCAACTTCGCACAGAACTTCGCGACCGCCTGCCACGACTATCCGCGCGAGTTCTCGTACGCGGATTCCCCGGCGGCCCGGCGCGCGGCGTACGAGCGCGGCGCTCGCGGCGATCGATCCGCGCGAGTTCTTTCCGTTCTCTCCGGACGGCTGGACGGACGCGGGGTTCGACGCCGTCGATAACTGCGTCGAGTGGCCGGGGGACCCCACGGCGGGGCCCGCCGTGCGCACCCGGTACGCCCTTCCCCGACGTGCCCGTACTGGTCCTCTCCGGCGACCTCGACGCGAACACGCCGAGCTTCGCCGGGCGCCAGGCCGCGGCCCAGTTCCGTCGTGCGACCTTCGTCGAGATCCCGAACCAGGGCCACACGCCCGACCGGCAACCCGTGCGCGATGGCAGTCGGCGCGCGCTTCATCGCAACCTTCGAGGCCAATCCGCGCGCCTGCGCCGGCACCGGGTCGCCCCCTCCGGTCGAGCGGCCGCGCTCCCGCGCCGCGCCGCCGAGCTCCCGCTCGTCGGACGCGGGGGCGACCCGCGCCCAGCGGCGCGCACTCGGCCTGATCGTCACAACGGCTGCCGACCTGGAGGAGCAGGGAGCGGCCATCTTCGGCTGGGGCGCGGCCGGGGCGCTCCGCGGCGGGCGCTACGCCGCCGGGCGGGGCGAGACGATCCGGCTGCTGCGCGTCCGCGTGGTTCGCGGTGCGCGCGTCTCCGGCGTTCTCGCGCTCGGCGCGGGCGACCGCCTCGAGGGGACGCTCAGGCTGGCCGGCCCGGGGGTGGCGCAGGGGCGGGTGCGAGTGCGGCTCGCGCCGAGCGGACACGGCCGTGCGACCGGAGTCCTGAACGAGCGTCGAGTCGACCTGGCCTTCAGATGATTTGGCGCAGCCTCAGCGCTCTCGCATGCTCAGCCGTCTGTGCGGCGTCGGCGATCCCCAGCTCGAAGGCGGCAACGCCTGGCTCGCTGACGCTGCCGGAAGCATCGGTTTCGACACCGATCGGGACGCGGTCAGTGCACTGGATCGACCGCCTCGCGCCGCGATCCCTATGCGCGTGACGGCCGTTCCCGGGAGCTGATGGTTCAGCTCTGGTACCCGGCCCAACGGAGCGGGCATCCCCGCGCCCTGTACATGCCGACCGCCGTCGCGAGGACGTTCCGCGGGGTGGCACCGGCGACCCTGCTCAGGTCGACGCGGACGCACGCCCGCGAGTCTGCTCCTGTCGCGCCCGGTCGGCATCCCGTCGTGCTGCTCGCGACTGGAGCCGGTGAGACGCGCGCTCTCTACACGCTCTACGCAGAAGACCTCGCCGCTCGCGGGTACGTCGTGGTCGCCGTGGACCACACCTACGAGACACGTGCGGTCGTCTTCCCAAGCGGCCGGGTCGTGCGCGGCCTACCCGAGCCGACCACGCTCCGCGGGTTCATCGAGTGGGTCGATTTCGGCCTCGACGTGCGCGTCCGAGACACACGCTTCGTTCTCGATCGCTTGTCCGCCCTTCATCGGCACGGCCATTTCGCTGGACGTCTCGACCTTGCCCACATCGGCATGGTGGGGCACTCACTCGGCGGCGGCACCGCGGCGGAGGTGATGCTGGTGGACAAACGCGTCGACGCCGCCGTGGACCTCGATGGGCTGATCACGCCGAATGTGGTCCGGCACGGCCTCGATCGGCCGTTCATGGTGATCAACGCGCCCCGGCAGCCGCTCCCGAAGCGGTGGCCCTTCACGGAGGGCTACGCCCGCGGGCCCGGTTCCGTCTGGAACCGGCTGCGCGGACCGCGCTTCAGCCTGATCTTGAAGCGGTCGGGCCATGACGCGTTCACGGACCTGGTTGTGTGGCAGACGCAGATCCACTCCCGGAGCTTTCGGAAGCACACCCAGCTCGGATCGATCGCATCCGGCCGCGCCCTGATCGCTGTCCGGGCGTACGTGAACGCGTTCCTCCACCGCTACCTGCGCGACCGGCCGGCTCGCTTGCTCGACGGACCCTCCACGGCCTATCCCGAGATGAGGTTCGTGCCCTAATGGAACGCAGGCGCCGGCGACCACGCTTGCGAAGCCTGGCCCCGCCGTCCCTCGACTGGAGGCTTAAATGAAGACCCGCTCTGCGATACCGGCGCTGTTGGTGATCGTCGCCACTGTTGGCGGCGGGTGCGGAGGGGACGACGAGGAAGGCGGAGCGGGCGATTCCTTTGCCGGCACCGCGGACTACTCGATCTCCACCGCCGAGCTGGACCGCGAGCTTGCATGCAAGGGGGGCAAGGACGGGCTCAGCGGCGAAGGGGAGAACGACCCGGTCCTCCTCGTCCACGGGACCTCCGTCACCCGCGAGCAGAACTGGGGCTGGAACTATTGGGGCGCGCTCCCCGAGCGCGGCTTGGAGGTCTGTTGGGTGCAGTTGCCCGATCTCGCCTTCGGCGACATCCAGACCTCCTCGGAGTACGTGGCGCGCGCGGTGCAGGTGATGCACGAGAGCACCGGTGAGAACGTTGACCTACTGGGACACAGCCAGGGCGGAATCGAGCCGCGCTGGGTGATCAAGTGGTTCCCGGCCGGTGCCTTCGTCGACGACTACATCGCGCTGGCGACGCCGAACCACGGGGCGTCCATGTTCGACAAGGCCACCGCGGACGACCGCGAGATCGAGGCCGGCTGGCAGATGCGCACGGATTCGAACTTCCTGGCCGCGCTCAACCGCGGCGACGAGACTCCAGGCCCGATCGACTACACCAGCATCTACACCAACACCGACGAGCTCATTCAGCCAGTCGGCACCCAGGACCTCGAGGGAGGGGCCAACATCCTGCTGCAGGATCTGTGCCCAGGCCGGCGTGTCGACCATGGCGGGATCGCCGGCGACGACGTCACATACAGGCTCGTGATCGACGCCCTCACCCACGCGGGCACGGCGAACCCGGACAGAGCCGAGGTCAGGTGCGCCCGGGATACGTTCCCAGGCGTGGGAAAGCCTCAGTTCGGACCGCCCCCGGAAGGGGTCGACCCCCACTTCGCCGAGCAAGAACCGCCGCTGGAGCCCTACGCCCGTGGTTGAGGCATTAGGAGGACCGTCATGCGAAGCACATGTCCCAAGATCGTCGGCCGGGCCACGCTCGCGCTGGCGGCCCTCTGCGTCCTGGGGCTGGCCGCGAGCCCGGCTGTCGGCGACGCTACGCCGCGAGCGAAGCTGCAGCGCGCCGTCGACGCGGTGGTCGCCGCCGGCGCCCCCGGGGCGGTCGCGCTGGTGCGCGACGGCGGCCGCACCATCCGCGTGGTGGGCGGCCACGGCAGCCTCGCCAGGCGGACGCCGATGCGCGCCAGTGACCGCTTCCGCGTCGGCAGCTCGACGAAGAGTTTCGTGGCGACGGTCGTGCTGCAGCTCGCCGGCGAGCGCAAGCTCGCGCTCGAAGACAGCGTCGAGCGCTGGCTTCCGGGGCTCGTCCCCAACGGCGGCCAGATCACGGTCCGCCAGCTGCTCAACCACACCAGCGGGCTGGCCGATTACGCGCCCGACGAGGACGAGACTTTCATCAGGCGCGTGCTCGCCAAGCGCAGGAAGGCCTGGCAGCCGCGTGAGCTGGTCGCGCTCGGCACGGCGCGGGGGCCGCTGTTCGCGCCTGGCGCACGCTGGTCGTACTCGAACACCGGCTGGATTCTGCTCGGTCTGATCGTCGAGGCGGCGAGCGGCAACGCGCTCGAGACGGAGCTGCGCGAGCGCGTCTTTGAGCCCCTGCGCCTGCGCGCGACCAGCTTCGACACCCGGCCGCGCATCGCCGGGCGCCACGCGCACGGGTACTCGCGCCTCGGCGCGCGGCGCCGCTTCGACATCAGCGTCCTCAACCAGTCGTGGGCGTGGGCGGCCGGCGCGATCGTCTCCACGGCGGGCGATCTCGCGCGCTTCTACCGCACCCTGCTCGCCGGCCGCCTGCTGCGCCCCGACCTGCTGGCGGAGATGAAGACGACCGTCGCCACCCCAGCCCGGTCCAGCGCTACGGGCTCGGCCTGATCATGACCCGCCTTCCCTGCGGCGTCTTCTGGGGCCACGGCGGCGAGACGCTCGGCTACCAGTCGTTCGCGGACTCGCGCGCAGACCGCAAGCGCCAGCTGATCATCGCCGTCAACGCAGACCAGAGCCTCCTCACGCCGCGCGCCCAGCGGGCGCTCGAGCGCCTGCGGGCGATCGCCTACTGCGGCTGACACCGCCGCCCGGGACCTTCAGAACGCCGGAACCGGTCGCGGTCGCCGACCTCGTCGCCAGCAGCCCGACGGGGACGAACGGGCCGCTCGGCGCCGCCCCGCAGCGTCCAACAACACGGTCATAAGACCTCCTCAAATCGGACGGCAGCTGTTTGGCGCTTCCCTACCAGCCCACCCGCGGGCGGGCTACCGCTCCGTCCTACAAACCGAGCATCAGACCGGCCGGGGGAACGGACGCCGTGAGCGCTGAGGCTCGTCGGGTGCGGGCATCTGTCGAGCGTCGACCTGGACGCCTCCCTTGACCCGACTGCGGAAGCGACTTGGCGTCTCGGAGGCCGCGTGGAATCTGATCCGCCTTACTGCGCTCGCCGATCCCTTTCATGCGCCGCTGGTGTTCCCTGTCCATATCCGCGGGCTACGCGTCCGGTCTGGAGGCAAGGGCCGGGTACGGGCGGCGTCGTCAGCGTCCGATCGCGGCGGCGGGCTCCTTCGGACGGCCGCGCGGATGCAGGCGGTCGGCTACGAACAGACGGTGGAGGAGCTGAATCGCGACCGAGCCCTCTCCAACTGCAGACGCCACACGCTTCACGGAACCGTGTCGAGCGTCGCCGGCGGCGAAAACCCCCGGCATGCTCGTCTCGAGTAGAAACGGACTGCGATCGAGCGGCCAAGCGTGGTCGTCGCGAAGATCGGTTCCCGTGAGGACGAAACCGCGCGCATCCCTCTCGATCTCCGGTGGCAGCCACTCGGTGTGCGGGCGCGCTCCGATCATGAGGAAGAGTCCGTCGGCGTCGACCCTTTCCTCGCTTCCCTGCGCGCGATCGCGAAGCACGAGGTGCTCCAGCCACCCGTCGCCCCCACCGCCGACGATCTCGGTCCCGAGACGGACCTGCAGCTTTGTCGTCGCCTCCACCTGCCGGACCAAGTAGTGCGACATCCCTGCGCCGAGCGACTGCGCACGTACCACGAGCGTGACGTGCCGGGCGTAACGTGCGAGGTACAGCGCCGCCTGGCCAGCTGAATTCGCGCCCCCGAGGACGTAAGCGTCCTGGCCGGCCATCCCAGGCGCCTCGGAAGTCGGACCGCCGTAGAAGACTCCGGCGCCGTTCAACGCCTCGAGCGCCGGGACGCCGAGTCGGCGATAGCTGGCGCCGGTCGCCAGGAGCACCGCGCGGGCACGCACCCGGCCGCTCTCGGACAGCGTGACGAAGAGCCCGTCGTGCTCGCGCGCGAGCCCGGTCACCCTCTGCATGAAGGCGAAGTTCGCCCCAAAGACCCACCCCTGCTCGTACGCCTGCTGAGCCAGGCGGCGACCGCTGAGCCCTCGGGGGAAGCCGAGGTAGTTGCGAATCAGCGAACTGGAGGTCGCCTGCCCCCCGATCCCGCCTTCGTCGACGACCAAGGTGCTGAATCCTTCCGAGGCGCCATAAACGGCTGCCGACAGACCAGCCGGTCCGGCGCCGACGATCACAAGGTCGAAATCCAGCCGCCCCGGGTCCACCGGCGAGCCCGCCGCGCTCGCCAAATCGGCGAGGCTGGGGTCTGTCAGAACCGTGCCGTCGGGAAATACCACCAACGGGAGCTTCGCCCCCGCGCCCGCCTCAGCGACGAGAGCGCGCCCATCGTCCGAGTCGGCCAGGCAGAACGCGTGCGGAATAGCGCAGCGCCCAAGCGCATCCCTCAGCTCATAGGCCCTGCCAGACCAGGACTCGCCCACCACTTGAATCGTGTACGGAGAGGTGCGCCGCGCCTCCGCCCACTCGAGCAACAAGCTCGAGATGGCCTGATGAAAGAGCTCGTCCGGTGACGCCGCCGGCCTGAGTACGTAGTGGTCGATGCGACCGTGGGCAATCGAGTCGAAGATCGCCGCGCCCACGACCCGATCCCCCCAGGCACCCCACGCAATCACCAACCCGCGCTTAGCGTGCGGGTGGAGTTGACGCGCCTCATCCAAGAGCTCCGCTCCGGTCATCCCAGCGAGCCGCTGTCCCGCAAGGACCAAGGCGACCTCGTCACCGGCAGTCGCAAGCTTTTCGAGACAGACGAGCGCCTCATCTGACGATCGCATGGAAATGACGCGGTAATGCCGCGCGTAGCGGTCGCACAACTCCCGCTCGACGTCCCGCAGTGCGCCCGCATCCTCGTCAACGGAAACAAGCACGGGGCCAGACATGCGTCGCACTCTAGTGGCCGCGCGCGCCTGGCCGTTGGGGCCAAGACAGGCAACGCAGGGCGCGAATCACCCGTGCCGACGATCTCACCCAACCGCGATATGAGACGTCGCAGAGCCCCGGAGCGCCTGCTGCGAGCGCTGGTGGGGATGCACACCGTGTCGTCGTGCTATCCGGTCGGGTACTCGCCCGCCCCGCGGTCGTAGAAGGGCGCCCCTTGGTCACCTCCACGTTTCGCGCGCCGCCACCCGGCCTGAACATCATGGATCTCGCCAAGGTCGGGAGCGCCCTTCCCTCACGCCAACTCCATGCTCGGCGACTGGCGGCAAGGGGACTGCTCCTGCGTGACACGAGGCGTCGCCGCCGAGCCGGCGCTCGCTCCCGCGGCGGACGATGAGCGAGAGCTCGGTTCGGCAGTGCTCCTGCTCGACGCGACCAGTACTGATGGGACCTCGGCCACGTCTGGATGGACCGGCCTAGGGGGCGCAACCCGGTGCTGGCCGGGATCATCGGCGCGTTGCGGGCGTGCACGGTCGCGATGATCTCGGCGTTGTCGATGCCCTGCAGATAAATCGACGCGACGCCGAGGTTGGTATGCCCCAACTGGCGCTGGATGACATTGAGCGGCACCCCCTCGTGGGCGAGCTCGACGGCGTGGGCGTGGCGCAACTGGTGGGGCGCGAACCGCCGCCGCACCCCGGCCTTTGGCCACGACGCGCCGGTAGCCGGGCGCGGGTGGCGTCGCTCGCCCAGGGCCTGGCCAAGGGTCCGTCCGTCGATCACGCACAGCAGCGGCCCGACGGGCATGCGCATGCGTTCGAGCCAATGGCCGTCACGGCGCCCCTCACCCTCGGGCGACGTCATGCGGACGGCATCCGCCCCATCTCGACTTCGAGCGGCGGCGTCGGCAACCTCGGTGGACCTTTGAGGAGAACAACGCTCTACCTCCACCCCGGGGACAGACACGGCCAGCCCACAACCCTCCCCGACGCCATCCGTCCCACCAACCCCCGCCAACCGACACCCCAGGCCCGTACGGCCAGCCCGTTAGGGCTGGTGGGCGTGGCGAAAGACCTCCGGGGGGGCAGTGGACTGTTACCCGCGCCGACGGCGGCGGCCTCCCCCTCCGGGGCGGAGGCCAGCCCCGATTCCTCGCGCGTCGAGTCGGTCCACTCGACTCAAGTCAGGTGGCCGGCGGCGACGTCGAGCAGGACGTCGGCGGCGCCGGCGCCTCGAGCTCGAGCCTCGGGCCAGCACCGAGGCGCCCACTCCCCCACCCCCTACTACCGGAGCTTGGACGCGCTCGCCAGATCGCTTCGGGAGTGGGCTCGCCGAGCGTTGGAAACGCCGTGGTAGCCCGGTAGGAGCGCTACCGGTGGGGGCGCTACCGGTTGCCCAACCCCCCGATTAGGCAACGGCACTGATCACCTGCCGGAAGGGAGCCGCCTGCCGTCGGCGGCCAACGTCGAAGGATCGGACACAGGTACTTGCGCGCGCGAGCTCCGTCTGCGCGCGGAGTCACGCCAGGCGTCGCTCGGGCCTCAGCGGTGCTCAGCGAGCCCGTGACGCGAAGCGCCCTGTCGGAGCCGCCTCAAGCTGTTCCGCGAGTGCGTTGAAGAGGTCCGCGATCTCGTCGGCATAGTGGCTCGGCAGATCCTGCGGCGGCACGCCCTGGCGCATCGCGTCCTGCAGCACCGCCCGCTTGGGGATGTGCGGTTGTAGGACGCGCGAGCCGAAGACCTCCTCGACCTCGGCCACGCTGCGCCGGTGCTCGGCTGTGTTCTCCACCCGGTTGAGCACCACTCCGGCGAGCTCGAGGGATTGGTTGCGCTCGGCGGCGACGTCCCGCAGGGTGTCGAGGAGCTCGTCTGTCGCCTGTAGCGCGAGAAAGGTGGGCTCGGTGACGATAAGCGCTCGCGAGACCGCGCCGAGCGCCTCGAGCGTGAGCGCCCCGAGGTTCGGCGGGCAGTCGATCAGCGCGAGGTCGTATTCGCCCGCAGACTCGAGCTGTTCTGGCAGCCCTCCGCCCTCGCCCGCCGGGAGCACAGTCTCGGCCGAACGCAGCGCTCGGTGGGAGGGAGCGAGGTCCAGGCCCCACTCCGTCTGTACCACCGTGTCGCGGAGCGAACAGGCCGCCGGCCGGAGAATGGCGTCGGCCACGGTCGGGCCGCTGGCCTCGCCCGGGGCGAGCACCATCGTGGCCGATGCCTGCGGGTCGAGATCCACGACGAGCACTCGCGCCCCCCGGCGGGCTGCGGCAACACCCACCGTGAGGGAGACCGTCGTCTTGCCCACTCCTCCCTTCTGGTTCACGACCGCGTAGGCGCGCGGCGGCCGTCCCGCGCCGGGAGGGTCAGGGCGAGGCGCGGGCCGCGCAGCCGGGTTCGGCGACGCTATAGCGAGGGCGGGCTCGGGCGCCAGAGGTCCCCGCCAAGCGGCGCCCGCCCTGAAGACACGGCGGCCGGCGACACCCGCCGCCAGCACTGTGGCCGCGCCGAGCATCACGAGCAAGGGGATCAGCCACGGGCTCGCGCCGCCGTCGGCGGAGGAGTCCGGAGCTGGAGCCTGGGCGGTGGGCGGGGACTCTTCCGCCCGCTGCCGAGTGCCCTCGCGGCTGCGCAGCCGTCCCTGTTCAAAGGGGTACTCCCGCAAGAGCTCGTTCGGCCGCTGGACGGCCTTGTCGCGGTCGCGCTCCTGCCCCCAGGCCGACTCGACGCCGACACCGAGGCCTGCGCAGATCGCCAGCGCCACTGCGATTCGTACGGCGACGCTCCACCAGATCATCAGCGCACCGCCAGCGGGGTCCCGACCGGCATGAGCCGCGCCAACCGGAGAATGTCGGCGTTGGCCATCCTGATGCATCCATGCGAGACCCGGCCCGGGATCAGGTCGGGTCGGTTCGTCCCATGGATGCCGACGAAGCCGCCGGCGGGCCAGTCGCTCAGCCCGATCGAGCGGGCGCTGGTCCCGAAGGCGATCGGTCCGTAGAACGGGCTCCGGTAGCGGTGGAGCTGGTTGCGTACGTAGAAGTGGCCGCCGGGGGTTGGCGTGGACGCCGTGCCGACGCCCACTCGGGCACGGAACACGCGTCGCCGGCCGCGCAGCAGCGTGGCCGTGAGGCGCGCACGATCGACGATGAGGCGGGTTCGTACCGGGGTGTACCCGCCGAGAACCGACCGGTGCACCCAGCCACGCGCGTCGTCGGGGACCCCGGGCACCCGTACCTCGACCCACAGCGTCTCTCCGACCCGCTGGGCATTACCGAGGACGAGCACGAGGTTCGTCGTCCCCTCGGGTGTTCGCCTCGGCAACTCGCCGACCACCCGCGACTGCGCCGGGCTC
Source organism: uncultured Thermoleophilaceae bacterium (assembly GCA_963757815.1). Lineage (GTDB taxonomy): Bacteria > Actinomycetota > Thermoleophilia > Solirubrobacterales > Thermoleophilaceae > JACVRW01. The sequence continues at coordinate 3,577 of CAVWSN010000028.1, read as the reverse complement.
GCGCGAACCGACGCCCGGGCGCGCACCGGCGCCCAGTACGCCACCGGAGCGGGGCCGAGCGCCACGTTCTTCGGCGCGAGCGCCGAGCGAGGCGACGGCGGCAGCGGCGGCTCGGCCGAGGACCGGCCGGGCGAGCCCTCCAGGACCACGATCGTGAGCGCCCCACCGATCAGCAGGCCCACCAGCGCCAGGACGGCGCCGATCTCGCTGCGGCGAATGCCTCTCGCGCGCGTCACCCCGTGTACCTGGGTCGCCGCCTTCCCTTTGTCCTCGGCGTGGACGTGACGAAGTTGGTGGACCTGACCAGACGGACGACCTTGGCTCTGGAGGTGGGCTCATCGATGGCGTCGGCGGCCGGGACGATCCCGGCGATGTGCCGGATCCAGGCCGCGTGGCGCGCCTCGACCGAGTGGAGCGAGACGAGGGCGGCCAGTATTCCGCGCGAGTCGACCTGGGTGGCTTGAGTCTTGAGCAGCGCGGCCGTCAGGTCCTCGAAGGCGACGGCCGTCTCCGTGAAGACGGCGTTGTCCTCGGTGACTCCGCGGAAGTTGAACTTGGGGCTCTTGATTGCGTCCCTGCCCAACAGCCCGCGGATGGCCCTCACGTGGGCGCGCTCGTTCGCGCCCACCACGTGCGCCCATTCGAGCGTTCTCGGCTTCAGCCGGCCAAGGCGCTCCGCCTCGCTGTACATGGCGGCTTGGAGGTACTCCAGACTCAGGTCGAAACGCAGGATCGCGATGTCCTTCGCGGTGTTGCGTCCCCTGGCCACCGCCGGTGCCGCGAGGGCGGCACCCACGGCGGAGCCGCCGACCACGACCTTGCGAAGGAAGTCGGCGCGGGTGCCTCCCGTCAGCTCGTCCAGGGTCTCGGCAATGGCCCCATCACTGTCGACGGCTTCGAGGGTGAGTTCGGGCTCCACGACCATCCCTCGCCTAGGCGGTGAACCCCGTGTCCTTGATCGCGGCCCGGGTCTCCTCCTGCGTGGCCGGTGCATCGGCAGGCTGGGGAGCGGGATTGAGGCGGGCGAGGTCACGGACCCAACCGACGTGGCGGGCCTCGACCGATGCGATGCCCATCACCAGCAGGATGCGGCGGTCGGTCAGGTTCGGCACCTGCCCGTTGAATGCCGCCAGCGACAGCTCTTCGACCTCGACGGCCGCTGACAGGAAGCGCTTCGGGTCGGTCGTCGCCTCGCCGAAATCGAATGCCGGCCCCTTCGACCCGGTCGCGCCGCCCAGAGCCCGTTCGAGCGCGTCGACGTGCGCGCGCTCTTGGTCTCCAACCACCTTGGCGAGCTCCCGAAGCTCGCCGCTCAGCGCTCCTCGCTGCTCGGCCTCCGTGTACAGGTCGGCCTGAAGCCGTTCGACCTCGAGAAGCCACTCGAGCACCCGCTCGTCCTGTGCCGCGGACGGCTGCGAGAGCGCCGGCTTCGGCAGGCCGCCGGTCAGGAGTCCTCCCGCGGCCAGGGCTCCAGCGGCCGCCGTGCTTCTGGCCACCAGCTGTGCGCGCGTCAGGCGAGGGCTGACTGAATCCCACTCCATGTGTCCCCTCTGAAATACCCCGAAGCGGGGCGCTAACACCTTCGTGCAGGGCCGTCTGCGAGGGCGGATGGGCGCTTAGTACGCGCAAAGGGGAAGCCCAATGTGATGCCGAGCGCCGATTCAGCTGGCTGGACGAACCGGCGACGGCTGAGCGCGGTCCTCGAGCACTTCCACCGCAGCCCTGATGCCCGACTCGATCGCACCGTCGACGTAGCCCATCCAACGCTCCGCGGTCTCCGTGCCTGCCCAATGGATGCGACCGACGGGCTCGCGAAGCGACGGACCAAACTGGGTCCAGACCCCCGGCGGGAAGTGAGCGCCATAGCAGCCCCTGGTCCACTCCTCCGCGCTCCAGTCACACTCGACGTAGCCGATGCTGTGCTCCGCCTGGCCTCCGAGGGCGCGCGCGGCCTGCTTGATGACGCCCGCTCGCCGCTCTCCCGCTGCGAGGCGGCCGGCCTCGACGCCATTGGCACCCTCCATGAAGCCGACGATGTACGCCGGGCTTCCCTTCGGCCGGTGTGGCGTCGAACATCATGGTGACCATCTCATCCGGGGAGTAGACGAAGCCCCTCAGCCCGAGCTCGCGCCACCACGGCGTCGGAAACACGAGGTTGAACTTCACGACCGATCCGCCGGGAAGGCGCTGCGTCAGCTGATCACGCCGACCCGGAAGCGGCGGGTCGTAGACCAGACGTCCGGCTAGCGCCGGCGGAATGGCGACGATCGCTCGACGGGCGCGAATCTCACCGGCCTCGCCCGCAACCACGACTCCCCTCGAATTGTGGGAGATCGCTCTGACCGGCCAGCCGAGTCGGACGGCGTCCCCGAAGCGCGAGCTAAGCCTGATGGCCGGTTCCTGGAGGCCGCCCACGAGCCGGTCCTGTTGCGCTCCGCCCTCTGTGTTGACGAGCGACTCCCAGCCCCCGCCTGAGCGGATGTAGAAGAGCGCGTGTAGGAGGGACAGGTTGGCGGGCTCGGTCGAGAAGATATTCGCCACAGTCGTCGCCAACATGGTGCGCGCGCCGAGGCGTTGGAGGTGCTCGTTGAGCCACGTATCCAGCGTCATCGCGTCGAATGAGCCTGCTTGCGAAGCCGACCATGGGCGGTCGAGCGGAATCCCGGCCGCCTCCTGGTCGAGCGCGGCGACAGCCGTCGAGTATTCGGCGAGGTCATCGGCGTCGTAGCCCTCCTCACCCTGGACACGCCGCGGCTGACCCTCCTCGAGCACGACGTCCTCTCCGGCGGTCCACTGAGCGAAGGTGGCGACCCCAGTCTCGGCGGCTAGGTCATAGACGTGATCCTGCCCCGGCCCAACCCACTGGCCGCCCAGATCGACCTTCGCACCGGCCTCCTCGACGGTGTGCGTGCGACCGCCAACGCGATCGCGAGCCTCCAGCACGACCGTCGAGCACCCCTCCTCGGTGAGCTTCCGCGCGGCCGCCAGACCGGCGTATCCAGCGCCTACGACGGCAGCATCGAAAACCTCGTCCATGAGGCGCCCAGCTTACGCCGCGTTCGACCCGCGACGATCGTCACCCGACAGCGTTTCGGGACAGGCGCGCTGGAGCTGTGGAACAGGTCAGCTCCACGAAGGGCGACGTCGAGCACGCGGCTTCGTCCGGGGTGGCGCCGCTGCTTTCGCGTGCGAGCAGGCGTCCCAGCGACCCGGGTCGAGACGCTCGGTGTGGACGAGCTGCGGGCGTGTCGTCTGAAGATCGGCGAACGTCCGCTTCCGCCGGCGGATGCGGAAGCCCGCGCCGAGCCCAGCCACGCTGCGGGTGAAGAGGCAGGTCACGGCCCAGATGCTGTCGTCGGTCTCGTCCTCCGCGCGGCCCTCCCGGGGACGCGGTTGTTGCGCACCAGACCCTCGTACGCGGTGCGCGGCTCGACCGCGCACCAGCCGACCGGCTCGCCGTTGAGGTACGCCACGAGAGCGCGGGTTCGGTTGCCGTCATGCGCACGATTCTGCATGTCGAAGGAAGGGCGATCTCGCCTCGAGGGTGCGCATTGGAGATGCCCCTGGGGCCGTAAGG
>CAVWSN010000027.1:0-118874 GCA_963757815.1 uncultured Thermoleophilaceae bacterium | reverse complement strand
GGATGAAGCCGATCTACGACCTGCTCGGCGTGACCGTCGGCGTGATCCAGTCGGGCATGAACGAGATCGACAAGCAGGAGGCGTACTCCCGCGACGTCGTGTACGGCACCAACTCCGAGTTCGGCTTCGACTACCTGCGCGACAACCTCGCGGTCGAGATGCAGGCCAAGGCCCAGCGCGGGCACGGCTTCGCGATCGTCGACGAGGTGGACAACATCCTGATCGACGAGGCCCGCACGCCGCTGATCATCTCGGGCCAGCCCGAGCAGGCGGCGGACCTCTACTACAAGTTCGCGAAGCTCGCGCGGATCATGGAGCCGGGCAAGAAGCCCGAGGGTCTCGAGGCCAAGTCCAAGGAGTGGATGGCGGACTTCGACTTCGAGCCCGACGAGAAGCACAAGACGGTCGCCGTCACCGAGCAGGGCGTCGAGAAGGCCGAGAAGTTCCTCGGCATCGACAACCTCTACCGCGCCGACACCGGCAACCTCGTCAACCACCTGCAGCAGGCGCTGAAGGCGGAGGAGCTCTACAAGAAGGACGTCGACTACGCCGTCATCGACGGCGAGGTCAAGATCATCGACGAGTTCACCGGCCGCATCCTCGAGGGCCGGCGCTGGTCCGAGGGCCTGCACCAGGCCGTCGAGGCAAAGGAGGACGTGGCGATCCAGGAGGAGTCGCAGACCGTCGCCACGATCACCTATCAGAACTACTTCCGCCGCTACGACAAGCTCGCGGGCATGACCGGCACGGCGCTCACCGAGGCCACCGAGTTCATGAAGATCTACGACCTCCAGGTTGTCGAGATCCCCACCAACCGCCCGATGGTCCGCGCGGATCAGAACGACCAGATCTACAAGACCAAGGACGGCAAGTGGGCTGCCGTGGCCAACGAGATCGAGGAGCGCAACCGCACCGGCCAGCCCATCCTGGTCGGCACGATCTCGGTCGAGGTCTCCGAGCTGCTCTCGGGCGAGCTGCAGAAGCGCGGCATTGCGCACTCGGTTCTGAACGCGAAGCCCGAGCACGCCGAGCGCGAGGGCGAGACGATCGCCGAGGCGGGCCGCCCCTTCGCGGTCACGATCGCCACGAACATGGCGGGCCGCGGGGTCGACATCAAGCTGGGCGGCAACGAGGAGCACCTGACCCAGCGCGAGCTGACGAAGCGCGGGCTCGAGCCCGGCTCCGAGGAGTGGAACAAGGCCTGGGACGAGCTCTTCCCCGAGATGGAGGCCAAGGTCGTCGAGGACCGCCAAAAGGTCAAGGACTCCGGCGGCCTGTTCATCTGCGGCACCGAGCGCCACGAGTCACGCCGGATCGACAACCAGCTGCGCGGCCGCTCGGGCCGCCAGGGCGACCCGGGCGAGTCGCGCTTCTACCTCTCCGCCGAGGACGACCTGGTCCGCCTGTTCGCCGGCGACCGCATCTACAAGATCCTCGACAACAAGTTCCTCGCGCAGGCGGACGAGGAGGGCAACGAGCTGCCGATCGAGCACAAGATGCTCTCGAAGCAGATCGAGGGCGCCCAGAAGAAGGTCGAGGAGCAGAACTTCCTGATCCGCAAGCGCGTCCTCGAGTACGACGACGTGATGAACCAGCAGCGCGAGATCATCTACGAGTACCGCGACCGGATCCTCGAGGGCGAGGACATGTCCGAGGTCGCCCGCACGCAGATCGCGGACGCGATCGAGCGGATCGTGCGCGAGTACACCGAGGGCGACTACCAGGAGGACTGGGAGCTCGAGGCCCTCTTCACTCAGCTCGAGCAGATCTACCCGCTCTCCTACGAGCTCGACGACGTCAAGGAGGGCAGCGACCGCGAGGCCCTCATCGAGGACCTGCGCAAGGACGTCGTCGACGCCTACAACGAGCGTGAGGAGGACCTCGGCGCCGAGCTGATGCGGGCGCTCGAGCGCTTCATGCTGCTCCAGATCATCGACGAGCGCTGGCGCGAGCACCTGCACGACATGGACTACCTGCGCGAGGGCATCCACCTGCGCGGGTTCGCCCAGATCGACCCGCTCGTGGCGTACAAGAACGAGGGCTTCGACATGTTCACGGAGCTCATGAACAACATCTGGGACGAGTTCGCGCGCTACGTGTTCAACGTCGAGATAGAGGTCCAGCAGCCCCAACAGCAGGCTGCCGCGCAGCAGGGCGGTCCCAACTGGGGCTTCGGCGGGAACAGCACGCAGGCCGGGCGTCTGACCACGTCGGGCGGCCACTCGGCGACGGGGCGCGACGCGATCGCCGCCGCGGCCGGAACCGCGGTGCCGGCGGGTGTGTCAGAGGCCGCGGAGCTCGCGTCGGACGAGGTCGCCGGTTCGATCCCGATCGTGGAGACCCGCCGGCTCGACGAGCACGAGAAGATCGGCCGCAACGATCCCTGCTGGTGCGGCTCCGGCAAGAAGTTCAAGAAGTGCCATGGCGCCTAACGAGAGCGCCAGTGGCCTCCGCGACCAGCTGAAGCTGCTCGCGGACTACCTTTGACCCGGTAGGGCTGGCCGCGCGCCTCGGCGAGCTCGAGGGCGAGATGCAGGCCACCGGCTTCTGGGACGACCAGGAGCGGGCGAGCGCGGTGTCGGCCGAGCACGCCGCCGTCGGCCGCAGGCTCGAGACCTACCGCTCGCTCGAGGCCGACATCGACGACCTCGAGGCGCTCGAGGAGATGGCCGCCGAGGACCAGTCGATCGCAGCGGAGCTCGATGAACAGCGCGCCTCGATCGTGGCGCGGCTCGCCGAGCTCGAGGAGGCGCGCCTCTTCACCGGCGAGTACGACGCCGGCGACGCCGTCGTGACGGTGAACGCGGGCGCGGGCGGAACCGACTCCCAGGACTGGGCCGAGATGCTGCTGCGCATGGAGATGCGCTGGGCCGAGCGGCGCGGGATGAAGGTGGAGCTCAAGGAGGCATCGGCTGGAGAGGAGGCGGGCATAAAGTCGGCGTCGTTCATCGCGCGCGGCGAGAACGCCTACGGCCTGTTCTCGGCGGAGAAGGGCGTCCACCGGCTCGTCCGGATATCACCCTTCGACTCGCAGTCCCGCCGCCACACGGCCTTCGCCGGCCTCGAGGTCGCGCCGCTCGTGGAGGACTCGGTGGAGGTCGAGATCGACCCGGACGACATCCAGGTCGACACCTACCGGGCTTCGGGAGCCGGCGGCCAGCACGTGAACAAGACCGACTCCGCGGTGCGGATCACGCACCGCCCGACGGGCATCGTGGTGCAGTGCCAGAACGAGCGCTCCCAGTCGTCCAACCGCGACACGGCCATGAAGATGCTGCGCGGGAAGCTCATCGAGCTCGAGGAGCGCAAGCGTCAGGAGGCGATCGCGAAGGAGAAGGGGGAGGCCCAGGACGTGGGCTGGGGCTCACAGATCCGCAGCTACGTGCTGCACCCCTACACGAGGGTCAAGGACCACCGCACGGACGTGGAGGCGGGCAACGCCCAGGCTGTGCTCGACGGCGACCTCGACGAGTTCGTCCGGGCGGAGCTGCTGCGGCGCGCCGGCGACGGCGCGGCCGCGGCGTAGGTGCTCTCCCGTCCGAGGGTCAGCAACGGGGCGACGATCGCATGCGTGGCGCCGGCCTCGCCCGTCTTCGACCAGTCGCTGGTGAGGGCCGGTCTCGCGGCCCTCGAGGCATACGGCTATCGCCCGCTTCCCCCGGCCGACCGCCACGACGGTCATCTCGCCGGGACCGCGGAAGAGCGCGCCGCCGAACTCGAGGCCGCCTTTGGCGATCCGGCCGTGGACGCCGTGATGTGCCTGCGCGGGGGATACGGCTCCGGACAACTGCTGCCGCTTCTCGACCTGGAGCGGCTCGCCGCGCGCGGCTTGCCCCCCGCGGCGGCAGCCCGGCCTAGGAATCCTCTTCCTCTACCGCCCGCAAGGGTCCCTGGCTGGGCTCCTCCAGCTCCTCGAGCACGCCCAGCAGCTGCCCCACGCGGCAGACGAGGAGTCGCTCCTCCTCGACCTCGACCCACACGCCGGCAGAGCCGGGGAACACCACGTGGTCACCGGGCTTGACCGGCATCTTCACACCCACCGACCCCCACCAGTCGAGCCCGGGGCCGACCGCGAGCACGATCCCGTGCTGAGGCGGCGACTCGTGGTCGCCGGGAGGCAGCACGAGCCCTGAGCGCCGCACGCGGTCGGGGTCGAGCTCCTTGATCACGACCTGGTCGAACAGGGGCCTAAGCTGCTGCCTCACGGCTCGAACGATAGAACCTGGACGTCCCTAGGATTGAGGCATGGCCGACCGTTCCCCGGACCCCCGCACTCCGCCGCCGCCCCCGGCGGACAAGGACAAGCCGGGCTGGCGCGTGACCCCCGCGCCCGACGGCCGTGGCGCCAAGCCGGAGCGGCAGCCGATGATCCCCTGGAGCCCGCGCCGCTTCATCGTGATCCTGGTCTCGCTGCTCCTCCTCAACTGGGTGATCGTGCAGGTGTTCGCGCCGGCCGAGAAGGAGATCCGCGTGCCGTACACGCCGACCTTCCTCAATCAGCTGCGCGACGACAACGTCAAGGAGATCTCCTCGACCGGCGAGACGCTCCAGGGCGAGTTCAAGAAGGACGTGAAGTATCAGGACGAGAGCGCGACGAAGTTCAAGACCGAGGTGCCGACCTTCGCCAACGAGCGGCAGCTTGCCGAGCTCCTCGAGCAGCAGGACGTCATCGTCAACGCGAAGGCGCCCGGCAGCCGCTCGCTGCTCGAGACGATCCTGTTCAGCTTCGGCCCGACGATCCTGCTGGTGGCGCTGTTCATCTGGTTGTTCCGTCGCGCGGCGTCGGCGGGCGCCGGCGGAGGCGTGCTCGGTCAGTTCGGGCGCTCACGCGCCAAGCGTGTCGAGGCCGAGACCCAGACGGTCACGTTCGAGGACGTTGCCGGCATCGACGAGGCCGAGAACGAGCTCGTCGAGGTCGTCGACTTTCTGCGCAATCCCGACAAGTACCTGAAGCTCGGCGCGCGCATCCCGCGCGGCGTGCTCCTGTCCGGCGCGCCGGGCACCGGCAAGACGCTGCTGGCACGCGCCGTGGCGGGCGAGGCGAGCGTGCCCTTCTTCTCCGCGTCCGCGTCCGAGTTCATCGAGGCGATCGTCGGGATCGGCGCGTCGCGGGTGCGCGACCTCTTCCAGCAGGCGAAGGAGGCCGCCCCCGCGATCATCTTCATCGACGAGCTCGACGCGATCGGGCGCTCGCGCGGCGGCAGCGGCGGCTCCCTCGGAGGACACGACGAGCGCGAGCAGACGCTCAACCAGATCCTCACCGAGATGGACGGCTTCGACTCGAGCGATGCTGTGATCGTCCTCGGCGCGACCAACCGCCCGGACGTTCTCGACCCGGCGCTCCTGCGTCCTGGGCGCTTCGACCGCCGCGTCGCCGTGCAGCCCCCCGACGCGAAGGGCCGGGAGCTCATTCTGCGAGTCCACACGCGCTCGGTGCCGCTGGCGGACGACGTCGATCTCGCGCGGATCGCGTCGACCACTCCCGGGATGGTGGGCGCCGACCTCGCCAACCTCGTGAACGAGGCCGCCCTGCTGGCGGCCCGGCGCGGCCACGACAAGGTCCAGCGCTCCGACTTCACCGATGCGCTCGAGAAGATCATCCTGGGCGCCGAGCGCAAGATCGTGCTCGGCCAGGACGACCGGCGCCGAATTGCCTACCACGAGGGCGGGCACGCGATCGTCGGAATGCTGACCCCGGGTGCGGACCCGGTGCGCAAGGTCTCGATCATCCCGCGCGGCCAGGCGCTCGGCGTCACGCTCTCCACTCCCGATGACGACCGCTTCAATCTCTCCGAGCGCGAGCTGCGCGCGAAGATCCGCGTGGCGTTCGGCGGCCGGGTCGCCGAGGAGCTCGTGTTCGGGGACATCACGACCGGCGCGGAATCCGACATCCAGCAGGTCACGCGCATCGCCCGCGGCATGGTGGAGCGCTGGGGCATGAGCGACAAAGTCGGCTTCCTCGCGGTCGCGCAGCGCGACGGTCAGAGCTTCCTGTTGCCCGGCGCCGACCCCGTGTCGGAGGCGACCCAGGAGCTGATCGACCAGGAGGTGCGCCGGATCGTGGACGAGGAGCACGACGCGACCACCCGGGTGCTCTCCGTGAGCCGCGACAAGCTCGACGCCCTCGCCGAGGCGCTGCTCGAGCGCGAGACGCTCGACGAGGTCGACGCGTACGCAGTCGCGGGCATCGACCGCCAGCAGGCGCCGGCGCCCGCGTAAAGCGCGCCACGCGACTCTTTCCAAACCGCCGCCCGCAACGATGCCGCCTTGGTGTCGCCACACGACACCAAAGCGGCACGGTAGACCGATTCGAGCCGGATCCCGGTGCGGCCGGGCCGCCCAGCCGCCCGCGGGCCCTCATTGCTGTCTTTAAAGCTTGACATGTGACCAAATGGTCACGTATCATCTCGAGCGTGACCGACGACGACCGTGTCTTCAAAGCGCTCGCAGATCCCACGCGGCGCTTTCTGCTCGACCGGCTCTTCCAGCGCGACGGCCGCGCGCTGACAGAGCTCGAGTCCGAGCTCGAGATGACGCGCTTCGGCGTGATGAAGCACCTGCGCGTCCTCGAGGAGGCGGGGCTCGTGGTCACACGGCGATCGGGCCGGGAGAAGCTCCACTTCCTGAACCCGGTGCCGATCCGCCTGATCCACGACCGCTGGATAGACAAGTACACAGAGCGCCACGTGTCGGCGCTCTCGGACCTCAAATCGGAACTGGAGGAAACTGGATGACGACCATGACCGAGACCAAGACGACCCAGGTGTACCGGGTGTTCATCAAGGCGACGCCCGAGGCGATCTGGGAGGCGATCACGGACCCCGACTGGACGGAGCGGTATGGCTATGGGGTCCGCTCCGAGTTCGACCTGCGCCCCGGCGGCGCCTACCGCGCCACGGCGAACGAGCAGCTGCAGGCGATGGGCATGCCCGCCGTGGTCGTGGACGGGGAGGTCATCGAGGCCGACCCGCCGCGCAAGCTCGTCCACAGCTGGCGCTTCCTATGGAGCGAGGTCGCGGCCGAGGGCCCCACGCGCGTCACCTTCGAGATCGGGGACAGCGGCAACGGCGTCTCGAGCCTCACCGTGACGCACGAGCTCGAGAACGCGCCGCAGACAGCGGCGCAGCTCGCCGGCGAGATCGAGGGCGCGGGCGGCGGCTGGGCGTACGTGCTCAGCGACCTCAAGTCGCTGCTCGAGACCGGCAAGGCACTCGAGGTCGGCGCCTGAGGCGTCCACGGCGGAGACCCTGCTCACGCAGGGTCTCCGCCTCTCAGCGCCGCTTCTCGGTCTTGCGCTCGAGCAGCGCCACGTCGGCCCTCGCCAGCGCGTCCTCCGCGCTCGTCCCTACCGGGATCTCGGCTGCGCCCCAGGTGAGCTCGACGGGGCGGCCGTCGGGCGCCTTGCACGTCTGCCCAACGTTCTCCGCCATCCGTCTCAGCACCGCGTCCGCCGCCGCCGGGTCGCTGCCGGGAAGCACGATCACGAACTCGTCGCCTCCCCAGCGAAAGCAGCGGTCGGTGGTCCGCACCGAGCGCTCCATGGCCAGGGCGACCTCGCGCAGGCAGCGGTCGCCCTCAAGGTGGCCCCAGCGGTCGTTCACGCGCCGCAGCCCGTCGATGTCCACGAGGCCGACGCTCAGGGGCAGCCCCTCGCGCGCGGCGTGCGCGACCGCGACCGTCAGCGCCTCGTCGAACGCCCGCCGGTTGCCAAGGCCGGTCGGGGCGTCAACCCGCGCGAGCCGGCGCGCCACCTCGACCCCGGTCTGCAGGTTCGCGCGCTGGCGGCGCACGTGGTACAGGTAGCCGACCAGGATCGAGCCGAGGCTGATGAGGATGAGCGCCTCGGCGATCATGTCGGTCACCACCTCCGATCCCGTCCCCTCGTACGCGAGCGGGAGCGCGAGCGCCAGGAGCATCACGCCGAGGTGGGCGAACGCGCGCCGCGGCGGATGCATCACGCCCGCCCCGACCCAGAGGACGTAGAGGTCCTCGTAGGACGAGGACCCTCCTCCGGCAAGCCAGTTGAGCGTGGCGATCCCCGCCACCCCGAGGTAGGCGATCACGAGCAGTTCGTCGAACGAGGGCCTCCGCACGACGACGGCCACGGCGCCGGCGACGCTGACGAGGATCAGCCCGCCTGCCACCAGCCAGCCGGCCCAGCCAATCTGGTCGTCCACCGGCTCGATTGGGAGGAAGGCGAGAGAGAGCAGCGCGGTCAGCCCCATCAGGGCGGCCATGACCCTTCGCGACGCGTCGAGATCGGCCCCCTCGTAAGGGTCGGGCCTTCGCTCGAACAGGTTCTGCAGCAACTCGACCGCCCGCTGTGGCGGCTTCATGGGATCCCCTCCACTTTCCTTCTCCCCAATAGCCTGCCTTGGATCTTGCGAAACCGAAAGTCGAGTGTCTATCCGTGCTGGACCTGATTGACCGCGCTCTCGCCGAGGACCTCGGTGACGGCGATCTCACGACGCGCGCGGTCGTGCCCGAGGGCACGCGGGCGCGCGCCCGCATCGTCCAGAAGCAGCCCGGTGTGCCCGCGGGGCTGGCCGTGACCCAGGCGGTATTCGAGCGGGTCGATGCCGGCCTGCGCTGGACGGGGCTGGCCTCAGAGGGCGAATGGCGCGAGCGCGGGCCGCTGGCGCAGGTGGAGGGCGAGGCAGCCTCGATCCTGGCGGCCGAGCGAGTGGCGCTCAACTTCCTGGGGCGGCTCTCGGGGGTGGCGACGCTGACGGCTCGCCACGTGCAGGCCGTCGAGGGAACGGGGGTGAGGATCCTCGATACCCGCAAGACGACTCCAGGCCTGCGCGCGCTCGAGAAGGAGGCGGTGCGCGCGGGCGGCGGCGTCAGCCACCGCAGCGGGCTCTACGACGCGATCCTCGTCAAGGAGAACCACTCCGCCCTCGGCGGCGGCGTGGCGGAGGCGGCGCGCCGGGCGCTCGCGCGCGCGCCTGACGGAGTGACGGTGGAGGTGGAGTGCGCGACGCTCGAGGAAGTGGCGGGGGCGCTGGAGGCCGGCGTCCCGCGGCTGCTGCTCGACAACATGAGCCCGGACCAGCTGCGCCGCGTCGTCGAAATGGTCGGCGGCCGGGCGGAGCTCGAGGCGAGCGGCGGGATCACACTCGACACGATTCGCGCCGTCGCCGAGACCGGGGTTGACTTCATCAGCGTGGGCGCGCTCACGCACTCGGCGCCGGCGCTCGACTTCAGCCTGTTGCTCGATCCGGTGTAGGCGCCGGCTAGCGCGGGCCGGGAGGCCGCAGCACGGCGAAGGGATCGGTCACCTCCAGCTCGTGCGAGCGGAACCGGTAGACGGCGGCCGGCCGGCCGCCGCCACGGCCGGGCGAGCGGCGCTCGCCCGTCGCCTCGAGCAGCCCTCGGCGCTCGAGGACGCGGCGCAGGTTCGTGGGATCGACCGGGTAGCCGAGCGCCGCCGTGTAGATCGAGGACAGCTCCGAGATCGAGAACGAGCCAGGCGCGAGGGCAAAGCCGATGTTCGTGTATGAGAGCTTGGCCCGCAGTCGCTCGCGCCCGTCGAGGACGATGGGGCGGTGGTCGAAGGCCATCGGCTCGGGGAGGCGGTCGACGGGATGCCACGCCGTGTCGGCCGGCAGCTCGGGGTCGAGGCCCAGCGGGACGAGCCCGAGATAGGCGGTGGCGAGCTGCCACTCGCCGGGATGGCGGTCCGGCGCGCCGACCGTCTCGAGCTGCTCGAGCCATGAGAGCTCGGCCACGTCCACCTTCAGGGCGAGCTGGGAGCGGATCGAGTCCTCGAGGGCGAAGCCGTGCTCGAGGTAGCCGCCCGGCAGCGACCAGGCGCCTGAGAACGGCTCCCTGGCTCGCTGCCACAGCAGCGCGCACAGGCTCGACTCCCGCACCTGGAGCACCACCGCCAGGGTGACGTGGGTGGGGGAGGGGCGCGATCCCCCGCCCGCCCAAGAGCGCCCCGGCCTCCGCTCCGAGGGGGACGGGCTCGGCTCCGTGATATCCTCCTGTTCCACGGTTTTCGATCATAAGGCAAAAACCTCGTGAAGCCCATCGAACTCCCGACCCTCACCCCCGGCGCCACCTCGTCGCTCGACGCGGAGGAGATCGACCGCCTGCAGGACGAGGTGCGCGCGCTTGCCCAGGAGCGCAACGCCGTGATCCTCGCCCACAACTACCAGGTGCCCGAGGTTCAGGACGTCGCCGACTTCGTGGGGGACTCGCTCGGCCTCTCACGCCGCGCGGCCGCTGCCGGCGCCGACGTGATCGCGTTCTGCGGCGTCCACTTCATGGCGGAGACGGCGTCGATCCTCTCGCCGGACAAGACCGTGCTGCTACCCGACCTCGGCGCCGGCTGCTCGCTGGCCGACTCCATCACCGCCGACCAGCTGCGCGCGTGGAAGGCAAAGCATCCCGGTGCGGTCGTCGTGATGTATGTCAACACGACCGCCGAGGTCAAGGCCGAGACCGACTACTGCTGCACGTCGTCGAACGCGGTCCAGGTGGTGGAGCACATCTACCGCGAGCACGGCGAGGACACGGAGATCCTGTTCGGCCCCGACATGTGGCTCGGCGCCTACGTCGAGCGCATGATCGGACGGCGCATGCACGTGTGGGACGGCGAATGCCACGTGCACGCCGGCATCCGCCCGGGCGACATCGCGGACGTCCGCGCCGAGCACCCCGGCGCCGAGTTCATGATCCACCCCGAGTGCGGCTGCACGACCCAGGTGATGGAGTACGTGGCCGCGGGCGACGTCGACCCCGAGCGCACCCACATGCTCTCGACCGGCGGGATGCTGGCGTTCGCGCGCGAGTCCGACGCGAGCGAGTTCATCGTCGCCACCGAGACGGGCATGCTGCACCCGCTGGCCAAGGAGAACCCCGGCAAGGAGTTCATCCCCGCCAACCGCGCGGCGGCCTGCAAGTACATGAAGATGATCACGCTGCCGGGCCTGCGGGATGCGCTCCGCGACCTGAACCCGGTCGTGAAGGTCGACCCGGCGCTGGCCGAGCGCGCTCGCGTGCCGATCGACCGCATGGTCGCGATCGGCTAATCGAGGGACCCCGCGAGGCGGCCGCGGCGCCGCCTGCTCGGGATGCAAGACCTGACCCCGGGTTAGTCGGCCTCGTCCTCGAGCTCGTCCGAGCCTGAGCCCGAGCCGCTGCCACTCGAGTCCGAGCCGCTGCCACTCGAGCCCGACTCGCTGCCGCCGGTGCCCGGCTCGCCGCCGCCCGATCCCGAACCGCCGCTCACTCCCGACCCGCCCCCGGTTCCGGTGCCGCTCCCGCCGCCGCCCGGAACGCCCGATCCACTGCGTGCCACGCCGCCGTCGCCGCCTCCCGACTCGCCCGAACCGCTCCGGTCCTCGTCGGGCTCGGGCGCCTTGTCGTCGCCGCCGCCCTCGCCACTGTTCTCGCTGCCTCCGTCATCGTCGTGGCCCCCGCGGCCCCGGCCACGCCCTTCGTCTTCGCCGGCGTCGTCCCGTTCCACGACCTCCTCCACACGCTCGCCGCGGTCGTCGTCGCTGCCGTCACCCTCGCCGCTGTTGCTGCCCCGCCGGTCATCCCCGCCGCGGCGCTCCTGCCCGCGGCCATCGCCGTCTTCGCGCTCATGGCCACGGCCGTCGCCATCGCCGCGGCCGTCGTCGTCGGAGCCGCCCGCCGCCCCGGCGCGAGTCGCCGCCCGCGCCGGCTGCGAGGCCGGCCGGCGCGGCGGCGTCCGCGGGGCCAGAATCGCGATCCGCCGCCTGCGCCTGGTCGACCCCGGGGTCCCGTCGGTCGTCGCCCCCGTCTGGGCTGACCGTCACCCCGCCGATCACGGCGCCCGTCACGAGAGCCGTCGCGCACACCTTCGTGGCCAGCGCTCCGGCACCCGCGGCGGCGCCCACGCCGCAGAGGTCGGCCACGCGCGCGCCGACCGGCTCGGCCGGAACCGCCCACGGGATGCGCGTCAGGAGCCCCACCGGCGTGGCGGCCGTGGCTCCTGTCCGCAGCGCGTTCCGGGCACGGTGCAACAGCTGTCGCACCGCACCGCCGGTCACGCCGAGGGCCGCCGAGATCTCCTCGTAACTCCTTCCCTCGAGCTCGCGCAGCACGATCGCGTCCCGTTGGCGCTCGGGAAGCTCCTGCACCGCCGCGATCACCTGGGCCAGCCCCTGGCGGCGCTCGAACGCCTGATCCGGCCGCTCCACGCCGTCGATGCGCTCGTCGAGCGGCTGCTCCGCGAGCGCGCGGTCGCGCAGCCCGTTCAGCGCCGTGTTGTGCGCTATGCGGTAGAGCCAGGGGCGCAGCTTGAGCTCGGCGTCGTCGCGGCGGATCGCCTCGTAGGCGCTGAGGAAGGACTGCTGAACGGCGTCCTCGGCGCGCTCGCCGGGCAGTATCCCCCTGACGTAGCGGGTGAGCGGGCGCCGGTAACGCTCGACGATCGTCTCGAACGCAGGCTCGTAGCCCGCGCGGACGAGGTCCACGAGGCGCTCATCGGACTGGCTCGAGAGCACCGGCTTGCGGGCGAGGCGTGCGGGATGGAGAAGCGACCTTGGGGTCATGCTGTGAAGGGGGCCCGAACCTCTAACACAGGAATACGCGCAACCTCACGCTCCGGCTCGTGTCGGAGGTGATCGGGATGGCCTTCGCGCCCCTGCCACCCTGGGAGACCATGCGACGTGCCGCCTGCCTCAGCCTGGCCGCCGTGGCGGCTGCCCTCGCCGCCGCCCCGGCCCTGGGCGGCCCGCCCGATCCCGTCGATCACACTCGGCCCGCTGCTCCCGACGGCACGCCCATGTGCGCCGTCTTTCAGCTGCAGCTCCAGAACCGCGGCAGCAGCCGCTTCCGCACCGACGCCTACGGCCGCCGCGCCGGCGCCGGGCTGCTCCAGGTCGTCTCACGGCGCCTGCGCATCGACCAGTCCAGGGAATGCTGCGGCACCGAGAACGCCTTCGTCATGGAGCGCCCGAGCGACGGGGGGATCTACCGGGCGGGCCGCGGCCTGAACTCGGCGAACTTCGAGTTTCCGGGCTACTGCGTCCTGCGAACGAACTAGCCGCGCCGCGCCACGACCACCCCGGACAGGACGAAGGCGGCGCCGAAGATCCCGCAGGCCAGGCCGAGCGTTTCGTTCGGATCGCCCTGAGCGACCGTCACGAGCCACCAGCCGGGCAGCACGAACGACATCACTGTGCCGGTCAGCGCGATCGCCCGTGTGTAAAGGGTGCGAATTCGCTCGTCGCCGACGCCGCCCATCACCTCGAGGGCATCGAAGCGCTTGCGGCCGAAGTGCACGGCGGCGATGAAGCCGCCCATGATCAGCGCCGTCACGGCCGCCGATTCCACGCCTTCGGAGACCCAGAAGGCCGCTACCGCCGCGGCGCCGATCAGGATCATGCCGATGAGCTGAACCGTCCAGTTGTTCATCACGTCGTTCATCCCGTTTCCCCGTTTTCCGAGAACATCTCCTCCACGCTCGTCCCGAAATAGCGGGCGAGCGCCATCGCGAGCGGCAGCGAGGGCAGGTAGCGACCGGTCTCGATGGCGTTGATGGTCTGCCGCGAGACACCCATCGCCTTGCCGAGCGCCGCCTGCGACAGGCCCTGCTCGGCCCGCCTCGCACGCACGTCGTTCTGCATATGTGTCAAGTTAGCTTGACATCAGGCAGGTGTCAAGTCTGCTTTACACAGGGTAGTCTCCCCGGGTGCGCCTGATCCACCCCGAGCGGCGCGAGACCTCCCCCGAGGAGTTCGCCTCGAACATGCGCCTCGCCGAGCTCGCGCCGCCCGGGAGGCCGTACGTCGGGCTCAACATGGTCTCGAGCCTCGACGGCAAGGCCACGATCGAGTGGCGCACCAAGGGCCTCTCGACCGAGCTCGACAGGCGGCTCTTCCACCAGCTTCGTACGCAGGTCGATGCCGTGATGGTGGGGGCGGGCACCGTCCGCAGCGAGCGCTACGGACGAATGACGAAATCTCAGGAGCTGCGCGAGAAGCGGATTGCCGAGGGCCTCGCGCCGGATCCGCTCGCCGTGATCGTGAGCGGTCGGCTCGACCTTCCCGCGGACCTTCCGATCCTGAACGAGCCCGAGCAGCGGGTTGTCATCGCCACCGGCTCTGACGCCAGCCTGCCGGACATGGGGGAGCAGCTCGAGTACGCGCGCGTGGGCGATGACCTGCCGAGGCTCATGGCGTATCTCGACGAGACACACGGCATTCGGTCCGTGCTCTGCGAGGGCGGCCCGACGCTCAACTCGTACCTGTTCGCCGCCGGCCTCGTCGACGAGCTGTTCCTGACGCTCAACCCCAAGGCGGTCGGCGGCGCCGCGGCCCTGACGATCGTCGCGGGCCGCGAGCTGGTCGAGCCCGCGGAGCTTGCGCTCGTCTCGCTCGCCGAGGGCGACGGCGACCTCTTCACACGCTGGCGCGTACGCCGCTGAGCCTCGGGCCGAGGCTGCAGAAACCCTTGCAACCGTCGCGAATTCGCGGGTCGGTTCGCTACTAATGACCGTCCTCATGGCGAGTGTGGGCACACGTCCCGCGGCTGCGGGCGCCAGGCGCCCTCGGGCTTCAGAGCCCGACGTGCCGGTCGTCCAGTTCAACAACGTCACCAAGGTCTACGACGGCGGCTCGGTCGCGGTCGACCAGGCCTCGATGCGTATCGGCCGCGGCGAGTTCGTGTTCCTGGTCGGCCCCACCGGCTGCGGCAAGTCGACCTGCATCCGCCTGCTGCAGAAGGAGCTCGAGCCGAGCAAGGGCGAGATCTCGATCGCCGGCCGCTCGCTGAGCGAGATCCCGCGCAGCCGCGTGCCCTACCTGCGCCGCAACATCGGCGTCGTGTTCCAGGACTACAAGCTCCTGCCGAACCGCACGGTCTACGACAACGTCGCCTACTCGCTGCAGGTGCTCGGCGAGCACCGCCAGCAGATCCGCCGCAAGGTGCCGGACATCCTGCGTCTCGTCGGCCTCTCGACCAAGCTCCACAACTTCCCGGACGAGCTGTCCGGCGGTGAGCAGCAGCGCGTCTCGATCGCGCGGGCGTTCGTCAACCATCCGCCCCTGCTGCTCGCCGACGAGCCGACCGGCAACCTCGACCCCGAGACGTCCATCGGGATCATGCAGCTGATCTACCGGATCAACCGCACCGGCACGACCGTCGTCGTGGCGACCCACGACAAGGAGATGGTCGACAAGATGCGCCGGCGCGTGATCGAGCTGCGCGAGGGGCGAATCGTCCGCGACGAGAAGTCCGGCCTCTACCGGCCCGACGAGTCGACCACCGAGTTCGCGATCCGCCTGCGCGGCGAGCTGGGCGTGGGCGTCGAGGGTCACCCCAACTGATGCGCGGGGGCTTCTTCGTGAGGGAGGCGCTGCGGGGGCTGAGGCGCAGCTCCGCGCCCGCGCTCGCCGCGCTGTTGACGATCCTGCTGACCGCGCTCGTGCTGGGCGTGTTCATCCCGATCGTGCAGGCCACAACCGGCACCGCGAACGAGGTGCGCAGCCGCGTGGTCGTGGACGTCTACGTCAAGGAGTCGGCCACGCAGCTCCAGCAGGCGGAGCTGAAGCAGGCGCTCGAGTCCACCGCCAACGTCAAGTCGGTCGAGTTCATCTCCAAGGGCGAGGCGCTCGCGCGCGCCGAGGAGAAGAACCCGCGGGCCTTCAGGGAGGGCGCGGAGCTGCTCGGCTCGAACCCGCTGCCCGCCTCCTTCCGCGTGACCCCCGAGGACCCCGACCGGCTCGGCGAGATCGTCCAGAGCCTCGAGCAGAACGGGCAGCCGCAGTTCGCCGCGATCGACGAGGTGCGCGACCGCGAGGAGGACACCGACAAGATCCTCTCCGCCACCGGGCTCGTGAAGGCGCTGACCGCCGGGCTCGCCGTTCTGCTCCTGTTCGCCTCGATAGCCCTGATCGCCAACACGATCCGGCTGTCGATCTTCGCCCGCCGGCGCGAGGTCGAGGTCATGAAGCTGGTCGGAGCCACCAACTGGTTCATCCGCTGGCCGTTCGTGATCGAGGGGGTGATCGTCGGCTTCTTCGGCGGCCTGCTGGCCGTCCTGCTGCTCACGATCGCCAAGGAGACCTTCATCGACCCGCTCTCGGAGCGCTTCGAGCTGCTCGCCGCGCCGGAGACGATCGACTTCCCGCTGCTCGTGGGCGTGCTGATGATCGCCTGCGTCGCCGTGTCGGCGATCGGCAGCGGCATCACGCTGCGCCGCTTCCTCCGGGTGTAGGAAGCTTTAACGGACCTTTCGCGAGCGTTAATAAGCTCAGCGGTCGCATGAACTCGGTCCGCTCGGCAATCGTGGCCTTTCTCTGCGCGGTCTTCGCGCTGTTCGTCGGCATCTGGCTCGGCGGACACCCCGAGAACCTCCCGAGCGCGCTGCAGGACGCATTCGTGGACGAGGACCGCGCGCTGCGCGCGGAGGTCATCGACACGATCGAGGACAACTTCTACAGGAAGGTCGACGAGGAGAAGCTCGACGACGCCTCGCTCAAGGGGATCGTCGACTCGCTCGACGACCCGTTCTCGCACTATCTGACTCCCAACGAGGCTTCGCAGTTCAACGAGTCGGTCAGCGGCGAGTTCGAGGGCGTCGGGATGAACGTAGAGGAGGACCGGCGCGGGCTGAAGGTGCTGCGCGTGTTCGAGGGCTCTCCGGCGGAGGAGGCCGGGGTCCGGCGCGGCGACTTCATCCTGTCCGTGAACGGGAAGTCGATCGCGGGAGTGGGCAGCGACGTCGCCACGAGCCGCATCAAGGGGCCCGCCGGCACGAGCGTCGAGCTGAGCGTCCTGACCCCGGGGGAGGGGCAGCCGCGCGACGTTAAGGTCAAGCGTGAACGGATCGAGGTTCCCGTGGCCACGGGCCGGATCGTCGAGCGCGACGGGAAGAAGATCGGGGTGGTCGAGCTGCTCAGCTTCAGCTCGGGCGCCCACGGCATCCTGCGCCGCGAGGTCGACGAGGTGCTCGACAAGGGCGCCGACGGCATCGTGCTGGATCTGCGCGGCAACGGCGGCGGGCTGCTGAGCGAAGCCCAGCTCGTGGCGAGCATCTTCATCGAGGACGGCCGGATCGTCTCGACGCGCGGCCGCTCGCGCCCGGAGCGCGTCCTCGACGCGGAGGGCGACGCGATCGACGAGGACATTCCGGTGGTGGTGCTCGTCGACGGCGGCAGCGCGAGCGCCTCCGAGATCGTCACGGGTGCCCTGCGCGACCGCAACCGCGCCACGATCGTCGGCACGCGCACGTTCGGCAAGGGGCTCGTGCAGGAGCTCAAGCCGCTCACGAACGGCGGCGTGCTCGACATCACCGTGGCGAACTACTACCTGCCCGGCGGCAAGACGATCTCCAAGGCCGGCATCAAGCCCGCGGTGCGCGCCGAGGACGATCCCGAGACCGACCGCGACGAGGCGCTGCCGACGGCCCTCGACACCCTGCTCGAGCAGACCCGATGACGCCCCGCCCACGGCGGCTCGACCAGCCGCTCGTGGCCGTGCTCGAGAAGCGCGGGCGCTTCCTGGTCGCGGAGCCGCTCTTCGGCCGCGGGCCACGGACGGCGGTGGAGCCCCGCGGCGCCGGCGTCGGCGACCTGGTGCTGGTGGGCTCGGGCAAGCGCGGCGCACGCGTGATCCGCCGGCTCGGCCGCCCCGACCGCGCCCGCGACGTCCTCGAGGGCCTGATGCTCGACCGGGGTCTGCACCGCAACTACGCGCGCTCCGCCGCCGCTGAGGCGGAGGACGCGAGCACGGATCCCTACGCGGCCGACGCGCGTGTCGACCTGACCGGGCTGCCCACCTTCACGATCGATCCAGACGACGCCCAGGACTTCGACGACGCCGTCTCCGCCAGCCGGGAGGACGGCCACATCCGCGTGTGGGTGCACATCGCCGACGTCACGGCGTACGTGCGGCCCGGCGGGCCGCTCGAGGGCGAGGCCTACCGGCGCGGGACGAGCGTCTACGTACCGGGCGCCGTCGAGCCGATGCTGCCGGAGGCGCTCTCGAACCAGGCCTGCTCGCTGCGGCCGGGCGAGGAGCGGCTCGCCGTGACGGTCGAGATGGAGATGCACGGCGCGGAGGCGCGGACGGTGGCATTCCACCGCTCGCGCGTGCGCTCCGATGCCCGCCTCACCTACGGCGAGGTGGACGAGATCTTCGCCGGGCGCGCGCGGGCCGAGGAGCCCTGGGCTGAGCCGCTGGCCGCGGCGCGCGAGGTTTCGGCGGCATTGCGCGAGCGGCGCGACGCGCTTGAGCTGGGTCTGCCCGAGCCGGTCTTCGAGTTCGACCCCGAGGGCCATGTGACCGGGGTTCGGTACGAGGAGCAGACGGAGTCGCACTCGCTGATCGAGCAGCTGATGATCCTCGCCAACGAGCAGGTTGCCGGCTATCTCGCGGACCGGCGGCTGCCGACGCTCTACCGGGTGCACGAGCGACCGGAGCCGGCCGCCGTCGCCTTTCTCGCCGACCAGCTCGCGACTCTCGATGTGCCGACCCCGCCGGTGCCGAAGACGATGACCCCGCAGCAGGCGGCCGACCTCTCCGCGGAGATCTCGCGGATCGTCGCCCGCGAGTCGAGGGGCCGGCGAGCGCTGGGCGTTCTCGTGCTGCGCTCGCTCAAGCAGGCGTCCTACTCGCCGAAGAACATCGGCCACGCCGGCCTCGGGAGCGCGCGCTACTGCCACTTCACATCACCGATCCGGCGCTTCCCCGACGTGATCGCCCACCGCGCCCTGCTCCAGGGCCTCGGCATCGACAACGCCGCCCTGCCCGCGTACGAGCTCGACGAGGCGGGCGTCCTCACCTCCGCGGCCGAGCGGGCGGCCATGGACGTGGAGCGCACCGCCGACGACGTCTGCCTTGCGTTCCTGCTCGAGCGAGTGCTGTCCGAGGCCGATCCGGCCGCGCCGCCGGCCTTCGAGGGCGAGGTGGTCGGGCTGATCGAGAAGGGCGCCTTCGTGCGCTTCGGCGATCAGGGCTTCGAGGGCTTCCTGCCGAGCCGTCGCCTGCGCGACTGGTGGACCCTGAACGAGCTGGGCACCGCGCTCGAAGCCGAGGGGTCCGGGCGGCGGCTGCGCCTCGGCGACCCCGTCAGCGTGCTGGTCGACCGGGTCGAGACCGCGCGCGGGCGGGTGGATCTCTCGCCCGCCGGTGCATACTCGTAGGCCGGATGGCGAAGAAGAAGAAGCGCAAGGCGGCGCCCGGGGACGTTGCCACGAACCGGCAGGCGGGCTTCCGCTACAACCTGCTCGAGCGGATCGAGGCCGGCATCGTGCTGCAGGGGTCGGAGGTCAAGTCGATGCGCGAGGGCGGCGTGCAGATGAAGGACGCCTACGCCGAGGTGCGTGACGGCGAGGTGTGGCTGCTCAACATGCACATCGCCCCGTACGGGCCGGCGCGCGACAACCACGACCCCGAGCGGCCGCGCAAGCTCCTCCTCCACAGGCGCGAGATCGAGCGCCTCATCGGGCAGACGGCCGAGAAGGGCCAGACGCTGGTGCCCACGCGCGTCTACTTCAACGGCCCGCGCGCGAAGGTGGAGCTCGCGCTCGCCAAGGGCAAGGACACGTACGACAAGCGGCGGGCGATCAAGGACCGCGACACGAAGCGCGAGATCGAGCGCGCGCTGTCGGAGCGCTACTGAGCCCTGCGCCTGAGCCTCACAGGCCCAGGCCGTGCTCCGTGGCCCAGCGCGACAGCTCGTGCCGGCTCGAGAGCTGGAGCTTGCGCAGCACCGAGGAGACGTGCGCCTCGACGGTCTTCGGAGAGATGTCGAGCCGGAGGGCGATCTCCTTGTACATGTAGCCGCGGGCGATGTGCTGGAGCACCTCGCGCTCGCGCGGCGTGAGCGCGTCGAGCTCCGACTCGGGCTGGGGCGCGGGCCCGGCGAAGGCGTCGAGCACGAACCCGGCGAGTCGCGGGGAGAAGACCGCGTCCCCGCCATCGACTCTGCGCACCGCATCGGCGAGTTCGTCGCCGGAGATGTTCTTCGTCACGTAGCCGCGGGCGCCGGCGCGGATCACGGCGATCACGTCCTCGGCGGCGTCCGACACGGACAGCGCGAGGAATCGGGGCGGCTGCTCCACCTCGGCCGCCGTACGGCGGATCACCTCGACGCCACCCCCGTCGGGCATATGGACGTCGAGCAGGACGACCTCCGGCGAGAGCTCGCGGATGGCCTCCACAGCCTCCTCGACCCCGCCCGCCTCGCCCACGACCTCGAGCAGCGGGTCGAGCTCGGAGCGTACGCCCGCGCGGAAGAGCTGATGGTCGTCGACGATCAGGACGCGCGGCTCGCTCAAACCCGTTCCTCCAGCAGCAGCTCGACCTCGGTGCCGGCCCCGGCGCCGCTCGTGATCGACGCGCGACCGCCGTGGCGCTCCATGCGCCCCACGATAGATTCGCGCACCCCGCGCCGGTCCGCGGGCAGGCGCTTGGGGTCGAAGCCGGGCCCGCGGTCGCGCACGAACACCTGGATGCGCCCATCGCCGCTCTCGGCGTATACGTCGACGGGGGAGCCGCGACCGAACTTGGCGGCGTTCGTCATCGCCTCGCGGGCGGCGGCGACGATCGCCTCGACCGCCGGATCGAGGTCGCGGTCGCCCACCACCACGACCTCCACCGGCACTCCGTAGCGCTCCTCGACGTCGGCCGCGGCCGCCTCCAGGGCCGGTGCGAGGCGAGCCGCCTGCCCGGGCGCCGGGCGACCGGCGAGCCAGGCGCGCAGCTCGCGTTCCTGGCGGCGCGCGATCGCCGCGACCTCCTGTCGGTCGCCCGCGCGGCGCTGCACCATTGCGAGCGTCTGGAGCACGGAGTCATGCAGGTGAGCCGCCACCTCCGCCCGCTCCTGCGAGCGAATTCGCTCCGCGCGCTCGCTGGTGAGGGAGCGCACCAGCCGCACGATCCAGGGCGCGAAGATCACGCCCAGCACCACGACGGCGACGAACACCGACAGCAGGACGTCGCGCGCGGCGCTGAGCGCACCGGTGGCCTCCAGGAAGACGATCCCGGCCGCGATCACAAGCGCGATCCCGATACCGGTGCGGGACACGGCTATGGCGGCCCGGCGGCCCTCGTCCTGCCTGAGGCCGCCGAGCGCTCCCGCCACCTGGTCGCTCACGGTCCCGCCCGCCGTGGCCGGGGTTCCCGTGGCGGCCTGCGGCCGCTTCGCGATGGTCGCCGCCGGCGGCGCCACGGTCTCCGTGCCTGCCGAGCGCGAGCCGAGCGACTGGCGCCAGATCAGCGCGCCTCCGCTCGCCACCAGGACGAGCGGCCAGACGACCGCGTCCGAGAACCAGAGCCCGAGAGCCCGGAAGGTCAGGAGCACGCTCAGAAGGAGCAGCCCGGTGCCCAGGGCGACCTCGAACGCGGCCCGGCCGGTGGGAGCGCGGCGCTCGGCTCGGCCGGGCACCTCCGCGGCCGGGATCAGGAGCCAGGCGAGCGCGTAGAGAGCCACGCCCAGCCCGCCCGCGGCGGTGGCGGCCACGAACGCGAAGCGCACGAGCCAGAGATCCACCCCGTAGCGGCGCGCGATGCCGGTGCAGACTCCGCCGAGCCAGCGGCCGCTGCGGTCGCGCCGCAGCACGGTGGGCGCGGCGGCGCTCATCCGCTCCGGCTCAGCCCGCGCGCCAGCAGGATCGCCCCCGCCGCGGCGCACGCGACGGGGCCGAGGACGCCAAATTGGAGGTCGACGGCGCCGGTGGAGTCAAGCAGCAGGATCACACCCAGCGCGAGCACCGCGATGCCCGCGACCAGCGAGGGGAGGTCCGGCCTATCTCGGCTCACTCTCACCCCGGACGTCGCACGCCCTGTTGATGCCGCGATCGCCCCGGTCGTGGCCGAAGCCACGGTCGAAGTCCTGATCGAAGTCCCGGTCGAAGCGGTAGTCCGTCTCGCGCGGAATGAAGGTCGCGCTCGGATGCCCGATCAGCAGCTCCCCGAAGCCGATGTCAGCGTCCACCACCAGCCGGCTGGTGCCGGGCGGCGAGTCCCGCTGGTCGTCGAAGTCGACGTCGATGCCCTCGTCGTCGTTCTCGAACACTCCGGCGTACCCGGCACCGATGTTGGCGGTGGTGGCCACGCACACATCGTCGGGGATGATCAGCCGCGCCGAGCCGACGCCGAGATCGATCTCGAGCGGAGTGTCGCCGGCCGGGAGATCGGTGTCACGCAGATCCACCGTGAGCTCTCCCATTCCGAGCTGGTAGCGGTCGCGCAGGTCGACCGTGGAGGCCGGCCGGTACTCACGGTCGCCGATCCCTCCATCCAGGTCGATCCCGGCAGCGGAGACGGTTCCCGCGGACAGGGCGAGCGCCAGCGCCGGCAGGATCAGCCAGCGCACGGGCTTGAGAAAGGCGCCGGCGACGATGGCGGCTCCGCTGGCGATCACCAGGATGGCGACGATCGTCTCTCCGCCGGCCGCGGCGGCCCAGGCGCCGGCAAAGGCGACGAACCCGCAGAGGATGAGGAGTCCGACGCCGAGCGCCGCTCGGCGCGCGATGTCCCGTGCGTCCCCGCTTGGTCCTTCTCCCGAGACGAGCCACCAAACGAGGACGCCGATTGCGACCAGAACGGCGAGCGGGACGAGAATTCCTCCAAGGAGGAGCCCGCCGCCGAGTAGAAAGGGCCAGGCCACCAGCAGCAGGAGCACCACACCCGCGATGACGAGGCCGCGATTGCGTCCATCGACGGAGCCGCTGGCCGCGGCGGCACCCGAGTCGTCGCTCGGGATGAGGAGCAGCGCCGCCAGGTAGAGAAGCACCCCCGCGCCGCCGATCAGCGCAAGCACGATCGCGCCGATGCGGAAGAAGACGGGATCCGTGTTGAAGTAGCGCCCCAGGCCGGCACAGACGCCGCCGAGCACCCGGTTCTCGCGCGAGCGCAGGAGCCGCCGGGGCTGTCCAGCCGCCGGCCCCGGCGCCTGCGCCTGCGCCGGCCCCGGCACCGCCGCCGGCCCCGGCCCCGGCACCGCCCCCGGCCTCCGGGCCGAGTGGTTGCGTCGGCGCCTCGTCGTCAGGCGGCGCCTGCGGGCCGCGCGGATCCTCCGGGCCCTGGCCCGCGCTGTCGTCCTGCGTCTCGTCGGCGGCCGGCTCCGCGGGCTCCTCCGCTTCTAGCTCGCGCTCGTTCTCGTCGGGAGTGTGCTCGTTCTTGTCTTCCACGATTCCTCCGATGGCTTGCCTCTGCTGCCATCGAGACTGCCGCCCTGGAGGCGTGCCGCCTATTGGGAATGATCCCTAAGGACAGACCCCAGGAGGAGATGCGCCGCACGCCCGCCGCTAGACTTGTGAAGGCAAACAAGGGGGCGAACCAGCTTCGACGTGGGGCTGACGTTCCCGATGTGGCGAGTCGAGGACTCCGGGTTGGCCTCGTAAAAAAATCCCGGGAACCAATACATGCGGATACGCATGATTTCGAAGCCTCTCGCCGCTTAGGTAGATGAGGCAGTCGCGCCGGACAGCCCGCGGTCCGGGTTCGCGGCTTCAGATAGCGGGCTCACCCGGTAGGCCTGACCCTCAGTCTCCCGGGGACATCTCAGAGGGAGTGGCGCCGGGGACGTGCCCCGCGGATAGACCGAACCGGTCGCCGAGAATCGACTCCGACGGGAACGCTCGTAGCAAGCATCGGGAGTGTGTTCCGCGGACGCCGGGGCAGTGCCGGCCGCCTCCACTACAACCGCAGCCGGTAGATCCGCACGACCCCGCGGACCCGGGTCTCGATTCGCCAGCGACGGCCCGCCTCCTCGACGAAGGCCTCCGCCGCCGGCCGGCCTGGATCGGCGAGCCAGGCTTCGGGCGCGAGCCGCGGCAGGAGCGACAGCAAGGGGGCGACGCTCGCGCGCTCGTAGAGGACGTCTGCGGCGAGCACGAGGTCGAATGGCGCCCGCCTGATGAGCTCGTCCGGCTCCGCCCAGTCGACCATCGCGGTTTCGACGCGCACATCGTTCGCCTGCGCGTTGCGCGCGACGAGCGTGAGCGCCTCGGCGCACGCGTCCGTGGCCAGCACGGCTGCGCCGGCGCGCGCGACGGCGATGCTCGGCACGGCGAGCCCGCAGCCGAGCTCGGCCACACGCTGGCCGCGAAGCGGCGCCCCGTCGAGCTCGCGCGCGAGCGCCACCCCGCTGCGCCATAGAACGGACCAGTACGGCGCGATCGGCGCCCACTCGACCCCGCCCGCGTCCGGCAGCTCGGCGGACTCCGACGGCTGCAGCAGCTGCAGCGGGCCGCTCGGAAGCTCGATGGACTGGCTGACGAGGTTCAATCAGCCGGCTCGAGTCGCTCCGCGAGCCTGTCCATTCCTCGCTCACGTGCCGCCTCGGCCGCGCCGGCCGGGTCGAGGGCGCCGTCCGGCGGGAGCTCCACGTCGACGTCGCGCAGAGTCGCGATCTCCTTGAAGCGGAGCAGCTCATCGCGCTGAGAGGTGAGCGCGGCGCGGACGCTCGGCCTGGTCTCGCGCAGGGCGCCGTCGAGGGCGGCCTCCAGCGAGCCATGCCGGCGCAGCAGGTCCGCCGCGCCCTTCTCCCCGATTCCCTTGGCCCCCGGGATGCCGTCCGATGGATCGCCCCGCAGCGCGATGAAGTCCGGCACGAGCTCGGGCGGCACGCCGTAGCGCCGCCTCACCTCGTCGGGGTCAACCGCCTCGGCGCCCCTGCCGCCGGTGCGAACGTACAGAATCGTCACGCGCTCGCTCGCGCATTGGAACATGTCCCGGTCACCCGTCATCACGAGCACGCTTCCTCCCGCATCCGCTTCGCGGCGGGCATACGAGCCGAGCAGGTCGTCGGCCTCGAGCGTCTCGCTCACCGCAACCGTCCAGCCGAACGCCCCGAAGAACGCCGGGGAGTCGGCGAACTGCGGCGCCAGCCGGTCGGGCACCTCGGGGCGCTCGGCGTGGTAGCCGTCGAACAGCTCGAGCCGGTAGTCCGCGGCGTCCGGGCCGAAGCACAGCACGACGGCGCGCGGCGAGTGCTCCTCGACCTCGCGCAGCACGAGATTGGCGGTGCCGAGCAGCGCGTTGACCGGCTGACCGTCCTTGCCCTCGATCGAGTCGGGAAGGGCATAGAAGGCGCGGAAGAGCATGGACGGGGCATCGACAACGAGCAGTGGTCCTGGCATGCCCGGGACGCTAGTCCGTCCGCCCGGTTTCCGGCGTGTCGCACCCTGGGTAGGGGCGGGCCGTGGAGCCGTCGATGACCGACTCGCGGCCCGAGCCGAACGACGCCACGCCGTTCCTGCCGGAACGCAGGTCGCTCGCGGCGCTGCGGGCCGCGGCGGCGTCGTGCCGCGGCTGCCACCTCTGGCGGGGGACCACGCAGACCGTGTTCGGCGAGGGTCTCAAGCGCTCGCGGGTGATGCTCGTGGGGGAGCAGCCGGGCGACAAGGAGGATCTGGCCGGCCGGCCCTTCGTCGGCCCGGGAGGACGTGAGCTCGACCGTGCGCTGGAGGCCGCCGGCATCGACCGCAGCGAGGCCTATCTCACGAACATCGTCAAGCACTTCAAGTTCGAGGAGCGCGGACGACGCCGCATTCACCAGACGCCCAAGCGCTTTGAGGTCGAGGCCTGCCGCCCGTGGCTCGAGGAGGAGCTGAAGGTCGTCCGCCCGGTCGCGCTGGTGGTGCTGGGCGCGACCGCGGCGAAGGGCTTGTTCGGGCCGCAGTTCCGGCTGACGCATCATCGCGGGGAGCTGCTCGACTCCGAGCTCGCGGACATCGTCACGGCGACGATGCACCCGTCGGCGATCCTGCGCGGCCCGCCCGAGGACAGGGAGGTTCAGCGCGAGGCGCTCGTTGCGGACCTGCGTGTGGTGGCGAGGGCCCTCGAGTAGGTCAGCTCGAGGCGCGGAGCGTGCGCGAGCGCTCCGCCACCGGCTGCAGGAAGTCGGGGAGCGGGCGGACCAGCCCGCGGCCGGTCTCGCGCTCCCAGATCTGCTCCAGCTGGGCGAGGTGCTCGTCCATCACCTCGTCGATCAGCGCGAAGTCGGCCGAGCGGATCGCTGCCAGCGTGCGCTCGTGGATCGAGATCACCCAATCCGGCACGAGCGGGGCGTGCACGGCCATGTCGCGGGCGATCTCCAGCCGGCGCAGCACGCTCCGCATCAGCTGGACCACTGTCGAGTTGCGTGTGGCGCGCGCCATCGCGAGGTGGAACTTGAGATCGAGCTGTAGGAACAGGTCCTCGTGGCGCAGGAAGTCGTCATCGGCGGCGAGCTCGCGCTTGCGCTCGATCAATGCAGCCAGCGCGGCGAAGTCATCCTCCGTGGCGTGGACCGCTGCCAGCTGCGCCACGCGCGGCTCGAGCAGGCGGCGCGCCTCGAGCACGCCGGCAACCTCGCTGACCCGGATCGCCTGCCGCGAGCGCAGGAGCTCACGCGGGATCAGCTCCGATCTCACGAAGATGCCGCCCGACTGCCCGCGGCGCACCTCCAGCACCCCCGCCTCGGCGAGGGTCCTGACAGCTTCACGCAGCGTCGGCCGGCTGATCCGCATCTGGGCGGCGAGCTCGCGCTCGGAGGGCAGCCGGTCGCCGATGTGCAGATCGCCCGACTTGATCTTCTCGGCGATCTGCTCGACGGCCTCCTCGAACGTCCGGCGGGACGAGACGGGCTCGAACGAGCGCTCCAAACCGGCGCGAGTATAGGCCGGTTCGCCGCTGAGCAGCAGCGGTTTCATTCCCTCGCGGCCGCGATCCGCTCGAGCGCCTGGCGCTCCGCGACTTCGATCGGGGTCGAGTCCTCGGTCCGCGCCGTGTCGATCGCCAGCTCGAGGCGGTCCATGGCGCGGGCGATCAGCTCAGCCTCGCCGGGGCCGCGCTCGCGGTACCACTCGCGCGACACGTGGATGAGGCCGCCGCAGTTCGCGAGGAAGTCGGGCACGTAGAGGATCCCGCGCTCCGAGAGGACGCGGGCGACCTCGCGGCTCGTGAGCGGATTGTTGGCTGCTCCGACCACGACGCTGCAGTCGAGCGAGTGGGCGTGCGCCTCGTCGATCGTGCCACCGGCCGCGCAGGGCGCGAGGACATCGAGCGGCAGGGCCATGAGCGCCCTGGCCGAGGACACGATCTCGCCACCGTGCTCCTCGGCGAAGCGCTGGGAGCGCAGCGGGTCCAGATCGCAGGCCACGACGGTGGCGCCGGCCGTGCGGAGCTTCGCCGCGAGCCGATAGCCCACCTTGCCCAGGCCGATCACGCCGACGTGCCGGCCCTCCAACTCGCCGGACCCGGTCGCCGCCGCCAGCCCGCGCAGCAGCGCCTGATAGACCGTCTCCGCCGTCACGGGCGACGGGTCGCCGCCGCCGCCGCGCTCCACGGACCGGCCGACCGCGAAGCGGGTGAACTGCGAGAGGTAGTCCATGTCGGCGCAGGTCGTGCCGATGTCCTCGGCGGTTACGTACGCGCCGTTCAGCCCTTCGATGACCTGCCCCGCCGCCTTCAGCCGGGCCTCGCGCATCTCCGTGCGGCCGTCGTCGATCATCACAGCCTTGCCGCCGCCGAGGTCGAGCCCGGCCGCCGAGGCCTTGAGCGTCATCGTGCGCGACAGGCCCATCACGTCCTCGAGGGCCTCCCTCAGGCCGCCCGCGTAGCGCTTGAGGCGCATCCCGCCGAGCGAGGGGCCGAGCACCGTGGAGTGCACGGCGACGATTAGCCGCAGCCCGGTCTCGGGATCCTGACGGATGACGATCTGCTCGTGATCGTCGTCGGCAAGGGCGATGTTCGCCCGTTGGGCGGGCTGGGTAGCAATGGTCATATAGGTTGACCTTATACCCGGTCGTCGTTTCCTTCAAGCGCTCTTCGCTCCGCGCGAAAGCCTTGAACGGAAGCGCAATGGCGCGCAATTTCGTTGCGTTCCATGTACCGTCATTGGTAAGGTGACTTGCCCAAAGCCGCGCGGGAGAGGAGAAACGAGAGCCCCATGACGTCGACAGCAGTACGCCGCCGCGCCAGGGGCGCCGAGACCGGTCCCGCGCGCGAGCGCCTGCGTCGCGGGGTCGACGGCGGGCGTAGCGAGGGCGGCCTTCGCGACATCTCGCTCGACGACAAGTACCTCCTCGAGGAGGGCCGGATCCTGCTGACGGGGCTTCAGGGTCTCGTCCGGCTTCCCCTCGACCAGCATCGCGCCGACCGCCGCCGCGGCCTCCACACAGGCACGATGATCTCCGGTTATCAGGGCTCGCCCCTGGGCGGGCTCGACCGCGAGCTCGCGCGCAACAAGGAGATGGCGCTCGCTCACCACGTGCACCACGTGCCGGGCTTGAACGAGGAGCTGGGCGCCACGTCGGCATGGGGCAGCCAGCTCGCCGCCGGCCTGCCGGGCGCGCGCTACGACGGCGTGCTCGCGATGTGGTACGGCAAGGCGCCCGGACTCGACCGCGCGGCCGACGCGCTGCGGCACGGCAACTTCGTCGGTGTCTCGCGCACGGGCGGCGCGCTCGCCGCCGTCGGCGACGATCCGAGCTGTAAGTCCTCGACCATCCCGAGCGCCTCCGAGTCGATGCTCGCGAGCCTGCAGATGCCTGTGTTCTTCCCGGGCAGCGTGCAGGAGGTGCTCGACCTCGGCCTGCACGCGCTCGCCTGCTCGCGCGCCTCGGGCCTCTGGATCGGGTTCAAGATGATCACCAACGTGGCCGACGCGGTCAGCACCGCGGTGGTTGCGCCGGCGCGTGTCGAGCCGGTGATGCCCACCGTCATGTGGGAGGGCAAGCCCTACGAGCACGTCCCGAACGCGAACCTGCTCGCGCCCGCGTCGCTCGACATGGAGCGCACGCTGCTTGGCCCGCGTACCGAGCTGGCGCTCGCCTATGCCCGCGAGAACGGGATCAACCGCGTCGAGGGAGCGAGCGACGCCTGGCTCGGCATCGTAGCCCCGGGCAAGTCCTACTTCGACCTCATGCACGCCCTGCGCGGGCTCGGGCTCGAGGGCGACGCGCTCGAGCGCGCCGGCATCCGCATCCTCAAGCTCGGCATGGTCTCGCCGCTCGAGCCGCAGATCGCGCGCGAGTTCGCCACCGGGCTGGACGAGATCGTGGTCGCGGAGGAGAAGGGGCCGTTCGTCGAGACGCTCCTGAAGGAGGCGCTCTACGGCGTGCCGGGCGCCCCGCGCATCCTCGGCAAGCGCGACGAGCAGGGCGAGCCGTTGCTGCCCGCCGACCTCGACCTCGACGCCGACCTGATCGCCCGCGCCGTCGCCGCCCGCCTGGAGCGCCGAGGCGTCTCCATCGAGTCGGTCGCGGCCCGGCTGCGCAAGCTCGAGGAGATCCACGGCCGCCGGCCCGAGCTGCCGATGGCCCAGCGCACCCCCTTCTTCTGCTCGGGGTGTCCCCACAACTCCTCGATCAAGGCGCCCGACGGAACACTCGTCGGCGGCGGGATCGGCTGCCACACGATGGTCCTGCTGAACCCGGAGGGCAAGGGCGAGATCCAGGGCATCACGCAGATGGGCGGCGAGGGCGCGCAGTGGATCGGCCAGGCGCCGTTCACCGAC
Source organism: uncultured Thermoleophilaceae bacterium (assembly GCA_963757815.1). Classification (GTDB taxonomy): domain Bacteria; phylum Actinomycetota; class Thermoleophilia; order Solirubrobacterales; family Thermoleophilaceae; genus JACVRW01. The sequence continues at coordinate 89,440 of CAVWSN010000027.1, read as the reverse complement.
GACCGCCACCTGGTCCAGAACCTCGGCGACGGGACCTACCACCACTCCGGCTCGCTCGCGGTCCGCGCCGCGGTCGCGGCCGGCGTGAACATCACCTACAAGCTCCTCTACAACGAGCACGTCGCGATGACGGGCGGCCAGGCCATCGAGGGCCAGCTGAGCGTGCCCGACCTCACGCGCTCGCTCGAGCTCGAGGGCGTCAAGCGGATCATCGTCACCACCGAGGAGCCCGGGCGCTACAAGGGCGTCGAGCTCGCCGGCATAGCCGAGCTGCGCGACCGCAAGGAGCTGCTCGCGGCCCAGCAGGAGCTCGCCGAGGTCGAGGGCGTGACCGTGCTGATCCACGACCAGGAGTGCGCGGCCGAGCTGCGCCGCTCGCGCAAGCGCGGCAAGGCGCCCGAGCCGGCCGAGCGCGTGTGGATCAACGAGCGCGTCTGCGAGGGCTGCGGCGACTGCGGCCAGAAGTCGAGCTGCCTCTCCGTGATCCCGGTCGACACCGAGTTCGGCCGCAAGACGCAGATCCATCAGGCCTCCTGCAACAAGGACTTTTCGTGCCTCGAGGGGGACTGCCCCTCTTTCCTCACGGTCGTTCCCGCCACGCAGGCGAAGCACCGAACGCCGGAGCTCACTGTCGACCTGCCCGAGGCGGAGCCGAGCGTGTCGGCCGCCGACTTCGGCGTGCGCATGATGGGCATCGGCGGCACCGGCGTCGTGACCGTCAACCAGGTGCTCGGCATGGCGGCGCTGCTGGACGGCATGCACGTGTCCGGGCTCGACCAGACCGGCCTCTCGCAGAAGGGCGGGCCGGTGATCTCGGACCTGCGGATCACGAGCGAGCCGCTCGCGTCGGCCAGCAAGACCCCGGCCGGCTCGGTCGACCTCTACCTCGGCTTCGACCTGCTCGGCGCAGCGAGCGAGAAGAACCTCGTGACCGCGGATCGCGAGCGGACCGTGGCGGTCGTGTCGACGAGCGCCGTGCCGACCGGGCGGATGGTCGTGGACGTGAACGAGCGCTTCCCGGAGCTTGCGGCCCAGCTCGACAAGATCGACGCGGCCACGCGGGCCGAGCAGAACTTCTATCTCGACGCCCAGCGGCTCTCCGAGCGCCTCTTCGGCGACCACATGATGACCAACACCCTGGCCCTCGGCGCCGCCTTCCAACGCGGGCTGCTGCCGGTCTCGCGGGAGGCGCTCGAGCAGGCGATCCGGCTGAACGGAGCGGCGGTCGAGAAGAACCTCGCGGCGTTCGCCTGGGGCCGCGCGGTGGTGGCCGCGCCCGATGCGGTCGAGGCCGCCACCAAGGATCCCGAGGCGATCGTGCCTGTGCGCGAGCTGAGCGAACGCGAGCGCGAGCTTGTCACCTTGGCCGTCGACGGCGACGAGGGCGAGCTGCGCCGGCTGGTTGAGACGCGGGTGCCCGAGCTCGTGGCGTACCAGGACGAGGGGTACGCCGAGCGCTACGCGGAGCTCGTCCGGCGCGTGCACGTGGCCGAGCAGGAGCGCACCCCCGGCCACTCCGAGCTGACCGAGACCGTCGCCCGCCAGCTCTTCAAGCTGATGGCGTACAAGGACGAGTACGAGGTCGCGCGCCTCCACCTCGACGCGGTCGAGCAGGCCCGAATGCAGGCCGAGTTCGGCGAGGGGGCGAAGGTCTACTTCATGCTGCACCCGCCGCTGCTGCGGGCGATGGGTCTCGACCGCAAGCTCAAGCTCGGCTCCTGGTTCGTCCCGGCCTTCCGCCGGCTGTACGCGCTGCGCCGTCTGCGCGGGACGAGGTGGGATCCGTTCGGCAGGGCCGAGGTGCGCCGGGTCGAGCGTGCGCTCGTGGGCGAGTACGAGGAGACGATCGCGGAAGCCCTCTCGCTGCTCACGCCCGAGACGCACGACACCGCGGTCGAGCTGCTCGAGCTGCCCGACCTGATCCGCGGCTACGAGGAGATCAAGCTCCGCAACGTGGTGCTCTACCGCAAGCGCGCGGAGGGCATCCTGAAGCGGCTGCGGGCCGGCAAGCCGGCGCCGCAGGTCCTCGAGCTCGGCTAGGCCCGCAGGCCCTAGTCGTCCTCCCCTTCGTTCGGGTCACCGCGGGTGATCACGACCGTCGACGGCTTGGGCGTCGAGGGCAGGTCGCCGGCCACCTTGTTGCCCTCCGGCCACCAGCTCGTGTAGGTCGTCTCCTGGCCGAAGACGCCTGGGGCAGTGGCCGTGAGGCCCGTCGTCTCGCCCGGGTGCTGGACGTTCACGAACAGCGTCTCCTCGTCCGGTGTGAAGTACGGCCCGGTGATCTCGCACTCCACGGGTCCGTTGGCGAAGCGGAAGCCGATGCCCCGGTTCGGGCCGGACGTCGGCACCATGAACATGGCGTTGTTCTTGTGGTACGTGTACTCGTTCGGCGGGCTGGTTCGGTTCAGCCGGCTCGACGAGATGTCCGTGACGACCCACAGGTTGCCGGCCTTGTCGAACACGAGGTTGTCGGGGCTCGAGAAACCCTCCTCGCCGGGGTCGCTGGAGCCCGTGGGCCCCCCGGCGGCATAGTCGCGCCAGCGGAACTCGCGCGCCTCGGGATCGTTGTCCCGCTCACGCAGCCGGCGGACGGAGCCGTGCGAATCCAGGACCGCCGCCGTGGTGTTGTTCGTGAGTGCGATGAAGACGCTGCCGTCCTCGGCCACCTCCACGTCCTCGGGGCGGTTTGTGGCGAAGTGGGCGTCGAACTCCGCGCTGCCGAACAGGGCGCGCAGCTTGGTGGAGGTGTCGTCGAGCGCGTCGTCGGGCACCTCGACCCAGCGCCCGGTTCCCTCGGTGGCACTGATCGGCGTGGTGTCTCCCGCGGCGGCGAAGCGGCGCCGCCCGTCGGGCTCCCAGCGCGCAATGTAGAGCTGGCCCGCCTCGAGAATGCGGCGGTTGTTCGAGTCGTCGCCGCGCCGGAAGCGGCGGTCCGAGACGAACTTGTAGACGCCGTCGTTGGCCCTGTCGTCGCCCATGTAGAGCACGAACTGCTTGCCCGGCTCGTGGCGGAAGGCCGTGTTCTCGTGCCTGAAGCGCCCGAGCGCCGTGTGCTTGCGGCCTACGTAGTCCGGGTCGTAGGGATCGTGCTCGCACACCCAGCCGTACTTCTTGAAGTTCGTGTAGTGGTACTCGGCGTCCTCGGGCTCCCCGCCGAACTGATGCCAGCCGTAGCCGAAGTCGAGGTTGACGGCCACGTTGGTCCCGTAGCCGTCGAAGTTCTCCTCACACGAGAGCGCCGTGCCCCACGGGGTGATGCCGCCCGAGCAGTTGCCGATCGAGCCGTGCGCGCTCGCTCCGATCCCCGGGGCCCCGAGCAAGCGGCCCGGTGAATTCGAGGTCGGGGCGGTCGCCGTAGATGCGCCGGTTGTAGGAGGACGGCGAGACCACCTTCCAGCGGCCGTTCCTGCGCCGCCGGATGTGGAGGATCGAGTTGCCCACGTTGTCCTGCTCCTCCTGGACCTGCGCGGGCGTCTTCGGCGCAGCGGTGGGCTTGTAGCCGTGCAGGAAGAAGGGATCGGGGTACTCATGGTTGACGAACAGCAGTCCCTCGCTGCTGCCCTTCAGAGGGAAGTACGCCAGGAAGTCGTTGTTGAAGCCGTAGCGCAGTCGCCGCCGGCTGCCGTCACGGAAAGTGTCACCCCACGAGATCAGGACATCGGCCCGGAAGCCGCGCGGAACCTCGAACGCGTCGTCGCTCGAAGCGGCGATGGCGCGGAAGTCGCTGAAGGCGTTGCGGCCCCCGCGGGCCAGCGCCTGCTCGGAGAACAGATCAAGGCCGCTGCGCTGCATCGCTACGGCGCCTGCGGTCGAGGCGCCGGCGGCGGCAATGCCACGGATGAAATCCCTCCGCGTGGGGGTGGTGAGCTTGCCGCGCAGCGGCCGGTCGGCGGCATCGCTGCGGTCGGCGGGGCGGATCGCTTCGGCCACGGGGACTCCTCCTGTGTCGGATTGGTGTGTTCTACCCAGGCGGGCACGTTCCTGATGGATTTGGTAACAGGCCGGTCACATTCGGACGTTCGCCCAGGGCGCCCTATGTCAGCCGGGCCTGCGACCCAGTGCGATCAGGTAGCGAGCACTGAGCTCGACGCCGGGCGGGCGGTCGTTGCACGACGAGAGCAGGCGGTCGAATGCGGGCCGGAGGGCCGCGCGGCCGGCGGCATCGAGCGCATAGGGAGCGGCCAGCGCCTCGAAGGCCAGGTCCGGGGTCGCCCAGGTCAGGCGGAGCGTCCGCGTGCGCAGCTGGAGGTCGTCGAGCAGCGGGCCGAGGCGCCGGCGCACGACCTCGTCGCGGCCCCAGACGGACGGGAGCAGCACCCCGTCGGGAAGCGGGGCCACGGCGTCGACCAGCTCGTCGAGGCCACCCGGCAGGCCGCGCGGCACCCACGCGGTGAGGCCGACCAGCGCGCCGGGCTTGGCCACCCGCACGAGCTCCGCGGCGGTCCGCAGCGCACGCGGCGCGTAGCTCGCGCCGAAGCTCGAAAGCACAGCGTCGAAGTGCGCGTCGGGATAGGGCAGGTCCTGCACGTCCGCAACGCGCCAGGCGATCTCCAGGCCCTCGGCCTCGCCGCGCGAGCGGCCGCGCCCGACCATCGAGGGCGAAACGTCGCAGGCGTACACGTCCGCGCCGGCTCGCGCCGCACTCAGAGCCAGGTTGCCGTCGCCGGCCCCGGCGTCGAGAACTTCCGAGCCGGGCGCGGGTGCGGCGAGCTCCACCAGCACTTCGGCGGCGGGTGCGATCGCCCGCAGCAGCCCCTCGTGCGATCCGTTCTCCCAGCCGCGGAGCACGCGCTCGTGGGCGGAGTCGAAGTCGATCTCACGCGCGGCGGTGCTGCTCCTCGGGATGCGCAGGAGCGAGCGCCGCGAGACCACGCTCTGCTCGACCGGCCGCCGCCTCGGCGGCGGCTTTCCATATACGTCCCGCCCTCCCACGTGGCGATCGTAATCAGGTTGGCGGCAAAGCGGCCTTCTACAGGTACGTTCCGAGGCGGCGGCCCGACGAGGTGGGCGATCTCGCGGCCGGCGGCGGCGTGCTGGAGGCGCTCGTCGTACGCGCGCGGCCGAACTTCGACGCCAACACCGCCAACCCCGGGGAGTCGTACCCCGTGGAGTGGGTCACGATCGAGGAGCCGAACCCCCCGACCGACACCGTCCGTATGCAGGCGCAGTCCAACGGCGCCGCGATCTTCGACCGGACGGAGGGAATCTGGTCCGCGGAGCGCAGCCTGTACTTCGACTGCACGACGGGCGGCGAGGCCCAGCTCGGCCAGCTCTGGCAGTACACGCCCAGGGGCCGCAGCGGCGGCGTGCTGAAGCTGATCTACGAGTCGACGAGCATCGACGATCTCGAGGGGCCGGACAACCTGGTGGTGGTGCCGCACACCGGCGACGTCTTCCTGCAGGAGGACGCGAGCGGCGAGCAGTTCGTCCGCGGCGTGACCAAGCGCGGCACGATCTACAACTTCGCCAGGACGGTGATGAACGAGACCGAGTTCTGCGGCGGCACGTTCAGCCCGGACGGCAGGACGTTCTTCGTGAGCCAGCAGGGCGACCGCGGCGACGTCGGACCCGATGAGCAGGCCGTGACCTACGCGATCTGGGGCCCGTTCGACAACTCGGACGACAGCGACGACGACGACTGAGGGGGGCGCCGCCGCGCCGTTTCGATAAAGCCTGGATCACCGGGAGCAGGTAAGCGGCACGTGAGGAGCGCGAAACGATTGGCCGTGCGGCCGAGGGGTACGACACAGGGGTGACCTCGACATTTCGCCCCAGCAGTCTCGACCACGTGGCCCTCTGGGTCGAGGAGCGCCCCGGCCTCGCCGCCTTCCTCTGCGATCACCTCGGCATGCACGTGATCGAGGAGACCGACAGCTTCACGCTCGTGGGAGTCGACGCCAAGCTCGGCAAGCTGACCCTCTTCGACGCCGAGGGCCCGCGCGAGCGTGGCGGACTCAAGCGTGTGGCCCTCAGGGCCGGCGACGTCGAAGCGGTGATCGAGCGGCTGCCTGTCGAGGTCGAGCGCGGCGAGGACGGGATTGCGGAGCTCGACGCGCCCGCGGGTCTCCGCCTCGGACTCGTCGAGCGCGAGGGCCGCGAGTTCGACCTCGATCACGTCGTCCTCGAGCTGGCCGAACCGGAGTCGGCGGCCGCGGAGCTCGAACGCATGGGGTTCGAGCGACGCGACGGGGTGCTCGCCGTGGCCGATCGCGAGTTGCGCCTCGAGCGCGGCCACGCCGACGACCGCGGCCGGCCTCTGCTCAACCACGTGGCCCTGCTGGTGGACGACGCGCACCGGGTCAAGGACGAGGCCGAGCGCGACGGGCTCGAGGTCGACGACGTGAAGGACGCGCCCAACACGTTCGCGGTGTTCCTGCGCGGGCCGGAGGGCTTGCGCATCGAGTACGTCGAGCACAAGCCCGGCTTCGCGCTCGTCTGACCCCGATGCCCGATCTCGTCGTGGCCGGGGCCGGGATGGCCGGGCTGGTTGCGGCCGCGGAGGCGCGGCGGCTCGGTGCGGAACCGCTCGTGCTCGAGAAGCTCGAGCGGCCCGGCGGCTCGATGCGCCTCTCGAGCGGCGTTATCTGGCGCCACCGGGAGCTGGACCGCTTCAGAGCCGACTGCCCCGAGGGGGACGAGCGGCTCCAGACTCGGCTCTACGATCGCCTCGACGGCGACATCGGCTGGCTCGAGTCGCTCGGCGCGCAGGTCACGGAGCGCGAGACCGGCAACCCGCTGACGACCGGCGCCCGCTTCGACCCCGAGCGGCTGACCGCGGCGCTCGTCCAGGCGGCCGGCGGGCCGTCGCCCTCGGCGGAAGGCGGCGTGCACCTGGGCGCGGCGCTGACCGAGCCGCCGGACTACGCGCCGCTGGTGCTCGCAACCGGAGGCTTCGGCGCGAGCCGCGAGCTCCTGCGCGAGCTCGTGACGGCGGAGGCCGAGCACGTCTTCATCAGGGCCGCGCCGGGCGGCACCGGGCGACGGCCTTCGGATCGGCCTGGCGGCGGGCGCCGCGACGAGCCAAGGTCTCGACCAGGTCTACGCCAGGCTCATGCCCGCGCCGCCCGCGCGAATCGAGCCCGGCGACCTCGTTCGGCTCTCGCAGCTCTACGCGGGGCGTGCGCGCGTTACGAACGCGAAGGGCGAGAGCTACACGACCCGCACCTGGTCGGAGATCGACGTCGCGCAGTGGGCCGCGCGCCAGCCCCGCGCTCGCGCCTGGCTGCGGGTCGAGGCCCGCCGGCTCGGCGAGCGCGTTCGCGACCGCGGAGTGGGGGAGATGGTCGACGCGGCTGAGGCGGCGGGTGCGCCCGTCCACCGCGACCGGGAGCATGTGACCGTGGAGACGGTGGCCGGGATCACGAGCACGCTCGGCGGCCTCTCGGTCGACGAGCACGCCGAGACGGCGCCGGGTGTCTTCGCCTGTGGCGCCGACATGGGCGGGATCGCCACGGGCGGGTACGCGAGCGGACTGGCGGCGGCGCTCGTGTTCGGGCGCGTGGCGGCACGAGCGGCCCTGGGAGAGGCGACTTGAGCGAGAGCCCCGACGTCCACGCGCCGCCCGCCGAGCTGCGCCGGGCGGAGCATGCATTCGGCTCCGGGAAGCCGTTCACCGTCGGCCTCGAGGAGGAGCTGCTCCTCGTCGACGCGAACACGCTGCAGCTCGCGCACATCGCGGACCGGATCGTCCCCGCCGTCGAGCTTGCCGATGGGCGGGTGGATCACGAGGCTTTCCTCGCCGAGATCGAGTTGCGCTCCACCCCGCGGGCGAGCGTCGACGAGGCCGTGGGCGAGCTCGAGGAGAACCGGGCGGCCGCGCGCGCCGCCGGCGCCACCCTCATGGCCGCCGGGCTGCACCCGGACGCCCGCTACGGCGACGTGCAGCTGGTCGACTCGGAGCGCTACCGGCGCGTCGAGCGCGAAATGCGCGGCCTCATCAAGCGCACGCCCGAGTGCGCCCTTCACGTGCACGTCGGCATGCCGGACCCGGAGGCGGCGGTGGCCGCGAGCACGGGCCTGCGCGAGGCGTTGCCGCTGATCCAGGGCCTGGGGGCGAGCTCGCCGTTCTGGTTCGGCTTCGACTCCGGGCTCGCGAGTGCGCGCTCCGCGGTGGTCCGCGGCTATCCCGGCCGCGGGGTGCCGCCTCCGTTGCGCAGCTGGGACGAATACCTCGGGCAGCTCGAGGCGATCGGCGCAGGCGGCGGGCCGCAGGACCACACGATGGTCTGGTGGGACGTGCGCCTCCAGCCGCGGCTCGGGACCGTCGAGCTGCGCGAGCTCGACGTGCAGACCGGCCTCGACGAGGCGGCCGGCATCTCCGCCCTCGCCCACGCGCTCGCGCGCCGGGCCGCCGAGTCGCCGGTCGAGCATCCCTCGCCGGCGCAGTCGGTCGCATGGTCCTGGTTCCGCGCCGCGCGCGACGGACTCGACGCCGAGATCGCCCATGACGGCCGGCTCGTCCCACTCCGCGAGGTCGCGCGCGCGACGCTCGCCTCGCTCGGCGACGACGACCCGGCGCTGGAGGGCGTCGAGAAGATCCTCAAGGAGGGGAACGGAGCGGACCGCCAGCGGGCCGCCTTCGCGCGCGGCGGCATGCGGGCGCTGCTCGAGCACCTGGCCGCCGAGACCACGCGCCCCCTGAAACGAAACACGGCCGCCGCCTGAAACAGGCGGCGGCCGTGGTGTCAAGCGGTTGCGCGCGACGCCGGCGGGCGCCGTGCGCGGTCGTGTTGAACTACGCGGCCTCGCGTAGCGCAGCGACGGCGTTGTCCTTGGCGAGCCGGCGCAGGGCACGGTCCTCGAGCTGGCGCACGCGCTCGCTCGAGAGGCCGAGGCGGCGGCCGGTCTCGCGCAGGGCGTGGGGCTCCTCGCGGTCGAGGCCGAAGCGCAGCGTGATGATGTTGCGCTCGACCTCCGGGAGTTCCTCCACGGCCTCGCGCAGCCGATCGTCGCCGATCGTTTCCACGACCTCCTCCTCCACGGAAGGCCCGTCGCCCGCGATCAGGTCGCCGAGGGCGGTCTCGCCGTCCTCGCCGACTCCCTGGTCAAGGCTGGTCGGGCCTCGGTCCGCGCGGCGGATGTCAGCCACCTCGTCCAGAGGCAGGTCGACGAACTCGGCGATCTCCTCCTCGGTCGGCTGGCGCCCGAGCTGGACGGCGAGCTTGCGCTCGGCGTCCGAGATCTTGCGCGCCCGCGCCACGATGTGCACCGGCAGGCGCACGGTGCGGCCCGAGTTGGCAAGGCCGCGGCCGATCGCCTGGCGGATCCAGAGCGTGCCGTAGGTGGAGAACTTGAAGCCCTTACGCCAGTCGAACTTCTCGACCGCGCGAATCAGGCCGAGCATGCCCTCCTGGATCAGGTCGCCCAGCGGAAGGCCCTGGCCCTGGTACTTCCGGGCGACGGAGATCACGAGCCGCAGGTTCGCGTTGATCATGCGCTCCTTGGCCGCGAGATCGCCACGCTCGATCCGCTTCGCGAGCTCGATCTCCTCCTCCGCGGTGAGCAGGGGATGGCGTCGCGCCTCGTTGAAGAACAGCTGCAGGGAATCCTCGAGCTCCACCGGCGCGACGTGGCGGGTCTCGGGAGTCTCCGCAGGGCGAATAAGCGTGTCAGTCGTCATTAGTATCTCGATTTGATAGTTCGAAGTCCGTCGAAAGTATTACACAGACGGCCTTCGCGGGTTACCCATGGCAAGCAGGCGCCCTCGATAAGGGCTTTCCCAAGCCATACTTGGACAGAGCGTCCATAGCGGCAGTACAAATTGCTTGCGCGTGCAATAGATTTTAGCACAGCGACGGGCGCGGTGCCGTCCCGGGAGCTGCAGCCACGGTCCCTGGATTGCCCCGCGCGTGCGGCGTACCCTTCGGCGTTGAAGCCGGCACGGAACGTTATTGGCGAAGGAGGGCAGGGCATGCAGGTGACCGCTCCCGGACGCGACCAGTTGCGCCGACTCGCCGAGCTTCGGTTCGACAGACCCGTCGTACTCAGCCTCTACCTCGATCTCGACCCGTCCGAGTTCGCCACGCCGCCCGCGCGGGCGACAGCGGTGCGATCACTGCTCGACGAGGCCGACCGGCGTGTGCGCGACCGCAACAACCTGTCGCACCAGGACCGCACGGACCTCGAGGCCACCCTCCGGCGGGCGTCGGCCTTTCTCGAGCGGAGCCTTCCCACCGAGGGTGCGCACGGGGTGGCTCTGTTCGCGAGCGAGCCCGCCGACCTCTTCGAGGCGATCAAGCTGCCGCGGCCGGTCAGCAACCGCGTGGCGATCGGACGCTCGCCGCTCGTGGGGCCGCTGGCGCGCTTCGAGCGCCGCGAGCGCTGGTGCGTCGCCCTCGTCAGCCGCCGCGACGCGCGCATCTTCCGCGGCTCCCCGGACGGCCTGCGTGAGATCGAGCAGATCCACGACACGGTCTTCGGGCAGCACGACCAGGGCGGTTGGTCACAGGCGCGCTTCGCGCGCGGGATAGAGAAGGAGAAGGACGACCACCTGAAGCACACGGGCGAGGCGCTTTTGCGCCACTTCAAGAGCCGCCCCTTTCAGCGCCTGCTGCTCGGGGGCCCGAACGAACTGATCAAGGACTTCGAGGGCAAGCTGCACGGCTACCTCCGAGACCGCGTGGCGGGGCGGATCGGCGTCCATGTCGATGGGGCCACGCCGCAACGCGTCCTCGACGCGGCGGCCCCGGTGTTCGAGAAGGTCGAGCGGGAGCATGAGGCGGGCCTGCTGGAGCGGCTCGGCGAGCGGGGAGTCTCCGGCATCGACGATGTGGTGGCCGCCCTGAACGAGCGCCGGGTGGAGGTGCTCCTGCTCGACGAGCAGTTCGCCGGGGTGGCCGGCGCGCAGTGCACCGAGTGCGGCATGCTCGTGACCGAGGACGGCGGCAGCTGCCCCGCCGACGGCGCGGCGATGTCCGAGCTGGATGACCTCACCGACGCCGCGATCGAGCTCGCGGTGCATCAGTCGGCCGAGCTGGTCGCCGTCCGCCACGACCGCGAGGCGCTGGACAGCTACGGCGGCGCCGCGGCCCTGCTGCGGTTCTGAGGTTCAGACACGGGCGACGCGTTCGCCCAGGTCCTGACGGCGTTCGATCGACCTCGCGGAGGGTCAGTCGCTAGCGTCAGGGCCATGACTGAAGCTGCGATCGAGGCACGGGGCCTCGTCCGGGAATTCAAGAAGGGGCCGCGTGCGGTCGACGGCATCGATCTCCGCGTCGAAGCCGGCGAGGTCTACGGGTTCCTCGGGCCGAACGGGGCCGGCAAATCGACCACCGTGCACATGCTGACCACGCTGCTGCCGCCCACCGCGGGCACGGCGCGCGTGGGCGGCCACGACGTCGAGACCGAGGGGCCGGCGGTCCGGGCCCTGATCGGCGCGGCGCTCCAGGAGGCCGCGCTCGACCCGTTCCTGACGGGTCGCGAGCACATGAAGCTGCAGACCGCGATGCACGGCATGTCCGGCGACGAGGGACGCTCGCGTACCGACGCACTGCTCGAACGCGTGGGCCTGACTCAGGCGGCGGACCGCCGCGTGCGCGGCTACTCCGGCGGTATGAAGCGCCGCCTCGATCTCGCGCTCGCACTGGTCCACCGACCTCGCATCCTGTTCCTCGACGAGCCCACCACGGGGCTCGACGTGCAGAGCCGCAGCGCGCTCTGGGCCGAGGTGCAGCGGCTGGCGGCGGACCGCGGGGTGACGGTGTTCCTCACCACTCAGTACCTCGAGGAGGCAGACGTGCTCGCGGACCGGGTCGGCATCATCGATCAGGGCCGCATCGTCGCGGAGGGGACGCCGGAGGCGCTAAAGGATGAGATCGGGCGCCCGAGCGTGGAGGCCACACCGGCGGAGCCCGACCAGCTCGCGCCGATGAAGGCGGTGCTCGCCCGCTTCGGCGAGGCGGTCGCCGGCTCGCCCAAGGGCGCGGCGGTGCGGCTGTCGGGCGGCGATGCCCAGCTCGCCGAGGTCGTGCGCGCGCTCGATTCCGAGAACATCAAGATCCAGGACCTCCAGCTCCACGCGCCGACGCTGGACGACGTGTTCCTTGCCAAGACCGGCCGCTCCCTCGAGGGGGCGGAGGAGGATGAGGCCGCGGAGGAGGAAGCCGAACCGGAACGCGAGGCAGTAGCCGCGTGACCGGCCTGACGCTCCCGGTGCAGGTGGGCGTGCTCGCCCGCCGCTCGGTGGTGCGAACGCTGCGCCAGCCGGCGATGGTGATCCCTTCGCTCGTGTTTCCGCTGTTGCTGCTCTCGATCTATGCGAGCGGCCTCGACTCCGCCACGCAGCTGCCGGGCTTCCCGACCGACTCCTATCTCCAGTTCGCGCTGGCGATCACCTTTGTGCAGGGCGCGCTCTTCTCGGCCAACAGCGCCGGCACCAACCTGGCGAGCGACATCGAGAGCGGGTTCCTGAACCGGCTGTCGCTCACGCCGCTTCGGCGCGTGGCGCTGATGATGGGCCAACTCGCCGGCATCATCGCGCTCGGGTTTATCCAGGCGCTCACCTTCCTCGTGGTGGGCCTCGCCTTCGGCGCGGGCATCGAGACGGGCCTCGCCGGGGCGCTCGTGATCGTGGCGTTCTCGTTGCTGATCTCGCTGGCGTTCGGCTGTATCGGCGCGTTCGTCGCGCTGCGGTCGGGCACCGGCGAGGCAGTCCAGGGCGTATTCCCGCTCTTCTTCGCCGCGCTGTTCCTCTCGTCGATGTCGCTGCCCCGGGATCTGATCGAGCAGGACTGGTTCCGCACGATCGCTGACTGGAACCCGGTCTCGTACATGCTCGAGTGCATCCGCTCGCTGATGATCGACGGCTGGGACCCCGAGGCGCTGGCGCTCGGGTTCGCGTGCGCAGGCGGGATCGCCGTGATCGCGCTGATTGCAGCCTCGTCGGCGCTGCGCACGAGGATGGTGCGGACGTGAGCCGCGGCGGCTTCTGGTCCGTGGCGCGCGCGGTCGCGTGGCGAAGTGCCCACAACTTCTTCACCAATCCGGTGATGATCATCCCGGCGCTGCTGTTCCCGATGTTCTTCTTCACCGCGTTTGCGGGCGGGCTCTCGCGCGTGGACTCGGTCCCCGGGTTCGAGTACCCGGGCGGCTACACGACCTTCGTGTACGGGTTCGTGCTGCTCCAGGCGTCGGCGTTCGGCGGGGTCTTCACGGGCTTTGCCGTGGCGCGCGACTTCGAGTCGGGCTTCTCACGCCGGATGCTGCTCGCGGCCTCGAACCGCAACGGGATCATCGCCGGCTACTGGCTCGCGGCGCTCATGCGGGCGCTCTTCACGGTTGCCGTGATCACCGCCGTCGGTCTGCTCACCGGCCTCGAGATCACCGGCGGTGTGGTCGACGTGGTCGGCCTCTACACCCTCGCCCTGCTCGTCAACGCGGCCGCGATGCTGTTCGGCAGCGGGGTGGCGATGCGGATGCGGACCATGCAGGCCGGCCCGCTGATCCAGTTGCCCGCCTTTCTGATCCTCTTCCTCGCGCCGGTGTGGGTGCCCTACGACCTGCTGACCGGATGGGTGCAGGCGGCGGCGTCCGTCAACCCGATCACGCTCGTGATCGAATCGATCCGTGGCCTCCTCACGGGCGACCCCACCGAGGTGCTGCCCGCCTTCCTCGTGATGCTCCTGCTGGTGGCAGTGACCGTGCTCTGGTCGCGCGGCGGGCTGCGCAGCGCCGAGCGCGCTGCCTGACGCCGCGGGTGCGGGCTAGGCTGCCGCCATGGCTGAACCGGTGCACGATGTGGTGGAGGGCGAGGGCTATGCCGTCGCGAACGTGGAGGCGCTGGCGGACGGGCCCGGCTTCCGCAAGGTGCGGCGTGCTCTCGGCGTGACCGCCTTCGGCGTGAACGCGATCGAGCTGCCGCCGGGCTACGAGACAGGGCGCCACTACCACGACGAGCAGGAGGAGCTCTACTTCGTCCACCGCGGGCGCATCCAGATGACCTTCGGCGACGGCGACATGCACGAGCTCGGCCCCGGCGGCCTCGCCCGCGTCGACCCGGCGACGATCCGCAAGGTCAAGTGCGTGAGCGAGGAGCCCGCCCTGTATCTGGCGATGGGCGGCAAGGGCGGCTACGTCGGCCGCGACGGCAGGCTGCCCGAGGGCGAGACGAGCCGCTTCGGGCCCGCGGGCGCGCCCGGCTGAGCACATGACGCGGCCGGTTCGGATCGGCTGCTCCGGCTGGAACTACGACGACTGGCGCGGGCGCCTGTACCCCGAAGGGCTCGGCAAGGCGCGCTGGCTCGGCCGCTACGCCGAGCTGTTCGACACGGTCGAGGTCAACTCGACCTTCTACCGGCTCGCCTCCCGTGACGCCGCCGCCCGCTGGGTCGAGGAGACGCCGCCGGGATTCCTGTTCGCCGCCAAGGCGAGCCGCTACCTCACGCACATCCGCCGGATGCGCGAGATCCGCGACGGAGTCGACCGCTACTACGAGCGCATCCAGCCGCTCGTCGACTCGGGCAAGCTCGGCCCGGTCGTCTGGCAGCTCCCCGCAAACTTCCGGCGCGACGCTGCGCTGCTCGAGGAGGTCCTGGCCGCCCTGCCGCCCGGACGGCACTGCTTCGAGTTCCGCCACGAGAGCTGGTTCGACAACGACGTTTACGACCTGCTGCGGTCCGCCGGCGCCGCGCTCGTGATCGGCGACCATCCCAAGTGGCCGTTCCAGGCGCGCGAGCTGACCACCGACTGGACGCTCGTCCGGCTGCATCACGGCCGCCGCGGCCGGCGGGGCAACTACTCGAAGACCGAGCTGGAGGAGTGGGCCCGGCGGATCGCACAGTGGCGCCGCCGGGCCGAGCTCTTCGTCTACTTCAACAACGACTGGGAGGGCTTCGCCGTCGAGAACGCGCTCTCGCTCAAGCGGCGGCTGCAGCCGTCGCGAGACGGTTCAACGCGCGCCTCAACAGCCGCGACACGTGCATCTGCGAATACCCGATCTGCTCGCCGATCTCGCGCTGCGTCAGGTCGTGCATGAAGCGCAGCTCGAGGACCTGGCGTTCGACCTCGGGGAGCGCCTGCCAGGTGCTGGCGATGGCATGCCTGTCCTCGACCAGCTCGTACGCCGAATCCTCGGCCCCCAGCAGGTCCACCAGCGCCGCGGACTCCTCGTCGTCGCGTGCAGCCGGCGCGTCCAGGGATGCGGCCTCGTAGCTGGCCGCGGCCTCCTGCGCCTCGAGCACGTCCTCCACGCTGCAGCCCAGCCCGGCGGCGACCTCGCGCACCATCGGCGAGCGCCCGAGCCTCTTCGACAGCGCCTCGGTCTCGCGGCTGACCGCAAGCGTGCGCTCCTGCAGATCGCGGGGCACGTGGAGCGACCAGCCCTTATCGCGGAAATGCCGTTTCAGCTCGCCGAGGATCGTCGGCGCCGCGTAGCTCGTGAACTTCGTCCCGCGCCCGGGTTCGAAGCGGTCGATCGCCTTGATGAGGCCGAGACTCGCGACCTGCAGCAGGTCGTCGAATGGCTCGTCGGTGTAGGCGTAGCGCAGCGCAAGGTCGCGGGCGAGCGGAAGAAACCGCTCGACGAGGTCCTCACGTGCGGCGAGGTCGCCCTCGCGGTGGTAGCGCAGCAAGAGCTGCCGCTCCGTCGCCTGCGCCTGGGCGCGGTCACACGGTTTGCGGCGGCGGGGGATACGCAACGTCCCCGCAGGGGCGAGCGCGATCGCGGACATGCTATGAACCTCCGTCTCGTTTTACGTGACGTGAGGTCCGCAGCGCAACCGCTTCACGACGACTGCGCGTCGTCCCCCTCTCCTAACCCTGGCCCTGCGACGGTCCCCTGAGCCCTCGCCTGGCTTACACATGATTTTTTCCTGCATGGGGAGTTCCTAAACCCGGCTCAGCCCTCGACGCCGGTTGCGTGATGCGGCGCTCCGACCGGCTTCGACTCCGGGTGATCAAAGGAGCGGCGGTGTGGCCGCTCAGCCGTCTCCTTGATCGCACCCGGTTCGACCACTACGTCGACGTCGCCGTCGACCTGCGCGTCCACGAGCGCCACCTCGGCGCCGCTGCGTTCGAAGCGCAGATCGATCGTGGCGCCGGCCACGCGCAGTCCGGTCACCTCGACGCGGCCGAGGCAACCCGGCAGCGAGGGCCGCACCACCCGCAGGCGGCGCTCCAGGCCCTCGGGGCAGAGGCCAAGGCCGCTCGCCAGCAGATAGGGGATCGAGCCCGCCGCCCAGGCCTGGGGACGGCAGGCAACGGGGTAGGGCACCGGTACCTCGAGCTCGTCGCGCGGGTAGCCTGCGAACAGCTCCGGCAGGCGGTTGCCGGGGAGCTGGGATGCCGCCTCGAGCAGGCCGTCGAAGATGGCGGCGAAGTCCTCGGCGAAGCCGTAGCGGTGAAGGCCCGCGGCGATCATCGCGTTGTCGTGCGGCCACACCGTGCCGACGTGGTAGCCGAGCGGGTTGTAGGCGGAGTGACTCGCGGCGAGCGTGCGCACGCCCCAGCCCGAGAACAGATCGGGGCTCATAAGGAGGTCGCGAACTCCGCGCGCCTGCTCGCCCGACAGCGCGCCGGCCCATAGGAGGTGGCCCTGGTTCGACGCGAGGCCGGATGCCGGCCGCTTCTCGCCGTCGAGCGCGATCGCGTACGCGCCGCGATCGTCGAGCAGGAAGCCGTCGAGGACCTGCCCGAGCGCGGCCGCCTCCGCGCGCAGTCGCTCCGCGCGGGCGCCCTGACCATCCAGCTCGAACAGCACCGCGAGCTCTCGCTTCGCGGCGAGCACGTAGCCCTGCACCTCGACAAGCGCGACCGGCGCCCCGACCGGCTCGCCATGCTCGTCCGGGACGCCGTCGGGGGAGTCTTTCCAGCCCTGGTTCGCCAGGCCCGTTTCCGGTCTGCGCCGGTACTCGACGAGACCGTCGCCGTCGAGGTCGCCGTACCGGTTGATCCACTCGAGCGCGGCGTCGACCGCGCCGCGCAGGTCCCGGAACAGCTCGAGCGAGCCCGACCACGCGCAGTGTCGCGGCACAGCACGCAGAGGAAGAGCGGGGTGGAGTCGACGCTCCCGTAATGGCGGGCGAACGGGGTCTCGCCGAGCGTGGCCGGCTCTCCCACGCGCAGCTCGTGCAGCACCTTGCCGGGCTGCTCGTCGCGCGTGTCGTCGATGCGCCGGCCGAGCCGGGACGCGAGCAGGCGCAGCGTCCCCGCGGCGACGTCGGGCGCGAAGCTCAGCGCCTGGAGGCCGGCGATCAGGCTGTCGCGGCCGAACAGCGTGGCGAACCAGGGGATCCCCGCCGCGTAGTACGGGCAGCCTTCGAGGTCCGAGCGCAGCAGCTCGAGGTCGAGCAGCGAGCGCTCGAGGACGCGGTTGAACAGGCGGTCGTCCGAGGTCACGCTGACGGCCGGCACCGGCGCGCGGACGGACGAGCCCGCGGCGGTCCCGCCGCCCGCGCCGCCCTGCTCGGAGACCGTGTAGGCAAGCTCGATCACGACCGCTCCGCCAGGCTCGAGCTCGAGCTCGAAGGTGAGCTCGCCCGCGGCCCGGGACGACGGGGGCGGGGAGGCGCTCACCGCCGTGCGCCGCCGAACGCCGTCCCGCCCGAGCACCGAGAACGCCTCGCCGTCCCACACTGGCTCAGGGCGGTTGCGGCGGGGCACGAGCCCGCGCAGCACGAGCATCGGCTCGAAGTCCGCGGCGAGGAGAAGCTCAAGCGGGAGACGGAGCGCCGCGCGGTGATGGCTGCGGACCGTGATCCGCTCGCGCAGCACACCACCGGGGTCCGCCTCGCGAACGAGCCGTACGTGCAACGACAGGCCGGGGTGGCCGAGCTCGTGCACCGCCTCGGTGCCACGCGCGTCGGACGAGGCGAGAAGCGTCGGGGGCGTGCCGGCGAGTCGCAGCTCGTGGGCCGACAGGAACCGGCAGTCCCTGAACCACAGGCCGAAGGGATGGGGCCCGTCGGCCGGCAGGCGGCCGTCCGGACGCGACAGGAGGAAGAGGTTGTCGCGCTTGATCACGACGGCGTCGGATAACCCATTCATTGACGCTCGCTCCCTAGGTGGGTACCCTGCGTTCGCCCGATCAGCGCGGGACGATCGTCGCCAGGAGACTGGTGGCGCGCCGGACCTCGCGGGCGCTAAGCACTGCGAGGAGGAGAGGGTATGGCGTATCTGAATTGTCCGAGTTGTCGGCTGACCGTGTACAGCCCCGTGCGGTGGCCGAGCAGCGAGGAATGCCCGCGCTGCCGGGCGAAGCTCGGCAAGGTGAGCAGGCTGTTCCGGTCCGCAAAGCCGCCGCGGCTGGCTGAACCCGCAGGACGCCGAGGATCCGCGCCCGCGCGTGGAACAATGACCGTCGTGGAGTCCCACGAGCCCCCGCCGGTGGCCACCGCACCGGGTGAGGAGCTGGCGGCGGTGACCAACGGCATCGTCGGTCTCTTCGCCGAGTACTACGGCCGCGGCCCCGAGCGAGCCAAGACCTACATGCTCGAGGATCGCTACCTCGTGTGCGTCCTGCAGGACACCATGACCACGGTCGAGCGGACCTTGGCGTCCACGGACCCCGATCTCGTCCGCAGGGTGCGACTCGTCTTCCAGGAGGCGATGAGGGACTCGTTCATCCGCGTCGTCGAGGAGGCGACCGGCCGCCGGGTGGCGGCCTACCACAGCCAGCTCACGCTCGAACCGGACATCGGCTTCGAGTTCTTCATGTTCGAGGACTGAGGCGGCTCCCACGCGCGACCGGTCAGGCCGCTTCGGCTAGCCCTGCGACCTCGCGGGTGCCCGCCAGCCGCTCGAGCGCCTTGTGCTCGATGCGGCGCACCCGCTCTGGTGAGAGGCCGAGTCGACGGCCCGCCTCACGCAGGGGCGTCGGCTCGTCGCCGTTGATGCCGTAGCGGAGCTTGATCACCTCGCGCTCCTGCTCGGGCAGCCGATCGAGCGCCGCGTGGACGGCCTCCTCGCGCAGACCGATCTCGACCTCCTCGACCGGACTGCGCTCCTCGCTCGGGAGCAGGTCGCCCAACCCGGTGTCGCCCTCGGGGCTCAGCGGGCGGTCGAGGCTGGTGACGGTACGCGTGACCGCGCGTGTCTCCTCGAGCTCTGCCGGCGTCAGGTCGGCCTCCTTTGCGATCTCCGCGTCGGTCGGAGCGCGGCCGAGCCGCAGCGCAAGCTCACGCTCGGTCCGGGAAATCTTGCGCTCGCGCTGCCCGATGTGCACGGGGAGCCGAATCGTCCGACCCTGGTTGGCCAGCCCGCGCTGGATCGCCTGGCGGATCCAGAAGGTCGCGTAGGTCGAGAACTTGTAGCCACGGCGCCAGTCGAACTTCTCGGCCGCGCGGATGAGCCCCAGGATCCCCTCCTGGATCAGGTCGAGCAGCGACAGCTCCTGGCCCTGGTACCTCTTCGCCAGGGAGACGACCAGGCGCAGGTTCGAGTTGATCATGCGCTCCTTGGCGTCGAGGTCCCCCTGCTCGATCCGCTTGGCGAGCTCGACCTCGTCCGCCGCGCTCAGTAGCGGGTGACGGCGGACGTCGCGAAGGAAGAGCTGCAGCGTGTCGCCGGTGATCGCGGCCAGCTCGCTGTTGTCGTACTGCACCGGTTCGCGCGCGTTATGCCCGCAATCGTCCGAGATCTCGATTCCGCGCATCTCCAGACGGTCGGCGAGCGCCTGCGCCTCCTCGTCGGTCAGCTCGTGCTCCTCCACGAACTCCGAGAGCTCCGAGAGGTTGAGGCACCCCTGCTCCTCGCCGCGCCCGACGAGCGCGTCGATCGTGGACGTCGTCATGTCTGGTACCTACCCGTCGAGCCGAGCAGAAAACGGCTCCGGCGCTCTACGCGCGCAGCGCGGCGACGCGCTCGCGCGCTTGCGCGATGCCGCGCGCGTGCGAATGCATGTCCACCCAGGGATCGCCCTTGCTCCCCAGCCGGCGCAGAACGTTCCTCAGCGTCCAGCGATCGGGCCGCAGCCTCGAGTCCGACAGCTCATCACGCTCGATCGGGGTGGCCACAGGGCCACCCGGACGAGGGCGCACCGCGTACGGCGGGACGGCGGTCTGCGCGTACCCGTTACGGGCGACATCCACCAGGATGCGCCCGTCGCGCTTGGCCTTGCGGAACTCGACAGTCAGCTCGCGCGGCCGACGCTCGGCGAGCACCTCTGCCGCCCCGCGCGCGAGCTCGCGCACCTCCTCGAGCCCGGCGCGACGCCGCAGCGGCGTCCAGATGTGAATCCCCTTCGAGCCGGTGACCTGCGCGAACGGAACGAGGCCGAGCTCGTCGAGCAGCTCGGCGGTCCAGCGGGCGGCGCGGCGCACCGAGGCGAAGTCGCTGCCCGGCGCCGGGTCGAGGTCGAAAACGAGCCGGTCAGGCTGGTGGAGGTGGTCCGCGCGCGCCAGCCAGACGTGAGGCGTGATCGTGTTCTGGTTGGCCAGATAGAGGAGGGTCTCCTTCCGCGTGATCAGAGCGTGGGTCACGGTGCCGTTTGCCTTCGGCACCTCCACGCGCTTGATCCAGTCTGGGAAGTAGTCCGGCACGTCCTTGTGGAAGAAGCCCTTGCCCGCGATCCCATCGGGGAAGCGCTGCATGCTCACCGGCCGATCGCGCACGTGGGGAAGCATCCATTCCGCCACCCGCTCGTAGTAGGCGGCGAGGTCGCCCTTGGTGATCCCGTCGTCGGGAAAGAGCACCTTGTCGGGGTGGGTGATCTTGACCTCCACGATCAGGCGCCGCCTTCCCGCTGGAGCGGCGCGATCGTGAGCTGGCCCTCGGGCAGCGCCTCCACCTGCAGTGTCGAGTGGGTGATCCCGAAGCGCTCGCTCAGGAGCTCCGCGAGCTGGCGCCGATGCGCCTGCGTGTCGCAGCCGGCGCGGACCGTCACGTGCGCGGAGAGGGCGGGGAAGCCCGAGGTGACCTCCCACACATGAAGGTCGTGCACCTCGACGACGTGGTGCTCGGCAGCGAGGGCGTGGCCGATCTCGTCCGGGTCGAGATCCCGGGGAGCCGCCTCGAGCAGCACTCGTCCCGACTCCCGCAGCAGGCCGTAGCCGGAGTACAGCATCAGCGCCGCGACCAGCAGCGCCGCGATGCCGTCCGCGCGGGAGAAGCCGGTCAGCAGGATGAGGGCGCCGGCGATCGCGGTCGCGACGAACGCGAACAGGTCGTTCAGCACGTGCTGGAACGCGCCCTCGACATTCAGGCTGCGGCGGTTCGCGCCCGCGAGCACGAACGTCGCTGTGAGGTTGACCCCGATGCCGACCACGGCCACGATCAGCACCGCGGCGCCCTCGACGTCGGGCGGGTCGAAGAGCCTGCGAATGCCCTCGATTCCAATTACGGCGCCGAGCCCGACCAGCGTTGCGCCGTTCAGCTGGGCGGAGAGGATCTCGGCGCGCCGGTAGCCGAAGGTGAAACCGCCGGACGCCGGACGCCGCGCGAGCCGCGCCGCAAACAGCGCCAGCGCGATCGCGCCGGCGTCGGTGAGCATGTGCGCGGAGTCCGCGAGCAGGGCCAGCGACGAGGCCAGGATGCCGACGACGACCTCGGCGACCATGAACGCGAGCAGCAGGACCAGCGCGATCGCGAGGCGCCGCGCGTCGTCCGCGCCGGCGTGGACGTGACCGCTGTGATCATGCATCCCGTCGCATGGTCGCAGGCGGCGGCGTGCTCGGCTGAGTCAGGGAGCGGGAGCGGTTTCGCCGGGCGTGGCTGGGGCCGGAGCTGACCGCGGAGCAGGGGTGGTCGTGGTGGCGGGCGGCTGTGTCTCGGTCGTCTCCGTCTCCGTGGGCTGTTGCTCCTCCTCCGGAGTCGTGCGCTCCTGCTGCTCTTGCGGGCGTTCCTCGGTGGTCTGGTCGCGCTGCTCGTCGGCTGGCGCTTTCTCCTCCTTGTCGTTCCCGCTCCCGTCCCGCGAGCCGCCCCCGAACGTGGTTCGGCGGTCGCCCTTCCCGATCGAGTCGCCCGCGATCAGCTCGCCCGCCGTGAGCGTGACGACCGCGATCACGAACGCCAGGCCGGCGGTCGCGAAGACGGCGCCGAGGGCGATCTTGCGGCGCGGGGCCCGTGGCGACGGCTGGCGGTAGATCCGGACGGGCGGTTCGACCCCGGGTGTGGCCGGAGGGATCTCGCGTGCGGGCGGCGCCTCTCGTGCGGGGGGCGCGCCGGGCCGGGCCGGCGGAGGCGGCGCGGCGCCACCGGCCTCGGGCAGCGGCGGCGGCTCCGAGGGCGCCGGCCGATCGGCAGGCAGGGCGCGCGAGACGATCTTCTCGGTCGGCCGGTTGAGGAGCTCGCTGATGAGCGTCACGAGGACGGGCGTGGTCGCCGCGGCGATCCAGGTGCCGGCGATCCAGAGCTGCGAGGTCACGGCCGCCGCCGTGGCGGACGCCGCACTCGCAACCAACAGCGTCCGGATCTTGTGGCGGCGCTCCTCCTCGCGCTCGGAGATGCGCGAAGAAGCCATCCGCCCCGACCCTAGCGACCTCCCTCGTGCGGTGCTGCGCCCGCTCAGCAGCGGAGCGGCGGGACCGACCAGGTGCGGCGGTCGTCCTGGTCGACGATCGTGACGCGGGTGTAGATCCGGCGCCCCCCGCAGGCCACGCGCCGCGACAGTCTCACCCGCACCGCGAAGCAGTCGAAGCTGCCGTCCGGGTTGCCGCGCAGAGAGACCCGGTTCCGCGCGCGCGGGCGACACGGCGCCCCCAGCCCTTCCACCTGAGGCCGATGCACGGCCGGCAAGGGCGAGCGTGTTGTGCAGGTATGTGAAGTCGCACTTGCGCGGCTTCGCCTTGGCGGCAGAACCGTAGAGAAGCCCGCCGGTAGGGTCCGCCCGGCGGTGGCCGAGATGCGCACATACGAGGCCGACGTCGTTGTGGTGGGGGCGGGATTCGCCGGGCTCGCGGCGGCGCGCGAGCTCGTGGCGCGCGGGTCGTCCGTGGTGGTGCTCGAGGCCCGCGAGCGCGTTGGGGGACGGGTGCTGAACCACGACATCGGCGACGGCAAGGTGGTCGAGGTGGGCGGGCAATGGATCGGTCCGACCCAGGACCGGCTCGCGGCGCTCGCTCGCGACGTCGCGGTCGAGACCTTCCCGACCTACGCCCACGGCGACAACGTCATCGAGTACCGGGGCAGCCTGCGCCGCTACCGGGGGGCGATCCCGCGCATCAATCCGCTCGTGCTGGTGGATATCGAGCAGGCGCAGCGGCGCCTGAACCGCCTCGCCCGGCGTGTGCCGCTCGATGCGCCCTGGGAGGCGCCGAACGCGGCCCGCTTCGACGGGCAGACGGCGGCGACCTGGATGCGCCGCAATATGGCCACGGGGCCGGGTCGGATGCTGCTCGAGCTCGGTGTCGAGGCCGTGTGGGCGGCGCAGCCCGAGGACATGTCGCTGCTGCACGTCCTCTTCTACATCCACTCGGCGGGCAGCCTCGAGCGGCTCTTCGACACCGAGGGCGGCGCGCAGCAGGACCGCTTCGCCGGCGGGTCGCAGCTCGTGCCGATCCGGATGGCGGGCGAGCTCGGCGAGGAGCGGGTGGTGCTGGGGGCGCCGGTGCGCCGCATCGACCACGGCACCGAGGGGGTGACGGTGCACGCCGACGGCGCCGTCGCTCGCGGCCGGCGCGCGATCCTCGCGCTCGCGCCAACGTTGGCGGGGCGGATCGCGTACGACCCGCCGCTGCCGGGCTTCCGCGACCAGCTCACCCAGCGCATGCCGCTCGGCACCGTCGCCAAGTGCATGGCCCTGTACGACGAGCCGTTCTGGCGTGGCGAAGGACTCTCCGGCCAGGCCACGAGCGACGCCGGGCCGGTCAAGCTCACCTTCGACAACTCGCCGCCCGACGGCACACCCGGCGTCCTGCTCGGCTTCCTCGAGGGCCGGTACGCGCGCGAGCTCGGCCGGGTGCCGGCCGAAGAGCGGCGGGCGGCTGTGCTCGACTGCTTCGCACGGCTGTTCGGCCCGCGCGCCGCCAAGCCCGCCGACTACGTCGAGAGGCTTTGGGCCGACGAGGAGTTCTCGCGCGGCTGCTACGGCTGCCACCTGCCCACCGGTGCCTGGACCAACTACGGACCCGCGCTCCGGGCGCCGATCGGCCCCCTCCACTGGGCGGGCGCCGAGTACGCGACGGTCTGGAACGGCTACATGGACGGCGCCGTCCGCTCGGGCGAGAGCACGGCACGCGAGGTGCTCGACCGGCTCTAGGAAGACCTCGGGTCCGCCCGCTGGGCCAGGGCGGCCGCCACCACCACGTCCTCCCAGGCCATGCCGGTGCTCTTGAAGAGGCGCGGCTGCTCATCCGGCACGCTCATGCTCCCGGCGACGAGCTCGGCCAGTGTCGCCAGCGAGTCGGTGTCGAGGGCTCCGGACTCGATCGCCTGGATCACGTCGCCGGCTTCGCGCAGCGCGGCGGAGCGTGCCTCCACCACCACCGTCGACCGCTCCACGAGGCGCTCGTCGACCTCGCGGGCATCCGGTTCGTGCGACCCGATCGCCACGACGGTCGCGCCCGGCGCAACCAGGTCCCCGTCGAACAGCGGCTCGCGTGCCGTGGTGCAGCAGCAGACGATGTCGGCGGCGGCGAGCGCTGCCGACGGGTCACCGGCCACGGGCTCGGCCTCGAGGCCCGCGCCCCGGCAGCGCGCGACGAAGCTCTCGAGGCGACCGGCGTCGCGGGCGATGGCACCAACGTGCTCGATCGGGCGGACCGCGCGCAGCGCCTGCACGTGGCTCCACGCCTGCGGGCCGCTGCCGTAGACGAGCAGCCGGCTCGCACCGGGGTCTGCCAGGTGGCGGACGGCGAGCGCCGACACGGCGGCGGTTCGCAGCGACGTCAGCGCGATTCCGTCGACGATGGCGACCGGCGCGAGCGTCTCGGGGTCGAACAGGACGTACACGCCCTGGATGCGCGGGAGGCCGCGGGTGGGGTTCGCCGGAGCGACGGTCGCGAGCTTGACGCCCACCGCGTCCTCCCAGCTCGAGGGCATCAGGAGCACCTCGCCCGCATCGACTCGGACCGCCGTGCGCGGCGGGTCGGCCTCCGGGTCGAGGCCCGCGCGGAGCGCCGCCTCGAGCGCATCGACGGCCTGGGAGTAGCCGAGCAACCCCTCGACCGCCTCGGCGTCGAGAAACGCGGGGTTGCTCATCGCAGGACGAACCCGGTTCCGAGCGGGTCGCGTGGGTCGAGCGCGAAGCGATGGTCGCCCGTCCGGAAGGCGCTGCCCTCGATCTCCGTGACCACCGCCTCGCGGCCTTCGGACTCGACGGTCCCCACCACCCTGCCGAGAAACTCCGTTCCGACGATTGACTCGTGCAGCAGGACGCGGGACGAGTCGACGCGCCCGTCGGCGGCCAGCAGCGCAAGGCGCGCCGAGGTCCCGGAGCCGCACGGCGAGCGATCGACTTCACCGTCGGCGAAGACCGTGACGTTGCGCTGCCGCGGTCCCTCCGGGGTGTCGCCGAGGTCCTCGAAGAGGATCGTCCCGTAGATACCCGAGAGCCGCTCGTCGCTCGGGTGGCGGGCATGCTCGCTCGAGGCGAGCGCGGCCTTGACCTGGCGGCCGAGCGCGATCAGCTCGGTGTGATGGCCTGGGCTCACGCTCAGCCCCGCCTGCGTTGCGTCCAAGCTCGCGTAGATCGCGCCGCCGTATGCAACGTCCACATCGACGGGCCCGTGCGCCGTGTCCACCCGCACCCCGCGAGCGAGCACGTAGGCGGGCACGTTGCGGAAGGTCGCCGACACCACGGCGGCGTTCCGGCGACGCACGCGGGCGGTCACGCGCCCCGAGGGCACGTCGAGCACGACATCGGTTTCGCCGTTCTCCTCAGCCGCCACGCGGCCCGTCTCCACCGCCCAGGTCCCGAGCGCGATCGTGCCGTGCCCGCACGCCGTCGAGTAGCCGTCCTTGTGCCAGAAGAGGACGCCGAGGTCGGCGCCGGCGTCGTCGGGCGGTACGAGGAAGCAGCCGTACATGTCCGCGTGCCCGCGGGGCTCGTGACAGAGGAGCCGCCGGACGGCGTCGATCCGCTCGTCGCTCGCGGCGCGCTCCCGCCGCTCGCGCACGCCGGCGCCGGGGATCTCCGGCGCCCCCTCCACCACGATCCGGAAGGGCTCGCCGGCCGTGTGGTAGTCCGTGGTCGCGACCTCGATGGGCGGGGCAGGCACGCCCGGAAAGCTAGTGGGCGCCGCGTCCAAGTCCGCTCGTTTAGCCCCAAGTGGTCCCGGTACCCACGAAGTGACCGGAACCGACAGCAAGGAGTGCGACATGGCCGGCAAGCTGAGCGGAAAGAAGGTCGCCTTTCTGGCCACACATGGCGTTGAGCAGGTTGAGCTGACCGAGCCGTGGAAGAGCGTCGAGCAGGAGGGCGGCAAGCCCGAGCTGCTCTCGCTCGAGAGCGGAGAGATCCAGGGCTTCGAGCACCTCGACAAGGGCGACACCTTCAAGGTGGACAAGCCCGTGGCCGACGCCGATCAGGCCGACTACGACGGGCTCGTCCTGCCCGGCGGCGTGGCCAACCCGGATTTCCTGCGCGTGGATGAGCACGCCGTGCGTTTCGTCCGCTCGTTCTTCGAGGCGGGCAAGCCCGTGGCGGCGATCTGCCACGCCCCGTGGACGCTAGTCGAGGCCGACGTGGTCAACGGCCGCACCCTGACCTCGTGGCCCAGCGTCAAGACAGACATCAGAAACGCCGGCGGCACGTGGGTGGACGAGGAGGTGCACGTGGATTCCGGGCTCGTCACGAGCCGGAAGCCCGACGACCTTCCCGCCTTCTGCGACAAGCTCGTCGAAGAGATCTGCGAGGGCCGGCACGAAGAGCAGGCCCTGCAGACCGCGGGCTCCGGCGCCCCGCAGTAACCCCGCGCCGGACCCGCGGCCCCCGACCCGCGTCGAGGCGCCCGTCAGGGCGCCTCGGCGTCGTTTCGAGAGCGCTGCCCGGGTAGGACGCCGCGGGACCAGGAGTCGAGGGAGGTTGCGGTGAACAGCAGGATGCTTCGGGCGATGGCGGTGCTCGTCGCGCTCGTACTCGCGATCGCGGGCTGCGGCGGTGGCGGCGACGATGACGACAGCGGGGCCGCCGGGGATGCCAAGGAGGTCACCCAGGCCAAGCCTTCCGGCGACGTGACGTGGTGCATCGGCAAGGACACCACCGGTGCCTTCGGGACCGTGGTCGACAACTTCAACAAGGCCAATCCGGATGCCAACGCGAAGCTGCTCCAGTTGCCCGAGGCGGCCGATCTCCAGCGCGAGCAGCAGATCCAGCGCCTGCAGGCCGAGTCCGACGAGTGCGACGTGCTCGGCATGGACGTGGTCTGGACCGCCGAGTACGCGGCCCAGGGCTGGCTGACGGACATGACCGAGGCCGTCGAGAAGCGCAAGGACGAGTTCATCCCCTCGACGCTCGAGACCGCCCTCTACGAGGACAAGTACTGGGCCATGCCGTTCAACACGAACGCGGGCTTCCTCTACTACCGCAAGGACCAGGCGCCCGAGCCGCCGACCGAGTGGGAGGCCGTCTACGAGGACGCCGCTAAGAAGAACGGCCTCGTCTACCAGGGCTTCCGCTACGAGGGCCTGACGGTCAACTTCCTCGAGCTGCTCTACAGCGCCGGCGCCGCCGTCGTCAACGAGGACGGCACAGAGGCCACGGCCGATTCACAGGAGGTCCGTGACGTCCTGACCTTCATGGCGGACGGGATCAAGGACGGAGCGGTGCCGAAGGCCGTGACGACGTACAAGGAGGAGGAGTCCCGGCGCGCCTTCGAGGCGGGTAACGCAACCTACATGCGCAACTGGCCGTACGCGTACGCGCTCGGCAAGGAGTCCAAGATCGGGAAGGATCTCGCGATCACGACCTTCCCGGGCTACGCCGGCAACGAGGGCGCGGGCGTGGTCGGCGGATACGACCTGGCGATCTCCGCGTTCTCGAAGAACCCGGAGGGGTCGCTCGCGTTCATCAACTTCGCGACCGAGCCCGAGCAGCAGGTCATCCAGGCGTCCGAGGCAACGCTGCCGCCGGTGCTCACCGAGGTCTACTCGGACCCGCAGGTTGAGAAGGCCATGCCGTTCGCCGCCGATCTGCTCAAGGCGGTCGAGCAGGCCCAGCCGCGGCCGGTGTCGCCGGTCTACCCGCAGATCAACGAGGCGATCAACAAGAACGTCTACGCCGCACTCCAGGGCCAGATGTCGCCCGACGAGGCAGCGTCGACGATGAACGAAGAGATCCAGAAGGCCATCGAGACCTTCTAGGACGCCGGCGCCATGGAGGCTGCCACCGCTCGGCTGAGACGCCGCCCCGCCCAGCGGGGCGGCTACGGCCGGAGCGAGCGCCGGCTCGCCGCGATGATGCTGGCGCCGTCGCTGCTGGTGATAGCGGCGGTTGCGGCCTACCCGATCGGCTACGCATTCTGGCTGTCGCTCACCGAGTACAGCCTGAGGACGCCCGGGCTATGGCGCTTCGCGGGGTTCGACAACTACTCCGAGGCGTTCAGCTCGCCGGAGTTCTGGGATGCGCTCACGACGACCTTCGTCTTCTCCGGGATCTCGGTCGCGCTCGAGCTCGTGATCGGGCTCGGGATGGCCCTCTGCATGCACGAGGCGTTCAAGGGCCGTGGGTTGCTGCGCACGGTCGTGCTGGTGCCCTGGGCCATTCTCACCGTGGTCACCGCCATCACCTGGCGCACGATCTTCGAGCCCGGCCTCGGCCTCGTGCCGGTGATGCTCGACAAGCTCGGGCTGCCGGGAGCGGACACGGTCTGGCTCGGCCAGGAGCCGAACGCGCTCGCGGTGATGATCTTCGCGGACGTCTGGAAGACGTCGCCTTTCATGGCTCTCCTGATCCTCGCCGGCCTGCAGGTGATCCCCGACGAGCTCTACGACGCGGCCAAGGTCGACGGCGCGAACGCGTGGCAGCGCTTCAGGCGCATCACGCTACCGCTCCTCAGGCCGGCGATCCTCGTGGCGCTGATCTTCCGCACACTCGATGCGCTGCGTATCTTCGACCTCCCGTTCGTGCTCACGCAGGGAGCCAACGGCACCACGACGCTGTCGCTGATCGCCCAGCAGGAGCTCACAACCAACCGCCTGATCGGCCTCGGCTCCGCGCTCTCGATCTTGACGTTCGTGATCGTGATGGCGGTGGCCTTCATCTACATCCGGACCGTGGGCGGCAACATCCGCGCGCTCGCGGAGGAGACCTGAAATGGCCACGCGCGCGCTGCGTAAGCCCGGGACCGCGACGGATGCCCGCCCCAAAGCCCGCGCGGCCGAGGCACGTGGACCAGAGCGGCGCTGGCTCAAGCCGGTGCTGCTCTGGCTCGCGGTCGTCGTGATCGTGATCTTCTGCCTGTTCCCCTTCTACTGGCTGATCAACGTCTCGCTGAAGACCGGCCCGGAGCTCTCGCAGGCAGACCTGCTGCCGCCGAGCCCGACGCTCGACAACTACCAGTCGATCTTCGAGGACGCCGACTTCACGAAGGCGCTGCGCAACAGCGCGGGAATAACGACCATCACGACCTTCCTGGCGCTGCTGTTCGGATCGTTCGCGGCCTACGCGCTCGCGCGGCTGCGCTTCCCGCGCAAGTTCCTGCTCCTGGCGGTGATCCTCTCGATCACGACCTTCCCGCCGATCGCGATCGCCGCGCCGCTCTTCAAGCTGTGGACCGAGCTCGGCCTGTACAACACCTGGGCCGGCCTGATCATCCCCAACCTCACCTTCGCGCTTCCGCTGTGCATCTATATCCTCGCCTCGTTCTTCAGGGAGATACCGAAGGAGCTGGAGGAGGCCGCCCTCGTGGACGGCGCGACCCACTTCCAGGCCTTTCGCAAGGTCGTGTTGCCGCTGGCCGCGCCGGGGCTCGTGACCGCGGGGTTGCTCACCGCCTTCTTCGTCTGGAACGAGTTCCTGCTCGCGATCACGCTCACGAGCTCGCCGAGCGCCCGTACGGTCCCGGCGGCGATCGCGTTCTTCACCGGCAGCCAGAAGTTCGAGGTACCGCTGGGCACGATCAGCGCCGCCTCCGTGGTGATCACGATCCCGCTGGTGGCGCTCGTGATCATCTTCCAGAAGCGGATCGTGGCCGGGCTCACCGCAGGCGCCGTCAAGGGCTGACGGAGAGCCCACGGTGCTGAGGGACGGGGTCGTCTACCAGGTCTACCCGCGCTCGTTCCAGGACTCGGACGGGGACGGCGTCGGCGACCTGCGCGGGATCGAGGCGCGACTCGACCACCTCGCCTGGCTCGGGGTCGACGCGCTCTGGATGTCGCCCATCTTTCCGTCGCCTATGCACGACTTCGGCTACGACATCTCGGACTACACGAACGTCGA
Organism: uncultured Thermoleophilaceae bacterium; assembly: GCA_963757815.1. Lineage (GTDB taxonomy): Bacteria > Actinomycetota > Thermoleophilia > Solirubrobacterales > Thermoleophilaceae > JACVRW01. Next base: position 59,193 of record CAVWSN010000027.1, on the reverse strand, counting down.
TCCCGTGTTCGGTTCGCTCGCGGACTTCGACTCCCTGGTTGCGGCGGCACGCGCTCGCGGGCTCGAGGTGCTGCTCGACCTCGTGCCCTGCCACACCTCGATCGAGCACCCCTGGTTCCGCGAGCACCCGGACTGGTACATCTGGACCGACGCTCCCAACAACTGGCTGTCCGCGTTCGGCGGCTCGGCCTGGAGCCGCCGCGACGGGCGCTGGTACCTGCACTCGTTCTACCCCGAGCAGGCCGACCTCGACTGGCGGAACCCCGAGGTGATCGCTGCGATGCAGGACGTCCTGCGCTTCTGGCTCGAGCGCGGCGTGGCCGGCTACCGAGTGGACGCGATCGACCGGCTGCTCAAGGATCCGCAGCTGCGCGACGACCCACCCGCCAGCGAGCCGTTCGGGCTGCCGCTCTCCGAGGAGGAGGCGCTGCTGTCGCTCGCGCACTCGCGCAACGCGCCCGACACGGGCGAGGCGCTCGCGAAGATCCGAGAGGCGGTCGGGCAGCGTTTCCTCGTCGGCGAGGTCTACCTCCCGAGCAGAAGGTGGCAGCCGTACCTCGAGTACTTCGATGCCGTGTTCGCGTTCGAGTTGCTCCACGCCCCCTGGAATGCCGCGGCGCTGCGGGAGGCCATCGCGGCGATCACCCGGCAGCAGGGCGCCGCGTGGGTGCTCTCGAACCACGACTTCGGCCGGCTCGTCACGCGCTTCGGCCGCGAGAACGCGCGCGCGGCGGCGCTCCTGCTGCTGACGCTCCCGGGGATGGCGTTCCTGTACCAGGGCGACGAGATCGGCCAGGCCGAGGGCCCGCCGGGCGAACACCGCTTCGACCGCGCCGGACGCGACCGCTTCCGCCACCCGATGCAGTGGGACGGCTCGCCCTCGGGTGGCTTCACGAGCGGCGAGCCGTGGCTGCCGCTGGTCGATCCGGAACGCGTGAACGTCGAGGCTCAGCGCGACGACCCGGCCTCGACCCTGACGCTCGTGCGCGAGCTGATCAGGGTGCGGCGTTCGCTCCCGGATGACTTCCAGCTGCTGGAGGCGGCCGAGGGTGTGCTCGCCTACGCGCGCGGCGATCACGTGGTCTGTCTCAACACGACGCCGGAGCCGCTGCCCGCCGCCCGCGCACGCGAGGTCGTGATCGAGACAACGCCGGGCGCCCTCGAGGGAGAAGTGATTGCGGCTCACGCGGGCGCGGTCACGGCGGGCTGAGCTGCACGTTCTCGCCCCAAACTTGACTAGGAGCTTGCCAACCGGGGTAAATTGCGAACCGTGAGGGGGGTCAGGTGGGCAAGGATGTCGCACCCGATTGCGGTCCTCCTAGTACTGGCCACCGCCGCCACCGTGGGCTGCGGGGTCGGCGGCGACGAGGGCGGCACCGGCGCACGCGCGATCAACTGGTACGCGTTCAACGAGCCCGGCGGCTCCTACGACCAGGCGGTCGCCAACTGCAACAAGCAGGCGAACGGCAAGTACACGATCAACTACGTCAAGCTGCCCAACATCGCCGACCAGCAGCGCGAGCTGCTCGTGCGCCGTCTCGCAGCCGAGGACGACTCGATCGACCTGGCGTCGCTCGACGTGATCTGGACCGCCGAGTTCGCCGAGGCCGAGTGGATCCTGCCCTGGGAGGGCGAGCGCCGCGAGGCCGCCACCGAGGGCAAGCTCGACGGCCCGCTCGAGACCGTCGACTACCAGGGCAAGATCTGGGCGATCCCGCATACGAGCAACACGCAGCTGCTCTGGTACCGCAAGGACCGCGTGGACGCCCCGCCCGACGACTTCACCTGGGACGAGATGATCGACGACGCGGTCGACAAGGGCACCGCGGTCGAGGTTCAGAGCGCCCAGTACGAAGGGCTGGTCGTCTGGATCAACGCGCTGATCACGAGCGCCGGCGGACAGATCGTCAACGAGCAGGGCGACGTGCTCGTTAACGACACGGCCAAGACCGCGGCGGAGATCGAGAGCAAGCTCGCCAACTCGCCCGCGGCGCCGCCGGGCATGGCGACCGCCAACGAGGACGCCGGCCGCCTGGGCTTCGAGTCGGGGCGCTCCGACTACATGGTCAACTACCCGTACATCTACCCGGCCGCCGCCGAGGTGGGTGAGGACTTCCAGAAGAGCATCGGCTGGGCGCGTTACCCGCGCAGCGTGCCGGACCGGCCGAGCGCGCCCCCGCTCGGAGGCTTCAACATCGCCGTATCCGCGTACTCGAACAACCCCGACCTCGCCTTCGAGGCGGCCGAGTGCCTCGCCAGCCCGGAGAACCAGGCGCTCAGCGCCGAGCTCGGCGGTCTGCCGCCGACCAGCGAGTCGGTCTACGACGACCCGAAGGTTCAGAAGTCGTACCCCTTCGCCGATGAGCTGCGTGAGTCGATCGACAACGCCGGGCCGCGCCCGGTGACGCCCGCCTACAGCGACATCTCGCTGGCGATCCAGAAGACCTACCACCCGCCGGACGCGGTGGACCCGGACACGGTCGTGGAACAGCTGCGCGACCGGATCGAGAAGGCCGTAGACGGGAAGATCTTCTGATGGAAGCCGCCACGACCTCAGCCCCCACGGCCGCACCGCCCAAGAAGAAGGGGCCGACCGAACGCTACAAGGCCGAGCGCAAGCTCGCCTGGCTGCTGTGCGCGCCCGCCGTGATCGTGATGCTGCTCGTGACCGGCTATCCGATCGTGTACGCGTTCTACCTGTCGCTGCAGAAGTTCGACCTGCGCTTCCCGGACGACAAGGAGTTCGTCGGGTTCGCGAACTATGGCGACGTGCTCACCTCGAGCACGTGGTGGTCGGACGTCGCCACGACGCTGTTCATCACGGTCGTGTCGGTGGCCATCGAGCTCGTGCTGGGCATGCTGATCGCGCTGGTCATGCACCGTGCGATATTCGGCCGCGGCCCGGTGCGAGCGGCGATCCTGATCCCGTACGGCATCGTCACGGTGGTAGCCGCGTTTGGCTGGAAGTACGCCTTCGACCCGACCAGCGGCTTCGTGTTCGGGCTGCCGCTTGTACCGGACGACTGGCAGCCGCTGACCACGCGGGAGGGCTCGCTCTTCGTGATCATCATGGCGGAGGTCTGGAAGACGACGCCCTTCATGGCGCTCCTGCTGCTCGCCGGCCTTGCGCTCGTGCCCGACGAGTTGCACGAGGCGGCCAAGGTCGACGGTGCCAGCACCTTGCAGCGCTTCTTCCGCATCACGCTGCCGCTGATGAAGCCGGCGATCCTGGTCGCGCTGCTGTTCCGGACGCTCGACGCGTTCCGAATATTCGACAACATCTTCATCATCCAGCCGGGAGGCGCCCTGGGCACTGAGAGCGTCTCGATCCTGGGCTACAACGTCCTGATCAACCGGGTGAACCTGGGCCTCGGCTCGGCGATCTCGATCCTGATCTTCATCTGCGTGATCCTGATCGCCGTCCTCTTCGTCAAGGGGCTCGGCACCAGCACCGCGCAGCAGCGAGGGGAGACCTGACATGCAGCACACGGGCCGGGAGCGGCTGCTGTGGGCGATCGGGATCCTGGTGGTCCTGCTATACGCGTTGATCCCGGTCGCGTGGATCACGTCGCTCTCGTTCAAGACACCCGAGGAGGTCGGGGACAAGAAGTTCTGGTCAGGCTTCTCGACAGAGAACTACGACGTCGTCTTCTCCGACGACACCTTCATCGCCGCGCTGATCAACTCGATCGGCATCGCCTCCATCGCCACCTTTATCTCGATCGTGCTGGCGGCGATGGCCGCCTACGCCACCTCGCGGCTCGACTTCACGGGCAAGACGCTGATCCTCTCGGGAGCTCTGGCGGTGGCCATGTTCCCGCCGATCTCGATCGTCGGCTCGCTGTTCGAGCTGTGGCGCTCGCTCGGTATCTACGACACCTGGATCGGGCTGATCATCCCCTACATGACCTTCACGCTGCCGCTCGCGATCTACACGCTGTCCGCGTTCTTCCGCGAGATCCCCTGGGAGCTCGAACAGGCCGCCCAGGTGGACGGCGCCACGCCCTTCCAGGCCTTCCGCAAGATCATCGTGCCGCTGGCCGCGCCCGGGGTGTTCACGGCTGCGATCCTGGTCTTCATCTTCGCCTGGAACGACTTCATCTTCGCGAACACGCTGACGTCGACCGACGCCGCGCGGACGGTGCCGGCGGCGCTTGCGTTCTTCACCGGCGCCTCGCAGTTCGAGCAGCCCATCGGGGCGATCTCCGCGGCCTCGGTCGTCGTAACCGTCCCGATCATCATCATGGTCCTGATCTTCCAGCGCCGAATTGTCGCGGGCCTCACCGCCGGCGCGGTGAAGGGATAACGGAGGCAGCCAAATGGCCCAGATCACGCTGGAACACCTCACCAAGCGCTATCCGGACGGCTTCGAGGCCGTTCGCGACATGAGCCTGGAGATCAAGGACGGCGAGTTCGTGATCCTCGTCGGGCCGTCCGGCTGCGGCAAGTCGACGGCGCTGCGCATGATCGCCGGGCTCGAGGACATCACCGAAGGCGAGCTCCGGATCGGCGACGACGTGGTGAACGACAAGGCGCCGAAGGACCGCAACATCGCGATGGTGTTCCAGAACTACGCGCTCTATCCGCACATGAGCGTGCGCGACAACATGGGCTTCGCGCTCAAGCTCAAGCGCGTGGACAAGGCTGAGATCGACCAGAAGGTGACCGAGGCGGCGCGCATCCTCGATCTCGAGCCGCACCTCGACCGCAAGCCCGCGCAGCTCTCCGGCGGCCAGCGCCAGCGCGTGGCGATGGGACGGGCGATCGTGCGTGAGCCGGCGGTGTTCCTGATGGACGAGCCGCTCTCCAACCTCGACGCCAAGCTGCGCGTGCAGATGCGCACCGAGGTGTCGCGCATCCAGCAGCGGCTCGGCACGACCACGGTCTACGTGACCCACGACCAGACCGAGGCGATGACGCTCGGCGACCGCGTGGCGGTGATGCGCGCGGGCGTGATCCAGCAGGTGGGCTCGCCGATGGAGCTCTACAACGAGCCGGTCAACCTGTTCGTGGCGGGCTTCGTGGGCTCGCCGGCGATGAACTTCATGCCTGCCACGGTCGAGGGCGACACGGTCAAGCTCCCCTTCGGGGACGTGCGGCTGCCCAGCGAGCTTCACGACGCCGTGCGCGAGCATCACGGCAAGCAGCTGATCGCGGGCGTCCGGCCCGAGCACTTCGAGGACGCTTCCCTGATAGGTGATGCGAGGGACCGCGGCATCACGTTCACCGCCAACATCGAAGTCGTGGAGTCGCTGGGCGCCGAGCTCTACGCCCACTTCTCGGTCGCCTCGGACGCCACGATCGAGTCCCAGGAGCTGCGCGAGCTCGCCGAGGACGCAGGCGGCGGCGAGGTCCCGATGGCGGGCGAGGAGGGGCGCATCGTCGCGCGGCTCGAACCCGCCAGCAAGGTGAAGGTGGGGGAGGAGGCCGAGCTGTTTGTGGACGCGACGCGCCTGCAGCTCTTCGACCCCGATAACGGGATCAACCTAACGGTCGAGCAGCAGGGCCCGCCGGCAACCACCGGCGACGGGGCCGGAGGAGCACCCGCGGCGGAGGGAGAGGCCGCTCCCGCCGAAGGCGGCCAGGCCGAAGGTGCGGAGGATGTGACTCCCGAGGAGCAGACACAGGTTCGGCCCGAGGGCGAGGATGCCCCGCCGCCAGGGGCGACGGGCGGACAGCAGCAGACCTGATTACTTGAGCTCGCGCCGCAGCCGGCGCACCATCGTGTCGTCGTCCAGGCCTGGGTGCTCCAGGTCCTGGCGGATCGCCTCGACGACCGCGTCGTCCCATTCGTGCGTGCGCAGCACGAGATAGCGCAGCTGTGCGACGCGCATGTACGCCTCGGTCTCGGTGCCGCGGCCGATCAGGTCGGCCTCGCGCAGCAGCTCGATCACGGGCTCGTACTCCTCGGTGAACCAGCTCATCGCCACCTCCGGGCGGCCGAGCAGGTCGCCGCGCACCTGCATCGCACGGAAGCCCCAAGCCTCGACCGCCTCGGCGAGCGCGGCGTAGCGCCACTCATCGGAGAGCTCGATGCGGCGGCGCGCCTTCTCGGGAAGCGGAACGCGCTCGTAGAAGAGGCGCTCATGGCTCTTGAGCGGCAAATCGCGTAGCCGGATCTCCTGGTTCGCACCCACCTCGGTCAGCACCTCGGTCACGAAGGCGTTGATGTCCTTGTGACCGAGCGCCCGGGCCACCGACACGCGGTGGTGCCCGTCCTTCACGAAGTGGAGGTTGCCGATCCGGTAGACGTCGATCGGCGGCATGCCCTCGCCGCGCCGCTGCGCCGTGGCGATCCGCTCCCAGCGCGGGCGCACGCGCTGGGAGGTGGGGTTGAAGCGCCGGTCGAACTCGCGCCCGCGGTCGACGGTGCCGACGATCGAGTCGAGCGGAATCAGCTGCAGCCCTAGCCTGCGCTCGCCGCGCTGCCCGAGGGCCTGCACGACCTCCTCGAACGGGAGGATGTGGTTGACGTCGCCGGGCTCGCCCCGCAGCCGGGCCGACAGCCGAGACAGCGCCCGCCGGCGGCGTGCGCGGTTGAAGTCGAATTGCGCGTCGGCGCTCGGAAGGCCCGTGTCCCTGGCCATGCTTCCGAGAGTACCGGCCGCCGTGCGATGCTACGCCGCCCGATGGCGCGCGTGTTCGTGACCCGCTCGCTGCCCGGCGGCGCGCTTGGGCGCCTGGCGGCGGCGCATGACACCGAGGTGTGGCCGGACCGGCTGCCGCCCCCGCGCGACGAGCTGCTCGCCGGCGCCGGACGTGCCGAGGGCCTGCTGTCGCTTCTCACCGATCCCGTCGACGCGGAGCTGATCGCGGCCTGCCCCGAGCTGCGCGCGATCTCGAACTACGCGGTGGGGGTCGACAACGTCGACCTCGAGGCGGCAACGGCGCGCGGGATCCCGGTGGGCAACACGCCGGGCGTGCTGACGGAGTCGACCGCCGACCTCGCGCTTGCGCTGATCCTCGGGATCGCGCGCCGGCTCGTCGAGGGCGAGGCGTTCGTGCGTTCCGGCAAGTGGGTCACCTGGGAGCCGGACCTGCTGCTCGGCCGCGACCTGCACGACTCGACGGTCGGGATCGTCGGCCTCGGGCGTATCGGCCGGGCCGTCGCGAGCAGGCTCGAGGGCTTCGGGTGCGAGGTCCTCGCGGCAAGCCGCAGCGGCGGCGTCGCGCTCGAGGAACTGCTCGAGCGCTCGGACTTCGTGACCCTCCACTGCCCGCTCACGCCCGAGACGCGCGGGCTGATCGGCACGGAGGCCCTGCGCCGGATGAAGCCCACGGCCTATCTGGTGAACACGGCCCGAGGGCCGATCGTGGACACGGACGCGCTCGCGGCTGGCCTCCATGCAGGGGAGATTGCCGGCGCGGCGCTCGACGTGACCGACCCGGAGCCGCTTCCCGGCGACCATCCGCTGCTCGACGCGCCGAACCTCCTCGTGATCCCACACCTCGGCTCCGCCACCCACGCCACCCGGGAGCGGATGGCGGACATGGCGGTCGACAACCTGCTCGCCGGGCTCGCCGGTGAGCGGATGCCCAATTGCGCGAACCCGGAGGTGTACGGCGGGGCGCGCGCGTAGCGCTGCCCGTCTCTCGGCTGGGTGGTGCCGGGTCGGTCTCGCGTATGGGGCTGGGTAAGGGGGTCGTGCTCGGCGGCCGCGGCCGGCCGGACCTGATCGAAGATTCTTCGGCCGCCGTCGTGGGAAATCATCGATCCGTCCTGGATTGGTGGTCCAGGAGCCCCACCAGGCAGGACGATGGTGGTCGCAGCGGCCGCCGTCCACGACCCCCTTCCCCAGCCCTGGCCCGGCCGGCGGAGACCAAACCCGCGGGAAGCGCCGCCGCCTACTCCCCCAGCACCTTGATGATCATCCGCTTCGGCCGCCGGCCGTCGAACTCGCAGTAGAACACCTGCTGCCACGGCCCCAGGTCCAGCCGTCCGTCCGTCACCGGCACGATCACCTGGTGGTGGACGAGCAGGTTCTTGAGGTGGGCGTCGCCGTTGTCCTCGCCGCCGCGGTGGTGGCGATAGTCGCCGGGGTCGGGGAGCAGCTCGCGCGCCACTTCGTTGGCGGGCTCCTTCCAGCTCGGCGGCGCGACCTTGTCGAGCCATTCGAGGGTGTCCTCGTGCAGGCCGGGCTCGTCGTCGTTGATCCAGACCGCGGCCGTGATGTGCATGGCTCCCACGAGCGCGAGACCCTCGGCGATGCCGGCCTCGTCGACCGCCGCCTGTACCTCCTCGGTGATCCGGATCAGCTCGCGCCGGCCCTCGGTGTTGAACGTCATGTAGACGGTGTTCGACTTCATTCGGCCATCATGCCCGGTTGATGGAGCTCGGTCTCGAAGGCAGGGTCTGCCTTGTCACCGGAGGCACACGCGGGATCGGGGCGGCGGCGGCCCGCCTGCTCGCCGCCGAGGGGGCGCGCGCCCTCACGGTCGCCCGCAGCGGCGCCGACATCGAGCTGGACGTGACCGCCGCCGACGCCGGCGAGCGGCTGCTCGCTGCCTGTCCGGCGCCGCCGTGGGCGCTGGTCAACAACGCGGGCACGAGCCGCGCGCGGACACTCGAGGAGCTGACCGACGCCGACTGGAACGAGCAGTGGGAGCTGCACGTGATGGCCCCGATGCGTGTGATGAGCGTCATCGCGCCCGCCATGGCCGCGGAGGGCGGAGGGCGGATCGTGAACGTGACCTCGTCGTCCGGCCGGCGCCCCTCGCAGACGCTCGACGCCGCGTACTCGGTCACGAAGGCGGCTCAGCTCTCGCTCTCGCGCGTGTTCGCTGAGCGCTGGGCCTCCGAGGGGGTGCTCGTCAACTCAGTGGTTCCGGGCCCGGTGGAGACGCCGCTCTGGACGGCCGAGGGCGGACTTGCCGACCAGGTGGCCTCGCGAACCGGCAAGTCACGCGAGGAGGTGCTGGCGTCGACGCACGCCAAGTCGCTGATCGGCCGCATGGGGCGCGAGGACGAGATCGCCGCGGCGGTGGTCTTCCTCTGCTCCGAGCAGGCGTCGAACGTCGTGGGCGCCGCCTGGTCGGTGGACGGCGGCTCGACGCCCGGGATCTTCTGAGCCTGGATCCACGCTAAGCACCGCCGGGGCGGTCCGTATCCTCGCCGCGTGGCCGCAATCCCGTACACGATCCGGCGCTCGGACCGCGCCCGCCACGCCCGCATCCTTGTAGGCGGCGACGGCGTCGAGGTGGTGGTGCCGCGGCGCTTCCCGCTGCGCGAGATCGAGCCGTTCGTCGAGGAGAAGGCACCCTGGATCGAGCGCACGCTGCGCCGGATGCGCGAATCGGAGTCTGAATTCCCCCCCGCGCGGCTCGAGGACGGCGGAGAGGTGCCGTACCTCGGCGAGCGCCTGGCGCTGCGGGTGCGCGAGGAAGCGAGGCGCACGCGCGCCCACGTTGCCCGGCGCGGCGGCGAACTGCGCGTGGCGCTGGCGCCCACCGGCTCGCTTGCCGTCGCCGTCGAGGCCTGGTACCGGCGCCGCGCGCGCGAGGAGGTCGGTGCGCGGCTTGACGCCGCGGTCGCCAGGGCGGGCACGAGCTACAGCGGCCTCCAGATCCGCGGCCAGCGCACCCGCTGGGCGAGCTGCTCCTCGAGCGGCGCGATGAGCTTCAACTGGCGGCTGCTGCTCGCTCCGGCCGAGATCCTCGACTACGTGGTGGAGCACGAGGTCGTCCACCTCGAGGTGCACGACCACTCGCGCCGCTTCTGGAGCCTGCTCGCCGCACGCAGCCCCGGCTGGCGCGAGCACGAGCGCTGGCTGCGCCGCCACGGCCACGCGCTCAGGCTGTAGGCGACCCGCCTACTCCCACCTGAAGTAGCGCACCGCCAGGAAGATCCCGGCCAGCGCCCAGCCGCCCACCACCGCCGCGGCGGCCCCGATGTCGCCGCCACCCCCCACCATCGCGTGCGAGAGCCCGTCGATCAGGTGCTTGAGCGGCAGGGCTTCCGCGATGCCGAGGAGCACCGGCGGCAGGTCGTCGCTCGAGTAGAACACCCCGGAGATGAAGATCAGCGGGAGGAAGACGGCGTTCGTGTATGCCGGGGCCGCGTCCTCGTTCGGGATCACGTGTGAGAACGCGATCCCGAGCGCGGCGAAGCAGATGACGCCGAGCGCCGTGAACGCCACGAGCAGCAGCGGGTCCTGCGGCCAATCCACGCCATAGACGAGGTTGCCTATCACCACCACGAGGGCCACCTGCAGGAAGGCGTTCAGGGAGGCCGAGCCGAGCAGCCCGGCGAGGTAGGCGCCGGCCGGCATCGGGGTGCCGCGAATCCGCTTGAGCACGCCGTCGTCGCGCAGCAGCGTGAGGTTGAACGCGAGTGCGGTGAAGGTGGTGGCGAGCACGCCCATCCCCGCCACGCCCGGGACGAGGACGTCGAGCTCCTCCTCGTCGCCACCGAAGGCGCTGGCGATCAGCACCAGCAGCAGCAGCGGCAGCAGGAAGTTGAAGAACGCGGCGCTGGGATTGCGCCAGAAGAGCTTGCGCTCGAAGCGGAACTGCTCCCACGCGAGGGCGAGCGTGCTCACCGGCCGTCCTCATGCTCGGTGAGCTCGAGGTAGACGTCCTCGAGCGTCGGGCGGTGGACCTCGAGCCCTTCGAGACGCTCACCGCGCGCCAGGGCGTCGCGTGTGAGCCGGTGGAGAAGCTCCGTGGGGTCGTCGGTCTGAAGCTCCACGCGCCGGCCCTCGGACAGGTACGAGACCCGATAGCTCGCGCTTGTCGGGCTGAGCCGGTCGGGTGGGCCCTCGGCGACGAAGCGACCGTCCTTGACGATCGCCACGCGGTCGGAGAGCGCCTGTGCCTCCTCCAGGTAGTGCGTGGTCAGGAGGACGGTCTTGCCGAGCTCCTTCAGCGTCCGCACGACGCCCCACGCGGTGCGCCGCGCGGCCGGATCGAAGCCGGTGGTCGGCTCGTCGAGAAAGACGAGCTCCGGATCGCCTACCAGGGCGAGGGCCAGATCGAGACGCCTCCGCTGGCCGCCCGAGAGGTCCTTCGTGCGCGCGTCGGCCTTCTGCTCGAGCCCCACCAACGAGATCGTCTCGGACGGATCGCGGGGGCGCTCGTACGCCTTGGCGAAGTGGACGACGGCCTCGCGGACCGTCACGCGCGGGTAGAAGCCGCAGCTCTGGAGCACGATTCCCACCCGCTGCTGGAGATTGGCGTCGCGCGTCTGCGGGTCGTGTCCGAGCACCCGCACCTCGCCACCCGAGCGCTCGCGGTAGCCCTCGAGGATCTCGACCGTTGTCGTCTTCCCGGCGCCGTTGGGACCCAGGAGCCCGAAGACCTCGCCGCGCTCGACGGTGAACGAGAGCCCGCGCACCGCCTCCACGGTGCCGTACGACTTGCGCAGGTCGGAGACCTCGATCGCAGGGGACACGACGGCTCAGACTAGACGCCGGCCCCGGCGCCACCCCGGCCCTCGCCCGCGGCGAAGCGGGCGGCGCCTCGCCAGGCGGTGTCCTGTGTGGGAAGGCCGTTGCGCGCCTCGCGCTGCAGGCCTTCCTCGAAGCTGAGGCCGATTCCCTCGATAGCCGCGAGCCGGTCGGCCAGCATCGTGTCCTGCGGGAAGCGCGCCAGCGCCTCGGCGATCTCGAGCGCGCGCTCGAGGTGGCGCCCGGTGGGCACGATCTCGGTGAGGAGCCCCATCGCGTGCGCCTCCTCGGCGTCGATGATGCGGCCGGTCAGGATCAGGTCGAGCGCCCTGCCGAGCCCGATGACGCGCGGCATCCGCTGGGTCCCGCCGTCGAGAAGCGGCACGCCCCAGCGCCGCTCGGGGAAGCCGAGCCGAGACTCTCCGGTGGCGATGCGGAGGTCGCACCAGAGGGCCAGCTCGAGCCCGCCGGCGAGACACCAGCCGGAGATCGCGGCGATCGTCGGCTTGGAGGCGATCACCCGGGTGATCCCCAGCGGGCCGCGCGGGTCATCCATTCGCGTGGCGAAGCTCTCGATCGCCTTGAGGTCGGCGCCGGCGCAGAAGGAGACGCCGCCGGCGCCGGTCAACACCAGCACGCGTGCCTCATCGTCGGCCTCGAAACGGTCGTAGGCCTCGGCGAGCAGCTCGGCCGTCGGCCCGTCGATCGCGTTGCGCCGCTCCTGGCGGTCGATCGTGACGATCGCGGCTGCGCCGCGGCGCTCGTAGGTCACGGCTTCCATGGCCGAAACCCTCTCACTTCTCAACCTCTTCACATCGGGTCCGGCCAAGGCCGCGAGCATGATCAGTGCAGATCCCTCCTCGCTCGTGGCCCCGGGAAACCCCCGGGGTCACGGCTTTTCGGGCCGCTACCAGCCGACGCGCTTGCGCAGCTCGACCGCCTTGCGCTCGTCCTTGCGCTTCTCGAGCCGGCCCTGGATCGCCGAGGCGACGATCACGAAGAGCGTGAAGAAGACCACCACGCCGAGCGAGAAGAAGGTGACGACGCGGTCGTCGGTCTCGCCCCAGAGACCCTCGCCGTTGTCACCTGCGAAGGCGGGCGCCGCAAGCGCCAGCGACGCAGCGAGCACGAAAATCGGCGCCAGGAGCCGCATGGGCCCCGAACGATACCCGCTCGCGCTGTTCGGCATGGAGGAGCACCAGGGGCTGACCCTGCCACTAGCCTTCCCCCGCCGTGTCGCTCCTCGAGGCCATCGTCCTCGGGATCGCACAGGGGCTCACCGAGTTCCTGCCGATCTCGAGCACCGCTCACCTGCGCATCATTCCCGCCTTCGCCGGCTGGGAGGATCCCGGGGCGGCGTTCACGGCCGTCACGCAGCTGGGGACGATGGCCGCGGTGCTGCTCTACTTCCGCCACGACCTGGTGCGAATCGCGCGGGCCTGGCTGCGCTCGGTGCCGAACCGCGAGGCGCGCCGCGAGCTCGACGCCCGCCTGGGCTGGTACATCCTGCTCGGCACGATCCCGATCGGCATCTTCGGCGTCCTGTTCAAGGACCAGATCGAGACCGGCGCACGCGACCTCTACCTGATCGGCGTGACGCTGATACTGCTGGGACTCGTGCTCCTCGTGGCCGACAGGACCGGAAAGCGCGACCGCTCGATCGAGCAGATCCGCACCCGCGACGGCTTCTGGATGGGGATGGCGCAGGCGCTGGCGCTCATCCCAGGCGTGTCGCGCTCGGGCTCCACCATCACGGCGGGCCTCTTCCTGGGACTCGACAGGACCGCGGCCGCCCGCTTCTCGTTCCTGCTGTCGATCCCGGCTGTGGTGCTGAGCGGCCTGCTCGAGCTGGGATCGATCGTGAGCGGGGAGGAGGGGCAGCACACCGGCGCGGCCGAGCTCGTGGTCGCCACCCTGCTGGCGTTCGCGACCGGCTACCTGTCGATCGCCTTCCTGCTGCGCTGGCTCACGAGCCACTCGATGGACATCTTCGTCGCCTACCGGGTGGTCCTGGGGACGCTGGTGCTGGTGCTCGTGAGCGCCGGGACGATCGAGTGAGTTGAGCTCCTATCGTGGAGGCGATGCGTCTGCCCGCCGCCCTTTGCGCCATGCTCGCGCTGGTCGGCTGCAATGGGGACGAAGCCGACCGCGCTGATGGCCCCTCCCGAGGCCGTTACCGCCAGGCCGGCGCAGGCGGCCCCGCCGGCGCCCGACGCCGCGATACCGCGCCGGCCCGGCCCCCTCGCCGAGCGTCTCACCGCGACGCAGCGGGCGCTCGACGCTGCGATCGACCGCTGGCGCACGGAGGGCGACACGGCGGTGGGCGCGCCACCCGAGGAGGTCACGCTGTACGCGCTCGACCAGCAGCGCATCCACCTGCTGCTGTCGCGACGAGCCCGACTGGCGCAAGCCGCCCTGGGTGAAGCGAGCGGCCCGGTCGCCGCGCATGCGCGTGCCACGATCCGCGCCCGCCGCAAGCTCGCGCCCGCTCGCGGGGCCGCCGCGGCGGGTGCGGCTGCGGACCGGTCGCGCCGAGCCGGCGGGCGTGCTGTTGCGCCACTACCGCCGTGCCCAGCGCCGCTTCGGCGTTCCCTGGCCCGTGCTGGCCGCGGTCAACTTCGTGGAGTCCGCGTTCGGCCGCATGCGCAGCGACAGCACCGCCGGTGCGCAGGGGCCGATGCAGTTCATCCCGTCAACCTGGGCCGCCTATGGAATGGGCGGCGACGTGCACGATCCGGGCGACGCGATCATGGGCGCGGCCAACTACCTGCGCGCCTCGGGGGCACCGGGCGACCTGCGCGGCGCGCTCTACGCGTACAACCCCTCGTCCCTGTACGTGGACGCCGTGCTTGCCTACACGAATCGCATCCGCCGCGACACGCGCTCCTACTTGGCCTACTACTCCTGGCAGGTGTACGTGAGGGACCGCGACGGCGCGCGGCGCATCACCGGTCCCGGGCTGGAGCCGTTAGCCGCTCCGCCGCGCGAGCTCCCTCGACAGCGGTGACGGGAACCTGGGGAGGGCCCGGGTGCCGTCGAACCACTCGCTGAGTCGCGCGGCCTCGTGCTCGAGGGCCTTCAGTCCGTCGGAGCCGACGTCCTCGAGCATCTGCAGGACAACCTCGCCGCCGTCGTCCTGCGTCCAGCCGCCCACGATCCGGCCGTTCCACCATGCGGTAGGCCCGGCGTTGCCGCTCGTGTCGAACAGCTGGGTCTTGTATGGCCCGAGGTACCAGTCACGTTCAAACCAGCCCATCGTGGTGGGATCCAGCGGGGGCAGGAGGGCCGGCCAGGGCTCGGGCGGTTCGGTCGGCTCCAGATCGTCGGGCAGCAGGTAGCCCGTCTGCCCGTCGAGATCGACTTCGACGGCGCCGAGATCGGCCAGCGCCCGCCGCACGGCGGCGACGGTCGACCCGAGCCACCACTTGATGTCCGCCGCCGTTCCGGGGCCGAACGCCCGCAGCCAGCGCTCGACGAGGCCCGCCACTCCCTCGGCTGCCGCCGGGCGCGCCAACTCGTGACCCAGCCACGCCGCCATCGAGGTCCAGCGCGGCCGCGAGATGGTCCACCCGCCGTCGTTCGAGGCTCGCACGATCTGCCCGGCCGCGGACAGCGTGGTCAACACCCGGGGGCCGAACGGGATCTGTCCGCCCCACGACTTCCCTTCCCCGTAGGTCATCGAGCCCTCGAGCAGGGAGATCTCCTTGCGCAGCTCGGACGACGTGGCCTCCCTGCCGCCGGACAGCGCCGCCAGCACCTGCTCCCAGGCCTCGGTCAGCCAGCGCTCCCCCTCCGGATAGAGGCCTGCCCCCTCGACGTCGCGTATGAGTCTGCGGCGCTCGGTATCCGCCACGCGATCGCTGGCGCCTGCCTGGGCGAGCGGCAGGGTCTCGCGCGGGAAGACGAACAGGGTGCGGCGCATCGCCAGGTGCTTCACGAGCGACCGCTCCGTGTACAGGGCCTCGTCGAGGTCGGCGACCGTCATGCCGTCGACGCGCGCCCACGCCGACAGGTACACGGTCGCCGGGTCGGTGGCGTGCAGGCAGACGATGCTTCTCGTCGCGTCCACGACGTCGTCCGCGCGGTCTTCGGGTGCGAGACGGTGACGACGGGCCAGCCGGGCGCGGCGTTCCTCTGCGTCGATCCTGTCCACGCGCTGATCCTGGCAAGCCCATCCGCTCTATAGCCTTCCGGGCGTGCAGTTCGCCTGGAAGTTCGGCGTCATCATGCTGGTCGCGCTCGCGCTCGAGGTGCTGCCCGGGGGCGGCAACGCGCTCGACGTGGTGCTCACGCTGCTCACGATCGCGTTCTTCGCCGCGATCGCCTTTCTCGTGTACCGGCTCTACCGCCAGTACGGCTTCGAGCTCGACTCGCTCGATTCCTCGCTGCGGCTCGGCCTGTACGGATCGCTGGCGCTCGCGGTCCTCACCTTCACGGCGACCGACCGCCTGTTCGACGTGGGCGGAGCCGGGGTGCTGGTGTGGTTCGCGTTGCTGGCGCTTGCCTCCTACGGCCTCTACTGGGTCTGGACGCGGTACCGAAAAAACACGTACTGAGGGGAGAGCGCCGTTCTGGCCAGGGGTACCCCTCTCAGCCCACCTAAGTGGTACGTTCACGGCGGCCTCGCAGTCGGATGAAGGAGAGACTCGTGACCGAGCAGAGTGTCCAGATAGTTGAGGGCATCTATGCGGCGTTTGCGCGCGGTGATGTCCCCGGCCGTGCTCGCCGCGATGGCTGACGACATCGAGTGGCACGAGGCAGAGGGCATGCCCTACGGCGGCGTTTACCGGGGCGGCGACGCCGTGGCGCAAAACGTCTTCGGCCCGCTCACAACGGACATCCCCGACTTCGCGGTCACGCCGATTGAGCTGATCCCCTCTGGCGATACGGTGGCGGTGGTCGCGCGCTACACCGGTACCGGGAAGAGCACCGGCAAGGAGCTGGATCTCGAAGTCGTGCACGTCTGGGATGTGCGCGACGGCAAGGTCGCCCGTTTCCGGCAGTTCGCCGACACCGTGAAGTTCCTCGAGGTCGTGCCGTCCGAGGTGGCCACAACCGCATAGAGGGGACGCAGGCGGCCGGGTTGGACGACCGCTGTCCGTTACTGAGATAGCGACTCTGGACGCGGTACCGGCGCTACGAGTAGCGGCGCCGGTCTTTTCACACTCGCGTGACCCTCCTGTAACCCGCACGCGTTGTCGCGTCACGGGTTTCGCGGGACCGTGTCGTCCATGACTCACCCGCGCTCCCAGAGCGGCCAGGCCTCCGTCGAGATGGTGGCCGTCATCCCGTTCCTGATCCTGGCGGCCCTGGCGGCCTGGCAGATCGCCCTCGCCGGTCACGCGCTCTGGCTGACGGCGGGCGCGGCCCGCGCCGCGGCGCGCGCCGAGACGGTCGGCGCGAATGCGGAGCGAGCGGCCCGAAGCGCGCTCCCCGACTCGATGGAGCGGGGGCTCTCCGTCGAGCGCCGGCGGGAGGGCGGGATACGCGTGAGGGTGAGGATGCCGCTGCTCTTACGACGCTGGCGCTCGCCGGTGTACCTGTCCGCGGCCTCGTCGCTCGGGAGGGAGAGGTGAGCCGCGCGCTCAGCGCCCGCGGTTCGCCCGAAGGAGCCGCCAAGGTCAGCCCGGCGCCCACCCAGGGATGCGCCCGCCCGACCCGCGGAGTCGGGCCAGGCGAGCGTCGAGCTGCTCGGGGTCCTGCCGCTGCTGATCGTGCTTGCTCTCGCGGTGTTCCAGCTGCTCGCGGTGGGCTACGCGAGTGTGCTTGCGGGAAGCGCCGCGGAGGCCGGCGCGCTCGCGCTGGCGACCGGTGGCGACCCGCGCGCGGGAGTCCGTGAGGCGCTTCCCGGCTGGTCCCGCGCGCGGGCGGAGATACACGTCTCGGGCGGCGAGGTCGGCGTCCGGCTGCGGCCGCCCGCGCTCCTGCGGGCGTTGGGCGAACGCCTCACCGTGACCGGGGAGGCAGCCGTGGAGGCACCGTGACCGACTACTGGCCGCGCACCGTCCGGGCCGGCCCTCGCACCGGCATTCTGAGCGCAGCGCTCACTGCGGCGCGGGACTTCCTGCTCGAGCCGGTCGAGGCGGCCGACACGATTCTTGCGACCGCTCCCGGCATGCGGACGGTCGTCTCCGTGTTCGGGCTCGCACGTGGATGCGGATCGACGGTGGTCTCCCGTGCGCTCGCGGCCGAGCTGGCGGCGCGTGACGAGAGCGGCGCGTCGGCGGTTACGTGCGAGACCAGGGCCTCGGCGATCCCGCTGGCCACTCACGAGGCCTCACGTCTGGCGCGGTCGCTGGATGAGATTTCAGGTCGCGCGCGGGCGGTCGGCCGGCTCTGCCTTGTCGCGGGAGCGGAGCCGGCGGCGCTCGCCGAGGCCGTCCGCGGGCTGTCGCCGCTCGTGATCGACGCAGGCGCGACGCTGCTCGGCGGCGTCCCGGCCTGCGTGGCGGACCGCACCGTGCTGGTCACCACGCCCGCGATGGAGCCCGCCCTGGCGCGCGTCGCGGCGGAATGCGTGGCACGGGTGGGACCGGAGCCGATCCTCGTGGTGAACCGGGCGGGGGAGGGGGTCGGCGATGCGGATGGAGCGAGCGGCCCGCGCCCGCTCCTGCTGCCCGAGTCCCGCATCGGTGCTCACCTCGCCCTCGGTGGACGCGAGGCGCGCGGCGAGCTGGGGCGGGCGATCGCTGTGCTGGCCGACCGCTGCGAGGGCCGGCCGGTGTGAAACTGGTCACGATTCGCGCCCGCGGTGCCGATTACGCTCCCGGCACGGGACCCGGCGGAAGCGGAAAGGCACATGGGGAAGCGCTTGGTCGTCTGTTGTGACGGGACCTGGAACCGGCCCGATCAGCTCCACAACGGAGTGGCCGCCCCCACCAACGTGGCCAAGCTCGCCCTTGCGGTCGCCCGTGAGGACGGCGCGGGCGCCGCGCAGCGGGTGCACTACCAGCCCGGTGTGGGCACGCGTCGCGGGGAGCGGCTGCGCGGCGGGGCGTTCGGGCTAGGTCTCTCCCGCAACGTGCGGGAGTGCTACCGCTTCCTCGTCGACTGCTACGAGCCGGGCGACGAGCTCTACTTCTTCGGCTTCAGCCGTGGCGCCTTCACCGCGCGCAGCACCGTCGGAATGGTCCGCAACTGCGGGATCCTGCGCCGCGAGCACGGCGATCGCGTTACGGACGCTTACCGCCTCTACCGCGGCCGTGACGAGCCCACCAAGCCGGACGGCATGGAGGCTCAGCTGTTCCGCCGCATGTATGCCCATCCGGAGACGCGCATCCACTTCGTCGGCGTCTGGGACACCGTCGGCGCGCTCGGGATCCCGGTCGAGGGCGCCCTCCTTCCGCTGGTCAAGCTCTGGAGCTTTCACGACACCCGGCTAAGCCGTTACGTTCGCTTCGCCTACCACGCGCTTGCGATCGATGAGCAACGCGGGCCGTTCGAGCCGACCCTCTGGGAGCAGCACGAGGAGGCGCAGGACCAGACCCTCGAGCAGGTGTGGTTCGCCGGCGTCCACTCCGACGTGGGCGGCGGCTACAGCGAGCCCGCGCTGGCGGAGGTTCCGCTGCTGTGGATGGTTGGACGCGCGCGCGCCGCCGGTCTGGCGTTCGTACCGGACCGCCTCGTGCAGCCCGCGGACGGTCTCGACGAGAAGCTCAGGCACCTGGGTATCCAGGTCGCGCCGGACGCCCTGGGGCCGATGCACGACTCGCTCAAAGGCCTCTACCGCCTGTTCCGACGACGGCGGCGGGCGCTCGCGGGCGATGGAGCATCGGTGGCCTCGAGCGCGATCAGGCGGCGCGACCAGGCGGGCGACTACGACCCGCCGGAGCTCGCGAAATACCTGGCGGCCGGAGGAGGCCAGACG
Source organism: uncultured Thermoleophilaceae bacterium (assembly GCA_963757815.1). Lineage (GTDB taxonomy): Bacteria > Actinomycetota > Thermoleophilia > Solirubrobacterales > Thermoleophilaceae > JACVRW01. The sequence continues at coordinate 39,942 of CAVWSN010000027.1, read as the reverse complement.
CCGGTGGAGGACGGCGGCTAGCTGGTTACGCTCCAGTCGCGAATGAGGGATGAGAACTCAGCGCGCGCGCTGGGCGCGCAGCGGCTCTCCGAGCGCGAGCTCCGCAGCCTCCTCGAGGTGGGTCGCGCGCTGGTTTCCGCGCTCGACGTCGAGGTCGTGCTGCGGCAGGTGCTCGACACCGCGCGCGAGCTCACCCGGGCGCAGTACGCCGCACTCGGGATCATCGATCCTTCGGGCGAGGAGCTCGAGCGCTTTCTGTTCGTCGGTCTCGACGAGGCCGCCCGCCAGCGGATCGGACCGCTGCCGCGCGGACGCGGTGTACTCGGGGAGCTGATCCGGAATCCGGCGCCGCTGCGGCTCGCGGACGTGACCGCGCACCCGCGCTCGTACGGGTTCCCCGCCGGCCATCCGCCGATGCGAAGCTTCCTGGGCGTGCCGATCGCCATTCGCGGCGAGGCGTTCGGCAACCTCTACCTGACCGAGAAGGACGACGAGGCCGAGTTCTCGGAGACCGACGAGGAGCTGGTGCTCGTGCTCGCCGAGTGGGCCGCGATCGCGATCGACAACGCACGTCTCTACGAGAGCGTCGAGGCCCGCCGGGGCGAGCTCGAGCGCGCCGTCCGCGGCCTCGAGGCCACCGCCGTGGTGGCCCGTGCGGTGGGCCTCGAGACCGAGCTCGCGCGCGTGCTCGAGCTGATCGTCAAGCGCGGGCGCGCGATGCTCGATGCGCGCTCGCTGATCGTGCTGCTGGACGAGGGCAGCGGGCGCCTGCGTGTGACGGCCGTGGCAGGCGAGGTCGCCGGCGAGCTCATCGGCACCGAGCTTCCCGGGAGCGGCACGCTCGCCGGCACGGTGCTCGAGACGGGCGCACCGGAACGGGTGGCCGACCTCGGCGCCCGCGCCGGGCACGGGCTCGAGGACGTTGCGGGACGTGCGACCTCGGCCGTGGTGGTGCCGCTCGGGTTTCGCGGCCGGGCGCGCGGCGTTCTGATCGCGCTCGACCGGGTCGGCGGAGATGTGGCGTTCGATCCGGACGACGAGCACCTGCTCACCTCGTTCGCCGCCAGCGCAGCCATCGCCATTGCCACGGCGCAGAGCGTCGAGGCAGATCGCCGGCGTTCGTCGATCAGGGCGGCCGAGCAGGAGCGTAAGCGCTGGGCGCGCGAGCTGCACGACGAGACCCTGCAGGAGCTCGGCGCCGTCAAGCTGCTGCTGGAGACCGCTCAGATCGCCGATTCGCAGCAGGCGCTGACCGCCGCCGCAGGGCGTGGCGTCGAACAGCTCGACCTCACGATCCAGGGCCTTCAGAGCCTCATCACGGAGCTGCGTCCCGCGGCGCTCGACGAGCTCGGGGTCGAGCCGGCGGTACGCGCGCTCCTCGAGCGCACGGCGGCCACCTCGGGCCTCGAGGTGGACGCCCGCATCGACCTCGCCCACCCAAGCGGCCGAAGCTCCACCCGCCTCGAGCCCGAGGTCACCACCACGATCTACCGCCTCGTCCAGGAGGCCCTTACCAACGCGACCAAGCACGCGGGCGCCGAGCGGGTGACGGTTGAGATCGTCGAGGAGGGCCCGACCGTCACCGTCGCCATCAGCGACGACGGGAGCGGCTTCGAGCGAGCCGACGTGAGTCGCGGCTTCGGCCTCGTGGGGATGGAGGAACGGGTCGCCCTCGTGGGCGGAACGCTCGTGGTCGACTCGAAGCCGGGGAGCGGCACGCGGGTGCGCGCGGAGCTACCCGCCCGCCACGTGGAGCCGCCGCCCGCCTCCCGGGGGAGTGGTGTCTGAGCCGAGCTCGACGTGCACGGCGAGCCCCCCCGGCGGACGGTCGAGCTCGTCGAGCGCGAGCGTCGGCGCCAGGTAGCGGCCGGCGATCTTCCCCGGGGGCCACCAGAGGCTGTGCTCGGAGACCTCGCTGATCTGGTCGGTCGCGGTCATGTCGGAGCGCATGAAGCGCGGCTCCGCACCGGTCAGCAGCAGTCCGCGCACGACCGGACGAAACGGTCGCGGGTCGATCGGCGCGCCCGCGCGAGCGGCGATTGACTCCGCCGCCGCATCGGCCTGCTGCGCGGCCACTCCTCCCTGCTTGATCGCGCAGGTGGTGGCGTCGCCCGCGGCGTAGACGTCGAGCTCGTGGGCCACGTACTGGTGCGAGTCGACGGGGATGAAGCCGTCCCCGTCGTGCGGGAGCCCGGCAAGGAAAGGGCCGCGAACCCGGGGGAGGCTCACCACCCGCTCCGCTGCAATCGTGCCGCCGGGAACGAACCTCAGCTCCCCGCCGCTTACCTCGCCGGGTGTCTGACCGGTGTGCAGGCTCACGCCACGCTGCTCGAGCAGCTCGCGCACGGCGGCCGAGCCACGCTGCCCGAACAGCTCGAGCGGCTCGGCCTCCGGGGTCACCATCGACAACTCGACTCCGGGAAGCCCTAGATCTCGAACGCGCTTCGCGGTCATCAGCGCCAGCTCGTACAGCGGGAGCGCCCACGACGTCCCGGCCGGCACCGCAAACGCGACACGAGTGACGTCGCGCTCCTCGAGCTCACGCAAAACCGTCCGGAAGCGCTCCGTGTAACCGGGGCCCTGCATCGTCACCGCGCCCGGGACGGCCGGGACGGCGGACGCGCCGATCGCCAGCAGAAGGATCTCGTATTCGAGCCTGCGCCCGTCCCATGTCTCGATCCGGTGCTCCTCCGGCCTCACGGCGCCCACTCCTGCCAGGTGCATGCGCGCCCCGTGCATCTGCGCGATCCGCACGATGTCGAACTCGCGCACCTTGCCGAGCCCGAACGGCTCCGCGACGGCGAGCGGCCGGTAGGCGAACTCGGCCGTCGGCGTGACCAGCTCGATATCCACTCGCTCCTCGGCGAGTCGCCGCAGAGCGATCATCGCCTCCAGGGCGGCAACTCCGCCGCCAACGATCGTGACCTTCATCGCGTCCTCCTTCATCCCCAAGAGGATCGGGGGCGCAGGCGGCCCCGCCATCGGGAGAAGGGGCCCGTCGTCCTCAGTGGTTTCCCGCAAGGGCGGCGCGCTGCCGCCGCCCTTGCCGGGTCTCAATGCTCGATCAGATCGTTGTCGAGGGCGTAGCGCACCAGCTCGGCTCGCTTCGAGAGCCCGAGCTTCTGCTGGATGTGGGATCGGTGCGTCTCGATCGTGCGCACGCTCAGGTAGAGCTGCTCGGCTATCTCGGTGTTCGTGTGGCCCAGCGCTATCCGGCGCAGCACGTCGAGCTCGCGCTCGGTGAGGTCGCCTGGCGGGCCGGCGGGTATGGCGGGGGCAGCGGCCATGCGCGCACCGAGCTCCGGGTTCAGCCAGGTGCCGCCGCCGGCGGCCGCGCGGATCGCCTGGACGAGCTCCGCGCCGGCCGCCTGCTTGAGCACGTAGCCGCGCGCCCCTGCCCGGAGCGCCTCGCGGGCGAAGGCCGGGTCTTCCTGCATCGTCAGCACCACCACAGCCGTGCCCGGCGACGATTCGAGCATCGCCGGGATCGCGTCGAGGCTCGAGCCCCCGGGCATGTTGAGGTCGAGCACGATCACCGACGGCTTGTGGCCGAGCACGCTGCGCCGGGCGGAGTCCGTATCGCCGCTTTCGGCGATGACCTCGAAGTCGTCCTCGGCCTCGAGCAGCATGCGCAACCCGCTGCGCACGATCGGGTGGTCGTCGGCGAGGATGATCGTGATCGTCTCGGGGGAGGCGTCCGGCGGATCGGCCACGCAGCGACCCTACCGCCGGCCGCTAGGTGGGCGGCATGTACTTGGAGGCCGCGAACACCGCTCCCTGTGGATCGCTCACGACCGTCCTCCTCACGTACGGCGCATCGAACGGCGGCGCCAGCACCTTCCCACCCAGCTTCGCGGCGGTGTCGGCGATGGCGTCGGCGTCGTCGACCGCGAACGTGATGCTCCAGTGAGCGGGGGTGTCCTCCCGGGAGCTGTCGCCGGCGATGGGCACGAGCGCGGCGACCGCGTCCTCGAAGCCCCCGGGCGCGCTGTCCGCCTCCTGGCGGCGGCGCAGGTCGGGATCGCGCTCCGCGAGGTGGTCGCCGTAGCCGGAGAGGCGCCAAAAACTGAACGCGCCCGCACCGAGATCGAACGTCTGGAGCTCCCAGCCGAACAGCGCTCGATAGAAGTTCTCCGCGCCGTCGGGGTCGCGGGTGTTGAGCTCGCTGAAGTTCCAGGTGCCGGGCTCGTTGACCAACTGGGCGCCCTTGTGCTCCTTTGCCTGCCACACGCAGAAGGGGGCACCCTCGGGATCCGCGAGCATGGCCATGCGGCCGGCGTCGAGAACGTCGAAGGGCTCGACCAGCACCCGCCCGCCCGCGTCCTTCGCCTTCGCGGCGGCCTCGTCGGCGTTGTCGACCCACACATAGGTGTTCCACACCGGGGTCGGTGGGAGCCCCTCGGGCTGGGACCCGACAGCGGCGACGTCGCGGCCTCGGAGCTGGCCCACGAAGTAGCGCCCGGGCGAGTCGGCGGGCATGCGGTCCTCGAACTCCCACCCGAAGAGGCCCGAGTAGAAGCTGACGGCGGCCTCCGGGTCGGGCTGCGCGGTGTCGATCCAACAAGGCACGCCGGCCGGATATCCGTCTCGCTCTAGCAACGCTGCTCCTTCCACGTGTGACCGGGAACTCGCGGCACACTACGGCCTCGAGCGCGGGGGCGCCGGGTGTGTCGCGGCTTCAGCGTGCTTGGCCGGCGAAGGCCGTGAGGGCGACCGCGGCGCCCCTGAAGCGCCGGCGCCTATGGCGCTTCAACCGAGACGAGCCGTGCTCGGACGGCTCGATCTCGGAGTCCTTGCCGGCGTTGTGGTCCGCCGCGACCAGCTCGCTGCGGGCCCGGGCGGCCCACGTGCGCGCGCCGAGCGCGCGAAACGTGTCGAGGGCGGCGCTGAGGTGTGCCCGCGCTTCCCGCGGGCGCCCGGCGCGTCGGAGCCGCTCGCCGAAGCAGAGCTGTGTGCGTGCCTGGTCGAACGGCTGCTGCGTGCGAGCGTTCCAGGCCAGGGCGCGCTGGAAGAGCTCCTCGAACGCGTCGTCGGTGGCCAGCATCGCTTGGGAGCGCTCCAGGGCCGCCGCGAGGGCGCAGCTCCTCGACCGGCCTGCGAGCTCCCTGATCCTGGCCACCGAACGACGCGCACAAGCTTCATCGCCACGCCGCAGGTACGCCTCGGCGAGGTCGTGGGTCCAACTCGTCGCCGCCGCCCGCGCGTCCGGGTGCTCGGCGCAGATCCGGGCGACCTGCTCGAGGCGCTCGATCGCGGCGTCGATCCGGCCGAGCCCGAGCTCGAGCAGGCCAAGCGCCTCGCCCGCCCGGGCCTCGACCGCCTTGCAGCCGTGATGTCCGCTCAGCTCGATCGCCTGCGCGGCATGGCGGCGGCAGTCGCTCGATCGACCCAGACCGGCTTCGATCGAGGCCAGCCGCGCGAGGCTCGTCATGACCTCGACGCCGAGGCCGGCCGATTGGGCGGCACGAAGCGACTCGAGAGCGGAGGCGTGAGCGGCCGGCCAGTCGCCAAGGCGGTGCTCGAGCTCTGCCAGCTCGGCAAAAGCGCCCGGAAGCGTCGGGACGGCGTCGGCACTGTCGAGCAGTCCGACTGGCCGGTCTGAAGCCTCGCTCCTCATGGGGCCCACCTTGCACCCACCCGCTTGCAGCTCCCTTGCAAGCCGGGAACAAGCCGCTTTCAGCGTGGTGAAAGCTCGGCTACGGCCGGAATTCCCCCGTCTCGCTCAACCAGACCGAGAATTCCCCACCCTGAACGTGCTTGGGCCGATACGCCGGCCGTAGTCACCCTTGGAGCGCGGGCCGAAGCCGGGCCAGACGAGCCACCGGTACCGGCCCCGTTCGAAGCGCCAGGTGCGGCCGCCGAATTCCCATCGTTTCTTCAGCTGGAAGCGCGGCCGTGCCGGCCAGGTGCTCAGGACCTTGCGGCCGTTTCGCCAGAGCTGCAGGTTGTAGTAGCGCGCGCCGCGCACGGGCATCCACTCGAGCCGCGGGGGGTGTCCGGGGCGCACGAGAGCCCCGGATCGCGGGCTGAGGAGCTTTGCCCGGCCGGCCCGGACCGCGCCCCGCTGAGGCGTCTTGGCGATAGGGCCGGGCGGGGCGGCGTCCGATCCCGTCGCCACGGGCACACCGACCGCGGTCTGAATGGCGGCGTTGCCCGCGGCGTCGTAGGCCCGGACCTCGTACGAGTAGCGGACACCGTTCTCGACACGTCCGTCCATGAAACCCCCGGCGAGCCCGCGGAAGACGGCGGTGGGCGCGTCGGTACCAACACCGGGTGCGCGCATCACCTCCAGCGACTCGGTGTCCGCGCTCGCACGCCAGCTGAGCCCAACGCTTCGATTCCCGCCCGTGGCCTTCAGCTCGCTCAGTACTGGCGCGGTGGCGTCGTACTTGAGCGAGAAGATGCGGCTGGCCGGGTTACCCGCTCGGTCCCGGCAGCTGCCGGTGAACGAGGCGGCCGCGGAGTCGGGGCCGCCGTAGGTGACCGGGGGGCAGTCGGCGATGCCGGAGGTGGCGTCGCCCGCCTGGATATCGAAGCGGACCGGCCGGTTGAACCAGCCGCCGGCGTTGGGCGCCCGCTCCGGGGTGGCGCCGCTCAGGACCGGAGCGGTCTGGTCGTACCTCAGCCCGTACCCGAGCGGGCCGCTCTGATTGCCGGCCTTGTCGTGACACCTGCCGGTGACCGACGCCGAAGCGCTGTCCGGACCGCCATAGGTGGTCGAGGTGCAGAAGTCGATCCCGGAGGTCTGATCGCTGCCGCTGAAGGAGATCCCGACCGCCCGGTTGTACCAGCCGTTGACGTCCGCGCCGCGAGATGGTTGGCCGCCGGTGACGACCGGGGCGTCTTGTCCAGCTTGATGCTGCGTCTCCACCGTGACCGTCGCGGTGCCGTCGGTCGGCGCTGCAGAACTCGGCCGTCCCCGGGGTGTCGGCGGTTATACGTCTGGTTTGGCAGCCGGTTCGTGCGGCACTCGACGGGAGCACCGTCCATTCGATCGCTACGTTCGACCGGAACCATCCCGAGCAGTCCGCCGGTGCCGGCGTGCACTTGTAATCCACGCTCGGGACCGCCTCGGCGCTAGCCGGTCCGGACAGCAGCACCAGCCACGCCCCGGCGAGCACGATCGCCAAACGCACCCAACACATCGCTGTCTGGGTCGTTCGTCGTGCTGCGCGGGCTCGCCTATCAACCACCTACCCCGGCTATCGGACTGGTCTACTCCGACCGTACATCGCCGCCATGCGCGGGTCAACGGCGTCATCGAAATGGGGAGTGGCGGAATTGGGCAGACGATCAGCGTCAAACCGCGCGCCGTGCTCTCGCCGGGTGCTTTGAGTAACGGGAGACGTCGTTCGATCGCGCCCTCGAACGCGCTGCGTCCGCTGCGTTGAAGAGAGGACGCCAACTGACATCATCTGTAGGCAGCGAGGATCATCTCGTTCTCGATCGCGCCCTCGATACCGCTGGACGATGAGTTTCTGGGCATCTCATCTGGCACCCCTACGCGGCCAGCAGCAGCGTGTCGAGCCCACGCGTGAGACCGACCAGCCCGGGCGCCTTGCGCACGGCGATCAGCGTGCCCTCGACGTACGGCTCGGGGGTTCCGCCCGCGTCGTGGCGGATCGTCAGGCGCTCGTCGGGCAGGCCGAAGACCACCTCTGTCGACACGACGAAGCTCGGTAGGCGAACGGAGTGGACCTGGGCGCCGCCGACGCCGGCGCCGCGTGCCTCCTGGGGACCGTGCAGGTCCTCGATCGGGTAGCCGAGCTCTGGGCGGCGGACCTCGCCGAGACGCTCGGCGAGTTCGCGGGCGGTGCCCGACGGTACGTCGGGCTTGGCTGCGCTCGCGTAATCGATCACCTCCCACTGCGGCAGGTGGCGCGCCGCCAGGAGTGCCGCGGCCTGGCACATCGCGGCGGTGAGAGAGAAGTTCCCTGACGCCACGATCCCGACCGAACGCTCGCGAGCAGCCGAGTCGATCTCGCCGAAGTCCGCGGCCGTCAACCCCGACGTGCCGATCACCACGGCCACGCCGGCGTCGATCGCGGTCAGCGCATTTGCCTTGACCGCCGTCGCCGACGTGTAGTCGATGAGGACGTCGATGCCCTCGAGCGCGTCGCGGACGTTCGCGTGCACCGGGACGCCCAGCGGGTCGCCACCGAGCGCCTCGCCGAGATCCTGCCCGGCCGCCGATCGGCTGACGGCCGACCGAAGCCCGAGATCGGGCGGCGTCCAGCACGCCACGGGCGAGAGCCCGTCCGGCCCAGCCGGTCGCTCCCGCGATGCACACCGACAACTCCTGGGTCTGCCCCATGTTCCAGCCATCACTTTCGTCGTCGGGATGAGCCGGGGCATCATGCCTGGCCAAGACGCCGGCCGCGTGGCCGGTCAGCTCGGCGAAGTCCTGCGTATGCGACACGATGGCGTCGAGGATCTGGTCCCAGTCGCGCTCGTGCAACTCGTGTCCGCCGCCGTCCACCGTGACGAGCGTCGCCCCCGGCACGGCCTCGGCGAGCGCGGTGCCGTGGGGGAGGGGGAAGAGCGGGTCGGCGCTTCCGTGGACGACGAGCAGCGGGGCGGCGATGTCGCGTGCCGCGCGTTCCCGTTCGGCGCCGCCGCCGGCGAGCGTGTGGTTCACGAGGCTCTGCGGGTTGGCGGTGCGCGCGAGATCGGTTTTGACGAACGCGCGCGTCGCCGCTTCGTCGAACGGGTGTCGCGAGCCCGAGATCGCCTCGGCGTCGCGGACGAACATCTCCTCGAGCGCCTCAGACCGTCGGACCAGTCGAGGTCCTCGAACCGCGCGGAGTACTCGAGGTAGGCCGGGTCCGAGTCGGGGAGCTCGCGGCCCACGTCCCCTATCGGCGTCGTGCTGATCGCGGTCAGGCTGGCCACACGCTCGGGGTAGTCGAGCGCGACGAGCTGCCCGATCATCCCGCCGCCCGACATGCCGACGACGTGCGCGCGCTCGATGCCGTAGCCGTCGAGCACGGCGACCGCATCGCGCGCCATGTCGTCGACGCTGTAGCCGGGGTGGCCCGGCTCGTAGCTCGTTGACCTCCCGGTGTCGCGGTTGTCGTAGCGGATGACGAACCGCCCCGCCCGCACGAGCCGCTCGCAGAACGCCTCCGGCCACCACAGCATCGACGCCATCAGGCCCATGATCAGCAGCACCGCGGGATCGCCCGGACTCCCGAACGCCTGGGTGCAGATCGTCGCGCCGCCGGAGTTGATCGGCCTCTCGTTCATCGTCAGGTGCATTCCTCTCGATGGTGTGGGTACGCTCGGTCGGCGCACATGGCCTACGACGAGGATCTCGCAAACCGCCTCCGTGAACTGCTCGCGGACGAGGCCGCGATCACCGAGAAGAAGATGTTCGGCGGCCTCGCCTTCCTCCTCCACGGCCACATGTCCGTGGCGGCCTCGCGCAACGGCGGGCTGCTCGCCCGCATCGACCCGGCCGACACCGAGGCATGCCTCGCGCGTCCGCACGTGGCATTGATGGAGATGGGCGGGCGCAAGATGGACGGCTGGCTCACCGTCGCGCCCGAGGGCTTGAAGACCAAGCGCGAGCTCGCCTCGTGGGTCAAGCGCAGTGTCACCTTCGTGAAGACTCTGCCGCCGAAGTAAGACCCTGCGCCTCGTCAGCCGGTGGACGGGTGCTCCGCTCCGGTTTCGGAGGGGAGCTCACGTCCGAGCACTTTCCCCTGGTACGCGAACGGTTCCTCGCGCAGCGCGCGCACGAACGACGGAATCGTCTCGCGCCCAAGGCTGCCGCCGTGCATGCCGTGTATCCAGTTCGGGTCGAGCCGCTCGATGCGATCCACCAGATGGCGGACGGGGTCCTCGTGGGCGAAGATTCCGATCTCCCGGTAGAAGCCGCACATCGCGCTGCCGAGGCTCTCCGTTACGACCGGCGGCTGGTCTCCCGGCTGGATAAAAAGGTCCGAGGGGAACACGCTCTTCGTCGTCTCGTCGAAGAGCATCATCGAGTCCCAGTGGTGGACGTGTGGTGTCTCGAGGAAGCGCAGCTTGTGCTTACCGAGGTCGATCACCTCGCCGTCTTGGTGGCCCTCGACGCGGCCGCGGTAGTTCCAGCCGCTCAAGTTCAGTTGCACGCTCGCCGCGCTGCACGCCAGGGCCGAGTCGGGAGCGCCCTCGAGAAAGCGGTCCATCCCTCCGCACTCGTCGGACTCGAAGTGCAGCAGGATCACGTACCCAAGCCGGCGGGGGTCGAGCACCTGGGCGACGGCGCCGCGGACGTCGTCGTACATCGCGTACATCCCGGTGTGGACGAGCGCCGGGCGCTCGTCATCGATCAGGAACTGGTTGAACTGGAAGTCGAGGCCGTCCAGGTCGAACGTCGTCGAGATCCTGTAGATCCCATCGACGATCTCGTCGATCTGCGCCATGGGCCAGTCTCCCCCTCGTGTCGCTCAGCCCAGACGATGCTACCGCCGAGGCGCCGGCAAGAAGCTCTGCAGCGAAGCCGCAAGCGCCTCTGCCGCCTCCTCCGGAATGAAGTGGCCGGACGCCAGCGGGCCTCCCTCGACGGCATCCGCCCACTGCCGCCAGACGGGCAGCGGGCCGTCGGACAGGGAGCCCTCCTCAGCCCCCCAGTGCACCAGCAGCGGACAGCGGATCTTTCGTCCGCGCCGGCGATCGTCGGCGTCCATGGGCCTGTCGATGTGGAACGCGGCCCGATAGTCGGCGCACATGCGCGAGATGGACTCGGGCGTGAAGGCGCGCAGGTAGCGCTCGGTGGCCTCCGGCGTGATGGCGCCGGCCGTCGCGCTCCAGGAATCCAGCGTATGGCGGAGGAAGTACTCCGCGCTGGCGCCGATGAGGCGCTCCGCGAACGGTGGCGGCTGGGCGAGGAAGAACCACGGGTAATAGTCGAGCGCGGCCTCTGCCGCCATGCGCTCGAACTGATCCAAGGTCGGCACGACGTTGAGGACGCAGAGTCGCTCGATGGTCCCGGGATGGTCGAGCGCGAGTCGGTAGGCGACCCGCGCGCCGCGATCATGGCCGACGACCGAGAAGCGCTCGAATCCGAGCCGCGCCATCAGCTCGACCAGCTCCGCGGCCATCTCGCGCTTGCTGTAGCCCTCGCCCAAGGGCCCACCGGGCGCGGACCGGCTCTCGCCGTAACCCTTCAGGTCACAGACCACGACCGTGTGCCGTCCGGTCAGCGGCGGGGCCACCCGATTCCAGCAGTAGTGCGTCTGCGGGAAGCCGTGCAAGAGCAACACGGCCGGTCCGCGGCCGGCCACCCCCGGCCGGTAGGTCGTCGGCCCGGCCACCACACTCGTGTATTCGAAGCCATCGATCCCTGAGTCCGCGGGCGGCATCGCTAGCGGTACCCGGTCGGGTCCGCCGGCCGGCCCGGATCCTGGACCTCGACCATGTAGCGCCAGCAGTCCGGCTGGGAGCCGTCGAGGTCGGTGAAGCCGTACTCGCGCGCCAGCTCGCCTGATGAGAACGAGCCGCCGTTGCGGCGCTGGAGATCCGGGTCGGCTGCGAGCGCGGCCACGGCGCGGCCCACGAAGCGCGGGCTCTCGGAGATCGCGGCGAAGTGGGGCTGGAAGGCCGCCGCGTCGCGCCAGTTCGCCTCGGTAACCCGGAAGTTCTCGAGCATCATCTCCGAGCGCAACCAGCCTGGGGTCAGCGCCACGGCGGTGCATCCGTGCGGGGCGAGGTCGTGGCTCTGCGCGAAGGCGAGCCTGATTGTCCCCGTCTTGGCGAGGTCGTAGAACGCGTTGATCCGGTAGTTCCGGTCGTTGTACTCGCGCGTGCCGTCGGTCATCTCGACCACCAGCCCGCCGGGCTCGCGGATCAGCAGCGGCAGCGCGAAGTGACTCGTGATCAGGTGCGTGTCGATCGCCAGGCGCAGGATCCGCAGCCCTTTCTCGAGGTCGTGCTCCCACACCGGCTTGTCCCACTCGAAGAGCTTCTCGCCGCCCCAGATATCGTTGACGAGCACGTCGAGTCGCCCGCTCTCGGAGTCGATGCGCTTAACGAGCGCCTCGACCTCGCCCGGCTCGAGATGGTCGACGGCGACGGCGATCCCCGTGCCACCGGCGGCGGTCACGAGCTCGGCGGTCTCCTCGATCGTCTCCGGCCGGTCGTATTCCGAGCGCCGCTCACGGGTGCTCCGCCCGGTGCAGTACACGGTCGCCCCGGCCTCCCCGAGCGCCACCGCGATGCCGCGCCCGGCGCCGCGTGTGGCGCCCGCGACCAAGGCGACCTTGCCGTCGAGCGATCCCACCATGTCCGCCGAACTGTTCACGTTGCCTCCTTCAGGAATCGAGGTACCGGTGCCCGCACCGCGAGCACCGCCAATAGGACCAGAGCTCCGCCGGCGAGCTGCGCGGGACCGAGCGCTTCGCCGAACACGACGAAAGCAAGCCCGACCGTCACCACCGGCTCGAGCGTCGACAGAATCGATGTGGCGGTCGGGCCGACGCGCCGCAGCCCCGCGAAGAACAGGGCGATTGCCCCGACCGTCGACACCACGGCCAGGCCGCTCAGCCAGACAAGGCCGGCGGCGCTCACGCTTCCCGGGTCCAGATCGCCGCCGGCGAAGCCTGCGAGTGTCAGGGTCGTCGCTGCGCCGGTGCATACCAGCGTGCTCAGGGTGCGCGGCGCGAGCCGCGCCGCCACGCCCTCCGAGCTCAGGATGTAGACGCTGTAGACGACCGCCGCCCCCAGCCCGAGCAGGGCCCCGACCGGGTCGAGCGCCCCCGCGGCTCCCGCCAGGACGAGTACGAGGCCGGTCGAGGCGAGTGCCAGGGCGATGGCCGTGCGGCGACTCCCCCGCTCGCGCCCGATTGCGATGGCGGTGACCGTGACAATCACGGGGAAGGTGTAGACGAGCAGCGAGAGCAGCGACGCGTCGAGGCGCTCGAGCGCGGCGAAGTAGCCACCGGCCTGAGCGCCGTACCCGACCGCGCCGAGCGCGAGGGCGATGCCGACGTCCCGCCGCGAGATCGTCATCAGCTCGCGAGCGCCGCCCGCGCAGATCATGAGCAGCCAGAAGAGCGCGGCGGCGAGAACGAACCGCGTGGCCAGCAGCGTTCCCACGCTCGCGCCCTCGTCGTAGGCGAGCTTCCCGAAGACCCCCATCGCGCCGAAGGCGGCGGCGGAGGCGAGGCAGTAGAGGGTGCCGGTAGGAGCCATGGGGCGGATCCTGCCGTGGTCATTACTAAGTAGCGACTCAGATTCATAACGAAAATCCGGTAGCGTTGCTTATGAATGCTCGACCTCCACCGGCTCCGCTTGCTGCACGAGCTGAACGCGCGCGGCACGATCGCCGCGGTGGCCGACGCCCTGCAGTTCACCCCCTCGGCCGTCTCCCAGCAGCTCGCCGTGCTCGAGCGGGAGGCGGGGCTGCCGTTGCTCGAACGCGCCGGACGAGGTGTTCGGCTCACCGACGCCGCGATCGTCCTGGTCCGCCACGCCGACGTGCTGCTCGAGCGGGCCGAGCTCGCGGAGGCCGAGCTGGCCGCGGCCGCGGGCCGGGTGGCCGGGACGGGACGAATCGCCTCCTTCCAATCGGTGGCCTTCCACGTCGCCGTGCCGGCCCTGCAGGCACTCGCGCGGGAGGCTCCCGACCTGCGCTGCGAGCTGATCGAGGCCGAGCCCGAGGAATCGCTGCCCGCGCTCGCGCTCGGGGACGTGGATCTCGTCCTGGCCGACGAGTGGCAGCATCAGCCGCTCGCGCGACCTGCCGGTATCGCCCGCGAGGACCTGTGGCGTGACCCGGTCTCGGTCGTGCTGCCGGAGGGACACCCGGCCGCGAAGCGCCATCGCCACGCGCTGCCGCTGGCCGAGCTCGCCGGCGATACATGGACGACCGGCCATCGCGGGACCGCATGGCAGGAGATGACCGAGCGGACCTGCCGCGAGCTCGGAGGATTCGACCCCGACATCCGCCATCGAACGAACGACAGCGTCACCAGCCTGGCGCTCGTCGCGGGCGGCCAAGCAGTGACGCTCCTGCCCGCCTTGGTCGGCCTGGACCCAGCGGTCCACCCGGGCATCGCGGTGAGAGCGATCGCCGGCGCCTCGGTGTACCGGACGATCTTCGCGGCGACGCGCGCCGCGGACGCCACTCGGCCCTCGGTCCAGGCCCTCCTGGCGGCGATTCGCGCCGCGGCCGCCAACCTCGGGTGGCACGCGGCGCCTGGCCAGACGGCGGCCTGAATGCTGGGGTAGGGTCGAGAGATGTCCTTCGACGGGAAGCCCCTCGAGGAGGTGCTGGTCACCGAGCGGGAGCTCTGGCAGGACGGTCCGCCGCACGAGCTGTTCAAGGAGATGCGCTCGCGCTGTCCGGTCCACTGGACCCCGCGCTTCACCGAGTACCCGGAGGAGGCGGGCTTCTGGTCGGTGACCAAGGCCGACGACATCCACGAGGTGAGCCGCGACTGGGCCACCTACTCGTCCGAGCTGGGTGGCGTAACTGCCCTGACCAACGCGATCATGCCGCTGGAGCTCATCCGGGCCATGTTCATCGGCATGGACCCGCCCAAGCACGACCGCATCAAGGCCCTCTTCCAGCGCGGTTTCACGCCCAAGCGCATCGCCGAGCACGAGCCCGCCATCCGCGACATCACGATCGGTGTCCTCGACCGGCTCGAGGGCCGGGAGACGTGCAACCTGGTCACCGACGTGGCCCAGCCCGTGGTCTCCCGCGTGATCGGCAGCTTCATGGGCATTCCGCCCGAGGACGACGAGATCTGGGCCCGGCTCATGAACACGACCCTCGGCGCCGGCGACCCCGACCTCAATCCCGAGGGGGTCGAGACCGTCATGCAGCGCGACGTGCCGGAGATCTTCGAGCGCTGCGGCCGGCTGATCGCCGAACGCCGCGAACGGCCCACCGACGACCTGACCAGTGTGCTCGTCCATGCCGAGGTCGACGGCCAGCGCCTCGAGGAGCACGAGATCGTGATGGGCTTCTTCCTGCTCGTCGCGGCCGGCAACGACAGCACGAAGGCCACCTACTGCAGCGGCATGAGGGCGCTGATCGAGAACCCCGAGCAGCGCCGGATGCTCGTGGACGACCCATCGCTGATTCCGGGCGCCGTGGAGGAATCGCTGCGGATGTTCCCCGCCTTCGCACACTTCCGCCGCACCACCACACGCGACACCGAGCTCGCCGGACAGGCGATCCGGGAGGGCGAGAAGGTCGTGATGTGGTACGTCTCGTCGAACCGCGACGAGGAGCGCTTCGAGGACCCCGAGCGGTTCGATATCACCCGCAACGCCGAGCACCAGGCGTTCGGCGCCGGCGGTCGCCACTTCTGCCTGGGGGCCGCGCTCGCGCGGCTCGAGCTGCGCGTGCTGTTCGAGGAGACGCTCGCCCGCTACCCCGCAATGGAGTTCGCGGGCAGGCCCGAGTACGCCGAGTCGCCCTTCATCAACCAGCTGAAGACGCTGCCGGTTCGCCTGGCCTGACACGCAGGAAGGCGCGCACCTCCGCGTTGAATCGCTCCCATGCCTCGATGTTGACCACGTGACCGGTGCCGGGCAGGACCACGAGCTTCGACGATGGGATCGCGGCGTGGATGTCGTCGGCCACGCGCCGCGGGGCCCGCGCATCGTTCTCGCCGTAGAGCAGTAGCGTCGGCACGCCGATCTCCGGAAGGACATCTCGCAGATCTGCCTCGGCGATCGAATGCGCCATCGCTCTGAGTCCCGCCGGATGGAATCCCGACGCGTTGATCGCGAACTCGGCGACGGTCTCCGCCGGCGTCGATTCCGAGAAGAGCGTGGGCCTCACCTCCGCCCACGAATCGATCAGGCGGCATGTCGGCCAGGTCCAGGACCTGCTGCAGGCGCCGGTCGACCTCCTCGTGCGGAAGGGAGCCCGCCCACCCCGCGTAGGCCGACGCCAGGACCAACGTCCTAGGGAGCGATGGGTGCCGGCGATAGAGCTCGAGCGCGAGCCCTCCGCCGAACGACAGCCCGGCGACGTGCGGCCGTTCCAACCCGAGCGCGTCCACGAACCCGGCCAGGCAATCCGCGTAGTCCGGCAGCCTGAACTCCGGAGGTGGATCCGACGACCGACCCACGCCGGGCGCGTCCCATGCGAAGACCGTGAACTCGTCCGAGAGCCCATCGAGCTGGCGGCGCCACGTGCCCCGCCTGTCGCCGACGTAGCCGTGCAGAAGGATGAGCGGCGGTCCCTCGCCCGCCCGCTCGTACGCGATGCGAAGCCCGTCGACCTCGATCTGCTCGGTCCGGACCGGCATCCGCGCCACGGTACAGCGCCGGTCCGTGAGAGCATCCCGCGCAGATCCCGAAGGGAGACCCGGATGGACCAGTCGACGACGATCGACCCGATCCCGCTGCGTGATCTGTGGCCATGGGCGCTGGTGGCGGCCGGGCGTCGGCGATCCGGCCACCATCACGGAGCGCACGCTGCTCTACCTGACGGTCGTCGCCACCTCGCTGCTGGCGCTGCTCGCCGCCTGGCGGGCCGCGCGTAGCGTTCCCGCGCGAGCGGCGTCGTGGCTGCGGCCGGTCGCGGGTCTCGCGGTGTTTGCCGCGACGGCGGCGATGGTCGCCTTCGTGCTGCCTGCCGTCGACGAGGCTCCGGAGTCGTTCCCCTCGGACCTGCTGTGGGACTTCCGCCTGACCTCGCTCGGGGTGCAGGTGGTCCTCTGGGCGTCCCTGGGCCTCGCCTTCGGCATCGGGGTACGGCGTGCCCGGCTCGGCGCGCGAACCGGCTGAGCGCGCTGCCCGTGTTATGTTCGGCGCCGTGCCGGCCTTGAGTGACATGGGCGGCCGAACCGAGCACTACGGCCCGGTTGTGCGCGAGCCGAACGAGCCCGTCTTCCACGAGCGCTGGGAGGGTCGCGTCTTCGGCATGTCGGCGTTCGTGCACGCGCTGCTCGGCAGGAATACCGACGCCGCCCGTTTCGCGATGGAGCGGCTGCCGCGCGAGATCTACCTGTCGAGCTACTACCGGCGCTGGCTCGGGGGTTCGAGAGCCGGCTGGTCGAGGCCGGATATCTCGGGCCGGATGAGGTCGATGGCCGTGTGCAGGGCCGACGCGCCGTAGCCCGGGCGGCGGCGTGGATCGCGGTTGCGCCTTGCAATCACCTCCATGGTCGCTGCGCAGGTCGCTGCGCCCCAGGTTTCCGCGCTGGTTCGGCGCGCACGTGCTGCCCCGCATGGTCGGCAGCTCCCGTCCCGCGTTCCGCCGGCCGCGTTTCTCGGTGGGAGATCGCATTCGCGTGCGCGGCCGGCGCGCCTCGGGCCACACCCGGCAGCCGGGCTACGTGACGGGCAAGCCCGGCGTCGTCACCGCGCATCACGGTTCGGCGCTCCTCCCCGATGCCCACGCGGTCGGCCGGCGCGTTCGCCCCCAGCACATGTACACGGTTGCGTTCGAGTGCAGGGACCTATGGGGAGACGCCGCCGAGCCCGGTACCGAGGTGCGCGTCGACCTCTTCGAGTCCTATCTGGAGCCGGTGTGAGCCACGAGGTCGACGATTCGGCCGTGCGGGTCGAGGCGGTGGAGGCCCTCTTGGTGGAGAAGGGCATCGTCGACCCCAGCGTCGTCGACGAGATCATCGAGCACTACGAGACCCACGTCGGCCCGCTCAACGGGGCCAAGGTGGTCGCGCGCGCGTGGACCGATCCCGAATATCGAGAGCGCCTGCTCGCCGACGGCACAAGTGCCGTGGCTGAGCTCGGCTTCGGCGGTCCCGAGGCTCAGTTGCTCGTCGCGGTGGAGAACACGCCGGAGGTCCACAACGTCGTCGTGTGCACGCTCTGCTCGTGCTACCCGTGGCCGCTGCTCGGCCTGCCGCCCGGCTGGTACAAGGCGCCCGCATACCGCTCGCGGATGGTCGCCGAGCCGCGGGCGGTGCTCCGGGAGATGGGGCTCGACCTGCCGGCCGAGGTCCGGGTCCGCGTCTGGGACAGCTCGGCGGAGGCCCGCTACCTCGTGCTGCCCGAGCGCCCGCCCGGCACCGAGAATCTGGGTGCGGAGGAGCTCACCGAGCTGGTCACGCGCGACGCGATGATCGGCGTCGCGCGGGCGCTTCCTCCCGATGGCTGAGAGCGTCGGAATCGATGCCGACCTCGAGGGTCCGGTCTCGCCGCCGCGAGACAACGGTGAGATCGTCTTCGCCGCGCCGTGGGAGCGGCGGGTCTTCGGGCTCACCGTGGCGCTGTGCCGCTCCGATGCGTGCGAGTGGGAGAGCTTCCGCCGGCGCCTGATCCGGCGTATCGCCGAGGACGAGACGCGGCCGTACTGGAAGAGCTGGGCGGCCGCGCTCGAGGACGTACTCGCCGAGACGTCAACGCTCGGCCGCGCCGAGCTCGACGCCCGGCAGCGGGAGTTCCTGGCGCGACCGCCGGGGCATGATCACCACCATTGAGCCCTCCCGAATCAAGGAGAGATGACGTTGGATTTCAGAGTACGAGGTCACGGGTGATTCCCGTCTCGATCTCGGCGTCCGTGAACGTGGTCATCTCAGCGCGCAAACCCAAACGACCCGACCTGGCCGAGCTCAGCGACGACCGGGGGCTCCTCGCAGCGCTCGTCCAGCTCTGACCGGTAGACCCGAAAGGCCTCCAGCTGCGAGAACCGACCCGGCTCGTCGGTCTCCGCGAACTCGACGAAGCTCACCTCGTCCTCGAGCTGGAAGCTCGCGTAGCGCAGGCCGTCCGGCCTCGTCGCCTCCAATTCCTCGTAGACGCCGCGGAGCAGATCGAGCTCTCGCTCGAGCTGATCGCGCTTGACCTTGTAGCGGATCATCACCTGCACAGCCGACCCTCCTTCGGGTCCGATCTCATTTCGTCGGACAGTATGTCTTTCACGAGACAATCTGTCAAGCGAATTAGTAGTATGCAGTTTCGATGGCGACTCGGAGGTACGAACAGCGAATCCGCGCCGAGACGGCGGAGCAGACCCGGCGCACCGCGACGCACTGCGCGTGCTGTTCTCGATGGCCCAGCTCGACGCCGACGCGGTCGGCGGGGCGGTCCAGAGGATGGAAGAGGGGCGAGCCGGGGGAATGGCCTAGCTCGCCAAGCGACTGGCCGATCAGGGCGTCCTGCGTCCCGGCCTCGCGGCCGAGGAGGCCGCGGAACTGCTCTGGGTGCTGACGAGCTTCGACAGCTTCGATCTGCTGTACACGGGTCGGGCCCTGGCCGTCGAGGAGGTCGCCGACAGGCTCGTCGATACCGCGGAGCGCGGTCTGCTCCGGTAGGCGGCGGCCTCTCGATCACGCCGTCGCCTTGGCCAGCTCGGTGAGCTGGGCGAGCCGCTCCGCGTGGGGAGTGCCGGGTTCCGCGGCGTAGATCGTCAGCAGCTGATCTCCGTCGTCGGGCAGGAGCACCGCTTCGTAGTGAAGTGTCAGCTCACCCACCGTGGGGTGGATGTAGCGCTTGACTCCGTGACGCTTCTGCGCGACGTCGTGGGCCTCCCACCAGCTCGCGGCATCGTCGCTGCCGGCGCGCAGCTCGGCGGTCAGCAGGCGCAGCGCCTCGTCGTCGGGGTGGCGGGCGGCGGCGAAGCGAAGCAGGGCGACGGTCTCCCGGGCAGCCTCCTCCCAGTTGGCGTGCAGGGCGCGTGTGGCTGGGTCGCCGAACACGAGACGCGCGTAGTTGCGTTCCGCGCCGAACGGCCCGAGCAGCGCCTCGGCGGTCGGGTTCCAAACGAGCAGGTCGAGGCGGCGGCTGAGCACCACGGCGGGCGACGGCTCGAGGCTGCGCACCATGAGCTCGAGCCCGGGCCGCACACGGGCGCCGGTGCCGTCCCCACCGGCGGGCTCGCTCGTGGCCGCGAGGTGGAAGAGGTGACGACGCTCGACCGGGTCGAGCAGCAGCCCGCGGGCGAGCGCCTCGAGTATGTCGGGTGAGGGACGCCCGATCCGTCCCTGCTCGAGGCGAACGATGTAGTCGATGCTCACGTGCGCGAGCTGGGCGAGCTCCTCACGGCGCAGCCCGGGCACACGGCGTCGGGCGCCGGCGTCAAGGCCGACGAGCTCCGGTGAGACGCGGGCGCGGCGTGTCCGCACGAACTCACCGAGCTGCTCGGAGCGGCTCATGCATCGATTGTGACGGTTGTCGCCAGCCTGGTACGCGCGATACCAGGAAGCCTCGGCACTGGATGGGGCGAGCGGCGCCGCGCACGATGTGGCCATGACCGACACCGACCCCTGGCTACCCGAAGACCCGGCCAACCTGCTCGTCGCCGACCCCAGCCGGCGCGAGCCGATCTCGTTCGAGAGCGACGGCAACCGGCTCGCCGCTCACCTCTACCGCCCGCGTCAAGCCGAGCCGGGGGAGGTGACCCCCGGCATCGTCATGACCGGGCCGGTGTCCAGCGTCAAGGAGCAGACGCTTCCCCACTACGCGGAGCGCTTCGCGGACGCGGGCCACACGGTGCTCGCGTTCGACTCGCGGGGGTTCGGCGAGAGCGAGGGAGAGCCGCGCTTTCACTACGACCCGTGGCAGATCGTCTCGGACTACGTCAACGCGGCCGCCTACCTGATGGCCCGCGACGACATCGATGCCGAGCGAGTCGCCGCGATCGGAGTCTGCATGGGCGGCGGTTACGCCGTTGCCACCGCCGCCCGCGAGCGGCGGCTGGCCGCGTGTGCCAGCATCGCCGGCGGCTACGACATCGGTGGCACGTTCCAGCGCGCGCTGGGGCCCGAGGGGCTGGCCGCATACCTGCGCCTAGCCAACGAGCTCCGCGACCGCGAGCGTCGCAGCGGTGAGACGCAGTACATCCCGACGATCGCCACGGAGCTGAACGACGACGTCCCGGTCGCGGTGATGCCCCTGCCGGAGGCGTACAGCTACTACGAACGGACCTCGCGCGAAGACGCGCCGACCTGGTCGTGGAAGACAACCGCCGCGTCACTGGAGCCGTACCTGACGTTCAACGCGATCAGCCAGGCGCCGCTGGTCGCGCCGACGCCGCTGCTGATCGTCCACGGCACGACCGACGCGGCGCTGCCGCCGGAGCTTGCGCGAGCGGCCTACGAAGCGGCGGTCGGGCCAAAGGAGCTGATCTGGATCGAAACTCACAATCACATAGAGCTCTACGACCAGGATCCGTATGTGAGCGAAGCGGTCGGGCACGTGCTGGGCTGGCTCGATCGTGTGGTTGCGCCGCACGCGGAGGTGAAGGCATGAACCAGGTCACGGACACGATTGCCCGTTTCGTCCTCGCGCTCGACGACCACGACTGGGAGGGCGTCACCTCCTACCTCGGCGAGACGGTTCGCCGCGACTACACATCGCTGTTCGGAGGCGAGCCCGACGAGATCTCCGGTCCGGCCCTCGTCGCCGAGTGGAGGGGAGTGCTCACCGGGCTCGATGCGCACCAGCATCTGCTCGGGCCGCCGGTCGTGACGATCGATGGTGACGAGGCCCGCGCAGCCGCCCACGTCATCGGGACGCACGTGCTCGAGGGCGACCCCGGCAGCCCTTGGGTGGTCGGCGGCACGTACCGCTTCGTGCTCCGTCGTCTCGAGGGACGCTGGCGGATTGTCGCGCTGACCCTCGACACGCGGTGGGAGACGGGCGAGAGCGCCGTCCTGGAACGGGCCGGCGCCGGCTTCACAAGTTCGTAGCCTGGCCGCAGCCCGGTTGATCGAGGCTTCGGTGTGTGACCCAGGTTTCGCAAGAGGACGAGGCTCGGGTCAGGGCCGCGTGCGAGGAAGCTCTGATCAGGGACTGCACCGACGAGGCCTTGGCTCACGAGGAGGCGGTGCAGCCAATGGCCGAGGAGTCCCGAGCTCGCAGTCCCCGAGCGAGCGGCCTGGTGGCCGAATCCCGGTGAGGACCCGTTGGGCGAGTTCGCCGGCGTGACCGTCAGCTACTCCGGCGTGCCGGCGGTGCGCGATGTCGGGTTCCCGGTTCCCGCGGGCGAGATCGTCGCGCTGATCGGTCCTTCGGGCTCCGGCAAGAGCTCGTTGATCCGGTGCATGAACCGGATGAACGACCTCGTCCCCAGTGCGCGCGTCGACGGCAGCGTGCTGTACCGCGGCACGGATCTCTACGCCCCCGGGGTGGACGCAGTCGAGGTGCGCAAGCGCATCGGGATGGTGTTCCAGAGGCCCAACCCGTTCCCCAAGTCGGTCTACGACAACGTCGCCTTTGGCCCGCGGGTGCTCGGCTTCGACGGCGACATGGACGAGATGGTCGAACGCGCCCTCCGGCGCGCGGCGCTCTGGGACGAGGTTCGCGACCGGCTGGCAAGCAACGCCTTCGGGCTCTCCGGCGGCCAGCAGCAGCGCCTCGTGATCGCCCGCTGCCTCGCCGTCGACCCGGACGTGCTCCTCATGGACGAGCCGGCATCTTCGCTGGACCCGATCAGCACCGCGCGCATCGAGGACCTGATGCACGAGCTCACGCCGGAGGTCACGATCGTGATCGTGACCCACAACCTGCAGCAGGCGGGCCGGGTCTCGGACTTCACCGCGTTCCTCACAGTTGAGGTGGGCGCGGACGGCGGCGGAATAGCCGGGCAGCTCGTCGAGTTCGGCCCGACGGAGACTCTCTTCAACCGTCCGCGTGACGAGCGGACGGAGGCCTACCTGAGCGGCAAGTTCGGCTGAAGAGACATCTCTCCGGTCGGGGCCGAGCTCGGCCCTTCGAGCACATGGCGCGCGAGTTGGGTACGGGATTTGACCCCAAGCTTGCGGAACGCCTTGCGCAGGTGGTAGTCGACCGTGCTCGCGCTGATGAACAGCTGAGCGGCGATCTCCCGATTCGTTGCGCCCTCTGCCGCGAGGCGACAGATCTGTGCTTCCTGCGGGGTCAGCTCGTCGCGCGTCTCCGGGGTCCGCTTGCGGGCGCGCTCGCCGGTGGCCTCGAGCTCGACCCGCGCGCGCTCGGCGAAAGCCTCCGTACCGAACGCGGTGAACAGCTCGTGGGCACGGCGCAGGTGCTCCCGCGCGTCCTAGTCGGCGACGCTCCCGGCGCAGCCATTCGCCGTAGAGCAGATGGGCGCGGGCGACGTCGAGGCGAAGGGGGGTGCGCCCGAGCGCCTCGATCGCCTGGACATAGAAGCTCTCCGCGGCCGCCCCGGTGCTCAGCAGCGCACGCGAGCGGGTCTCGATGCCGAGCGCCCAGTCGGTCCCGCCGGCGGCAGTGGTCTCCGAGAGCCGCTCGAGGGCGTCCGCCGCGTCCGCGGCCAGCCCGCTCCGGCTGGCCGCCTCGATCAACTCGACCAATCCCCAAGTGGCGAACCACACCGCGTGTGAGTCCTCGGCGGCCTGCCGGGCCGCGGCCAGCGCGTCGGCATAGCGGCCGAGGCTGTTACCCAGAACCGCGGTCGCCCACTGTACGAAGGTCAGTCCCTCTCCCTCGCCTCGTCGCACCACCTCCGCCGTGGCGGCCTCGATCAGCTCGGAGGCCTCCGCCTCGCGGCCACGGAATGCGACAAACGCCAGCTCGCCGTAGGGCGCGATGCTGCTTCCGGTGACCTCGGTCACGGCCTGAACCTCCTCGACCATCGAAGCGGCCGCGCCCAGCTCCCCCGCCACGAGGTGCACCCCGGCGCGCGTGCTGAGACCGATTGGGAGAACGCTCAGTGCTCCGGCATCGCGAGCGAGCCGCACAAGGCGGGCGGAGAGGACGTCCCAGCTCTCGTGGTCCCACAGGAGGCCGGCGGCCTGGCACGCGACCCAGAGCCAGCGAAGGCCTTCCTCCCTGGAGATCTCCTCGGCACGGAAGGCGCTCAGCGCCCGCCTCAACAGCGGCGCGCCCGCGTGGTGGCCCTCGGTGACCAGCATTGCCAGCCCATCGAGGAGAAGATCGGGGGCGCGCGGAGGCTGGGGAGGCGGCTGCGCCGCACGCACGGCCTCGGCGACCTCCAGCAACCCGCCCCCGCTGGCCAAGCGGCCGGCGAACACCGCCGCGGCCAGCGCATCCAGGTAGATCTCGCGCGCCAGCCTCAGGTCGAGCGGCTCGAGCCGCTTGGCGGCCTTGAGCAGCAGCGGCGGAGCGTCGTTTCCGCGACTCGCCGCGAACGCGATCTGCGCGCGAAGCACGTCGACCTGGATGAGCTGGAGCTCGTCGAGCGGCCCCGACTCCGCGCTTGCCACGAGTCCGAGCGCCGCATCGAGCGCGCCGGCCTGGTGCTGGGTCTGCGCCGCGGCCAGCGCGCGCTCCGAGCGCCGCGCCGGTTCGAGGGTCAGCGCCGCCGCTCGTTCCAAGAACGCGGCGGCCGCCGCCAAGCCCCCACGTGCCTGCGCGCGATCCGCCGAGCGCTCCAGCTCGCAGGCCACGTCCTCGTCCGGCCCCGGTGTCCCCTGCGCGCGGTGCCAGGCGCGGCGATCTGGATCGGCCTCAGGATCGGTTGCCTCCGCCAGGGCGCGATGTGCGGCCCGCCTCTCGTGGGCCGACGCCGCCCGATACACCGCCGAGCGCACCAGCGGATGCCGAAAGATCACCTCGGCGCCGACCTCCAGCAGGCCCTCGTCCTCGGCGGCTTCCACCGCCCAGCCACCGATCCCGAGCCGCTCGGCCGCCCGCCACACCAGCACCGGCTCGCCGAGAGGCTCCGCCGCGGCGACCAGCAACAACCGCCGTGTGTCCGGGGGGAGACCCGTCAGCCGCCGCCGAAAGCTCTCCTCGATCCGGCCCGACAGGGCCGGCGCGATCGGCAGACCGAACCCGCCCGCCAGCTCCGCGGGCGTCAACGCGCGCGGCAACTCCAGCAACGCCAGCGGATTCCCGTGTGTCTCAGCCACGAGCCGCTCTTGCACCCTCTCATCCAAAGGACCCTGCAGCACCGAGCCCAGCAACGCCCGGGCATCACCATCGCCCAGCCCGTGGACAACCAGCTCCGGCAGTCCTTTCAGCTCTTCGCTCGGCTCGCGGGCCGCGAACACCAGCGCGACCGGCTCCGCCAACAGCCGCCGCGCAGCAAACGGCGAGCGCCTGCGCCGAAGCGCGATCAAGCCACTGCTGCATCGTCGACGACACAGAGCAGCGGCTCCTCCTCGGCCACCTCCGACAACAGGCTCAGGAGCGCCAGCCCGACCAGGAACCGATCGGGCGTGTCGCCCGCACTCAGCCCGAACGCCACACCAAGCGCATCGCGCTGGGGACCGGGCAGCAGCTCCACCTGAGCCAGCATCGGCGCGCACAGCTGCTGAACGCCCGCGTAGGGGAGCTCCATTTCCCACTCGACGCCGCTAGCGCGCGCGACGCGGAACCCCGACGCCGCCCCCAGTCGCGTAATCCAACAGCGCCGTCTTGCCGACTCCAGGCTCCCCACGCACCACCAGCACGCCGCTCTGCCCGCCGCGCACCGCCTCGAGCAGTCCGTCCAGCACCTCGCACTCGCTGCGCCGGCCGAGCAATACCTCTCCCGGCCCCTCGGTGACCATGGCAGCAGCGAAGATACCGCCCTCGCGGCCCTCGTCGGCACGGCCGCCGACTACGAGCTTGTCGGTCTCGAACTACGCGTTCACCTGATTCGAGCGCCGCTGGTCGCTGCCACGATCGCGCTCATGCGAACCTCGGAAGCGCTGCCCTCCACGATCGCCGGTGATGTCCTCGTCCCGGGCGACTCCCGCTACGACGAAGCGCGCCAGGCATGGAACCTCGCCGCGGACCAGCGGCCCTCGGCCGTCGTGGTGGCCAGGTCTGCCGCCGACGTGGTGCGGGCGGCGCGGTTTGCCCGCTCCCAGGGAATGCGTATCGCACCGCAGGGGACGGGGCACGGCGCCATGGCGCTCGAGCGGCTCGAGGGCACGATGTTGCTCAAGACCTCGAGGATGCGGAGGGTGGACATCTATCCGGCCACGCGCACGGCACGCGCCGAGGCGGGCGCCCTATGGCAGGACGTGACCGTCCCTGCAGGCGAGCATGGCCTGGCCGGGCTCGCGGGCAGCTCGCCGAACGTGGGCGTAACGGGCTACACGCTCGGCGGCGGGATCGGCTGGCTCGCGCGCCGCTACGGGCTCGCGGCCAACAGCGTGACCGCCGTCGAGATCGTGACCCCGGACGGTCGCTTGGCGCGCGCCGACGCGGACCACGAGTCGGACCTGTTCTGGGCCCTCAGAGGAGGCGGCGGCAGCGTGGGTGTGGTGACGGCGCTGGAGATGATGCTCTTCCCGGCCCGCGAGCTGTATGCCGGGGCTCTCTTCTTCCCGATTGAGCGCAGCTCGGAAGTGCTGCACGCGTGGCGCGAGTGGACCGATGCGGTGCCGGACGAGCTCACCTCGGTTGGCCGCATCCTGAGGGTCCCGCCCCTTCCACAGGCGCCCCAGGCCCTCCGCGGGCGGGCTTTCGCGCTCGTAGAGGCCGCCTATCTTGGGGAGTCGCTCGCGGGCGCCGAGCTCATGCACCCACTGCGAGAGCTCGGCCCCGAGCTCGACACCTTCGCGACCATGCAGGCCCCGGCACTGGGGCAACTCCACATGGACCCCGAGCAGCCGGTGGCCGCCGAGGGCGACGGCGTACTCCTCGCCGACGCGCCGGCTGGCGCGATCGATGCGCTGTTGGCCCTCGTCGGCCCCGACGCCGACACGCCACTGCTGAGCGTCGAGCTCCGGCACCTGGGCGGCGCGCTCGGGCGTGACGCCGCCGACGGCGGAGCCCAGACAAGCATCGACGCCAGCTACCTGATGTACGCCGTCGGCATTACGCCGACCGCTGAATTGGGCGATGCGGTGCGCGAGCACGTGCAAGCCGTCAAGGACGCACTCAGCGTGTGGCGCGCCGGCCACGACTACTACAACTTCGTCGAAACGCCGGCCGACGCGGACGCCGTGCTCCCACGCGCCTCCTACCAGCGCTTGGAGGACGTCAAAGCCATGTACGACCCAGACGAGGCGATCGTCTCCGCCCACCCCGTCCGGCCGGCGCGGGACTGACGTGAGCGCGATCGCCGTTGCGACGGACGAGCTGACGCCCGCGGCCATATGGGAGGCAATGACGGGACGCGCGATCAGCGACGAGCTGCTCGAGTGGCCACCGGACCTCTTCGCGCTGACCGACGTGATCCTCGAGCGCTCACAGGCGTATCGCTTCGCCCTCTCCCCGCCGGGCGGAGTGGACTGGCCACCGGCTCGCATCCCAGGATGGGCGGATGCGGTCGTCCATGCGGGCCGGCAATGGAGCGCCTGGGCCGAGGATCGGACCGGACCCGCTGCCGGCTCTCCTGGCCCAGGAGTGGGACGCGTTCCGCGAGGCAGCCGGGATCCCGCTCGAGAGGATCACCGAGGCGCACGACTGGGGACTGTGCGAAGCGTTGCTCACCCTCCACGCGATCGCCGACGAAGCCTGCGCCGGGCTCGCCGTCGCGCTCGACGCATCCCATGGCGAGGGCTTTCTCTATCGAGCCCGTGGCAGAGAGCTGCTGGCCAGAACGGGATCCCTGACGCGTATCCCGTCGAACTACGTCCGGGTGCTGCCAAAGATCCTCACGCCCCCGAACGGAACCTCGTTGCGCTCGCTCTCCCGCTACGCGAGCGTGCACGGTCCCGGTGTGGAAACCCACTGGCACAAGGTGCGTGGCCGGCGTCCGGGGGAGCAGCCATATGACCAGGGGGTCAACTATCTGCTCCTACCCTGGCCGCTGCGGGTGCGCGAATCAGACTTCCGGCCGCTCGCCGGCTCGGTGCAGAGTCTTGGAAGGGACCCCTTCGGGCTATTTGAGTTCGTACCTTCCGAGGGGCTCGATCTGGGCCTCGTGCATCGGATGCTCGTCGCCGCCCGGGAAGAGGTCGGCCACGTCAACGTCGTCGTTCTCCCGGAGAGCGCCGTCGACGACGGCGAAATCGAAGCGCTCGAGGCGCTCCTGGATGAGCATGGCGTGATCGGTCTGATCGCCGGGGTCCGCCAACGCGTGCAGGGACACGCGAAGTTCCCGGGCAACTGGGTCCACATCGCCGTGTCGAACGGCGAGCAGTGGGTGCAGATCCGGCAGAGCAAGCATCACCGATGGTCGCTCGACGAAGAGCAGATCTACCAGTACCACCTCGGTGGGGCGCTGCACCCCCACATCCGATGGTGGGAAGCGATGGAGGTTCCTCGCCGGTCGGTCCACTTCGTGGAGGCGGGCGGGGCCATGCTTGTGGCGCTGGTATGCGAGGACCTCGCCCAGATCGATGACGTGGCGGAGGTGCTGCGCTCCGTCGGTCCGACGATCGTCATCACTCCCCTGCTCGACGGCCCGCAGCTCCGGTCGCGCTGGACGGCACGCTACGCCAGCGTATTGGCCGACGACCCGGGCTCGGCCGTCCTGACGTTGACTTCCTTCGGCATGGCGCGGCGCTCCCGACCACAGGGCCGGGGCTCCTCGGCTGTGGTCGCGCTGTGGAAGGACCCCGGCCGGGGGATCCGCGAGATCCCGCTCGAAGCCGGCGCCCAGGGCGTCCTCATCTCCACGAGCACCGATCGGGCGACCCGGCGCACGACGGATGGCCGCCTGCCCGTCGACAACGCGAGCGAAGTCTTCGACATGAGCGTTTACCAGGTCCGGGCCGCGAGTGCCGGCTCCGGGCTGGGGCCCAGCTCCCGGTCCGGATCGCCATCCCAGTGCGCGCTCGAAGGCGACGAACTGACCATCCTGACTTCCTGGGCAGAGGCGGTGGCAGAGGCGCTCGCGTGCGCGCCCGATCGCGTCGAGGCCGCACTCGCCGACGCCGACGCACGGGCGCCATGGCGGGCGGCGCTAGGAATCGTGGAGCCGTCGGCGGCGCTGAGTCAGGGCATCAGCTGGATGTCCCAGGCCGTTCGAAGGGCCACGGCCGCGGCCGGAGACTCGCCACTGGAGGCGCAGGTTCTCGCGGTCCGGGACAGCCAGCCAGGCGAGTCGGGTCTCGAAAGGTTGGTTCGCCGAGTGCTGCGATCAGCGCTCGAACAGCGCCAAGCACGGAAAGCGAGGGAGCATGACCAGCACGAGCACTACCTCACCTATCACCACTGACTTCGGATTCGACTCGACCGCCGCCGAGGTGATCGAGGGCATCGACCTCTCGGGCAGGCGCGCGATCGTGACCGGCGCCTCGTCGGGCATCGGGATCGAGACGGCACGGGCGCTGGCGAGCGCTGGTGCCGACGTCACCCTCGCCGTGCGCGACACCGCCGCCGGCGACCAGATCGCCGCCAACATCGCAATCACGACCTACAACACAGCCGTGCACGTCGGGCGGCTCGACCTCGCCGACCAGGCGTCGGTCGCCGCCTTCGTCGCGAGCTGGGAGGGGCCGCTCGACCTGCTCGTCAACAACGCCGGCGTGCTGCTCACCGATCTGCAGCGGACCCCGGAGGGCTGGGAGCTGCAGTTCGCGACCAACCACCTCGGCCACTTCGCGCTCGCGCTCGGCTTGCACGACGCGCTGGCCGCCGCCGGCGCCGCGCGGGTCGTCGCGGTCAGCTCCGAGGCGCACCTGCGCGCCCCACTGGACTTCGAGGACCTGAACTTCGTCTCGCGCCCGTACGACGCGATGCTGGCCTACGGGCAGTCCAAGACCGCCAATTCCCTGTTCGCGGTCGAGGCCACGCGCCGCTGGCACGACGACGGCATCACCGCCAACGCCGTCCACCCCGGCGCGGTCGAAAGTGGCCTGGCGCGTCACCTCGACCCTGCCGCCCTGGCCGAGGCGCTCGCCAAGGGCGGCTACGAGATCAAGACGCCCCAGCAGGGCGCCGCCACGAGCGTGCTCGTCGCGACCTCACCGGAGCTGGAGGGGATCGGCGGCCGCTACTTCGCCGACTGCAACGAGGCGCCGGTCGTCGGCCCTGACTTCTCGTCGGCGCCCCGGGGGTTCGGCGTCGCGCCCTACGCGCTCGACCCCGACGACGCTGTGCGCCTGTGGGATGTGTCGTTGGACCTGCTCGGGAGGAAGCAATGATCGATATGGAATATCGCCAACTCGGCCGCTCGGGGCTGCGCGTCTCCGCCCTCACGCTCGGAACGATGACCTTCGGAGGGCGCGGCATGTTCGCAAACGTCGGCACGACCGACGTCAAGCTCGCCACGCGTCAGATCGACCAGGTCGTCGACGCCGGCGTCAACCTCGTCGACACCGCCGACGTCTACTCCGATGGCCTGGCCGAGGAGATCCTCGGCGAAGCGCTCGCCGGCCGACGCGACCGCATCCTCGTCTCAACCAAGGCGCGGTTCCCGACCGGTTCGGGACCGAACGACGCCGGCCTCTCGCGGCACCACCTGATCGCCTCGTGCGAGGCCAGCCTGCGGCGCCTGCGGACTGACCACATCGATCTCTACTACGCGCACGAGTGGGACGGCGTCACGCCCGTCGAGGAGACCCTCGAGGCGCTCGACGCGCTGGTGCGGTCCGGCAAGGTCCGCTACCTCGGGTGTTCCAACTTCGCCGGCTGGCAGACCGCAAAATCGCTCGGCACTGCCGACCGGCTCGGCTACCAGCGATACGTCAGCTCGCAGATCCACTACTCGCTGCAGACGCGCGACGCGGAGTACGAGCTGCTGCCGGCCGCGATCGACCAGGGTCTCGGGCGTTCTCATCTGGAGTCCGCTCGCCGGTGGCCTGCTTTCGGGCAAGTTCCGCCGCGGCCAAGAGGGCCCCGCGGGAGCGCGGCAGGTCCTCGGGTGGCACGAGCCGCCGGTGCGCGACCAGGAGCAGCTCTATGACATCGTCGAGGCACTCGTCGACATAGGTGAGGAGCACGGCGTCTCGGCGGCGCAAGTCGCGCTCGCGTGGCTGCTGACGCGCCGAGGCGTCACCTCGGTCGTGATCGGCGCGCGCACCGAGGAGCAGCTCGCCGACAACCTCGCGTGCGCCTCGGTGCACCTGAGCGCGCAGGAACTCGACCGTCTCGAGCGAGTCAGCCGCCCTCCGCTGATCTACCCGCACTGGCACCAGGCGGCGGGGGCCAAGGATCGGCTCTCGGAGGCGGAACGGGCGCTCCTGGAGCCACTTGTTGCCTGACCGCGGACCGCGTTGAGCTCACGAGAGCAAGGAGCACGCCATGCAGTCGTTTGACTTAGTACTTCCACCCGGTGGGCACCCCTGCGGCAGGCGCCGCGATCGACAGGACCAGCTTGTCCACCTTGCCGTTCTGACCACCCATATGGTGGGCAAAACGGAGAGGTGACGGTTTTCGCGCGCCGACGAAGGGCGTGACTACGCCGACGACCTTGTATAGGAACCATCCGCGGATCTCGGTCTGCACGCCGCTGCCCCTGCCACGCCCGGTGAGACGCGCGCCACCGAAAACCAGATCGTCGGCAGCTTCGGTCATCTCCTCGACCTCGAAGCGGAGGGTCTCCCAGGGCTCCATGACCCGGTCGAGCCACTCCCTGAGTTCAGCGCGGCCCCGATAGATCCGCGTCGGCTCCGACCAGAACATGGAGTGTTTGCTGAACGTTGCCGACTTGATGTCGTGTGACAACACCAGGTCGGGTTCCCCTGTTGGGGCGGACGCAATGGCCCAGGCGACTCGGCGCGGCCGAGGGGTAGCTTGCCCCAGGTCGCATGCTCATCGCCGGCCCGAACCTCACGATCGACCGCACGCTCACCATCGACGAGCTGCGGCCCGGCGAGGTCCTGCGGTTCGATGACGTCGTGGTCACGCCTGGCGGCAAGGGCGTCAACGTCGCCCGCGTCGCGCGGGCGCTGGATGCGCCGGCTCTCCTCGTGGGCTTCACCCCGGGGCGGACCGGGCAGGCTGCGGCGCGGCTGCTCGCCGATGAGGGGCTGGACGTCGAGGCCGTCCCGGTCGGCGGAGAGCTGCGGTCGACCGCGGTCGTGCTCGAACGTGGCGGCCGCGTGACGGTCATGAACGAGCCCGGACCGGGCCTGGGCGCCGGCGACTGGGAACGCTACGAGCGCGCGGTCGCCGCGCGACTCGAAGAGCACGCGGTACTGGCGTGCAGCGGCAGCGTGCCGCCGGGGACGCCCGAGGACGGCTACGCCCGGCTCGTCGCGCTGGCGCGCGAGCATGGCGTGCTGGCGCTGGTCGATGCGAACGGGCCGCTGCTTGCCGCGGCGCTGGGCGCGCGGCCCGACTTCGTCACGCCGAACCTCGCCGAGGCGGAAGCGCTACTGCTTGGACGCGCCGACGAGACGGTCGAGGCCGGCGACCCGGCCGAGGTCCGGCAGCGAGCGTCAGCCGCGGCGGCGGCGCTCGTCGCGCGCGGCGCGCGCACGGCGATCGTCACTGCGGGCGCGGCCGGTGCCGCTGTGGCCGTCGAGGGTGGCGAGCAGAGCTGGCACGCGGCGCCGCGCGTGGAGGTCCACAACCCGATCGGCGCGGGCGACGCGCTCGTCGGCGGGCTCTGCGTCGGCCTCGAGCGTGGCGAGCCGCTCGACGGCGCGGTCGTGCTCGGTCTCGCGACCGCCGCGGCGAGCGTCGAGACAGCGAAGGCCGGCGCCATCGTCCCGTCCCGCGCGGAGGAGCTCGCGAGAGGGGCGGGGGAGGTGTCGGCGTCGTGAGACCGGTCGTCCTGCCGCCCAACGGCGTACAGCGCTTCTATCGCGGCGGGCCGGCCATCGCGGCGCTCCGGGGCATCGAGCCACAGGGCACGCACGTGCCCGAGGACTGGGTCGGCTCCACCACGACGGTCTTCGGCGAGGAGGAGCTGGGGCTGAGCCGCCTACCGGGCGGTGAGCTGCTCCGCGACGCGATCGCCGGCGACCCGGTCGGCTTCCTGGGCGCAGGCCACGCCGCCCGGCGTGGTGCCGATCCCGCGCTGCTCGTGAAGCTGCTGGACGCCGGTCAGCGGCTGCCTGTCCACGTCCATCCGGACGGACCGTTCGCGCGGGCCGCCCTCGACGTGCCCTACGGAAAGACCGAAGCCTGGATCGTCGTCGGCACGACCGTGCCGGAGGCGAGCGTGCACATCGGCTTCCGCGACGAGGTGCCGGCCGAGACGCTCGAGCGCTGGGTCGACGAGCAGGACGGCGCCGCCCTTCTCGGCGCCCTCAACCCCGTCGCGGTGAGCCCGGGAGACGCGCTGTTCGTACCGGCCGGCGTTCCCCATGCGATCGGCGAGGGGCTCCTGATCCTCGAGCTGCAGGAGCCGACCGACCTCTCGGTGCTGCTCGAGTGGCAGGGCTTCGGAATCGACGACCCTCTCGAGGCGAGTCTCGGCCTGGGTTGGGACAGCGCGCTCGGGTGCGTCGACCGCGCCGGGCGCGACATCGCGGCGCTGCGCGGTCCGCGGCCGGATGGGCCGGTCGCCCGACTGCTGCCCGAGGAGGCCGACCCGTTCTTCCGCGCCGAGCGCGTCGCGCCCGCTCCGGAGACCGAGATCGAGCCCGGCTTCGCGGTCCTCGTCGTGCTGGAGGGCGGCGGGACGCTCGAGCCCGAGGACGGGGAGCCGCTCGAGTTGCGCCGGGGCGAAACGCTGCTCCTGCCGCACGGCGCCGGGGCGTGCCGCGTCAGCGGCGAGGTCGTTCTGATCGCCTGCCGGCCGCCGGCCGCGAACGGAGCCGGCGCTTGACGGACCTGCTCGTCGGCATCGACGTCGGCACGTCCGCCTGTAAGGCGGCGGTTGTGGACGAGGACGGGCGCGAGCTCGCCCATGGCAAGGCGCCGACCCCGTGGCGGCAGGTGCCGACCGGCGCCGAGGTCGACCCCGAGGCGCTGTTCGGCGCAGCCGTGGAGGCCGCGCGTGCGGCAGTGGCCGCCGCTCCCGAGGGCCGCGTGCGCGGCATCGGCGTGACCAGCATGGCCGAGGCCGGCGTGCTCCTCGATGGGGAGAATCGCGTGCTGCATCCCGCCATCGCATGGCACGACGCGCGCGGCGCGAGCGAGGCCGAACGGATCGCGGCCGAACTGGGCGAGGAGCGTTTCAGCGAGCGCACCGGCCTGCCGGCAAGTCCGCTCTGCACGCTGGCGAAGCTGCGCTGGCTCGTCGACCATCATCCACCGGCACGCGCCGCGCGCCGCTGGCTGAACGTTGGGGAGTGGGTCGTCCACCGGCTCGGCGGGGCCGACATTGCCGAGCTCTCGCTGGCATCGCGCACGGGACTGCTCGACCTGACCGCCAAGGCGCCCTTTGCCGATGCTCTGGCATGGGCCGGGATGCCGGACGACCTGCTGCCCGAGCTGGTGCTCGCGGGGACGCCGGCCGGCGCCGCCGACGGCGCGGCGCTGCCGCAGGCGCGCGGTGCCGCCCTCACCGTCGCGGGCCACGACCACCTCTGCGCCGGCGTCGGAGTGGGGGTGGTGGCTCCCGGCGACGTGCTCGACTCATGTGGCACCGCCGAGGCGCTCGTCCGCGTGGTCGCGCCGCCGCTGGGGCCGGAGCAGGTCCGCCGCAGCGTCGCCGCCGGGGTGACCGTCGGGTTCCATGTGTCCGAGGGCCGCCAGGCGCTGCTCGCCGGGGTCTGGTCCGGCATCGCCCTGCAGGAGGTCCTCGACCGACTCGGCGTCGATGCCGCCGGCCGCCCCGAGCTCGCCGCCGGCGCGATCGCCACCGCTCCCGGCGAGGTTCCCGTGCTCGAGCTCGAGTTGCACTCGCTGGAGCGCCCGCCAGCTGCGCCTACCCGACGGCGTGCCGGCCGAGCGCATCTGGCGAGCGGCGGTCGACGCCGTGGCGGCGGAGGTCGACGCGCTGCTGCGGGCCACCGCGGAGGTCGCCGGCCCGCACCGGCGCATCGTCGTCACCGGCGGCTGGGCACGCGACGAGGCGGTGCGTGCGTCGAAGGCGCGCTTCGGGGCCGTGGAGGCCCCGCCGGTCGTCGAGGCCGGCGCCCGCGGCGCGGCGCTGATCGCCGGCGTCGCCGCGGGCCTCTTCGCGAGCGTCGACGACCTCCCGTCCGTGCGCTCGCCGGCGTCGAGCGGGGCGTCGGGCTGACGGCACCCGCCCGCGGCTGCGGGGTGCGGCCTCCGCCGCACCCCGCGCCCGGGCAGCTCAGCTAGCACTCGGCCTTGTAGGGGATGTCCGGGTTCTCCTCGAGGTTGTCCTTGGTGAGCGTCACCGAGCCGGTGCCGATCTTCTCCTTGGTCGGCTTGCCGTCGAGCGCCGCCACCGCCTGCTGGACGCCAAACTTGCCGATGTCGGCCGGCTTCTGGGCGACGAGCGCCTGGATGAGCCCGCTGTTGAGGTCCTCGATCTGCTTCGGGCCGGCGTCGAAGCCCACGATCTTGACGTCGCCGCCCTTGCCGGCCTCGCGCACGCCGGTCGCCGAGCCCTCGGCCCCGAACAGGTTGGTCGCGAAGATGCCGGCGAGGTCGGGGTTCTTGGCGAGCTGCGCCTTGGCAATCGCCGCCGCCTTGGCCGGGTCGTCGTCGTTGTATTCCAGTCCGACGTATTCGAGACCGAGCTTCTTGGCTTCGTCCTCGAAGCCCTGGGCGCGCGCGTCGGTGGTCGAGATGCCCGGGTTCACGTTGCTGACGAAGACCTTGCCCTCGCCGCCGATCAGGTCCGCAAGCGCCTTGGCCGCCTCGCTGCCGCCGGCCTCGTTGTCCGAAGCGATCTGCGACACGGCCATGTCGGGCTGCTCCAGCGTGGTGTCGACGAGCACGATCGTTATGCCGGCGTCGGCGGCCGCCTTGATCGGGACGTACATCGCCTTGGTGTCGGTCGGCGCGACCAGGATCGCGTCGGGCTTCTTCTGCGTGACCGCGTTGACGATCGGGGTCTGGAGCGAGGCGTCGAACTGGTCGGGCCCCTGGAAGTCGAGCTCCACGCCCTGCTTTCGGGCCTCTTCCTGGGCGCCGCAGTTCATCGTGATGTAGAACTGGTCGCCGCGGACGCCCGCGATGAGCGTCATCGTGTAGCCGTCGCCCCCGCCGCCGCCTCCTCCGCCGCCACCATCGTCGTCGTCATCACCACAGGCGGCGACGAACAGGGCGGCCGAGAGCGCGAGCACGGCAATGAAGGTGAGCCTCCACCGCGGGCCTTGTGCTGTGCTTGACATCAGATCTCCTCCTGTTTGTTGGGCCAATGGATCAGCGCCGGTAGCGAGCCCGGCGCAGCTGGTCGAGGTAGACCGCCACGATCAGGACGGCGCCCACCGCCACCTGCTGCCAGAACGGCTGGACGCCGACGATGACGAAACCGTTGCGGAGAACGGCCGGGATGAAGACGCCGACGACCGTGCCGATCATCGTGCCAATGCCGCCGAAGAGGCTCGTGCCGCCGATGACGACCGCCGAGATCGCGTCGAGGTTGTCGGTCGAGTGGCCGCCGATCGTCGTGGTGCCGAAGCGCGCGAGCGACATGAAGCCGGCGAGCCCGGAAAGCGTGCCCGCCGATCGCATACACCTTGATGAGGTGGGCGTCGACGTTGACGCCGGCGCGCCGCACGGCCTCCTCGTTCGAGCCGATCGCGTAGGTGTAGCGGCCAAAGCGGGTCATGGCGAGGATGACGCCGAACACGAGCGCGACAACCGCCGCGATCAGCACGAGGTAGGGGATCTCGTCGAATGCCCGTCCGCTGCCGACGGTGTCGATGAGCTTGAACGGCACGTCGCGCTGGTCGACGCCGCCGGTGATCAGGAGCGCCGAGCCGAGCGCCATGCCCAGCGTGCCCAGCGTGACGATGAACGCGGGAATCTTCGCCTTGGCGACGAGGAAGCCGTTCAGCAGGCCCCATCCCAGTCCGGACGCTAGCGCGACCCCGAGGCCGACGAGGATCACGCCCCAGTTGTCGCCGCCCATCTCGTTCATGAGCTTCGCCGCCACGACGCCTGAGAAGACGAGCACCGCGCCGACCGAGAGGTCGATGCCGGCCGTGATGATCACGAACGTCAGGCCGACCGCGAGCACGAGCAGGACCGCCGCGTCGGTCGCGATGTTGCGGGCGTTGTTGACGTCGAGGAACTCCTCGGGCCTCAGGAACGAGAAGACGGCGATCAGGCCGACCAGGATCAGGGCGATCGCCGTGCTCTGGCCCGTGACGAGCCGCTGCCACCACGGTTCCCGCTCCTCCTCGAGCAGCCCCTCCGCCTCGACGTCGGCGGGCGGCGTCGTGGGCGTGGTCACCTCCCGTCTTCCTCCTCGTGGAAGGTGAGCGCGCCGGTCATCGCGGCGACCACGTCCTCCATCGACACGTCCTTCGGTCGCAGGCTCGCCACGCGCGCGCCGAGCCGCAACACCTCGATGCGGTCGGCCACCTCGAAGACCTCCGGCATGTTGTGGCTGATCAGGACGACCGACAGCCCGTGCTCGCGCACGCGCCTGATCTGGTCGAGGACGTTGCGGGTCTGCACGACGCCGAGCGCCGCCGTCGGCTCGTCCATGAAGACGATCCTGCTCGCCCAGGTGACGGCGCGGCAGATCGCGATGCCCTGGCGCTGGCCGCCGGACATGTTGGCCACGCGCGCGCTCGTGTCCTGGATCCTGACGCCGAGCGACTCGAACGCCTCGTCGCTGCGCCGTCGCATCGCCTTCTTGTCCAGGAAGCCGAGCTTGCCGAGCGGCCCCGTCCGCAGGATCTCGCGGCCCAGGAACATGTTCGCCGCCGGGTCGACCTCCGCCGCCAGCGCGAGGTCCTGATAGACGGTCTCGATCCCCAGGTCGCGCGCCTCATGCGGCGTGTTGACCGTCACCGGGTTGCCCTCGAAGAGGATCTCGCCCTCGTCGGGAGGATGGACGCCGACCACGGTCTTCACCAGCGTGCTCTTGCCCGCGCCGTTGTCGCCCACGAGCGCGACGACCTCCTGCGGATAGACGGTGAGGTTCGCGCCTCGCAACGCCTGCACGCGGCCGAAACGCTTTACGATCTGGCGCGCCTCAAGCACAGGCTCGGGCATCGCTGCAGCTCCTCCTCCTCGGCTCGCGCATGGGTTACGGCGGGCGCGAGTCTACCACTGGCTGAACATTTGTCCAGAACGGATGTCAGGCTAGGATCGCGTGGACTTCGGCCTCCGTGGGCATGCCGCTGCGCGCGCCATGGGCGCGTACCGCGCAGGCGCCGGCCGCCACGGCGAACGCCACCGCGGCGCGCAGGTCGTCGCCGGCGGCGACGCGGGTGGCCAAGGCTCCGGAGAACGTGTCGCCCGCCCCGGTGGTGTCCACCGCCGACACGCCTGGCGGCGACGGCAAGCCGAGCACTTCGGCATCGGGCTCCTCGAGCAACAGGGCTCCCTCCGAGCCGTCGGTGACGACGACCGGCGCACCGGTGCGTCGGTTGAGCGCGGCCGCCGCCCGCCGCTTGTCGCCTCCCCGGTCAGCGGCGAGCCTCACCCGCTTTTGGTGTGAAGATCGGCCCGAAGACCGCGAGCTCGAGAGCCGCCGCGCCAGCCGGCGCGGGGTCGACGACCACCGGAACTCTGCGCTCTCGTCCCGCGTCCACGGCCGCGCGGAGGCCGCGTGCGGGACTCCCGGCTGACGAGCACGCATCCAGCACCATCGAGGGCTCCCTCGAGGGCGCGCCGAACCAAATCGGCGCAAGGGCGGCGTAGGCCCCGGCTCCGACGGCGATCTGATTGTCGCCGCCGCCGTCATCGACCACGATGACCGCCCCCCCCGTTGGCCTCGTCGGACACTTCGCTCGCGCCCCGCCCATCGACGTCGACCCCCTCGCCGCGCCAACTTGCCGGCGAGCGCCTCCCGACCCAGGTCATCGCCCCCCACGGCGGCGACGAGCCGGCCGGGCCTCGGCGCCCAGTCGTGCCGCCGCGACCGCCGCGTTGGCCCCCTTGCCGCCGCCGTACCGTTCGAGGCGGCGGCCCAGCACGGTCTCGCCGCGCCCCGGCAACCGCTCGGCGGCTACCACCAGGTCGACGTTCAGCGGCCCCGCGACAATGGCCCCGGACTCCGCTTCCGTTCCTCGCACCGCGCGCTAGCCTCGGCGCCAGTTGCAGCTGAGCACAAACTCCCGGCAATGAGGACCTCACGACGGCCGACATCGCCGCGCTGGCGCGGATCGCCGACTCCGGCGGCCGGCTGGCCGTCGTAGCCGCCGATCACGGCGACCCGCTGGTCGAGATGCTGAAGGCGGCGGGACTGCAGGCCCACGCCGAGGCGCAGCGCGCGATCAAGTACGACATCGTCGACGCCGTCGGGCGCGACGCCAGCGCGGTGCTTCTCGATCCGGACGTTTCCGTGGTCGAGATCGTCGAGCGCGGTGGGCTCGCCCGCGATGTGGGGCTCCTGGTGAGGATCGAGGCGGATGGCTTCGACACGGTCGGCGGGCTGCGCCGGTCGGAGTTGATCGATGGCCTCGGCGCCGCCGGGGCACGTGAGCGCGGTGCAACAGCTGCCAAGGTCATGGTCTTCGTCCGGCCGGACCGCGAGGACCTCGACGGCTACACCGCGGAGCTCGTCCGGGCGGCGCTCGACGACTGCCGCAGGGAGCAGCTCCTGTGCGTCATCGAGGCGATGACGTACCGCCTGGACCACGAAACCCCGGCAGCGTTCGCGGCTCGCCGCGGCGATGTCGATCCGCGACGGCGCCGTCCTCCTGGAGGCGTGTGGCGCGAAGTTGCTCAAGCTCGAGTACCCCGGCTCGTTGGCCGCGTGCGAGGCGGTGTCCCGCCCGCGATCTCCACGCCCTGGGCGGTGCTCTCAAGGCCAGCGTCTCGGGGCCGGCGAGGCTTTCTGCGAGCAACTCGGCGTGTCCATGGAGGGCGGCGCTGCGGGCTTCATCGCCGGGCGATCCCTCTGGAAGGAGAGCATCACCATGGCACCCGAAGAGCGTCGCGCGTTTCTCGACGGCACGGTGCGGCGCCGCTTCGATCAGCTCCTCGCGGTGCTCGACGCCCATGGGGACTCAGTGCGCGGCGTGACCACCGCGCTGCGGGCGGGCTCGGCGGGGTCGGCGATGGAGGCTCCGGCCCTCCCCACGCCGGAGTCACTGGCCGCGATGCGTCCGGCAGCGTCGCTCTACTACGAGGAGGAGCTCTCGCAGCAGGAGGTGGCGGAACGCCTCGATGTCTCGCGCTCCATATCTTTCCCGGCTCCTCCAGCTGGCTCGGACGCAGGGGATTGTCCGCATTGAGGTGCGGCCGCCGTCGCCGGTGGCCGAACTGGCGGTCGATTTGGCGAAAGTGCTCGGTCTCCGGCGGGCT
>CAVWSN010000026.1:0-46155 GCA_963757815.1 uncultured Thermoleophilaceae bacterium | reverse complement strand
GCCCAGGGAGACTCGAACTCCCACCCCGTTTACACAGGACAAGGCCCTCAACCTTGCGCGTCTACCAATTCCGCCACAGGCGCGTGGAGCGCTGAGTATAGAGCGGTACCCGCTGCGCTCCGGCCCGGGGTTGATGCCGTCCGACCCCCCGGGTACTCTGCGAACACATGTTCGGATCAGGCAATCGAAACGGCTTCGCAGGGAGGTCCTGATGGTCGAGCTGAACCTGACCAAGCGGCAGCGGGAGATCTTCGAATACGTGAAGCGGTACGGCGAGGAGCACGGCTACCCGCCGACGGTTCGGGACATCGGGAAGGCGATCGGCCTGACCTCGTCCTCGACCGTTCACGCCCACCTTGCCAACCTCGAGAAGCTCGGGCTTCTGCGGCGCGACCCGACGAAGCCTCGGGCGATCGAGGTCCTGGTCGACAAGGCGAAGGCGGCGGTCGCGCCGGCCGGGCTTCCGGTGGTCGGGCAGGTCGCCGCGGGCCGTCCCGTGCTGGCTGAGGAGAACATCGAGGAGTACATCCCTGTTCCGCAGATCGCGGGCGGGGACGAGGGTGGGTTCGTCCTGCGCGTGAAGGGCGACTCGATGACGGGGGCGGGGATCTTCGAGGGCGACTACGTGGTCGTTCGCCCTCAGGAGACCGCCGCCGACGGTGAGATCGTGGTGGCGCTGGTGGAGGAGGAGGCGACCGTCAAGCGCTTCTTCCGTGAGCAGGACCACGTGCGACTTCAGCCCGAGAACGACGCGCTCGAGCCGATCCGGAGCCGCGATGTGCAGCTGCTGGGTCGCGTGGTGGGCGTGTGCCGGAGGGTGTCATGACCACGGCGTTGCTCGAATCGCCCACGAGGATGTTCGGCGAGTCCGCCGGTGACCCGCCCCCGGCCGGCGGCCGCGCGACGCTGGAGGAGCGGTTGCGGGAGACGTGGCGGGCGCTCAACACTCACGGCGCCGCCGAGTGCCCGGTGTGCAGGTCTCGTATGACGCTCACGGACGGATCTGGCGAGTGCGGAACCTGCGGCAGTCGCCTCAGCTGAGCGACTGTTTACGACGTGGAGGCCGCGCGACCGTTTGGGCCGCGCAGCCTCCTCGTCGTGGAGGTTGCGCCCGGAGGGATAGGCGCTACCCAGGTCGCGCTGGGAGGGAGGGCGCGACCAAGTTGAAGTTCGTTAGCACAGCCGAATCACCAGATGTAGGTGTCGATGACGTTTGCCACCTCATCGGGGGGTACCGGACCGACAGTCAGTTCCCAGTTGCGCCCGTCGACCGAGTTGCCGACAGTCGCGGGATAGCCCGCCTCGCTCAGGAGCCGCCTGACCACGACGGCCCGGAGAATGCACTCGCGTCCGTACCAGCCCACGTCGATCCCGAACGAGCCGTCCTCAGTGGGCCAGACCGTGAGACGGTCCGGCCGAATCGGTGCCGCCGCGTGTGCAGCGGACAGATCAGCGGGGTAGCGGTCCACCTCGTAGCTGCGGCTGTATCGGGTCGCGGTCGTCGGCGCTGGCGATTCGAGCATTGTCCGTTTGGCCTCCCGTGTCGCTTCTGGCGGGCGCGGCGTGAGTCGAGAGAACTTTCGAGCCTGCGCGGACCCCGATGTGAGGCACTCGTCACAGATGGGGCAAGAATCGACCGGAAGGGGCAGACGGCGCTTGCCAGGTGGGCCCCGCGTCCCGCGACGTACTCCCTGCGAGGTACGGCCGGATCCTCCCCTGATCCGATGCCGGATTGCCTGCGGCCGAGCACGATTCCTGGCTCCGATTACGAGACAGGAGACATGAGATGACTACCGCCCCGCCCCGTGGACGCATCCAGCCTCGTCCCGCACGCGGTGCCGGCCGTTCGCTACGCCCAGACCGTGCCGCCGGCCGCCAGGCCCGCTCGGGCCGCGACGCGCGACCGTCCTCCCGGGCCCGCCGGGCGCTCAACGGCAGGGTCGCGATGGTCACTGGCGCCGGCCGCTCCGCCGCCGCCGTGGCCGCCGCGCTTGCGGAGAACGGCGCGAGCGTGGTGCTCGGCGCTTCCGACCAGCTGGCGATCGCCCGCGTCGCTCGTCAGATCGAGGGGAGTGGAGGACGGGCGATCGCGATAGCGACCGATCTCGGGGATCCGCAGGCGGTCGCGCGGCTGGCCGACGAGGCCCTCAGAGTGTTTGGCCGCCTCGACCTCGCCGTGAACGGGCCAGGCCGCGCGCGTGGCCTCGACGACCTCGCGGAGCCGGATTGCCGAGCGGTGTACTTCGCCGTGCGCCACCAGCTGCCCGCCATCGCCGCGTCCGGCGGCGGGGCGATCGTCAATGTCGCCCTGGGTCCGCTCGGCTGGTCCGACGACGCGCGCTGCGTCGTGGGGCTGACCCGGGCAACCGCGCTCGAGCAGAGCGGCAACGTGCGCGTCAACGCCCTGGCACGCGCCCCGGGCAGCGCAGGCTTCGCGGCGGCA
The DNA here is from genome assembly GCA_963757815.1 of uncultured Thermoleophilaceae bacterium. Classification (GTDB taxonomy): domain Bacteria; phylum Actinomycetota; class Thermoleophilia; order Solirubrobacterales; family Thermoleophilaceae; genus JACVRW01. The sequence goes on along the minus strand of CAVWSN010000026.1, from coordinate 43,712 downwards.
GCATGCTGGCTGTGCTCGGACGCCGCGCAGCACCTGAACGGAGCGGTCGTCACCGGCCCGGTACAGGAAGCGGAGGGTGGCGGCCGCCGCCCGGCGACGGGGCGCCGTCACCGGCGGCGGTGAGTCGCCGCTCAGGCAGCTATGCCGGCGCTCAGGCAGCTGGGCCGGCGCTCAGCCCACCAGCCCGGCCGCACCAGCCCGTGCTCGTAGGCGAGCACGACGAAGTGGGCCCGGTCGCGCGCGCCCAGCTTCACCATTGCGCGGCTCACGTGGGTCTTGGCGGTGGCCGGGCTGACCACGAGCCGGTCCGCGATCTCCTCGTTCGAGAGCCCCTCCGCCACGAGCGCGTGGACGCCACGATCGTGAGGATGGTCCTCGTTCCGGCCGTCATGCAGATGCTGGGTCGGGCGAACTGGTGGATCCCGCGCTGGCTCGACAGGCTCGTGCCGCGCCTCGATCACGAGCCCTTGCCGGTCGACGCCCGGCCCCAGGCCGCCTACCATTGACGGGCCGGCCAGGCAGCCGCGGGGAGGTCGGGGAGAAAACCGGCCCCTCGAGGAAAGTCCGGACACCACAGGGCAGGGCGGTCGGGGAACCGACCCGGGGAAACCCGCGGGAAAGTGCCACAGAAACACACCGCCTAAGCGCGAGGCCACACAAGGCCCGAAGCAGCCGGCTCGGCCGGCTGCGCAGGGAAAAGAGTTTCCTCGTGCCGGCAAGGGTGAAATGGTGCGGTAAGAGCGCACCGGCGTCGCGGCGACGCGGCGGCCAGGCAAACCCCGCCCGGTGCAAGGCCAAGCAGGAGCGACGACGCTGCCCGCCGAGCTCCAGGTAGGCCGCAGGGCCGACAGGCCCCGCCGAAAGGCGAGATGGATGGCTGCTCGCGACAGGATCCGGCTTACCGGCCGGCTAAGGAAGGCCCCCGCAGCCCGCGGGGGCCTTCTACATTCAGGCGGCGCGCGCCGGCAGACCCCCATGTGGGGGTGCTTTCTACATTCGGGGTTTGGGCGCAGCCAAATTCGGCTACGAGGTGAGACAGCCTCCAGATGGCCACGCAGACCGCACCCCCACGCACGCGCAGGAAGAGCAAGGCCGAGGACGCCTACTGTCCGCACTGCCACCTCCTGATCGAGAAGGGCGTCGGCGACGATTGGCCGAAGGAGCCGGAGCGCTGCCCCCACTGCCGGCTGCTGGTTGGAATGGGCCGCGCCCGCACGGAACCGTCGGCCGAGCCCGGGGCGCGCGGCAGCGCGGCGGGCGTGTTCGCCCATGAGGCCAAGCGCTCCGGCCCGGAGCGCCGGGTCTCGAAAGAGACGGTCTGCCGGGCGATCCGCTCAGTGGCCGAGGGCATCGGGGCACGTCCCGAGCGGCTGCTGATGGTCGACTACCAGCAGTACGCCTCGGACGACGACGAGCTGCCCGGTCTCGACCAGATCTTCGCCGCATACGGAAGCTGGAAGCGCGCGCGGCGCGCGGCTGCCGGTTCCGCCTAGCCCGGACCGCCGGCAAGCCCCCTGCCCTCGTCGCGCGCGGCAGGTAGAGTGCCGCGCCGATGGAGGTCCTGTTTGTCCTCGCTCCCTTCGTCGTCGTGGGGATCGGCGTGCTGTTCATCGCCTTCGCAGGGGGCGCGGGCGCGGCCCGTGAGGTGTATCTCACGCGCGGGGGCAAGATCTTCACCTTCGTGATCGTGGTGCTCTACCTCGCGCTCGGCGTGGTGATCCCGGCGGCCGTGATCGCCGGAAGGGGGGAGGCGGAGGGCGGCGTCGGCGCGCTGCGGGGCGAGGAGCCGACCACGCAGGAGGAGCGCGGCAAGGAGCTCTTCATCCAGAACTGCAAGAGCTGCCACACCCTCGCCGCCGTTCAAGCGACCGGCGTCACGGGCCCCAACCTCGACGAGCTAGGCGGCCTCGACCGGCAGCGTGTGCTGAACGCGATCAAGAACGGCGGCACCGGCCAGGGCCGGATGCCAGCCGGGGTGCTCCAGGGGGAGGACGCCGAGGACGTGGCGATCTACGTCTCCAGGGTCGCCGGCCAGTAGGCCCTCGTCGCCGCCGGCGGGCCCAATCCTCCAGTTTGGGCGGAATGTTGCATAAACGCCCGCAAGCTGCGGGCTCTTCCGTTCGGGCCGTCCAGGGCTGGTGCTAGCATGGCCGCGTTCCATCCAAGCCGAGGCCCTGAGCGGAGAATCGGGGCGTGGGGGACCCGTTGGCCGGTAGGCCTGGGGCGAGTCGCGGAGGTTCCGCGTAGCGCAACTCTTTCAGCGCGAGCCCGTCAGCTAACCCCGCAGGCGAGACGAAAGAGAGCCGATGCAGTCAGCCGGTGCCCGCGCTTTGCGTGAGGATGATCAGCACGACATGAGCCGCGAGGCGGTCCTGCTCCAGTGGGAGCGGAAGATCGAGGCCGCCGAGCGCAGTCCGAGCCGGGCCGACCTGGACGACGGCGAGGGTGGAACCGTCGAGGAGCTTCGTCCGACCGAGGACGCCACGCACTCCGAGTCGCGTCGCTTCGAGCGCACCGCGTCTGCCTCGGCACCCGCGGCCGAGCGCCGCACGATCACGATCACCGGTCGGCCGACGCCCGAGCGCCGGCGCCGCTCGCTGATCGACAGTCAGATGGCGCAGCCCGACCGGATCGCCCTCTGGGCCTTTCTGCTGGGCCTCTTCCTGGTGGCCGTCGCCGCCGGGACCGCGCACGCCTAGACCGGGCTGCTCATCCGCCGCGCGGCTTGATCCGTATCCCTCATTGGAGTGGAAATCAAGCCTTTTTCCTTTACACTTACCGCAGGTAAGTCGTACGCAGAAAGAGAAGCGCGATGAAGGTCAAGGAGAGCAGGTTCCAGGTACACGATGAGCTCACGGCTCCCGAGCGCAGCGTGCCGATTCTCAAGGGTGCGCTCACGGGCGGAGGACAGCTCCCGAACTTCCTAGGCGTGCTCGCCGGCTCCCCGGCCGTGCTGCGCGCGTACGCCCGCTTCCGCTCGGAGCTGCGTAACGGCACGCTCGCCTATGCGACCCAGCAGCGCATCGCGCTGGCGGTGGCCGAGCACCAGAAGAGCGAATACGCGCTCTCGACGCTGCTGCGAACCGCTCGTGACGCCGGCCTCGGCCTCGACGAGATCGCGCTCGCGCGCGAGTTCGACTCGCGTGACGAGAAGGAGTCGATGCTCCTCCGCTACGTCAAGTCGGTGATCGAGACAGACGGCGCCCCGCCCCGGCACGTGCTCGAGGAGACGCGCGAGGCGGGCTGGGAGGACGAGCAGATTCTCGAGACGATCGCGCACGTGGCTCTCGGCACGTTCGGCAACCTGGTCACGCGGGCCGGCGACGTCCCCGTGGACGGCTCGAGCGAGGACTCGCGGCTGGCACAGGCCGCCTGAGCAGGTAAGCCGTGCGGAGGGCTACGATGTTGGGGATGGCTGCGCAGCCGGCCAAGTCCGCTGCAACGATCCTCCAGCGCGAGACCTGCTGCGGGCATTACCACCACGCCGTCGAGCTCGTCGGCAAGCGCTGGACCGGCGCGATCCTCTTTGTCCTGATGGATGGCCCGGCGCGCTTCTCCGAGGTCAAGCAGCTGGTGCCCGATCTCTCCGACCGGCTGCTGTCCGAGCGCATGAAGGAACTCGAGGCCGAGGGGATCGTCGAGCGGCGCGTGATCGACGACACGCCTGTCAAGGTGGAGTACTCGCTCACCGATAAGGGCGCAGCCCTCGAGCCGGCGGTCCGGGCGCTCAAGCTCTGGGCGCGGGCCTGGATGTAGCCGGGCGCCCGAGCCGTTTAGCCTACGCGACTCCCGACATCGAGAAGGAGCCGCATGGTCGACCAGCCGCAGACCGCTGACGACGTAAAGGCCTTCGTCAAGGACCGCGACATCCGCTTCGTCCGCCTTTGGTTCACGGACATCCTCGGCCAGCTCAAGAGCTTCTCGATCAACGCGCAGGAGCTCGACGACGCCTTCGAAGGCGGGATGGGCTTCGACGGCTCGTCGATCACCGGTTTCAACGCGATCGAGGAGTCGGACATGATCGCGATGCCGGTGGCGACGACGTTCGCGGTGCTCCCCTGGCGACCAGAGGACAGGGGCGTGGCGCGCATGTTCTGCGACGTCGTGACGCCCGACCGTGACCCCTACGAGGGCGACCCGCGCCACGTCCTGCGGCGGACCCTCGAGCGTGCCGAGGGCATGGGCTTCTCGAACTTCTACGTCGGCCCCGAGCTCGAGTACTTCTATTTCCGCAACGCCAGGCCCGAGAACGGGGTGCCGGAGATCCTCGACGAGGGGGGCTACTTCGACCTCACGACACTCGACGCGGGCTCCGACGTGCGCCGCGAGACGGTGCTCGCCCTTGAACAGCTCGGCATCCATGTCGAGTACACCCACCACGAGGTGGGGCCCTCGCAGCACGAGATCGACATGCGCTACGCGGACGCGCTCAAGATGGCGGACGACTGCATGACCTACCGGATCACGGTCAAGGAATACGCGATGAAGTACGGCTGGCACGCCACCTTCATGCCCAAGCCGCTATTCGGCGAGAACGGCTCGGGCATGCACACGCACCAGTCCCTGTTCAAGGACGAGCGCAACGCCTTCTACGACGAGAACGACCAGTACTACCTATCGGAGACCGGCAAGGCCTTCATCGCCGGTCAGCTGAAGCACGCGCGCGAAATCACCTCGGTGTTCGCCCAGTGGGTCAACTCCTACAAGCGGCTCGTGCCCGGCTTCGAGGCGCCGGTCTACTGCGCCTGGTCACGCCGCAACCGCTCGGCCTTGGTGCGCGTGCCGCTCTACCACCCGGGCAAGGAGCAGGCCACGCGGATGGAGCTGCGCTGTCCGGACCCCGCCTGCAACCCCTACCTGACGTTCGCCGTGCTGCTCGCCGCGGGCCTCGAGGGAATCGAGAAGGGCTACGAGCTGCCCGAGCCGATGGAGAAGAACCTCTACCACATCAGCCCGGAGGAGCGGAAGCGGCTAGGGATCGAGCAGCTTCCGGAGACGCTCGGCGAGGCGATCGAGCTGACCGCCGAATCGGAGCTCGTGCTGCGCACGTTCGGCGAGCACATCTTCAACCGCTACGTGGAGATCAAGCGGCACGAGTGGGAGGACTACCGGGTTCAGGTCTCCCAGTGGGAGCTGGACCGCTATCTCTCCATTCTCTAGCGTGCTCGGCGGCGATGTCGGCCGCCTTGTCGAGGAAGTCGGTGATCGCCTTCCGCGACGCCGCGGGCAGCCCGGCGGCGAGCCGGGCCAACGCCTCCGAGTAGGGCAGGTAGATGCGCGCGCCGGCCTCGATCGACTGCTCGGTCATCCGCACGACCACCGAGCGGCGGTCCCTCGGGTGGGGGTTGCGCGCGACCCAGCCGTGTCGCTCCAGCCGGTCGATGACGGCGGTCACGGCCCCCGAGGTGAGGCTGAGCCGCTCCCCGAGCTCGCGCGGGGTGAGCTCGCCCTCGGCCTGAATGTGATCGATCGCCTTCATCTCCGTCATCGACACATCATGTGCGCGCGCCACGGCGAGGTCGAAGCGGTCGTTCTCCAGTCCGTAGCGGCGTAGTGCGACGAGCAAAGCGACCGGGTCCGTCATTCGGATGTGGAATCTTAACGGCTAAGCATCTTGACAATCAAGAGAGTTCTCGTAACCCTACCGGGTCATGAATCAGGAACGCCGCTCGATCTTCACCATCGCCACCGGACGCCGGGCCAAGTGGGTTGTGTTCTTGATCTGGCTGGTGGCGATCTTCATCGCCTCGGGCCCCGCCAACCTGCCCGGCAAGTTCACCGACGCGGAGGACAACGAGTCGACGTCGTTCCTCCCCGGTGACGCTGAGTCGACGAAGGCGCTCGAGGCCACCGAGGAGCTCCAGGGCGGCGAGCTGGCGCCGGCGGTGATCGTCTACCGGCGCGAGTCCGGCCTGACGGCGGCGGACCGCCAGCGCATCGCCGAGGACGCTCGGAGGCTAACCGAGGAGCGCTTCCCGGGCGTCGTTCCGGACGGCGCAACAGCGGCCTCGGGCGGCAGCGGCACCGGCGAGTCCGAAGCAGGCCAGGCGCCGAGCGGCGGCGCCCAGGCCGAGGGCTGCGCGGGCCCGACCACGCCGCTCCCGAACCAACCCGAGGGCTATGCGCCCTTCGTCGGCCCGGTCTGCTCGGAGGACGGCAAGGCGGCACTCGTCACCGCCTACATCAAGGGCGACGGCCAGGGCGACACCCTCCTCGACCCGGTCGAGTTCTGGCGCGAGCAGGTCTCGGACCCGGGCGGCGGCCTCGAGGTGAAGATCACCGGCGGCGCCGGCTACGGGGCGGACGCGATCGACGTGTTCGAGTCGATCAACGGCACGCTGCTGCTGGCCGCGCTGTCGCTCGTGATCTTCCTGCTGATCCTGATCTACCGCTCGCCGATCTTCCTCTTCATCCCGCTCACGGCGGTCATCTTCGCCGAGATCCTGGCGCGCTCGATCGGCTACGGGATCACGGAGCTCGGGGTGACCGTCAACGGGCAATCGAGTTCGATCATGTCGATCATCGTGCTCGGCGCCGGCACCGACTACGCGCTGTTGATCGTCGCCAGATACCGGGAGGAGCTCCACCACGAGGACGATCGCCACATCGCGGCGCAGAAGGCGCTGAGGTCGGCCGGGCCCGCCGTATTTGCGTCGGCCGCGACCGTGATCGCGGCCCTCTTCTGCCTCTCGATCGCGAAGGTCAACGGCACCTCAGGCATGGGCCCGTTCGGGGCGATGGGCGTTGCATGCGCCGCGCTCGCGATGCTGACGCTGCTGCCGGCGCTGCTCACGATCTTCGGCAGGCGCGCGTTCTGGCCGTTCGTCCCGCACACCCCGCGCTGGACGGCGCCCCAGGACGTGGGCCAGAGCGGCCTCGGTCGCAGGATCATCGAGGGCTCGAGCGTCCGAGCATTGCTGCCCGTGATCGGCGGCGTGCTGGTCGCGATCCTGCTGCTGCCGCTCGTGATCCTCAACGCGCTGCTGCGCGCCCTGGTCAAGGCCGTCACCAGGGGCCGCGCGAGCTTCCCGTCGCTGATCGTAGGTCCGCTCGACCGGGCGATCTTCAAGCCGTACGAGGTCAGGCGCACCCAGCACGAGCATCTGGCCGACGAGACCCACGGCTTCTGGAAGCGGGTCGGCGACCGCGTGGCCACCGCGCCGCGGCGAGTGGCCGTCAGCTCCGTCGTGATCCTGCTCGTGATGGCGGCGGGCCTCGCCTTCTTCTCGACCGACCTCACTACCAACGACAGCTACACGACCAAGGTCGAGTCGGTCGAGGGGCAGGAGCTCATCTCGAAGAGCTTCCCGTCCGGCTCGGCCGCGCCCACCGACGTGATCGTCCCGCCCGGCGGCGACGTCGAGGCGGTATCGAGCGCGGTCGCGGGCGTCAATGGCGTCGAGTCGGTCTCCCCGCCCGTCGCCGAGGGCGAGCAGGGCGTGCTGGTTCAGGCGACACTCGAGCCCGAGCCCTACTCGACAGAGGCGTTCGATCTGATCGACCCGATCCGGGACGCGGCTGACGGCGCGGTCGCCGGCACGCTCGTCGGCGGCGCCAGCGCCGTCGAGTTCGACGTGCGCGAGGCCGCCGCCTGGGATTCCGCTGTGATCCCGCCGATCGTTCTGCTGGTTGTGTTCCTGATCCTGGTGATCCTGCTGCGCGCGGTCGTGGCGCCGCTGATCCTGATCGGGACAGTGATCCTGAGCTTCGTCGCCGCGCTCGGCGTGGGCTACTTCGTCTTCGACGTGATCTTCGGCTTCGTAGGCTCGGACCCCTCGCTGCCGCTGTTCGCGTTCGTCTTCCTGGTGGCGCTCGGGGTCGACTACAACATCTTCCTCGTCGCGCGGGCGCGTGAGGAGACGCTGAAACACGGCACCCGCGAGGGCATACTGCGCGCCCTTGCGGTCACCGGCGGAGTCATCACGAGCGCCGGGATCGTCCTGGCCGGCACCTTCTCGGTCCTGGCGGTGCTGCCGCTCGTCTTCCTCACCGAGATCGGCTTCGTCGTGGCGTTCGGCGTGCTGCTCGACACCTTCCTCGTGCGCAGCGTGCTCGTGCCCGCGCTCGTGCTCCAGGTCGGGCCGAAGATCTGGTGGCCCTCCGAGCTCGCGAAGACCGATGGCGGCGGGGCGCGGCGCGAGGACGAGCTCGTGTCGGCTGAGGCCGGCGGCTAGGGCGGGCCCCCTGGTCTCCGCCGGCCGGGCCAGGGCTGGGGAAGCGGTGTGGGACAGCGATCGCTGTGGCTCTCGCGGCGAACAATCTTCGACAGATCCCCCGGGTTACCGAATCTGCCTCGGCACCGGGTCTGCCCCAAAGCTGAATCCGGCGCCACCATCCTGACTTTGGCCGCTCCTGGCGGTCAAAGTCAGGAAAGCTCGCGCTTCACCGAGCGCAGCGGCCGAACGATCTTCGATCACGCCCGGCGAGGCGCGGCCAATGAACAGCACCCCCTTACCCAGCCCCTCCGCGAGACCGACCCGGCGCCACCACCCACGGGAAGGCGAGAGCGGGACCCGGCTAGGGCGCGCGCAGCGCCTCGGCAACCAGTCGCCGGGCCATGCGCAGCGACGTCGGGTCGAGCCGCGACGCCCGGTCGCAGGGGCTGTGGCGGCAGGGCTCGCCGCCGGCGCCCACGCCGAGCTTCGCGCCGGGCATGCCGAGCAGCTCGAACTCGCGGTGGTCCGAGTTGCCGCTCGACTCGTCACGGACCCAGCTGACCGGCACCCCGACCCGCCCGGCGGCGGCGAGCAGCGCGCCCTCGACGGAGCCGCGCGGAGCGGCCACCGGCGAGCGCAGCCAGAACGGGCGGTCGCGCCCGACCTCGTCGAGCGAGAGCGCCCAGTCGAGGCGTTGCCTGCCGCCGCGGGCGCGCACCCGGCGGGCGAGCGCCAGCGCGCCCAGGTGGTCCGGCGAGCCGGTGTAGATCCGCTCCTCGGCGCCCGTGGCCACGAGCCAGACGTCGCAGGCGGGCCCGATGCGTTCGAGCCGGCCGGCCAGCTCGGTGACCACCCCGACGCCGGAGGCGTTGTCGTTGGCGCCCGGAGCGTTCGGCGTCGAGTCCGTGTGCGCCATGACGATTCGCAGGCAGCTCGCGCCGGTGTCGCGGACTCCGATCACGTTGCGGGAGCGGCCGAGCCCGGGCACGTCGAAGGACTGGATCCCCACACGCAGCCCCGCCCGCTCGAAGGCGCGCGCAACGAGCCGGTGGGCGCGCGCTTCCGCGGCGCTCGCCGCGGGCCGCGGCCCCCAGGAGGCGAGCCGCGTTGCGATCTCATGGGCGCCCGCGGGCGTCTGGGGGGTGTCCGGCGGCGCAGCGGCCAGCGCCACGGCGGCGGCCGCCGCGGCGAGCATGACCGCGGCCGGCGTCACGCGAGCAGCTTCTCGAGCTCCTCGGGCTCGGTCACCGGCCGCCTGCAGGCGAAGTGCTCGCAGACGTAGGCGGCCGCTCGGCCGTCGACCGGCTCGCGGCCCTCGAGCAGCGGCACGCCGTCGTGCGGCCCGCCCGCGAGGACGATGTGGGGGCGGAACTCCGCCCGGACCACGCGCTCGAGCGGGCGCAGGTCCGCGCCCGCCAGCGCCACCTCCTTCACGGGCGAGAGGTGGAAGTCGAGTGCCTGCAGAAGATGGCCGAATGCCTGGGGGTGCTGGGGCGCGAGCTCGTGGAGCAGGCGCAGCACGGACACCGCCTGTTGCTCGTAGCGTTGCTCGCCGGTCAGTGCCGCCAGGCGGAGCAGGCCGTAGGCCGCGCTCGAGTTGCCTGCCGGGATCGGGTGGTCCTCGAGGTCCTTGCGGCGAGCCACGAGCCGCTCATGGTCGGACGAGGTCTCGAAGAAGCCGCCCCTGTCCTCGTCGGCGAAGCGCTCGATCATGGCCTCGGCGAGGGCCCGCGCCTCGGCGAACCAGCGCGGCTCGAAGGTCGACTCGTACAGGGTGAGGAGCGCCTCGAGCAGGAAAGCGTGGTCCTCCAGGTACGCGTTCAGCTTGGCCTGGCCGTCCTTCCACGAGCGGAGCAGCCGGCCCTGGTCGTCGCGCAGCTCCGCGAGCACGAAGCCGGCGCATGCGCTCGCCGCCTCGAGGTAGTCCCGGCGCTCCAGCACCGCGCCGGCCTCGGCGAGCGCCGAAATCATGAGCGCGTTCCAGGAGGTCAGGCGCTTGTCGTCGAGCCCGGGCCAGACGCGCCGGGAGCGGGCCTCATAGAGCGCGCGCCGCCAGGCGTCGCGGCGCTCGGGCTCGCCGGGCCCGCGCACCGGGATGTTGCGGCCCTCGAAGTTGCCCCGATCGGTGGCGCCGAACCAGGCGATCGCCTCGTCGGCGTCGGGTTCGCCGGCGAGTGCCTCGCGCAGCTCCTCGACGCTCCAGACGTAGAACTTGCCCTCGACCCCTTCGGAGTCCGCATCGAGGGCGGAGTGGAAGCCGCCCTCGGGTCCGCGCATCTCCTTGAGCGCCCAGTCGAGCGTCTCGCAGGCGACCGTGCGGAAGAGGGGGTCGCCGGTGACCTGCCAGCCGTGCAGGTAGGCCCGCGCGAGCAGCGCGTTGTCGTAGAGCATCTTCTCGAAGTGCGGCACGAGCCAGTAGGGGTCGACGGAGTAGCGCGAGAAGCCGCCCCCGATCTGGTCGTACATGCCGCCCGAGGCCATCGCACGCAGGGTGTGCCCGGTCATGTCCCTCTCACCTCGGCGCAGCAGGAACTCGAGCGCCGACGCGGGCGGGAACTTGGGCGCGTCCCCGAAGCCGCCGTTTGCGGGGTCGTACTGCGTGCGCAGCGCCGCGACGGCCTCGTCGAGCACGCGCGGGTCCATCGGCTGGGAGGAGGGCTGGAGCCGTGCGGCCCCCTGCAGGCGCTCCGCCACTCGCTCGCTGCCCGCGCGGATCTCGTCGCGCCGCTCGCGCCAGGCCTCGTCCACGGCCGCGAGCACGTCACGCCAGCCCGGCATGCCCATGCGCGACTCAGGCGGGAAGTAGGTGCCCGCGTAGAAGGGCACCTGCTCAGGCGTCAGGAAGACGTTGAGCGGCCAGCCGCCCGAGCCGGTCATCGCCTGGCACGCCTCCATGTAGATCGAGTCGATGTCCGGCCGCTCCTCGCGGTCGAGCTTGATGCACACGAAGCGGTCGTTCATGAGCGCGGCGGTCTCCGGGTCCTCGAAAGACTCCCGCTCCATAACGTGGCACCAGTGGCACGCCGAATAGCCGATCGAGAGCAGGATCGGGCGCTCCTCCGCGGCCGCGCGGGCAAGCGCCTCCTCGCCCCAGGGATACCACTCGACAGGGTTGTCCTTGTGCTGGAGCAGGTAGGGAGAGGTCTCGTGCGCGAGGCGGTTTGGCATCTCAACCGCTGAGGCTACCCGGATGAGTAATTACTCAATCGATGTGTAGTATTTACACAATAAACGTGTAATCTTCCTGACCAGATGCGTCAAGCCAGCGGCGATCTATTCCCCACCGACTCGCCCATCCCGGCCAGCCAGCTGATCGGCCGGCGCGACGACGTCCGCGAGATCGCCACGCGCCTCGAGGCGGGGACCCACCTGATCGTCGCAGGGCCACGGCGGACCGGCAAGACGAGTGTCTGCGAGGCGGCGCTCGGCCGCATGCGGCGGCGCGGCGCGTATGTGGCAAAGCTCGACCTGTTCCGCGTATCGGACGCCGCCGAGCTTGCCGAGGCACTGGCCACGGCGGTGGTGGCAAACCGGTCCGGGGTGCACCGGGTCATGCGCCGCGCCCGCAGCGCCGGGCGGGCGGCGCTGTCAGCGGTCCAGTCACAGATGCTCGTGCGGCTGGTGGGGGAGCTGGGGGAGGGGGTGGAGCTCGCGCTCAGCCCGGGCCGCGCCGCGCTCGATCCGGAGCGCGCGCTCGATCTGGCGCTCGAGCTGCCCGAGCGTGTGGCGCTCGCCGACGGCAAGCGGCTCGTCCTGTTCTTTGACGAGTTCCAGGAGCTGGCCTCGGCGCGCCGCCCCTACGGCGATCCGGATGCGGTGACCAACCGCATGCGGGCGGTCTTCCAGCGCTCGACCGCGGTGAGCTATCTGTTCGCCGGCAGCATCGAGCACGTGATGCGCGACCTGTTCGCCCCGACCCGCCGCGCGTTCAGCGGCTTCGGGAGCTTCTACTCGCTCCGCCCGATCACGGACGACGAGTGGCGGCGCGGCCTGGCCGACCGCTTCGCGGCAGACGACTGCCTGATCGGAGAGCCGGCACTCGACCGAATCGTCGAGCTCGGCGGCGGCCACCCGCGCGCGACGATGCGCATCGCCCAGCAGACCCACCTGATCTCGATCGAGCTCGACACTCGCGAGATCGGGCTCGACCTCGTGCAGCTCGGCTTCGAGCGCGCGCTCGAGGGCGACCGGCCGACGATGGAGCAGGTCGTGGAGCGCATCCGGCTCCTGCACAAGCACGGCCTGCTCGTGGCTCGCACCGTGGCCGCCGGGCAGCCGCCGCCGAAGCGCCTCCACGCGGGCGTCCGCGACCGGGTGCTGAAGCTGCTGCGCGACGCGGGCATCCTCGAGCACGAGGCGCGCGGCCGCTGGCGCGTGATCGACCCGCTGCTGCGCCACTACCTGGCGACGCTCGACCCGTTCGCGTGAACGGAGCGCCACTGGCGAGCGTCATGATCGACGAACCAAGGCAACCGGAGGAAAGAGGAGATGGCGGACGCAACGAGTAGCGGCGGTTCACTGGAGGCCCTGGAGCCCTTGGTGGGCAACTGGAGCATGGTGCCCACCTTCGAGGGCATGCCGCCGACGGATACCGGCGCCCCGGTCAGCTTCGAATGGCTGTCAGGAGGGCGTTTCCTGATCGAGCGCTGGGAGGTCCCGGTTCCCGAGGCGCCCGACGGCATCGCGATCATCGGGGCCGACCCGGAGAGCGAGGGCAACTTCCTTCAGCACTACTTCGACTCGCGCGGCGTCGCGCGCGTCTACAAGATGAGCTTCGGGGACGGAGTCTGGAAGCTGTGGCGAGACGAGCCGGACTTCTCGCCGCTCGACTTCTCCCAGCGCTTCACCGGCACCCTCAGCGACGACGGGAAGACGATCACCGGCGCCTGGGAGATCTCACGCGACGGCGAGGTCTGGGAGCACGACTTCGACCTCGCCTACAACAGGACGTGACGAGGGTCAGGCAAGTGGCACTCGATCGGGACATCGCCTCCTCCATCTGCTCGCGTTCGGGCGGAGGTGACCGGAAGCGATGTCCGATGAGGTGACGGACTTCCGCATCGAGGTCGCCGACGCGGAGCTCGAGGACCTCCAAGCAAGGCTCCGGCAGACGCGCTGGCCCGAGCCCGAGACCGTCGAGGACTGGTCGCAGGGTGTCCCGCTCGCCTATCTACAGGAGCTCTGCGGCTACTGGGCCAACGGATACGACTGGCGCGCGACCGAGAGGCGGCTGAACGCGCTGCCGCAGTTCGGCACCGTGATCGACGGCATCCGCATTCACTTTCTCGAGGTCCGCTCACCGCACGCCGACGCGCTGCCGCTCGTCATCACCCACGGCTGGCCCGGCTCGATCATCGAGTTCCTCAAGGTGCTCGGGCCGCTCACGGACCCGACCGCGCACGGCGGCGCGGCGACCGACGCCTTCCACGTCGTGTGCCCATCGCTGCCCGGCTACGGCTTCAGCGACAAGCCGGCCCGGCCGGGCTGGGGCGTCGAGCGGATCGCCGCCGCCTGGGCCGTCCTGATGGCCCGGCTCGGGTACGAGCGCTACGGCGCCCAGGGCAGCGACTGGGGGACCAGCATCAGCGCGAGCATCGGCCAGCAGGACCCGGGCCACGTCGCCGGCATCCACGTCACGCCGCCGCTCGCGCCGCCGGACCCGGCGACCTTCGACGATCTCACGGAGCGCGAGCGGGCGGCGCTCGCCTCGCTCGCGCACTCCGCCGAGTGGGACTCCGGCTACTCGCGCGAGCACGCGACCCGGCCGCAGACGATCGGGTACGCGCTCCTCGACTCGCCGGCGGCCCTCTGCGCCTGGATCATCGAGAAGTTCTGGGCTTGGACCGACTGCGACGGCCGGCTCGAGAACGTCCTCACGCGCGACGAGCTCCTGGACAACCTCATGCTCTACTGGCTCCCGGGCACGGGCGCCTCCTCCGCGCGCCTGTACTGGGAGAGCAGCAGGCTCGTGGACGAGTGGATCTCCGGGCCCACGAGCGACACGGTCGACGTTCCGACCGGCTGTTCGATCTTCCCCAAGGAGCTCCAGCGCCCCTCGCGACGCTGGGCGGAGAAGCGCTTTCTCGACATCCGCTATTGGGGCGAGCCCGATCGGGGCGGGCACTTCGCCGCGTTCGAGCAGCCGGAGTTGTTCGTCGACGAGCTGCGCGCGTTCTTTCGCCTGGTTCGGTGACCGGGCAGCGCCGCCGGATCAACCGGTGAGGAAGCCCAGGTCCGCGACCACCGCGAGGTGCTCGCGCATGCTGGCGGCGGCGCCCTCCTCGTCCTTTCCCTCGATCGCGTCGAGGATGGCGTGGTGGGCGGCCAGGCTGCGCGGCGGCCGGCCGGGTCGGGCGAGCGAGGCGCGCCGCGTCTGGTCGATCGGCTCCGCCAGGTCCTGCCAGAGCCGCTCGAGCAGCGGATTGCGCGCCGCGCGCACGATCGCGGTGTGGAACGCCGAGTCGGCGTCCGCCGGGTCGTCGCCGGACTCGATGGCGGCCTCCATCCTCTCGAGTGCCGCGCGCATGGCGAGGAGGTCTTCCTCCTCGCGGCGGCGGGCGGCGAGCCTCGAGGTCTGGGTCTCGATCGCCTCGCGCACCTCGATCACGGTGGGCAGCCCCTCGTAGCGCTCGAGCAGCTCCTTCGCGAGCAACGGGAGGACGTCGTTCGGCGAGCGGGCGAGGAACACCCCGCCGCCGTGGCGGATGCGAACGAGCCCCGTCACCTCGAGCGCCGTCAGCGCCTGGCGCACCGACGTGCGGCTCACCCCGAGCCGCTCGGCGAGCTCGCGCTCCGACATGAGCCGGTCGCCCGGCTCGAGGCCCTGAACGTCGATCAGCTCGCGTAGCCGCTCGACGACCTCCTCGTACAGCCGGCTGCGTCGCAGCGGGCGAAACGCGCGTTCGACCTTCTCGGGATCCGCGGACACCGCATTCCGAGTTTGACACAGAGGATGACTGGATACGTGTCTTAGTGGTCTAGCCACTTGTCCACTGAGGGAGGAGCGATGGCGACGCGCGAACCGCTGCTGCCCGCGCTCCACGAGCGCGATAGCGAGCCTGCGCTGCAGGTTGGGGAGGCCGCGCTGACGTACGCGGAGCTGCGCGGCGCCGCCGGTGCCGTCGCGCGCCGGGCGGCCGGTGCCGAGCGCGTCGGCGTATGGGCGGAGTCGACCCTGGAGACGTGCGTGGCGATCGTCGGCGCGCTGGCCGCGGGAGCGGTCGTCGTGCCGGTGAATCCGAAGCTCGGCGAGGCCGAGCTGAAGCACGTGCTCGAGGACAGCCGCCCCGAGCTGCTCTTCGGCGCCCCGCGAGACGCGCTCGCCATGATCCCGGATCCGCCCGCGCTCGCCCGCGTCGACCTCGACGAGCAAGCCGAGTTGCCGCGCGACGAGCTCGACGCGGAGCATCCGGCCTTCGTCGTCTACACCTCGGGCACCACGGGCCTTCCGAAGGGCGCGATCCTCCCGCGCCGCTCGGTGGCGAGCAACCTCGACGCGCTCGCCGAGGCATGGGAATGGACGGCCGACGACCGCCTCACCCACGGGCTGCCGCTGTTCCACGTCCACGGGCTCGTCGTCGGGCTGCTCGGCCCGCT
This sequence comes from uncultured Thermoleophilaceae bacterium, assembly GCA_963757815.1. Lineage (GTDB taxonomy): Bacteria > Actinomycetota > Thermoleophilia > Solirubrobacterales > Thermoleophilaceae > JACVRW01. The sequence goes on along the minus strand of CAVWSN010000026.1, from coordinate 27,960 downwards.
GCGCCGCGGGGGCCAGCTCCGGCACCTGGGCCGCTTCGAACCGGACGCCCTGACCAGCGCGCTCGAGGACGGGGCGACGATGGTCTTCGGAGTCCCGACCATGTATCACCGGCTCGCCGAGGAGGCCGCCGGCAACGAGCGCCTCGCCGCCGCGCTCGGCCGTCCGCGCCTGCTCGTGTCTGGCTCGGCGCCGCTGCCCGCCCCCGACTTCGAGCGCGTGCTCGAGCTGACCGGCCAGCAGATCGTCGAGCGCTACGGCCTGACCGAGACGCTGATGAACACGGCGGTGCGCGCGAGCGGCGAGCGGCGCCCCGGCTATGTCGGCGAGCCGCTCTCCGGCGTCGAGTTGCGGCTGGTCGCCGACGACGGAGGCGACATCGAGGTCCGTGACGACGAGACGATCGGCGAGATCGCCGTCCGCGGGCCGAACGTCTTCTCGGGCTACCTGAACCGGCCGGACGCGACCGCCGAGGCCATGCGCGACGGCTGGTTCTTTACCGGCGATATCGGGACCCGTACGCCGGAGGGCTATCTGCGGATCGTGGGCCGACGCTCGACCGACCTGATCAAGACCGGCGGCTACAAGGTCGGGGCGGGCGAGGTGGAGACGGCCCTGCTCGGACATCCGGCGGTCGACGAGGCAGCGGTCCTGGCCGCGCCCGACCCCGATCTCGGCGAGCGGATCGTCGCGTTCGTGGTCGCCGGCAACGGCGACGCGCCCTCCGCAGACGAGCTGATCGAACACGTGGCCGGACAGTTGGCGCCCCACAAGCGGCCGCGCGAGGTCCGCTTCGTCGACAGCCTGCCGCGCAATGCCATGGGAAAGATCCAGAAGAAGAGGCTGGAGGTTTGAGGCATGTCAGCCGAAGTCGTTTCAATCATTGCGCTCGCCGCGATCTTCGCGATCGCGATCGGGCTCTCCGTGAACATGGGGCTGCTCGCCTTCGCGGGGGCGTTCCTCGTCGGCACGCTCGCCACCGACATGACCGCGGACGACATCTTCGGGGTGTTCCCCGGCGACATCTTCGTGGTCCTGGTCGGCATCACCTACCTGTTCGCGATCGCCCAGCTGAACGGGACCGTCGACTGGCTGGTGAACCTGGCGATGAAGGTCGTCGGCGGCCGGGTGGGGGCGATCCCCTGGATCATGTTCGGCATCGCCGGCGTGCTCACCGCGATCGGGGCCGTCAGCCCCGCCGCCGTCGCGATCGTCGCGCCGATCGCGCTCGGATTCGCCGTGCAGTTCGGCATCAACCCGCTGCTGATGGGTGTGATGGTGGTGCATGGCGCCCAGGCGGGCGGCTTCTCGCCGATCAGTGTCTACGGGACGATCGTCAACGACGCGGTGGCGGAGGCGAACCTGCCTCAGAGCGAGCTGACCGTCTTCCTCGCCAGCCTCGTGTTCAACACGCTCGTGGCCGGAATCGTCTTCGTGGCCCTGGGCGGCGTGCGGCTCCTTCGGGAACAGCGGCCGCCGGTTGCGGCCGCCCGGCCGGGCCTCGGCGCGCGCCGGCCGCACCGCGCTCCGCCCCCGGTGATGGGCGGCTCCCAGGAGGCGGACGCGCTTGGGGTCCCGCCGCGCGCCGACAGCCGGATGGAGCGCCTGACGCCGCACCAGCTCCTGACGCTCGCCGGCCTCGTCGTCCTGGTGGCGGTCACGCTCATCTTCGACCTGGATGTGGGCCTGGTCGCGATCAGCGTCGCGGTCGTGCTCACCCTGACGGCCCCGCAGCTTCAGAAGAAGGCGGTTGACGAGATCAAGTGGCCGGTCGTGCTGCTGATCTGCGGTGTGCTCACCTACGTCGGCGTGCTCGAGGAGATGGGCACGATCGACTGGGTGGGGGAGAACGTGGCGAGCATCGGCGTGCCGCTGCTGGCAGCCCTGCTGCTCTGCTACGTCGGAGCAATCGTCTCGGCGTTCGCCTCGTCAGTGGGCGTCCTCGGTGCGTTCATCCCGCTGGCGGTGCCGTTCCTGCTCCTGGGCGAGGTCGGTGCCGTGGGGACCGTGGCCGCTCTCGCCGTGGCCTCGACGGTGGTCGACGTCAGCCCCTACTCCACGAACGGCGCGCTCGTCTTGGCGAACGCCAAGAAGGTCGATCAGGACGCGTTCTACCGCAAGCTCCTGATCTACGGCGCCATCGTCGTGGCGGTGGCCCCGCTGCTCGTCTGGCTGGCGCTGGTCGTGATCGGCGGCTGATCGGGAGGCGGCCCTGGGGAGGGGGGCCTGTTGCCCGAGCCCGGCCCGCCGCCGCCGTGCGCGGCGGCGGGCCGGGGCCGTTCGGCTAGTCGGCGCGCTCGATCTCGTACACCGCGCCGTGCGAGAGCGACACGTCGTCCGTTCTCCAGCTCTGGAAGTCCATCCTCGGGGTATAGGTCACCCCGCATACGCGGGTTCGACTCGGCGATGATGCCTTCGTGGCGGTGAGTTCTCAGGCGACCCGCCGGTTGACCCGGTTCGTGTTCTTGTCGATCGCGGCGGCGGTCGCCACGATCGCGCTGAAGGCGGCTGCCTGGCTGCTCACGGGCTCCGTCGGGTTCCTGTCTGACGCGGCCGAGTCGATCGTCAACCTGGTCGGGGCGCTCGTGGCCCTGATCGCGGTTCGCGTATCGGTGCGCCCGCCGGACGACGATCACGCCTACGGCCACGAGAAGGCCGAGTACCTCTCCGCCGGCGCCGAGGGCGCGCTGATCCTCGCCGCTGCGGTGGGCATCGCGTGGGTGGCCGTCGCGCGCCTGCTGGACCCGCAGCCGCTCAGCGACGTGGGGGTCGGCGTCGCGGTCTCGGCGGTTGCCGCGGGCCTCAACCTGATCGTGGCGACGCTTCTCATCCGGGTCGGGCGCGAGCAGCGATCGATCACGCTCGACGCCGACGGCCGTCATCTGATGACCGACGTCTGGACGTCCGTCGGTGTGGTCGTCGGCGTCATCGCCGTCGTGTTGACCGGCTGGGAGCGGCTCGACCCGATCATCGCGTTGTTGGTGGCGCTCAACATCGTCCGGACCGGTGTGCAGCTGCTCGGTCGCTCAGCCGGTGGCCTTATGGACCACGCGCTCGGACCCGCCGAGCAGGCCGAGATCCAAGCGGTCCTCGACACGCATCGCGAAGACGGTGTCGAGTTCCACGCGCTGCGAACACGCCAGGCAGGACGAAGGGCGTTCGTTTCGTTGCATCTGCTCGTGCCAGGCGCGTGGACGGTGCAGCAGGGCCACGACCTCGCGGAGCGTGTCGAGCGGGATCTACGCGAGCGACTGCCCTATGCGACCGTGTTCACGCACGTCGAGCCGAGGGAGGACGCCGCGTCCTTCGAGGACGTGAGTCTGGATCGCTCCGCCTGAGAGCCCAGAGGCGCGCATCAGCTGCTTTCGCGAGGCGTGCCGCCGCTGCGCAGCTCCGCGCGCTTGATCTTCCCGCTCGGCGTCTTCGGCAGCGCCTCGGCGAAGTCCACGATTCGCGGGTACTTGTAGGGCGCCGTCTCCTCCTTCACGTGCTCCTGGAGCTCGCGCGCGATCTTGGCGCCCGGTGCGTAGCCCTCGCGCAGCACCACCACGGCTCGCACGACCTGGCCGCGGACCTCGTCGGGCGCGGCCACCGCGGCCGCCTCGGCGACGGCGGGATGCGAGACGAGCGCCGACTCCACCTCGAAGGGGCCGATCCGGTAGCCGGCCGAGATGATCAGGTCGTCGGTGCGGCCCTCGAACCAGAAGTAGCCGTCCTCGTCCTCGCTCACGCGGTCGCCGGTGCGCCAGGGCTCGTCGCGGGGGCCGTCGAGGAAGAAGGTCGGCACTGTCTCGGGGTCGATCACGAGCTCGCCCTCGTCGATCCAGGCGCGGAAGCCGGGCAGCGGCCGGCCCATCGACCCGGGCCTGACCGGCGGGCCGATCGGCATGCCGGTCAGATGGCCGGTCTCGGTCTGGCCGTAGCCGTCGTGGATCGAGACGCCCACCTCCTCCTGCCAGGCGCGCACGACCTCCGGGTTGAGCGGCTCCCCGGCGGCGCAGGCGTGACGCAGATCAGGGAGTGAGCGGAGCTCCGCGCGCTTGGCGATCGCGCGGTACTCGGTGGGGGACATGCAGAGCACCGCGACGCGCTCGCGCTCGAGCAGCTCGAGCCGCTCGGCGGGGTCGAAGCGGGCGTCGTGGAGCAGCGCCGTGGAGCCGCGCAGCCAGGCGGCCACGAACGCGTTGCGCGCGGACAGCGACCAGCCGCTCGCGGCCGTGCACCAGCAGAGGTCGCCCGGGCGGGTGCCGTACCAGTGCTCGGCCTGCACGTGCTGGCCGCCGAGATACCCGTGCCCGTGCCGGATCGGCTTGGGCTCGCCGGCGGTGCCGGATGTGAAGACGATCAGCGCCGGATCGGTGGCCGCCGGCTCCACGAGCGGCGCGGGCTCCGCTTCGAGGAGCGCCGCGTCGAGGCAGCTCGAGCACGAGCCCGTCGAACCCCGTGGCCGCGACGAGGTCGAGGTCGCGGGCGTCCGCCAGCACGGCCCGCGGCCCGACGCGGTCGATGCGCGCGCGCAGATCGGCGGGCCGCAGCTGCTCCGCGCAGGGCAACGCGACCGCTCCGATCCGCCAGCACGCGAGCATGGCGTAGACCCACTCGGGCCGGTTGCCGAGCACCGTCATGACGACGTCGCCCCGCCGGACGCCCCGCGCAGCCAGTGCCCCGGCGAGGCGCGCGGAGCGCTCTGCAACCTCTCCGAAGCTCACCTCGCTCCGCTCGCCCTCGCGTGAGATACACACCAGCGCCGGCTGCGCAGGATCCGCCGCCTCGACGAAGTCGCGGATGAAGCTCACGCGCCGGGCGGCGTCCAGCGCTCGCCGCGGCTCAGGCGGTCGAGCCCGAGCCACGCGAAGTCCATGACCATCTCGACGATCTGATCGCGCGGGACCTCGCGGTGGTCGGCCCACCAGTTGGCCACCGACTGCGCGGCGCCGACGAGCATCTGGGCAAGCAGCCGGATCGCGCGCTCGCCCTGCGGGTCGTCCTGATCGACCCGCCGCACGCCGGGGTCCTGCGCGATCAGCGCGGCGACCACGCCGGTCACCTGCTCGAGGATGCGGTCGAGAACGGCGGCCGTCTCGGGGTCGGCGACGTCGCGGAACAGGATCCGCCAGGCGTCACGGCGCTCCTCGACGAAGGCGAAGAAGGCGTCGAGACCGGTGGCGAGGCGCGCGGCCCCCGACTCGACCTCGACGTCGGCCAGGGCCGCGGCGAGCCGCTCGAACAGCTCGTTCGCGTTGCGCTCGAGCAGGTCGGCGTAGAGCCCCTGCTTCGAGTCGAAATGCTCGTAGATGAGCGCCTTCGAGATCCCGGCCTCGCGGGCGATGTCGTCGATGGATGACGGGTGGTATCCGCGTGCCGAGAACACCGCCAGGGCGGCATCGAGGATGCCGGCGCGGCGCTCCTCAGCGGTCAGGCGTCGCCGGGTAGGTGCCGCCATGAGCTCTCTGTGACGGGCGTCACACTATGCTGACTGAACATTCAGTTAGTTTCTGACGGGGCGGGAACGGTCCCAGCAATCGGACAGGGAGCTTAGGCGGATGCGGGGCGTTGTTCTTCTTGCGCAGGCAACCGGAGACGAGCCGGCCGGCGGGGCAGCTGCGGCGGAGGCGATCGGCGCCACCGTTGGCGCTGCGCTCACCGCGGTCGAGATCGGGGCGGCCGAACGCATCTCCTACGAGCGGCTCGCCGACCGGGGCATCCAGCTTTGCCCTCACGGCGGTGATCGCGCTCGTGATCGCCGGCCATCGGAGCGGGCCGATTCGCTTCCTGGCGCGGCTGGCCGGACATCGAAGTGCTCCAGCGCGAGCGCAAGCAGGACGTCGCGGGGGTGCTGAGCGCCGCGGCCTACCTGAGCGTGCTCGCGATCGCGGTCGCCCTGTTCGTGCTGCTCGCGTGGGCCCTGCTGCGGGTCGATGCGGGCGGGCCCTTGCGGCCGGCGCGCCAAGGCAGGACGGCCCCCTCTCGCGCAGAACTTGTTTGAAAACGCATTGAAGGGGGGTAAGTCACCTGCCGAACCATCTGGTAGGTTCACGACCACGCCGAGTCCGCGTTAGCGCGGAGCGGGGGACCCAAAGGTGGCTTCGGCCACTGGGGCGAACTCCCTTTCGAGGGAGCGCGCGAGCTCTTTCAGCGCGAGCCCGTCAGCTAACCCCGCAGGCGTTCGAAAGAGAATGCCTTCACCTTCATGGAAAAAGCTGCTGCATGCTGCCATAACGCTGGCATGCCTGACGGGAGTCGCCGCGCTCGCGCCCGCCGCCGGTGCCCAGGTTTCGACCTCGACATCCGGCGGCGGCGCGGTGTTCGTGCCGCCCCCGCCTCCGCCTGAGAAGGCGACGCTCGTAGACGGACGGTTGATCGCACCCGCCTCGGCGCCCGTGCGGGTGGCGCGTGTGATCGAGGCCGCCAACCGGATCGTCGAGAAGCCCTACCGCTACGGCGGCGGCCACAAGCAGTACAGGAAGGGCTGGCTCGACTCGGGCTATGACTGCTCGGGCGCAGTGTCTTACGCGCTCTACGGCGGCCGCTTCCTGCGCTCGCCGCTGCCGAGCGGCCCGCTCATGAGCTGGGGCCAGGCAGGCCCGGGCAGCTGGATCACCGTCTATGCGCACGGCGGCCACGCATACGCCGTCATCGCCGGCTTCCGCTTCGACACCTCGATGCGCGATGCGGACGCCCCGGGGCCGAGCACCGGCCCACGCTGGAGCCGCTCGCTCCGCACGTCGTCGGCGTTCGTCGCGCGCCATCCCTCGGGTTACTGAGCCGGGATATCCTTCGTTGACTCGCGAGTCAACGACACCGGAGCACGCCTGACCCATGGCCGTAGCAACGAGCGCCTTCACCGAGAAGACCGAGGAACAGCAGGCCATCACCGAGATGGTCCGCCAGTTCGTCGACAACGAGGTCATCCCGATCGCCGAGGAGCACGACCACGAGGACAAGTTCCCCGAGGCGGTGGTCGAGCACATGAAGGAGCTCGGGCTCTTCGGCGTCACGATCCCCGAGGAGTACGGCGGGATGGGGCTCGATCTCACGACCTACGCGATGATCGTCGAGGAGCTCTCGCGCGGCTGGATCTCGGTCTCGGGCATCGTCAACACCCACTTCATCGGCTCGTATCTGCTCATGAAGTTCGGCACCGACGAACAGAAGGAGCACTTCCTCCCGCGCATGGCCACCGGTGAGCTGCGGGCGGCCTTCTCGCTCTCAGAGCCCGAGGTCGGCTCGGACGTGCAGGGCATCAAGTCGACGGCGAAGAAGCTCGACGACGGCCAGTGGGAGCTGAACGGCCAGAAGATGTGGGTCACCAACGGGCTCCGCTCCGGCGTGGTGTTCGTGCTGATGAAGAGTGACCCCAAGGCCGACCCGCCCCACACCGGAATGACCTGCTTCATCACCGAGAAGGAGCCGGGCGCCGAGGAGAACGACGGGCTGACTGTCCCGCCGCAGATCAAGAAGATGGGCTACAAGGGCGTCGAGTCCACGGAGCTCGTCTACGACGGCTACCGCTGTCCCCCCGAGCGGATCCTTGGCGGCGAGGAGGCCGGGCTCGGCAAGGGCTTCGCGCAGATGATGGACGCGCTCGAGGTCGGCCGAGTCAACGTCGCCGCCCGGGGCGTCGGGATCGCCCAGCGGGCGCTCGAGCTGGCGCTGCGCTACTCGCAGGAGCGCAAGACGTTCGGTCGCACGATCGCGAAGCACCAGGCGATCCAGTTCAAGCTGGCCGACATGGTCACGAAGATCGAGGCCGCCCGGCTGCTCACCTTGAAGGCCGCGCGCATGAAGGACGCCGGGCAGCGCTCCGACCTCGAGGCCGGCATGGCCAAGCTGTTCGCCTCCGAGACCGGCAAGGAGGTGGTCGAGGAGTCGTTCCGCATCCACGGCGGCTATGGCTACTCGAAGGAGTACGAGATCGAGCGCCTCTACCGCGACGCGCCGCTGCTCCTGATCGGCGAGGGGACCTCGGAGATACAGCGCATGGTCATCGGCAAGAAGCTGCTCGAGCGCAACCGGATCTGAGCGTGTCGTCCACGGAGACCAAGACCCAGATCACCCGCGCAATCGAGCGGCTTCAGGAGGAGGTTCCCTCTCTCAAGCAGCTGAAGCTGGTCGTGAAGCTCGAGCTGCGCGCCCGCGGCGCGAGCGTCCCGATCTGGCGCGTCGAGGTGCCCGGGCCCAAGATCGACCGCGACCCGGCCGGCGACGCCCGCGTCGAGGTGTCGGTCGCGCGCTCCCACTTCAACGAGCTCGCGGAGGACGGACGCCTGCGCGACTGGGCGCAGGCCTACGAACACGGCCATGTCCGCGTGGCGGGCGACTCGTCGGTGATCAAGCTGCTCGGGAACGTGATGCAGCGTCAGCTGGCGCGCACCCGGACCTAGCGCTCGAGCGCCGCGCCGCCGTCGTAGAGCTTGACCACGCGCACCGCGCCCGCCGGGGCCGCGTCGAGGCACAGCTCGCAGAGCACGCACTCGTCGAGGTTGGCGCGCACGATCTCCACCCCGGCGTCGCCCGCGGCGAAGATGTCGACGGGGCAGGCCTCCTCGAGCTTCTTCGCGAGCTCGGCGTCTGCGCGGGCCTCGGGGGACACCTCGACGTCGATGAAGATGCCGTGAATCTCACCGGGCTCCACGCTCACGCGGTCACCCCAATGCGCTCCTTGACGAGATCGGGGATCTCGGCGATCTCCTCGGCCACCACGATCCCGGCGGACGCAAGGCGGGCGATCTTTTCGGCCGCCGTGTCCTCCTTGCCCTCGACGATCGTGCCGGCGTGGCCGAAGCTCATCCCCGGCATCTCGTCCATGAAGCGGCCCGCCATGAACGCCACGATCGGCAGGCGCGAGTTGTTCTCGGTCACCCAGCGCGCAAGCTCGGCCTCCATGCGCCCGCCGGGCTCCGTGTAGATCACGATCGCCTGGGTCTGCTCGTCGGCCTCGAACAGCGGCATCAGCTCGGCGTAGGTGGAGCCGATGATCGCGTCGCCGCCGATCGACACGGCCGTGGACTGGCCGAGCCCGGCCGCCGTGAGTGTCGAGGACATCTCGGTCGTCATGCCGCCGGAGCGCGAGATCACGCCGACGGGCCCGCTCGAGTAGGCCTTCGCGGCATCCCTCGCCGGCCCGCCGATGCCGCCCATCTTGATCACGTCGGGCACGATGATCCCCAGGCAGTTGGGCCCGATGATGCGGGCGCCGCGGGTGCCGGCGAGCTCGACCATCTGCGCGACGTCCCCGCGCGGGATCCGCTCGGTCACGATCACGATCAGCTTGACGCCGTTCTCGATCGCCTCGAAGACGGCGTCCTTCGTGAACGCGGGGGGGACGGTCACGACCGATCCGTCGATCGGCCCGCCGTGGTGCTCGACCGCCTGGGCGACCGTGTCGAACACCGGGACCCCGTGGACCTCGCGGCCCTTGCGGCCGGGGGTGACACCGCCGACGATCTTGGCGCCGGCGCCGTAGTCGAGGCACTCGCGGGTGAGGTTGACGGCCTCGCGCCCGGTGATGCCCTGGACGATGAAGGTGGTGTCTCGCGTCGAGCAGGATCGACATCAGGCCGCGGCTCCCTGGATCTTCTCGACAGCCCTTCGTGCCGCCTCGTGCATCGAGACGCTGCGGTCGCAGTACTCGACCCCGTACTTCTCGAGGATCTTGAAGCCCTGCTCCTCCCACGCGCCCGGGATACGGAAGATCGCGATCTTCTCCGCGGGGTCGTAACCGAGCTCGAGGCAGGCCTTGATCACGCCGCGGGCCACGATGTCCACGCGCGTGTTGGAGACGATCGACATCATCACGGCGATCTTGTCGACGCCCGGCTTCTGCAGCACCAGCTTGGCCAGGCCGCACGCCTTGCGCACGGACGGGTTGCCGCCGATCTCGCAGTAATTGGCCGGGTGCCCGCCGTGGGCGCGGACGGCGTCGAAGAGGGTGAGCGAGCCGCCGCCGGCGCCGATCACGAGACCGAGGTCACCGTCGAACTCGGTGACGTTGCCGGCCACGCCGCGGTGGTCCATCGCGTCGACCGCCGCGCCGGCCAGCTCGAACTCGGTGGGCTCGCGCGCCTCGCGGGTCTCCTCGTCGCCCACGCCGAGCTCCTTGAGCAGCGCGGCCTGGCGCGGCCGCGCCTCGTTCTCCATCTCCATGTGAGCGTCGAGCGCGACGAACGAACCGTCCGTCGAGCTCGCCGAGCGGGTTGATTTCCGCGAGGGTCATGTCGCGCTCGACGAACAGGCGCGCGAGGCGCGTGAGGATTGGGGTGATCCGAGTGAGCTGGCGGCCGCTCACGCCGGTGGCGGCGATCACCTCCTTGGCCATGAAGTCGCTGAACGGCTCGATCGTCGAGAAGTGGCGGCGGCCGACCCTGTCGGGCTGCTCCTCGGCAACCTGCTCGATGTCGATGCCGCCGACCGGCGAGAAGATCAACACCGGTCTCTTGCGGAGGCCGTCCCACACGACTCCCGCGTAGTACTCCTGCTCGACCGCGGCCTTGGGGTCGACGAGCACGCCGCGCGGCATGTGGCCGCCGATCTCGAGCTGCAGAATCGCCTCGGCGTGCTCGGCGGCCTCGTCCGCGCTGTCGGCGAACTTGACGCCGCCGGCCTTCATGCGCCCGCCGCTCAGGACCTGCGACTTGATCACCGTCGGCCCGCCGATCCGATGCGCGATCTCGCGCGCCTCCTGGGGTGTGGTGGCGAACCCGAAGTCGGTAACCGGGATGCCCGCGCGCTTGACGATCTCGCGGGCCTCGTACTCGAAGAACCTCATGAGGGGCGCGAAACCCTAGCGACCCGCGGCGCCTCCGCACCCGCTCGGGCCGCCCGATTCCCTCAACGATCCCGCTTTGGTGTCGTCAGACGACATCAAGTCGGGCTCGTAGGAGTATTCGGGGAAGCAACGAGGGGATGGAGCCGGCAGGCACCGGGGCGCCGTGATCGTGTTCACCGGGGTCGATTGATGTCGTGAGGCGACACCAACCTGCCACAGTGGCCAGTCAGCCCGCCCAATCCCGTCCACAATCCCCTCTTAGCTGTCGTTCGAGGACACCACCGGTCACGCGCTGGCGGCGCGCAGGATCTCGGAGCGGCCTCAGCGAGCGCCCGCCGCCTTCGAGCTCGTAAGCCTCGGCCAGCTCCGGGTCCTTGCGGGCCAGCATCTCCGCGAGGTCGACCATCACCCGGCACTGCTTCCAGGTGGCGTCGTCCTGCATCTTCCCGTCGATCATGTGCACGCCGCGGCCGTCGGGGATCGCCTCGATCACCTTCTTGGCGAACTTGACCTCCTCGGGATCCGGCGAGAAGACCTTCTTGGCGATGTCGATCTGCACCGGGTGGAGCGACCACGCCCCGACGCAGCCGAGCAGGAAGGCGGCGCGGAACTGCGCCTCGCAGCCCTGCACGTCCCGGATGTCGCCGTAGGGCCCGTAGAAGGGCAGGATTCCGGCGCCGGCGCAGGCATCGACCATGCGCGCGATTGAGTAGTGCCACGGGTCCTGCTGCGCGGTGGCGCGGGGCGCCTCGGGGTCGTCGGGCGATGGGTCCTCGATCACCCGGTAGCCCGGGTGCCCGCCGCCCACGCGCGTCGTCTTCATGCGCCGGTTGGCCGCGAGGTCCGCGGGGCCGAAGCTCATGCCCTGCATCCGCGGGCTGGCGGTGGCGATCTCCTCAAGGTTGGTCACGCCCTGCGCGGTCTCGAGGATCGCGTGGACGAGGATTGGCCGCTCGAGCCCGGCCTTGGCCTCGAGCTGGGCGAGCAGGCGGTCGACGTAGTGGATGTCCCAAGCGCCCTCGACCTTCGGGACCATCACGACCTCGAGCCGCTCGCCGATCTCGGCCACGACCTGAGTCAGGTCGTCCAGCACCCACGGGCTCTCGAGCGAGTTGACGCGTGTCCACAGCGCCGTCTCGCCGAGCTCCATCTCGCGGCCGACCCGAATGAGCCCCTCGCGCGCGGCCTCCTTGCGCTCCACCGGGATCGCGTCCTCGAGATTGCCGAGCAGGATGTCCACCTTGGGCGCGATCTCCGGCGCCTTGGCGACCATCTTCTCGTTCGAGAAGTCGAGGAAATGGATCATCCGCGAGGGCTTGACGGGGATCTCGCGGAGCGGTTCAGGGGCGTCTATCGCGAGCGGTTTGAAGAAGTCGCGGGGGTTGCGCATGCGCGGCGGAATCTACCTACCACTAGGATTGCGCGGCCGATGGCAGACACCCAGACGCAAGGAATCGAGACGAGCCAAGCGGCCCGCGAAGCGTCCGGCGCGCGCCAGTATGGGCGCTACCTGGAGGAGTTCGAGGTCGGGGCGGTGTACAAGCACTGGCCCGCCAAGACCGTCACGGAGGCGGACGACCACCTCTTCTGCCTGCTCACGATGAACCACCACCCGCTGCACATCAACGATGTGTACGCGGCAGAGTCACAGCAGGGACGCAACGTGGTGGTGGGGCCGCTCGTCTACTCGCTCGCGCTCGGCATGTCGGTCGCGGACGTGTCCGGCAAAGCCATCGCAAATCTCGCCACGGAGGAGCTTTCGCACCCGGCGCCTGTCTTCCACGGCGACACGCTGTTCGCGGAGTCGGAAGTGCTCGAGGTGCGGCCGTCGGGGTCCAAGCCGGACCGCGGGATCGTGAAGGTGCATACCCGTGTGCTCAACCAGGACGGCACGCTGGTGGCGGAGTTCAAGCGGGCTGTGCTTGTGCCGCGGCGAACTCCGGGCGATCAGTAGCGCCCGGAGCTCGTCCCATCGTGATCGACCTCCACTGTCACGTGCTGCCGGGGGTGGATGACGGGCCCTCCGGGCTCGACGACTCGCTGGACCTCGCACGGGTGGCGGCGGCCGAGGGCACCCGCAAGCTGGTCGCGACCCCCCACGTGAACTACCGCTACCCGACCTCGGCAGCGACGATGGTCGACGCGGTGGAACGGCTTAACGGCGCGCTACGCGAGGCCGAGATCCCGGTGGAGGTGGCGCCCGGCGCGGAGATCGCACATGACGCGCTCCCCGGCCTCGACGACGGGGAGTTACACGCGCTGAGGCTCGGCGGCGGGCCCTATCTGCTGCTGGAGGCGCCGCTCAGCGCCGTCGGCGGCGATTTCGAGGATGCGGTGGCTGAGCTCCAGGGGCGCGAGTTCGGTGTGGTGCTCGCGCACCCGGAGCGCTGCCCGTCCTTCCACCGTGACACCGAGCGCCTGGCCAGGCTCGTGGGCCGCGGCGCGCTGTGCTCGGTGACCTCCTCGGCGTTCACCGGCCGCTTCGGCAAGCCGGTGCGCCAGCTGGCGGAGCAGCTGCTGGTCGGCGGGCTCGTGCACGATGTGGCCTCCGACGCGCACGACGCCGAGCGCCGTCCGCCGCTGCTGCGCTCGAACCTGGTGGCCTCCGAGCGACACCTGCCCGGGATCGCGGGCCAAATCGACTGGCTGACCGAGACAGCGCCAGCCGCGATCCTCAGCGGGGACCCGCTGCCGGCGGCCCCGGCCCTTCCGGCCCGCCGCCGAACCCGGCGGTTCAGCTGGTCGCGGTAGCCGCGGCGGCGCGCGCCCTGCGAGCCTCAGGGAGCTGGTGCCACGCTGCGCCGATCCAGCCGAGCAGCGCCCCGAATGCGGTGGTTATTCGCGGCTCGATGCCGACGAACGAGGCGGTCAACTCGACGATCACGAGCGCGACGAGGCCGCCGACTGCCGCCAAGCCCGCCGCGCGGATCAGCCCCTCGGGGTGCTGGCGCCAGACCATGAACGCTGTCCACACCGCCATCGCGATCAGCCACAGGTAGGTGATCACTCCGAGGATGCCGAGTTTGAGCCAGTACCAGAGCAGGACCACGTGGATGTAGTTTCGGTCGTGCTCCTCCGCGAGGGGCTCGCGTGCGGACCAAGGAACGTTCACGCCGAGCCCGGTGATGGGGTGGTCGCGCAGCTCCCTGATCACGTTTCGCTGCTCGTCGACGCGGTAGCGATCCGCACGCGAAGCGGTGAGCTCGCCGGGCTGGATCGAGCGCGCCCGCGCGGCGATTGGGCTCTCCGGTCCAACGACGAACGTCAAGGTCAGCGCCAGCAGCGCCCCGACGGCCCCGATCGCAAGCACGGTTCGGGAGCGCCGCCGGCTTCCCAGCACCAGCACGAGCACCAGCGCGAAGACCGCGGCGATCCAAAACGAGCGCCGGTAGGAGAGGAGCAGTGCCGCGAGCGCGAACGGGACGGTCCAGAGCACCCAGCCGGGGAGCTGAACGTCGCCTACACGCGCCGCGAGCACGGTGAGGAGCAGGAGCAGGAGCAGCCAGTTCGCGAGCGGCTCGTAATAGGTGATCGTGCCGCCCTCGACCGAGAGCCCGGCGCCGGCGGCGATCGCGAGCAGCCCGGTGACGGCCTTGAACGCTGCCAGCGCCGCCGCTCCGCCGAGGAAGGCGCGCAGCGACGCGTCGTCGCGGAGCAGGTTGACCACAAGCAGTGGCAAAAGCAGCATGTGCGCGAAGCGGACGCCGGACCGGGCGAGGTCGTCCACCGGTGCGCCGGCGAAATAGCCGGTCACGAATCCGCCTGCGCACGCGAGCGCGAAGGCGAGCAGCGGAAGGGTCATTGGCCCGATTCCGCGTGGGTGGCTCCTCGTCCGAACCAGCTCGAAGGCCGTTCCGGCAGCGAGAATGCCCAGCAGCAGGTCGGGTGCGGCCAGGCCAGGGAGGAGGCGGGGGAGCACCGGGTCGTAGACGCTGGGGCCGATGGGCAGGAGCCCGACGGGGTCCGCCTCGACCACAACGACCAGTCCGAGCAGCGCCGCCAGTGCGATCTTGGGAGCGCTGATCAGGTAGGCGGCCAACAGGCCGGCCAGCGGCAGCAGCGCCGCCACCGGTCCCGCTCGCTCCATCGCCACAAGGAAGGCGAGCCCCGTCCCCGCGCCGAGGACCACCGCGGCGGCTCCCGGAGCGGCGAGGCGAGCGACGTTCAGCGAGTCGCCCCTCTTGCCCCCCTGGGAACCTCCTCCACCCCCGCGGGCGCGTCGTACGAGTAGTAGCCGGTGGTCGGGGCGTGGCTGTGGTTGAAGACGAGGCCGAGGATGGGGGTGCCGAGCGCCCGGATCGTCTGCACCGCCCGGCGGGCGTCGCGACGCTTGGTCTTGCGGGAGTCGATCACCAAGACCACGCCGTCCGAATAGCGTGCGAGCACGACCGGGTCGATGACGGCGAGCACCGGCGGGCTGTCGAAGATGATGAAGTCGCTCGTCCCCTGTAGTCGCTCGATGATCGCGGCCATCCGCGGAGAGGACAGCCGCTCGACCGAGTCCTCGATGTAGGGACCCGCGGTGATTGCGCGCAACTCGCCTTGGCCGTCGGCGCCGCCGGGGAGCGACACATGGGAAGAGAGCTGGTCTGCACGGCGTTCCACCCCGTCACCGACGAGGTAGTCGCCGAGCCCCGGCTCGCGCGCCACCTCGAAGTAGTTGTGAAGTGTTGGGCGGCGCAGGTCGGCGTCGATGGCCACGACCCTCCAGCCTTCGGTTGCAAGCGCGCGAGCGAGGTTCGCGCTGACGAAGCTCTTGCCCGAGCCCGGCTCGGCCCCCGTGACCAGTACGCCGCGGGCGCCGTCGCGACCGTCGCCGCCACGGTCCAGCCCAACCACCACAGCCGTGCGCAGGCGCCGGAAGGCCTCGACCACCGGGACGTCCGGGGAAGCCTTCGGGATCTCGCCGAGGATCGGCAGCGAGAGCTCGGTTGCCGCCTCCTCGGGCGAGCTATAGCGGTCGACCACCAGCTCACGGATGTAGACCGCGATGGCACCCAGGATGAGTGCGCCGAAGAACGCAAGCAGTGCGTCCCGGAGCGGCTTCGGGGAGACCGGCTCGGCGGGCGGGACAGCCCGCTCGATTACCCGCACCGTGTCGCCCGGCGCGGCGGTCTCGTCGGCCGCGCGCGTCTGGAGCGCGGCGAGCTCGGCCTGCAGCCCGGCGACGCTCGGATCGTCGGGAGCGACCCCGCGTGCCTCGATCTCCGCTGCGATCTCGTCGATGCGCTCCTGGATCCGTTCCAGCGCCTGACCGCGCGTCTCGCCTTGCAGCCGGTCGCTGTACTCGGCGAAGCCGTTCGCGTAGGCATTGGCCCAGGACGCGGCGGTGCGCGCGTCGTCGTTCTCGGCCTTGAAGCTGAGCACGCCGACACGCTCCTGAGGCTCGACCGAGACGCTCGAGTCGAACTCGCCGGCGCGCCCGCGGACCGCCGGGCTCTCATGCGCGACGTCCAGTGCGCTCTGGGTTTCAGCGAGCTGGGTGTAGACGTTCGAGAGGCTGAGCAGTTCGTCCTCGCTCAGCTGTTCCCCCGCGGCCTGCCGGCTCGAGACGATCTGGACGAGCGCCTCCCCCTCGTAGACGTTCGTCCTGCTGCCGCTCACCACGTAGGCGGCTATCCCGGCGGCCAGGGCAAACGCCAGTAGCCACCATTTGTAGGCCCACAGGATCCGTAGCTGCTGCGCGCGCTCCATGCCAGTCCAGTTCGTCGGCCGCAGGACCCGAGACTGACGTCTCGCACGGGCGCACGGCCTCCGGTGCAGCGGTCGCGTGACGAAGACTAGCCGAGGACGGCGGTGCCCAGGAAGTTACGTCCAAGCAGTCTGGGGCCTAGCTCGAGCAACTTTCGGGTAAGTTGCCAGCAGAGGACCGCCGGGCTTAGCCGTCCCGTCGACCCTCACGACAAAGGCACACCCGTCGCGAGGCGGGGTCGCAAAGCAGGGATCTCTCCGAGATCGACCTGCCACCGAAAGAGGGAAGTTCATGGACGAACCCGGGTTGCGGGCCCTCGGCTCGCATCCCGCCCTGCCGGTTGTGGCGCTCATTGTGGCGTTGGTCCTCCTAATGCTCGTGCCGGTGCGGGGCGCGGCTGCCTCCAAGGCCGCTCCACGCGCGTCGGTCGGTTGCAAGCCCTCCGCCACCGCGGCTGCGAAGCGGCTACGCCGCGAAGCCACCCGCACGAGCCGCCAGGCCCGCGAGGTGCGCGCGCGCTCCAATAACGTCCGTCCCTTGAAGCGCCGCCGCGCCGAGCGCCGAAAGGCACGCTCGCTGAGCAGGAAGTCCGCCCGCCTCAAGAAGCGCGCCGCGCTCTGCGGGCGGGCAGCGGCGAGGTCGAGAAAGCCCCGGCTCTCGGCGCCCGCCGGCACGCCGTTCCCGTCCCCCGCGCCGGGCGGCCCGACCCTGACGGGCGTGCACGTCAATCCCGGTTACTTCAGCGAGCTTGCCGCCATGAGCCGTTCGATCGGCGCAAAGCTCGTGCGGATCGAGTTCCCGATCGGGACGGATCCGGCCGCCATGCGCGACGCGATCTCGGCCTACGACGCCCAGGGGATCACCGTCCTCCCGCTGGCGGGCTTCCCGCGCTCGATGGCCACCGCTGACCAGGCACGCAGCCTCGGCCGCTGGGCCGCCGCGTTCGGCCCGGGCGGCTCGTTCTGGGCCGGGGACCCCACGCCGCACCCGACGCCGTGGATCGAATTTGGCAACGAGACCTCCCAGACCTGGCAGTACGGAGATGCATACGGGTCTGCCGACCTACAACCAGCGCGCACGCGACTATGCGCTCCGCTTCAAGGACGCGGCGCTTTCCGTCGCCGCCGCCAACCGCGGCGTCGGCCTGCTAGCGCAGGCCGACGACGAGACGCCGCACTGGGACAACGCAATGTTCGCGGCGGTGCCCGGGCTGGAGCGCTACGTGGCCGGCTGGACCGTCCACCCGTATGGACCCACGGCCGAAGCCATCGCCCGGATGGATCGCGCCGCCGCCTACCTGGCGGCCCACGGCGCCGCCCCGTCCGCCGCCCGGCCCATCTTCATCACCGAGGACGGGATCGCGAGCGACAACGGGCGCTGCCTCAGCGACAACTACGGCTGGAGCAAGTGCATGACCTACAGCGCCGCCGGGCAGGCCCTTGAGTCGAAGTACCGCGAGCTCACGGCGCGCTACGGCGGCCTGCTCCGCATGTACATGCTCTACTCGATCCGTGACGAGCGCGGCCCGGGCAGCACCTCGGAGCGGGAGGACTACTTCGGCATGGTCCAGAACGGCGGCGGGCCCAAGGGCGACTTCACCGCGGCGATTCGGCGCGTCTTGTCGAACTAGCCGCGGCCCTTGATGCGGCGGCGAGCGTCCACGACCTTCCACAGCGCGGCCGCCTTGACGCGGTCCCTGCGCGGATCGGCGCCGTACGGCTTCGGCGTCAGCCCGAGCCGCCGCACGCGCGCGTTCCACATATACACGCCGGCGCGCTGGATGTTCTCAGGCGTCTGGAAGCCCACCGACAGCGAAATCGCAACCTCCGGGCCGTTCTCGACCCAATGGGGCTTCAGCGGGGGCACGTGCACGCCCTGGCCCGGCTCGAGGTCGAAGTTGACCGGGTCGGCCGGCAGCTGACCGGTGTTGCGGTGCGCGTTGCTGTAGAAGGCCTCGCTCTCTTCGCGCTCGCTGGCGGCGTCGGGGTAGCGGCCGATGCTGACCCGCTTCTCGCCGCGGATGTGCAGGAGGAAGCCGATCTCGCCGTCGATGTGCGAGGGAGTAGTCGAGCCGGCGGTGGCCAGGAAGATCACCGAGTGGAAGCCGCTCATGGCGTCGCGCCCGCCCGGGACGATCGGCGCGAGCTCGTCCATCACCTCGTCGAAAACCTCCTGATACTTGGGAATCCCACTGAGCTTCGGCTGCTGCAGGATGATCGGGAGAGCCGCCCAGCAGCCGTTCGTCTCGATGCCGCGGATCACCTCGGCAATCGGCTGATCGAGCTTGGGGACCTCGCCGCCGGGCTCGACCGCGCCCACGCTGCCGAGGTTGTGCTCCGCCACGTCGCCCGGAAGCCGCTCGGCGAGGTCGGCGAGGGCGTCAAGCGTGAAGAGCGGATTGTCAGCCAGCTCGTGGGTCAGCCGGAACGGCTCGTGGCGAAACTTGGATCTGGCCTCGGCCTGGTCGAAGGACAGCAGCTTGTGATCGGCGAGTGCGCTGGGTGACAGGTCGCTCATGCGAGTCCCTTCGGCAGTCGGTCCAGAGGCCTTGAATAGTATGCCACCGTGCCTGAAGCTGAGGGCAAGGTGGTCGACGACGTCGGCGCCCTGCAGGCATTTCACGGCGCCTGGGACAAGCTTGCAGTCGCCGCCTCGCGGCCATTCTGCGCGCCGGGCTGGCTGATGCCGTGGTGGCGCCACGCGGCGCCGGCCGGAGCGGGGCTGAGGGCCGTGCTGGTGCTGGACGGCGACGAGCTGATCGGCGTGGGGCCGCTCTACGAGGAGCGGAGGGGAGGGCTCCGCTGGTGGCGGCCGCTCGGGGCGGGCGCCTGCGAGCGAGTCGAGCCGCTGGCCGTGACGGGCCGAGAGCAGGAGGTGGCGGGAGCGATCGCTCGGGCGATCGCGGAGGCGAAGCCTGACGTCGTGACCTTCGAGGGTGTGCCGGGCCGCGGCGCCTGGCCCTCCATGCTCGCCACGGGCTGGCCCGGGCGCCGCGGGCCCTGGCTCGGGCGGCGGGCCGGCTCCACGGCGCCCACGGTGGACCTCGAGGGGCGCGACTTCGACGACTGGTTCATGACTCGCACGAGCCACTTCCGCCAGCGCGCCCGCAAGATGCGCAAGAACTTCGCAGCCGAAGGGGGCACGGAGCGGCTGGGGACCGAGGAGAGCCTGGAGCGAGACCTTGACTCGTTCGCCCGCCTGCACAAGGCGCGCTGGGAGGAGCGCGGCGGCTCGCATGCGCTGACGCCCGGCGTCGAGCGGATGCTGCGCCAGTCGGGCCACGAGCTGGGGCTGGACCGGCTGCGAGTCCTGTCGCTGGACGTCGGCGACGCGACTGTCGCGTCGGGCGTCGCTGTGGCCGCGGGCGCCGAGCTCGCCTACTGGCTGAACGGCTTCGACGTCGCTTATGCGGCGCTCAGCCCGTCCCGCCTGAGCATCCTGAGCGTAATCGAAGACGGCGTCAGGCTCGGCGCCCGCCGGGTCGACCTCGGCGAAGGGGACTTCGACTACAAGCGGCGCTTCGCCGACGGCGAGGATGCCCTGGAGTGGCTGTGGCTCGCGCCGCCCGGCCCCCGGCAGCCGCTGGTGCGGTCGCTGCTGGCCGCGGCGCGCCTCCGGCGAGCGGCGTCCGAACGGCTCCCGACGAACGCCCGCACCAAGCTGTTGGGGCTCGTGCGCAAGTCACAATGACGCGGTGACTCGCGCCACGGTCTCGGCGTGCATCATGACGCTCGACGAGGAGGAGCGGCTCCCCGATTGCCTTCGAAGTGTCGCGTTCTGCGACGAGGTGGTGGTCGTGGACTCGCTGTCCTCGGACGCGACCACCGACATCGCCCGCGCGGCGGGCGCCCGGGTGGTCGAGCAGCCGTGGCTCGGCTTCGCGGCGCAGCGCAACGTCGCGATCGACAACGCCACGAGCGAGTGGGTCCTCGAGGTGGATGCCGACGAGCGCGTCAGTGCCGAGTTGCGGGAGGAGATCGAGGCCTTCCTGGCCGACCCCCCCGAGCGCGTGAACATGGGTGGACTGCCGATCAGGGAGGTCTTTCTCGGGCAATTGCTGGGTCCGTCCGCGAAATACCCGAAGTACCGCCACCGCCTGTTCCGGCGAGGCAGCCAGCGCCATGACGAGGCTCGA
This sequence comes from uncultured Thermoleophilaceae bacterium, assembly GCA_963757815.1. Lineage (GTDB taxonomy): Bacteria > Actinomycetota > Thermoleophilia > Solirubrobacterales > Thermoleophilaceae > JACVRW01. Next base: position 7,367 of record CAVWSN010000026.1, on the reverse strand, counting down.
ATCGTCCACGAGGGACTAGTGCCGAACGGGGAGGTGCATCCGTTCCGCGGCGACCTCATCCATCTACTGGCAGACGACCTGTCCCAGGCCGTGGCCGACACCTGGAGCTACGCCCGCCTCGAAGCCGGGCAGCTGGAGGCGCCACCCACAGCAGCAGGGTTCGTGCGCGGGGCCGTGGTACGCCCCACCGCCAAGCTGGTCTACCGCCTCATCGTGGACGGCGGCTGGCGGGACGGCTGGCGGGGCGTGCTCAAGATCGGCCTCGAGTGCTGGGGCGACACGGTGGTCTGGGTGCGGCACCTCGCCGGCCGGCGCGGCAGCTTGCGCGGCCGCTCGGGGGTGTCCGCCTCGACGCACTACGGCGCCTTCGAGCGCCGGCTCGGCAACGCTCGCGTGGTGGCCGTCGCGGCCGGCGCGAGGTCAGCCGCCCGCGCCGCGAGCTGGCTCGATACGGCGCGGGCGGCCGGCGCCGACGCGACGCTGGTCTCGGACTGGGCCCCCCCGAACTCGCACGTGCGCCAACATCATGTCCAGAGCATGCGCCCGATCGCCCTGATCCGCGCACTGTCTGCGGAGGAGCAGCTGCGCCCGCTCGACGCGGTGCTGGCGTTCGGCCCGAAGGCCCGTCGCCTGCTGCGGACGGTCCCGCCGGGCCTGCGCGGCCGCGTCGGCCCGCAGGCCGAGTGGGTAACCCCCGACGCTCTCGTCAGGGCCGTCGAAGCCACCCGCCATGAATGACCCATGACGCTGGAGGACCGCGACATCGTCTGCGTCGGATTCTCCGACTGGGGCAAGGACGTCCTGACCAACGAACAGCACCTGCTCGTGCGCCTGGCCGAGCGCAACCGCATCCTCTACGTCGAGTCGCTCGGCCTGCGCCGCCCCCAGCTCGCCGGCCGAGACCTGCGGCGGATGGCCAGGCGGGCGATTCGAGGACTTCGTCCCGCCCGCAGCGTGGATGGGCTGCACGTGCTGTCCCCGCTCGTCCTGCCGGTGCACTCGCGGGCCGCCGCGCGCCGCTTCAATGCGCAGGTCCTGCCGTGGCTCGTCAAGCGCGCAGCTGACCGCATCGGATTGCGCGACCCGCTGCTGTGGACCTTCGTGCCCCAGGCGGAGGTTCTGCTCGGGCGCCTGCGTCCCTCTACGGTGCTCTATTACGCCGACGACGATCACGGTGCGAAGCCCGGGATCGACGAGGCGAGCTTTCGGGAGGCCGAGAATCGCTTCGCGCCGCGGGCGGACGCCGTGCTGGCGAGCGCCCCCGCGATCGTCGAACGCCTGAGCACGCTCAACGACAACGTCCACTACGCGCCGAGCGTCGCCGACACGAAGCTGTTCGCTACGGCCCTCGAGGAGGGGCCCGTGGACCCATCGGTGGCAGCCCTCCCGACCCCTCGGATCGTCTTCATCGGCGCGATCCGCGCCTCCACGATCGACGTGCCGCTCGTGGTCGAGCTGGCCCGGCTGCGCCCGAGCTGGAGCTTTGCCTTCGTCGGACCGGTCGGAATGGGCGACCCGCGCACGAACGTCGACGCCCTGCGGGAGCCGCCCAACGTTCACCTGTTCGGGACCAGGCCCTATGAGCAGCTCCCGTCCGTGCTCCGCGGCGCGGACGCCGCGATCGTGCCCTACCTCACCGGCGGCGCCATGCGCAGCGTCTTCCCGATGAAGATCTACGAGTACCTGGCGGCGGGCGTCCCGGTGGTCTCCACGCCGCTCGACTCGCTCGAGGACGTCGACGAGGTCGCGAAGGCCGCCGACGCAGCGGCGATGGCGGCGCTCCTCGACGACGCGCTGGAACACGACTCGCGCGCGGCGCGCAGCGAGCGGTCGGCCCTCGCCCAGAGCCACTCCTGGGAGGCCAGGATCGAGCAGATCGCCACGGTCCTCGGCGGGTGAGCCTGGATGACGAGGGACCTGTACATCTCGTCGTTCGCTCCGACCCTCGGCTCGGGACGCGCCGTGCGCACGTACACGTGCGTGCGCGCGCTGGCGGAGCTGGGACCGCTTGACCTGGCCTACGTGCCGTTGGGCGGTGAGGGCCCGTCGCCGGAGTACGAGCGCTTAGACGGGCTGGCCTTCCACGAGATCCACCCGTCGCGCGGAGCGCGCCGCGCACGCACGTACCTGGGCGCGCGCCTGCGTGGAGTGCCCAAGCAATACGCGGTAGGAGTGAGCCCCGAGCTGATCGAGGTCGGCAGGCGGCTGGCCGCCGCCCCCGGGCGCGGGCGGGTGGTGGTCGGGGACTGGCACGCGGCCGTGGGCATGCTGGCGTTCGCGCGGCGGCGACCGGTGATCTACAACGCCCAAAACGTCGAGTCCACTTACCGGCACGCGGGCCACGGCAAGCGGATCTGGACTCACCTGGCGCTTCGACGTCTCGAGGTGCGCCTGCTGCGAACCGTCGCCGAGTCCTGGATGGTCAGCCGGCCCGACATGGACGCCGCCGCAGCGCTCGCGCCGGAGGCGACCCTGCGGTATGTCCCGAACGTGGTCGACGTGGAGGCGATCCATCCGGTGCCGGTGAAGCAGCACGGCACCACCGTGATGATGGTCGCGGACTTCGCCTATGCGCCGAACCGCAGCGGCCTTGCCTTCCTGACCGAGGCCGTGATGCCCGCGGTCTGGAGGTCGGTGCCCGATGCGCGTCTGCGCCTGGTCGGACGGGGCCTTGGCGAGGAGCACGCCACCGACTCGCGCATCGATGTCGCGGGGTTCGTGGACGACCTGGCCGGCGCCTACGCGAGCGCCGACTGCGTGGTCGTGCCGCTGCTCGAGGGTGCGGGCACCCCGCTCAAGTTCGTGGAGGCGCTCGCCTACCAGGTGCCCGTCGTGGCGACGCCGCTTGCCGCCCGCGGCCTCGAGGTCCGGGCGGGAGAGCACTACCTCGAGGGCGGCGACGCCGAGCGCTTCGCGGCCGCGGTGGCGGAGGTGCTGCGCAACGGGGCGGGCGAGATCGCCCAGGCGGCACGCCGGCTGGCGGAGGCCGAATACTCGATCTCATCCCTGAAGGCAAGGATCACGGCGTGACGCCGTCGTCGTCGTGGCCATCGGCCGCGCTTCAGGCCGCCCGCGGGAGGCGGCCCCCGTTCGTGCTCTGCTACCACGGGCTCGGTCAGGGGGCCGGCGACGGGGACCACGGGCTGCTCCTGCCGGTCGGCCTCTTCCGCCGCCACCTCGACATCGTCGCGGCGCGGGGCTACCGGACCGTTCATCTGACCGAGCTCTGGGACCTCATGGAAGCGGATCCCGGCAGGCAGCGCGTGGGCGCGCTGACGATCGACGACGGGCTGGCGGCCAGCACCTCGAAGATGGCCGAGATCCTGCTTGGCCGCGGCCACACCGCGACGGTGTACATCGCCACCGGCCTGCTGGGCAAGCCCCACCCTCACCTGTCATCGGGCGAGCGGATCGTCGACAGGTCCGAGCTGCTCGAGCTCGCCCAGGCCGGCCTCGAGATCGGGGCCCACACTGTCGACCACCCTGACCTGCGCACGCTCAGCCAGAGCGAGAAGGTCGACCAGCTCACCCGCAGCAAGCAGACCCTCGAGGACATCCTGGGGCGGCCCGTCACGAGCATGGCCTATCCCTTCGGCGCCGTCGACGCGGCCGCGGTGGAAGCGGCCAGGCAGGCGGGCTACAGGACCGCGTGCGCCTGCTCGGGACCCGGGCCGTGGCGGGCGCTCGAGCTGCCGCGAGAGCCGGTCTACCCGAGCACCTCGCCGTTCCGCCTCCGCCTCAAGGTGGCCGGCCTCTACGGGCCGGGGCACGCCGCCGCGCGAATTCGCAACCGCCTGAAGTGACCTCCGGGCCCGAGTGTCACTCCGCGGTTCCGGCGAGGAGCTCGACGAATTGCCGCCTGAAGTGCTCAGGCGCGAACCCCCGCGCGTGGTCGCGCAGCACCTGTGTGTCGAAGCGCATCCCTTCGAAGCGCTGGATAGCGCCGCTGAGCCCGTCGACGCCGGCTTCCTCGTAGAGCACCCCGGTCTCGCCGTCGATGACGCTGTCGCGGGCGCCGCCGACTCCGTACGCGATCACGGGAAGTCCGGCGGCCTGCGCTTCCACCGGAACGATGCCGAAGTCCTCCTCGCCGGGAAAGAGCAACGCCCGGGCCCCTGCGATTAGTCCCGGGAGCTCATCATCCCCCACCTCACCGAGGAATTCGACGCCCGAAGAGGCATTCCGTCGGAGCTCCTCGGCCGCTCGGCCGCCGCCCACCACCTTCAGCGGCCGGTCGAGCAGCGTGCACGCCGCCACGGCCAGGTCCGCCCGCTTGTAGGGCACGAGGCGCCCTAGGAAGAGGTAGTAGTCCTCCGGCCTGCGCTCCACCTCGAGGAAGCGCTCCACATCCACGGGCGGATGGACGACGTGGGCATCGCGGCGATAGTACTTCGCGATGCGAGCCGCCACATGGCGGGAGTTCGCGACGTAGACATCGGGGCGCAGGGACGCGATCGCGTCCTGCCGGCGCAGCCTCGAGAGCAGGAACGGGAGCAACGCCCGCTCGGCCTTTCCGACACGCTCGCCGGCGAAGAAGCCCGGGTCCCATGCGTACCTCATCGGCGTGTGGCAGTAACAGACGTGCAGGGTGCCGGGGGCCGTGATCACGTTCTTGGCGCAGGCGTGGTTGCTCGAGAGGACGAGGTCGTAGCCGTCGAGGTCGAACGACTCGAACGCCGTGTTCATCAGCGGGAGCAGCCGCGGATAGATGCGCGTCGCCCCGGGCAGGCGGTTGAGAAAGGATGTGTGCACCCGCGCGTTCGTGATCGCGGGAGGCCACGGCTCGGGGTCGTACACGGACGTGTAGATGTCGGCGTCCGGGAACAGCTCGAGCAGCTGGAGAACCACCTTCTCGGATCCTCCGGGGATCGTCAGCCATTCGTGCGAGATCGCGACCCGCCGGAAGCGGTCACGCAGGGCCCCGACGTCAGGCGTCACGCGAGCCCGTGAAGAGGGCGCCGATCGTGCGGAGGAGGATCTTGAAGTCGAGCGAGAGCGACCAGTTTTCGATGTAGTAATTGTCCCACTCGACCCGGTCACGCAGGGAGGTCTTTCCGCGCAGGCCATGTACCTGTGCCCAGCCGGTGACCCCCGACTTCACGCGATGGCGGTCCCCGCTCAGTCGGCCACCGTGAGCGCATCGCGAGCGATCCGCTCGTTCACTGCGGCCGGCGAGACGCGCTTACCGGCACGCACGTCCTCCAGGACAGCCATTATCAGGGGGTCGCGCGGATCTTGCGCCAGTGACCGCCGCAGCAGCGCAATCGCCTCTTCCTTACGTCCCCGCGCAGCCGCGATCAGGCCGAGCTCGAGCGCCGCGTAGGCATCGTCCGGGTCGTCCCGGAGCACCTCTCGGAAGCTGTCCGCCGCATCACGGGTGCGGCGGAGGCGCAACTCGATCGTGCCCGCCGTGGCCGCAGGACGTGTGGAGAGCGGGTTGAGCCACTCGGCCCTGTCGAGAGCGCTCAGAGCGCCGGCCGGGTCCTCCCGCCAGACGTCGGCGGCCCGGTCGACCTCGCGAGCGGACAGCCACGGCCCCGCCACGGCCAATGCGAGCAGAAGTGCGGCGGACACGCCCAGGGCCGTGACGACGGCGCGCCGGCGCGGCGGGGAATCCCGCGGCAATGTGGGCGTCGGGGAGAGTGCGGCAGCCATGGCGAGCGCCGCGATGGCGGGACCGGTGAGCGCGAAGAACGCCCAGAACCAGTCGACGGACGCGTGAAGCAGCCAGTAGATGAACAGGCCGAGGGCCCCAGCCGCGGCCCCGCGTGTCGCCGACGGACCTCTCAGAGCCATGACGGCGGCAGCCAGGAGAGCGACAAAGGCCCCGCCGAGCAGCACCGCTCCCACGGCGCCGAGTCCTGACAGCACCTCGAGCTCCAGCGAGTGCGGGAAGCGCGGCTTCTCCGTGCTCTCGCCGCTCTTCAGGTAAGTCCGCTGGAAGTTCTCGGCCCCGGCACCGCGAACTGGACTGTCGAGAAACATGTCCCAGGCGACGGTCCAGAAGTCGTAGCGGTTCGACCCCGCGCTCGCGAAGCGCGATTCGTCCCGGCTGCCGGGGTCGTTCGCCTGTCCCTCCTTGAACTCCTCCCAGGCATTGCTCACCCGCCCCGCCGGATCGTCGACGACCGCGAGCGCCGCGGCACCCCCGAGGAGCGCGAGAGCTACGAGGCCCGCACCAGTCGCGAGCGCGAGTCGTCGTCGCACCGGCTCGGCCGGTTGTGGCCGGCGCTCCAGGTAAGCCCAGAGCGCCGCCAGCAAGCCGACGACCAGGGACACCAGGATCAGCGCGGCGGTGGCGTCGGAGAGCAGCGCGTCCAGCCGGGAAGGGCTGTATCGGTCGTGGACGTCCAGGAGCGTGCTCCGGATGGGCAGAAGAGCGACCACGACGAGCATGCCGCCGAGCGCGAGCCGAAGCCGGTCAGGGGAAATCAGGAGCAGCACGAGGAGCGCCAGCGGCAGCGCGAACACCCAGCCGCGGCTCTGGCCGAGCAGGGCCAGCGCGGCCAGCAGCGTGGTCGCCCCGAGAGCGCATCCGCGCACGGCAGGGTGGGCACGCGGTGTGGCGGCGGTCGCCAGGCAGCCGAACAGCCCGATGGTCCACATCGCGACATTCGCGTTGATGTAGCCCGCCGGCTCCGAGAACCGCACATCGATGAAGAAGCTGCCGGGTGCCGCGGAACTATCGGCCCGAAGGATCTCCACGAGGCCGATCGCCGCGACGCCCAGGGAGAAGGTGGCGACCAGCAGCCGCACGCCACGGGCGCCGGCGGGCCAGAGGAGGAACAGCGCGAGCACGACGAGGTATGAGGCCGTTCGGTTCGCCGCTTCCCAGGCGTCCGCCTCGACGCCTGCCCAGATGATCGAGAGGAAGCTCCACGCTGCATAGGCCGCGAAAAGGCCAAGCCCCGCAAGCTGGAGGTTGCTTGGGCGCCGCGGCAGGCGGATCGTCAGGGCGGTGACGACGAGGAGGCCGAGGAGGAGCAGTGCGGCAGGCGGCCACTTCGTGGCGCCGTAGCCGCCCTCAGAGGCGACGAGGAAGAGAAGGACGACCACCGCGAGCACCTGCGTTGGCAGCGCCGGGGCCTCGTCCAGCGTCTCACGCAGCCAGCCGGGCAGCCGCGGGACCCGGTAGCGTCGCGCTTTCTTCTCGATGCGCATCCTGTTGAAGGTCCTCTACTGGGTGGCGGTCCTCGCCATATCCCTCGCGCTCGTAATTCGGCTCATCCTGTGGTTCGAGTCGCGGGACCAGTCGGAGATCGAGGGCATGCGAGGCCCCGACCAGATCGAACGTCCGGCTTCAGTCTAAGCCGCCTGACCACGGGCAAGGCGCGGGCACGCGAGTGCTCCTGCTTTCATCACTGTCG
>CAVWSN010000025.1:0-127927 GCA_963757815.1 uncultured Thermoleophilaceae bacterium | reverse complement strand
CGAACGCCCGCGCCAAGCTGTTGGGGCTCGTGCGCAAGTCACAATGACGCGGTGACTCGCGCCACGGTCTCGGCGTGCATCATGACGCTCGACGAGGAGGAGCAGCTCCCCGAATGCCTTCGAAGTGTCGCGTTGCCGCGACGAAGTGGTGGTTGTGGACTCGCTGTCCTCGGACGCTACGACCACATCGCCCGGGCGACGGGCGCCCGGGTGGTCGAGCAGCCGTGGCTCGGCTTCGCGGCGCAGCGCAACGTCGCGATCGACAACGCCACGAGCGAGTGGGTCCTCGAGGTGGATGCCGACGAGCGCGTCAGTGCCGAGCTGCGGGAGGAGATCGAGGCCTTCCTGGCCGACCCCCCCGAGCGCGTGAACATGGGTGGACTGCCGATCAGGGAAGTCTTTCTCGGACAATTGCTGGGCCGCCGCGAAGTACCCGAAGTACCGCCACCGCCTGTTCCGGCGAGGCAGCCAGCGCCATGACGAGGCGCGAATCGTGCACGAGGGACTCGTGCCGAACGGGGAGGTGCATCCGTTCCGCGGCGACCTCATCCACCTACTGGCAGACGACCTGTCCCAGGCCGTGGCCGACACCTGGAGCTACGCCCGCCTCGAAGCCGGGCAGCTGGAGGCGCCGCCCACAGCAGCAGGGTTCGTGCGCGGGGCCCTGGTGCGCCCCACCGCCAAGCTGGTCTACCGCCTCATCGTGGATGGCGGCTGGCGGGACGGCTGGCGGGGCGTGCTCAAGATCGGCCTCGAGTGCTGGGGCGACACGGTGGTCTGGGTGCGGCACCTCGCCGGCCGGCGCGGCAGCTCGCGCGGCCGCTCGGGGGTGTCCGCCTCGATGCACTACGGCGCCTTCGAGCGCCGGCTCGGCAACGCTCGCGTGGTGGCCGTCGCGGCCGGCGCGAGGTCAGCCGCGCGCGCCGCGAGCTGGCTCGATACCGCGCGGGCGGCCGGCGCCGACGCGACGCTGGTCTCGGACTGGGGCCCCCCGAACTCGCACGTGCGCCAACATCATGTCCAGAGCATGCGCCCGATCGCCCTGATCCGCGCACTGTCCGCGGAGGAGCAGCTGCGCCCGCTCGACGCGGTGATGGCGTTCGGCCCGAAGGCCCGTCGCCTGCTGCGGACGGTCCCGCCGGGCCTGCGCGGCCGCGTCGGCCCGCAGGCCGAGTGGGTAACCCCCGACGCTCTCGTCAGGGCCGTCGAAGCCACCCGCCATGAATGACCCATGACGCTGGAGGACCACGACATCGTCTGCGTCGGATTCTCCGACTGGGGCAAGGACGTCCTGACCAACGAGCAGCACCTGCTCGTGCGGCTGGCCGAGCGCAACCGCATCCTCTACGTCGAGTCGCTCGGCCTGCGCCGCCCCCAGCTCGCCGGCCGAGACCTGCGGCGGATGGCCAGGCGGGCGATTCGAGGACTTCGTCCCGCCCGCAGCGTGGACGGGCTGCACGTGCTGTCCCCGCTCGTCCTGCCGGTGCACTCGCGGGCCGCCGCGCGCCGGTTCAATGCGCAGGTCCTGCCGTGGCTCGTCAAGCGCGCAGCAGACCGCATCGGATTGCGCGACCCGCTGCTGTGGACCTTCGTGCCCCAGGCGGAGGTTCTGCTCGGGCGCCTGCGTCCCTCTACGGTGCTCTACTACGCCGACGACGATCACGGCGCGAAGCCCGGGATCGACGAGGCGAGCTTTCGGGAGGCCGAGAATCGCTTCGCGCCGCGGGCGGACGCCGTGCTGGCGAGCGCCCCCGCGATCGTCGAACGCCTGAGCAGGCTCAACGGCAACGTCCACTACGCGCCGAGCGTCGCCGACACGAAGCTGTTCGCGACGGCTCTCGAGGAGGGGCCCGTGGACCCAATGGTGGCAGCCCTCCCGACCCCTCGGATCGTCTTCGTCGGCGCGATCCGCGCCTCCACGATCGACGTGCCGCTCGTGGTCGAGCTGGCCCGGCTGCGCCCGAGCTGGAGCTTTGCCTTCGTCGGCCCGGTCGGAATGGGCGACCCGCGCACGAACGTCGACGCCCTGCGGGAGCCGCCCAACGTTCACCTGTTCGGGACCAGGCCCTATGAGCAGCTCCCGTCCGTGCTCCGCGGCGCGGACGCCGCGATCGTGCCCTACCTCACCGGCGGCGCCATGCGCAGCGTCTTCCCGATGAAGATCTACGAGTACCTGGCGGCGGGCGTCCCGGTGGTCTCCACGCCGCTCGACTCGCTCGAGGACGTCGACGAGGTCGCGAAGGCCGCCGACGCAGCGGCAGTGGCGGCGCTCCTCGACGACGCGCTGGAACACGACTCGCGCGCGGCGCGCAGCGAGCGGTCGGCCCTCGCCCAGAGCCACTCCTGGGAGGCCAGGATCGAGCAGATCGCCACGGTCCTCGGCGGGTGAGCCTGGATGACGAGGGACCTGTACATCTCGTCGTTCGCTCCGACCCTCGGCTCGGGACGCGCCGTGCGCACGTACACGTGCGTGCGCGCGCTGGCGGAGCTGGGACCGCTTGACCTGGCCTACGTGCCGTTGGGCGGTGAGGGCCCGTCGCCGGAGTACGAGCGCTTAGACGGGCTGGCCTTCCACGAGATCCACCCGTCGCGCGGAGCGCGCCGCGGACGCACGTACCTGGGCGCGCGCCTGCGCGGAGTCCCCAAGCAATACGCGGTAGGAGTGAGCCCCGAGCTGATCGAGGTCGGCAGGCGGCTGGCCGCCGCCCCCGGGCGCGGGCGGGTGGTGGTCGGGGACTGGCACGCGGCCGTGGGCATGCTGGCGTCCGCGCGACGGCGACCGGTGATCTACAACGCCCAAAACGTCGAGTCCACTTACCGGCACGCGGGCCACGGCAAGCGGATCTGGACTCACCTGGCGCTTCGACGTCTCGAGGTGCGCCTGCTGCGAACCGTTGCCGAGTCCTGGATGGTCAGCCGGCCCGACATGGACGCCGCCGCAGCGCTCGCGCCGGAGGCGACCTTGCGGTACGTCCCGAACGTGGTCGACGTGGAGGCGATCCATCCGGTGCCGGTGAAGCAGCACGGCACCACCGTGATGATGGTCGCGGACTTCGCCTATGCGCCGAACCGCAGCGGCCTTGCCTTCCTGACCGAGGCCGTGATGCCCGCGGTCTGGAGGTCACTGCCCGATGCGCGTCTGCGCCTGGTCGGACGGGGCCTTGGCGAGGAGCACGCCACCGACTCGCGCATCGATGTCGCGGGGTTCGTGGACGACCTGGCCGGCGCCTACGCGAGCGCCGACTGCGTGGTCGTGCCGCTGCTCGAGGGTGCGGGCACCCCGCTCAAGTTCGTGGAGGCGCTCGCCTACCAGGTGCCCGTCGTGGCGACGCCGCTTGCCGCCCGCGGCCTCGAGGTCCGGGCGGGAGAGCACTACCTCGAGGGCGGCGACGCCGAGCGCTTCGCGGCCGCGGTCGCGGAGGTGCTGCGCAACGGGGCGGGCGAGATCGCCCAGGCGGCACGCCGGCTGGCGGAGGCCGAATACTCGATCTCATCCCTGAAGGCGAGGATCACGGCGTGACGCCGTCGTCGTCGTGGACATCGGCCGCGATTCAGGCCGCCCGCGGGAGGCGGCCCCCGTTCGTGCTCTGCTACCACGGGCTCGGTCACGGGGCCGGCGACGGGGACCACGGGCTACTCCTGCCGGTCGGCCTCTTCCGCCGCCACCTCGACATCGTCGCGGCGCGGGGCTACCGGACCGTTCACCTGACCGAGCTCTGGGACCTCATGGAAGCGGATCCCGGCAGGCAGCGCGTGGGCGCGCTGACGATCGACGACGGGCTGGCGGCCAGCACCTCGAAGATGGCCGAGATCCTGCTTGGCCGCGGCCAGACCGCGACGGTGTACATCGCCACCGGCCTGCTGGGCAAGCCCCACCCTCACCTGTCCTCGGGCGAGCGGATCGTCGACCGGTCCGAGCTGCTCGAGCTCGCCCAGGCCGGCCTCGAGATCGGGGCCCACACTGTCGACCACCCTGACCTGCGCACGCTCAGCCAGAGCGAGAAGGTCGACCAGCTCACCCGCAGCAAGCAAACCCTCGAGGACATCCTCGGGCGGCCCGTCACGAGCATGGCCTATCCCTTCGGCGCCGTCGACGCGGCCACGGTGGAAGCGGCCAGGCAGGCGGGCTACAGGACCGCGTGCGCCTGCTCGGGACCCGGGCCATGGCGGGCGCTCGAGCTGCCGCGAGAGCCGGTCTACCCGAGCACCTCGCCGTTCCGCCTCCGCCTCAAGGTGGCCGGCCTCTACGGGCCGGGGCACGCCGCCGCGCGAATTCGCAACCGCCTGAGGTGACCTTCGGGCGCGAGTGTCACTCCGCGGTTCCGGCGAGGAGCTCGACGAATTGCCGCCTGAAGTGCTCAGGCGCGAACCCCCGCGCATGGTCGCGTAGCGCCTGTGTGTCGAAGCGCATGCCTTCGAAGCGCTGGATGGCGCCGCTGAGCCCGTCGACGCCGGCTTCCTCGTAGAGCACCCCGGTCTTGCCGTCGATCACGCTGTCGCGGGCGCCGCCGACTCCGTACGCGATCACGGGAAGTCCGGCGGCCTGCGCTTCCACCGGAACGATGCCGAAGTCCTCCTCGCCGGGAAAGAGCAACGCCCGGGCGCCTGCGATTAGACCCGGGAGCTCATCATCCCCCACCTCACCGAGGAATTCGACGCCCGAAGAGGCATTCCGCTGGAGCTCCTCGGCCGCTCGGCCGCCGCCCACCACCTTCAGCGGCCGGTCGAGCAGAGTGCACGCCGCCACGGCCAGGTCCGCCCGCTTGTAGGGGACGAGGCGCCCTAGGAAGAGGTAGTAGTCCTCCGGCCTGCGCTCCACCTCGAGGAAGCGCTCCACATCCACGGGCGGATGGACGACGTGGGCATCGCGGCGATAGTACTTCGCGATGCGAGCGGCCACATGGCGGGAGTTCGCGACGTAGACATCGGGGCGCAGCGACGCGATCGCGTCCTGCCGGCGCAGCCTCGAGAGCAGGAATGGGAGCAACGCCCGCTCGGCCTTTCCGAGACGCTCGCCGGCGAAGAAGCCCGGGTCCCATGCGTACCTCATCGGCGTGTGGCAGTAACAGACGTGCAGGGTGCCGGGGGCCGTGATCACGTTCTTGGCGCAGGCGTGGTTGCTCGAGAGGACGAGGTCGTAGCCGTCGAGGTCGAAGGACTCGAACGCCGTGTTCATCAGCGGGAGCAGCCGCGGATAGAAGCGCGTCGCGCCAGGTAGGCGGTTGAGAAAGGAGGTGTGCACCCGCGCGTTCGTGATCGCGGGAGGCCACGGCTCGGGGTCGTACACGGACGTGTAGATGTCGGCGTCCGGGAACAGCTCGAGCAGCTGGAGAACCACCTTCTCGGATCCTCCGGGGATCGTCAGCCATTCGTGTGAGATGGCGACCCGCCGGAAGCGGTCACGCAGGGCGGTGACGTCAGGCGTCACGCGAGCCCGTGAAGAGGGCGCCGATCGTGCGGAGGAGGATCTTGAAGTCGAGCAAGAGCGACCAGTTTTCGATGTAGTAATTGTCCCACTCGACCCGGTCACGCAGGGGGACTTTCCGCGCAGGCCATGTACCTGTGCCCAGCCGGTGACCCCCGACTTCACGCGATGGCGGTCCGCCGCTCAGTCGGCGACCGTGAGCGCATCGCGAGCGATCCGCTCGTTCACTGCGGCCGGGGAGACGCGCTTACCGGCACGCACGTCCTCCAGGACAGCCATTATCAGGGGGTCGCGCGGATCTTGCGCCAGTGACCGCCGCAGCAGCGCAATCGCCTCCTCCTGGCGTCCCCGCGCAGCAGCGATCAGGCCGAGCTCGAGCGCCGCGTAGGCATCGTCCGGGTCGTCCCGAAGCACCTCTCGGAAGCTGTCCGCCGCATCACGGGTGCGGCGGAGGCGCAACTCGATCGTGCCCGCGGTGGCCGCGGGACGTGTGGAGAGCGGGTTGAGCCACTCGGCCCTGTCGAGAGCGCTCAAAGCGCCGGCCGGGTCCTCCCGCCAGACGTCGGCGGCCCGGTCGACCTCGCGAGCGGACAGCCACGGCCCCGCGACGGCCAATGCGAGCAGAAGCGCGGCGGACACGCCCAGGGCCGTGACGACGGCGCGACGCCGCGGCGGGGAATCCCGCGGCAATGTGGGCGTCGGGGAGAGTGCGGCAGCCATGGCGAGCGCCGCGATGGCGGGACCGGTGAGCGCGAAGAACGCCCAGAACCAGTCGACGGACGCGTGAAGCAGCCAGTAGATGAACAGGCCGAGCGCCCCGGCCGCGGCGCCGCGTGTCGCCGACGGACCTCGCAGAGCCAGGACGGCGGCAGCCAGGAGAGCGACAAAGGCGCCACCGAGCAGCACCGCTCCCACGGCGCCGAGTCCTGACAGCACCTCGAGCTCCAGCGAGTGCGGGAAGCGCGGCTTCTCCGTGCTCTCGCCGCTCTTCAGGTAAGTCCGCTGGAAGTTCTCGGCCCCGGCACCGCGAACTGGACTGTCGAGAAACATGTCCCAGGCGACGGTCCAGAAGTCGTAGCGGTTCGACCCCGCGCTCGCGAAGCGCGATTCGTCCCGGCTGCCGGGGTCGTTCGCCTGTCCCTCCTTGAACTCCTCCCAGGCATTGCTCACCCGCCCCGCCGGATCGTCGACGACCGCGAGCGCCGCGGCACCCCCGAGGAGCGCGAGAGCTACGAGGCCCGCACCAGTCGCGAGCGCGAGTCGTCGTCGCACCGGCTCGGCCGGTTGTGGCCGGCGCTCCAGGTAAGCCCAGAGCGCCGCCAGCAAGCCGACGACCAGGGACACCAGGATCAGCGCGGCGGTGGCGTCGGAGAGCAGCGCGTCCAGCCGGGACGGGCTGTACCGGTCGTGGACGTCCAGGAGCGTGCTCCGGATGGGCAGAAGAGCGACCACGACGAGCATGCCGCCGAGCGCGAGCCGAAGCCGGTCAGGGGAAATCAGGAGCAGCACGAGGAGCGCCAGCGGCAGCGCGAACACCCAGCCGCGGCTCTGGCCGAGCAGGGCCAGCCCGGCCAGCAGCGTGGTCGCCCCGAGAGCGCATCCGCGCACGGCAGGGTGCGCACGCGGCGTGGCGGCGGTCGCCAGGCAGCCGAACAGCCCGATGGTCCACATCGCGACATTCGCGTTGATGTAGCCCGCCGGCTCCGAGAACCGCACGTCGATGAAGAAGCTGCCGGGCGCCGCGGAGCTATCGGCCCGAAGGATCTCCACGAGGCCGATCGCCGCGACGCCCAGGGAGAAGGTGGCGACCAGCAGCCTCACGCCACGGGCGCCGGCGGGCCAGAGCAGGAACAGCGCGAGCACGACGAGGTATGAGGCCGTCCGGTTCGCCGCTTCCCAGGCGTCCGCCTCGACGCCTGCCCAGATGATCGAGAGGAAGCTCCACGCTGCATAGGCCGCGAAAAGGCCGAGCCCCGCAAGCTGGAGGTTGCTTGGGCGGCGCTGCAGGCGGATCGTCAGGGCGGTGACGACGAGGAGGCCGAGGAGGAGCAGTGCGGCAGGCGGCCACTTCGTGGCGCCGTAGCCGCCCTCAGAGGCGACGAGGAAGAGAAGGACGACCACCGCGAGCAGCTGCGTTGGCAGCGCCGGGGCCTCGTCCAGCGTCTCACGCAACCAGCCGGGCAGCCGCGGGACCCGGTAGCGTCGCGCTTTCTTCTCGATGCGCATCCTGTTGAAGGTCCTCTACTGGGTGGCGGTGCTCGCCATATCCCTCGCGCTCGTCATTGGGCTCATCCTGTGGTTCGAGTCGCGGGACCAGTCGGAGATCGAGGGCGTGCGAGGCCCCGACCAGATCGAACGTCCGGCTTCAGTCTAAGCCGCCTGACCACGGGCAAGGTGCGGGCACGCGAGTGCTCCTGCTTTCATCACCGTCGATGTCCCATCGAGTGGTGCTCATCCCGGGCGACGGAGTGGGGCCCGAGGTGGTGGAGGCTGCGCGCCGCGCGGTCGACGCCACCGGTGCCGAGATCGACTGGGACGTGCGGCAGGCGGGCCAGGCCGCGCGCTCGCAAGCCGGGGCGCCGTTGCCGCGGGAGACGGTCACGGCGATTCGCGACGCGCGGGTCGCGCTCAAGGGGCCCACCACCGCGGGCGGCCCGGGGCCGGGTCCGGCGTCGGCCAACAACGAGCTGCGACGCACCTTCGACCTCCAGCTGAGCGTGCGGCCGGCGCGCAGCATGTTCGGCGCCGCGGGTGTGCGGCTGGGGATTGACCTCGTCTTGGCGTGCATGACCGCGGAGGATCTGTACGCCGGTGCCGCCCTCCAGGCGGGAAGCAACCAGGCTCGTGCCCTGACGCAATTGGTGATGGGGAGCGGACTCGACCCGCACGACGCCGGCCCCTCGATCAACTTCATGACCAGGCTCGGAGCCGAGGGCGTGGCCCGCGCCGGGCTCGCCTGGGCGAGCGGCGCGCGCCGACGGCGCGTAACCGTGGTTCACAAGGCGGATGAGCTACCGGCCACCGACGGCCTCCTCCTACAGGCAGCCGAGGGACTGGCGCGCGAGTTCCCCGGTTTGAGGATCGACGAGCTCTCCCTGGACGTCGCTCTCGAGGAGCTCGACCTCCGGCCCGCGGGACTCGACGTGCTGCTCGTTCCCAGCGGCCACGCCGCCCTGCTCACCGACCTGGTCTCGAGCTTCGTCGGCGGGGTCGGCATGATGCCCCGGGCCAACCTGGGCCCGGAGGCAGCCGTTTTCGACACCGTGCACGGCTCGGCTCAGGCTCACGCAGGCCGCGGCACCGCCAACCCGATCGCGCAGGTCCTGGCGGGGGTGTTGCTGCTTCGTCATCTGGGTGAGGGCGAGCGCGCCGAGCGGCTCGAGGCGTCTGTCGAGAGGACGGTGGCCGCAGGGACGACCCTCACAGGGGACGTGGCCTGGGGCGTGTCGCGAGCCTCGACGGGGGAGGTCGCCGACGCCATCGTCGCCGGGGTCCGAGAGTCCGTCGGGCGCGCCTGACGCTGCGCCGCCCGGGCCTCAGTCCTGCTTGACCGTCGGCGGCAGCCGCTTGGTCAAGCGCGCGAACACCACGAGCCTCTGCGCTGCGCTGTAGAGCGGATGGCAGGCACTCAGCACCAGCCGGTCGTATCCGACCGGGTCGGTGATCCAGAGTGCGGAGTCGTCGACGATCTGCTCCTTCTCCACGCGATAGACGTAGCGCCCGTAGGGCATCGACATGATGATTCGCTGGCCGCGCTTCAGCTGGTCGATGTTGCGGAAGGGCGCGCCGTATGTGGTGCGGTGCCCCGCGATGGCCACCGTGCCTTTCTCGCCGGGCAGCGGGGTGTCCGGATAATGGCCCGGACCTTTGCGGAGGTTGTCGGTGTCGGTTCCCTCGACGACGAAGAAGCGCTTGTCGAGCGACGGCAGGACGATCTCGCCGATGGCGTCCCCGGGCAGCGGCCGCTTCTCGCGAACCCGCTTCTCGACCTGCGGGGGTGGATCGAATAACTCCTCCTCGAGCTTCTGCTGCTGGCGCTCGGCGAGGAAGGCCGAGACGGGCTCCTGCCAGGCGAGCGTGATGCCCGCGTCGGCGATCATGAGGAGGCCGCTGGTCAGGATGACCGCGCCGACGAAGCGGATCAAGGCCCGCCAGGGGCTGCGAGGCCTGGCCGTCACGCTGCGGCGGAGTGTAGGGACGGTGGGATACGGTTTGCGGCCCCGGACTGACTGAAGGAGATCGCGAGACCCGTGACACAGACAACCACGGCCGCCACCTCCCACCAGCGCCTGCTCGCCTGGGTGGATGAGGTAGCGGAGCTCACCCAACCCGACTCGATTCACTGGTGCGACGGATCCGCCGACGAGTACGACGACCTCTGCCGGCGGCTCGTCGCCGCCGGAACGTTCGAGCGGCTCTCGGACGCGAAGCGGCCCAACTCGTACCTCTCGCGCTCCGATCCGGCTGACGTGGCGCGCGTCGAGGACCGGACCTTCATCTGCTCCGAGCGCGAGGAGGACGCCGGGCCCACGAACAACTGGCGCGACCCGGCCGAGATGCGCGAGACGCTGAGCGGGCTGTTCCGCGGCTCGATGCACGGGCGCACGATGTACGTGGTGCCGTTCTCGATGGGACCGCTCGGCTCGCCGATCGCGCACATCGGCGTGCAGCTCACCGACTCGGCCTACGTGGCGGTGTCCATGAGGATCATGACCCGCATGGGCCGGGACGCCCTCGACGTGCTCGGCGAGAGCGGCGAGTTCGTGCCCTGCCTGCACTCGGTCGGCATGCCGCTGGCCGAGGGGGCCGAGGACGTGCCTTGGCCGTGCAACGCGGAGAACAAGTACATCGTCCACTACCCCGAGACCCGCGAGATCTGGTCGTTCGGCTCCGGCTACGGCGGCAACGCGCTGCTCGGCAAGAAGTGCTTCGCCCTCAGGATCGCGTCGGTGATGGCGCGTGACGAGGGCTGGCTCGCCGAGCACATGCTGATCCTCAAGCTGACCTCACCAGAGGGGAAGGTCAAGCACGTGGGCGGCGCCTTCCCGTCCGCGACCGGCAAGACCAACCTGGCGATGCTCATGCCGACGCTCGAGGGCTGGACGGTCGAGACGATCGGCGACGACATCGCGTGGATGAAGTTCGGCGACGACGGCCGCCTGTATGCGATCAACCCGGAGTCGGGCTTCTTCGGCGTGGCGCCGGGGACCGGTGAGGACACCAACCCGAACGCGATGGCGACCGTGCGCGCGAACTCGATCTTCACGAACTGCGCGAGGACTGCGGACGGCGACGTGTGGTGGGAGGGCATGACCTCCGAGCCGCCCGCGGAGGCAATCGACTGGAAGGGACGCGACTGGACGCCCGCCGCGGACGAGCCCGCCGCCCACCCCAACGCGCGCTTCACGACCCCCGCGGCCCAGTGCCCCTCGATCGCGCCGAACTGGGAGGACCCGGCCGGCGTGCCGATGGACGCCTTCCTGTTCGGCGGCCGCCGCGCCACGGTGGTGCCGCTCGTCATGGAGGCGTTCGACTGGGAGCACGGCGTGTTCCTCGGCTCAGTCATGGGGTCCGAGAAGACGGCGGCGGCCGCCGGGACGGTCGGCGAGCTGCGCTTCGACCCGATGGCGATGCTGCCGTTCTGCGGCTACCACATGGCCGACTACTTCTCGCACTGGCTCTGGGCCGGCCGGCGCGAGGGCGCGGTGCTGCCGAAGATCTTCATCGTCAACTGGTTCCGCAAGGACGACGAGGGCCGCTTCCTCTGGCCCGGCTTCGGCGAGAACAGCCGCGTGCTGGCTTGGATCTTCCATCGCTGCGACGACGAGGCGGAGGCCGTCGAGACGCCGATCGGGCTCGTGCCGGCGGAGGGCTCGATCGACCTGTCCGGGCTCGAGCTGCCCGCCGGGGTGATGGAGGAGCTGCTCGAGGTCGATCCGGAGCAGTGGAAGGTGCAGTTGCCGCAGCTGCAGCAGCACTACGCGCAGTTCGGCGACAAGCTGCCCGCGGAGCTGCGCTCGCAGCTCGAGGAGCTGGAGCGCCGGCTCTCCTAGCCCTGGCATGATGCCCGGCGCACCGTGACGCACTACCGCCCGGCGGACTCGTCGAAGACGCCTCGCTTCACCGGCCCGCGCACCTTCATGCGGCTTCCGCACGTCGAGACGACGGACGGCGTGGACCTCGCGATTGTCGGGATCCCGACCGACGACGCGGTCTCGTTCAAGTCCGGGGCGCGCTTCGGCCCCGAGGCGATCCGCGCCGCGTCCGTCCTGCTGCGCCCCTACAACCCCAACCTCGAGGTGGACGTGGTCGAGCGGTTGTCGATGGTCGACTACGGGGACGCGCCGACGGTTCCGGGTTACCACGAGAAGACGCTCGAGCGCATCGAGGCGCACCTGACGCCCCTCCACGAGGCCGAGGGTCACGCCGCTGTGCATCGGCGGCGACCACTCGATGGTGCTCGCCGAGCTGCGGGCCGCGGCCAAGGTGCACGGCACGCTCGCGCTCGTTCACCTCGACGCCCACGCCGACGTCTGGGACCAGTACTACGGGGTGCGCTACTTCCACGGAACCGTCTTCAAGCGAGCAGCCGAGGAGGGGCTCGTCGACCCCGGCCGCTCCGTTCAGGCGGGGCTGCGCGGGACCCTCTACGGGAGCGCGGACGAGGAGGAGCCCGGACGGATCGGGTACGACGCGATCCCGTGGGTGGAGATGGAGCGGCTCACGCCCGAGCAGTACGGCGAGCGGGTGCGCGCGCGTGTGGGGGACATGCCGGCGTTCCTGTCCTTCGACATCGATTTCGTCGACCCCGCCTTCGCTCCCGGCACCGGCACGCCCGAGGTCGGCGGGCCGACCAGCGCGCAGGCGCTCGCCTACCTCCGGGCGCTCACCGGCATCGACTTCCGCGCCTTTGACTGCGTCGAGGTCTCGCCCCCGTACGACCCCTCGGGCATCACCGCCTGGCTGGCCGCCAGCGTGTGTCACGAGATGATCTCGCTGGCGGCGCTGCGCGCGCCCTAGCCGGCGCCCGCTCTCGCTTCCCCTTGGGTGGTCGCGCCGGGTCGGTCTCGCGTATGGGGCTGGGGAAGGGGTGTTGTTCGTCGGCCGCGCCTGGCCGGACGTGATCGAAGATCGTTCGGCGGCCGCGCTCGGTGAAGCGCGAGGAATCCTGGATTGCCTACACATACGGTGGGCAGGGACAGGACGGTGGCGCCGGTTCCCGGGCTGGGGGCCCATGCGTGCCGGTGAAGATTCGGGAACGCCCCGGATCAGCCGAAGATTGTTCGCCCCTGGAGGCGCCGCGGCCGTGGTCCACATCCTCCTTCCCCAGCCCCAGCCCCGGCCCGGCCGGCGGAGACCAACCCCGGAAGAAGTCCCACCCGGAAGCGTCCTAACCCATCGAGTCGAGAATCTCACGCACCATCTCGAGCGTGGTCGCCGGGTGCATGAACACGAGCCGGCCGACCGTCTCACCCTCCCACGACGACGGCGTCACGAACGCCACCTGCTCGGCGAGCAGGCGATTGGACCAGGCGTAGTAGTCCGCGGCCGTCCAGCCGCGGCGCCGGAAGAGCACCACCGCCAGCTCCGGTTCGCGCACGAGCTCGAGCTGCCGGCGCGGCGCGGATCAGCTCGGCCGTCTCGCGCGTCAGGGACAGCGCCGTCTCGATCGCATCCCGGTAGGCGTCGGTGCCGTTCACCGCGAGCGAGAACCACAGCGGCAGCCCGCGGGCCCTGCGGGTGAGGTGGTAGGCGTAGTCGGTCGGGTTCCACTCCTCGGGCCGCTCGTGGATCACGTCGAGGTAGGAGGCGTCCTGCGTGTGAACCGCTCGGGCCCTGCCCGGCTCGCGATAGAGGAGCGCGGCGCAGTCGAACGGCGCGAACCACCACTTGTGCGGATCCATGACGATCGAGTCCGCGTGCTCGATCCCCGCGTAGCGCGCTCGCACGCTGGGGGCGAGCAGACCGGCGCCGCCGTAGGCGCAGTCGACGTGGAACCAGAGTCCGTGCTCGCGGGCCACCTCTGCCACGCCCGCCAGGTCGTCGATGATGCCGGCGTTGGTCGTGCCCCCGGTGGCGACCACCCCGCAGACCGACTCCGGGTCGTCATCCGCCTCCAGGGCCGCCCTCAGCGTGGCGCCCGTGAGGCGATGGTCCTCGACGTCCACGTGCAGCGGGTCGACCTCCATGATCCGCAGCGCGTTGTCGATCGACGAGTGCGCCTCGTGGCTCGCCGCGATCCGCCAGCGGCGTGGCCCGTCGCCGCCCTCGCGCTCGACCCGGTGCTTGGCGGTCTCGCGGGCCACCACCAGGGCGGACAGGTTGCCGGCCGAGCCGCCCGAGACGAAGCAGCCACCGGCCGACTCCGGTAGCCCGGCCAGGTCGGCCAGCAGCCGCAGCACCTGGTTCTCCGCGTGCACCGCCCCCGCCGCCTCGAGCCACGAGATCCCCTGCAGGGAGGCGCATGAGACCACCATGTCGAACAGCAGCGACGCCTTCGTCGGGAGCGGCCGGGATGAATGCGAGGAAGCGCGGGCTGTCGCAGGAGATGACCGCGCGCGAGACGGTCTCGTCGTACAGCTTCAGCACCGCCTCGGGGTCGTTCCCCGCTGCGCCCAGCAGCCCCGCCATGCGCTCCTCGAGCTGATCGCGCGGGGCGCCCGAGTCGAGCGGTACGGGGTCGAGGCGCAGCCGCCAGTCGGTGTAGCCGTAGACCGCCTTGGCGATCTGCGCGGTTCGCTCGTCGAAATCGTGCATTCAGGCGAACTTGAACGCCAGCGCATCGTGCTTCGGCGGCGGGTCGGCGTCCTCCTCGACCGGCGTGCCCGTGAACTGGGAACGAATGCCGGCGATCCAGTCGCGGCAGCGTTCGGTCAGCTCGTTCTCCTCCGTCTGCATGCGCCCGCGCGAGACCAGGATCCCGAGGTCGGCGCCCTTGTATCGGTAGTCGCCGGCCGCCAGCACGCGCAGGTAGAAGCCCTCGGTGTCGTCCTGCAGGCTGTGCCAGTCGTTGCCCCAGCGGCTGAAGCGGAATTCCGCCCCGTCGCCGAGCCGCCAGATGCCCGTCTTCGGCGCGCCGGTGAGCAGCTCCACGGAGTCGTTCGGCTCCTTCAGGACGAGCTGGCTCCAGACGTCGGTGGCGTCATGGCTCGACCAGCGCCGGTTGATGTCGTCGACGTCGACCTCGTAGTCCACGTCCATGTACTCGAGGAGGTGGAACAGGAAGAGCGGCATGTCGGCGTACGCGCTGGCGCTGACGTTGGTCATCGAGCTGATCCCGCTGAGGCGCGGGTTCAGCTCGCCGAGGTAGAGCTCGCCGCCGTCCAGGTCCACCAGGTAGTCGATCTCGAGCAGCCCGCGGTAGCCCTCCTTGGCCAGCCGGTCGCCCAGCCTGCGCGTGAGCTCCCGGGCACGCTCGCGGTGCTCGGGCGCCAGCGCGTCGGGGAAGATGTCGTTCCCGCACCAGCCGCCCCGGTAGGGGGTCAGCTCAGGGTGGCCGGTCAGATCGGTCATCAGCGGTCCGACGACCGTGCCGTGGCGCGTGATGCAGGCCTCGACGGCCACCGCACGCGGATTGATGCGCCGCATGACCTTGAGCTCCTGGGTGGCCATGTCGCCCGCGTTCTCGTCCCAGTCCGCCTCGCCGCGCACGAAGAAGGTCGTCTTGCCCGAGTCGCCGTAGGGCGTCTGGACGACGAGGTCGTCGCCGAGCCCTGCCTCCTCGGCGAGCGCCACGAGCTCGTCGTAGCGGGCGGCCCGCCCGAGCACGTTCGGGACGCTCGGCACGCCCGCCTCGTCCCCGAGCTGGGTGGTCACGATCTTGGAGTCAAGGCGGTGACGAAGCTCCGCGGGCGGGAGCGCCACCTCGAGCCCCACCTCGGCCGCGCATTCCTCGGTCTCCTCGTCGAAGAACACGAACAGCGCCTTGCCGCCCGGTCCGCGCGAGCGGATGAGGTCGAGCACCTCCTCGTGCTCGAGCAGGTAGTTGCAGATCTCCTCGATCGAGTCGAACTCGCGGTAGGGGCGTTCCTTGGGCACGAACACGCGCGGATGTGTTCCCTCGAACGAGTCGAAGTAGTTGACGTAGAAGAAGTTCCGCACCCAGCGATCGATGCCGAGCAGGTTGAACGCCGTCGGCGAGACGAAGTAGAGCGGCGTCCGGTTGGTGCGAAAGAAGCCCCGGATCTCGGAGATCCCCCGCAGCGTCGTCGTGGTATCGGCCATGGGCCCTCCTCCTGTGGCGCGGCCGGCTGCGATTCTATGCCCGTGAGCGCCGCGCACCCGCTGGACCCGCTCTCGGCGGAGGAGATCCGCGCCGCCGTGGCCATCCTGCGGCGCGAGCGCGACATGGGCCCGCGCTGGCGCTTCGGGACGATCGAGCTGAGAGAGCCGCCGAAGGCAGCGCTGCGCGAGGGTGGGGCACTGCCCCCGGGAGGCCATCCTCACGTGCTGGAACCGCGACGACGGCCAGACCTACAAGGCGGTCGTGTCGATCGCGGAGGACCGCGTGATCTCGTGGGAGCACCGCCCCGGTGAGCAGGCCAACTTCACCGAGGACGAGTTCTCCGAGTGCAACGAGGCGCTCAAGAAGGACCCGCGCGTGATCGAGGTGCTGGAGCGGTACGGCATCACCGACATGGATCTGGTGCTGTTCGACACCTGGGCCTACGGCGGGCTGCTGGTCCCCGAGCAGTACCGCGACCGGCGGGTCGGGTGGACCGACGTCTGGTACTGCAAGTCGAAGGGGTCCAACCCCTACGCGAACCCGCTCAGCGGCCTGAACCTCATCGTCGACATGAACACGATGGAGCTGCTCGAGATCGACGACGAGGGTCCCGTCGAACGGCCGCGCACGATGGGCGAGTACGTGCCCAGTCTCGTCCCGGGGCAGCGCCTGCGTGACGACGTCAAGCCACTCGAGATCGTCCAGCCGGAGGGCGCCTCCTTCACCCTCGACGGCCAGCTGCTGCAGTGGCAGCGGTGGTCGATGAGGCTCGGCTTCAACCCGCGCGAGGGGCCGGTGATCCACACCTTGGGCTACGAGGACGGCGGCCGCGTGCGGCCGGTCGCGCATCGCCTGTCGTTCGCCGAGATGGTGGTGCCATACCGCGACCCGACGAAGGACCACAGCGCACGGACCGCGTTCGACATCGGCGAGTGGGGCCTCGGCTTCATGACCACGTCCCTCGAGCTCGGCTGCGACTGCTTGGGCGAGGTCGCCTATCTCGACGCCGTGGTCCACGACTCCCACGGCGAGCCGCGGACGATCCGGAATGCGATCTGCATCCACGAGGAGGACGACGCCGTCCTCTGGAAGCACGTCGACGCCGTCGCCGGGAGCGAGGTGCGGCGGGCGCGCCGGCTGGTGGTGTCGTGCCACGCCACCGTCGCCAACTACGAGTACCTCGTCTACTGGCGCTTCTACCAGGACGGCAACATCGAATGCGAGGTGCGCGCCACCGGCATCATGGTCACGACGCACTTCCCGACCGGCGAGCAGCCGCCATACGGGACGCTTGTCGACGACCGGACCTACGCGCCGTTCCACCAGCACTTCATCGTGGCCCGGCTCGACCTCGACGTGGACGGCGAGCAGAACACGGTCCACATGACCGAGTCCGAGGCGCTGCCGATCGGCGAGGGGAACCCCGACGGGCTCGCGATCGTGCAGCGCAGCGTCCCGCTGCGCACCGAGGAGGAGGGCAAGCAGGACTACGACTGGAACACCCAGCGCGCATGGAAGGTGGTCAACGAGGGCGCCCTGAACGGGCTCGGCACGCCGGTCGGCTACAAGCTGGTGCCCGGCGGCTGCTTTCCGGCCATGATGGACCGGGAATCGGGGGTGTTCCGGCGCGCACAGGTGATCGGCCACAACCTGTGGGTCACCGCCTACGACGATGACGAGCGCTGGCCCTGCGGCGAGTTGCTCGTTCAGAGCGAGGAGGACGCGGGCCTGCCGGCCTGGACCGCCGCCAACCGCTCGATAGAGAACACGGACGTTGTCCTCTGGTACGTGTTCGGCATCCACCACGTCACGCGTCCCGAGGAGTGGCCGGTGATGCCGGTCGACACGGTCTCCTTCTGGCTCAAGCCGGTCGGATTCTTCGACCGCAACCCTGCCCTCGACGTCCCCCCGGCGTGAGCGCGACCGACGAGGAGATCCTCGCGGCGGTCGCCGCCGAGCGGCCCGCCATGGAGGAGCTGCTCGTGCGTCTGGTCGAGGCGCCGACCCTGCTGGGCGACGAGGCGCCCGGGCAGGCCGTCATGCGCGACGCGTTCGAGGACCTCGGCCTCGAGCCCCGAGACCTGCCGCTCGACCCGGAGGCGCTGCGCGCCCACCCGGGTGCCTCGCCGTTCAGCTGGGACGTGACGGGCAAGGCAAACGTGGTGGCCGGGTGGCCGCCCGCGGAGCCCGCCGACGGGCGCTCGCTGATCCTCAACGGCCACATCGACGTGGTGAGTCCCGAGCCGGCGACGATGTGGTCGTCGGATCCCTTCACCGCGAGGCGCGACGGCGACTGGCTCTACGGCCGCGGCGCCGGCGACATGAAGGCCGGCCTGGCGGCGATTGTGGGGGCGGTGCGCGGACTCAGGGGGTTGGGGCTCGCTCCGGGCGCGCGGGTCGAGCTCCAGTCCGTGGTCGAGGAGGAGTGCAGCGGCAACGGAGCGCTCACCTGTGTGCTGGCGGGCGAGCCGGCCGACGCGGTGATCGTGACCGAGCCCACCAGCGGCGCGATCCAGAACTCCCAGGTCGGAGTGCTGTGGTTCCAGGTGCGGGTGGCGGGGCGCCCCGCGCACGCGGGGGACGCTCCGGAGGGTCAGAACGCGATCGAGGCGACCTTTCCGATCGTCCATGCGCTGCGGGAGCTCGAGGGCGAGCTCAACGTCGACCCGCCGGCGCCGTACGACGTCTACCCCCACCCGATCAATCTCAACGTGGGCATGATGCGCGGCGGGGACTGGCCGTCGACGGTGGCGGGCGAGAGCGTCACCTACTGCCGCCTCGCGCTCTTCCCCGGCGACGCGGTGGACGACCTCAAGGCGCGGGTCGAGGAGACGGTCGCCGCCGTGGCGGCCGGCGACCCCGCTCTCGCCGGTTTCAAGGTCGAGGTCGCGTACGACGGCTTCGCGTGCGCGGGCTACACGCTCGAGCACGAGGCGCCCGTCGTCACGAGCCTCGGGCAGGCCGTCGAGCGGGCCACCGGGGGCACGGCGCCGCTGTTCGGATCGACGGCCACCACCGATGCCCGCAATTTCCAGCTCTACGGAGGGGGCCCGGCGGTCTGCTTCGGGCCGCACGCGGAGAACGTTCACGGCGTCGACGAGCGCGTCCTGCTGCCGTCGATGGTGGAGACGGCCCAGGTGCTCGGCCTGTTCATCCGCGACTGGTGCGGCCTGGCCCCGGGCTGAGCCTGCCCGCCTCCCGTCCGCGGCTAGGGTTGCGGCCGTGCCGACCGTGCCCGAGCTGCCCGACTGGGTCAAGTCGCTCGGCCTCCCCAAGGTCGCGGCGGATGCGATCGACCGCTTCTGGAAGCCGTCTGGGACGAGATCAAGGATGACCTCGACCTGCTTCCCGACCACCGCGGCCGGACGCCCGAGGCCCTTCCTGCCCCGGACGGCAACTGGCTGGCGTTCGAGGCGATCGAGGAGCGCGAGCCCGGAGAACGCTGGCAGGCCGCCTACGAGACCATGTGGCCGGCCTACCGCGGCTGGTACCTGAAGGAGGGCGAGGCGGCGCGGCCGGACCTCGCCACCTGCCGCCGGATGCTGCGTGAGCACATGCCCGAGCTGGTGCCGACCTACGAGCGGCTCGTGGAGCTGGCCGGGGGAGACGAGCTGGCGGCGCGCTTCCTCTCGCTCTACCGGCCGCCCGGTTTCGTCGTGGGCTGCTCCCAGGCCGCCTGGACGCGCGACGGCGCCCCGGTGCTCGTCCGCAACTACGACTACCCGGCGACGCGGGCCGAGGGCATCGTCTACTCCACGGCATGGACGGGGCGGCGGGTGATCGGGATGAGCGACTGCCTTTGGGGTCTGCTGGACGGCGTGAACGACGCCGGCCTCGCCGCCTCGCTCACCTTCGGCGGCCGGCGCGTGGTCGGCGACGGGTTCGGCATCCCGCTTGTGATCCGCTACCTCCTCGAGACCTGCGAGAGCGTGGCGGAGGCGCGCGCACAGCTCGCGCAGATCCCCGTGCACGCCGCCCAGAACGTCACGCTGCTCGACCGGACCGGAGCGGTCGTGACCGCCTGCCTGAGCCCGGATCGCGAGCCCGAGTTCAGCGACGTGCCGGCGGCCACCAATCACCAGCGCGAGGACGACTGGCCCGACTACGCCCGTGCCGTGCGCACGTTCGAGCGCGAGCGCTATCTGCTCGAGCTGCTCGACGAACCCGAGC
This sequence comes from uncultured Thermoleophilaceae bacterium, assembly GCA_963757815.1. GTDB lineage: Bacteria > Actinomycetota > Thermoleophilia > Solirubrobacterales > Thermoleophilaceae > JACVRW01. The sequence goes on along the minus strand of CAVWSN010000025.1, from coordinate 108,107 downwards.
TGACGCGTGACCGCTTCGTTCAGGCGTTCCTCGAGCCGCCGCTGTACAGCGAGGCCTTCTCGAGCGGCTTCGGGACGATCTACACGGCGGCCTACTTCCCGGCGGAAGGGCGCGCCGAATACCGCTGGCCCGGGTTCGCGTGGACGCAGCCGTTCGACGGCTTCGTCGAGGACGAGCACACCCAGACCTTTACCGAGGGGCCTCGGGCGGCGTAGCCTGGTCAGCGCCGCCCAAGTGTCCATGACCTGTGAGGTGATCGATGGCCGAGCAGCGCGAACTGCGCAACTACGTAAACGGAGAGTTCAAGCCCTCGCAGGAGGGCAAGACGCTCGACGTCGTGAACCCGTCGAAGGGCGAGGCGTACGCGACCGCGCCGCTCTCGGGCGAGGCAGACGTCGACTCCGCGATGAAGGCCGCGCAGGCGGCGTTTGACGACGGCTGGCGCGATACGACCCCGGGCGAGCGGATGACCTGCCTGCTCAAGATGGCGGACGCCATCGAGGAGAACGCCGAGCGCCTGGTCGAGGTCGAGGCCGAGAACACCGGCAAGCCCAAGGGGCTGACCCTGAGCGAAGAGATCCCGCCGATGTGCGACCAGATCCGCTTCTTCGCGGGGGCCGCTCGCATGCTCGAGGGCCGGGCGACGGCCGAGTACATGACCGGGTTCACCTCGACGATCCGGCGCGAGCCGATCGGCGTGATCGGCTCGGTGACGCCCTGGAACTACCCGATGATGATGGGCGTGTGGAAGTTCGCCCCGGCGCTCGCCGCGGGCAACACCATCGTGCTCAAGCCCTCCGACACCACCCCGGCGAGCACCGTTTACATGGCAGAGCTGTTCGCGGACATCCTCCCCCCGGGGGTCTTCAACGTGGTCTGCGGAGACCGCGATACGGGGGCCGCCGTCGTCAGCCACCCGACCCCGCAGATGGTGTCGATCACGGGCAGCATCGCGGCCGGCAAGTCGGTGGCTCGCGCCGCGGCGGACACGCTCAAGCGAACCCACCTGGAGCTCGGCGGCAAGGCTCCGGTGATCGTCTTCGACGACGCCGATCTCGAAGGCGCGGCCGAGGACATCGCGGTGGCCGGCTACTTCAACGCCGGCCAGGACTGCACGGCGGCCACGCGCGTACTGGCGAGCAAGCGGGTGGAGGACGACATCGCCGCCGCGCTCGTCGAGCAGGCGAGCCAGGTCAGGCTGTCCAAGGACGAGGAGCCCGGCTCGGAGGACTTCTTCATCCCGCCGCTCAACAACCCGAATCAGCTCACGCACGTCGGCGGGCTCGTCGAGCGCGCTCCCGCCCACGCCAAGGTGCTGACCGGGGGCGAGCGCGCGACCGACAACGGCTACTTCTACAAGCCCACGGTCATCGACGGCATCGAACAGGACGACGAGATGGCCCGGACGGAGATCTTCGGCCCGGTCATCACCGTGCAGCCGTTCAGCGACGAGGACGAGGCGCTTCGCTGGGCGAACGGGACCCCGTACGGGCTGGCCTCGAGCGTCTGGACCGCGAACCACAAGCGCGCCCTGCGGGTGTCACGCGCACTCGACTACGGCTGCGTCTGGGTCAACTGCCACATCCCGCTGGTGGCCGAGATGCCGCACGGCGGGTTCAAGCACTCGGGCTACGGCAAGGACCTGTCGATGTACTCGTTCGAGGAGTACACGCGGGTCAAGCACGTCATGTCGGCGATCGAGGGGTAGCGTCAGCGGCCCCCGAGCCGCAGCACCCAGATCGTGCTGGTTCGGCCGCGGAAGCGACCTCTGACGGCGGCCGCTCCGGCGTACCGGAATCCCCGGCTCAACAGGAGCACGCGATGGCCGTAGGAGGCGAGCCAGCGGCGAACGGTGCGGCGCGGATGCGCGGCGCGGCCGGGGTGCAGCTCGAGTGCCTCGCCGAGCCGGTTGAAGCTCCCCGGCGCGCTCAGCGTGCCGGCGTGGCCGAAGACCCCGTTGCGCATCAGGTGCTCGCCGTACGCGGTCGCCGAACTGGTAAGCGCCGCTGAGAGCCGGAGCGGCGGGAGCCCGTAGCGGGCACGCGCCTCGTTGGCGGCGTTCACGAGGGCTTCGACGTCGCTTGCCGGCGCCGCAGCGGCCGCCGGCGCGGCCCAGCCTGCGGGGAGTGTCAGGGCGAGCACGAGCAGCCCCCAGCGAAGTCGACGCATCCGAGCGACGATTCGGCACCGACGCCGCGCATCCTGCAACGTGCCGCTTGGGAATCACGGCCGGGGGCTAGGCTTGCCGGCATGAGCATCACGGAGACGAGGACGGTCGCGTCGATCGTCGGCGGAGAGGTCCGCCCCGAGGGGGAGCGGATCGAGTCGCGCAATCCTGCCAATCTCGATGACGTCGTTTGTGAGGCCGTGCTGGCCCCGGCCGACGTGTTCGTCGACGCCTGCCGCGCCGCCCGCGCGGCGCAGCGCGAATGGGCGCGCGTGCCCGCCCCCGTGCGCGGCAAGGCGATCCAGCAGATCGGGCGGCTCGTGGAGGAGAACAAGGAGGCGCTCGCCAGGCTCGTGACGCGCGAGATCGGCAAGCCCTATCCCGAATCGCTCGGCGAGGTGCAGGAGATCGTTGACACCTGCGACTTCTTCCTCGGCGAGGGACGGCGCCTCTACGGGCAGACGGTGCCGAGCGAGATGCCCGACAAGCAGCTCTTCACGTTCCGCAACCCCGTCGGGGTCGCGGCGATCATCACCGCCGGCAACTTCCCGGTCGCCGTTCCGTCCTGGTACATCGTGCCGGCGATCCTGTGCGGCAACGCGGTCGTCTGGAAGCCGGCCGAGTACGCCCCGGCCCTCGGCGAGGCCCTGGCGCAGCTGTTCATCAACGGCGGCCTGCCGGACGGGGTCCTCAACCTCGTCGAGTGCGACGGGCCGACGGCCTTCGAGGGGCTCGAGCGTGCGCTCGGCGAGGGGCTCGTGGACAAGGTCGGCTTCACCGGCTCCTCGGCGGTCGGCGCCGAGCTCGGCGCCCTCGCCGGGCGCCACCTGCAGTCCCCCTGTCTCGAGCTCGGCGGCAAGAACCCGTTGGTGGTGATGCCGGACGCCGAGCTCGATCTGGCCGTCGAGGGCGCCCTGTTCAGCGGCTTCGGCACCGCCGGCCAGCGCTGCACCTCGCTGGGGACGGTGATCGTCCACGACTCGGTGCATGACGAGTTCATGTCGCGCTTCACGCAGGCCGTCGAGAGCGCCGCGATCGGTGACCCGACCCAGGACGTGCTCTACGGGCCGATGATCCACAAGCGCTTCGCGGAGCGCTTCGAGGACTGGCTCGGCCTGATCCGGGACCACCACGCCGTCTCCGGGTCGAGCGCGACCGGCCGGATCAGCTCGGAGAACCCGCGCGACGGGTTCGTGGGCGATCCCGACGCGGGCATCTACTACCACCCGACGATCGTCGACGGCGTGACGGCCGAGGACGAGCTCTACAGCACCGAGACCTTCGGGCCGATCGTGGGCGTGGCCCGCTTCGACTCGTTCGACGAGGCGGTCGCGCTCGCCAACGGGCACGGCTACGGCCTGTCCGCGGCGATCTACACGACCAACGCCAAGTGGGGATTCCGCTTCCGCGAGCGGGTGAGCGCCGGAATGCTGTCCGTGAACAACTCCACGAGCGGCGCCGAGGCGCACCTGCCCTTCGGCGGGAACGGCAAGTCGGGCAACGGCAGCCGCCAGTCGGGGATCTGGGTACTCGACCAGTTCACGCGCTGGCAGTCGATGAACTGGGACTACGCCGGGAAGCTGCAGAAGGCGCAGATGGACGTCGCCGAGCTGACCGGCAACCCCGACTTCCGCCTCGACGTCGGCTAGCGCTGATCGCGCCCGGCGTGTGGCTCGGGCGTCGCCGTGCGCACCGCGCCCTGCGCCTTTCCGCGCTCCATGGCGGTCGCGCGCAGCAGGTCGACGGCTATCAGGCGCACCTGTCCGACGATGTGGAGCGCGGACAGGTTTCCGGTCTCCTCCAGAACTGCGTTGGCGAGCCGCGCCGCGCGCACGGCCCCTTCCCGGGCGGGACGCGGGTCGCCGTCCGCGAGCAGCACGTGCAGGGAGCGGGTGGCGTCCGCGAGGGCGTCGATCGCGGCCGTCACGGCCGGCGGGGTGGAGTCGCCGAGCGCGATCGCGCGGCTCACGCCACGCGCCAGCGAGCGGGTGTCGGCGATCGCGAGCCGCAGGTGTCGTGCGAGCTCGGAGAGCTTGCCTATCTCGACGAGCGCCTCGCGCCGGCCGAACGACAGGCGTGCGGCGTCGGCCGCGGCGGCGAGCGCGTCCTCGAGCTCGTCGTGCTGGGGCCGGATCCGGGCCACGGCGTCGATCGCGCGGTCCGCCTCCGCATCGCTGCGTTCGTCGACGGCGCGCGCGACGTGCTCGAGCGCCTCCGCCAGGCTGTCCACGACCGGGCCTGTGCCGCTCCGGACCATGCGCAGCGGGTCGACCGGCAGGAGCACGGAGCCCACCACGAGCGCGATTGCGGCGCCGGTGGCGGCGTCGACCGCGCGTGTGAAGTCAAACGCGCCGTCGGGCGGCTGCAGCGTTGCCACGAGCACAGCCGAGGCGGCGGCCTGCGAGGCGAGCAGCGGGCCGCCCCCGACGAGGGTGGCGGCGAACATGGCGAGCGCGGTCACGACCCCGATCTGCCAGGCGCCCGTGCCGATGGCCGAGACGAGCAGGTCGGCGATCGCGATGCCGACGGTCACGCCGATTGCGAGCTCGACGGCGCGCGCCCTGCGCTGGCCGACCGTCAGGCCGAGCGTGATCACGGCAGAGATCGGGGCGAAGAAGGGGGTGGCGTGGCCGATCACCTCGGTCGCGACGAGCCAGGCTGTGGAGGCGGCCACGGCGCTCTGGAGGATCGGGCGCGCGGTCGCGAGCACGCGGGCGCGCCGCGCCTCGAGCCCGACCCGCGAGGCTTCGGCCGCCTCCTCGAGCAGCTCCGCGCGGGCCGGGGCTCGCCGCAGGTCGGCTGCGCGCCGGGCGGCGCGCGACACCTCGGCCATCCGGGAGCCGGGAACGGCCGGGCGCTCCGGCCCGTCGCTCATCGCCGGTACCAGCGTGGCGACACGTTCGGCGGCGGCCCCAGCGCGGCGCTCGCCACCAGCAGTGTCGGCTCCCTGAGCGTGACGTGCGCCCTGAGGGCCATCGCGAAGTGCTCGCCGAGTCCCTCGACCCGGTCGGCTCTGACCCCGAACGACCTCGCCAGCGCGACGAAGTCGGGGTTGACCAGGTCCACGCCCTCGCGCGGGTCACCGTGCCGGTCCTGGTCGAAGCGGATCATCCCGTAGCCGCCGTCGTCGACGATGACCGCGGTGAGCGGGATGTTCTCCTGCTTCGCCGCCGCCAGCTCTCCGCAGGCGTAGAGAAAGCCCCCGTCGCCCGAAATGCTCACGGCCGGCCCCTGGCCGGCGAGCGCCGCCCCGAGCCCCTGGGGGAAGGCGCAGCCGAGTGTTCCCCAGCCGAGCGGATACGAGAGCTTGCGCGGAGCGGGCGTGCGGTGAAAGCCGCCGAGCCAGTAGCCGGGGATGCACATGTCGCAGACCACGACCGCGTCTTTCGGGAGGGCGTTCTCGATCGCGGCGACGAAGCCCATCGCCTCGGCGTCGCTCTCGGCAAGCTCGGCGCGCACCGCCTGTCCGAGCTCGCGCAGCCTGCGCGCGAGCGAATCGAGCCCGCCGCGCTCGCCGAGGCGGTCGGCCAGGATCGAGGTGGCGTCGGCGGCGTCGGCCTCGAGCAGCACGTCGGGTCGGTAGTTCTTCGACGCGTCGGCGGGATCCACGTTGATCGCGACGAGATGTGGCGGCTGCGGCTGTTGCCAGCCCTGCGTCATCATCGCGTCGAAGTCGGTGCCGATCGCGACGATCAGGTCGGCCTCGTCCCAGAGCGCGCCGACCTGCTCGACGTGCGGGGGCGCGTCGACCAGGCAGGGGTGCCCGGGGGGCACGATGCCGCGTGCGGAGTAGGTCAGGATCAGCGGCGCGACCAGGCGCTCGGCGAGCCGGGCCACAGCCTCGCCGGCTCCCGATTGGAGCGCGCCGCCGCCCGCCCACACGAGCGGGCGGCGCGAGCGCTCGAGCAGCTCGAGGGCGCGCCGCAGGTGCTCCTCGTCCGCGTGCGGGAGCCTCTCGGGCGCCCGCCGCGGCGCTGGGGCGGCCTCCTCAGGCGCCTCCGCTTCGGCCGCAAGCAGGTCGGTCGGGATCTCCACGTAGACCGGCCGCGCCGGCGGCGCCAGCGCCATCCGAGCGGCCACGCCGATCACCGTGCCCACGTGCTCGGGCCTCGCGACCCGATAGGCCTCCTTGACGACCGGTGTGAACATCGCCGCCTGGTCAGTCGCCTCGTGCAGGACGCCGCGCCAAACGCCGTGCCGTCGCACGGTCGAGGGGATGTCGGTCGCGATCACGAGCACGGGCTGGCGCGACGCCCAGGCCTCGCCGACGGCGGCGAGCGTGTTCGCCGCGCCGGGCCCGGTCGTGGTGAGCGCGACCCCCAGGCGGCCGCTCGCGCGGGCGTAGCCGTCGGCTGCGTACGCCGCGGTCTGCTCGTGACGAACTCCCACGAGGCGGATGGGCGAGCCGTTCAGCTCGCGCCAGAGCCGCAGGTTGTGCACCCCAGGCAGTCCGAAGGCCACCTCGACGCCCGCCTCCTCGAGCGCCGCGACCGCGAGTGCGGCGCCTGTCAGCATGCCCGTCCGGGATGAGCTCACGCGACCAATCCTTACAGGGACGGAGCCCGCTCACGGGCGTGCGGGTGGCTGACCTCTCGCGCGTGCTCGCCGGCCCCTACTGCACGATGGTGCTGGCCGACCTGGGCGCCGACGTCGTCAAGGTCGAGCGCCCGCAGGGCGGCGACGAGACCCGCGGCTGGGGCCCTCCGTTCGCCGAGGGCGAGGCGGCCTACTTCCTGTCCGTCAACAGGGGAAAACGCTCCTGCGCGCTCGATCTCGGCCAGGAGGAGGGGCGCGCGATCGCCCTCGAGCTCTGCGCGCGCGCCGATGTGGTGATCGAGAACTTCAAGGTCGGCGGAGCGGAGCGGCTCGGGGTCGGGTACGAGCAGGTGCGCGCTCGCAACCAGCGCGTCGTCTACTGCTCGATCACGGGCTTCGGCTCGGTGCGCGAGCCGCCGGGAAGGCCCGGCTACGACTTCGTCGCCCAGGCGGAGACGGGCCTGATGTCGATCACCGGACCGCGGGGAGGACAGCCCTACAAGGTCGGGGTGGCGCTAGTCGACGTGCTCGCCGGGCTCCACGCCGCGGCAGCGATCCTCGCCGCGCTGCACGGAGGAGAGGGGGCCCGCATAGAGGTGCCGCTGCTGGACAGCGGGCTCGCCGGGCTCGTGAACGTGGCCCAGAACGCGCTCGTGACCGGACGCGACCCCGAGCGCTACGGGAACGCGCACCCGAACATCGTGCCCTACCAGGACTTCGCTACGGCGTCCGGCCGGATCGCCGTGGCTGCCGCGAACGACGGCCTCTTCCGCGCCCTGTGCGAGGTGATGGGGCTCACAGGGCTGCCCGGCGACGAGCGCTTCTCCACCAACGCGGCGCGCGTGGAGAACCGGGCCGAGTTGATCCCGCAGCTGGAGGCGCGCTTCGCCGAGCGGCCCGCCGAGGAATGGCTCCCCGAGCTGGACGCCGCGGGCGTCCCCTGCGGCAAGGTGCGCTCGGTCCCTGACGCGCTCGCCGCGGCCGAGGCCGCGGGCCGGCCGGCGACGATGCGGGTCGAGCACTCCGCGGCCGGGCCCCTCGAGCTGGTGGCCTCGCCGATCTGGGGCGCGACCGACCCGGACGCGGCACTGCCGCCGCCGCTTCTCGGCGAGCACACCGCCGAGGTGCTGCGCGAGCTGGGGAGGGACGACGACGAGATCGCCGCGCTCGGCGAGCGCGGGGTAGTCCTCCAGGCCCGCGTCAGTGCTCGTCGGACGCGCTAGAGGCCGGCGGGCGCGACTCCTCGGCAAGCGAGGTGATGGTCAGGTTGCCGCGCGCGGCACTCTCCATCACGTCGGTCGCCTCCTCGGACGAGCGGGCGTAGAGCTCCACGAGCATGTGGATCACGATCCGCTCCTCATCGTGCTTGTGGAAGCGCACGTGGGTGAAGAACTCGCGCGTGCCGTGGTCGCCGAACGCCGCGAAGGCGAGCGACTCGGCGGCGTCGGGCCCCGAGCAGGACTCGACCTGGTCCGCGTCGACGGTGACCGTGCACGAGGCGACCCAGGGCGTGCCCGTGACCATCCGCTCCCAGCGGTCCTCGACCGGCTCGATGCGTGAGACCCGGCGGCCGTTCTCCTCGTAGAAGGTGAGGCTCAGGTGGGGCTGATCGTGCAGGCAGTCGAGGCATTGCACGACGGCCTCCTGCACCTCCTCAACCGGGTCGACCGCCTCGCCGGTGTCGGCGTCGACCTTCAAGATTCCCTCGTAGTGAAGCTGTACCTCGAGGTTCTGCGACCAGCAGCGGTAGCAGCGAAGCCAGCTCGACTGGGTTCCAAGCGACTCGGGGGCGGATCCCTCCATGCCCCCATTATTGTCGCAGCGCTGGTTTTCGCCCCGCTGGGCTGCTCGCTGGGCGCCGACGAGGAGGCCCCGCCGGCCGCCGGGGCGGCCGCGGGAATCGCCTCCGTGGTGACTCAACTCGAGCGGGCGACGGCCGCCCGAGACTTCGCCACCGTGTGCGAGGAGGTCCTCACCGCGGCGGCCCGCGAGCGCAGCGGCGGGACCGATTGCGCCCGGCTCCTGCGCTCTGCGGCCGAGGGGGTGCGCCGGCCGTCGATCGAGATCCGCGGCATCAAGCTGGAGGGCCGGCGCGCGCAGGTCGAGGTACGCACGCGCGCCGAGGGGCAGCAGACCGTTTCCGACGTGCTCGAGCTGCGCAGGGAGGACGGGGAGTGGCGCGTGGAGGCGCTGGCGGGCTAGTCGGTCAGCTAGTCGAGGCAGCCGGCGAGGGCCTCGAGCGTCGCGTCGAAGTCCGTCTTGGTGATCCCGCCGACGCACGGCGAGGTCGTGCCGGAGTCGCGGTAGCGGCGCACGGCTGCGGCCGCCTCGTCCGGCTGGCCGATCGCGGCGAGCAGGCCCAGGTAGTCGTCCGAGATCGCTTGGATTGCGACCTCGGGGCCGCCGTCCTGCATCCCCTTGTCGAAGCCCGCGACGTCGTCCTCGAAGCCGGACGCCTCGATCATGGCGCGGTAGAAGGGCAGCGAGAAGTACGGGATCAGTTCCGTGCGCAGACGGGCGCGTGCCTCGTCCGGCTCGTGGGTGACCGCCGAGGGCACCGCCGCGACGATGTCGAATCCCTCGAGCGGCTTGCCCGCCTTCTCGCGACCCGCGGTCACGGCCGGGACGACGACGTCGCGGATGTAGTGCGGGTTGCAGAGCCAGAGCACGACACCGTCGGCGATCTCGCCCGCGAGCCGCAGCATCTTCTCCGACAGCCCTGCGAGGTAGATCGGGATGTCCGGGCGGGCCTGGTAGCCCATGAAGCGGAAGCTCGTGCGGAACTTCTCGCACTCGGGCGGGTCCTCGCCCGCCAGCATCGCCCGCAGGTTGCCGACGTACTCGCGCGTCTCGCGCAGCGGCTTGTCGATCGTCTGTCCGTACCACGCCTCGACCACCGGCCGGTGCGAGACCCCGAGGCCGATCACGGCACGCCCGTGGGAGAACTCGTCCAGCGTGGCGAACGACTGGGCGGTGGCCACCGGCGTGCGCGAGTAGATCGGCATCACGCCTGTGCCGAGGCGGATGCGCTCGGTGCGCGAGGCGTAGGCCATCAGCGTGGTCACGGAGTCGCGCGCCGCGATGTGGGTCACGTAAGCGGACTCGTAGCCGAGCTCCTCGGCCCGCCGGGCGCGCTGGATCGCCGTCTCGAGCGAGCGTCCGGCGCCGATGAACGAGCCCAGAGCCACGGCGCGCGCAAGCCTACAGCGGCGCGCGCGAACGACTTATTGCCGCCATCGTGCCGCCTCGATGTCGTCTGGCGACATCAAGGCGGGTCCGTTGCGCAGGTTAGGCTCGAGTTGTGATCGGCGCGGTGCTTGCGGGCGGGGTGGGGAGCAGGCTTGGGCGCGGCTCGAAGCCGGCGGCGCTCCTGGGCGGACGGCCGCTGATCGAGTACCCCCTGGCTGCTCTCGCCGGTGTCTGCGAGCGGCTGGCGGTGGTCTGCAAGCGGGCCACACGGCTGCCCGAGCTGCCGGGCGCGGAGCGCTGGGAGGAGCCGGACAAGCCCCGCCACCCGCTCACCGGGATCGTGCACGCGCTCGAGACCGCCGGCGCACCCGTGCTCGTCTGCGCCGCGGACATGCCGTTCGTGACCGCCGATGCCTGCCGGACGCTGATGCAGGGCGCGGGCGGGTCGCCCGCCGTGGTGGCAACCGCGGCGGGAGTGCTGCAGCCGACCTTCGGCCTCTACGCGCCGGCGGCCCTCGACGAGCTACGGGCGGCGCCGCCGGATACCGCCGCTCACGGCCACGGTCGAGGCGCTCGAACCCGCACGGGTGGCACTCCCCCCTGCCCTGGTGCGCAGCGTCAACACGCCGGAGGACTTGGCCGAGGCGGAGGCGCTGCTGGCGGCGGGTTAGCGGCCGAACGATCTTCGATCACGGTCGGTTTGCCGCGGGCCGGCGAGTAACACCTCCTAGCGCCAGACGATCAGCCACACGACCGTGATCGCGAATGCGATCTGGCCGACGCCGAGCGCCACGCCGAGGTTGGCGGCCCCGGCGAGCTCGGCGATCAGCGTGACGACCGCGAACACGCCGATGGAGATGCCAAGCTGGGCCGCGAGACCCATGCGCGGCCGCTCGGGCGCCGGCTGCGGCGGCTCGGAGGCCCGGGGCCGTGGCGCAGGTGGGCGCGCGCGCCTGCTGCGGCGGCTCATGCCTCGCCCTCAAGGCACGCGACGAGCGCGTTCACGCTCAGGCCGCCGTCCTGGTCCGCCAGCAGCCGCTCAGCCTCGCGGCGCCCGCCGAGTGCGCGCAGCGCCCGGTCGCCGTGCTCGGCCGTGAACTCGCGCAGCGCCGAGGCCCGCCGCGCCTGCAGCCGCCGCTCCGCCAGGTCGATTCGCGAGCGATGGGCGTCGAGCGCCGCGGCCAATTCACCGATTCCGGTCGGCGGGGGCACCGAGGAGACGGTGATGACCGGCGTCTCGGAGGAGCCGACGGCGGCCAGCGCCTGCTCGAGGTCACGCCGGGAGCGCACAGCCGCCTCGCCCAGGTCCGCCTTGGTCACCACCAGCACGTCCGGCACCTCCATGATCCCCGCCTTCAGGAACTGCAGCACGTCGCCCGCACCGGGCTGCACCACCACGGCGACCGTGTCGCAGACGTTCGCCACGTCCGTCTCGGACTGGCCTACGCCGACAGTCTCCACGACGACGAGGTCGAAGGCGGCCGCCAGGGCGTCGGCGGCCTCGCGAGTGGGCGCGGCCAGCCCGCCCAGCCGCCAGCCGGCCGCGGTCGAGCGGATCAGGATGCCGTCGTCGCGGGGGTCGTGGTCGATTCGGGCGCGGTCGCCCAGCAGCGACCCGCCGGAGCGCTTCGACGAGGGGTCGACCGCGAGCACCGCCACGCTGCGCCACCCGCGCGCCACTCGGACACGAGCGCAGACAGAAGCGTGGACTTGCCCGCGCCCGGGGGGCCGGTGATGCCGATCAGGTGCGCCGGCGCCTCGCCTCCAAGAGCGCCCGGTGACAGCTCCGCGAGCAGGCGCGCGGTCGCCTCGCGGCCGCCGGGCGAGCGGTCCTCGATCATATTGAGCGCCGCAGGAGCGGCGGAGCGGTCGCGCTCGCGCAGGCGCCGGCCGAGCTCGGCGGCGTCGGGCGGCACCTCAGGCAGCGGCGCTGACCCCGTGGTGCTCGACCACGAGATCGACGATGTCGCCCATGATGCGGCTGACCTCGAAGTCCTTGGGGGTGTAGACCCGCGCGACCCCCGCGTCGAGCAGCGCCGCCTCGTCCGCCGGCGGGATGATGCCGCCCACCACCACCGGCACGTTCGCGCCGGCCTGCTCGAGCTCGCTCAGCACGCTCGGGATCAGCTCCGCGTGCGAGCCGGACAGGATCGACAGCCCGACCACGTGCACACCCTCGTCGACCGCGGTCCTCGCGATCCGCGCCGGCGTGAGCCGGATGCCCTCGTAGACCACGTCCATGCCGGCGTCGCGCGCCCGCACCGCGATCTGCTCGGCGCCGTTCGAGTGGCCGTCGAGCCCGGGCTTGCCGACGAGGATCTTGATGCGCCGCCCGAGCGCCTCGGACACTCGCTCGACGCGGTCGCGCAGCTCGCGCAGCGCGTCGTCGGACGCAGGCGCCGCGGCGTCGCCGACGCCGGTGGGGGCGCGGTACTCGCCGAATGTCTCGCGCAGCGTCGCGGCCCACTCGCCGGTCGTGGCGCCCGCCCGCGCGGCCGCGAGCGTCGCCGGCATCACGTTGGTCTCCGGGTCCGCGGCGGCGGCCCTCAGCTCGTCGAGAGCGGCATCCACGGCGGCCTGGTCGCGACCCGAGCGCCAGGCACGCACGGCCTCGACGGCGCCCGCTCCATCGCCGGGTCCACTCGCAGGATGCCGCCGTCCTCGCCGTCCTGGAGCGGCGAGGGCTCGGCCTCCGTGTAGACGTTCTGGCCGACGACCTTGAGCTCGCCCGTCTCGATCCTGCGCACCCGCTCGCGGTGCGACTCGACGAGCTGCGTCTTCATGTAGGGCACGGCCTCGACGGCGCCGCCGCGCTCGGCAACGATCGCCATCTCCTCGCGCGCGCCCTCGGTCAGCTCGTCGACGAGCCCGTCCATCACCTTCGAACCGTTGAAGATGTCGGGGTACTCGAGCAGGTCGGTCTCGTAGGCGAGGATCTGCTGGATCCGCAGCGACCACTGCTGGTCCCACGGCCGCGGCAGGCCGAGCGCCTCGTTCCACGCGGGCAGCTGAAGCGCGCGGGCGCGCGCCTCGCGGCCCATCGTCACCGCGAGCGCCTCGAGCACGATCCGGATGATGTTGTTCTCCGGCTGCGACTCGGTGAGCCCGAGCGAGTTGACCTGCACGCCGTAGCGGAAGCGCAGCAGGCGCTCGTCGTCCACCCCGTAGCGCTCGCGGCCGATCTCCTCCCAGAGCCGCCCCATCGCGCGCAGCTTGGCGTGCTCCTCGACGAAGCGGATGCCGGCGTTGACGAAGAACGAGATGCGCCCGAACACGCGCGGGAAGGTGTCGTCCGGGACCCGCCGGCGCACCCGGTCGAGCACGGCCTGGGCGGTCGAGAGCGAGTACGCGATCTCCTGCACCGGCGTCGCGCCTGCCTCCTGCAGGTGGTAGGAGCAGATGTTGATCGGGTTCCACCGCGGCACCTCGTCGACCGTGAAGGCGATCATGTCCGCGATCAGCCTCATCGACGGCTCGGGCGGGAACGCGTACGTGCCGCGCGAGAGGAACTCCTTGATGATGTCGTTCTGGGTGGTGCCCTGGAGCGAGTGCCGGTCGACGCTGTTCTCCTCGGCCACCGTCATGTAGAGCGCGAGCAGCCACGCCGCAGTGGCGTTGATCGTCATCGACGTGTTCATCTCGTCGAGCGGGATCCCATCGAGCAGCGTGTGCATGTCCCCCTTGTGGGCGATCGAGACCCCGACCTTTCCGACCTCGCCGCGGGCGAGCTCGTGGTCAGGGTCGTAACCCGTCTGGGTGGGGAGGTCGAATGCCACCGACAGGCCCGTCTGGCCCTTCGCGAGGTTGCGGCGGTAGAGCTCGTTCGACTCCTTCGCGGTCGAATGACCGGCGTATGTGCGCATCACCCAGGGGGTGTCACGCTCGGGCAGGCGGTGTTCGCTCACTCCGATGATTGTATGGTCGCTTCCCGGTGAGCCGCGCGATCGACGTCATGCACCTGGGGCGCGACCGGGTGATCTGCGCCTTCGAGATCGACGGCCTGGTTGTCGACCCGGGGCCGGCCTCCTGCGTCGACACGCTGATCGACAGGCTGGGGCCGGTGGAGCCGCGCGCGCTCCTCCTCACCCACATCCATCTCGACCACGCGGGGGCGACGGGCGTGCTCTGCCGCCGCTATCGGAACCTGCAGGTCTACGTGCACGAGCGCGGCGCTCCGCACCTGATCGACCCCTCGAAGCTGCTCGCGAGCGCCACCCAACTGTACGGCGACGACATGGAGGAGCTGTGGGGCGAGGTCGCGCCGGTGCCCCAGGAGCGGGTGCACGCGCTTCGCGGTGGCGAGACGGTCGAGGGGTTCCGCGTGGCCTACACGCCGGGACACGCTTCGCACCACGTTTGCTACCTCCACGAGGACATGGGTGATGTCTACGTCGGCGACATGGCGGGCGTCCGGATCCCGCCCTACGAGCACACGCTCGCGCCCACAGTGCCGCCGGACATCGACCTCGAGGCCTGGCTCGACTCGCTGCACACCGTCGCCGCCTGGAATCCGCAGTCGCTCTGCCTCACGCATTTCGGCCAGGTGACCGACGTTGCGGAGCAGCTGCACCGGATCCGCTGCGCGCTAACGGCCGCGGCCGACTCCGCCCGCGTCGACGGCGAGGAGCGCTTCATCGCGAGGCTGGAGGACGAGCTGTCCGAGGTTGTCTCGGATCGAGCGGCGATCGAGTCCTACGAGCAGGCCGCACCGCCGGACCAGCTCTACCAGGGCCTCGAGCGCTACTGGCGAAAGCGGGCCGAGGCCGGATGACCGGCACGATCGAGCTTCCGCGCGTGCAGGAGCCCGGCAGCGGGCTCGACGACAACTGGCGCGTGATCGTGCTGAACGACAACCACAACACCTTCGAGGGCGTGGCGTTCGCGCTCTCCTCGACCCTCCCCGGCGTCAGCTACGACAAGGGCATGGCGATGGCCAACACGATCCACAACAAGGGCCAGGCGATCGTCTGGACGGGCGCGCGCGAGCCCGCCGAGCACTACTGGGAGCTGCTCAAGGAGGCGGGCCTCACGATGGCGCCACTGGAGCAGGGCTAGGCTCGCGCTCGAGCGGTGCGGGGTCAACCGCCTCGCCCTCGCCCACGACCTCCCAGAAGGTCGGCAGGATCGGCACCTGGTAGCAGCCGGACAGCTCGATCCGCTTCGTCGCGAGCTCCTCCGAGTACCAGTAGCGCTCGAAGTGCGTCTTCGAGGGGAACCGCGCCGTCTGCACGAAGTCGAGGCGCCCGTCGAGGTTGCGCGTGAACGACCACCTGGTGGCGCCGAAGTCCAGCACCGCCTCCGCCGCGGGGAGCCAACCGGCGGCGAACTTGTCGCCCCGGAAGGGGTTGATCGGCCAGCGGATCTGTACCTCGATCATGCTCCAACCTCCGCGTGGATGGCACCGGGATGGCCCTCCTCGGTCGCGCCCTCGCCCTTCTCGGCGCCTACCAGGATGGCGATCTTCCCGAAGTGCTGGTTGTCCCTCATCAACTGGTGGGCTTCCGGCACGCCGTCGAAGCCGAGCGTCTTCCAGAGCACCGGCCGGATCTGGCCCGTGTCGATCAGCTGGTTCGCCTTGTTGCACTCGTAGGCGTTGGCGAAGTGCGAGCCCAGGATCTCCTTCTGGCGCATCCAGAGGTAGCGCACGTCGAAGTCGAGATCGAAGCCGGTGGTGCCGGCGCAGATCACGACCTTGCCGAACGGCTTGACGGTAAACACCGAGGTCGGGAAGGTCGCCTTGCCGACGTGCTCGAACACGATGTCGGGCTGGTCGCCGAGGATCTCCTTGACGCGCTTTGAGAACTCGCGTGAGACGCCGAAGCGCTCCTTCTCCTCCTCGGGCGTCTCGCCGCCCTTGCGCATCATGCCCGCGAACTCGTTGCGGTCGATGTAGTCGACCGCTCCCAGCTGCTTCACGAGCTCGCCCTTCTGCGGGCTCGACACGACCCCCACGGCGTGGGCGCCCGCCATTGCGCAGATCTGGGTGGCGAACACTCCGAGACCGCCGGCGGCGCCCCAGATCAGCACGCGGTCGCCGGCCTGGAGGTCGCAGCGCGTGATCAGCATCCGGTAGGCCGTGAAGTAGACGAGCCCGTAGGAGGCGGACTCGTCCCAGGTGAGCCCCCTCGGCTTGGGCAGGAGCTGCTGCGCCTGCACCTTCGTGAACTGAGCGAACGAGCCCCAGGTGGTCTCGTAGCCCCAGATCATCTGGGACGGCGCCGCGAGCGGGTCGAGCCCGTGGACCTCTGGGTCCTCGTACGAGGCCATGTTGCAGTGGACCACGACCTCGTCGCCCGGCTTCCAGCGCGTGACGCCTGGGCCGACCTTCCAGACGACGCCCGAGGCGTCCGAGCCGCCGATGTGGTGGCCCCACTCGGGATGGTCCCCGTAGCGCATCACCGAGACCGGCTTGCCGAGCGCGGCCCAGACGTTGTTGTAGTTGACGCCCGCCGCCATCACGCGCACGATCACCTCGAACGCGCCCGGCTCGGGCACCTCGATCTCCTCGAGCTGGAAGGCGTCGCGCGGCTCGCCGAAGCGCTCCTCGCGGATCACCCAGGCGGCCATGGTCTCCGGCAGCGTGCCGGGTTCCACGTCCAGCTCGGACACCTTGCTCACATCGACGGCCATTCGGTCTCAAACCCTCCGCTGTCTATCCCAGGGGAGCGGGAGGTTACCGGCGCTACAGGGTCGCCACGCGCAGCGCCAGGGCAGCCGCCGCCACCACCTCGATCACGAGCGGCGTGGGCAGGTGCCTGGTGTCGTCGGCGCGAACATGGGCGGCCACGGCCAGCAGGAAGTAGGTGACCGCTCCAATCCGGCGGATGCACGGGCCGGCGGGGACTCCGGGTGCTCGAGTACCTGCCGGCCACTCGTTGGTTGGGCAGGGGGCACAGGAGGCTCGAGCTCACACGCGCTCGTCACAGCGGTGAACCGCCTGCTCGGCCGGGTCAGGAAGCCGCTCGGTCGCTTCTGCCCCGACCAGCGGCGGCCCCGCCGCTGGCCGTAGCCTCCGTCTAGCCCGGCACCGATGCCTCGGCTGCCGCGTCCGGCTGCCTCGCCGGATCCGGCCGGCGCTCGCGCTTGGGCGCGATCGTCAGGAACGCGATCACGACACCCAGCGCGGTTATTCCCGCCGCCAGCCACATCCCGGTCGACAGCGCGTGGATGAACGCGTTGTTCGCGGCCTCGGCGACCTGCGGAGGCAGGCCGCCGTTGGCTCCCGACCCCAGGTTCTCGACTACGCGCTCACGCGCGGCGGCGGTCACACCCGTGCCGGCGAGGCTCTGCTCGAGGTCGTTCCTGGCGAGGTGCTGGAAGAGCGCCCCGATCGCCGCGACGCCGAACGTACCGCCGACCATCCGGCTCATCGACAGGATGCCCGAGGCCACGCCGGCCTTGTCCGGGCTCACCGCGTTCATCGCAGCGGTCGACATCGGCGACATGACAAGAGCCATCCCGACGCCCAGGAGGATGAAGGCGGGCAGCAGCACCCCATAGCCGCTATCCACGTCGATGCGGGTCTGCAGGAACAGCGAGAGCGTGGTGAGCGCCAGGCCGGTCACCATCAGCGGCCGCGGCCCGACCCTGTCGGTCAGCCGGCCCGCGAGCGGCGCGATCAGGATGATCATGAACGTCGCCGGCAGGAAACGCACCCCGGCCTCCACGGCGGAGTAGCCGAGGATGTTCTGCATGTAGAGCGCGATGAAGAAGAAGGTGGACAGCATCGCGAACGTGACGATGAAGGCGATCGCATTCGCACCCAAGAAAGTCCCCGAGCGGAAGAACCTGAAGTCGACCATCGGCTCGCGCACCCGCGGCTCGAGCAGCGCGAAGGCGACCAGCGCGATGCACGGAGAAGACGAGCAGGGCCACGATCTCCGGAGACCCCCAACCCCACGAGTTGCCCTCGACGAGGGCGAGCACGAGCGCCGTCAGCCCGGCGGAGAGCGCCAGGATGCCGGGGAAGTCCACGTGGTGCTCGGTCGTCTCGTCGCGCGACTCGTGGGTGGCGAACAGCGTGACCGCGACGGCGCCCACCGCCACCGGCAGGTTGAGGAAGAAGATCGCCCGCCAGGACACGTACTCCGCGAGCGCGCCGCCGACCACAGGCCCGATCGCGAGCGCCAGCGCCGACACGCCCGCCCAGGTGCCGATCGCCTTGCCGCGCTCCTCGGGCGGGAACGCGTTCGTGATGATCGACAGCGTGGCCGGCATCATGAACGCGGCGCCGATGCCCTGCACGGCGCGGCCCGCGACGAGCCAGCCCTCGTCGGGCGCGAGTCCGATCGCGGCGCTCGACAGCGCGAACACCACCACGCCGAAGAGGAACATCCGCCGGCGGCCGAAGATGTCGCCCAGCCGGCCGCCGGTCACGAGGAGGACAGCGAAGGTCAGCGTGTAGGCGTTGACCGTCCACTCGAGCCCCGAGAGCGTGGCGCCGAGGTCCTCCTGGATGGAGGGCAGCGCGACGTTCACGACCGTGTTGTCGAGCATGATCATGAACAGCGCGAAGCACATGGCCGCGAGCGTCCACCAGCGGCGGTTGCCGTCGTTGAGGCGGATACGCTGGGTCACGGCTCGAGCCTCCTGACAACAGGCCCGACGGCGGCGGCGAGCGCCTCCTGCTCGGCCGGCTCGAGGCCGGCGACGAAGTTCTTGATCCCCACCAACCGCAACGCGGTGAGCTGCTCGTAGGTGGCGCGCCCGCGCGAGGTGACCGTCACGAGCTTGCTGCGCCGGTCACGCGGATCCTCCTCTCGCTTGACATGACCGCGCCGGACGAGGTTTTCAACGGCCCGGCTCAGGGCGGGGAGGGAGAGGCCGAGCTCGTCAGAGATCGCTCCCAGCGAGAGCGCCCCGTCGGCCTCGCAGACCACCTTGAGGCACTTGACCTGGGTGATCGTGAGACCGGCCTTCTCGATCGCCGCGAAGAGATCGCGGTGGCCGGCCTGCAGAAGCCGGTTCGTGAAGGTCGCGAGATCGCGGGAGAGGGCCTCGGCCAGTACCTCGGTGGAAGAAGATGCTTGCACGCAAACAAGTATCGCAGGCAAGCAGTGAATCGTCGACGCCCGGGGGCGGTTTTCGACCGTTCCGTCAGGTCGGACCCCTACGGTGCGACCAGAGAGACATGGAAGCCGCAACTCCACTCAGGCCGCCGCATGTTCGCGTCGTCGGAGATCGCGTCGCCATCGACGGCCTGGTCGTCGAGGACGAGTGCGCCGTCAGGCTCGTCAAGGAGCGCGAGCAGAACGGCGAGGATTCGGTCAAGCTCGTCCGCGACGCCGTGGAGATCGGCGCCCGCGTGCTCGACCGAGAGCAGGCCGGGGCCAACGCCGAGTTCGTCAAGACTGAGTTCGAGCGCGCGGCCACCCAGCTGAACAGCGAGTTCACCGACAAGGCCCGCGCTGTCGCCGAGTTCCTGGGTGAGCGTGTTGACAGCGTGTTCGGCCCGGAGAACGGTCAACTCGCCAAGGACCTCGAGAAGCTGTTCTCGGACGGCTCGTCCGCCTCGGTGCAGAACCGGGTTCGCGAGCTGGTCGCCGAGACGATGGCGCGCTCGCGCGAGGACCTGATCAAGCAGTTCTCCGCCGCCGACGGCTCGAATCCGCTGGCCGACTTCAAGGAAGGCACGATCAGGGTGCTCAAGGCCGCGGAGGAGCGCCAGCACGAGAGCCAGCAGGCGCTGCTGCGTCAGATGAGCGAGCTCGAGAAGCAGCTTCAGGCGCTGCGACTCGAGAAGGAGAAGCTCGAGGAGGTCGAGGCGGAGCGCGAGAAGGGGACGGCCAAGGGCCGGACCTTCGAGGAGCAGGTCGCGGACGCAGTCGACCGGATCGCACTGGGGCAGGGCGACGTCGCCGAGGCGGTCGGGGACCACAAGGAGGCCACCGGCAAGGTCGGCGACGTGGTCGTGGCGATCGACGCCGCCCACGGCCCGGCACGCGGCCGGATCGTCTTCGAGGCCAAGGACAAGCGACTCTCCAAGCCGGGCGCGATCGCCGAGCTCGACGATGCGCTGGCGCACCGGAGCGCCGACTTCGCGCTGCTCGTCGTTCCCACCGAGGAGGAGCTACCCGCCAAGCTCGAGCCGCTGCGGGAGTACAACGGCGACAAGCTCGTGGTCGCTCTCGACCCCGAGTTGGGAACACTGGCGCTCGAGCTCGGCTACAGGCTCGCCCGCGCGCGCGTGCTGATGAAGAGCTCGGACGCCGACGGCATCGACGCCGGCGCGCTGCACGACACGGTCGAACGCGCGCTCGGGGCGCTCGCCGAGGAGCGCAAGGTCAAGCAGCAGCTGACCGGGGCAAAGACGAGCATCGACAAGGCCTACGAGATCGTCGAGGCAATGGCCGCCCGCGTGCGCGGCCACCTGGACGAGCTGGATGCCGTCCTGAGAACGGCGAACGGCGACGTCCAGCTGGAGCTCGACGGGTAGGGCGCCCCCGTGGTGGCGTCCTGGACCACCAGTCCAGGACGGCTCGTGCTTTCCCGAACGCCGTGGCCGAACGATCTTCGATCCGTCGCTTTCGCCGCGGCCAACGAGCACAACCCCTTACCCAGCCCATACGCGAGACCGACTCGGCGCCGCCACCAGAGAGGCGCGCCCTACGGCAGGAGCAGCTCGTTGTTGGAATCGGGCCGCTCTGCCCCGATGTCGAGCATGGCCGGAACGATCTCCCGCCTGAGAGCGGTCCTCGAACCGGCGCGCACCTCGTAGCTGCCGGGCGCGAGCGTCCGCTGGATCGTGGCGGTGTCGCCGGGCTGGATCGGGCCCTCGCGCTGGACGATCGACTCGCCCTCGAGCGTTACGGTTCGCGGCCCCTGCGCCTGGTTCGAGATCGTGATCAGGACCGGGCCGGCACCGAGCTTCGCCGGGGACACGGTCACCCTGTCGTCCTGGATGACGCCGCTGAGCCCGACGGGCACGGGAGGGCGGGGCTCGTTCTCGAAGTCATCGTCGCCGCAGGCCGCGAGCAGCATCGCGGCGATCGCGAAGCCCGCCGTTGCTCGCGCCCACCTCGACCCCACGGCGGAGAACTTAACCGAACCAGACAGACCGGCGCGCAAGTAGGAGATCGTCGAGCTCCTCCTGGATGCGCGTTCGGATCCGGTCGGAGAACCGCTGCACGAGCGCGAGGTCATCCGCGTCGTCGGGGCCGTAGCGGGACAGGTCGACGGGCTCGAGGAAACGGATCTTGAACTTCGCGGGCAGATACATGAGCGCGGCGGCGAGCCCGAACTGCGGGAAGGCGTGGTTGACGGGGAAGTAGAGCAGCCCTGTGAGCCGCTCGAGCAGCGGCACGTGAGCGAAGACCGGCATCGCCTCCTCGGCGCCGATCAGCGCGACCGGGACGATCGGCACCCCGGCGCGCATCGCGGTGCGGACGAACCCGCCACGGCCGAAGCGGCGCAGCCGGTAGCGCTGCCAGTAGAGCTTGCGGGTGGCCTTCTGGCCCTCGGGGAACACGAGCACGAGGCGCTCCTCGTCGCGCAGGAGCCGCTGCGCGTTCGACGGGTGGGCCGCCACCAGGCCGATCTTGGTCGTCAGCATCGAGACTCCCGGGTAGCCCTTGAACCAGTCCTCGCCGAGCATGTAGAGCGGCCGGGGGCGGGGGTGCTCGT
Organism: uncultured Thermoleophilaceae bacterium; assembly: GCA_963757815.1. GTDB lineage: Bacteria > Actinomycetota > Thermoleophilia > Solirubrobacterales > Thermoleophilaceae > JACVRW01. The sequence goes on along the minus strand of CAVWSN010000025.1, from coordinate 86,593 downwards.
GGCGGATCGCCTGGATGATCATCGGCGCATCGGGAGGCAACGCTCCCGAGTGGTTCGAGACGATCAGCGCGCCGCCGTCGGACGGCACGTTCTCGATTCCCTCGACCTCCACGCGGAACCAGTAGCGGTAGTAGAAGTCGAGCAGCGGCTCGATCCGGTCGAAGACCCGCTGCGAGCGCCCCCAGTCGTCGACCTCGCGTCCCGGCTCGGCCGCGGGAACGAGCTCCCGCAGCTCGCGGAGCTCGGGCACGGGTGCGGCCGGGGGCTCCGGGTGGCGCGGCAGGTCGAGGCCGTTCCCGGGCGCGTCGTAGCCGAGCAGCGGGCTCTCTCTCGACAAGCCGCTCCTGCTGGTGGGCGTGCGCCGCTCAGCCACGCGTGAACGGTAGCCCGACCACTTCGGCGGTGCCGCCGTTCACCGTTACGTTGTCGCCCGGCTCCGCCTCGCGGCGCACGACCGCGAGCGCGATCGGGCCGAGCCTGGGGGAGACGCACGTGGAGCCCACGCGCCCCACCACCTTCTCGCCGAGCACGATCTCGGTGCCGCGCTCCACGGGTTCGGGCAGCCGCAGTCCGCGCAGGTGCCGGTTCGGCTTGCCCTTGTAGTGCAGGCGCGCGACGGTCTCTTGGCCGACGTAGCACCCCTTCGTGAAGCTGACCGCCCGCTCGTTGATGCCTGCCTCCTGCGGCATCGTCTCGGCGTCCATGTCATAGCCGAGCCGAGGGCGCCCCGACTCGATCCGGACACACTCGGCCGCCTCCTCCGAGGCTGCCGGCAGGGCCAGCTCGAGCCCCGGCTCGCCGATCACGTCCACTCCCAAGTGCGTCGCCACGTAGAGGCCGTGCTCGCCCTGCACGAACGAGTGCTCGGCCGCCGGCAGCTCGACCTGGAGCGCGTCGCGGGCCTCGGGGCCGATCACCGAGACGAGTGCGCGCGACTCGGTGACGTCCTCGAACTGCACGTCTCGGCCGAGCGAATAGGTCTGGAGCATGTGGCTCAACACGGCGTGCCCGATCGCCTCGGTGTCGAGCCAGAAGGAGTCATCCAGGCGGAGGACTCTCAGGTCGGCGCGCAGCTTGCCCTTCGCGTTCAGGATCGTCGCGTAGCAGCCGCTCCCCGGCCGCAGCGCCTCGACGTCGTTCGAGACCTGGCCCTGGATGAAGTCGGCCGCCTCCGATCCGCGCACGAGGAACTTCGCCCGGTCCGAGCGGTCGACCACGCCGGCCGACTGGGTGAGGAGCTCGTACTCGCTTGTCGCGATCACGGATCCAGTGTACTTTTAGACGAGCCTAAACCTGCATCGCTTACTGGCCAAACGTGAATTTCGGATCGACCAAACTCTCCAGGCGGAAGCTTCTCGGCGGCGCAGCGGCCGCGGGCGCCGCGATTCCCGTGCTCCACGAGCTCGTTCCGCACCAGGGCCTGCACGACACCGGGGCCTCCGCGGCCGAGCATCTCCAGGACGCGCAGAACGCCCACCGCGCCTCCGGGCACATCGGCGCGATGGGCCGCGTGGACCCGCGCGTAAACGGGTTCGATCCTCAGGAGATCGTCCGTGACTTCGACGAGGGCCGGGTCGTCGGCGGGGTGCGCGAGTGGGAGCTCGTCGCCCACGAGAAGGAGATCGAGGTGGCGCCCGGCGTCAAGTACGTCGCGTGGGCCTACAACGACCGCGTCCCGGGCCCGACGCTCCGCGCGCGCGAGGGCGAGCGGCTGCGGGTCAAGTTCGTGAACGGCTCGACCCATCCGCACACGATCCACTTCCACGGCATCCACCGCCACCTGGTGGACGGGGTGCCCGGACTCGGCGCCGGCAACATCGAGCCGGGCAAGCGCACGGTCTACGAGTTCGACGCCGACTCCGTTCGGCCTCCACCTCTACCACTGCCACTCGACCCCGCTGGCTGAGCACATCGCCAAGGGGCTCTACGGGGCGTTCGTGATCGACCCCAAGGACGGCCGTCCGCCCGCGGACGAGCTCGTGATGGTGATGAACGGGTTCGACACCAACTTCGACCGCTCCAACGAGGTCTACGCGGTCAACACCGTCGCCTTCGAGTACATGCACCGGCCGATCAAGGTCAAGCGCGACGAGCTGGTCCGGATCTACCTCGTGAACCTGCTCGAGTTCGACCCCCTCAACTCGTTCCACGTTCACGCGAACTTCTTCGACTACTACCCCACCGGCACACGGCTCGAGCCGAGGGACTTCACCGACACCGTGATCCAGGGCCAGGGCGAGCGCGGAATCCTCGAGCTGCGCTTCCCCTACACCGGCAAGTACATGTTCCACGCCCACGTGAGCGAGTTCGCGGAATTGGGCTGGATGGGCTTCTTCGAGGTGGTCGACTGATGGAAGCCGCCACGCTCACCCGCCGCAAGCCCGCCTGGCTCGCCGGGCTCGCTCCGCTCGTCGTGCTCGCGCTTGCGATTGGGCTGTTCGTTGCCTTCGACGCGCCCGGGCTCGACCGCATCGGCGTTCCGGAGGAGAACCTCGCGGTCGAGCGGACCGTTCTGGCGCCGGGCGAGATCGAGCTGCATGTCCGTAACGACGGGGCCGACCCGGTCGAGGTGCGCCAGGTGATCGTGAACGACGCCTTCGCCGCCTTCGACCAGTCGAACGACGACATCGGCCGCCTGGGCGGGTCGACGATCGACGTCCAGTACCCCTGGATCGAGGGCCAGGCCTACGAGGTCATCCTGCTCACAGCCACGGGCGCGACGATCACCCATGAGATCGAGGCCGCGGTCGAGACGCCGGATGCGGACCTCGGCTTCTACGGTCTCATGGCGCTGATCGGGATCTACGTGGGGGTGATCCCGGTGACGATCGGGATGCTCTGGCTGCCCTGGATGCGCGGCGTGGACGCGCGCTGGATGCGCTTCCTGCTCGCCTTTACGATCGGCCTGCTCGCCTTCCTCGGGGTGGACGCGCTGCTCGAGGGCACGGAGATCGCGGACAGCGGGCCCGGTTCGTTCGGCGGGGCGGCGCTCGTGTGGCTGGGTGCGGCCGCGGCCTATCTCGCGCTCGCGGGCGTCGACGGCTGGCTCGGGCGCGCGCCGCGCGCGCCTTGCCGACGACGAGGACGAGGACGGCGGGGGCCGGTCCCGGGGTCTCGGCTATCGCGCCGCGTTCCTCGTCGCACTCGGCATCGGCCTGCACAACCTCGGCGAGGGGCTCGCGATCGGGTCCGCGTACGCGATCGGATCGCTGGCTCTCGGCGCGACGCTCGTGGTCGGCTTCGCGCTGCACAACACGACCGAGGGGCTCGCGATCGTCGCGCCGGTCGCGCGCGAGGGTCGAGCGCGGGTGCAGCGGCTGCTTCTGCTCGGCCTGCTGGCGGGCGCGCCCGCCGTTCTCGGCGCCTGGGTCGGGGCCTCCGCCTTCCACCCGAGCGTGGCGGCGCTCATGTTCGGGATCGGCGCCGGCGCGATCGCCCAGGTGGTCGTCCAGATCGCGCCGCAGGTGCGCGACGAGAGCGGCCGTTTCCTTCACCCCCTTGCCACCGCGGGGCTGCTCGCGGGCCTGCTCGTCATGTACCTGACCGGCCTGCTGGTGTCCGTCTGATGGCGATCCGCGACGACACCAGCGAGATCACCGGCGCGGTCCAGGATTACGCCAAGGCGATCTGGTCGCTGGCACGGCGCAGCCGTGAGCCCGTCTCGACGTCGGCGCTCGCCGAGCGGCTGGAGGTGTCGCCTGCCTCGGCGTCGGCGATGATCAAGCGGCTCGAGACGCTGGGGCTGGTGTCGCGCGAGCCCTACCACGGCGTGCGGCTCACGCGCGCCGGCGAGCGCGTGGCGCTCGAGGTGCTGCGTCATCACCGGCTGCTCGAGCTCTACCTCGCCGAGGCGCTCGGCATGTCGTGGGATCGCGTACACGAGGAGGCGGAGGTGCTCGAGCACGCGATCTCACCGGAGCTGTCCGAGCTGATTGCCGCGAAGCTCGGCAACCCCACCCACGATCCCCACGGTGACCCGATCCCCACCCGCGACGGCGAGATCGACGAGCCGCCGACGCGGGCGCTCTCCGAGCTCCTTCCCGGCGAGCGCGGCACGTTCTCGCGCGTGTCCGACTCGAATCCGGACATGCTGCGCTACCTCTCCGAGCTGGGCATCGCCCCGGGCGACGAGCTCGAGCTGACCGGCCAGCAGCCGTTCGGCGGCCCGCTCACCGTCATGGCGGGCGGCCGCGAGCATGCGCTCGGCCCCCAGCTGGCCCGGGCGATGCGGATCGCCGGGTACGGGTAGCCCGCCTCGGTAGGGTTCCGGCCCGGATGGCTCTCGCCGAGGACTTCCAGGGCGTGCTCGACACGCTTCCTCCGGACTGGACTCAGCTCGAGCTCGACCTGCGCATCGCCGACGAGGACCGCTACGTCGAGGCTGCGTCCCTGCTGACCACGATCAACGCGATGCCGTACTCCGAGGCCGACTGGCACTGGCGACTGCGCGTGGCCCACGAGTTCGGACACGCCGCCGCGCCGGAGACGGTGCGCGGCACGCTCGGGCTGCTCGACAACAACGGGATCGAGGGCGAGCTCGTGGTGCGCGAGGCGCGCTCGGGGCGCGTCGAGGTCGTGCAGATGTGGGGACGGCCCGAGTCCGTGCGCCAAGAGTTTCGCCGCCGGCGCGACCAGTAGGTGCGGTGGCCCGGGTCGCGCTGCTCTGTCCGGACCTTCTGTTCGGCTCGAAGCTGCAGGGCGCCCTGCGCGCCGCCGGACACGAGGTCGTGCAGCCCGGTGACGAGGCGGCGCTGCTCGTGGTCGACCTGACCGCGGATCCGGACGAGCGAATCGCGGAGTCAGCCGGCTCGACCGTGCCTCGGCTCGGCTTCTACTCGCACGTCGAGCAGGACGTCCGCAGGCGCGCCGAGGAGGCCGGCTTCGAACGAGTGGTGCCGCGCTCGCGGATGGCGCGCGAGGCGCCCGCGCTCGTGGAGGCGATGCTCGCCGCCCGGGGCGGGTGAGTTTCAGCGCGGGTCAGCCGAGCGGACGGTCGCCGATCCAGTAGCGCGGCCCGGGCCCGCGGCGACCCGCGCGGTCCTCGGGGTTGGCGAGCTGGCAGCGGTCGAGTGAGAGGCAGCCGCAGCCGATGCACTCCGTGAGCCCGAGCTTGAGGCGCTCGAGCTCGGCGATGCGGTCGTCGATCCTGGAGGTCCAGCTGCTCGAGAGACGTGACCAGTCACGCCGGGTCGGCGCGCGATCGGGGGGCAGCTTGGCGAGCTCGGTGCCGATCTCCTCGAGCGAGAGGCCGATCCGCTGGGCGAACACGATGAACGCGATCCGACGAAGCACGGGCCGCGGATAGCGACGGTGGCCCGAGCCGGCGCGCTCGGAGGAGATGAGGCCGCGCTCCTCGTAGAAGCGGAGCGCCGACGCCGCGACGCCGCTGCGCCGCGCGACCTCGCCGATGGTCAGAACGCTCGACATTCAAAGCTCACTTTAGCTTCAGATTGGGCGCGCGCGCGAAATCGCGACCGGGGGGCGCCAAATCGCGATTCATCCTGCCCACCGCATGGGTGGGCAGGGCAGGACGGATGAGGTCAGTCAGGACTGCGGCAGCGCAAAAGCCCGATCGATGTCCGGGGGTGACTCGAGGATTCCGAAGCGCGCGTCGAACTCGGCCCAGGCCTCGAGCGCGCCGCGGTCGAGCTCGAGCGGGGGCCTGAGCGCGGGCCCGACCGCCGCCAGCTCGGCGCGCACCAGCGGCTCGTCGGCACCCGAAGCGCGCACGATGTCGTCCACAGCGGCCGCGGGGTCGGCCAGAGCTGCGCGCGTTCCCGCCCGGAGGGCGGCGAGCACGCCGTCCACCAGCGGGCGCTCGTTCTCGAGTGTCTCCCGCTCGACCGCGAGCACCAGCTCCGGATAGCGCGGCGCTCCGAACTCGTCGACGCGAAATTCCCTCGTCCGCACCCCGCGCCGGCGCAGCGCCACGCCCTCCACGTTCCAGAACGACACGACGGCGTCGACGCGACCCGCGATCAGCGTCGGCACCGCCGAGAAGCCGATCGTGACGCGCTGGACCCGCTCGAAATCGCCCCCGTCCGCCTCGACCACGGCGCGCAACAGCGCCTCGTCCGACGGCAGCCCCGTGACCCCGACGCGCCGGCCCTCGAGCTCGCGGGGCCGGCTGACCTCCTCCGCCCGGGCGATCACGGCCGCGAGCGGCCGCTGCACCAGCCCACCGACACCCACCAGGTCGCGACCGCGCTCGCGCGCCAGGCCGAGATCGTGGATGTCGACCACCGCCAGGTCCGCGCGGCCTGCCGCGAGCAGCTTGAGCGAGTCGGTCGAGGCGGACGGCACGCGGACCTCGAGTTCGACGCCGTTGCGACGGTCGAGCTCCAGTCTCTGAGCGGCGTAGATCCCCGAATGCACGGCGTTCGGCTGGAAGTCGAGCGCCAGGGCGGCACTCTGCGCGCCGCCATCGTCGTCACCCCCGCAGGCGGCCAGCGAGACCAGCGCGGCGAGCAGGGCGAAACGACGCACGGCGGACAAGGGTATGCGGCGCGGGCGCCGAATCCACCGGTGACCAGGTGATCGTCAGGAGGTTTTGAACGTGGAGGACCGCGGACCCGCCGCATATATCGCCGAGTTCTTCGGCACGCTGATGCTCGTCTTCTTCATCTGCGCGGTGGTGTCGCTCTACGGTCCGGAGCCCTCCCCGGCCAACCCCAACCCCTTCGTGGACTTCGGCGTGATCGGCCTCGTCCACGTGCTGCTGCTCTTTGTGCTGATCCAGACGCTCGCGATCGTCTCGGGCGCGCATTTCAACCCGGCCGTGACGGTCGCGCTGGCAGGCCTGCGCCAGATCAAGATCCCCGACGCCGCGATCTACATCGTGGCCCAGCTCGCCGGCGCTGTGGCGGGCGCCCTGCTGGTCAAGGCGATCCTCCTCGACGAGGGCAGGGCTGAGAACTACGGAGCGCCGGCGGTTTCGAACATCGTTGACGGTGCGGCGTTCCCGGGGCTGGTGGTCGAGGCGATCGGCACGTTCTTCCTGCTCTGGGCGATCATCGGCGTGGCCGTCCACCCGCGGGCCGCCAAGGACTGGGCGGCCTTCGCCATCGGCGGTGCGCTCGGAATGGGCGTGATGGTCCTCGCCCCGATCACGGGCGCGGGCTTCAACCCCGCGCGCAGCTTCGCCCCGATGCTCGTCTCGGGCGAATGGGACGACTTCTTCGTCGTCTACCTGATCGGCCCGCTCATCGGCGCGCTGGTGGCGTCGTTCCTCTACTTCTCCGTGTTCATCCAGCCTGGGAAGAAGGGCGAGGCGGGAATGGGGCCGGTGGGCTGAGCCCGGCCCGCGTCGCGGCCCGCCGGCGCGGCACGGTCACACCAGCTTCACCCGCTGTTTGCACGGTCTTCACCGAGCGTCGGCGTGCGCTGCCACACTGGCCGGGCATGCGCACCATCCGCCGCCGCGAGCTGATCGGAATGGGCATCGGGGGAGTGGCGGCGGTGTCGCTGGGCGCCGCCTTCTGGGATGACCTGTTCGGCTCCGCGGAGAGCCGTCCGCTGCGGCGCGGGCGGGGCTACGGCCCGCTCGGCCCGCCCGACGAGAACGGCGTTCGGCTACCGCCAGGCTTCCGCTCTCGGGTGGTCGCGCGGGGCGATGAGGTCGTGCCCGGCACGGACTATCGGTGGCACATCGCGTCGGATGGGATGGCGACCTTCCCCAACGAGGGCGGCGGCTTCGTGCTGGTGTCGAACTCGGAGGACTTCGAGGGCGGCGCCTCCGCGCTCCGGTTCGGTCGCGACGGGCGGGTCGAGGACGCGTACCGGATCCTTTCCGGCACGACGCAGAACTGCTCGGGCGGCGGCACTCCGTGGGGCACCTGGCTCTCGTGCGAGGAGGTCGAGGAGGGCCGGGTCTGGGAGTGCGACCCGAGCGGGCGCCACCGGGCGGTGGCGCACCCGGCGATGGGGATCTTCAAGCACGAGGCCGCTGCCGTTGACGCCGAGGACAGGCGCGTCTACCTGACCGAGGACCTGATCGACGGAGGCCTGTACCGGTACACGCCCGCCGAATGGCCCGACCTCTCCAAGGGGCTGCTGGAGATCGCACGCGTGCGGGGCGGTGCGGTCGAGTGGGTCGAGGTGCCCGATCCGCTCGCGCGCCGCGAGCGCACGCGGAGGCAGGTCGAGGACTCGGCGCAGCTCGAGCGCGGCGAGGGCGTCTGGCTCGACGGCCACACGCTCTACGTGGCCACCACCGCCGACCACCGCGTACACGCCTACGACACCCGCCGCGAGCGCATCGAGGTCATCTACGACGGCCTCGCCTCGCGAAGCGCCCCGCTGCTGCGCGTGGACCAGCTGACCGGCTCGCGCGCGGGCGAGGTGTTCGTCTGCGAGGACCTTGCCACCGACGAGATCGACATGGGCGTGATCGACCGCGACCGCCGCGTCGCGAAGTTCCTGTCGGTGACGGGTCCTCAGCACGAGCGCTCCGAGCTGACCGGTGTGACCTTCGATCCGAGCGGCCGGCGCATGTTCTTCGCGTCGCAGCGGGCCTTCCCGAAGAGCGACGCCGAGCCCGGGCCGGGCGCCATCTACGAGGTGACGGGGCCCTTCAAGGGGGCCTGACCCCCCGCGTTCGGGCCCTACAAGCCCGCCTTGATGTCGCCGGACGACATCGATCCGGGTTTGTTCTGGAGGTCGGGCTCGCGCTCAGCGGAACAGGTCCTGCTCGCGCGGGCGCCGTAGCGCCGCCGCGCCCGGCCCGTCATCGCGTGTGACGTAGCGCTCGATGCCGCGCACCAGCACCGCCGGCTCGCGTGAGTCCTTGGCGCGCGCCAGGTCGGCCGCGGCCGCCGTGGCGTCGGCGATCGCGATCGAGGTCACGCGCAGCTCGCGGCCGAACGCGTCCGGGCGGCCGTGCCAGTGATCGACGGGCACAAGCCCCGCGGCCCCGATCGCCACGTCGGTCTGGGCCAGGCGCCATGCCCTGCCGAAGGAGTCGGCGATCACCACCGCGGGACGCACGCCGCGCTCCGCCTCGATCCCGGCACGCAGCCGCCGCGCCGACGCGTCGGGGTCCTCCGGCAGCAGGACCAGCTCGCCGCCGGCGGCCGCGTTCGACTGGTCGATGCCCGCGTTGGCGCACACCAAGCCGTGCCGCGTCACGCAGATGAGCACACCATCGACCGCGCGCAGCAGCTCGGCCGACTCGTCGAGCACCGCCTGCACGAGGCGCGGGTCCTTCCGGTGCTCCGCGGCGAGCCCGCGGGCCCGCTCACCGGGCGCGATATCGGCCAGCCGCCGCACGCGGCCCTCGGCCTTCGACACCACCTTGTGGGCCACCACCAGCACGTCGCCGTCGGCGAGGTCCTGCGGCGCGGCCGCGGCGATCAGGGCGGCGAGATCGTCACCCTCGGCGATGGGCGGGAGCCCCGGAAGGGCCACACAGCTGAGCGGCGGCACCGCCGGGAGGCTACGCGCGGGCGGAAGCTCAGGCCGACGCCGGCGCGACCCGTGCCGCCGCGGCGCGGGCATGGGAGCGGTCGAGCTGGCGCAGCGCACCGCGCGTCGAGGGCGCCTTCCCGCGCCGGCCGTCGAGCTCGGTCGAGAGGTCCGCGAGATCGTCCGGCGTGTCGACGTCGAACATCAGCCCCGGCACGCGTTCGATCGAGTACCCGACCGCCGCCGCCCGCGCCGCGACCACGTGACGCTCGAAGCTGCCGGGGCCGAAGCTCGGGGCAATCGCGTCGGGCGGCGAGATCAGCAGCGCGTTCGTGCCCGTGCCGTGACGGTCGGGGACGATCGCGACCGCTGTCTCGAGCCCGAGCAGCCGGCTCACCTCGTGTGGGTCAACCAGCGGAGTGTCGCCCGGCACGAGCAGCACTCGCTCGTAGCCGGCGGCCTGCGCGTAGCGGATGCCGATCAGCGTGGCAGCCGACTGCCCCGTCTGCTCGGTGTCCCGCAGCACCTGGACACGCTCCCCCAGTGCGGCTGACTCCGCCACCCGATCGGAGGTCACGACCGCAACGGCGTCCAGCCCTGGCACATGGCGCAGCGTCGTCAGCACGTCCGAGAACATCGCCTGCGCCAAGGCCTGGCGCGAGCCGGCTCCGAGCATGCCGGCGAGACGTTGCTTCGCCGCGTTGAAGCTCTTCACCGGAAGGATCGCGATCGTTCTCATCGAGACGGCCGGGCGACTCGAGCGAGACTAGCGCGGCACCGCTCTCGGCCTCGCCGTCAGGAGGAGAGGTTCGTCGCAAAGTCGAGGGTCTTCGTCGCCAGCGCGATCCGCTCGCCGGGGCTCTCCATCAGCGTGTCGGTCACGAGACAGGGCATGCCCTCCGCCTCCTCGTCCGCGACGATCCCGTCGAGCACGTCGCCGTAGGCGGCGGCGATGCCCGTCGCGTTTGGCTCGATGCCGGCAAACCGGCAGAACTCGACGGTCGGCCCCTTCAGCGAGCGGCCGCCCACGAATGGGCTCACCGCCACCACGGGGGCCGCCGCCGACCGCAGCGCCTCGCGCATCCCGGGCAGTGCCAGGATCGGCTCGATCGAGATAACGGGGTTCGAGGGCCCGATCACGATCGTCCCGGCCCGGGCGATCGCGTCCAGCACCGCGCCGGAGGGCCGTGCCCGCTCCAGCCCGCGAAGCTCCACGGCCTCGATCGGGCCCTCCGCCCGCTCCACGATCATGAACTCCTGGAACGGCATCGTGCGGCCGCGGGCGCCGACCCAGGTGGCCACGCGCTGGTCGGACATAGGGAGCACGCGGGCGCCGACGCCCATCGCCTCGACGACGGCGGCGTGAGCCTCGGTCAGCGGGTCGCCCGCGCGCAGCCGCTCCGTCCGCACCAGACACATCGCGACGTCGCGGTCCCCGAGCCGGAACCAGTGCGGGCGGCCCGCGGCCTCGAGCGCCTCCATCACCCTCCAGGTGTCGCCCCGCAGGCCCCAGCCGCGCTCGTCGATCTCATCCGCGAGCCAGTAGGTCACGAGGTCCGGATCGGGCGAGACGTGGACGCCGTAGACCTCGATGTCGTCGCCGGTGTTGGCGACGACGGTCAGCTCTGAGCAGACCTCGAGCATTCCGCGGGCGAGCTTGGCCCCCCCGCTACCGCCCGACAGGAGGACGGTCAGCGCTGCGCCGCCGGCCACCCGTCCACGAATATGTCGAGCGCGAGCTCGGCCCCCTCGGCCGAGTAGCCGCTGAGGTCGGTGATGCCTTCCTCGGCGAGCAGCTCATCGTCGATAAACGTGTTGCCCGTGCACTCGCGAGGGTCGCGCACGAGAATCGCGTGGGCGGCGTCAGCGACGATCTCCGGTGTTCGCGAGCGGGCCATCGCCTCGTCGCCGCCGAGCAGGTTCTGGACGGCGGCGGTCGCGATGATCGTCCGCGGCCAGAGGCAGTTGGCGGCCACACCGGCCTCCGCCTCGTCCGCCGCGACCCCAAGCGTGATCATCGTCATGCCCATCTTCGAGAGCGTGTAGGCGCTGTGGCCCTGTAGCCAGCGCGCGTCGGCCGACAGCGGCGGCGAGAGCGTCAGCACGTGGGCGTGGTCCGACTGGCGCAGGTGCGGCAGGCAGGCCTTCGTCACGACGAAGGTGCCGCGCGGGTTGATCGTCTGCATCAGGTCGAAGCGCTTGACCTCGAGGTCGCGCATGGGGGAGAGGTTGATGGCGCTGGCGTTGTTGACGACGATGTCGATCCCGCCGAAGCGCTCCACCGTCTCCGCCACGGCGGAGTCGACCGCGTCCGCGTCGCGGATGTCGCCGACGATGGGCAGCGCGTCGCCGCCGGCCGCCTGGATCTCGGCGGCCGCGGTGTAGACGGTGCCCGCGAGCTTCGGGTGCGGCTCCGCGGTCTTGGCCATCAGGGCGACGCGCGCGCCGTCGCGCGCGGCGCGTGTGGCGATCGCGAGCCCGATGCCGCGGCTGCCTCCTGACATGAAGATCACACGGCCGTCGAGCGGTCCTGCCATTCCGGTGCTCCTCTCCGTAGGGCGGGAGCCGGGACCTTATCCGCGCGCAACGCGCTCGCGCAGCAGTGGCAGCACGTCCTCTCGGAACTGCTCGAAAAAGCGGGGCTGGTCGGGTCCCGGGGCGTGCAGGAGGAGCTCGTCGAAGCCGAGGTCCGCATAGAAGCGGATCCTCACGGCGGTCTCCTCCGGGTCGTCCGAGACGATGAAGCGCGTTGTGGCCTGGTCGATGTTCGCGTCCGCAAGCCGCTCCAGCTCGATCGGGTCCTCGATGCCTTGCTTCTGGTCCGGTGTCAGGGCAAGCGCCGCCCACCAGTGGGTGTTCCGGACCGCCAGCTCGCGGTCGCGGTCGTAGGACACCTTGATCTCGATCATCCGGCGGATGGCGGCCGGGTCGCGCCCGGCCTGCTCGGCGCCCTCGGCCACCTTGGCGAGCAGCTCGTCGTAGAGCGCCGGGTCCTTGCCGCTCGTGCAGATGAAGCCGTCGCCGACCCGGCCCGCGAGTTTGGCCGCGAGCGGCCCGGACGCCGCCACGTAGATCGGCACAGGCTCGTCTGGCTTGTCGTAGATCGTGGCCTTGACGGTCCGGTAGTAGTCGCCCTCGAAGTCGACCCGCTCCTCGGTCCACAGGCGGCGGATGAGCTCGATCGCCTCGGCAAGCCGCAGGCGGCGCTCCTTATTGCCAGGGAACTCGCCGCCCATAACGGGCGCTTCGTTCATCGCCTCGCCGGTCCCCACCCCGAGAAACACCCGGCCGGGCGTGAGGCGCTCGAGCGTGGCGAAGGCCTGAGCCACAATCGCCGGCTCGTAGCGCATCGTCGGCGTCAGGACGCTCGTGCCGAGCAGGGCGCTCGAGGTGCGCTGTCCGGCCGCGCCCAGCCACGGCAGAACCGCCGGCGAGTGGCCGTCGCTGTGGCGCCAGGGCTGGAAGTGGTCCGACACGGCGACTATCTCGAGCCCGCTCTCCTCCGCCTGCTGCGCGTACTCGAGCAGTGTCACCGGGTCGAACTGCTCGGCCGAGGCCTTGTAGCCGATGCGAACGCTCACGCGGCAGAGCCCATCGCCGCGCCGCGGCAGCCGCGGCTCGGCGCGAGAGCTCGAAGCGGCGCCGGATCCCGTAGAGCGTGTCCCGCTCGGCCGCGGGCCGGCCGGCGGCGTGGGCAGCGGCGATCAGGTCTCCGGGCTCGAGCCTGACCCCGTGCTGGGAGCCCGCCATGCGCGAGATCGATTCCTCCATGAGCGTGCCGCCGAGGTCGTTGACGCCCCAGCGCAGCGCTTCGGTGGCGGCGTCGAGCCCCATCTTCACCCAGCTTGCCTGGAGGCTCGGGATGGTGCGCCCGAGCGCCAGCCTGAAGACGGCGGTGTGCTTGAGGTTCTCCTCGCGGGAGAGCTCCTCGATGCCGTGGGTCCGGCCCAGAAGGGTGTGGTAGGGGATGAAGGAGAGCGGCACGAACTCGGTGAAGCCGCCGGTGCGTTCCTGGAGCGAGCGCACCACGCGCATGTGCTCGGCAAGCTCCCACGGCTCCTCGACATGCCCGAACATCACCGTCACGGTGCTGCGCAGCCCGGCCCGGTGGGCGGCCTCGACGATCTCGACCCAGCGCCCCGCCGGCAGCTTGTTCGGCGAGATGCGCTGGCGGACGCCGTCGTGCAGCACCTCCGCCGCGGTGCCGGGGACGGAACCGAGGCCGGCGTCGAGCAGTCGCGCGAACACCTCGTCGAGCGGGAGCTCGCCCGCCAGATGGTCGATCTCCATCGGCGAGTACGCGTGCAGGTGGATCTCAGGTGCCGTGTCCTTGGCGAGCCGCAGCCACTTCTCGTAGTCGGCGATCGTCCAGTCCGGGTGGATGCCCGACTGCATGCAGATCTCGGTGGCCCCGAACTCGACCGCCTCGAGCACGCGCCGGCGGAACTCCTCCTCCGAGTGCTCGTAGGCGTCGGGGGAGCGCCGGCCCTGGCCGAAGCCGCAGAAGGCACAGCCGACCGTGCAGATGTTGGAGACGTTGATGTTGCGGTTGACGACGAAGGTCACGGTCTCGCCGGCGAGCTCGCTGCGGAGCTCGTCCGCCGCCTGGCGCATGTCCTCGATCGCCTCGGGGCGGGTTTCGCCGAAGAGCGCGGTCAGCTCGTCCTCCGAGAGCGCGGCGCCGTCACGCGCGCGGGCGATCGCGCCCGCCGCGAGCTCGGAGCGGATCGCCCGGTCCTCGCGCCGGCCCGAGCCGCGCCGCGGGATGAACGACCAGTAGCTCGTCTTGATCACGTCGAGCACGCCCTGCTCGAGCCAGGACGAGTCCATGTACTGCGGGTACACGCACAGCCGCTCCGTCAGCGCGTAACCGCGCGGGGCGAGCCGCTTGCGCATCTCGTGCACGGACGGGAAGGGGTGCTCGGGGGAGATGTGGTCGCCGTTGGCCGAGAGTCCGCCCAGGTCTGTGGCGCCCTCCTCGACGAGCGGCATCCACCAGTCGGACAGGTTCGGCGGGATCTGGATGCCCACGTCAGGCATCAGCCGGCGACACTCGCGCACCAGGCGGCGCATGTGGTCGAGCGAGATCGGCGTCGCCCAGGAGGGGAGCTCGACCGCCGTGCCGGCGGGCCGCGCGCCGCGCTGCGCCTCGTCGGCGATCTCGGCGGGCTCGGCGCCGTAGTAGCGCGGGTGGGGGACGAAGTTCTGCAGGATCACCTCCTGGAGGTGGCCGTGCTCGGCGTGCAGGGCGGCGAGCGCCTCGAGCGCCGCCACGCGGTCGTCCTCGCTCTCGCCGATGCCCACGAGGATCCCGCTGGTGAACGGGATCTGAAGCTCGCCCGCGGCGCGGATCGTCCCGAGCCGCAGCAGCGGATCCTTGGTGGGGGACCCCTGGTGCGCGACGAGGTCGTCGCGCAGCGACTCGAGCATCATTCCCTGCGAGCCGGTGACCTCGCGCAGCCGCGCCAGGTCGTCCCGCCCGAGAGCGCCGAGATTGGTGTGCGGCAGGATGCCGCGCTCGAGCGCGCGCTCGCAGCACCACGCGACGTAGGCGACGAAATCGTCGAAGCCGAGCGCCCGCAGCCGCTCGCGCACGCCGGGGTGGTAGGCCGGATCGTCGCCGGTGAGGACGAGCAGCTCCTTGACGCGCCGGCGGACGGCGCCGTCGAGCAGCCGCTCCACCTCGTCCGGCTCGTGCAGATGGGGCCGGTGGGTCGCGAACGCGCAGTACTTGCAATGCGACACGCAGGTGCGCGAGAGCGACAGCGTTACGTTGCGCGAGAAGGTGATGCGGCGCCGCATCGTGGAGAGCATATGGCCAAGGCAGCCGCTAGGCTGCCGCGGCTTGAGACTCGCGGACCGCACAGCTCTCGTGACCGGCGGCGCCTCCGGGATCGGCGCCGCCACCTGCCGCCGTCTGGCCGCCGAGGGCGCCCGCGTCGCGGTGACCGACCTGAACCTCGAGGGCGCCCACGCGGTCGCCGACGAGATCGAGGGCGCGCCGTTCGAGCTCGACGTACGTTCGACCGAGTCGATCGCCGCCGCCGTCGCCGGAGCCGAGTCCCAGCTCGGACCCGTCGACGTGCTCGTCAACAACGCCGGTTACGACGAGTGGAGCTGGTTCACGGACACCGATCCTGAGCTTTGGGACCGGGTGCTCGCCGTGAACCTCCGCGGGGTCATCGCCGTCACCCACGCTGTCCTGCCCGGAATGCAGGAGCGCCGCCGCGGGCGCATCGTCAACACGGCCTCAGAGGCCGGGCGCGTCGGCTCTAGCGGCTCGGCGGTCTACTCCGCCGCCAAGGCGGGTGTGATCGGCTTCACCAAGACGATCGCCGTCGAGAACGGCCGCTACGGGATCACCTGCAACGCGGTGGCGCCAGGCCCGATCGAGACGCCGCTCCTGATGGCCGCACCCGAGCAGCTGGGCGACGTCGGAAAGCGAATCGTCGACACGATGATCAGCTCCACGAACCTGCGCCGGCTCGGGCAGCCCGACGAGGTGGCGGCCGTGATCTCGTTCCTCGCCTCCGACGACGCCTCGTATGTGACCGGTCAGTCGCTCGGCGTGAGCGGCGGACTTGCCAGGATCTAGTAGCCCATGGTCAAGATCCGGGAGGTCGGCCCCCGCGACGGGTTCCAGAACGAGCCCGAGATCATCGCGACGGACGACAAGGTGCGCCTGGTCGAGATGCTGGCGCGCACCGGCCTGCGCCGGCTCGAGGTCACGAGCTTCGTGCGCGCCGACGTGATCCCGCAGCTGGCCGACGGAGCCGAGGTGCTGCGGCGCGCGGACATCCCTGAGGACGTGGCGGTGACCGTGCTGATCCCGAACGAGCGCGGGCTCGACAACGCGCTGGAGCTTCGAGATCGCTTCCAGGAAGTCAACCTTTTCCTCTCCGCCTCCGAGACTCACAACCGCAAGAACGTCAACCGCTCGATCGAGGAGTCGCTCACAGGGCTCGAGCGCGTAGTGGCGCGCGCCCGCGAGGCCGGGCTGCGCTGCGAGGGCGTGATCTCGGTTGCTTTCGGCTGCCCCTACGAGGGCCACGTGCCGCGCGACCGCGTGCTCGGCATCGCGCGCCGCCTCGTCGATGCCGGCTGCGAGGAGATCGCGTTCGGCGACACCACCGGCATGGCAAACCCGGCCCAGGTGAGCCGCTTCTTCGAGGGCCTCGACCTCGGAGCCGAGCTCACCGCGCACTTCCACAACACGCGCGGCCAGGGCCTCGCCAACGTGCTCGCGGCGCTGGGTGCCGGCGTGCGCTCGTTCGAGAGCTCCTTCGGCGAGCTGGGCGGCTGCCCGGTGCCGGCCGGCGCCACCGGCAACATCGCGAGCGAGGACCTCGTGTCGATGCTGCACGAGATGGGCTACGAGACGGGGATCGACCTCGAGAAGCTGGTCGCGTGTGCGCGCGAGGTGCAGCGGGTGCTGGGTCGCCCGCTCGGCAGCCACGTGCTCACCGCCGGACCGGTTGACTGGCATCAGGAATAAGGGCGCCCGCCCCGGGTAGGAGCCCCGCATGTCGACGCCGACGAGGGAACGGCGTGTCGAGCGGGAGGACGAACGAAGGGTCGCCGACGGCGACGGCGAAGTCGGCCGCGGCGGCACCTACCGCACGCTCGACGAGCAGACCGAGGCCGGGCGCCTCTCGCCCGCCGAGCAGCGCTTCGAGCGCCGCCGGCGCACGGTCGGCCTGTTCCTCGGGCCGCTCGTCTTCGCGGCCGTCCTGCTGTTCCCGTTCGAGCTCGAGCCGAACCAGCACCGGCTCGCCGCGATCCTCGCGCTCGTGGTGGCCTGGTGGGTCACCGAGGCGATACCGATCCCGGTGACAGCGCTGCTCGGCGTGGCGCTCGTCGCGCTGCTGGAGGCCACGCCGCCGCCGCCCGAGGGCGACGCCGCCACCGACGTGGTGTTCGGCGCCTTCTCGGACGACACCGTCTTCCTCTTCATCGGCAGCTTCATCATCGCCGAGGCGATGGTGGTCCACGGACTGCACCGAAGACTCGCCTATCGCGTGCTGTCCATGAAGGCAGTCGGAGGCTCGACCTACCGCATCATCCTCGCCTTCGGTCTGATCGGCGCGCTCACGTCACCGGTGATGTCGAACACCGCCGGCGCGGCGATGATGCTCCCGATCGCGATCGGCGTCATGGGCGTGGTGGGCGGCATGGTCGCGCGTCAGCTCGACGGCGAGCGCAAGGTCGAGCGCCTGCGCTTCGGCGCCGCGCTGATGCTCGTGATCACCTACGGCATCACCGTCGGGGGCCTCCTGCTCCCGATCGGCAGCCCGCCGAACCTGATCGGGCGCCAGCTCCTCGAGGACGAGACCGGCGAGCCGATCACGTTCCTCGAGTGGTTCGAGATGGCGCTCCCGATCGTGATCGTGATGTTCGTGGCCGTGATCGTGATCGTGATGCTCATGAACCGACCCGAGGTGCGCCACGTCGACGGCGTCGAGGAGCACGTGGCCGAGGAGCGGGCGAAGCTCGGCCCGCTCACCCGCGGGGAGAAGAACACGCTGCTCGTGCTCGCCTTCGCGCTGATCGGCTGGTTCCTGCCCGGCATCGTCGGGCTGTTCGCCGGGGACGACTCGGACGCCTACGTGCAGGTGAGCGAGGCGGCCAACGAGGGCACCGTCGCGATCGTGGCGGCCGCGCTGCTGTTCCTGCTCCCCGTGAGCTGGAAGGAACGCAAGTTCACGATCAACTGGAATCAGGCGGCGCGAATCGACTGGGGCACGATCCTGCTGTTCGGCGGCGGCATCGTGCTCGGGACGATGCTCAGCGAGACCGGCCTCGCGGAGAAGATCGGTACCTCGATCTCCGACGCGCTCGGCGTGTCGAGCATCTTCGGGATCACGATCGTGATCGTCGTGATCGCGGTGCTGATCTCCGAGACCACCAGCAACACTGCCAGCGCGGCGATCATGGTCCCGATCGCGATCTCGATAGCGGCCGCGGCGGGCGTGAACCCGACGATCCCGGCGCTGGCGGCGATCTTCGGGGCAAACTATGGCTTCATGCTGCCGGTCTCCACGCCCCCCAATGCGATCGTCTACTCCTCCGGGTTGCTTCCGATCACACGGATGCTGAAGGCGGGTGCCGTCTTCGACGTCATCGGTGCGGTGCTGTGCGTCATCGGCGTGATCGCGATGGCGAACCTGGTGGGTCTGGCGTAGGGCTCGTACGCCCCTCACTGCTCGCGGTCGCGGCCGGAACCGCGGCCGTCCTGCCCGGCTTCCTGGTCGGGGCGCTCGCCCTGCAGATTCGCGGCGATCTCGACGTGAGCGTCGAAGCGGTGGCCGCGGGCGTGACCGTCTTCTTCCTCGCCGGGGCGATCGGCGCCGGGCCCGGGGGCCGGATGTCGGAGCGCACCGGGGCGCTGCGCGCCATGCGCGCGAGCGTCGTGGTCGCGGGCGCCTGCCTGCTCGCGGCGGGTCTGCTCGCGGACTCGCTTGTCGCGCTGTTCGCGTTCCTGGTCGTCGCGGGGCTGGCCAACTCGGTGGCCCAGCCCGCCATCAACCTGTTCATGGCCGATCAGGTGCCGATGGAGCGCCAGGGCCTCGCCTTCGGCATCAAGCAGACCGGCGATCCCGGCCGCCGTACTGGTGAGCGGGCTGGCGCTGCCGGTGCTCGCGATCCCGTTCGGCTGGCGCGCGACCTTCGTGATCTGCGCGCTCGGGCCGCTGGCGGTGGCCGTGGTGCTGGGGCGGCACGCCCCGTTGCTGCGGCCGGCTGCGGAGCGTGACCCGCCGCCGCGACCCTCGCGGACGCTCATCCTCATCGCGCTCGGCGCGGCACTCGGAAGCGCCGCGCCCTGCGCGCTCAGCGCCTACCTCGTCGCGTCGGCCGTGGACGTCGGGATAGCGGAGGGCGCGGCGGGCGTGCTGGCCGCGGTGGGCAGCGCGGCCTCGCTGGCGGTGCGGCTCGCGGTCGGCATCAGGGCAGACCGGCGGCTCGACTACGGGCTCGGAATGGTCGTGGCGTTGCTCGCGCTCGGCTGCGGCGGCTTCGCCCTGCTCGCCACGGGCGCGCCGGCGCTGTTCGTGGTCGGCGCGATCGCCGCCTTTGCCCTCGGATGGGGCTGGCCCGGGATCTTCAATATGGCGGTCGTGCACCTGCACCGGGAGTCACCTGGTGCTGCGACCGGCATCAGCCAGACCGGCATCTACGTGGGCGCGGCGGGCGGCCCGGCGGCCTTCGGGGCGCTCTACTCAGCGGCCGGATACAGCGCAGCCTGGCTCGTGACCGCGGGCGTGGCGCTCGCCGCAGCGCTCGTGATGGCGATCGCCGGACGGCGCGCCGCGGTCCCCCGGCCCTGACTCTGGCGGCAGCCTTGCGCGAGCGTTGGCGCCCATTACAGGTGTACAACCCTTCTGGTGTGGGTATACCCCATATAGCCGCCGAGGCCGGTTTTCGGCACATATGGGTTCCCCCGACCCAGCCTCGGCATTTGCGCGCTCGGGCCCGGACACCAGATCCGGGCCCGCGGCGCTTCAGGGGCGCCTCTTAACGCCCGGCGAACTCCGGCGTGCGTTTCTCGAAGAACGCGCGCGTGCCCTCGGCGAAATCCTCGGTTCCGGCGAGCATCTCCTGCGCCGACACCTCGAGCTCGAGCGTCGTCGCCAGCGCCGGCTTCGCGGCGGCGTCCAGTACCCGCTTCGCGAGCCCGACCGCGCGCGGGGCGCAGCCGAGGAGCTCGTTCACCAGGCCGCCGGTGACCTCGTCGAGCGAGTCGGCGGGCGCGATCCGGTTGGCGAACCCGATGCGGTGCGCCTCGCGCCCGTCGATGACCTTGCCGGTGAGGATCAGCTCCTTCGCGTTGCCTAGGCCCACCATCGCCGGCAGCCGCGAGCAGCCGCCCACGTCCGGCAGCAACCCGATGCGCACCTCCATGATCCCGGCCACGGCGTCCTCGGCCATCGTGCGGAAGTCGCACGCGAGCGCGAGCTCGAAGGCGCCGCCGAGGGCCGCGCCGTGGATCTGGCAGATCGTCGGCTTCGGCATCTCCTCGAGCAGGTTCCACCAGGCGATGAGCGGCCGCCGGAACGCTCTCAGGCCCTCCGGGTTCTCGGAGAGCCGGCGCAGGTCGCCCACGTCCATTCCCGCAGAGAACATCGGGCCCGCGCCGCGAAGCACCAGCACCCGGACGGAGTCGTCGACCGCGGCCGCCTCGATCGCGGCACCGAGCTCGCGCACGAGCTCGCCGTTGAGTGCGTTTCGCTTTTCCGGGCGGTTGAGAACGAGGTGGCGGACCGCGCCGCGGTCCTCTGTCTGCACAAGTCCCATGGTCCGGCCACCCTACCGGGCCTCCCGTCCCCCCCCAGGGTTCTTGCAGCGGGGAGGACTGGGCCGGGCCTTCGGCGAACCGACCCCCATGCCCGCGCCCGGCCCCGACCCACGACGGAATGCGCCACGCGTCATCGTGGCCGGGCTGATCGGGGCTGAGCTGGGCGCGGCGATCGGGCTCCTCTTCTTCGGCGCGACCCCGCTCGCGCCACTGGGCCTGGCGGTCGCCGGCGCGGTCGCGGGCCCGATCGCAACGGCGGGCCTCGGCGGGGCGCGCCGCGGGCTGGTGCGCCGAGGGATCCGGCGCCAGCTGCGTCGCGGCAACGCGGCGCCCGGCTAGGCGCAGATCTACGCTGCCGCGTCTCGAGGCG
Source organism: uncultured Thermoleophilaceae bacterium (assembly GCA_963757815.1). Classification (GTDB taxonomy): domain Bacteria; phylum Actinomycetota; class Thermoleophilia; order Solirubrobacterales; family Thermoleophilaceae; genus JACVRW01. The sequence continues at coordinate 65,528 of CAVWSN010000025.1, read as the reverse complement.
CGAGGCGCCTCGAGACGCTGAACCTAAGAGGTTGGCCGTATGGCTTGGCGCTAGGCGGCCCCAACACCCGCGCGGCGACGCCCCGTGAGAAGGGCGGCCAGACCCGCCGCGAGGCCCAAGCCGCCGACGATCAGCGCGATGATCGAGAGCGTGTCGCTTCCGCTGTCGTCGTCCTCCTCCGCGGCAGGCGCCTGCGGCTGCTGTGCCGCGGGCTCCGCGGCTCCGCCTTCGCCCTCGGCTGCCGTGAGCTTCACCTGCGGCGCCGGCTCGTCGGCGTCCGGCGGCCCGATCCAGCGCACGACCTCACCGTTGCTGTAGGTCTGCACCGCCTTGAAGGTGAGCGTCGAGCCGGCCTTGTCCGGCACGCCGAGCGAGAGCCCGAAGTCCTGGAACTGGCCCGGACCGATGCCTTCGCCGTCGGCCGTGAACGTGACGCGGTCGACCTCCTCCGTGATCTGCTCACCGAACTGCTCGACCGGCTTGTCGAGCTTGCGCATGGTGATCTCGGAGTTCCAACCCGGGACCGGCTCGGTGGAGACGAACAGGAAGCCCGGTGGGAACTGGACGTCGACCTTTGTCGTGCTGGCGTTGTCGCGCTCGGTTGGCACGCGCACGTCGAGGCGGGTGAAGCCGCCCGCGGGCGCCTCCTCGGGCTGCACGGTCACGTGGGCCGCCGCAGCCGGAGCGATCGCGAGGACCGCCGCGAGAGCGGTTGCGAGGATGTATCTGCCGATGCTCATGTTGTCGGCTCCTTTCTTCTTTCAGGAGTTGATGTACCCGGGCGTCGCGCAATAGTCAGCCCGAGGGTCCCGAGGGCGACGGCAAGAGCACCGGCGGCCAGCCAGCGCGCCGTCGTGTCCGAGCTGCTCGAGCCGTCCGATTCCTCAGCCATCGCCTCGGGCTCGGTCTCGGTCTCAGCGGGCGACTGCGGCTGCCCGGACGACGCCTCGCCCGGCCCCTCTCCGCCAGCGTCCTGGCGTGGGGCGCGCTCAGAGACCGTCGTAACAGGGGCCGGCTGCTCACCGTCCGGCGGCTCGATCCAGCGCACCTTGCGCCCGTCGTCATAGGTCTGAACCGCCTTCCACGAGATCTCGCCCTCACGCGGCGGAGTTGAGGCCAGGAACCCGAACCGCGTGAAGCCGTCGGAGGGCATGGTTCCCCGCCACACGATCGAGCGGATCGACTGGTTGGGATTGAGCTTCAGCGTCCGCCGCCAGCCAGGCGTCTCCTCGTACGAGAAGGGGAGTACGTTCGGGGGCACCGCCAGCTCGACCTCGACCGTTCGGTTCTCACGCTCGTTCGGCACCAACACCTCGAACAGCACCGCATCGTCAGGGGCAGCCGTGGCCGGAAACACCTGGATGTGCGCCGCGGCCGGTCCCGACCCGGTCGCGAGGACCAAGCCCGTGCAGATCAGGGCCGCGACTAGCGCGCGCGATGCTCGTGTCGTCATCACCGCAGCCGGAACGTCCATGAGCCCCGCTGCCGGTGACCGTCAGCGGCGACTATCGAATACCTCGCCCGATAGCTGCCCGCCCTCTTCGACCCCTTCAGCCCGACCTTGACGCGGGTGATGTTGCGCGGATCACGCCCGCCGCTGCCAGACGAGACGACCCGTCCCGCCCGGCCCGACGACGCGGATTCCGCCGCTTCGGATCGGCCCCTCGAAGGTGACGCTGACGGACCCGATCGATTTGCTCGCCGAGCCCCCCTTGGAGGGACTCCGGGACTTCACGTCGACGTGCGCCATGGCCGCGGTGGCCGCAAGCGCCACCGCGGCGAGCGCGGCAAGGACCGTGACTACTAAACGCATTCGCATCGTGCTCCTTTCTCGCCCGTCAGCGGTTACGCGTCGAGGCGTAGCGATCCCCAGACCGAGCCGCGAAGTAGACCTCCATCGACCGCTTCGCCTTGCTCAGAGCGCCCCTCGCACGGCCGCTGAGCGCGAACTCGACGAGCGCGCTCGCGTCCTGTCCGATGGTCGCGCTCTCCTTGCCCAGCACGAGCGACTTCCAGCCGATCGCCTTGGCCGTGGCCCTGTCGACCCGCAGCCGGACCGTGACCGCCATGCCGGCGGGACCCGTCACCCTGACGGACGGACCGTCGGAGGCGAGTCGCGCGGGCGACTGGCTGCCAACCTCCTCGAGCCGCAGCCGAGTCATCAGGCGCGCGACCTCAGCCTGTGCGGCGCCGGTGGCCCGCTGGGCGGCCGCCTTCTGCGCCTCGAGCTGCTGGTTGAGAGTGTTGAGCTGACCGATCCGGGCGTTCAACGGGTTCGTCGCCTCCAGGATCGTCGCGCTGTTGAACGCCGTCGCGGCGGTCTGCATCGCGTCCGCCGGGACGAATACGCCTGGACCCGGAAGGGCCTCACACAGCGCCTTGAGCTGCGCCGTCGCGGCGCTCGCATCGTTGCTCACCGTCGTGAGGTCCACACCGGTGAGGGTCTTGACGTGCGGGATCCAGACCTCGGGATGGTCATCCAGCCCGGCCGACGCCTTTTGGAACGGCACGTACGCGAAGAACGGCTCGGGCTTGCCCGCGGCAGACTCCTCCTGCCACCCCTCGATGGCGCTGACGGCGGTCAGCGCGGGTGTCGTGCAGGTGTTGTGCGCCTGGCCGCCGGTGCCGGCCTGGGCGATGAGGTCGGACGTGGTGACGCTTGGCTGGCTTCGCCACGCACCGGGCGCGAGTTTGTAGTCGACCACACCTCCGCTGGTCTGGTTGTTGGACTCACGCAGGACGTAGCTGTTGCCGTGGTTGGAGACCACGTAGCGCGTCTGATTGGTCAGATCTGCAGGCGTGATGACGGGTGGTGGAGGGCTCGGAACCAACTTCGCAACGTCCGTATAGACCGACGGATGCGCTGACGCGGCCGCCGGGACGCCGAGTGCCGCCACCGCTGTGGCGAGCACGGCCAGACGGGTGACCTTCATCGGATTACTCCCTTGTTGGAGGTGGACCGCTCCGCGCGGCCCTTGGATGGGATGAACACGGCCTCGTAGCGGCCAGGCCGTGGGTCCTTCAGGCGGAAGGTGAAACGGCCCTTGCGGGCAGAGGTCCGCGCGGACGGCTTGACGGCGGTCGTGCGCAGCAACAGAACACGCCCGGGCAGCGCAGGGTTGACCCGGCCCTGCACCAAGACGCCACCGTCGGGCATATGCCGCACCGTGATCCGGGTCCTCGAGAGCATCGCGACCGTGCGCGTCTGCGAGCCGAGACCGCCCGCCGTGGCCCGGACGCGAGTCGTCTCCGAGAGCCGGATCGACGTCGAGAACGTACCGTCAGCGCGGGTGGTCAGGCGCCGGACGACCCTGTTACGGGCCCTGACCGACAGCTCGACGGGCACGCCCCCGCGCGCCGGCGCGATGCTGCCACGTACGCGCACCGGGCCGGCGCCCACGCGCTTGGCGGGCGCGCGCAGCTGGACCGACGAGATCCCGGCCGGGCCCCCGCCGCCGCCTCCGCCACCCCCGCCGCCGGTGCCACCGCACGACCCGACGACGTAGTCAGCGCCGTACTCGCCGCCTGGCGTCGTGCCGCCCGGCGCCCGGTCGATGAGCCCATCGCCGTCGTAGGTCAAAACGAACGGACGTGCCAGGACTGCACCGGCAACGGCGCCGGTCTGATTCGGCACGTCGATCGTGGTCGTTCCGCCGGGCCCGCCGACCACGGAGCCGGTCGTCGGCTCCGGCGCTCGCGAAGCCCCCCGCGGCCGTCCATGTGCCGTAGTCGAACGTCAGCGCGGGCGGATCCGGGGCCACCGCACGCACGTATCGGGTCTGACCGCCCACGTCGAAGAGCAACGCCCACTCCGCGGGCCCGGGGGGATGGTCCGGAGCCCAGTTTCCGAACTGGACCTTGATGACCGCCTGCAGACGGCCCGCAGCCTCCGAGAACCACGCAGAGAGCACGTCCGTGGTGTTGTGGTGGCCGTCACCGGTGGCGTCCGAGATCTGCGGCTGGCCGTTGCACGGCGGGGGCGCCTGCCCGGCCGCGGCGGGCGCGAATACCGCCAGCAAAGTCACGGCGGCGAGCGTGGCGATGATCGCCTTCACATCCCACCCCCCTCGCCGATGTCCACGTGGACGGTGTCGCTAAACAGGTCGAAGTCGCCACGGCGGGCGTCGATCCGGATCTCCCATTCGCCGGCAGGCGACAGGTTCGCCCGCTTGACGACGTAGGCACCCGGTTCCATGCCGCGGCGGGCGCGATAGCGCAGCGGGCCGATGTCTCGCTCCTCTAGCCGGGCCGACATCTTGACCTCTGCGGGTCGGCCCCGTTCGAACGTGAGGTGGATCTCGTTCGGCCCGACCGTGGCGGGCATGATTTCCATGTGCGCCATCCACGGGCCGAGCTCCAGCTCGGTCTCGGACGCCTCGTGCATTTCGACCTCGGTGCGCGCGGGCGGTGCGTTAACGAGCCCCGCGGTCACACCCACGATGGCGAGCATGATCAGGAGCTCCACGCCGGCCATGCGAAGGAAGCGGCGGCGCTCTACCACGGAGGCGATCCGCGCGCGCAGGCGCGGGACGGCGAAACGGTTGTTGTACGCACCAAGGGCGAGAAGCGGGAGGACGAGCCCGATCTTTATGAGCAACAAGATCCCGTACTCGGTCTCCCAAAGCCCACGCCAGGCGCGCACCTGCAGATAGCCGTTGATCGCGCCGGCCACGATCAAGCATGCGACCGATACGACCGCCATCGTCGAGAAGCGAGGTACGCTGATCGCCGCGAGCTCCCACCGCCGTCCGCGGCTGGTAAGAGGAGCCCGAGTACCACGAACGCCAGCCCGCCCGTCCACACGGCCGCTGCCAGGACGTGGACGGCGTCGGCCACCAGCGAGACCGGTCCGCTTACGCTCGCATGGCCGGACAGCCCAGGGGTGACTATCAAGCCCGAGGCCAAGGATCAACGCTGCCACCGTCGTGGCCGTGACCGCACGCCCGGCCTCGCTGCCTGCTGCCGTGGCGCCGACGCTGCCCTCGGCCTGGACGACTGCCGTGCCGGGACCGTTACCAGCTGGAGTTCCTCCCCGTCCGCCCATGCCGTCCGCTCCCGCCGCCACGCCCGGTCCCCTGCGGGTTCCAGCCCCTGTCGGCTTCCCGACTGCGGCGAGGGATCGCACCGGCCGCGGGGCGGAAGGCCGCGCGGCTTCTCCGTTCCCCGACGACGCAGGCGGCGGAGTGATCCTCGCCCGCGCGATGAGCGCGACCACGCAGAGCGCGGCGGCCAGCCCCGCCCGCAGGAGCGAGAAATTGCCGAACCGCGTTTCCGCCACAGACGACACGGACTCCCACCGGAATCCTTCGCCGAGACCGCCGCCACCGGCCGCCGCGCCCTGGAGCCCGAGGCCGACCAGGGCGACGACCGTAAGTGCGGCGGCAGCCGCCGCGAGGACCCCGAGCAGCCGGCGTCGCACGGGTGCCGAGGCGTTACGGAGCGCAAGCGCGAGCGCCGCCACGCCTCCGACGCAGAAGAGCAGCAGCGTGAAGTCAAGGAACCGGCCGCTGAGGTAGAACGCCGAGACCACGAACGGCGTGTCCTCGAGCACCTGAGCGGCGACTCCGCTCGGCTGCGCTCCCGGCGCCTCGACGTGGAAGACCCAGGCCCCGTTAATCGGGTCCGAGTCAGCCGAGATGACGCGCCACGCGACCGTGTAGGTGCCCCGCTCGAGCCGCCGGTCGATCGCGACCGACACCTCCTCGGGGCGTGGCCGCATGATCTCGCCGGCATCGACCCGCTCGCCGTCGCCGTCGTAGACGGCGATCGACCCGAGCGCGCTTTCCACCGGCTCGTCAAAGCGCAGCAGCACGTGCTCCGGCGAATGCTCGACGATGCGATCGCGCGCGGGCTCGGTGGCGATCAGGGTCGAGTGGCCCCAAGCTGCGGCAGGGGCCAGCGACAGCGTCACCGCCAGAGCCAGTAGGGCGAGCCCGCATATCTTCGCGAGGCGAAGCGGTTGGATCCGGTCCCTCCTTAATCGTCGCGGCTCACGTGGCCGCGAACTCGGTGCCTACAAGCAGGCGGCCGAGGGAGGGGCGCGGGGTCCGTGCCCGAGCACGAGCACGGGCGGACCGATCAGCGTGGCCGCGGCAGGAAGGCGTTGAGGCGAGTCTGGGCGTGACGAGATGCGGCCACCCCGGAGCGAGCTTCGGCGCGAGCATGGCGCCGAGCGTGAAGCCGGCGCTGTTAAGGGCGTGCGCCAGGAGCAGCGCCGCGAGGGTGAGTGGCAGCTGAAGGGCCAGTCCGACGAGGAAGGTCGGCTCGAGCACGATGTCGGGCGGCACGCCGCCCGTCCCGATCAGGCGCTCGAGGTGCTCCTGGAGCGTGAAGCCGACCGGAGGCACGAGTGCGAAGAGGCGCAGCGGAGGAGGCGACGGCCGACTCCCGCGGAGGCCGTACCCCACGCAGAGCAGCAGACCGGCGACCACGAGCGCCAGTCCCCAGACGAGGATCGCCGGCGTGTAGCCGAGGTAGGCATGCCCGCTCTCCGCATGGATCCCCATCTGGTGCTCGCCGGCGGGCGCTACGAGCCAGTAGGCGAGGCAGTGTGCGCCAAGCCAGGAGGCCACTGCCAGCGGCAGCGCGATCATCCACGCGGCCCGCCGTCCCCTCATAACTCACTACATCATTCCACCCACCGGCCTATCACTACCCAAAAGAGGCTCCGCCGATCTCCTTTTGGCACATCGGGCAGCGTTTTTGGTCTGAGCCGGAGGGGTACAACCCGAACGACCCGCCCGGGTCAGAGGCAAATGCATAGGGGGAGGGCCATGCGACCCACAGCAAGGCTCCTGTTAATCGCCGTACTGAGCGTGTCGGCATACGCCTGCATTGGGGGAACGGCCGCAGCGATCCCGCTGCCTGCCACTGGTTGGAACCCGGAGGACGGGCCGCCGCCGGCGGCTGAGCCGCCTCCCGTGAGGGTCCGGGGCACCTGCCGCCCGGAAGCCGCAACATGAAGCTGGTAAGCAAGCTGAGGCTCACCGACATAGATGGCGGGATCGCCGACGTCGCCGCCTTCGGGAAGTTCGCCTACCTCAACAAGTTCTCGCCCGAGTGCGTGTCGAACGACGGCTCAGGGACCGGCGTCGAGGTCGTGGACATCTCCAAGCCGAAGCGGCCGAGGAACGTCGGCTTCATCCCGGCGGAGGCGAACAGCTACCTGGGAGAGGGCATCCACGTCGTCCGCGCCGACACGCCGTCTTTCAAGGGCGACATCCTCATCCACAACAACGAGACCTGCAACGCGACGCAGCCCGTGATCTCGGGCGCCTCGCTGTGGGATGTCACGAACCCGCGGAACCCGGAACCGCTGTCGCTCCACTTCGGCGACACGGATCCCGAGGTCGCGGGGCAGACGTATCACACGACGCACAGCGCACAGCTGTTCGTCCAGCGCAACGTGCTGCCGCGTGGCAAGGACAGGGTCATCGCGACGCTGCAGGACAACAACGACCTGAAGGACGTCGACATCTTCGACGTCTCGAACCCGCGCGCTCCCGTGCTGCTGGCGGAGGTGGGGCTCGAGGACTGGCCGGGCGCCCAGGGCTCCTACGCCAACGGCGACACGGTCTTCCACCACGACATGCAGCACAAACGGATCCGCGGGCACGACTTCCTGCTCGTCTCCTACTGGGACGCGGGTCAGGTCCTGCTGAACATCGATGACCCGGCCAACCCGGTGTTCGTCGGCGACTCAGACTTCCGGTTCCCGGACCCGCTGATGCCGCAGTTCGAGATCCCGGAGGGCAACAGCCACCAGTCCTACTGGGACGCGGACAGCGAGTTCATCATCTCGACGGACGAGGACTTCTCGCCGTTCCGGACGAACTTCGAGCTGACGACCGGTACGAACGCCGGCCCATACGGCGCCGGTGAGTTCGGCTTCACGCCGACCATCGACAGCCGGCCGGACGGGATGATCGCTGGGCCGACTGTGTTCGGCGGACGGGGCTGCTTCGCCGCCGGGCCGAACGCCGGGCCCGACGCTGTCGGCGATCCGATGCCGCCGCCGGCGAGCGCATCCCGGCCCAGCCGGGCGAGGAGAAGACGGTCGTCTTCTCGAGAGGCGGATGCTTCTTCTCCACGAAGATCGCCGCTGGCCAGGACCTCGGCTATGACGCCGTGATCGTCGGCCAGAGCCACGCCGGCACGCGGGACGGCCTGCTGCCTGACGGCTTCTTCTGTGGCGGTCAGGGACACGACTACAACGAGCTGGCGCCCGCGATCTGCATCGGCCATCGAGCGATGCACCTGATGTTCAACGACACGCCCGAGTACACCGGCGCCGAGGGCGGTCGACATCCCGGTCGGCACGGTCGGCGAGAGCTACTCCGCAAGCACCGTGTTCGACGGCTGGGGCTACGTGCAGCTGCACGACGCCCGGGATCCGAACCTGAGGATCATCGACTCGTACGCGGTGCCCGAGGCGCTCGACGAGGCGTTCGCCGAGGGCTTCGGCATCCTCAGCGTGCACGAGGTCAAGACCGACCCGCGGCGCAGCAAGAACCTGGCGTACATCTCGTACTACAACGCCGGGGCCCGGGTCGTCGAGTTCAGCAAGAGGAGGGGCCTCGTCGAGAAGGGCTTCTTCATCGACGAGGGCGGCGTCCACTTCTGGGGCACGTTCCCGCACTACGTCGGGGAGCGCGAGGGAGCGCCGCTGCTGCTGTTCAGTGACCGCGACAGCGGCCTCTACATCCTGCGCTACGACGATGATCGGGACGACGACGATTAGCGTCTGACCGTAAGGACCGCCGCGGCGACGGGGCGAGCACCTTGGGTGCTCGCCCCGCCCCGCCGGGAGCCCTGGTGCGCTAACGCAGGTCGGCGCAGGCGATCTTCGGCCCGCCTGCGGTGGTGCCGCCGGGCGGGATGAAGTGAATCACCACGGACTGCGCCTCGGGCCGAGCCACCCAGTCCGCGCTGCCGCGCCCGAAGGCGATCCCGACCGCATTCGAGGTGATCCCGGCCTGGGGATCAGCGGTGGACGACAGCCAGAGCTCATTCGGAGGCACGCTCGGGCCAGCCGGGTCGTTCTTGTAGTGCCCGCCTCCTGGGTTGCCAGGCAGGGAGCAGGGCGCGTTGTGCAGGTGCGCTGCGTAGGTTGTACGCGGGCGCAGCCCCCACGCGAGCGCCTTCACGTCCGTCCCCCGCGAGCTGCGCGTGATCAACGCGAAGCCCCGGATTCTGAGGCCCATGGCAGTGCCGTCCGGGAGCGTGCGAAACACGCCCAGGCGCGTCGACGCGTCGGCGTCTCGGTCGTCCGCGCGCGAGCCCGTGTTGTCCTCCGCGGTCGCACTTGCGGACGACGCGAGGAGAGCGACGGCGCAGACCGCGAGAAGAAGCAGTACGCGAGGTAACCGTCTCATCTTGACCTCCTGTAGGAGATGGACCTTGGAGCTCGACCTACCCGGACCCGACGGATGCAGTCCTGCTGCAGAGAAGCGAGAGGGCGGCCGATGGCCGCCCTCTCGTACTGGTGCGCCTGCCGGAAGACCGTCAGGCGTCAGTCGTCGTCGTCGCGGTCGTCGTCGTCATCGTCGTCGTCTCGGTCCGGGCGGATCGAGAACTCCTGGGTCTGCGGGTTCAGCTGCTTGAGCTTGATGTCCTTCCGGGTCTCCTTTCCGGTGAACCGGAAGACGTTCAGGCCCACGCTGATCTCCGACTCGTAGATCAGGCCGTTGTACCAGTACGACGACCATGCCCCGCCCAGCTGGGTCGGGACGAGCGGCGGCGGATCGGACCACCCGAGCGTGACCGGCCTGGCCGGGTTCGTGAAGTCCGTGACCCACGTGCCGGCCTGGTAGTTGCCGCCCACCAGGACGTAGCGCCCGTCCCGCAGCGGCACGGTGTTGTAGTTGTGGATCGTGCAGTTCTCCGCAGCGGTCTGCGGCCGGGGCAGCGTCCACTGGCCCAGCTTGACGCCGGTGTCCGCGTCGTAGAAGAAGGCGCTCTTCTTCACGGGCGGGTCGCCCGCCTCGCACTCGGGCGCGGCGCCGCCACCGGGCTCCCAGCCCAGGATGACTACCTCGCCGTCCCAAGTGAAGGCGGCGGAGTGCCAGTTGCCGTTGCAGAGCGGGCCGCCGGTGTTGCAGACGCCCGGCTCCTCGATCGTGTACAGGAACTGCGGATCCTCGAGGCTTCCGCCCGGGGTGGCGTTATCACCGATGTCGAACACGTTCGACATGTGGCCGGAGGCCACGGCGAGCTTGTTGACGTCGCCGAGGATGACCCCGTTGTCGTGAGCCGCGTGACCGCCCTCAGCGGCTCGCGGCGCACGTGGCTGGCGGCACCCGGGTCGTCGCGCGGCACCTCGACGATGTCGATCCAGTCGCACTCCCGATCCGCCGGGTTGGGCAGGGCCGGATTCCCGCCGGACGTCGCGTTGTAGATCACCGCACGATCGCCGTCCGGAACCAGCGTGAGCGTGTGCGTGCCGCAGCCGGGCGAGTCGGCCTGCGGCCGCGCGCTCAGCTCGACCTCGCCGACGAGCTGCGGGTCCCTGATGTCGCTGATGTCGAAGATGTGCATGCCCTCGAAACCGGCCGGCACGAGCGTGCCGTCACAGTTGCGGGCCTCGGTCTTGGGCGCGTTCCAAGCGCGGACGAGCACGTCCTTCCACACGACGATGTCGCCCTGATCGCCGTTGCAGCGCGTCCTCGAGATCTCCCTGGGACTGGGCCCACCGCGAACGATCCGGAAGCCGTCGTAGTCGCCGTGGAACACGAGGTTGCCCCGGAAGGCAAGGTCCGAATTGGCATCGCGCTGGCCGTCGGGCAGGAGGAAGCTGCCGAAGTCGAGGCTGTGCCCCAGCGCACGCATGTTGTCGGTATGCGGGCGCGTGTTGTGCTCCGCCGCCGCCCCCGCGGCCGATACGAGCAGAGCGACAGCGCCTACCGCGAGAAACAGCAGCAGGCGAGGTAACCGTCTCATCGAGACCTCCTTTTGGAAGGGAAGAATTAAGTCGGACCTACCCGGGGCCGGCCGAATGCAGTCCTGCCCAGAGAGAGCGAGAGGGCGGCCGAGGCCGCCCTCTCGACGGCTTCGCCAACAGCAGGCGCGTCAGGCGTCAGTCGTCGTCGTCGCGTCCGTCGTCGTCGTCATCGTCGTCGTCCCCGCGACGCCCGTCGAGGGAGAACTCCTGAGTCTGCGGGTTGAGATGGCCCAGCTTGATTGCGCTGCGCGTCTCCCTTCCCCTCAGCCTGAAGATGTTCAAGCCCTCGCCGATGTTCGTCTCGTAGATCTCGCCGTCGTACCAATAGCTCGACCACGCTCCCGTGACGTCACAGCAGAACGGAGTTCCGGGCGGGACCGGCTTCGGCGGCGGATCGCTCCAGGCGACCGTCCGCGCGTTGGCCGGATCGGTGAGGTCGACGACCCACGTGCCCGCTTGGTAGTTGCCGCTCACCAGAACGTCGCGGCCGTCTCGGAGCGGCACCAGGTTGTAGTTGTGCAGGGTGCAGTTCTCCGTTGCGCCCTGCGGTCGCGGCAGGGTCCACGTCCCGAGGCGGGCGCCCGTCTCCGTGTCGTAGAAGAAGAAGGTCCTCTTCAGGGGGTCGTCCGTGGCCTCGCACTCGGCAGCCACGCCACCGCCCGGCTCGTGGCCGAAGACGATCACCTCGCCGTCCCAGGTGAAGGCGGCCGAGTGACCGACCGTCACCGACGGCACCGTCACATGATGCATCAGCTCCGGATCCTCGAGCGAGCCGCCGCTGGGGCCGCCGAGGCTGAAGACCCGGAAGCCCTCGCCGCCGGCGCACGCGGCCCTCTTGACGTCGCCCAGGATCACGCCGACGTCATGGCAGGTGTGGTCGGCAGGGCTCGGCGCGGAGGAATTGCGCGTCTTCTGGATCGTCCAGCGGAACCTCCACGATGTCGAACCAGTCGCAGGTGTCCGGCGGGTTCGGATTCGTCGCCGAGTGCTGCGGACGGGCTGCTATAGACGAGCAGCCGGTCGTTCCTGCGGTCCGGAACCGCCGAGGCCGTGTGCGAGCCGCACGCGAGTGGAATCTGCGCCACCAGGACCGGATTCCGGCGGTTGGATATGTCGAACACGTGGAGCCCCTCGAAGCCCGGCGCCACCGGTTGTCCGTCGCAGGTGAGACCGGCGCCGAAGGCACCGGGCGTCCCGGCGGGGGTATTCCAGGAGCGCACGACGATGTCGCGGTAGACGATGACGTCGCCCTGGTTGCCGTCACAGAACGTCCGCGAGACCTGCCTCGGGTTGTTCGATGAGCGGATGTCGCGGATGTTGAAGCCGTCCCAGTTGCCCTGGATGAGCAGGTTGCCCCAGAAGGCCTCATCGGTGTGGATATCGGGGTTCGCGCCCCCGAAGCCACCCAGCACCGCGGGCTCGAAGATGTGCCCCCGCGGAAGCAGATTGTCAGTCCGCGGGTCGTTCTCGTGACCGGCCGCCGCGATTGCCGGGAAGGCCAGCATGCCTAAGGCAAATACGGCGAGAGCGACCAACCGCGTTAGTCGACTCATGGAACCTCCTGTCCATCAGGAGGCCACCGGGGGCCAGATCCCAGCAGGGTGGGAGCCGGCGGCTCCTCAGCTTGCCGTCGCGCATATACCCGCGAGCGGATCGAGCCAATCTCGCGAGTTGGGGTCAACCATTGTTTGGCGCGGCTCCGCCGGGGGTACGCGATTGTTTGGCCCGGCTCCGCCGGGGGTACGCAGTAGCCGGTCTTACGACGTCGGAGGAAATCCAAGGCTTGTGCAGGCTGCTGTAACACGCGAGGACCGGGCGGGGAGAAGCCTCGGTCGCTTGCCCGACGCCTGCGGCGGCCGACGCCGTTCATCACTCAACCTGTGGAGGGGGTCCGCATGAGACGTGCGTTCCGTTTAGTCGTAGCCGTGCTCGTGACGATGGGGGTGATGACCGGCACGGCCAGTGCGCAGTTCTCGGACCGGCAGGACGAGGCCTTAAGGGTCATCAAGGAGTTCGACGATCCATTCCCGGCCACTCACTCCGACTTTGCCTTCTGGGGCAAGTACGCCGTGCTGGGGTGGTACAACGGGGCGACCGGCGGGGTGCCCGCCGGGGCGCACATCTACGACATCTCGGATCCGGCCAACCCGGATGAGATCCGGAACTTCCAGTGCAACGGCAACCAGAACGACCCGATCCTCTGGGACCGCAACCGCAACGGGGTTCCGGACCTGATGATGCTCGCGGTCGACCGGACCATGGACAGCGAGGCCTGCGACGCCCCGGTGTCGATGCAGCCGAATCCGACTCCGGGAGGTCCGCCGGTTCGGTTCGACGCCAACCCACAGGGCTGGGAGGGCGTCCGGGTGTTCAACGTGAGCGACGGCTCTAACCGATTCCCCGGCGCTCCGTTCGCGAACATCCAGCAGGTCCACTCCCAGTACACCGACTGCGGTGCGCACACGATCACGGCGAATACCAAGTTCGCCAACGATCCACAGAATCCGCGCCTCGTCGTGTACGTGTCGTCGTATCCGCTGCGGCCGGGGCCGACGTGCGGTCAGACCGGTATGCCGGCGGGACAGGAGCCGTACAAGAACACCAACAACCGGTTCGAGGTTCCGCAGGGCGACAACGAGGTCGAGGACCCGCTTCACAGGGTGATTCAGGTCCTGTCGGTGCCGCTGAACAACCCGGCGGACACCGCCGAGATCGCCGAGCCGGAGATCAGCTACCAGCTCCCGGGCTGGCCGCGTGACCCGGACGGCAGGCAGGATTGGACCGAGAAGGGGCTGACCGGCCTCGAGCGGCGGCGTGCGCATCTTCGACATCTCCAACCCCTTCAGCCCGCGGCTGGTGAGGAACTTCCCCTGTGACGGGCCCAGAACGACCCGATCCTCTGGGACCGGAACGGCAACGGCGTCGCGGACCTGATGCTCTCTGGCGGTGGATACGCACCATGGCCTACGCCCTGAGTGTGCGCGATCCGCACCGTTAGGTCCGCCGGGTCGGTCACGCGACCCACCGGCTGGGAGGGCGTCCGGGTCTTCACGATGAGCGACAACTCCCGATTCCCGACTCCGTTCACCAACATCCAGCAAGTCGACACTCGTCTACACGGACTGCGGCGCCCACACCATCACCCTGTGGACCGGAGAGGTCGCCGAGGATCGACGGGCAATCTGCCTCGTCGTGTACGTGTCGTCGTACCCGCTGGGCGCGGGGCCGACGTGCGGTGATACGGAGTTCCGGAACACCGGCACAACCCGTACGACGAGGACCCGGGCGAGCCCGAGTCGAGACCCGCTCCACGGCGTGATCCAGGTCGTGGAGGTTCCGCTCGACAACCCGGCGGACGTCCGCCGGAGATCGACGTGCAGCCGGAGATCAGCTACCAGCTCCCGGCTGGCCGCTGACCCGGACGGCAGGCAGGAGTGGTCCGAGAAGGGGCTTGTGCCGCCCGCCTCGAGCCGGCGGCGGTGGCGTGCCACGACATCGTCATTCACGTGCCGAGATCAGATCGCCGGCGGCGCCTGCGCCGAGCAGGGCCAGGTCTGGGAGGTCGATCCAGACACCGGCATCCCGGACACGATGGATCCGATGGCCGTGGGCGACGACGATGTCAGCTCGGGCGGCTCGGGCCAGTTCCCGGGAGCGGTCGACTTCTTCCACTCGGTGATGTTCGACAACGGCATGGAGACCGTCAACTGGGTCGACGAGGCGTTCGGGCCGTGGCTGCCCGCCGATGACCACGTACCAGCCCCGACCGTGGAACCCGGCCGGCGGGACGCACAAGACCGGCCACATGTTCTTCTCCGATATGGAGGGGAACTTCCTGAGCCGGTTCCACGTCGGTGACCGGCGGCCCGACATCAGTGCGGGCGAGTACTGCTCCTCGCACATGGGCATGACCGTGACCGGCATCAATCGCGACCTGCTCGTCAACGCCTGGTACACGGGCGGAATGGACGTGATCGACTTCACCGACCCGACGCGGCTGAGGGAGATCGCCTACTACGACCCGGAGCGAACGACCGGCGCCTGGTCGGCATACCCGTACACGGGTCCGCTGTTCAACTCCGGTCCGGGCCTGCCGGTGTACGTGTCCGACGGCGTTGAGAACAACGCCGCCGCAAGGGGCCTGGAGGTCTACCGGCCGAGGATCCAGAGGCCCAACAGGGCCAACCTACTGGACCACCTGAACCCGCAGACCATGGACATGGAGTAACGACTGAGGACGTACGCATCTGTCGGAAGCGAGGGGCGGCCCACGGGCCGCCCCTCGTTTGCCTGCATGTCGCTCCGCCCATCTCGCACGCCGCGACCTGAAGCGTGGGCTGCATAGACTCGAAGGCGTGACAGTCACCACCGGCCTTCAGCCATCCCGCTATCGCTGGGTGGTGCTGGCCGTGGGGGCCGGGGCCACGGCCGCTATCGCCGCCGTCCAGGGCGGCCTGCCTGCGCTCGGCCCCGCGATCCAGGAGACCTTCGGCCTCTCGCTCGTCCAGGTCACGGCCGTCTTCACCGCCTTCGCCCTCGGCACCGTCGCCACGCTGCTGGCGTGGGGCGTGCTCGCCGATCGGGTGGGGGAGAGGTACGTGATCGCCGGTGGGCTCGGCGCGGCGGGGTTGCTGATGGCCGGGGTGGCGGCCTCCGACGGCTACACGGCCCTGCTCGGAGGGATGGCCCTGGCCGGGCGCGCTCGGCGCGAGCGGGATCGCTGCCAGCGGGCGCGCGGTCTTCAACTGGTTCCCGCGCGACGAGCGCGGCCTGGCGCTCGGATTGCGCCAGACGGCTGTCCCGGTGGGCGCAGCCGCCGCTTCGTTCTCGTTGCCGCCGCTCGCGGCCGCGGTGAGCCTCGACGCCGCGCTCTATGCGCTGGCCGGTGCGATGCTGCTCGCCGCGCTGTGTGCGGGCGTCTGGCTCCGCGAGGGGCCGCGCTTCGAGACGGCCGGCTCCGCCCGCACCGGACGCCGTGCGCGACCCGCGCATCTGGCGGCTGAGCGCCGCCTCGTCGCTCATGATCGTCGGCCAGGTCGGGGTGACCTCCCTGCTTGTGCTCTACCTGTACGGCGAGCGCGACTGGTCGGCCGCCACCGCCGCGCTTGCGCTCGGATCGATGCAGCTCGGCGCCGCACTGGCGCGCGTGGCCGCCGGCCGCTGGTCGGACCTCCGCGACGAGCGCATCGAGCCCTTCCGCCGCCTGGCAGCCGTCGCGGGCGTGCTGCTGCTGGCGGCCGCCGCGTTGACGCCGGCGCCCGCCGTGATCGCGGTGCCCGTGCTGCTTGCGGGCGGCGTGGCCGCGATGAGCTGGAACGGGCTCTCGTTCACGGCAGCCGCCGAGATCTCCGGCCGCCGCCAGGCCGGCAAGGCGATGGGAATCCAGAACACGGCCATGCGCGTCGCGGCCGCCGGCGTGCCGGTATCGCTCGGCGCGCTCGCGTCGGGGGTCTCCTGGCCCGTCGCGTTCGCGGTGATGGGCGTGACCCCGCTCGTTGCCCGCGCCCTGCTCGAGCCGCTCGTCGAGGATGAGCACCGCCGGCGGCGCGAGCGCCTCGCGCGCCTGCGCTCGGTGCCCGTCGAGCCCTAACGATGCGGCCTCTAACATCCCGCGCCGATGCGTGAGGGAGACCTGCTCTGGGAGCCCCGCGGCCCGTCCAAGATGGCCGCGTTCATCGAGGAGCGCGGCTTCTCGGACTATCACGAGCTGTGGCGCTGGTCGGTCGAGGACCTCGAGGGCTTCTGGGGCGCGATCTGGGAGCGCTATCGAGGTCGGCCCGGCGCCCGAGCGCGTGCTCGGACGGGACGAGATGCCCGGCGCCGAGTGGTTCCCGGGGACGCGCCTGAACTACGCCGAGCACGTGTTCCGCATGGCTCGCCCGGGCGCCGCCGCGATCGTCCACGCCACCGAGTCGAGCCCGCTCGCCGAGCTCAGCTGGGACGAGCTGCGCGATCAGACCGCCCGCTGTGCCGCGGGCCTGCGGCGGCTTGGGGTCGAGCGCGGGGACCGCGTGGCCGCCTACATGCCGAATGTCCCCGAGACGGTGATCGCCTTCCTCGCCTGTGCGTCGATCGGAGCGGTCTGGTCGAGCTGCGCGCCGGAGTTCGGGGTGCCGACGGTGGTCGACCGCTTCGCCCAGATCGAGCCGAAGGTTCTGATCGCGACCGAGGGCTACCGCTACGGAGGCAAGGACTTCGATCGCCGCGACCGCGTCCGCGAGATCGAGGCCGCGATCCCGTCGCTGGAGCACACGGTGCTCGTCCCGTCCGGCTGGGAGGCGCTCCTCGCCGAGCCGGCCGAGCTCGAGTTCGAGCAGCTTCCCTTCGACCACCCGCTGTGGGTGCTGTACTCGTCCGGCACGACGGGGCTGCCGAAGGCGATCGTCCACGGCCACGGCGGCATCCTGCTCGAGCACCTGAAGAAGGCGCACCTCCACAGCGATCTCTCCGAGGGCGACCGCTTCTTCTGGTTCACGACGACCGGCTGGATGATGTGGAACTTCCTCGTCGGCGGGCTGCTGGCGGGCGCGGCGATCGTGCTCTACGACGGCCAGCCCGATCCGCAGGGGATGTGGGAGCTCGCCGCCGAGGCCGGGGTCACGACCTTCGGCACGAGCGCCGGTTTCATCGGCGCGAGCGTCAAGGCCGGCGTGGAGCCGGCGCGCCCGGCCGCGCTGCGCGCAATCGGCTCAACGGGCTCGCCGCTGCCGGTCGATGGCTTCGAGTGGGTGTACCGCCACTTCCCCGACGTCTGGCTGTTCTCGACGAGCGGGGGCACCGACCTCTGCACGGCCTTCGTCGGCGGAGTCCCGACGCTGCCGGTCCACGCCGGGGAGCTCCAGGCCCGCTGCCTCGGCGCCTCGGTCGAGGCGTGGAGCGAGGACGGCCGGCCGCTCGTCGACCAGGTGGGGGAGCTCGTGATCACGCGCCCGATGCCCTCGATGCCGCTCTACTTCTGGAACGACCCCGGCGGCGAGCGCTACCGGCAGAGCTACTTCGAGATGTTCCCCGGCATCTGGCGCCACGGCGACTGGATCAAGATCACGAGTCGCGGGAGCGCGGTCATCTACGGCCGCTCGGACTCGACCATCAACCGCGGCGGCGTGCGCATGGGGACGAGCGAGATCTACAGCGCGGTCGAGGGCGTGCCGGAGGTGCTCGACTCGCTCGTCGTCGACGTCGACGGGCGCATGCTCCTCTACGTGGTGCTGCGCGCGGGCGCCGAACTCGACGACGAGTTGCAGGCCGCGATCCGCCGGCGCGTCCGCGAGCATTGCTCGCCCCGGCACGTGCCCGACTCGATCGAGGTCATCCCCGAAGTCCCGCGCACGCTGTCGAACAAGAAGCTCGAGGTGCCCGTCAAGAAGATCCTGCTCGGCGCGGACCCCGCCGGCGCGGCGAGCCGGGACTCGCTCGCCAACCCGGAGGCGCTCGACTGGTTCGCCGCGCGGGCGCCGGAGATCAGCTCTCGCTGAGCGCGGTCTCGTCCGCGCGGCCGGGAAGCTCGGGCCCGATCTCGTCGTCGAGCCGGCCGATGAACTCGAGACAGAACACCTCGGCGGCCGTCAGCGCTTCCTCGTTGAGGCGTCGCGAAGCCCAGCCGCGCTCGTCCCGGCAGCTGACGGTGACCGCGGGGACCCCCGCGGAGCGCGCGGCGTAGCCGTCGCTGGGGGCGCGGTTCACGAGCGGCGGCCGCACCCGTCCTCTCCGCGATCGCGTCGCACAGCCTCACGAGCTGGGGGTGGGAGCGCAGGGACGGCAGCGAGCCCTCCCGGCGCGTGTAGCGCGGCTCGCCGTCCCCGACCTCATCGAGGTTGAGGACGACGGTGCGCTCGGGCGTGAGCTCGTTCCGGTGGCGGCGCAGAAACGCGCGCATGCCCTGGGCGAACGCCTTCTGCGAGCCGGTCAGGACCACGTGGACGCCGAAGCGCTCGGGGTCCGCGCGCTCGGCCAGGCGCAGGGCGAGAGCGACCCCGGACGCGTTGTCGTTCTCGCCCTGCTGGTAGCCCGACAGCGCGATGTCGAGGAGCAGCGGGACCGACACGATGAGCACGACCGTCGGGACGAACTGGATCACGCTCAGCCATGTGCCGGAGAGGTCCGCGAGTCTCGCCAGGCAGCACACGAGCACGGCGACCAGCGACCAGAAGAAGGGGCCGAGCGGCGAGATCGGCCGGCGCAGGAGCTGCCCGACGGCGGCGAGCCGCATGCGCGCGGCGTCGCCGTTTGCGAACCCTCCGGGGCCGGTGTCGTAGTGCGCGACGAGCAGAAGCGCGCCCGGGTGCGTCCCGGTCGCCCCACGAGACCACGTTCTGGGAGGCCCGCCGGCCGAACAGGCGGCGGGTGGTGAGAAGCACGCCGCTCGCGTCGAGCAGCGTGAGGAGCACCGCGGCGAGCGCGAGCGCGGCACCTGCGACGGGCAGGTCGACCGCCAGCGCGCTCCCCGCGATCGCCAGGCCGGCGTGCAGCGCGTAGGCGAGCGGCCATCCCGGCCAGGTGCTGAAGGACTCGGTCTCGGCTTCGCGGCCGAGCTCGCCGAGCCGGCCGGCGAGATGGGATGCGGCGCGCCGCTCGGCGTCGGTGCCCGGTCCCCGCGGGCCGAAGTCGTCGACGAGCCTCTCGGCCTCGGCGAAGGTGTCGATCGTCATCGATCGGCCAAGCCGGCTACGCGATCACCAGGTCAAACCTGTCCAAGACATCGCCCGAGCGCCACGGTACAACTGGCCGATGACCCACGAGCCGATCATCCTGGCGCCGGGTGCCGGACGGGCATACGAGCTCGGCCCGATGCGCGGAGTCTTCAAGGCCGACGGCCCCGAGACGGACGATCGCTACTGCGTGTCGGAGTGGTCGGTCGAGCCCGGTCAACCCGGGCCGGGACCCCACCATCACGACGCCAACGAGGAGCTCTTCCTCGTCACCGCCGGCACGATGTCGTTCCTCGTCGGCGAGAGGTGGACCGAAGCGCCGGCGGGCACGTTCATTCGTGTGCCGGCGGGCGTCACGCACGACTTCGAGAACCGCGGCAGCGAGCCGGCGACCGCGTTCAACGTGTTCATTCCCGGCGGGTTCGAGGCGCCGTTTCGAGAGTGGTTGCAGCAGGCCGGCGCTCAGCCCCAGGCCTGAAGCTCGAGCACGTTCCCCTCTGGGTCGAGCGCATAGACCAGCTCGAGGCGCCCGGCTCCGGGAATATCGGTTCGCGCGATCTCCCCGAGCCGCTCTCCGCCCGCGGCCAGGAGCCTGTCGAGCGTGGCCGCCACGTCATCGACCTCGAACGCGATGTGCCCGAACCCGAAGCGATTCGCCGCCGGCTCCGGCTGCGGAAGCGACTCGTCGTAGCCGAACACCTCGAGCGTCGGGCCATCGGCGCCGTGCCCCGGCAGCCGCAGGTGCACCCCCCGCACGTGCGCCGACCGCAGCCCGGTCGCGTGGTCCAGCCAGGCGCCCTCGAGGTCGCGCTCCGGAGGGACCGGCTCGCAGCCGAACACGTCGACATAGAAGTCGGCGAGGCGCCGCCAGTCCCGCGCGACGAGGTTCGTATGGGAGTAGCGGCGCAGGCACGATCAGTACTTCGGTCCGACGAACTCGTCGAGCAGCTTCACGGATTCGCGGCGCGCGACGGAGATGTTGCAGCTGCTCGTCACTCGCCATTCCACCCCAAGCCGATCGCAGCCGTCCGTGAAGATCCTGCGGATGTCATCGGAGCGATTCGAGAAGCCATATCGCGGATAGCTGTATGTCCGTTCATCGTGTCGCACCCGATTGGTGAACCTGCAACCGTCGGAATGAATGAGCCCACGCAATAGCGTTCCGGGCCACTTGGAGACGATGACCTCCTGCCAAGGTGTGAGCACGATCCGTCGTTCGTGCTTGGGGCCTGGGCCGTGTTGGGGGAAGAAGCAGGGCAGCCTTTTCGAGTAGACCCCGATATCAGAGCATCCCTCACCTTGTTTCGGCTGCACGACGACACGGTTATCAGGAAAGACGCTCCGTATCACCTTCCGGCATTCCGCGATGATGCCGGGATAGCGATTATCCAGCGAGATTCGCAGGCGGAACACACCGCGCCGGCCAGTCGAGAGGAACCCGTCTCCCAGATAGAGACCGAGTAGGTACGCGTAGTCCGCTGGAAGTTCGGCGAACCGGTGCTCGGGCCAGCCGCAACGGCGACAGCTACTGCTCTCTTTCGCGGAGACCGTGAGCCAGCGTTCTTGCGCCGCCCAATCGCGAATCGTCGTTCGTGGAATTCCGGTGCGCCGAGAGACCTCGCACGGATTGAGCCCCGTCGCCAAGAGTTGTTCGACCCGCCGGAGCTCCTCTATCGAACGCACGTTCGAGTTATCGCATACGTCCCGGACCCAAACGAAGAGTACGGCGGGTGGGACTCGAACCCACACGCCCTTTCGGGCAACGGTTTTTGAGACCGTCTCCTATGCCAATTCGGATACCGCCGCGCGTGGATCTGAAGTCTAGGTGTAGCGACGCGGTCGCTCAGGCCGGCTGGATCTGGCCGCCCGACGGGCCGCCCTCGGCGCCGCCTCGTCCTGCCTCGTCGGGCGCGACCTCGACCTCGACGTTCCACTGCTGCTGGAAGCCGCGCATTGCGAACGCGATCAGGAGCAGCTGGACGGGCACGATGATCACGGTCAGGAGCCCAAGCAAGCCGGGATCCAGAGCCGGATCGTCGAAGCCGGCCTTGTCGCGCTCGAACCAGGCTGGGCCGGCCACCGCGGCCACCACCGCGAACAGGATCGCCAGCCCGGCGGCAACGGGGAGCACACCCCGGTTCCAGCGCGCCACGAAGAAGGCCATCACCACGTACACGACGATGTAGCCGATCGAGACGATCTGAGCGCCCTGGAGCTCGGACCAGCCGCCGGCCGTGACCACGAAGATGAGCAGTGCGCTGACCAGCAGCAGGAGGACGACGATCGCCCTCGTTGCCTTCGACTCGGCCTTCTCCCGGTTGGGATGCTCGACAACCGTGTCGGCCATCGCGGACACCCTAACCTGTGCGCGGCCGGGGTGCGCCGGTCCGCGTGGCGGCCCGCGCCGACATGATCGCGACACAAGGAGAACGGCTCGTGGAGCTCAGCGCGCGCAACCAGCTGCGTGGAACGGTGAAGTCGGTGACGCTCGGCAACGTGATGGCCGAGGTGGTAGTCGACGTCGGCGGGCAGGAGATCGCCTCGGCGATCACGCGCGGTTCCGCCGAGCGCCTCGGGCTGGCCGAGGGCGACGAGGTCGTCGCGATCGTGAAGGCGACCGAGGTGCTGCTCGGCAAGGAGTAGCCGCTCTACGAATCGGCGCCCCACGCGGGCGTGCTGGAACTAGGCAGACAGGCCAGGTTTAGGTCCTGGTGCTCGAAAGAGCGTGGGGGTTCGATTCCCTCCGCCCGCATTTATCTATCGCTTCGGACCGACGAAGTCGTCGAGCAAACCCACGCTCCGATTTGGCGACACGGCCGCTCGGGAGCGTTGTCCGAAAGCGGTTGATCGTCCGGCAACCGTCCGAGTGGATCATTCCCCGGAGCAGTAGGCGGGGATGGTCCCGGGTCAGGCTGCGTTGCCATGCGACAAGCTCGATGCATCGGAGGTGCTTTCGTCCCGGACCGTGCTGCGGAATGGCGAACGGAAGCGCCGGGTGACTTGCGTGAACGATCGCCGCGCGCGAGCCGGGGACCGCACTCCGCCATGTCCCGACCCCGGGGAATGTCCGCGCAACCGCTCGCTCGACCTCAGCGACCACCGCTGGATACCCACCATCCAGACTGACAATGAGGCTCGCGGCGCCGCCTGGTGTGACGTTCAGGCATCCATCCCCGAGGTAGGCGCCGAGCAGGTAGCAGTAGGCCGCACCATCGCTCGGTCGCCACGATGAGTCGGCCGACGCAAGCCGCTCATGGAAGCGGCTGCCTCGACCATGACGCCAGGCACTAATCGTGGCGCGGGGAATGCGGGTGAGCCGAGCGATTTCCGAATCGCCCAACCCCTCACCGATCAGCATCTGGACCTCCTTGAAGTCGGTCTGTGGCCGCCGCCGCATACGAACAAATGTTCGCACCGATGCCGGATGGATCATCAAGTCCCGGAGCGCGCATCTAGAATCGACGGCCGAAGGGGCAGTGGCCAAATGGTTCACGGCACCGGTCTCCAAAACCGGCGATTCCAGGTTCGAGTCCTGGCTGCCCCGCTTCCGCGCCGTCTTCGTAGCACCGTTAGGTTTCCGCCCGCACCGCCACCCGGGGGAGGAGACCCAGCATGCCGTCAGTCGAGACCGTGAACGGGACGATCGATGTCGAGGAGCTCGGCAGGAAGCTGATCCACGAGCACTTCCGGACCACGGACGAGGCGACCGCGGTCAGCCACATGCCGACGTCCTGGACCGACTGCGGTCGGCCGACTTGCCGCGCGGTAGCGCTGTCACATGGGGGTGTGGCGGAAGCCGGCGATCTCGATCGCCAACGGCTGAGCGGGCGCATGTCCTTCGGCAAGCCAGAGGTTGAGATGGACGCGCTCCCCCGCCGGCTCGAAGCTGGTGGGTTTGGACCGCGTGCTTACGAGCGCGCCGGTCCCGTCGGTGACCCCCCAGACGATGTTGCCCTGTGTCCATTCCCACCACATCGTGTAGGGAGGACGCGGCGGAAGCTTGATCTGCTTGGCGTCGCCGTGCGTTCCGGGTCGTTGCACGACGAACTGGGCGTTGGCCCGCGCCCGGCGATGTCCCCACTTCGCGACCTCGATGTCGATCTCGTTGTGGGGGCGGGAAATCTGGCCGTCGTAGGTGAACAGGCCGACGACGACCCATGGGTCCAACCGCGAGAGATCCGAGTTGACGACGAACTCGTAGCGACCGTACCCGAATGTCTTGCGTGACTGGATCTCCGCGCACGTCCAGCCGCGCTCGGTGCGATTGATGGCGAGACGCAGGATCCCGCCGTCGACCGCCACGTTCCTGGCGGACCACATGTTCGGGCCCGGCAAGCCGCGCCAGCGCGCGGGACGGACGATCCACGAATGGCCCGACCAGGAGATGGTGCGTCTCCGCCGTCGCCGTCGGCGCGCCGACGGATGAACCGCGATCAGCGCGGCACCTGCGGCCTGCATGAATGTTCTCCGGCTCAGACAGTCTGTCGACAAGCGGGCCTCATTGCCCGTGTGTGGGATCCCAGGAGCGGCGATGCTATTGCGCCTGCGGGACGGTTGTCGTCGGCAAGGCTGCATCTGGTGGGAGCGCCCGCGGGCGAAGGCCACGGCCACCGGCCGATCCGCGCTCGCTGTCGGCGTGGCCTCGCGTTGAGACGGCCGGATGGATGAGGCCCGCGCGCACGCGGGCCCATCCACCGCGGCCGGCTGCTACCGGACGACGCGGAAGCGAACCGTCTTGTGTGCCACGTTGCCCGAGCCGTCCTTGGCGGTCACGCGCAGGACGTAGTTGCCCGTGCGCGACAGGCTCAGCCTCGTGCCCTGCTTGACCGTGCGGGACTTCCCGCCGCTCCGGCGGACGGTGGCGGTCCACTTCGCGAAGCCGGAGTCATCCGTGCCGGACACCTTGATCTTCAGCATCTGGCCGACCTTGTACCGGCGCGCCCTGGGCCTCGTAACGACGATCTTCGGCGCCGTCTTGTCGGTGCTCGCCACCGGGGGCGCGGGCGGCGTCGGCTAGGGGCCGGGAGTCACGACGGGACCCGGCGTCGGCGTGTTGGCGATCGTGACGGTTGCCTTCGCCGGCTCGCTGGTGCCACCGTGGCCGTCCCCTGCACGGACCTCGACGCGGATCTGGTCACCCGCAGCGAAGACCGACGTGGGCAGCGTGTTGGTCGTCGCGCCGTCGATCGCCACGTCGTTGCGGAACCACGCGTACGTGTAGGTCAGCTCGTCGCCGTCCGCGTCGCTGAACCCGGCCGGAGTGGCGGTCAGCGCCGTCCCGGCCAGCGGCGAGGACGGAGCGATCGCGACCGAGCCCTTGACCGGCACCATGTTGACAACTGTGACGCTGTCGTTGACGCCCGTGCTGACGTGCCCCTTCGGGTCGCGCGCCGTCACGTCGACCGAGACCACATCGCCGCGGTCACCGCGTCCGGCGGGGAAAGATCGAAGGACTCGCCGGTGGCGCCGGCGATCGCCGTCCCGTTGACCTTCCACTGATACTCGTAGGTCAGGGCGTCGCCGTCCGGGTCGCTGAAGCCGCTGGCGTGGCGGTCACGGTCCCGTTCGTCGTCGGGCCGGCCGGCGCGACCTTCACCGCCCCGGGCTGCGGCCCGTGCATTTCGTTGTCGATCGTGTCCAGCGCCTTCTGCACCGTCACGACGTCCGAGCCGAGGCCGGCCGACGAGATCGCGTCCAGCTGGGCCTTGAAGTCGCCGACTGTCGTGTCGAACTTGCCCAGGCACGACCTCAGGATCGTAGCCGTGTTCGCGCAGGGCGGCGCGCTGTCCGGGACGACCTCGTGGTAAACGATGACCAGCCAATAGTTGTGCGCCTTGGCGTAGTCGATCCACGACTTGAACTGGGCCAGGGTCGTGTCCGGAGTCATGTTCTGGACGCGGATGTCGTAGGGCTCGAGGTCGTGCTTGGAGTTGTATCCCTCCTCGACGGAGCGACCTGAGCGGTATCCCGCCGCCTCTTCGGCGGCGATGACGCGAGCGTCGTAGTCGCCGAACGGGTACGCAAAGTTGTGCACCGTGCCGACCCCCGGGATGGCCTCGAGGACGGTCTTGGAGCGCCTAGCTCGCATTCAGCTGAGCATCCGTCAGCGTGGTCATGAACGGATGGGTCACGCTGTGGGCACCGATCTCGTTGCCCTCCCGCGCGAGGGTCGTGATTTCGGCCGGCGTCATCAGGAAGCGGTCGAGCGGTAGAGCGTCGAGCCCGCCCGTCGGGATGTACTGGGTCGTCTTGAACCCCTTGGCCTTGAGTGGCTCGCGGGCGTGGTCCCAGAAGCCCTGCGACCCGTCGTCGAACGTCAGGCTGATCATGGGCTTGCTGAAACCGGCCGGCGCATCCTCCTCCGTCAGCGAGTAGTCGTCGGTCTGCAGCCATCCGTTGCGCGCGATGAAGTGCACGAACCGCGCACGGACTGCGCCCGCGGGCATGGTGAAGCCCGTCTTGTACTGAGTCCAATCCGAGGCGGGCGATATGCCCGAGAACAGGTTCGCCCAATGGCCGTC
This sequence comes from uncultured Thermoleophilaceae bacterium, assembly GCA_963757815.1. GTDB lineage: Bacteria > Actinomycetota > Thermoleophilia > Solirubrobacterales > Thermoleophilaceae > JACVRW01. The sequence continues at coordinate 39,420 of CAVWSN010000025.1, read as the reverse complement.
GATCAGCCCGTCGCCGTCCTTGTCGGTGTCGCTCGCCAGCTCGTAGTACACGCTGACGGCCGTCGACGCGTTGGACTTGTACCAGTCCGAGAACGTGTAGTACGCACCGCCGGTAACCGGCACCATGTCCGGCACCCACTTGCTGTCGCCGTCGGTGTACTCGCTCACCTCGACCCTGGCCGAATGATTGCCGGTGTGAGAGCATCGGTCGACCATGTGAAGGTCGGTACGTCTTGGTGCCCCACGTTGATGCGTGTCCACCAGGCCGGCGCCGCGTTCGGCGGCGTCGGCGGCCTCTAGACCGCGATTGCGCAGCAGCTGATCGCCCACCGCGGCCGAAGCCGAAGGTGCGAACGCCAGCAGCAGCAGCAGGCATAGTGAAAAGACAGTTCGTTTCATAGTTAGAGCCCTCCCGGCCCTATGGATGAGTCGACAGAGGGATGGCGGATCGGTGAGAGCCATGGTCTCAGCGCTCCGCACGGGGGATCGAGCGATGAACCGCGACCAGCAAGCTCACGATGAGAGTCGCCGCAAAGACAAGCCAGATCAGCTGGAAGCCCAGCGTCAGGATGGCGCCGAGCGCCACGATGGCAGTCGACGCGAATAGTGAGGAAGATCCAGGGAACATGTTTTCTTTTTCACCAGTTTCCGCCGCTCTTTGCGAAAAACGCCAGGTAGGCGGATCGCCATAGAACGGCTTCGAGGAAGAATGCGTAATAGAGCTCTTCGACCATCACACCCGCGAGCACGACGTACTTCCAGCCGAGCTTTTTCACCTGCACCATCCGGATGACGGAGGCGAAGACGAACAGGGGGAGCAGCAGCGGCGAGAACGTCATATGTCCGGCCTGGAAGAGCACGACGGCCAGCGCGACGAGGAAGAGCCAGCGCGACGCTGCGGCCCATAGGGAGAAGATCAGCCAGCCGATGTCGCTGCGGACGTGCTTGCGAAAGCCGTAGTCGCGCAGTGATTCGAAGGCGCCCCTGTACCAGCGCAGCCTCTGCGCCCACAGCATCTTGACCGTCGGCATGAGGTCGGTGTGCGCGAAGCAGTTGCGCGGCGCCATGGTCTCGTACCCATGGACCCGCAGCGCGAGCGAGAGCTCGTAATCCTCGGTCAGGACCGGCTCGTAGAGCCGGCCGCGGGAGTCGTGGACTTCGCGCAGCCCGCGAACCGAGAACATCGTCGCCGCGCCGGCCAGGACCGGAGCGATCCCGCGCCTGGAGCGATTGATCTTCTCCGCGCGCGCGTACTCCATCTTCTGCAGGACGCCGAGCGCGCTGTGGAGCTCGAGCCCGTGGAAGTTCGCGCAGACCCCGCCGAGTTTGTGTCCCTTGCGCCGCTGCTGCTGGTACTTCGCGTACGCGTTCTCGACGAAGTGCTCGTCGAGCACGGTGTCCGCGTCCATGGTGACGAGGTAGTCGTCGTCGGTCAGGTAGCCGTCCAGACGATCCCACGCCTGGTTGAGCGCGCCGCCCTTCTTGCCGGTGTTGCCGACGGTCTCCCACACCTCCCAGCCCGCGCGTGAGCGCGCGAGCGCCGGGGTCGCGTCCGTGCAGTTGTCGCAGATGACGATGCGGCGGTCCGGGCTCATCGTCTGAGCCTCGACCGACTCCATCGTCGCGACGATCCCCACCTCCTCGTTATGGGCAGGGACAAGCAGCACTATCTTCGGCGTTCTCATCATGGCTTCCGTGCCGATGGCGCCCGTCAGGACCCGACGGCGACTCCGCTGTCGTTCTTGGGGCTGACCGCGATGACGTTGAACTTCGTGTCGCGGTAGGAGCTCACCACCGTCTTGTCCGTCTGGGCCAGCAAGCCGGGGCACATGCCCTCGGCTCGCAGCTCGGACACGATGCGCGGGACGGCCTGGACCGTGTTCTCATGGCCGTCGTGCAGCAGGATGATGCCCTCCGGCTCGCACCTCGAGCGCACGCTTGACGATGACGTCGACCGGAGGCCGCTGCCAGTCAAAGGTGTCGGTCGTCCAGTAGACCGGGACGAGCTTGGTCTTGCGCAAGTCGGCGTCCGTATCCGGGCTCGTCTTCCCGTAGGGCGGACGGACAAAGGCGTTCGGGTGATCGAGGACCTTGGCGGTCTCCGTCAGCTCCTGGAAGCGGCGCTCCTGGGACACGTCCGGAAGATGGGCGTGGGTATAGGAGTGGTTCGCCACCTGGCCGGCCGCCCGTTGCAGCTCGACCAGTTCGGGCCGCGCGGCGGCGCGCTCGCCGACATCGAAGAAGGTCGCGACCGCCCCAGACTTCTTGAGCGCGCCGACAAGCCTCTCCGTCGTGTGCGTGAAGGGCCCGTCATCGAACGTGAGCGCGTAGTAGCCCTTCGTCGGCGAGCACTTCAGAGATGCCGTGATCGCCTTGGCCGGGTTCCCGCGTGGGGGCTGGGCATTGGTGGGCGCACCGAGCGCAAGCGGCGACTCCGCTCCCGCGGCCGACAGCACCAGCGCAGCGGTCACGGGAATCGAGACGGCGGAGATGCCGACGAGCGACAACAGCAAGAGCTTCGCCCTCGTGATCCAGCGTTTCTCCGACATTGGCCTAGAGCCGCGTGAAGCGGAACGAGTCGAGGATCACCGGCGGGGGCGCTACGTCCCGCGACGAGGACGGCAGCAGCCAATAGGACATGCGCGGGTACAGCTGCTTGCCGGTGGTCCGTGCGCTCACCGTCTGATCGAGCAGGACCGTCCCGTCGGCATCGCGCACGTAGAAGCGGACGTTGCGGCGTCGCCACGTGATCTGCACGACGTACGGCGCCCTGTTCGTCGTCGCGAAGCTGTTGAAGGTCCGGCGCTTCTTCGTCCAGGAGACGAACCAGCCGGGATTGATGTCGTACGGGCTCCAGCGGGCGAACTCGATGTCCTGTTCACCGCGCGAGGCCGACGACACGGCCATGTCGCGTACGAACAGGGCAACGACATTGGAGGGATTGCTCAGATCGGTGTTCACGACCCAGCGATAGCGGCCGTAACCGAGCCTGCGAACGCCGGCGAGCTCCACCGATTTCCACGGGCGGCCCTCGGTGATCGCCATCCGCAGCCTGCCGTCGCCCAGCACCCGCACGTTCGCGGGCGAGTCACCCCAGGTGTTGTTGCCCGGGTTCTCCCGCTTTGCGAGGCGTACCTTCCAGGTATAGCCCGACCACGACAGCTTGCGCTTGTACGTCTCGGCGCTCGCCGGCTGCGTCCACGTGAGAGTGACGCCGGCCAGGACGGCGCAGAGGACGAGTCGCTTCCACCCGGTGGTCATTCGACGGTCACCGTCTTGGCGAGGTTGCGTGGCTGGTCGACGTCGAGGCCGCGCAGCTGGGCGATGTGGTAGGCGAGAAGTTGGAGCGGGATGACCGCCAGCGCCGGCTGCAGCAGGGGGCTCGTACGCGGGACCCAGAGGACGTCGTCGGCGACGTCGACGATCTCGTCCGCGCCCTCGGTGGCGACGGCGATCACCTGCGCCCCCCGCGCGCGCACCTCCTGCAGGTTGGAGGCGAGCTTGTTGGCGACGTGTGAGTCGGTGGCGACGGAGACGACGGGCGTGTTGTCGTCAAGCAATGCGATCGGCCCGTGCTTCATCTCGCCGGCCGCGTGGGTCTCGGTCGGGATGTAGCTGATCTCCTTGAGCTTGAGTGCACCCTCGAGGCACACGGGTAGTCCGACGTGGCGCCCGAGGTAGAAGAAGAACGGCTTGTCGCCGTGACGCTCGGCGATCTCCAAGACGGCGTCCTGTCGCTCGAGCGTGCTGATGATCTTGTGCGGCAGCGAGCGCAGCTCGGCCATCAGTTCGTCGCGCTCGACCTCGCCGAGCGCCCCGCGCAGCTCGGCGAGCCGCAGCGCGAACAGGAAGAGCAGCGCGAGCTGGGACGTGAACGTCTTGGTCGCTGCGACGCCGATCTCGATTCCCGCGTGGGTGTAGATGACGGCGTCCACCTCGCGCGTGATCTGTGACCCGGGCGAGTTCGTGACCGCCAGCGTCGGCGCGCCGCACTGGCGCGCCAGGCGCAGGGCGGCGAGCGTGTCGGCTGTCTCGCCCGACTGGGAGATCCCGACGACGAGCGTGCCCTCCTCGATCAACGGTCGGCGGTAGCGCCATTCGCTCGCGACCTCCGTCTCGCAGGGCACTCCCGCCCACTCCTCGATCAGATGGCGTCCCACCTGGCCGGCGTGGTAGGCCGTCCCGCAAGCGAGGATCCGCACGCGCCGCACGTCGGCGAGCTCCAGAGCGCCGACGCGAGCGTCCGCAAGCGCGCCGTCGTGCATGTTCCGCGCGATCGTCTCGCCGACCGCGTGCGGCTGCTCGTGGATCTCCTTGAGCATGAAGCTGTCGAAGCCGCGCTTCTCGGCGATCTCGTCGTCCCATGGGACGGCGACCGTGTCGCGCTCGAGCTCCTCACCGTGGGCGCTGAGCAGCCGGATCGCGTCGCGCGTCGCGGCCACGATCTCGCCGTCCTCGACGTACTTCACATTCCTGGTCTCCGAGGAGAAGGCGGTGATCGAGGAGGCGAGGAAGGTCTCTCCGTCGCCGACGCCGACGATCAGCGGGCAATGGTGACGCGCGCCGGCGAGCAAGCCCGGATGGTCGCGGTGCACTGCGACAAAAGCGAAGTGGCCGTCGAGCTGCGCGTACGTCGCGCGCACCGCCTCGACGAGGTCGCCCGCGTAGCTTCGCTTGATGAGGTGGGAGACCACCTCGGCGTCGGTCTGCGAGCAGAAGCGCGCGCCCTCGGCGACCAGCGCCGTCTTGATCTCGGCGTGGTTCTCGATGATGCCGTTGAGAACGACTGCGACCGCCTGGTCGTCGCCCGCCGTCAACGGATGGGCGTTCGCCTCCGTCACCCGGCCGTGCGTCGCCCAGCGCGTGTGGCCGATGCCGGCCGTGGACCGCGAGCTGACGCCGTCGGCCTTCAGCTTGAGGTTCTCGAGCTTGCCGACGGCCTTGACCGAGTCGAGGCGCTCAGGCTCGATCAGGCAGATCCCGGCCGAGTCGTACCCGCGGTACTCGAGCCGCTCCAGACCACTGAGAAGCCGCTCCTTGGCCGTCCGTCGACCCACATATCCGATTACTCCGCACATATCCATTCTCATTCGTGATTGGCGGGCGGCCCCGACGTGGGTCGTTCCATACCGACGCGCGACGAATCCGGTCGCCGCGTGACCTTCCCGCAGGGCTTCTCATCGGCAGTAGCCGCTGCGGACTTGAGAAAAATGTGAGACGCCGGGCACGCCGGTCACCTTGGTGACCGACTCAATGCGGGCTCTTCGCCGGCGACAGGAAGCCCGGCGACACCAATGGCCAGGGCCTGAACGCATTCGGTGGCAAGCGGCTTGTGCTCTCGCCCTCCGGCAACCCGACCACGAAGGCGCCGACGGCGGCGAGCGGCCCGGCCGGTTACTGGCGATGCGCCCGCACGACCCCGGCCTAGTGCGGCGCGCAGGTTCATTGGCGTCCGGGTCTCCAAAACCGGAGGTCCCAGGTTCGAGTCCTGGCTGCCCCGCCTCCCGCGTCTCCAGCTCGCCCGCACCCGAGCTAGGTTTCCGCCCCGACCGCCACCGGGGAGGAGACGCAAAGCATGCCCTCAGTCGAGACCGTGAACGGGCCGATCGATGTCGAGGAGCTCGGCAGGACGCTGATCCACGAGCACTTCCGGACCACGGACGAGGCGACGCGCGTCCAGTTCCCGCACCTCTATGACGAGCAGGCCGAATGGGATCGTCGCCATCGCGGACGCGAACGCGGTCAAGGGCCATGGGATCAGGACCGTGGTGGAGCCGAGCGCCATGTTCCTCAACCGCGATGCCGAGTTCAGCAAGCGGGTCGCGGACGAGAGCGGTCTCCAGGTCGTGCTCGCCACCGGGATCTACACCTACGACCACCTGCCGCAGTCGCTCCTCAACCGCAACGAGGATCAACTTGCGGACATCTTCGTCCACGAGATCGAGCACGGGATCCAGGGGACGGGCATCAAGCCGGCCTTCATCAAGTGCGCCGCGGATGAGCCGGGGCTCACGCCCGAACGTCGAGAAGGTCCACCGCGCCGCCGCGCGCGCAAGCAACCGCACCGGCAAGCCGATCATGGCCCACTCCCGCCCGGCGAGCGGAACCGGACACGAGCAGATGCGCATCTTCGCGGAGGAGGGGGTCGACCCCGCCAAGGTCCAGGTGGCCCACACCGGCGACACGGACGATCTCGACTACATCGAGAAGCTGCTCGAAACGGGCTGCTTCATCGGCCTCGACCGCTACGGGCTCGACATCTTCCTGCCGACCGAGCAGCGCCAGACCACGACGCTCGCCCTGCTCGAGCGCGGGTACGCCGAGCGCATGTTCCTGTCGCAGGACTACTGCTCGTCGATCGACTGGTTCCCGCGTGAGGTGCAGGACTACCTGAAGGCCAACGAGGTGCCGGACTGGAGCATGACCTTCCTCTTCGAGAAGATCATCCCCGAGCTGCGGGAGCGCGGGATGACCGACGACCAGCTCGACCAGATGATGGTCGAGAACCCGAAGCGCTGGCTAGGATCCTGAAAGCCCCCGCGGGCGTGGTGTAACGGTTGCACAAGAGCCTTCCAAGCTCTCGGTGCCAGTTCGAGTCTGGTCGCCCGCTCTACTCCTCCGGCCCCGGGCTATCATGCACGCCTGCATCGCCCCGGGGCGTGGCGCAGTCTGGTAGCGCATTCGGCTGGGGGCCGAAAGGTCGCTGGTTCAAATCCAGTCGCCCCGATACGAAGACCGCCGCAGGGATGCGGCGGTCTTCGCGTCTGAGGCCCCGGCGATTGTCAGCGCTCTCCCGGCCGACATATAGTGGATCGCGGTCTCGCAACCATGGGCGGCCGACAACACAGGCCAAGTCGGACTCGCACTCCCACCGCTCCGCCGTGGGCGCATTTCGTGGGTCGTGAGCGCGAGCTCGAGGAGCTGAGCGCGGCGCTCAGGGCGGCAACCGCCGGCCGCGGCGGCTTTGCGTTGGTGGCCGGAGAGCCCGGGATCGGCAAGACCGCGCTTCTCAGCGCGCTCGCCGAGCGGGCAGAGGCCGAGGACGTGCGAGTCGTGTGGGGACGCTGCTGGGAGGGGGGTGGCGCCCCGCCCTTCTGGCCTTGGGGCCGGATCGTGGACGAGCTCAGCCGCGGGCGTGACCGAACCTGGCTGGAGGAGGAGGTCGGAGGCGGCGCTCGCCGGCTCGGCCTGATCGCGCCCGAGCTTGGGGAGCGCATTAACGGCGAGCCGCCCGCGGCCGCCCTGCAGTCCGAGCAGGGTCGCTTCGCGCTGATCAACTCGCTCGCCGCCTTCCTTCGGGCGACGGCCGCGGACCAGCCGCTCCTGCTCGCGCTCGACGACGTTCACGCGGCCGGCGCCGATGCGCTCCTGGCGCTCGAGTTCGTCTCGCGCGAGCTCCGCGACGCGCCGCTCCTGGGCCTTGCGACTTTCCAGAGCGACGCGGTGCGGCGGCGGCCCGAGGTGGAGCCGCTCATCGCGCGGGCTGGCCCGGACCTGCCGCAGGATCGACCTCGGGGGCCTATCCGAGGACGAGCTCGCGACCATGCTCGAACAGGTCACGGGCGCCGCACCCGCGCCCGGGCTCGTCGACGCGGTCAACGTGCTCGCCGCCGGCAATCCCTTCTTCGCCGGAGAGGTCGTGCGGACGCTCGCGGCGGAGGGCCGGCTCCCCGACGAAGCCGATCTGTCCGCGGTCGAGGTCCCGCTTCCGTCCGGAGTGCGGGATGCGGTCGGCAGGCGGATCATGTCCCTTCCCGAGGGCGCGCAGGAGGTGCTCGCGGCGGCATCGGTGATCGGCCGGGACTTCCGCCTCGCGACTCTGGAGCGAGCGACCGGCATGAGCCGGACCGACCTCCTAGCGGTCCTCGACGAGGCCCTCGAAGCCGGGCTCGTGCTCCGCGGCCGACCCGCCGCGACGACCTTCAGCTTCGCTCACGGTCTCGTGCGCGAAACGATCTACTCGGGACTTTCGACCGTTGAGCGCGGCCACCTCCACGCGCGAGTGGGGGACGCGATCGAGCAGATCTATCAGGGCGAGCTCGAGGCGCACCTGGCCGAGCTGGGGCATCACTTCTTCGAGGCGGCCGTCGACAGCGATGCGACCAAGGCTGTGACCTACTCGACCCGTGCCGGCGAGTGGGCCCTGCGCGCGCTCGCCTGGGACGAGGCCGCTCGGCTGTTCGAACAGTCGCTCGCGGCGCTCGAGCTCGGAGGTCCCCAGCCGGAGACCCGCGCGGAGCTCCTCGTCGAGCTCGGTAGGGCCGAGGTCCACGCGGGTGACGAGCGCGCCCGCGAGACACTTCGCACTGCCGCGGCCTCGGCGACCGAACTCGGCCGGCCGGACCTGCTCGCCCGCGCGGCGCTCGACTTCGGCGCGTTCGCCCTGTCACCCGGCATCGTTGACGAGGAGCTCGTGCACCTCCTCGAGCAGGCCCTTGACGTCCTCGATCCGAGCGACAGCCCACTGCGCGCACGCCTGCTGGCGCGGCTCGCCGTGGCGCTGTACTGGTCGCCCGAGGTCGACCGGCGTCTCGCGCTCGCCGACGAAGCGGTCGCGATGGCGCGCCGGATCGGCGATCGCGCGACGCTCGCCTACACGCTCGCTAACAGGCAGGGCGCCGCGTCGTCGCCCGACCGCACCGAGGAGTGCGTCGAGATGGCGCTCGAGCTGTTCAGGCTCTCGGACTCCCGCTGGAACCTCGAGCTCGAGTTGCCGGCGCGCGTGCGGCAGGTCGGCTACCTGCTCGAGCTGGACGATCTCGCGGGATCCGACATCGCCATCGAGACGCTCGAGCGGCTCGCCGCGGACTCGCACGACCCGCGCGCGCAGGCCTACGTGCCGCTTGAGCGCTCGCGGCGAAGGGCGCTCGAAGGCTTCTTCGACGAGGCCGAGCGCCTCACGGCTGAGGCCGGCCGGCTCGGAGCGCGCCTGCGCGACTCGACCATCCCGATCCAGACCGCCGCTCAGGTAGTCGGAATCCGATGGGCTCAGGGCCGGATACGCGAGATGCGCGCGAACCTAAAGGGCTTCGCGGACGCGTATGCCGCGATGCCCGTCTTCCGGGCGGCCTTGGCGCTGGCCTCCTGTGAGGACGGTCGCGAAGCGGATGCGCGCCGTGAGCTGCGGCTGCTCTCGGCAAACGACTTCGAGGGCATCCCCCGGGACAACGTGTGGCTTCTCGCAATGGCGCTGCTGAGCGAAACGTCGGCCCACCTCCAGGATGCCGAGGCAGCGGAGGTGCTGTACCGGCTGTTCGCACCGTTCGACGGCCGGAACGTGACCTCGCCGGATGCGATCTTCGCGGGCCCCGTGGCGCGCTACCTCGGCCTGCTGGCGACCGCCCGGGGCGAGCGGGAGAGCGCCGAGCGCCACTTCCTCGCCGCCTGGGAGCAGGCGAATCTCGACCGCGCGCGTCCGGCGATGGTGCGGACCCGGCTCGATCACGCTCGCATGCTGCTCGACTCCGGCAGCCCGGCGGAGCGCGCGCGGGCGAGCGAGCTCCTCGACGAGGCGCAGGCCGGGGCGGAGGAGCTCGGTCTGGACGTCCCTGCTCGAGTGGACAGCGGCCGCGCGCGAGGGGTCGGGCCCGCGTCCGGCGCGTGCCGGCGAGCCGCTCGAAGCTCGCCTTCAGCGGGAGGGCGACGTGTGGCGGATCGACTTCGACGGCCGCGCGATCCATCTGCGCAACAGCAAGGGGGTGCACCACCTCGCCGTCCTGCTGGCGGCGCCGGGGGTCGAGATCCCGGCCGGGGACGTCGAGGCCGGCGCGGGCCTCACAAGCAACAACAGCACCGCCGTGGCCCAAGAGGCCGGGCTTGCGGTCCAGGGCGCGCCGGACGCGCCGCTCGCGGGCCTCGATACGACCGCAAAGCAGGAGTACCGGCGCCGGCTCGAGGAGCTGCGTGAGGAGGTCGAGCAGGCGGAAGCGTGGAGCGACCCCGAGCGAGCCGCCCGCGCGCGCGAGGAGATGGACATGATCGGCGCAGAGCTGGCGGCCGCGGTGGGGCTGGGCGGGCGCGACCGTCCCCTCGCATCGGGCGCGGAACGCGCCCGCGTCCGCGTGACACGCGCGATCCACGCGGCGATCAAGCGCATCGGCGAGCTCGATGAGGGGCTCGGATACGAGCTTGGGGCCACGGTCCGCACCGGCAGCTTCTGCTCCTACGAGCCCGACCCGCGCCGCCCGGTCAGCTGGCACATCGACGGAGGCTGAGCCATGCCGGTGCCCGACGAGGAGCACTTCCACGTCGTCGTCGTGGGCTCGGGCTTCGGCGGCGCCGTGTCCGCCTACCGCCTCGCGCCGACGAGGACAAGGACCTGGTGCGTGCTCGTCCTCGAGCGCGGCCAGCCCTACCCGCCGGGCTCCTTCCCTCGCACGCCGCGCCAGATGCGTGAGGCGTTCTGGGATCCCGGGACGGGCAAACACGGCCTCTACGAGTACTGGCGCTTCAAGGACCTCGACATGATGTGCGCCAGCGGCCTCGGCGGCGGCTCGCTCATCTACTCGAACGTGATGATTCCGAAGGACCGCGGCACGTTCGTCAAGGAGGACCTGGCCGACGGCGGCAGGGAGAGCTGGCCGTTCGACCGCGAGGAGCTCGAGCCGCACTACGACGCACGTGCTCGAGATGCAGTGCCCGCAGGTCTACCCGGCGACCGAGCCCTACGCGTCGACTCCGAAGACGCAGGCCTTCGAGGAGGCCGCGACGCGCGATCGGGCTTGAGGCGAGGCGTCCGCCGCTCGCGGTGCTGTTCGCGCCGCCGAGGGAGACGAGCCGGTACCGGGGGCACCCGTCCCCGAGCGACGACCTCCACGGACGGCCGCGCACGACCTGCCGCCTGTGCGGCGAGTGCGACGTGGGCTGCAACTACGGCGCGAAGAACACGCTCGACTTCACCTACCTGAGCGCGGCGAAGGACAAGGGAGCGCAGATCCGCACCTGCTGCGAGGTGCGCACCATCGAACCGCTGCGGACGGAGGGTGGCTACCGGGTCGGTTACCACCAGCACCTGGCCGCGCGGGACGGACACCAGAGCGACCTGCTCGACCCGGTCGAGAACGAGAAGCGGACGGTGCTGGCGGACCGCGTGATCCTCGCCGCCGGGCGCCGTCGGGTCGACGCGGCTGCTGCTCCTGAACCGGATGGCCCTTCCGCGTCTGAGCGACGAGCTGGGGACCCGGGTCTCGGCGAACGGCGATGCGATCGCCATGCTCCGCGACGCGACGCCGTCCGGGGGCCGGAGCGGCGAGATCGAGCCCCGCTACCTCGACCCGAGCGTGGGCCCTGTGATCACGACCACGATCGACGTGCCCGAGGACAGGTCGCCGAGCGGGCGCGGCTACCGGGTTCAGGACGCGGGCGCTCCGGTGTTGGCGGACTGGCTCTGGGAGTCGCTCGGCGCGCCGAAGGTCCCCTGGCGCATGCGCCGCACGATCGTGCGCGAGCTGGGCACTGCGCTGCTGAACCGGCGGCCGCGAGACGAACCTCAGCCGCGACTTCGCGCAGATCTTCAGCGACAGGTCCGGCCGGCTCGTTCCGCTGCTCGCGAACGGCCGCGACGTCCCCAACGGCCAGCTACTACCTCGACGAGGATCGCCTGGAGCTGAACTGGAGCTCGGCGCCCGTCGGAGGACTACTACCAGGGCGTCGAGGGGACCTTCGGCGACATCTCCGACGCGCTCGGCGGCAGGCTGAGGATGGCGCTCTGGAAACGCCTCAACCGGTCGGTGACGATCCACCCGCTCGGCGGCTGCCCCATGGCGAAGGACCGGCGGTACGGCGTCGTCGACCCGTGGGGCCAGGTCTTCGGCCACCCCGGCCTCTACGTGACCGACGGGTCGGCGATGCCCGGCCCGGTCGGTGCCAACCCGAGCTTCACGATCGCCGCCTTCGCGGATCGCGTCGCCGAGGCGATCCTCGACGACAGGGCCGGGAGCCCCTGATGCCGCCGCAGCCCCCGACCTGCGCTTCCGCGAGCACGTGAGCGGCTGGGTCTCGTTCGACTCGCGCGACTACAACACGTGCGGTGGTCGAGGGCCGGCGCGCGCGAAACCGCTGCGCGCTCGACCTGACGGTGGAGATCGACGACCTCGACCGCTTCCTCCACGGCCCCGTGACCCCCGGCCGCCTCACGGGCACCGTCCGCTGCCCGGAGCTCGGCGGCAGGCTCGAGATCGAGGACGGGACCTTCAACCTCTTCGTCCGCGCGCCCGACGCCCGGCGCCGGCGCGTCCTCTACCGCGGCTTCGCGCGCGACCAGGAGAGCCGGCCGCTGACCGTGAGCGCGTTCAAGCTCATCGAGGACGACCCGAACCACGACGTCTTGGCGCGACTGCTCGCGGCTGCTCACGCGCATCCTCGCGGGACACGTGCCGCACTCCTCCGAGCAGGACGACGACCCAAGGGTGATCGCGACGGGCGTGCTCGTGATGAGGCCGCTCCGCTTCCTCAAGACCCTGCTCGACCATGCGCGGTGGCCGCGGCACGTCGCCTGAGCGCGCCGCTCATCTACCAGACCGCCTTCGTCCGCCGGCTACTGCAGATCTACGGCGGCCAGGCGCTGCCGCGAGTACCAGTTCGCCTTTCCGGCGGTGACGCCGGGGCAGACGGCGCTCCAGGGCCGGCCGCCGAATTCCTGGCACGAGCTCCCGGGACGGCCTTCGCTGGAGCGCCATGATCCTGCCCTTCGAGACCGCCGACGGCTGCGAGCTCAACCTGCATCGGATCAAGCCCGCCGGCGCCGAGCCGAAGCGGCAGCCCGGTGCTGCTGATCGGCGGGCTCGCGATGCGCGCCAACAGCTTCTATGACACGCCGTCCAGGCCGAGCCTCGTCGACGCGCTCGTCGAGGCCGGGACACGACGTCTGGATCGAGAACTGGCGCACCTCGCCGGACCTTCCCGCGCGCGACTACACCCTTGACCACGCCGCCGTCTACGACCATCCACGGGCGGTCAGGACGGTGTGCAAGGCGACCGAGAGCGACGAGCTCGACGTGGTGGCGCACTGCATGGGCTCGGCCAGCCTGACGATGTCGGTGCTCGCCGGGCTCGTGCCCGAGCTTCGGAGGGTCGTGTCGAGCGCCGTCTCGCTCCACATCGACCTGGACCCCCGCTCGAAGCGTGCGCCTGGCGACGCTGCTGCCCGCGACTTCGCTGCTCCTGCGCGGCACGGACCCGCAGTGGGCGGCGCGGGCGCCCTCGGTGGCGGCGGCGGGCCTCGCGCGCTGGGGCCGCTTCGTCTGCAGGAGCTATGACAACCCGCTCAACGCGCTCACGACATACGTCTACGGAGGCGAGCCGGAGGGGCTGTGGCGGCGGGCGAACCTCGACGACGAGACGCTCGACTGGCTCGGCCGCGAGTTCGGCTACGCGCCGTTCTCGTTCTTCCGGCAGATGCGCCGCTGCTCGCAGGTCGGCCACCTGGTGCCGGTCGAGGGCCTGCCGGAGCTGGACGTCAGGCTCGACCAGACGCCGCCCCCCGACGGGACACGCTTCACCTTCATCGCCGGCAAGGAGAACCGCTTCTTCCTCCCCGGCGGCCAGCGCGCGACCTACGACCACTTCTCCTCGATGCAGCCCGACACGCATGACTGGGTGCCGCTGCTGCCGGGGTACGGCCACTTCGACCTGTTCGTGGGTCGCAACGCCCAGCGCGACGTGTTCCCGCACATCCTCTCGGCGCTCAACGGGGCGGCATGACGGCGCCCCGCGGCACGCCCGCGATCTCCCCGATCACGGTCATCACGCCGGTGCGCCGCCCCTGGTCCTGGTGGCTGCGCCTGACCTGGCCGGGGTCCGACCGGAGCGCGTTCGTCAAGGCCCCGATCCTGCGCCTGAGCTTCATCCACGCCGCCCACTGGGCTCTCTTCGACCGCATCCCGACGGCCGGTTCGGATCCGCTGCCGACCCCGTACATCCTCTTCCAGAGCAACTTCGACGGCCGCGCCTTCGAGTACGCCGAGGCCTTCGCCCTCGAGATGCCCTGGAGGATCCGCGGATTGTGGGGCGGCGCGCAGGGGTTCCCGGGCCCGAATCCGCCGAACCGCTTTGTGCGCTACGTGCTGGACCACGCGGTCGAAGGACCCTTCCACTACTACGCGCGCTACCCGACGGGGACGGTTCGCACCGTGCGCTCGGCGCTGGCCCTCAGGGAGAGCTTCGAACGCTTCGAACGGAAAGCGGCCAAGCTCGACGCGGACAAGTTCGCCAACGGCGTGGCGCGAGTTCCTGACGAGGGAGCAGCGCAACCTGTGACGCCGGCGCGGCATCAACCCCGCCGGGCTCGCGGTCCTGCTGCCGGTGCTCGGCGGAGAGGAGCAGACGCTCGGCGCACGGCTCGAGGCATTGCCGGACGGCGACGAGAGCCCGTTCGCCACCTTGAGGTCGACGCACTTCGCGCGTCTCGTACTCGTACCGAACCTGCGCGACGGCGCCGACCGCGTACTCCCAGACGTCCCGGCGCTGCTCTTCTTCTCCGCCGAGTTCGACGTGCCCGTCAGCGGCTACCTGGAGGCGCTCTGCGCGCTCATGCCGCGCGAGGTCGACGAGATCTTCGAGCTCTGCGAGGGCTATCCCGGGGTCGCCTCGCCCCGGCGCTTCAAACGGTGGCTGCTCGACCATCGAGTGCCGCCGGGCTTCTCGATACAGGGCAATCCCGGCGCCACGGCCGGTGACGTGGTCGAGAGCCTCGCGCTGAGGGACAGGATCATCGAGTTCGCGGTCGAGACCCAGGGGCTCGAGCCGGAGGCCCTGCTCGAGGCCTGGCGGGAGCGGGACTGGGGGAACGGCGCATGAGCCCCGTCGCCCAGCACGACCTGCAGGGGAACATCCTCTGCGGCTACGGCCGCACGTACACGCACGGGCTGTTCCTGTTCCTGCGTGTCGAGAAACCGGACGCGGCGCGCGGCTGGCTGCGCGAGCGGCTTGCGGAGATCACGACGGCGCTGCCCTGGGTCGAGGCACCGCCCGCCACGCTGAACGTCGCCTTCACCTTCGAGGGGCTGCGGGCACTGGGCGTCCCCGAGGCGCTGCTCGACCGCTTTCCCTGCGACTTCCGCCAGGGCATGAGGGAGCGCGCGGATCTGCTCGGCGACACCGGACCGAGTCACCCGGACGAGTGGGAGGACGCGCTGAGCGGCGTGCACCTGCTGGTGACGGTCAACGCGACCGGGGACAAGACCCGCGACAAGCGCGCCGAGGAGCTGAAGGCGGATGCCCTGGCTCACGGCCTCGGCTTCAAGTGGGCGCAGCGGACCGCCGTGCTCGACGGCGAGCGCGAGCACTTCGGCTTCCGCGACGGCATCTCCCAACCCTCGATCCGGGACCCGAAGGCCGGCCCCTGGAGGCGAACCAGGTCGGACGTGCCTGTCGAGCCGGGCGAGTTCGTGCTCGGCTACGAGGACGAGGGAGGCACCCTGCCGCCCGCACCGCCGGTGATCGGCACGAACGGCTCCTACCTGGTCGTGCGCAAGCTCGAGCAGGACGTCGACGGCTTCTGGGCCTTCATCGAGAAGCAGGCGGGCGGCGACCCCGACCGGCGCGAGTGGCTGGCCGCCAAGATCCTCGGCCGCTGGAAGGACGGGACGCCGCTCGCGCTCTCACCCAATGCCCCGGTCCCAGAGCGCGCCGAGGACCTCGCCTGGCTCGACGACTTCACCTACGCGTACGACCCGGACGGGTACGGCTGCCCGTTCGGCGCCCACATCCGGCGCACGAACCCACGCGACTCGATCGACCGCGACTGGCGCTTCACGAACCGGCACCGAATCATCCGGCGCGGCATGCCCTACTCGCCGGACAAGGACGAGGACGAGGACAAACGCGGGCTCATGTTCGCCTGCTACCAGGCGAGCATCGAGCGCCAGTTCGAGTTCGTGCAGTCGCAGTGGTGCGGTGACGGCAACGCGTTCGGTCTCGGCTCTGACCCCGATTTCATCGTCGGCCCCGAGGCTGGGAAAGATGACGATCCAGGGACGCCCCCCGACCTTCGTCCCGATGCGGAGGTACGTCAAGACGAGAGGCGGCGACTACTTCTTCGCGCCGGGGATCGCTGCTCTCGGCCAGATCGCGGAGGGCTGACGAGGCGGGCTGCCCGAGGCCAGGCGGCGGACCCACGCGCGCAGTTCGTGGGCCACCGCCTGGCACAGGGCGGGGAAGTTCGTTGGCGCCGCTCAGCAGGCGGCAGCCGTGAGGCTCGCCGCACCGGCGCGGGACGCCTCGTACACCTCGACGGGGGAGGGGATGTTCTTGAAGCGCAACCGGCCGAGCGCGCGCAGGCGTGTCTCGTGCAGCTCTCCGGCGGCCACCCTGGTCGCGTCGGTGAGGAGCAACTGACCGGCGTCGGCCGCCGCCGCCACGCGGGCGGCGATGTTGACCGTGCCGCCCCACCAGTCATGGGCGCGCTCGAGGGCCGGTCCGGTATGCAGCCCGATGTGGATCGGGGGCAGCGACGGGTCCTCGGCCCACTCAGAGAGCAGTTCGAGGGCGAGGCCCACGGTCTCGCCGGCATCGCAGGCGTGGACCATCACGCCGTCGCCGAGGCACTTGATGACCTCGGCCTGGTGACTGGGCGCCAGGCTCGAGGCCTTGGCGAGGAAGGAGAGGGCGATCTCTGCCGCCGCCTCGTCTCCGTCCAACTCGGTGAGGCGCGAATAGCCCGAGATGTCCGCGAACATGAATGTGTGGGCTTCGTCGGTCATCTGCCACTGAGGCGTGACATTCGATGGAACAACGTTCTGTGACGAAACCCCCAGTGGCCGCGGACGCGGGGATGTAAAACCTTCCTCGACTCGCATACATGGCCTCCTGCCCTGAGTACGCGCAGCCCGTAGGCGTTGGGACGCCTGACAGGGCTCTCGGCGGCAGGCCCTCCACAGGAGGTTGCACCATGGAATACGTAGTTCGCCAGCCCCGCACCAAGAGTCTTCTGGTGCCGGTCCTGGCCCTCGCGATCGGCGCTGCCGGCGCGGTTGGCCTGAACGCCGCGCTCAACGACACAGACGGCGGCAGCGGTTCGGCCCGCGTCATCGTGACCGACCCGGTCACTCCGGGCGCCGGCACCGCCGCCAAGGACGAGGCCGCCGCCGCCGCGGCGATCGCCCGCCACCCGGCCACGGTCGGGGCGACCGGGATCACCGTGAACCCGTCGACCGGCTACCCGGTTGCCGAGACCAAGGACGAGGCGGCCACGGCCGCCGCGATCGGCTACCCGACGCTGTCGTCAGCCGAGGCCGAGGCCAAGGCGAGGCAGAGGGCGTCCACGGGAGCCCCGGTCGGCATCCCCTCGCCGGCCGCCGCCGCCAAGATGAACGGCGGGACCGGCTCCGGCACCGCCGCGAAGGACGAGGCCGGCACCGCCGCGGCCATCGGCAGCGGGGCGTCCCAGTCCGAGGACGAGGACCCCTTCAACATGCGTACCGGCCATTCCGGCCGTCCGTAGGCATTCGGTCCCCGGGGCGAGCACCGCTGCTCGCCCCGGGCGGCCGCCTCAGCCCTGGGGCGCCGACAGCACCTCGCCGAGCTTGTCGAGCATGCGCTGCTCGCCCTCGCTCACCCGCTCGGCATTGAAGCCCATGAAGCCGCCCTCCTTGGCGGCGTCGGCCGTTCGCTGCGCGGCTCCGAGGAGCCACTTCCTGAAGGCGTCGGCCTCCTCGGGCGTCGCCTTCTCGGTCAGGATCCCGTTGACCGCGCGGAGCTCCTCGAGGATCTCCTCGCCCGCCATCGCGCCCTTGGGCTTGAAGTCTCCGACCGGGTTCTGGCGTTGCTGGGCCATCGCCGCAACGTCCTTGGCGACTGCGTCGACAAGCTCGCCGTCGCCGCCCGTCTTCGCGGTCTCGAGAATCGTCTTGACCGAGGCCGTGGTCTCCTTGAGAGCCTCGATCGGCCCGCCGGGATCGGCCAGTGAGATCGCCATCCCCGCAACTATGGGCGCACGTTCGAGCCGTGCCCACTCCTCGTCTGTGAAATCCGCCTTGGTCGTCATGTCCTGAAGGCTACGCCGCTCGCGGGCTGGGAATCATGCCCTGTTTCCGGGTAGCTTTGACAAAGCGTGGGACAGGAAGTCGCCGCGAAAGTCTTCAGCCGCGAGGACCGGCAGCGCTACCGGACCAAGGTGCGTGCGTGCCTCGACGTCTTCGAGCGCATGCTGGGCGAGTCGCGCTTCGATCCCGAGCAGCGCTCCTTCGGGCTCGAGATCGAGCTCAACCTGACCGATGACGCCGGCGATCCGGCGATGTGCAACGCGCCGGTGCTCGAGGCGATCGCCGACGCCGCGTTCCAGACGGAGCTCGGCCAATTCAACGTGGAGATCAACATCCCGCCGCGGCTCCTCGAGCAGCAGGTGTTCGCCGAGCTCGAGGGGGAGATCCGCAAGAGCCTCAACCAGGCTGAGGATCGCGCGCGCGGCGTGGGTGGGCACATGATGCTGATCGGGATCCTGCCCACGATCGCCGACCGCCACCTGAACGCGGGCTCATTCAGCGAGAGCCCGCGCTACAGGCTCCTGAACGAGCAGATCTTCGCCGCCCGCGGCGAGGACCTCGAGATCTCGATCATCGGCGTCGAGCGGCTCCAGACCTTCGCCGACACGATCGCGCCGGAGGCGGCGTGCACGAGCGTCCAGCTCCACCAGCAGGTCGAGCCGGACGCGTTCGCGAGCGTTTGGAACGCGGCGCAGGCGATCGCGGGCGTGCAGGTGGCCGTGGCGGCCAACTCGCCCTTCTTCTTCGGCAAGGAGCTCTGGCGCGAGACCCGCATAGCGCTGTTCGAGCAGGCGACGGACACGCGTCCCGACGAGCTCAAGGCTCAGGGGGTGCGGCCGCGGGTCTGGTTCGGGGAGCGCTGGATCACCTCGATCTTCGACCTGTTCGAGGAGAACGTGCGCTACTTCCCGGCGCTGCTGCCCGAGTGCGATGACGAGGAACCGCGCGAGACGCTCGATCGCGGGGACGTGCCGAGCCTGGCAGAGCTGCGGCTCCACAACGGCACGGTCTACCGCTGGAACCGCCCGATCTACGACGTGGTGCGCGGACGTCCGCACGTGCGCGTGGAGAACCGCCTGCTGCCCGCCGGCCCGACCGTCGTGGACATCCTGGCGAACGCGGCCTTCTACTACGGGCTGATCAAGTCACTCACCGAGGACGAGCGCCCGGTGTGGTCGCGCATGTCGTTCTCGGCCGCCGAGGACAACCTCCACGCGGGCGCACGCGACGGGATCGAGGCGCGCGTGTACTGGCCGGGTGTGGGGGAGGTCCCGGTCGCGGAGCTGGTGCTGCGGCGGCTCCTGCCGATCGCCCACGAAGGCCTCGAACGCTCGAACGTCGACGCTTCCGACCGGGACCGTCTGCTCGGGATTATCGAGCGCCGCTGCGTCGAGCTGACGAACGGCGCGGCCTGGCAGAGCGCGGGCTTCCATCGCCTCTACGGAGAGCGCGGGCTCGATCGCGCCGACGCGCTCCGCGAGCTGACCGTGCGCTACCGCGACCTGATGCATTCGAACGAGCCGGTGCACGCCTGGCCGGCGTTGTGAGCCCGGGCGGGCCAGGGTAGGCTGGCGCGCCGATGGGTTGTTGCCTGTTCGCTCTACTCACCGGATTCTTCCCTCGCCTGGCCTTTTTCCTGGTCTGGGTTTTCACCAACGAGGTCGACCGCGCCTATGACAGCTTCTGGGTGCCGCTGCTCGGCCTCATCTTCCTGCCGCTCACGGCGCTCATGTACGCGCTCACGTGGGCTCCGGTCGAAGGCCCGGAGGGCTTCGACTGGTTCCTGATCATCGGCGCCTTCCTGCTCGACCTCTCGAGCTACGGCGGCGGCGAGTACGCCCGCCGCGACCGATCGGACTGAGCCTGGCTCAGCCGCCCAGATGCAGCACCCAGGTCGTGCCGGCCAGTCCGTTGAGCCGGCCGCGCGCCATTCCCGCCCCGATCCAGCGGAAGCGGGAGCTCAGCATCAGCGCTCTGTGCCCCGGCGAGTCGAGCCAAGCCTGAACCGTGCCGGCCACGCGCGGGCGCCAGTCGGTGTGCCAGGCGAGGTTCTCGCCGACGCGGGCGAAGCCGCGGGCCGCCCGGATCCGGTCCTGGTGGCCGAAGTAGTCGTTGCGCAGCATCCACTGGGCATAGTTGCCGGCGGACTGGTTCAGGCGCGCCTCGGGACGCAGTGGCCTCAGCCCCTGACCGGCGCGCACTGCGTTCACCTGATCGACCATCTCGTCCTCGGCGGGCGCCGCGGCGCCGGCAGGCATGGCGGGCAACACGCCCGCCAGCAGCACCAGCAGCGCCGTCGCGGTCTTCCGGGGCAACTGCATCCGGTCCCTCCGTGTCCCGGGGCGGAATTTCGGCTCCGCCCGACCTCCAAGGGCGTGTGTACCCGCCAGGCGCTCGACCCAAGCCTCGTCCGGCATGCGAGCATCAAATGGTGCAAGTCGTCCTGGTCCGGCATGGGGAGACCGAGTGGAGCCGCGACATGCGCCACACCGGGCGCACCGACGTGCCGCTGACCGACCGCGGCCGCGAGGATGCGCGGATGCTGCGTGACTCGCTCGCCACCTTCAACTTCACGCGTGTGCTCACCAGCCCTCTCAGCCGCGCGGTTGAGACATGCCGGCTGGCGGGCCTGGGCGAGCGGGCGGAGACGGTGGAAGCGCTGCTCGAGTGGGACTACGGGGAGTACGAGGGGATCACGACAAAGGAGATCCGCGCGCATCGGCCCGGCTGGTTCCTCTGGCGCGACGGCTGCCCGGGCGGCGAGACGGCCGAGCAGGTCGGCGCTCGCGTCGATCCGCTGGTGGCGGAGCTGAAGCAGGGGGAGGGGGACGTGGCGCTCTTCGCCCACGGCCACCTGCTACGGGTGCTCTGCGCCCGCTGGCTCGGGCTGCCGCCGCAGGACGGAGCCCTGTTCGCACTCTCGACGGCGACGCTGTCGGTGCTCGGCTTCGAACGCGAGACGGCCGTGATCACGCGCTGGAACTCGCCTGTGACGTCGCCTGTTGCCGCCTCACCCAGCGGGAGTCCGGCTTAGCCTTCGTCACTGCGCCGAACAGGGCGACGAGCGGGATGAACACGCCCACCACACCGAGCATCGTCTTGCCCTTGAGGAAGCAGATCACCGCCAAGCCCGCGCCGATCAGCTGGAAGCCGCCGAGCAGCAGCACGCTCTCGCGGCCGGTCAGGCGCTCGCCGCCGACGCCGAGCGCGAGGAGGATCGCCTCGCGAACGTCGATCCAGAACTGCAGGCCGAGCAGCGCGACGACGAGCATGGTGGTGGCCACCACCACCGCATCGATCGACTGCCGCCCCTTCTGCGACCAGTAGACGTCCTCCAGGTTCAGCCACAGTGCGAACTCGTCGAGCGTGAGGCCCATGCCGATCCCAAACACGATCCCGGTCAGCTCGAGCCAGGGGCTGGCGAAGTCGAAGGACAGGCCGAGATAGCCCATCGTGAGGATCAGCAGGATGCCCCACACCAGATGGTGGATGTGCGTGCCGCCCGCGGTCTCGACGTTGCCCGGCCACCAGCTGATCTGCGCGCGGATCATGTGAGCGCTCGTGCGGATGAAGCCGAACGAGCAGAGGAACGCGACCAGGATCAGGAAGTGCATCTCCTTGCCGGCGGCCTCGATGTGCAGCTCGTAGGCGCGCTGGAGGTCGTGCCAGAGCGCGTCCATTCCGCCGGGGATGGTAAGGCGCGCGGACCCGGACTATCCGGCGGACGACCCCTGACGCGCCCCGCGGACCCATGCAACGAGCGCCTCGAGGTCTGTTCCGATGCGCTCGGGGTCGGCGGCGAGCTCGAAGATGGCACGGAAGCGCGCCCCCGCCACCAGCACGGCGTTGGCGGCGACGGTGTAGGTGCCCTCGGGGCGCACGGCGCTTATGCCGCTCTCGTAGAGCTCGACGGAGCCCCGCCGGCGCCACACCGCGAGCACGTCGCGCCCGCTCATTGTCATGCGCACGATCGGGTGCTCGTAGGAGTGCACGAGGAAGGCCTCGGCGTAGGTGACCTCGCCGGCGTCCAGCCCGGGACGACGCGTATTGCCCTGATTGACGAACGCCACGTCCGCCCCGGCGTACGCGCGCTGGGCGTCGGCAGCCAGCTCGCCGAGCTCGTCCGAGTCGAGCGCGTCGTCGAGCTCGCCCACCACGCGGTCGCCGATCGGCGCCACACGCTCGGCATACTCCGCGACGAAGGCGGCCAGGTCCGGATCCGGTGAGATGCCGACGTGGACGGTGGTGGCCAGCTCGCCCGACTTCCGCACCACCTCGCCGGTCACCCGGTCGACGGTGATGGCGACCCGGTCGTAGCCGGTGCCGTAGGCGAGCGACTCGACCACGAGCTTGCCGTCGACCGTGAAGTTGAGTTCCGAGTGGGTGTGCCCGGCGACGACGACGTCGACGGCGTCGTCCATCTGCGCGGTCTCGTCGGCAATCTCGCCGACCGCCGACTCGCCCTTCTGGAACGCGCCCGAGTGCGCCAGCACGACGATCGCCTCGATGCCGCGGGCCCGGAGCTCGGGCACCCAGCGGTTGACGGTCTCGGAGATGTCGAGGAAGCGGTACTCGCGCTTGAACTCGGGCAGCAGCCAGGTCGGCGTGTCGTCGGTCGTCACGCCGATGAAGCCCACGCGTACGCCGGCGCGCTCGATCACCTTGTAGGGGGGAAGCACGGGCGCGCCGGTGGCAGGATCGACCGTGTTGGCGGCGAGCCACTGGTAGCGGGAGGCTTGGAGCACGCGCATGAGCTCGGCGCCGCCCTCGTCGAACTCGTGGTTGCCGACCGCGCCGACGTCGAACCCCATCCGGTTCGTCGCCTCGATGGCGGGCTCGTCGTGGAAGTGGCTCGAGATGAGCGGCGACGCTCCGATCATGTCGCCGGCGTGCACCGTGATCGTGCGGTCGGGATGCGAGAGGGTGGCTCGGTCCAGGTGGGCTCCGAGCCAGGCCGCGCCGCCGAGCCCGGGCGCCGGCGGCTCGAGATGGCCGTGGAAGTCATTCACGCCGAGCAGCTGCAGCTCGACGGTGCCGTCGTCGGGGGGCGCTGCCGGCTCGTCGGCCCCGGCGTTCAGGCCCAGGAGCGCAACAAGAAGAGCGGCCGCAAAAGCGGCCGCTCCGGGCAGCAGGTGGCGGGGCTCGCGTAGGGGCATCGCACCCGCAAGGTAGGCTCGATTTGCAGGGGTTTTGTCACCGAGCTATGTAGATCGAGTGAAGCGGCTGTGAAGTGGCCGAGCCGCAAGCCACGCCCTCGCCGCTCAACCAGGACGCAGGGCCTCGAGTCGCTGTCCAGACGGGCCGGAAGCCAAGGCGGGCGTAGAGCTCCTTCGGCCGGCCCTCGTCGTCCGCGATGATCCAGGTCTCGTCGGCATCGCTCGCGGCATCGATCGCGGCACGGGTCAGGGCAGTCCCGAAGCCGCCGCCGCGGTAGTCGGGACTGACGTAGACCTGAGCCACCTCGGCCGAGCGCCCGACGCGGTCGACCTCGGTGAAGGCCACCGGTGTCCCGCCCTCGCGCACGGCCAGGATCCGCGCGTTGAAGCGCGCCGCGAGGTCGCGCGCCTGGGCGAAGAGGTCGCCGAAGTCCACTTCGGGGAACTCCTCGTAGTGCCAGGCCACGCGCAGGTCGTGCACCGCCTCGTAGGGCACCTCCTCGACCGCAATCTGGGGACCGGGTGGGGGAGGAGCCTCGTGACGCATCCACACGAGGCGCTCGGTCAGCCAGCCCAGTTCCTTGAAGCCCGGCCGCAGCTGCTCCGCCGCCGCGGCGAGCTCGAAATCGATACGGCGGTGGGGCAGCCCGTCGAGCGCCTCGTCGGCGAACGCCGCCAGCTCCTGCACGCTCATCTGGGGGTCCTCCTCGACCCGGACCACGTTGAAGTCCCAGTAGTCGGGGTAACGCGTGGCTCGGACGACGGTGCCGTGCCGCCACGGCTCGAAAACATCACAGGCCACCCGCTGCACCTCGTGATGGAAATCGCGCGCACGAGTCGCGACGTCACCCGACGCCGGGCGGCCCACGCCCTAGTCCCCGCGCTCGATCGGATTCCCGAGCCGGC
The DNA here is from genome assembly GCA_963757815.1 of uncultured Thermoleophilaceae bacterium. Classification (GTDB taxonomy): domain Bacteria; phylum Actinomycetota; class Thermoleophilia; order Solirubrobacterales; family Thermoleophilaceae; genus JACVRW01. The sequence goes on along the minus strand of CAVWSN010000025.1, from coordinate 15,377 downwards.
CCCAGAGCGGCACGCCGCCGTCCACGACGTGGATCACGTCGTGCGCGCCGTGAGCGGCGAGCAGGCTTGCTGCGGTGGCGCTGCGCTGTCCCGAGGCGCAGATCGCCGCGACCGGGCGGTCGGGGTCGATCTCGTCCGGCAGCGAGTGGAGGTCGTGGTAGGGGCGATGCAGCGAGCCCGGGATGTGGCCCTCGCGCCACTCGGTCAGCTCCCTGACGTCGAGGACCTGCACGTCGCCGCCGGCGCTCGCCAGCTCTTGGACGTTCCAGCGCGTCACATGCGCGACATCGCGGCGCTCGGCCCGCCAGCTCGTCATGCCGCCCGAAAGGAAGCCGGCCAGCCGGCGCACGCCCACCGCCGTCGCGAGGCGAGCCGCGACGCGCGCGTCCTCGTCGTCGCGGCCCACGAACACGATCTCCTGCTCGGAGTCGGCGACCCAGGACAGCTTCGTCCCGAAGCCCTGTCGCAGCATCGTGATCGACACGGCCCCGGGAATGTGGGCCTCGTCGAACTGGATGTCGGTGCGTACGTCCACGATCAGCGCCCCGGCGCCGCGACGCTGCTCGACCTGGCGCGCCGTCAGCGGCATGACCTCCACGCCGGAGGTGAGCAGCGGCCCGCGGTTGAGGTCCACGACCGCCTGGAAGTTGGGTGGCTGCGGCCCCAGGCTCGCGAGCGTCTGCTCGACGAAGGCGGCCTCCTCGAGGTCGTCGAGCAGCGGGTTGTGACGGCGCTCGAAGCCGACCGTCGAGGAGACCTTGAGGTCCATTCCCGGGCCCCCGCAGAGCGAGCCGCCGAGGTGCCCCGGCCAGACCTCGGTCTCGGGCGCGAGCGTCAGGAGCCGCTCGTGCAGGCTGCGGAAGATGTCGCGTGCGCCCTCCTGCCGGTCGACGGCGAGGTCCGGACGCGCCACGTCGCCCACGAACAGGCTGTCGCCGGTGAGCACCGCCCATGGTTCCTCGGCGCGCGCCCTGTCGACCAGGGCGAACGCGGTGTGCTCGGGACGGTGGCCGGGCGTGTGGAGCGCGCGTACCGTGAGCGTGCCGAGCTCGAGCTCAAAGCCGTCGTCGAACGCGGCGTGCTCGTAGTCGGGCTCCGCGAGGCGATGGATGTGGATCGTGGCGCCCGCGGCGGCGGCGAGCCGCCCGTGGCCCGACACGTGGTCAGCGTGGTTGTGGGTCTCCAGCACGTGGTCGAGCTGGACGCCGAGATAGCGGGCGAGCTCCAGGTACTCGTCGATCTCGAAGCGCGGGTCAACAACGGCGGCGATCCCCGCGTCGAGATCGCCGATGAAGTACGAGGCGCATCCGAGGTCCTCGTGGGTGATCTGGCGAAAGATCACGTGCGCATCATCTCAGTGAATGAAACGCGACCACGTGGGTACAAACAAGACGCCGGATCGGGGGAAGTTGGATCGGGAGGAGCAGGAGTGCTTCACGGCAAGGACGTGAGCGAGCGCGTGCGCGAACAGGGGATGTCGCCGCTCGAGAGCGACGTTCCGGCCGAGATGTCCCTGGTCGAGTGGGCCGCCGCGAAGCGGGTCACACGACCGCCTGCAGGACCGTGGCGGACCCTGCTACGACGAGCACTGCACCGATCGCCCGCAGCAGCTGCCGCTCGCTCAGCCGCCCAGTGAGGCGCGCGCCCAGCAGGGCGCCCGGCACGGAAGCGGCGGCGCCGATCGCAAGCAGGTCCCAGTCGACGCCCTCGGGCGTGTGGCCGATCACACCGGCGACGCCCACGCACACGCCCACCGCCAGGTTCGTCCCGACCGCGCGCGCCGGCGTCTCGCCGACGTAGCGCAGCAGCGCCGGCATCCGCAGCGCGCCCAGGATCAGGCCCACGACTCCTCCGAGGAGGCCGATGATCGCGCCGCTGACGACGGCGGCCCGGATGTCGAGCGGGCGCTCGCCCGGGTTCGGGGCGGGCGCCGGTACGCTCCGCGGTCGCAGCAGGTCGATCCCGAAATAGAGCAGCAGCGCGCCGATGATCGCCAAGAGCGCGTCCTCCGGCAGCAGCCCCGACAGGTAGCCGCCCACGAGCGCGCCCGCGATCGAGGGCGGCGCCATCCAGGCGAACAGGCGCCAGTTGATCCGCCCGGCGCGCACATGGACGGTGGCGGCGGTGAGGGCGGCCACCCCGGAGACGCCGATGTTCGCGCCCGCGCCGGCGGCGGGGGAGGAGGCGAGCAGCAGCACGAGCGGGAGCCGGATGTTGCCGAGCACGAGACCCACCAGGCCGCCGGCCAGCGCGACGACGAAGCACCAGGCGACGAACGCGACGAGCTCTAGCGGGCCCACGGACGGGGAAGTCTTCCGGCCCGACCGGCGGTGCCGTCAACACGTTGTAAAGGGCAGCCGGCGCGCAATACTCCATGCGATGTGCGCACAGTGCATGGCGGCTGCCGCAACCGCCGCAGCCGGAGCAAGCGGCATGCGGGCGTGGCTCGCAGCCCGCGACTTCTCATGGGTCACCCCGCGCCGGCTGCGATGGATCACCGGAAGCCTGCTCGCGCTGGCCCTGACTTTCGCCGCCATAGGGTTCGGGTGAGGTCCACGCCGTAGCGGCGGACTGGGCTGACCCAGCGTACTGCGAGCGATAATCATTCTCAGTTAGGATGAGTCGCCATGCCGCGCTCGCTCCGCACGCTCGCCCGTCGCCCTGGCCGCGGCCGGGCTCGTCGCCGGTTGCGGCTCGGACTCCGGCTCGGGATCCGACGCGGGCGTCACAGTTGTCGCCACCACCCCGCACGTGGCGGACCTGGTCGCGAACGTTGCCGGCGAGCGGGCTGACGTCGACGGGCTGCTCGCACGGGGCGCGGACCCCCACGGCTTCGAACCGCGCCCGAGCGACGCGGCCGCGATCGCCGACGCGGCGGTCGTGTTCAAGTCCGGCGGCGACGTGGACGAGTGGCTCGACGAATTGGTCGACAACGCCGGCGGCGAGGCCGGCGTGGTCGAGCTGATCGATTCGGTGAAGACGCTCGAGGGGGGCGAGCACGGCGAGGACGAGATCGACCCGCACTGGTGGCAGGACCCGCGCAACACGGTGCTCGCCGTGGCCGCGATACGGGATGGGCTGACCGAGGCCGACCCGGAAGGGCGCGCGACCTACGAGCGCAACGCCGAGGCCTACGTGCGCGAGCTTCGACGGCTCGACTCGGAGATCGCCGCCTGCCTCGCGAAGGTGCCCGCGGACAAGCGCAAGCTCGTGACCACCCACGACTCGCTCGGCTACTTCGCCCGCCGTTATGACGTCGAGGTGATCGGCTCCGTGATCCCCTCGCTCTCGACCCAGGCACAGCCGTCCGCCGGCGACATCGCCGACCTGGTCGACCAGGTGCGGGACGAGGGCGTCGAGGCAGTGTTCCCCGAGGCGGGCGTCGACGAGCGCCTCGAGCGTGCTCTCTCGCGCGACGCCGGCGTGGCCGTCGGCGACCCGCTCTTCGCCGACACGCTCGGCGAGGAGGGCTCGGGCGCCGAGACCTACGTGGACGCCATGGCAGCGAACACCGCGGCGCTGGTCGAGGGGATGAGCGGCGGCAAGACTGCCTGCCGCCCGCGCTAGTGACCGCGATCACCACGGGGGGCACGGGGCAAGCCGGCTCAGACCGAGTCGCGGCAGGCGGGGCACATGCCCCGCAGCGTCACGTCGTGCGCCCCGACCGAGTACTCGACGCGGCCCGCCAGCCGCTCGATCACCCGCTCGAGCTCCGGGTCCTCGAACGCCTTGGTCTTGCCGCAGCTGTCGCAGACGAGGTGATGGTGATGCTCGCCGTCAGGGTGGACGGGCTCGTAGCGCGCAACGGGCTCGCCGACGTCGACGCGCCGCACCAGGCGCATGTCGTCGAGCAGCTGCAGGGCCCGGTAGATGCTCGCCACGCCGACGCCCTCGCCGCGCTCGCGCAGCCGCTCGGTGATCTCCTGCGCGGTCACGCTGCAGCCGAGCTCGTCGAGAGCCGACACCACGGCCGCGCGTGGAGTGCTCACGCGGTAGCCGCCGCCCTCGAGGGCCTGGTGCGCGTGTCCGACCCAGTCGCTCATGGTGCGTCAAGGATAGGGTCCGCCTCCGTGGGCGAGCTGTTCCGGACTCCCGACGAGCGCTTCGAGGAACTGCCCGGGGTACGACTTCGAGCCGCACTGGCACGACGCCGGCGGACTGCGCCTCCATTACCTGGACGAGGGTGAGGGCAGCCCGGTCGTCTGCTTCCACGGCGAGCCGACCTGGGCCTATCTGTACCGGAAGATGCTGCCCGTGCTGACCGCAGCGGGTCTGCGCGCGATCTGCCCCGACTACCCGGGCTTCGGCCGCTCGGACAAGCCGACGGAGCGCGGCTGGTACTCCTACGACCGCCACTGCGAGCACGTCGCGGAGCTGCTCGGCGCTCTCGACCTGCGCGATGCCACCGTCGTCGTCCAGGACTGGGGCGGGCCGGTCGGGCTGCGCTGGGCCGTCGAGAACGCCGATCGTGTAGCCCGCCTCGTGATCCTCAACACCGGCCTCTTCACCGGCCGCGTGTCCAAGGGCTTCATGGCCTGGCGCGACTTCGCCGAGCGAAACCCGGACCTGCCGGTGGGCTTCGTGATCCAGAGCGCCACCGCCACCGAGCTGCCGGACGACATCCTGGCTGCATACGAGGCGCCCTTCCCCACGCCCGAATCGAAGGCCGGCGCGGCGCAGTTCCCGCTGCTCGTGCCGACCGCCGACGACCAGCCGGGCGCGCCGGAGATGCGCGAGGTCGCCGACGAGCTGTCGCGCTGGGAGAAGCCGGCGCTGGTCGCCTTCTCAGACTCGGACCCTGTGTTTCCTTACCCGCGCGCGGGCGATGTCTTCTGCCGGCTCATCCCGGGAGCCGGCGAGCAGGTACGCATCGAGCAGGCGGCGCACTTCCTCCAGGAGGACCGGGGAGAGCGGATCGCCGAGCTGACGGTCGAGTTCCTGCGCTCCTAGCCCGCCGCGCCGAAGCGCTCCGCGACCTTGGCCCAGTTGACCGTGTTCCACCAGGCGTCTATGTAGTCCGGGCGCCTGTTCTGGTACTTGAGGTAGTAGGCGTGCTCCCAGACGTCGACGCCGAGCAGCGGCGTCTTGCCGTCGGTCAGCGGGTTGTCCTGGTTGGCGCTCGGGACGACCGAGAGGCCGGAGCCGTCGTGCACGAGCCAAGACCAGCCAGAGCCGAACTGGTTGACGCCGGCGTCCTTCATCTTCGACTTGAAGTCGTCGAACGAGCCGAAGGCCGAGTCGATCGCTGCCGCCAGGTCGCCGTCGGGGGCGCCGCCGCCGTCCGGGGACATCGACTCCCAGAACAGCGTGTGGTTGAGATGCCCGCCGCCGTTGTTGCGCACCGGGCCGCGCTTGTCGTCCGGGATCTGCGAGAGGTTGGCAACGACCTCCTCGATCGGCTTGTCGGCCCAATCGGTTCCCTCGAGCGCGGCGTTGACCTTGTCCACGTACGCCTGGTGGTGCTTGTCGTGATGGACCCGCATGGTGGCCTCGTCGATGTGAGGCTCGAGCGCGGCGTAGTCGTACGGAAGAGCTGGTACCTCGTACGGCATGCGTCTCTCTCCTTGGTCTCGCTGAGGGTTGGGCTGGCACTCTATGCGCTGCGAGGACTTGGAGCCTCGGCGCCGGGAACGCCGCGGGAGAGCGTCGAGGAGGCATGCGGCTGGAGGGACTCGAACCCCCACGAGCAAAAGCCCAATAGCTCCTGAAGCTATCGCGTCTACCAGATTCCGCCACAGCCGCAGCGGGCATCAAATCTAGCGCGTCCGCCCTGCCCGGGCACGCACCTCCGTCCGGGCCTCGTGGGAACATGTGTTCGATTCGTATGCACCCCGCCTGCCTCGTCAGCGATGTCCTGAGATTGGCGGAGGAGGGGCGCACGGCGACGGAGGTCGCGCGGCTCACGGGTCTTCCGCGGTCGACGGTCCGCGATTGGCTGCGGGGCGTCCTCCCGCGCAGCGCGAACGGACCCGTGGAGGGCGTGTGTCGCCGCTGCAACGGCGGCGCGCACGAGTTCTCAGCGCTTCCTGCCGAGTACATGTACGCGCTCGGCATCTACCTCGGCGACGGGTGCATCTCTGCCCACCGGCGGGATGTCTACAGGTTGCGCACTTCTTCCTTGACGCGAAGTACCCGCGAATCATCGATGAGTGTGAGGACGCAATCAGGAAGCTCCGCCCTGAGAACAAGGTGAGCCGCCGGCTGCGCTCGGGTGGCTACGCCAATAGCTCGGAGGGCTCGCACGTCGAGATCGCCGCGTACTCGCGCTCGTGGCCATGCTTCTTCCCCCAGCACGGCCCGGGACGAAAGCACGAGCGGCCCATCGAGCTCGCGGACTGGCAGTGCGAGCTCTTGGTGCGCTACCCGGAGGCCCTGCTCCGCGGGCTGATCCACTCCGATGGTTGCCGCTTCATCAACACGGGCACGAACTGGCGGCACCCGCGCTACTCATTCAGCAACCTGTCGACCGACATTCGGCGGACTCTTCTGCGACGGATGCGAGTGTGCTCGGGATCCACTGGACCGTCGCGCCGCGCACGGTCTACGTGTCGCGCAAGCGCGACGTGGCACGTCTTGACGAGTTCATTGGCCCGAAGGTCTGAGCCATCTGTCACGCACCGGCGGTTGCAGCGCGGTCTCAGACGGACTCGTCAGCTCGTGCGGCGGCGCTGCGGAGTGCGGAAGACGTAGTCCCAGAAGGGCGCGCTGACGCCGAACCCACGCGTGTCGTCCTGGAAGTGGTGGCGCATGTGCAGCTCGCGAATCAGCTTGCCGAGTCGCGTCCGCGGACGGTGGTGGTGCACGTGGTAGTGAGTCATGTCGTACGCCAGGTAGCCGGTGAGAAAGCCGGCCGTGAAGACGTTTGCCCAGGGTGTGCCGAGGACGAGCACGAACAGGCCGTACATCGCCGCCGCAAGCGGGACGCTCACGGACGGTGGCATCACGAGCCGCAGCGGGTCGTTCGGGTGGTCGTGGTGGACGCCGTGGATGATCCAGTGGATGCGCGCGCCGATGCCCTCCTCGGGCTCGAAGTGGAACACGAGCCGGTGCATCCAATACTCGAAGAGCGTCCAGAAGAGGTAGCCCGCGAGGACCAGCCCGACGACCTGCAGCGTCGTGGGCTCGCCGCGGGCGCCGACGACGAAGAGCACGACGATCGCCGGCCCGAAGATGAGCAGCGGGACCATCGGGTGCACGCGCGAGAGGCGGTCGAGGATGTCCGAGTCGAACATCCGAGGCGAGGACTTCAGTACATCTGTGCGCCGTGCCTCCTCCACGGCCCCCGAATTTAGCGCACACCCTGCCTGTCCGGTAGCCCGGTGTTCGGGTTCCCTAACTCGAGCTTCTGCCGTCGGGGTCGAGGCCGGCCGGACGCCAGAGCTGCTGCCACGAGCTCAAGAGAAAATCGAGGCCGAAAGCAGCGGTGAGACCGTAGACGACGGTCTCCATCGGGGTGACCTCGCCTGTGAAGATCCTGCCGAGCAGATAGCAGGTGACGGCTCCCACGAAGAGCAGCCTCCCGGTGACCTCCATGGCGCGAGTTTGCGCCCCGGCCCTCGGAGGGCTGTGACGGCGTGGTGAAACACTCGTGAAGCTCTCGTTACCCGTGGAACCGGCGCTACGCTCGCCGTCGATGACCGAATCGCCGGCCGCAGTCGTTCGCCGCTTCTTCGAGCGCTACGAGCAGGCGGGCGTCGACGGCGCGCTCGAGCTGATCACGCCGGAGACCGTTCTCGTGGTTCCCCCGGAGGCCTCGGCGGAGCCGGACACCTATGAGGGCGCCGACGGCGGGCGCCGCTACTTCGCGGGCTTCGAAGGTGCGCTCGACGATGTCCGCTTCCAGCTCGTGGAGGTCGAAGAGACCTCACCCGACAAGGCCCTCGTCGAGATGCGGTTGACCGGGCGCGGCGCGGCGACCGGCATCGAGGTCGCTCAGACCACCTTCCTGGTGATCACCGTCCGCGGCGAGTCGATCCTGCGGATCGTCGCCCACGCGGACCGCAGGGCGGCCCGCCAGGAGATCGAGCGGAGCTTGCGCTAGCGGACTCGAGCGAGCAGCGTCGTCCGGCTAGTTCTCCGGACCCTTCGCGCCGGGATCCTTGAGAGCTTCGCCGGCGTCCTTCGCCTTGTCGGTCATGCTCCCCTCGCTCTCGTGGACGTCCTTCAGCTCCTGGGCGTCCGCTTTCGCGGCATCGGCGCCGCCGCGCTTCTGGAACATCGCCTTGGCCTTGTCCGCGAGGTCGCTGAGAGCAGACATTTCGCCCACCTTCCTTCGGGTGCCACTGCAAGCTACTCCGGTAGCGTCGCGGGTGTCGACTCGGAGGTGCAACCGTGAGCAGGCTGCCGGATCTTGGCGCGATCTTCGACGAACACGTGGCGAGCGAGTTCGTCGCCAAGGACGTTGACGCCACGATGCGCACGATGACGGCCGAGCCCTACGTCTGGCATGTACCCGCCTTGACGGGAGGCGCCGGCGCCGACGCCGTGCGTACGTTCTACTCCTCGCAGTTCATCGGGCACACCCCGGCGGACGCGGTCCTTCACCCGATCGCGCGGACGGTGTCGCCGGACCGCGTGATCGACGAGTTCATCTTCGAGTTCACGCACGACAGCGAGCTGCCGTGGATGCTCCCGGGGATCGCGCCCACGGGCCGGAGCGTGCGCATCCCGATGGTCGTGGTGATGGGCTTCGAGGGCGACAAGGTGGCCTACGAGCGCATCTATTGGGACCAGGCTTCGGTGCTCGTCCAGATCGGCGTGCTCGAGGCCGCCGACGCTCCCGGGTCGGCTGCGGACCAGGCCGACCGACTGCTGGAGCTCGCCGCGAAGACCTGACGCGCGGTCCCGCTCGACCGCCGGTCAGCGAGCCGACGGCGACACGCTGGCCTGGGCGTTCCCGCCCCTCGCGGCCCTGGCCGGCGAGTTGCGCTGCTCGCCGCTGCGCTGTGGGGTGGCCGCGCCTTCGACGAGTGCGGTGATGAGGTTCGCCGCATCTGATCGCCCGATGCCGTTGGTCGAGAGTGAGTGCCAGGTTGAGAAGGCGAGGGCGTGGCGCAAGGCTCCCGCGAGGAGTTGTCGTCTTCGGCCGCGGACTTGACGGCCGATGATGAGGATCTCGGCGGCTTCTTCGAGGTACGCCTCCAGCGGGGCCACGGCGTCGCGGGCGAGGTCGACGAGTTCGGCGTCGCGGAGCACGTTGCTGAGCGTCGGCTCGTTGCGCTCGTAGTAGGCGTAGAGCTCATCGAGGGCTCGCTCAAGTCGCTGCTGCGGATCGCGAATCGCGCGCCAGTTGCCGAGATCGGGCCACGGGTTGGCGGTGAAGTAGTGGGCTGAGCAAGCCGCGAAAAGGTCGGCCTCAGTCGGGAAAGTGGCGGTAGAGGGTGCGGCGCTCCACGCCTGCCCGCTTGGCGACCGCACTCAGCGTCGTGCGGGACGGCCCGACAGTTCCGTGCAGTTCGATCGCCGCCTCGGTGATCCGCAGGCGCGTCTCAGCCATCTCCTCGGCGCGCTTCTTCAGCTCGTATTTTCGCTTGGGTGGCATTTCGCGACTCATCATTGTGTCATCAATCTTGCCATATCGCCTCGGAGCGTGTATGGTCGCCTTTCGTGACTCATCATTGTATATCGAAAGGAGAGTACAGCATGTCCACCGCTACGCCCGAGCAGGTGCTCGAATCGATCGTCACCGGGATCAACTCCGGAAATCTCGACAGTCTCATGCCGCTCTACGAGGGCGAAGCAGCATTCGCAACTCGAGCCGGGGAGCCTCGCTCCCGGCGCACCCGGCGTCCGCGAAGCCCTGAACGGCTTCATCTCAATGAACGGCAAGCTCGACCTCGAGGTGACACGAGTCCTCGAGGTAGACGACCTCGCGCTCGTGATCGGCGTCTGGTCATTCAACGGCACGGGACCAGACGGCGAACCGGTGCAGCTGGCGTCAAGGAACGCGGATGTCCTGCGTCGTCAGGACGACGGTACCTGGCGCTTCGTGATCGACAACCCGTGGGGAACCGACTGAGACAGCCGAGCCGGAAAGAGCTCGCCCGGCGATCGCTCTGGACCCCGAAGAGCTGAGGCCCGCCACAGCCGGCGGGCTTCAGCGGCTTCTCGTCGCCGCCCATAGGATCGGTGCAATGGAGGAAAGGGACCTGGCGGTCACCCTGGCGCGCGGACGGATCGCCTTCGGCGTCGTGTCGCTCCTTGCGCCGGGCCTTGTGGCGCGCACGATGACCGGCGGCGGCTCCGAGGGAGGGACGCGCCTCTTCGTACGCATGGTCGGCGCCCGCGACCTCGGAGTCGGCCTCGGGCTCCAGCTTGCCCTGGACCGCGACGCGCCCACGCGCGGCTGGCTTGAAGCATCGGCCGTGGTCGACGGCATCGACGCGGCCGCATGCCTGCTCGCCCGCCATCACCTCCGCCCGGTCGTCTTCCCCGCCACCCTCGGCCTGGCGGCTACCGGAGCGCTGCTCAGCGCCTGGCTGGCACGGCAACTCGACCCCCCAGCGACACCAACACCGGAATAACCCGGCCCGCGTTGGAGTCGTGAGAGGGTGTAGCCCTCAAGGCTCATGGAGGACACGGTGGAACCGGTTCCGCTCAACCCGATCGACTCGCTGAGCGTCACGACGCTGGTCGACAACACGACCGACCTGCTGCTCGCAGACGAAGGTCCCGCCAAGCGAGCTCCCCTGGCGCTCTCCGCTTACCCCAAGGTCCCGGCGCGCTTCCTCGAGGGCGACCGAACGGGCGACCTGCTGCGAGCCGAGCATGGCTTCTCGTGCCTCGTGACGATGACGAAAGCGGACCGGACAACCAAGATTCTGTTCGACGCCGGGGTCACGCCGGACGGCCTGGTGGAGAACATGCGCCGACTCGAGCTCAACCCGCGTGACATCGACATCATCGTGCTGAGCCACGGTCACTGGGATCACACAACCGGGATGGACGGACTCGTGCGCGAGCTGGGGGGTCACGCGCAGGCTCCCGTTCTCATCCACCCCGAGTTCTGGAGCCGGCGCAGAATCGCTCTTCCGGGCCGCGACCCGGTGCTCCTGCCATCGACGAGCAAGCCCGCGCTGGAGGGCGCCGGCTTCGAGATCGTGGAGGAGCGCCAACCCTCGTTCCTCCTCGACGGCTCACTCCTGGTCACGGGCGAGGTCGACCGCACGACCGAGTTCGAGCAGGGCTTCCCGGTCCACCAGGCCTACCGGAACGGAAGCTGGCAGCCCGATCCCCTGATCCTCGACGACCAAGCCCTGGTGGCGCACGTCCGTGGCCGCGGCCTGGTGATCCTCACCGGCTGCGGCCACTCAGGCATCGTCAACATCCTCCGCTACGTGCGAAAACTGACCGGCGAGAACCGCATCCACGCGGTGCTCGGCGGCTTCCACCTGAGCGGACCGCTCTTCGAAAAGATCATCCCCTCGACCTGCGAAGCGCTGGACGAGTTCTCCCCCGACTACCTCGTCCCATCCCACTGCACCGGCTGGCGCGCCACCCACGCCCTGGCCGCCCGCTTCCCCGAGGCGTTCATCCAGAACAGCGTCGGCACCCGCTTCGAGTTCGCGTCTGCGAGCTGAGCAGGCCCCGGACGTTCACCCGGCGGCCCCTCGAACCACGAAACCCCGCTTCCGGAGCGGGGAAATCGAGTACCGCCACGGGGATTCGAACCCCGGCGCTGGGAATCGGGGTCGGTTCCGTCGCCCGGCCGCTGATGCGCGATCCTGCTCCGCGAGCGGGTTTGCGGCGGATCCCAGTCAGGGGCTATTGACGCGTCTCGGCCCGTGTCGGCCCGCCGGATCCGCCCGACGTTGCAGCGCGGTTGCAGCGAGCGAGGCGCTCAGGAGCCGCGTGAGGGCGGCCCGATGGCAGTCCCGGGGGACGTATGTGCCGTCCTTGGCCGGAGTCGCCGAGTCGGCGGATGGGATCGCGGTTGCCTGCCGAAAGCCAACGTAGGAACAGCGCACCCGTCGCTGGTGCAGGTCCACTCGCCCCGACTTGCCGGACCGGCGCGATCGGCGGCAAGCTCAGCCAGCTGGGGCTCGACCAGCTGGTCGTCAAGGACATCCTCAAGGCGTTGGGCCGGGCCGCGCGGCGCTCTTCCTGCTATCGGGCTCATGGCGACGCCGACCGCGTCGCAGGAGGCGCTCGCCCGAACACCCGACGGTGATAAGAACGACGCTTCCCGAGTGGGAGGAAGCGGACCTGTTCCGCGCTCCGCACCGGCGACTGAAGAGGGTCGAGTAGGTGGTCTTCGATGGAGCGCGGCTACCGATAGCGGCCGGCGAGGGCGGCCTCCGAGCGCACAGCCTGCCCGCCGGTGTTCGGGCGCTCATCGACGCGGCCGACGAGAGCCCGTCGTCGCCCCCCGGGTTACCGGGACGTCTCGACTGGCTCACCTCGGCGACTGACATTGCGACCGAGCGCGCTGATGAGCGCCTCGAAGAGGGTGCTCGGACACCTGGACGAGCTCGGCGCCGAGGCAAGCGGGCGGGTCGGGGCCGACGACCCGCTGCTCGCGTTCGACGACGCGATTCGGAGTCTCTCGCCGACCACCTCCTGATCGGGCTTCGCGGCAGAGATCGTGCCGGCTGGCAGGAGCCGGTCTGGTCGACTCGATCCTGGAACGCTTCAGTATTCCGCTGACCGGTGTTCGAGCTCTCCTCCGAAGAGGTCGGCGCAAGCGAGGAGGGCAAGGCGCCTGCTCTCCCAGGCGGCGAAGATTGCGGTCGATGTCTCCCGCTGATACCGGGGACGGCGGCAGCGACGGCTGCCTGGGTCAGTCGCCGATCAAGTTGTCGGTCACGCGGAGCCGTTCTTCGCGCCGATCGCTGCGGTCATCGCGCGCGATGCTCCTCGGGAGCGTGGCCTGAACGCGTCCGGCTGCTGCTCGGGATCGACCAGCGCCAGCTCCACGCGGCCGGCGGCCAGAGACCTGAGCGCCATCATCGTCTCCAGCCCGGCCACGCCTCCACCCGCGACCAGGACATCAAGGGGCGAGGTGCCGCTCATCCCACTCCCTGCAGCATCGACCCGGCGACGTCGGCGAGCGTGGCGGCGACCCCTCCGACCGTGAGGGTCTCCAGCGCCGACCGCCACCAGCGCTGGTCGACGAAGCGCGCCTTCATGGCGCCGACCACGAGGGGCGACCGCCGTCGAGCACCGCGCTCCAGGTGAAGGCCCAGTCGATCTTCGCCCGGCAGGATCGCGTCGATGACGAACACCAGCAGGAGGAAGCCGACGGTCACGAACGCCGTCAAGGTGGCGACGCCGCGCGAACCTCGTTCGGCTCCGTCGCGCCGAATTCGAGCTCCTCGCTCATCATCGTGTCCCTCCAGAGCGCGGGATCGGAGGTGATCACCTCCACCACGCTCTCGAGGTCCCGGCCCTCGAACCCCTTGGCCGCGAAGATCTGCCGGATCTCCTCGCGCTCGCCTTCGGGCGCGAGCATGATCTGGGCCTCCTCGTCGCGGCGCGCTCGCTCGCGCTGCTGGCGCTCGGCACGCGAACCGAGGAAGTTGCTGGCCGCCATGCTGAAGCCGTCGGCGATCAGGTTGCCCCGCCCAGGATGATCACGATGGTCTCGTCGAGGTCCGCCCCCGCCACGCCGGCGACTACCGCGAAGGTCGTGATCGCTCCGTCGACGGCGCCGTAGATGAAGTCGCGGAGGTAGCTCGCGGATGGGGTGCGCTCGAGCCGCGCCCGCACCGCCCGGGGCGTGTGCTCGCTCTCGAGCGAGGTCGGCGTCCGCCTGCTCATCGCTCCCTCGCGCCGGCGCGGCCTCGGTCGCGACCGAGGAGCTCGGCGCCAGCGCCGAGCACGACCGCGACGGCGAGCCCGATGAGCAGCGGCTGCCACAGGGCGTCGCGAAACGCGCGCCCTCCGGCGAACCCGAGCAGGGCCGTGTAGGTCGCCCACGCAAGCGCGGCCAGCGAGTCGGCGAGCAGAAGCGCCGTAGGGCAGATTGGATGTTCCGCACGCGAAGGTCGTGACGGTTCGTCCCGCGGGGATGAAGCGCCCCACGATGATGATGGTCGATCCACGGATCGCGATCTGCCGTTTCGCCCAGCGGTAGCGCTCGCGCGCGCGGTCGCCCTTGAGCAGGCGGTCCGCGAGGCGCGGGCGAACCTGCGGCCGAGAAAGTACGAGATGTTGTCCCCGAGGATCCCGCGATCGTCCCCGCCACGATTACGAGGTACAGCAGCAGCCCGCCGTTGGCGCATGATCCCGGCGGTGATCATCGCCGTGTCGCCCGGGGCGAACCAGAGGAAGTCGTCGACGAGGACGATCGCGCACAGGGCCAGGTAGGTGCTCGGGTTGTCGCTGATGGCGTCGTAGAAGGAACTCGAGCACGTCTGGGCAGCCTTGCAGGCGCCTGTGCTCGAGGTCGCCGACACCAGGAAGGAGAGGAGGAAGCCGAGCGCCGTGAAGTACGCCACCGACGGTCTGTGCCTTGCCTCCTCGAAGGCCTCGGGCATGAGGGTGTCCGCGAGCGAGGCGAGCACCGCGCCGCCGGCGAAGCCGAGCGGCCAGGCCAGTTCCTGTCGCTCACGCCCGAGAACGCCCCATAGCCGGCCACCACGGCAAGCGCGAGCACGACAGCGGTCACGGCCCAGATGAGCATGATCGTCCTTCGTTCCATGCCCGCCGCGCGCATCTTCTCAGCGCCGACGACGGCCTCGGGAAGGTTCGAGGCGAAGATCGCCGCGAGCAGCGTCGCGCCGCCGCTCTCTTCCCGGCCCGGACGTAAACCGAACCCCCGGCTGGAGGAAACGTCCTCCGCGACCCCCACGCTACTGGTAAAGAGAGCCCAACTAGAGGTGCGCCGTACTACGAAGCAGCGACCACTGAGTACGATCGTTATGGGGTTTTTATGCATGGACCGCCCTTACGCGAGCGGGGACTATGCTGGTTCGCGAGTTCCAAAGGAGACCCCAATGCGGTTGTTTCGGCGCAAGGCCACGACTGAGGATGAGAGTGAGCGCTGCCGCGTCTGCTCCGAGCGCGCGCCGGAGGAGCGGACCAGTGCTTCATGTGCGGAGCGGACCTGCGAGCCGTGCCTCTGCGATCGCCTGGAAGCCAGGTCAAACACCGACGGACCGCGCGGTGAGGCCTAAGCGAGCCATGGCCGTATCTGAGGCGATGCCGAGGACCTCATCGCGGCCTGCCTCGAGCTCGAGCCCTTGCCGGAGCGACGGCCCGGCGTTCCCGAACTGCTGCCGCGCTTCAGCCGATCGCCGACCTGTCGCCCTCTGAGCGCCGCTACGCCAGGCCGGGCCTGAGCCGCGCCCGTGCCGGCACCGCCTCAGGCCAACCTTGACTGCGCTTCCGTATGTACACGACGACATGCCCGTCAGCTGGTCGCCGTTTCCTGGCCA
>CAVWSN010000024.1:0-26361 GCA_963757815.1 uncultured Thermoleophilaceae bacterium | reverse complement strand
CCGCGCGGTGCGGTGCTCTCCCGATCACTCATGATGCCGAGGGCTGCGGCGAGGGGAAGAGGATCTCGAGCTCACCAACCCCGGCCCGCAGGTAGCGGGTCTCGAAGCGGCGCAACGCCGCCAGAGAGACGATCGCCACCAACCCCCCGATGGCCGCGGCTACCCCGAGCGGCGGATCGCCAATCGTCCCTACCGCGATCGCGACCGCGCTGCCGCCGACGACGCTGTTGATCACTGCGACCATGCTCGGAGTCGTGAAGTAGGCCTGCCAGGCGGCGTGCCTGATTCCCATGTTCGCGAGCACCCCGGGCGCGTCGTCGTGAGCCGACATCATGAACAGGCGGGATTTGTCGCCCGCGAGCTCGAGATAATGGTGCCTGATCCGGTTGATCGCCCGCCCGTACTGGAAGTCCTCGGCGACGCTCTGCACGAGGCGCACAAAGGTGAAGAGGCCGAGCACGTAGAGGGTAGGCAAGGCAGTGAGTGCGAATACCTTGAAGGTGTCGCCGACCGTCGAGATCTGACCGATGAACCCGAGCGCGACCAGGGTGCTCGAGACCGAGAAGAGATAGAGCGAGGCCCGCGAGGCGCTCTCACTGACTGTCTGCGAGCGCGAGCCCTGGAGGGTGAAGTGCTCCGTGGTCAGGGCGGTGAGCAGCTGCTGGGGATCGGGCTCGGCAGCCATGCTGGGCGCGTGTTGTCCCTCCTGTTCAGACCCCGAGGGACTCGATCACGAGCTGGGCCACCTTGGTGCCCGAGTACTGCTGCTGGCCGGTGATCAGCTGGTTGTCTCGAATCGCGAATGCCTTGAATAGGCCTGCCTGCACGTAGTTGGCGCCTCGCGATCGGGCCTCGTCCTCGATTCGGAATGGCTGGACCCGCTGGCCCACGGCCGCGTCGCCGAAGTCCTCCTCGACGTTCGCGAAGCCGGTGATGGTCTTGCCGTCGATCAGGCGGGAACCGTCGGAGAGCTCGACCTCGAGCAATGCGCAGACACCGTGGCACAGCGCGGCGGTCGGCTTTTCGGCCTCGTAGAAGGCCGCGATCGTGCGCTGCAGATCCTCGTTGTCGCGGAACTGGAACATCGGCGCCTGGCCGCCGCAGACGACCAGTGCGTCGTACTCGTCGAGGTCGAGGTCTGCCAGCTTGGGCGTCTGCTCGAGCAGCGCCGCGATCTCGGGCGTGTTGAGGGCTCCCATCGAGATCAGGTCGTCCGCTGACCAGCGGCTCTCGTCACGCGGATCCGAGAGGGCGTCGACCTCGACCCTTCCGCCGTCGGGACTCGCGACGGTCGACGCGGTACCGCACCTTGCTGAACTCGTAAAGAGGATGGAACAGCTCGGCGGCCCAGAACCCGACCGGCCAGCCGAGCGTGGACGAGGTGGTCGGGTTGGCCACGACCATCAGCACGTGCGGCCTGCTGCTCGGCTGGGTGACGTCAACGGATTCGTGATGGGTGTCGGTGTCGTGGATGGCATTCATCGCGAGACCTCCTGAGGTCCTCGTGCTGTTTCGAGAAGGCCGGTGATCGTCGAGATGTCGGTAAGGATCGCGTCGCCGGCCGTGGCGAGCGCGTCGAGCGAGCGCTCGGCGGCAGTGGGGTTCCCGGCGCCGCAGGCGTCTGTGACCAGGACCGGAATGAGGCCCAGGTCGGCGCCGTGGCGGACGGTCGGCTCGATGCCGACCTCCATCGCGACGCCGACGATCGCGAACGCGACGACCTGAGCGTCGCGCAGCGCGAACTCGAGCGGGGCGCCCTCGAATGCGGACATCGAGAGCCTGTCGAAGATCGCCTCCGATCCGCGCGGCGCGAGCTCCGGCACGAGCTCGAAAGCGGGAGAGCCGCGCGGGAACGGCGACACGACATCCTCGACTCGATCCTTCCGCTGCCAGGCCATCCACGTGCGCAATTGGGAGATACCCATCAGCTCCACCGGCAGCGTCATGTACCGGGTGAAGAAGACCCTGACTCCGGCCCGGCGGGCCGCGTCGAGAACCCGCATCACCCTCTCGGTCACCTCCGGGCCGTCGGCGAGCTGGCCGACGACGCCGACCTGCATGTCGTAGACGAGGAGGGCCAGGCGATCCGGGTCGCAGACGTCCGCGAGCCTGTCGGGGATCTGAAGGTTGCGGTGGCGCTGCATGGCGGGCTACCTGGCGACCGTAGTCGTGCGGTCGAACGGCTCGGCGACGTCGACCTCGCCCCTGAACAGGCTCTCGATCGGCAGCGGAATCATGAGTGGGATGAAGAACCACTCGAGGAAGCCGGCCTTCGTGAGCGGGAAGTCGTCGGTGTAGCGCTTGGCATCCTCGACGCTGTCGAGCTCGAACACGATCACGACACCGGGTTCGTCGGCGCGGGCGTAGTTCTCCCGGACGATCCCCGCCTTCCACAGCCGCCAGACGTTGGCGACCTCCTCAGGCAGGTATGGCTCGATCGTCTCGAGCGTGACGCCGGGCTTGAATCGGTCGTAGGCGAAAATCCGCACGATGATCTCCTTTGGTCGGCTGCCGGCTCCGGCTCGCGAACGTCGCGTCCTCGGCCAGCAGGGCGATGATCGCTTCGATCTCGCCTCGCTCGAACGCATCGGCGAAGCGCTCCACGATCTCTCGCAGCCGCCGGTCGCCGAGCCTCTGCAAGGTCGCACGCTGGCTTGGCTCCAGCAGCTGCTCCTCCAGCGCGCGGCGGGCGCGGAGGACCGCCCCGTTGACCGATGCGACCGTGGTCTCGAGCGAGTCCGCAACCTCCTTGGCGGAGAAGCCGAGCACGTCGCGGAGGATGAACACGGCCCGCTGGCGGGCGGAGAGGTACTGCAGCGCAGCGATGAGCGCGAGCTCCAGCATCTCGCGGCGCTCGTAGCGAGCCTCGGGCGTCGCGTCCCCATCCGCGCTGCCGAGCATTTCGTCCTGGTACGGCTCGATCCACACAGCGACCGACGGCGGCTTTTCGGGCGCGTCGCCCGGACTTGTGGGCGGTCCGTAATCGATCGGTAGCACGCGCTTGGGACGGCGGGCGATTGCGTCGAGGCAAACGTTGGTCGCGATCCGGTACAGCCAGTTGCGAAGCGAGCTTTGGCCCCGGAACTTGGGTAGCGCCCGCCAGGCCCGCAGGAGGGTGTTCTGGAGCGCATCCTCTGCATCGTGCAGCGAGCCGAGCATCCGGTAGCAGTGGGCGTGAAGCGCCGGGCGGTGCGGCTCGATGAGGCTGCGGAAGGCGTCGTCGTCCCGGCGCAAGCACGATGCCGCCGGCTGAGGGCGACGGGCACGGCTCATGACTTCGTCTCGACTGCGATCCGCCCTGGGGCGGGCTCCCGGCGCCCGCGCCCGGCGAGGTGTGTGAGCGCGGAGGGCCACCAGACCCGGTCGCCGATCTCGAGCACCAGTGCCGGTACCAGCAGCGACCTGACCAGGAAGGTGTCGATCAGGACGCCGACCGCGATCGTGAAGCCGATCTCGGTGAGCATCACCAGCGGCAGGACGGCCAGCGTCGAGAAGGTGCCCGCGAGCACCAGCCCCGCCGAGGTGATCACCGCCCCGGTCACGGCCAGGCCCCTGATCGTCCCGTCGCGGGTGCCGTGCGTGAGCGTTTCCTCACGCACCCTGGCCATCAGGAAGATGTTGTAGTCGATCCCGAGAGCGACCAGGAAGACGAACGCGAACAGCGGCAGGTCGGGGGCCATGCCCGGGAAGTCGAAGACGACCTCGAAGAAGAACGCCGAGAGCCCGAGCGCGGCGAAGTAGCTCAGGATCACGGTCCCGATCAGCACCAGCGGCGCCGTGATCGCACGCAGCAGGGCCGCGAGGATGAGGAAGACGACGACCAGTGCGATCGGCACGATCAGCCGGTTGTCGCGCGCCGCCGATTGGCGCAGGTCGTATTCCTCGGCCGTCGGGCCGCCGACCAAGACGTCGTCGCCGGCGACCGCCCGCGCCGCGTCGCGGATGCCCGGGATCAGGTCGAATCCGGCGGTGCTGTAGGGATCCTCTTCGAGAGTGACCTCGAGCTTGGCCCCGGCCGGTCCTCGCTCCACCTGCGGCGAGACCTCGGCGACGCCGGGCGCCCCGGCCACCGCTGTGCGTACGGCGCCGAGCTTCCCCTCGTCGGTGACCACGACGTTGGTCGGCGCGTTGGAGCCCGCTGGGAAACCCGCCTCCAGTAGCTCCTGCCCCCGGACCGAGTCGACCTCGTCCCGGAACATGTTGCCGGTGGTCAGGTCGCTGTTGAGGAAGGCGAGTCCGGCGATCATCACCGCGAGCACCGCGGTGGTGCCGACCCAGACTCGTCGGGGCCCCCGTGCCACCCACTCGGCAATCCGGCGCCAGGTGCCGTGCGTCTCGTCGGTGCCCTCGCTGCCGACTTGCGGGATGAAGGGCCAGAACGCCTTGCGCCCGAAGATCGTCAGCAGGGCGGGGAGGATGGTCAGCATCGAGATCATCGCCATCGCGATGCCCAGCGCGCCGATCGGCCCGAGGCCCGAGGTCCCGCTGACCTCGGCCAGCGACAGCGTCAAGAGCGCCGCCATCACCGTCCCGCCCGAAGCGAGGATGACGGGACTCGTCCGGCGCAGGGTCACGCGGATGGCGTCGTGCTTGTCCTCATGCCGCCGGAGCTCCTCGCGGTAGCGCGAGACCATCAGCAACGCGTAGTCGGTCCCGGCGCCGAAGACCAGCACCGGGAGGATGCCTCCGGACTGGCCGGTGACGGTCACGCCCGCGTCGGCGATCAGGTAGCCGAGCCCGCGGGTGGTCAGCTCGGCGATCAGCACCGAGAAGAACGGGATCATCCAGAAGATCGGGCTGCGGTAGATGATGATCAGCAGCAGCAGCACCAGCCCCGCGGTAGCCAGCAGCAGGGTGCCGTTGATGTCGTTGAAGACCTCGACCGCGTCGGCGGCGAAGCCGGCCGGACCGGTCACCTCGGCCTCGAGGCCGGTCGGCAGGGACCCCAGCTCGGCCTTGATCTCCTCGGGCGTGTCCGTGAGCAGGTCCTCCGCATCGCCGCTGGCCTCCTCGGGCACCGTGATCGGCGTCGTCAAGAGCGCCGTGGCGGCGTCGGCGGAGATCACCGGCGGGCCGGTCTCGGCGACCGTCCCGGGGCGCTCCGCGTTGATCTCTGCGCGTACCTCCTCGTTTATTCGTGTGCGGACCTGCCCGATCGCCGCCCTGTCCTCGGCGGTCAGGCCGCCGTCGCGATGGAAGACGGTGATCG
This sequence comes from uncultured Thermoleophilaceae bacterium, assembly GCA_963757815.1. Classification (GTDB taxonomy): domain Bacteria; phylum Actinomycetota; class Thermoleophilia; order Solirubrobacterales; family Thermoleophilaceae; genus JACVRW01. The sequence goes on along the minus strand of CAVWSN010000024.1, from coordinate 21,152 downwards.
CGTCGGCCTGATCCTCGGAGGGGAAGCCCTCGAGCTGATCAATCGCCTCAACCGACTCCGCGTTGGCGGGGAGGTAGTCGACCGGGTCGTTCTCCTGGGCGTCCTCGAACTTGCCCGCGAGCGGGCCGAGCGCGAAAAGCACCACCAGCCACACCGCGACCACCGCGAACTTTGTCCGCCGGCCGCCCGGGAGCTGGGCCAAAGAGGCCGCCTGGTTGCGAAGTCTCTGCCTCACTGAGTTCTCGACCTGCTCGATCTGAGCCAGGTGAGGGTTCCACTTGGGTTCGCCGACACAAGGCGGCTACCCGGCGTGATTGCGAGTCGGTCTCCCGCCGCCTGCCGTTCGGCTCGCCGTAACGGAGGCGGTTGGCGAGTACGGCTAGCCGTACCGTCTTGACAGGCTCCGCGCGGGACAATTCCGTTGTGATGGGCGCCAGCGTCCTGATCGTCGACGATCACTCGGGCTTCCGGGCACAGGCCCGGCGGATGCTGGAGAGCGAGGGCTATCGGGTAGTCGGGGAGGCGGGCGACGTGGCCTCGGCACTTGAGGCCGCCCGCGCCCTCGGGCCGGAGCTGGCCCTCGTCGACGTGTATCTCCCGGATGGGGACGGCTTCGAAGTGACCTCCCGGCTCGAGGCGCTGGAGGCCCCGCCGGCCGTGGTGCTCACCTCGAGCCACGACGGCGCCGAATTCGAGCAATGCGTGGCCGAGAGCGGCGCCCGGGGCTTTGTGCCGAAGACCGAGCTGTCGCGCGAAGCGATCGAGGAGCTTCTGGGATGACAAGCGGGCAGGACACGACCGTCGAGGCGAGGATCCGGTGCGTGTAGTCGTCGGCGAGGATTCGGTGCTCTTGCGGGAGGGGATCGTGCGCGTGCTCCGGGACGCGGGCTTCGAGGTCGTCGCGCAGGCAGGTGATGCTGAGGACCTGGTGCGCAAGGTGTGCGCGCACAAGCCAGACGTGGCGGTGGTGGACATCAAGATGCCCCCCACCGAAACCGACGATGGCCTTCGCGCCGCAATCGAGATCCGCCGCCGCCTGCCGGGGACCGGGGTGCTTGTCCTCTCTCAGTACCTGGAGGAGGGCTATGCGCTCGACCTCGTCGCGGACGGGGCCGAAGGCACCGGCTACCTGCTCAAGGAGCGGGTGGGAGATGTCGAGCGCTTCGCCGACTCGGTGCGCCGCGTCGGCGAGGGCGGGGCTGCGCTCGACCCCGAGGTCGTCGTCCAGGTGCTGGGTCGCCGTCGCCGCGAGGACCCACTGGTCGGGCTAACCGAGCGCGATCGCGAGGTGCTCGCGCTGATGGCGGAGGGTCGCTCGAACCAGGCGATCGCCCGGCGGCTCGTCGTGACCGAGCGCGCCGTCGAGAAGCACGTGACCAGCATTTTCGACAAGCTCGGCCTCATGCCGGCCGCTGAGGATCACCGCCGCGTGCTGGCGGTGCTGAGCTTCCTGCGCTCTCAATGACGCACGTCGAGCCCTCGGTGGTACAGCTCGAAGCGCTCCTCGCCGAGCAGGCGGCGCTGCGCCGCGTCGCGACGCTGGTCGCGAGCGACCCGGTCCCGGCGCGGTTGTTCGAGGGCGTCTGCGAGGAGGTGGGCCGCGTGCTGGGCGTGCAGAGCGTCGGTGTAATTCGCTTCGAGGACGACGGAACCCAGACGATCGTGGGGTTCTGGGCGGTCGACGGTGCCCCGAGATTCCAGACGGGTGAGAGGGTCCCGCTCGACGGGGAAACGGTCTCGTGGAAGCTGAGCCGGAGCGGCAGACCCCAGCGGGTGGACGACTACACGGGCGTCGGCGGCAAGCTGGTGAACAGGCTGCGCGCGGTCGGCATTCGGTCCGCCATAGGAGCGCCGGTCACGGTAGCCGGCAGAACCTGGGGCGGCATCATTGCGTCCAGCGCACACCCGCACGCCTTCCCCGACGGGGCCGAGAACCGGCTCGCCGACTTCGCAGAACTTGTCACGGCCGCGCTCGCCAACGTCGTCGCGCGCGAACAGCTGGCCGCCTCGCGCGCCCGGATCGTCGAGGCCGGCGATGAGGAGCGCCGCCGGCTCGGGCGCGATCTGCATGACGGCGCCCAACAGGAGCTCGTCGGCGCCGTGATCAGCCTGAGGCTCGCGCAGCGGAGGTTGGCGCAAGACCCTGACGAGGCGCGCGAGCTCGTGGCGGAGGCGCTCGAGCAGATGGAGTCAGGGATCCGCGACCTGCGTGAGCTTGCCGCGGGCATCCACCCAAGCGTCCTCACAGACCGCGGGCTGAGCGCCGCGCTGGAGGCCCTGGCCAGCCGCTCGTCGCTGCCAGTGGAGCTTGCGCAGCTGCCCCCAGAGCGCCTGCCGGCCCCGGTCGAGACCTCCGCATACTTCGTGGTGGCCGAGGCACTCACAAACGCGGCCAAGCACTGCACGCTGCAGCCACGTCCACGTCAGCGTGCGAGTCGAAAACGGCTCTGCGACGGTCGAGGTTCACGACAACGGGGTCGGCGGCGCGGACCCCTCCGCCGGGTCGGGGCTGCGCGGGCTGGCCGATCGCGTTAGCGCGCTGGGAGGCGGGCTTGAGATCGAGAGCCGCTGCGGGTGAAGGCACAACGGTGAGGGCGCGGATCGCGTTGAGTGCACCGGAGACCGACCGACGCGCGGTACGCCTTGGCCCCGGCACGAACGCCGGCTAGCTCGCCTGCCTGCATGCGGCAGGGACGCGGACGATCGGCTTCGCCGGCGGTCCGCAAGTACGTGCCCACCAGGCCGAGCCGCAAGGCCCCCATTGTGCTGGTGCACGGCGGCGGGCACGCGAAGTGGTCGTTCGAGCAGTACGCGCGGGTGCTCAGCGAAGGAGGCTTTGAGGTCCACGCGCTCGACTGGTTCAATCACGGCGATTCGCGGCGGCTGCCCGAAGACCAGTTCGTGCGGCGCGGCATAGACGACGTTGCGCGCGAGGAGCTCCGCTACATCGTCGAACGCCTGGGCCGCCCGCCGATCATCATCGGGCACAGCATGGGCGCTATGGCCGGACTGGTCTACGCCGCAAGCAATCCGGTCGAGCGCTTGGTCTTGCTCACGCCGGTCGTGCCGTCCGCCGTGGGCGCCGATCCGATCGAGATCGATGTCGACCTGACGAAGCCGTTCGGTCCCTTCCCGTATGACCTCGCAAGACAGCTCTACTACCCAACCCTCGATGAAGACCTCGCCCGCAGGTACTACGACTTGCTTGAGCGAGAGTCGCCCCGGGCGGTGTGGCAAGCCTCGCGGTGGACGATCGACGTCGATCTCCAAGCCGTAACGGCACCGACCCTGGTCTTCGCAACCGAACTGGACGTGCTGACGCCTCCCGCCGCCGTGGCCGGCCTAGCCGAGCTATTGGGCGCCCGGTGCGACCTCATCCCCGCCATCGGCCACTCCGAGATCCTCCTCAAACAGCCGGAGTCGATCGCGGTGGCAGAGCGCATTCGCGAATGGCTCGACCGCGACTTGGCTAGCTGACATTCGAGGTCAGTCGAGGCTGGTGGGCAGGCCAAAGCGCTGGAGGACGTCGGCGGCGAACCGCTCTCGGGCGGGGCCGCGCGTGTACGGGGTGACAAATGAGGTGACCTCCGTCGCCCGCGCGCCGTCCAGGGTGAGTACGTCGAGCGAGAGCCCCGTGTAGCTCTTCTTCTCCCCATCCCACGCGTAGCAGCCGAATGCCAGCTGACCGTTGGCGCGCGCCGGGAGCAGTCGCCACCGATCCTGGAGCGCGAAGCGGGTGAGGAAGGATTCGATCGCAGCGCGGCCGCGGTACCAGGTCGGAAGCGGCGGCATCGTGAAGGTGGCGTCGTCGGCCAGCATCGCGAGGATCGCATCGACGTCGCCTGTGCAGGTGCTGCAGCGCTCGATGAAGGCAGCTCCGTTCTCCCGACGCTCGTAGGAGCCTGGGGCGGCGCGGCCGTCCTCCGCCGGCATCGGCGTAGGGCTCTATCCAGACGGACTCGGTCAACGGCTCGCCGAGATCGTCTCCCGGACCGGCGGCGGGCGCGTGGTCGATCGGGAGCACCCGCTTCGGCCGCCGTGAGATCACGTCGATGCACGCGTTGGTGGTGATCCTGTAGAGCCACGTCCGTAGCGAGCTGCGGCCCTCGAACCTGGCCAGCCCGCGCCAGGCGCGCAGGAGCGCGTCCTGGAGGGCGTCGTCGGCGTCGTGGACCGAGCCGAGCATCCGGTAGCAGTGCGCGTGAAGCTCCGTGCGGTGGGGCTCCACGAGCCGGCTGAAGGCGTCTTCGTCCCGTCTGCGCGCTGCCTCGAGCAGCTTGCTTTCACGCGCGGTGGTGGGGCGGGCGCTCATCTGCGGCTCGGCGGTCAGTTTGGCAGCGCTGCGAAGTCGTTACGCCTGAATGACTTCGACCTCGACAGGGCCGGCGTGACCGAACTCGGTGCGGCCCGGGCCGGGCGCCGCGAGTGGGTCGGGCTCGCTGTGCTCGCGTTGCCGTGCCTGGTCTACGCGATGGATCTGACCGTCCTCAACCTCGCGCTGCCCGCGTTGAGCGAGGATCTCCAGCCGAGCAGCTCGCAGCTGCTGTGGATAGTGGACATCTACGGCTTCATGGTCGCCGGGTTGCTGATCACCATGGGGACGCTGGGCGACCGGATCGGCCGCCGCCGTCTGCTCCTGATCGGCGCCGCCGCCTTCGGCCTCGCCTCGCTGTTCGCGGCGCTCTCGAACAGTGCCGAGATGCTGATCGCGGCGCGCGCGCTGCTCGGGGTCGCCGGGGCGACGCTGGCGCCGTCGACCCTTTCGCTGATCCGCAACATGTTCGACCACCCGCGGGAGCGCACCTTCGCCATCGGGGTGTGGATCACCAGCTTCTCCGTCGGCGCCGCGGTCGGGCCGCTGATCGGCGGGCTCCTGCTCGAGCACTTCTGGTGGGGCTCGGTGTTCCTGCCGGCGCTGCCGGTGATGGGGCTGCTGCTCGTGGTCGGCCCGCGGCTGCTACCCGAGTACCGGGATCCCGAGGCGGGCAGGCTGGACCTGATCAGCGCGGCCGTCTCGCTCGTCGCCGTGCTGGCGGTGATCTACGGCCTCAAGCAGATCGCCCAGGACGGCGTGGGATGGATCGCCGCCCTGTCGATCGGCGCCGGGCTCGCCCTCGGCGCCGCGTTCGTGCGCAGGCAGCAGAGGCTCGCCGATCCGCTGATCGACCTGCGCCTCTTCCGCGTGCCCGCCTTCAACGCCGCGCTCGCAGCCAACACGTTCGGCTTCTTCGTCAACTTCGGCATCGCCGTCTTCCTCGCCCAGTACCTGCAGCTCGTGCACGGGCTGTCGCCGTTCGAGGCGGGGCTCTGGACGGTGCCCTACGCGGGTGCCTTCATCGTCGGAGCGCTGCTTACCCCGCTGTATGTCCGGCGGATCCGACCGGGTTACGTTATTGCCGGCGGTCTCGCGCTCGCGGGCGCCGGCTTCGCGCTGCTCACGCAGGTCGACGGCGAGTCCGCGCTCGCCACCCTGGTGACCGGGTCCGTCGTCTTCGCCCTCGGGCTCGCTCCGGTGTACACGCTGGCGGCCGACCTGATGGTAGGGGCCGCGCCGCCGGAGCGGGCGGGTGCGGCCGCCGGGATCTCGGAGACGAGCTCCGAGTTCGGCGGTGCGCTGGGCATCGCGGTGCTCGGCGCCGTCGGCACGGCCGTCTACCGCGGCCAAATCGAGGGCGAGGTCCCTGCGGGCGTCCCACCCGGCGCGGCGGAGGCCGCGCGCGACACGCTCGGCGGCGCGGTAGCGGCGGGCGACGAGCTCCCGGATCCGTTGGCGCCCGAGCTGGTGGACGCGGCCCGCGAGGCGTTCACCCAGGCACTTCAGCTGGCAGCCACCCTGAGCGCCGCGGTCGCGATCGGCGCGGCCGTCCTCGCCGCGGCGCAGCTCCGGCGCGTGCGGATGGAATCGGGGCCCGAGGAGGAACGCGGCCTCGAGCCCGAACGAGCGCTGGCGAGCGGCTGCAGGCCGTGTTGAGTCGATGCGACCGCGAGTCACGGCGCGCGGCCACTTGGCGAGCCACGCTCTGATGACCGCTCGCGCAGCTTGGTCAGGTCGCCAGGACCGCCAGCACCGCCGCTCCCACCGTGATCAGTGCGATCGCCCGCCTCATGAGCGGGCGTCCTCTCCCGGCAGCTTGCCGGACTCGCGGTCGTCAACCTCGACGACGCTGAACTGAACGACGTTCTCGGTCTCGACGGCCGGTGCCTTCTCGTCAGCGACGCGGGTCGCGGCCTCGCGTGCCTCGACCTGATCGCGCAGCCAGCACCACGCTTTCGTGATCGCGACCGACCCCGTCTCGGTCGTACTCATCAGGTAGTCCCAAGCTGCGGCCCTCTCCTCGACCGTCGCCCTGTCAGTCGCAATCCTCATCTTCGTTTTCCTCGCTAGTTCAATCCTGTCGGTCGACTGGCGGCAACACTGCCCCGCGTGGGCACCGCTGCTCGTCTTATCAGTCGCTTCCGCGAAAGTTCAGATCCGCAATGCGTGCCCGCCCGTGAGGGCCGACCCGCGTTCCTTGTTGGCGATATGCTAACACTTCTTGACCGATCGCCAACAATATTTTAGGCTGGCCTTATGAGCCACGCCGAAGTACAGCCGCCTCGACCCCGGGCAGCGGCGCGAACAGATCCTCGAGGCCGCCAACGCGCTGTTCGCCGAACGCGGCTACGACGAGGTCTCGATCGAGGACATCGCCAACGCGCCGGCGTCACCAGGGGGCTCGTGCACCACTACTTCGGCGGCCGCAAAGACGTCTACATCGCGCTGCTCGAGCGGCTCGGCGCCGTGCGCGAGGAACAACTGCCGCCGCCCGCGGGCCGCAGCGCCCGCGCGCGCCTCGCCGACAGCGTCTCGCGCTGGCTCGACTGGACCGAGCAGAACCGCACGATCTGGCTCGCCACGCTCGGGCGCGGCGAGGACATCGCCGACCCCGACATCAGGCAAGTCGTCACCGAGCTCGTACGCCGCGCCGTCGCGCTACTCGCCGCCCAGCACGCCGACATCGCCGACGACACGCCACGGCTGCGCTACGCGCTCGAATGCTGGACCGCGCTCAACCGCTCCGCAACCAGACGCTGGCTACAAGGCCGAAGCCACCCGCGAGCAGACCCACGAACTGATCGCCTCGACGCTCGAACACGTCCTACGCACCTTCGGCGCCCCACCCAAGCCAAACCGGCACACATCACCACCCTGACCTCTCACACCTGACGGCCGTCGTCGACGCCTACCGCGACAACTAGCCGCGCCCCCGGCTCAACTGGACCCGCCGCTCCGTCGGCACCCCTGGAATCCCGCTGGCACGCCCGCGCGTCAGAGCGAACGGGCCGTCAAGGATCATCCGGGCCCCGCCGCCACCATGCAGGCCGCCAGCACCGCGACCAGCGCCGCGACCCACCCCGCGGCGGCGAACCGCCACCAGGTCTCGAAGCTCCCAGAACGCTGTTTCGTGTCGCCGGACATGCTGCTGTCTCTCCTTGGCCGCTGGGGATCGGATCGGACGTTGCTGAACAAGAGCACTACCCGCTGACCTTCGCTGACCATTCGCTGACGTTTCGCTGACGTGTCGTGTCAGCCCAACACGCGGGCACCCACTGTTGTCAGCCCGGGTAGCCTGCTCAGCACGTGGAACGCACTCTGTTGCGGCTGACAAGCCTCTCGGCGGTGATCGCGGCGTTGTTCGTCCTGACGGTTGGCGGCGCCGATGGCAGTCGCTCCGCGGGAGCTGAACCGATTCGGATCGGCGCCGTCTTCAGCGAGACCGGCGGTCTGAGGTCGATCGGCTCTCCCGGACTCGCCGGCATGCGCCTGGCCGCTGCCGAGATCAACGCGGGCGGGGGCATCCTGGGGCGGCGCGTGCAGCTCGCGGTCGCCGACAGTCGAAGCAACCCGACGGCGGTCGCCCGAGGCGTCCGGAGGTTGATCGAGGACCAGCGGGTCGTCGCGATCGGCGGCCTCAATGACTCGACTCTTGCGTTGGCCGCAGGTCCGGTCGCACAGCGCGCCGGCATCCCCTTCGTGACCGCCGGCGCCACGCTCCCGACCCTGCCTCGGACCGTGGGTAACGGGTTCTTCATGGCGGCATTCGGGGACGACGCGCAGGCGCATGCGGTGGCGGATGTTGCGCGCAAGGACCTCCGGGCTCGCTCGGCATTCCTGCTCGTCGACCGGGGGTCGGACTTCACCCGGGCGCTGGCGCGATTCTTCCGGCAGCGCTTCGTTGCTCGCGGCGGCACGGTGGCCGGTCAGCTGTCGTACGCCTCGGGTGAGCGCGACTTCGCATCGGCGATGGCGCGCATCCGCGCACATCGGCCCGCTCCCGACGTCCTCTTCTTTTCAGCGTTGCCTTCGGAGGCCGGGCGCCTCATCCGCCAGGCGCGTGCGGCCGGGTTGATGCAACCCATCCTGTCCGGCGACGGCTTCGACACGCCCGAGCTCAGCCGGGTGGCGGGCACTCTGGCGGACAACGTCTACTACTCGACGCACGTCGCGCTGGACGGCGCGGCGCGCCGAGTCCGCCGCTTCGTCTCGGCTTACCGCGGGCGCTACGGCCGGAGGCCGGAGAATGCCTTCGCGGCCCTCGGCTACGACACGATGCGCCTGATCGCGGACGCAATTCGCAGGGCGGGCTCGTCCGATCCCTCGGCCATCCGCAGGGCACTCGCCGCGACTCGCGGCTTCGCAATGGTCACCGGCACAATCTCCTACGCGCCCGGCCGAAGGACGCCCAAGAAGCCGGTGACGATCATCCGGGTTCGGGAGGGCAAACCGGCCTTCTACCGGGCCGTCCTCCCACGCTGAGGCAAGTTGCGGCTTGTGCTAGCCCGGCGCCCGGCTGATCCACTTCGGCCGGGATACTTCTGCAGAGTGCCCGAGAGCAATGCCGACCTGATTCGCGGCGTCTACGGCTTCGACTGGGCCGCCGTTGATGACCAAAGACGCGGCCTGGCGGCGGCACGGGAGGTCATGGCGCCGGATCTCCAGGCGCGCGTCTCGCCGGAGGTCGGGGATCGCACGCTGCACGGCCTCGAAGGCTTCGCCGTCTTCGTGGAGGGATTGGAGGAGGACTTCTCGGAGTTTCGCTATCAAGCCGAGACGTTCGACGAGATCTCGCCAGACCAGGTCCTGGTGACCGGACACATCCGCGCTCGCGGCCGCCGAAGCAACATGCCCCTCACGGCTCCTTTCGGTCACCTCTGGACACTGCGCGACGGTAGGGCCGTCAAGGTCGAGTCGCGCGCTCGAGGCTGACGCCCCGCGTCAGCGATACGTCTGCGGAATGTCAGCGGGTGGTGCTGTGCTCCCGCACGGAATCGCAGCGATGTCACGACCGCGGCGCGGCAGTCATTCGCGCCCGTTCAGGAGGCTCAAATGCCGGGCAAGGTTCGGTATGCAAACGTGGTCGCAAGCCTCGCGCTGTTCGTGGCGCTCGGCGGCACTTCCTACGCGGCCCTGCAGCTGCCGAAAGGCTCCGTAGGCACGGAGCAGTTGCGGCGCGACGCCGTCACCTCGCCGAAGGTGAAGCCGGGCTCGCTCCTGCTGAGCGACTTCCGTTCGTCCCAGCGCGAGCGGTTGCGCGGCCCATCAGGGCCTGCAGGGGCTCGCCGGCGAGCGAGGCGCATCCGGCCCGCAGGGCGTGCGCGGTGCGCAGGGCGCGGCCGGTGAGCGGGCGAGTCCCCGGCCTGCCGGCCACGCGGCTCGTCGCGCACGTGAGCGACGTCGGGCAACTCGCCTACGGGAGCGGCGTCACCCAGGCGAGTCGCCTATCCGCGGGAACGTACACGTGACCTTGAACCAGTCGCTCGCGGGGTGCGTGGCGGTCGGGACCATTGGGTCCCCGGATTTCGTGACACGACACCGCGATCCACTCGGGATGCCGGGTGGCCGGAAGCCGACAGGCGTCGCAGTACAGATCTGGCATCGAGCCCACGTTCGGGCACTGCGAGCAACAGCTTCCACAGCGGTGTTCTGCGAGCCGCCGACGGCTCGAGACGGCGCGTTTCGCTGTGCACCGGCCAGGGTAGTCGGGGGCGATCAGCGGAAGCGCCCGCCGAGTGCATCATCAGCCGCCTGAACTGGTGAGAGCCCGATGGGAAGCCGTGCAGGAGGAGCAGCGTCGGTGCACCGTCGGGGGCCGCGGTCCGGTAGAAATTCGGCGTATGACGTGCCGATAGAGGGGGCCAGGCCTGTCATTCGCTGCTCCTATAACGGATCGTTTCTCGTCAACCGTTAGGCAGCTATCAGTTTGCTAACGGATGTCTAGTCCTGTTAACGTTAGGCATCCCGATGCCCGCCTACACTGGCCCCATACGCGCCGAGCCGCTGCCGATCGAGCTCCACAACACGCTCTTCGCAGACGGTGGGCGAGTGGTCGATGGTCTGGCCGACCGCACGGCGCGTAGCTCGCCGCGCTCGGCGACCGGCTCCCCGTGACCCCCGGCCCGGGGAACAGGCCGTCGAGGACTTCCTGGTGCTCCGGGCGGCGGTGCGCGCGGCGCTCGAGGCCGTGCTGGACGGCCGGCGGTGCCCGAGGATGCCCTCACCGAGCTCAACCGCGCCAGCGAGCGCAGCCCGCAGTGGCTCGAGCTCACCCAGCGCGCAGCGATCGCCGCGCAGCGCCACCGACCGGTGATGAGCGTGCATCGCCGCAGACACGATCGTGCTGCTGGGTGGATCACGCTCGGACGACCTGCGCGCATGCGAGGCTCCGGGCTGCGTGCTGATGTTCCTCAAGGACCACCCGCGGCGCGAGTGGTGCTCCCCGACGTGCGGCAACCGCGCCCGCCAGGCCCGGCACTACGCGCGACGGCGAAGGACGGCGAGCACGCCCGAGGCGAAACTGCGCCCGTGACCCGGAAGCTCATCCGCACGCCCTCGCTCTACGCCGGCGTCCCGTACTCCGACGCCGCGATCGCCCCTCCCGGCAGCACCGTCTTCACGGCCGGCGCGTGTCCCCTCGACTCGGAAGGGCGCGTGGTCGCGGCAGGCGACGTCGCAGGCCAAACCCGTCAGACGTTGGACAACCTGCTCGCCGCGCTCCGCTCCGCCGGCTGCGGACCCGAGGACGTCGTCAAGACGACCGTGTACGTCGCGTCGAGCGATCGGGCCGATCTGCTTACCGCGTGGGAGCTGGTCGAGCTCTGCTTCGGCAGCGACGGACCGCCGAGCACGCTCCTCGGTGTCAGCGTCCTCGGATTCGACGGTCAGCTCGTGGAGATCGAGGCCGTGGCCGCCTCCGGCTGAGCGAGCTCCATTTGCCGGCCGTCACGCGGCGAGCCGGGCGCTCGGCTGCGGCGCGGCGGTCTCGACGGCCCCGAGCTTGCGGGTGAAGCGCCGACGTGCCTCGTGATAGCTGCGGTCGGGCCCGAAGAAGCATTCGTGGGCGCGTGCCATCTCCTCTGCCCGGTAGGCCTGCAGCGGCTTGAGCCGTTCGTCGCGGGCCCGTCGGCGGCGCTTGTCGTCTAGCCGCTGCCCCAGCCGCCCGTCCGAGGCGAGCTGGCGGGCCAGCGCGCGGGTCTGTGCCTGGAAGCTCGCGACGGTTGCGCCGAATGCCGCGTCCACCAATCCGATCTGGACGGCCCGCCGGGTGCCCAGCGGGGTGAAGGGCGGTCCGGTGAGCTGGGCGGTCATCTTCGCGCCGACGCGGCGGGGCAGCAGGTAGGTCCAGTACTCGGACCCGTACAGGCCGCCCATGTGCCGGTAGTAGGGATTGAGCACCACATCCTCGCGCGCGTAGACGCGGTCCGCCGCGAGCGCGAACGGCACGCCGCCGGCCGCGGCGTCGCCCGCCAGCGCCGATATCACCAGATGGGAATCGGTCTCGACTATCTCGCGAACGATGTCGTTCATTGCGTGCAGGTTGCGCCACGACTCCAGTGCCGGGTCGTCCGCCGCCTCGATGACGTTCAGGTGAATGCCGTTCGAGAAGAAGTCATTCCCTCCCATCAGCACGATCACCTTCGTCTTCCGGCGCGCACGCGCGTAGAGGTAGGCCTCGCGCAGGCGCTTGCACTGACCGGTGCTCATCGCGCCGTTGTAGAAGTCGAAGTGCAGGTAGCCGACCCCCGCATCCTCCTCGTAGAAGATCTCGCGATAGGTGCGCTCGCCGGCCGGCGCCCCGTGCAGGGGCACCCGGACCTCCGGGGCGACGGACTCGCGCCCGGCGAGGTCGAGCGCGAGCGTCGCCGGGAGCTTGAAGTGACTGTGCTGCGCGCCGGAGCGCCTGAGATGGGTGATCCAGACGGCGCCGTCGACAGTCGCACGGCAGATCGCCCCGTGGCGCTGCGCGATGATCTTTCCCGGGGCGCCACGGAGCCGCTGCTCGCGGTGGGCGCCGAACAGGTGAAAGTCGGCGCCCGCGACCTCGTCGAGAACTCCGGGGTGACCTTCGGCGGCTCGCAGCTTGCGGAGGACCGTGTCCGTGGAGTCCGACGCCCAGTCGATCGCGCGAACGTCCTGTTTCATCAGCGGCCGTGCCAGGCCGACCACACGCGCATCGTCCTCCTCGAGCGCCCCGCGCGCCCCACCGTCGAAGGCCTTCTCGACCGCCTCGACCAGCGCGTCGATCGCGGCGCGGCGGACCTCGTGGCGGTAGATGCTGCCCTTGCCCGTGTCGCGCATCGGGAACCTGCGCGTGGCCCAGACATCGCCCGCGTCGAAGTCGCCGTTGGCCTCGAGGACCGTCACGCCCCACTCGCCGGCGCCAAGCTCGATCGCCCAGTCGAGTGAGGAGGGGCCGCGGTCGCCCACCGGCCCCGGGTGGACGACCAGGCAGCGATACGTCGCCCAGATCGACTCGGGGATCATCTTCTTGAGCATCGGACAGACGATCAGCTCCGGGCGGTGTCGGGCGACGGCGGCCTCCATCGGCTCCGCGCCGTCGACCACCGCGACGTCCACTCGGTGCCCGAGCTCGGTTAGGGCGATGAGGGCGCGCTGGCTGAGACTGTTGTGCGCCGAGACGAGGAACAGGATTCGACGGGATCTGCGAGTAAGGGCCATGCTCGGATGACGGCGCGTCCGCGGTCGTCATTCCTGTGAGATCGCGCACGGTAGAGGAGCCGGCAGGTCTAGTCGCGCACCGGCAGCCTGGCGCGCACGGTCGTCCCGCGGCCGGCCGGGCTCTCCACTTCGAGCGCGCCGTCAAGCGCGCCCACGCGGTCGGCCAGCCCACGCAACCCTGACCCGTTGGACACCTCGGCACCGCCCGTGCCGTCGTCCTCGATCTCGACGCACAGCAGGCCGTCGCGACGCGCGACCCGCACGATCGCCTGCCCGGCGTCGGCGTGGCGGGCGACGTTCGTCAGCGCCTCGGACACGACGAAGTAGGCGGCGGCCTCGACAGCCTCCGGCGCTCGCTCGGTCTCGTTGGCCTCGACGGTGACGGGCAGAGGCGCGCGCTTGGCCAGCGCCTCCAGCGCGGCCACGAGCCCGCGGTCGGTGAGCACGGGCGGGTGGATGCCGCGCGCCAGCTCGCGCAGCTCCTCGGTCGCGCCGGATAGCTCCTGCGTGGCCTCGTCGAGAAGCTCGCTCGCTTCGGCGGGATCGCTCTGCAGCTTCGAGCGCACCAGCTGCAGCTGGAGCGCGAGGGCGACGAGGCGCTGCTGGGCGCCGTCGTGCAGGTCGCGTTCGACGCGGCGGCGCTCGGCGTAGCCCGCCTCCACAATGCGTGCGCGCGACTCGCGCAGCTCGTCCAGGCGCGCCTGCAGCTCGGCGTCGAGCCGCACGTTTTCGTCGGCCACGACACCGGCCTCCCAGAGCCTGGAGCGAATCACGCCCAGCCAGAACGCGTACGGCACCGTCGCGAGCACCGCCAGCGCGGCGGCGAAGAGGTAGTCGTCGTAGTCGCCCCCCTCCGGAGCCACGTTGCTCGCCAGCACAAGAAGCACGAGCAGCAGCGTCGCGCCGCCTGCCCACCAGACCGGCGCGTTGCGGACCCGCTCGTTCGGGTCGTCGGACCCGTGGCGGCGGCGCACCAGGTGCCAGATCAGTGCAAGCAGGACCACCGACGCGAGCGCACTCTGAATCGCGACCAGTACGTCGAGCACGTCCTGGTTGTTGTTCCAGACCAGCAGCGGGTTGGCCGGGCACTCCGCGCAGTCGTCCGACACCGCCGGATCGAAGAACACGATCCCAAACGGCGGCATGATCGTGGTCACGAAGTAACCGAGCCCCACGAAAAAGCGATCCGAGCGCTGCTCGAGCCGCCCGCTCGGGAACGCGAACAGGAGGTGGGTGAGGATGGCGAATGGGAGGCCGTTCAGCAGCACCCCCGCGATGAACAGACCGGGGACGTTCGAGGCCGACAGCCCGGCCAGCAGCCAGCTGAATGCGAGCGCCACCATCAGCGGGCCGGTCAGGTTGTCCGGGCGGCGGTCCCATGCATACAGACCGGTGCCGAGGAATGACCAGGCCACCAGCAGCGACAGCCCCGCCATCAGACCGCTGAGATTGGTGTGATCGCTGGTGGCGATCACGGCCGTCATCGGGATGCCGATGGCGATTCCCGCCGCGCCCAGCCCGAGCAGGGCACGGCGCAGCGGATTCATTGGCGCAGCCGTCACGTGCCGTAAGTGTGAAAGCTCTGCACGGTCTTGACACCCTCGTCGCAGCAGCGGGCTCGACTCACATGCAAAGCTGACTGGATGCCGGCCGAGCTGCTCGCCTTTCTCGGAGTCGCCGCGTTGGTGATCGTCACGCCCGGGCAGGACACGGCGCTCACGATTCGGAACACGCTTCTCGGCGGGCGCGCCGCCGGGGTGGCCACGGCGCTGGGCGTTTCGAGCGGGCAGGCCGTGTGGACGCTTGCCGCCAGCGCGGGCGTGGCGGCGCTGATCGCCGCATCCGAGCCCGCCTTCGTGGCGCTCAAGCTGGCCGGCGCGGGCTACCTCGTGGTCCTCGGGCTGCAGACGCTATGGAGCGCGATCCGCGGTCACGGTGTCGCCGAGCGCGCCGGCCACACGACGCATGCACGCCGCCGCCTTGAGCCGGCGGCCGCCACCCGGCAGGGCATGCTCAGCAACCTCGCGAACCCCAAGATGGCGATTTTTTTCACCAGCCTGCTGCCGCAGTTCGCACCCGCACACGGGGCCGCCTTCCCCGTGCTGCTCGGGCTCGGGCTGCTCTTCTGCGCGATGACCTTCGCCTGGCTGTGCGCCTACGCGGCGGCGGTCGACCGCGCCAGCGACCTCCTCCATCGGCCCCGCATACGGCGCACGCTCGACGCCGCGATGGGCACCGCCCTCGTTGCGCTCGGGCTGCGGCTGGCCGCCGAGGAACGCTGACCGTCCCCCGACGGGCCGCTAAGCTCAATGAGCCGACGGGCGAGGGCCAGCTGAAACGCGGGTCGCGCGTGTAATCCGCGCGACGCCGGTCGAGCGCCAACGCCACGTGCGTCGGAGCGTCATCGCCCACGAGCAGCCTCATGCGCTCGTCGTCCCGGTCGAGGTGATCGAGGAGGGCTGCCGCGGCCTCGCGCGGATCTGCATCGTCGGTCGGCGCGTTGCCGTTCTCCGGCAGCTCCCACGGCACTGTCGGGGTGCCGAACAGGGAGATCCGCAGGCCGTCGTAGCTCTGCAGCGGGTCGGCGAACTGCATGCTCGAACCGGCCCAATCGGTGGCGAAGCCGCTGAGCTCGGCGATCGTGATGCGAATACCCGACTCCGCGACCTCGCCGGCGAGCGCCTCGCTCAGCCCTTCGAGCGCCCACTTGCCGGCGTTGTAGAGCCCGAACAGCGGCATCGCACCCACCCCGCCGGTGCTCGAGATCTGCACGATGCGCCCGCTTCGCTGCCTGCGCAGGTGAGGCAAGACGGCCTGACAGACCCAGAGCGGGCCGAACAGGTTCGTGTCGAGGTGCCGGCGGGCCTCGCTTTCCGACACCTCCTCCACCCCGCCGACGAGGCCGTAGCCGGCGTTGTTGACGACGATGTCCAGACGTCCGAAGCACGCGACCCCCCGCTCGACCGTCGCGAAGACGGCCGCGCGGTCGCGGACGTCGAGCGTGAGCACCCGCAGGGCATCCGGGTGTTCCCTGGCGAGGTCCTCGAGAACAGCCGGCCGGCGCGCGGTCGCGACGACCTTGTCCCCGGCTCCGAGGGCAGCTTCGGTGAACGCGCGACCCAGGCCGCGGCCGGCGCCAGTGATGAACCAGATGCGGGACATTCGAGCGGATCTCCCCACAAGACGAGACGTTACGTCTCGTCAGCATATCACCGCTTTCGCCCTTTGACGAGACGAGACGGCTCGTCGCGTTGAGGGGATAGACTCGCGCTCCCCGATGCCTCCTGCGCCCGATCCCAAGCGCCGCAGCGCCCGTGCCCGCGAGGCGATCCTCCGCGCCACCCGTGAGCTGCTGCCCGAGACCGGATTCTCACGCCTGACGATCGAGGGCATCGCGGCTCGGGCGGGTGTTGGCAAGCAGACGATCTACCGCTGGTGGCCGACGAAGGGAGCCGTCGTGTTCGACGCGCTGCTCGAGGATGCCGGCGCGACCGCCGAGGATCGTGCCCTTCCGGACACCGGCGACATCGGGCGCGATCTCCGCAGCGTGCTCCGGGCCACGGTCGAGGAGCTGCTCGATCCCGACACGGATCGTCTGCAGCGCACGATCACGGCCGAGATCCAACACGACCCCGTGCTCGCCGAGGAGCTCGTGGCAAGACTTCTGCGGCCGCAGATGCAGGCGACCGCCGACCGCCTGCGGGCGGCCCAGGACGCGGGCCAGCTCGGGGCGGACGTCGATGTCGACCTCGCCGCCGAGCTCCTCTTCGGCCCGCTCTTGCACCGCTGGCTGCTGCGCACGGCGCCGCTCGACGCCCGCTACGCCGATGCGCTCGTCGAGCACGTCCTGACCGGACTCAGTCCACGTGCCGAATAACGCGACGTCCAACTGCCATCCTCGGCGCGTGAAAGCCGCGAGCTGCGGCTCGTAAAGACGCTCTAGATCAGCGCGGCGGCGGGGACGTGAGCAGCGCGTGAAGCTCGTCTTCGGTGATGTCTCGGGTGATCTCGAATCGCCCGAGCGGCTCGGCGGTGCCGGCACCCCGGCCGGTGAAGCCGGTGCGGTCCTGAGTGAAGACGACCTCGAAGCTCTGGTGGAGGCGCGCCAGCAGCTCGCGCGGTATGCGCCGGTCGTTGGTGCCGGCCTGACCGTAGTTGCCATACGGAGGCGCGAACGCGAGCGGGCGGTAGCCCTGAACACGGAACGACAGCTGCTCCTCACCCAAGGTGATGTCCGAGAACACCCGTTCGCGCCAGCCGTCGATCCGCTCCTCGGAACCACGGTAGGCGTAGAACGGTCCGACGTCGTCGGACTTCGGCCCGTACCTGATCTGGCGGTTACCGGTTCCCGACTGAAGCTGGACCTCCCACCGGCCGCCACGCTGAAGCCGGTTGAGCTCCCCCCAGGTCAGGTACTCGGAGTCCCTCGCATTCACCCGCCCCACATCGACGAACAGCGCGGCGTTGAAGGCGAGTTTGCGCAATACGCGATCGCCGCCCGTCCAGGCGTCGAGGCGCCCACCGTCGAAGGTCAGCAGCAACGGGCGAGGAGGGAGGCTGACCTGCTCGCCCTTCGCGAACCGCACGAACTCGCCGAGCGTGATCGTCTGGTAGCCCGCGTGGCGCAGCAAGGTCATCTGCCTGGCGAACTCCTCCGGTTCGATCCGGCGGTCGTAGAGGAGCACGGGGATCACCGAGCGATCTGGCGGTTTTGGCGCCCAGAGCTCCCGATCGCCGGCGCTGAGCACCACCCGGGGGGCGGGCTCCGGACTGCGCGCGGCGGGCCCCGTCGATTCGTCCGTCGACTGCTCGCAACCGGCCAACGTCGCGCCGAGACAGACTGCGAGAAGACAGCCGCGACGGATCTTCCCAGCCATCCCGTGGACCGTAGCGTCGCCACAAAGGGACGCGCAGGTCAGTCGCGACGGAGCCAGTAGAAGCGCGGCTCGGCCTTCCTGACAAATCGATATAGGGGCGCCCCGGAGGCGTCGAGGCCGTCCTCGTCGATCACGTTCCACGTGGGGTAGGCCGCCTCGATGTCGGCGCGGCTCGCGCCCCGTGGCAGCGGCCCCCGGCGCCCGGGGGCCCACGCCAGGATCAGCAGGGTGGCGCCGGGCGCGGCGACCGCGCTGACCTCGCGGCCCATCGCCGCGCGCTGCCCGTCCGTCAGCTCGTCGTGGAACAGGCCGAAGTCCATCAGGAAGGGGAAGCCGGACCCGACGCCGGTCGAGCGCAGCTTCGTCACGTCGCCCTCGATGAGTGTCAGCTCTACGCCGGCTTCGCGCGCTCGCTCGCGCGCGCGGCGCAGCGCCTTGGGCACGAAGTCGATACCCGTGACCTGCCATCCGCGCGCTGCCAGCTTGACCGCCCAGATTCCGCTGCCGCAGCCGAGGTCGAGCACCGGCCCGTAGGGTGGCTCGCGTCCGGCCTCCTGGCGGGCGAACAGCGCGGAGATCCGCTCGGTGACATGGGGCAGCTTGGCCACCTGCTCCCACGGGGTCACGCCGAGCCCGTAGAGAATCCTGTAGGCGAGGCTCATGGGCGCGGAGGATGGCTCCGAGGGGCCTCGCCGGCATCGGTGGAACTACCTATTGGGCTACGGGACTCGCCAAGCGCCGCTTACAGCATGAACCCGTCGGGCTCGACGCCGAGCAGGATCTTGCCGAGCGGCTCGTACGCCGGGGGCGCGACGAAGACATGCTGGGTGATCGCGTGTACGTCGCGAAGGAGTTGCTGGAGTGGGCTCGAGGCATAGAGCGCAGACCCTCCCGCGGTGGTGTACATGCGATCGACAACGTCGGCCGAGGCCGCGGTCGCGTGTGTCGCCGCGATGCGCAGGAGCGCCTGCTGCTCCGTCGTGACAGGCGTGCCGTCCTGGACCAGCTCCCACAAGCACGCGGTCTCCTCGACCACGAGAGCCCGCGCCGAACGGACGGTGGCCATGGCCTCGGCGACCGCGATCTGCGCGGTTGTCCGGGTCGACAGAGTCGAGGCCATGCCAAACGGCGTCTTTGTTCCCGCCAGCCGGAGTAGCTCGTCGATCGCCGCCTGCGCGATGCCGAGCGCCGACGCCGCGATCCCGACAGAAAACAATCCGACAATGGGAAAGTGGAACAGCGGACCGTATGACACCGGTTCGGGCGGCGGCTCGAGGACGGCTCGGTGCTTGGGCACGAAGACGTCGGAGACCTCGATGTCGTGGCTTCCCGTCGCGCGAAGGCCGGCGGTGTCCCAGGTGTCGATGATGCGCCAGTCGGAGGCCTTGATCCAGGTCGTCACGATCTCGGGACCTGTCGGCCCTTCCGACATCGTGTCTCCCTTGAAGACGATGTTCGCCAGGGCCAGCCAGTGGCAGTGGTGGCAGTTGCTCACGAACGTCCAGCGGCCGTTGACGCGGTACCCACCTTCCACCTCCACGGCACGGCCGCTCGGGGCGAAGACGCCATTGACCACCCCGTCGGGCGCGCTACCGATCTCGCGAGCCCCCTCCTGCGCCAGGAACGATTGGAGCACGCCTGCGACGCTGCAGTTCAGTGCGCACCACGCCGCCGAACCGTCGTGGCGGGCAATCTCCTCCACAACCTCGAGGACGGTGATCGGATCCACCTCCACACCGCCGAGCTGGTGGGGCCTGCACAGGCGGAAGAAGCCCGCCTCGGTCAGGCTCCTCGCGGTCTCCCCGGGGAGGCGTCGCTCTCGCTCACCACGGTCGGCGTTCTCCCGGATGAGCGGACCGAGCTCCCTTGCCACGTCGACGAGCGCGTCACGCGATGTTGCGACCTCTTGGGTTGCCATT
The DNA here is from genome assembly GCA_963757815.1 of uncultured Thermoleophilaceae bacterium. Lineage (GTDB taxonomy): Bacteria > Actinomycetota > Thermoleophilia > Solirubrobacterales > Thermoleophilaceae > JACVRW01. Next base: position 1,359 of record CAVWSN010000024.1, on the reverse strand, counting down.
CGAACGTCTCCTCTCAGGGCCGCACGTTGCGGTTGGAGCGGAACAGGTTGCCGGGGTCGTACTTCCGCTTGACCTCGAGCACGCGCTCGAAGTTCGCCCCGTAGGTGGCGCGGATCCGTTCCTCGTCCTCGTCGGCGGTCTGGAAGTTGATGTAGTCGCCGCCGGTGGAGAAGGGGCGAAGCTGGTCCCCGGCCTCGCCGACCCAGTCCCGGTACTCGTCGGCGCGGGGTTCGCCGGGCTCCCACATTCCGAGTGCCCCGAAGACGTAGCGGACGTCCCGGTTGCCGACGGCGCCGTCGTCGCCGGCGCGCTCGTTGAGCGCCCCGCCCAGATGCAGGACCCCGAGTTGCGCCAGCGGGATCGGGCACTCCTCCCCCAGTTTGCGCAAGGTCTCGAGCAGCCCGTCGTCGAGGCCGGCGAGGAAGCCGGTCTTCCAGTAGTAGTGGTGGCCCTTCGGCTCGGTGGCGTCGAGGTAGGACTGCACCTGGGTGTAGGGCTGCTCGGCGAGCAGGTCGACGACCGGGTCGCCCAGCGCCCGGATCGGCGCCATGACCTCATCCGTCTTCTCGAGGTCCCCGCTGTAGCAGACGACCATCGCGCAGACCCGCTCGCCTTGCCACGCCTCGGGCACGAACGGCGCCGCCGGCGCGCGCAACAGGTTCATCCACACCGCGAGCTCGCGCGGCGCCTCGGCCGTCAGCGACCGGTAGGCGTCCTGGATCTCGGCCACGCGCTCGAAGGGCCAGGCGATCAGCCCGCCGTAGACCGTCGGGCCGACCTCGTGCAGCCGATAGGTGAACGAGGTGACCACGCCAAGGTTGTGCCCCGCGCCGCGGATCGCCCAGAAGAGGTCCTCGTTCTCGTCGCGGGCGGCGCGGCGAACCTCCCCGTCGGCGGTGACGATCTCGACCTCGAGCAGGTTGTCGACGGTCCACCCGAACCGGCGTGTGAGGTAGCCGAGCCCGCCGCCGAGAGTCAGTCCCGCGACGCCGACCTCCGAGATGAAGCCGAGCGGGGTGGCCAGGCCGTGGAGCTGTGTCTCGCGATCGACGTCCGCGAGCAGGCACCCGGGCTGGACTGTCGCCGTCCGGGCCCTGGGGTCGACGCGGATCCTCCGCAGCGCCGACATGTCGATCGTCAGACCCCTGTCGGCGAGCGCCGTGCCGCCGATGTTGTGCCCGCCGCCGCGCACGCCCAGCGCGAGCCCGTGGTCGCGAGCGAAGTCCACCGCGGCGACCACGTCCGCTGTTCCGGTTGGCTGGACCACGAGCGCGGGAGTCCTCTCGACCAGTCCGTTCCAGATCAGCGTGGCCGCTTCGAAGCCGGAGTCGCCGGGCAGCAGAAGCTGCCCGCGCAAGC
>CAVWSN010000023.1:0-46518 GCA_963757815.1 uncultured Thermoleophilaceae bacterium | reverse complement strand
GGTCCTGCTGCGGCGTATTGAGGAGGATTTCGGCGTTCGCCTGCGAGCGCCCCTGCATCTCGGTCTGTGGGACTGGTTCGGGGCGGATGTCGCCGTCGCCACCGGCTGGCAGACCGTGTGGCCTCTACTGGGCCTGCGCGGGGTGCACGCGCGCGCCTACCTCGTCAACGACGACGAGCCCGCCTTCTATCCGCGTTCGGTCGAGTCCGACCTCGCCGGCGAGACGTACCGGCAGGACCTCTACTGCATCACCGGCACGCGTTGGATGTTCGAGCTCCTGCGCGAGCGCGACGGGGCGCATGGCGGCTGGTTCGACTACACGGTGGCGCCGACGTACTCGGTACGACCGGTCGAGCGCCGCGACGACACCGTCGTCGTCTACGCGCGGACCGTCACGCATCGGCGTGCGGCGGCGCTCGCGGTCTTGGCCCTCGAGGAGCTGATCGTCAACCGCGGCGCGCACGGTGCGCGTGCAGATGTTCGGAGACGAGTACCCCATACCTGACGCGCCGTTTGACTTCGAGTTCCTCGGGCTGGTGCGGCCCGAGCGGCTGGCGTGGGCCTACTCGGAGGCCACCGTCGGCATCGCGCTGTCGATGACCAACGCCTCCCTCGTGCCCCAGGACATGAGGGCCTGCGGCCTGCCGTGTGTAGAGCTCGCGGGCGGGGCCGCCCAAGCCACGTACGGCGATCACGGCGGGGTCACGTTCGCCGCGTTCGATCCCGTCGCCATCGCCGACCAGGTCGAGCGGCTGCTGGACGATCCGGCGGAGCGCCAGCGTTGCAGCGACGAGGGGCTCACCGCGGCGGGCAACAAATCCTGGAGGCGCTCGGGCAAGCAGGTCGAATCGCACCTGCGCGCCGCGTTGCGCGAGCGCATCGGCGACAGATGACGTTCCCGATCGGCACGAGGCCCCGGATGGGCCTGCCGGCGGGCGCTAGCGCGAGCCGGGCTCACGAGATCTCGGCGGGTGTCGAGGACGAGCTCATGGTGGTCGTACCGCTCTCAAGCTCGCGCGCTCGATCGCCCCTTCGGCCCGAGGTCTCGCGCGACGAGGGCGTTGACAGCCCGAGCGTCGCCCTTTGCCGGGGGGTGAGAGCGGTGGCGCGCACGCGCCTGCTGCGTCGGATAGGCAGAGCCAAGCCCGAGACGCTCAGCGCAGTCGAAAGCGCGCTGGGGTTGGTGCTCGGCATTGAACGGGCGCCCGACACTCGTTCCTGAGAGGGCGGTGCCATGGCTCCCACGAAGAAGCGCAACGAAGACCTGATCGACGTGCGAGGCGCGGCGGCACTCGTCGGGCGTCACCCCGAAACCATCCGCCGGTGGGTGCGGTCCGGTCGCCTCGCGGCGCGTCGGGAGGGCAGGCGGCTGCTCATGGCGCGCGCGGACCTCGAGTCGCTGGCCGTGAGCGAGGGCAGGACCTTGGCGAGCTTGGCGGCCTGGGCGGATCGAGCGCGCTCGGCGCGCGAGGCTTCCGCGAGGAGGGGCTCGGGGTCGAGTGCCGCCGAGCTCGTGATCGAGGATCGAGCGCAGCTTCCGCGCGCCGCCCGGCCGGGAACCGGTCCGCCGCGGCCGTTGTAGTACTGACACGGTGGAGGACCGGCCACCCAAGGAGGCGGCGCTCGTCGCACGAGCGAAGCGCGGCGAGCTCGACGCTTACGAGGAGATCGTGAAGATGCATGGGACGGTCGCGTTCCGCACGGCCTGGCTGATCACCGGCTCGGCGGCGGACGCCGAGGAGGCTGCTCAGGACGGCTTCGTGAAGGCGCAGCGCGCGCTGGGGCGCTTCCGCGAAGGCGCTCCCTTCCGGCCCTGGCTGCTGGCGATCGTCTCCAACGAGGCGCGCAACAGGGTGAGGGCCGCGGGCCGCCGCTCGGCGCTCGCGCTGCGCGTGGCCGAGGAGCGCCGTCCGGGTGACGCGGTCCCGTCGCCCGAGGCGGCGCTCCTCGACCACGAGCGGCGCGACGAGCTGCTCGCGGCCCTCGCACGCCTGTCCGAGAACGACCGGCGCGCGGTCGCCTGCCGCTACTTCCTCGAGCTGTCGGAGGAGGAGACGGCGGCGGTCCTCGACTGCGCGCGCGGGACCGTCAAGTCGCGGCTCTCGCGGGCGCTCGAGCGCCTTCGCGATGAGCTGGGGGAGGAGGCGCTCCGATGACCGAGCTCGAGCGGAGCCTCGTCCAGCTCGGGCGTGAGCTCGACTACCCGCCGACTCCCGACCTGGCGGCGGGCGTTCGGGCCCGCCTGCGGGCTCCGCGCCGGCGCCGCCTTGCCCTGCTGCCGCCGGCGGGGCTTCGGCGCGCGCTCGCCCTGGCGCTGATCGCCCTGCTCGTGCTGGCCGGAGGCGTGCTTGCCGCCGTGCCGTCGGTCCGCGACTCCGTGCTGGAGTTCTTCGGGCTCCAGGGGGCGACCGTGGAGCGACGCGAGCAGCTGCCGGCCGCGCCCGAGCTGCGGCCCCTGCAGCTCGGTGAGCGGATGACGCTCGATGACGCCACGCAGGCACTCGGCTTCACGCCGCTCGTCCCGTCCGATCCCGGACGGCCGGACTCGGTGTTCGTCCGCCGCGACATTCCCGGCGGCGAGCTCTCGCTCGCCTACCGGCCGCGCCCCGGTCTCCCGGAGGCCGCCTCCACCGGGCTCGGCCTGCTCGTGAGCGAGTTCCGCGGCGACCTCGTGCCCGAGTACGTGGGCAAGCTCGCCCCGGAGGCGACCCGCATCGAGCGCCTGCGCCTCGGCGGCGAGCGGGCGATCTGGATCGAGGGCACGCCGCACTTCTTCTTCTACCGCCGGCCGGACGGGGTCTCGAGCGAGCGCACGCTCCGCCTGGCGGCCAACGTGCTGCTGCTCGAGCGCGGCGACACGCTCGTCCGCCTCGAGGGCGGCTTCGGCCTGGAGCGGGCGCTCGAGATCGCGCGCTCGCTGCGTTCATAACTAGTGAACCTTGGCGCTGGTCGCGCGTTCAAGGAGACGTTAGGGGACCCCATGGACAGCGTTACGGCGCCATGACGGCGCCGTGCGTGGGCCAGGGCGAAGGGCTCCCTTCGGGGAGCCCTTCGCCGACCATGGGCGGCGGCTCTTACGAGCCCGACTGGAGCGAGCGCCGCAACGGCACGGCGTACCAGAGCAGCGCGAACATGAGCGCGACGGCGCCGGCCACGATCGTGACCGTCGTTTCGCGGTAGAGCATGTCGGTGATCAGCAGGATCGCGCCGGTCATCGCGGCCGCGAGCAGCACCATCCCGACGATCGTGAAGCGGTTCGCGGTCATGACGATCCGCTCCTTGTCCTGCTCGCGGAACTGGACACGGTGATGGACCGTCGGCGCGATCAGGAAACCCGTCGCTCCGGTGGCGAGCAGCAGCGTCACGAAGTAGATCGTCTGCTGAAAGTCGGTGATCTGCGGGAAGCGCTGGTTGAACGGCACGACGAGCAGGAACGCGAACAGCACCTGCACGCCCGGCAGCGCAATGCGCAGCTCCTGCAGGAGCTCCTGGAGGTTGCGGTCGAGTCGCTCCTCCTCGCTCTCGTGCCGTCCGGCGCCCGACACGGTTGTTGCCTCCATGCGGCCAACGGTTACCCCGCCGGGCGCGCGCTTTACACCGATTACCCGGTCGGCCAGGGCCGTCCGCCCGACAACGCGTCGGGTACAACATGGCCATGAGCGGCTGGGACGACGACGACGACTGGACCGGCACGCCGCCGGAGGGTCACATCACCCGCGACCGGGCCGATCCCAGCTTCTGGTACGAGAACCGCACCCCGCTCTCGATCACCGGCGTCGGCCTGGGGGTGGCGCTGATCGTGCTGCTGATCGTGTGGCTGTTCTGAGCTACGCCAGCCCAGGGCTCACCCGCGACTGAGCGGATTACGCGGCCTGGATTGTCTCGGTGGTTGCGACCGGTTCAGGCAAAGGACGCCCCAGCGCCGCCATTTCCTGGGAGTAGACGCGAACCGCCTCCCGGATGCGATCAGCGACCTCATCCCGGCTGACGCCGAGAGCGACGACACCGGGTATGTCCGGCAGGTAAGCGCCCCAACCACCATCCTCCGCGCGCTCGAAGACGACTACGTATTCGCTCATCTCAATTCCTCCAAGCCGCTGGCCCGTCGGAGCTGGCCAGGGTGCCGGCGGGGACGGTATCGCTGTTTGAGGACCGTCGTGGCCGGCACACCGTGCCGACTTGATGTCGTCCCGACGACACCAAGTCGGACCCGTGCGGCGGCGGCGCCGCTCGCTCGGCTTGACGCGCTCCCCGCCAGCGGTCAGGCTCCGGGCGGTGAGCGAGGTTCGGGGAGCGGCGACGTTCCGCACCTCCGCGGACGCGTACGACCGCCACATCGGCCGCTACGGCCCCGAGCTGGCGGCGGCGCTGATCGCCGCTGCGGGGCTGCAGCCGGGCCAACGGGCGCTCGACGTGGGTTGCGGGCCCGGGGCGCTGACGACGGCGCTGTCGGAGCTGCTCGGGCCAGAGAGCGTCGCCGCGGTCGACCCCTCTGAGCCGTTTGCCCAGGCGTGCGCCGCCAGGCTGCCGGGAGTCCGCGTGGAGGTCGCCGCGGCGGAGGCACTGCCGTTCCCGGACGCATCGTTCGATGCCGCCCTCTCGCAGCTGGTCGTGAACTTCATGACCGACGCCGCGGCCGGCGTGCGCGAGATGCGGCGGGTGACCCGGTCGGGCGGGACCGTGGCTGCCGCGGTCTGGGACTACGCGGACGGCATGACGCTCCTGCGCCGCTTCTGGGACGCCGCGGTGGCGCTCGACCCGCAGGCCGAGAGCCTCGACGAAGGCCGGACGATGCGCTACTGCAACCCGGACGAGCTCGCGGAGCTCTGGGGTGAGGCCGGGCTCGAGGCGGTCGCCACGTCGGCGCTCAAAGTCGGAGCCGACTACGACGACTTCGACGACCTGTGGCAGCCGCTCGAGTCGGGCGTCGGGCCGGCTGGAGCCTACGTCGCCGCGCTGCCGGCCGAGCAGCGCGCGCAGCTGCGGAACGAGCTTCGCCGCAGGCTCGACGTCGGCGAAAGCCCGTTCCGGCTCACCGCCCGCGCCTGGTGCGTCACGGGACGCGTTCCCTGACGCACGGGCGGGACAATGCGCTGTCGTGACCGACGGGACGACGACGGATCTGGTGGCCAGCGGCTGGGGCGAGCTGCGCGACGCGCGCTGGGCCGTGGCGCGGCAGCGGTTCGAGGCGGCTCTCGCTCTCGAGGAGTCGCCCGAGGCTTGGGAAGGGTTGAGCTGGGCAGCCTGGTGGCTCGACGACGGGGAGGCCGTGTTCGCGGCTCGGGAGGCCGCCTACCGGCAGTACAAGAAACGCTCAGACCCCGCCGCGGCGGCCCGTATGGCGACCTGGCTCGCCGTGGATCAGCTCGACTTCCGCGGCGCCTCGGCGGTGGCGAACGGGTGGCTGCAGCGGGCGCATCGCCTCCTCGACCCGCTCGAGCCGGCCCCTGAGCACGGCTGGCTCGCGTTCCAGGAGGGCTACTTCGCGTACGGGGGCAACGACACCGCAAGAGCGAGCGAGCTGGCCGCCCGCGCGACAGAGCTCGGCCGGCGCTTCGGCGTCGCCGACCTCGAAATGCTGGGCCTGGCGCTCGAGGGCGCGACGCTGGTCGCCGGCGCCCGGGTGGACGAGGGCATGCGCCGCCTCGACGAGGCCACGGCCACGGCTCTCGAGGGCGAGGCCACGATCCCGATCTCGGGCGCGTGGACGTTCTGCTTCCTGGTCAGCTCCTGCATAGCCGCGCTCGACTTCGAGCGAGCGTCCGAGTGGTGTGACCGGATAGCCGAGTTCGCGGAGCGCTACGGAAGCCGCTACATGCTGGCGTTCTGTCGTGCCGAATACGGCGCCGTGCATGTCTGGCGGGGCCACTGGGGGGAGGCAGAGGCGATGCTGGAGGCCGCGATCGAGGATTACTCCGTGACACGCCCGGCCTGGGTCGGGGGTCCGCTGGTGGGACTGGCCGAGCTTAGGCGGCGCCAGGCGCGACCGGCGGACGCGGCGCGGCTGCTCGAACAGGCGGGCGCCTCCTCGAAGGCCCACCTCTGCCGTGCTCGGCTCGCGCTGGACGAGGGAAAGACGCTCGAGGCGGTCGACCTGCTCGAGCGTCTGTTGCGTCGGCTGCCGGTGGACAACGGGCTGGATCGGGCCCCGGCGCTCGAGCTGCTCGTCCATGCCCGCGCGGCACGCGGGGAGCTCGAGGAGGCGGGCTCTGCGTGCGAGGCGCTGCGGGAGGTGCAGCGGCAGGTGGGCACGGCGCCGTTGGGCGCTTGTGCCGACGTGGCCGAGGGCGTGCTCGCCTGCGCTCGCGGCGACCACGATCGCGCTCGCACCCTGCTCGAGGATGCGGTCGATGTCTTCGAGCGCGGCGGTGCGCCGTTTGAGGCCGCGCTGGCGCGGCTCGAGCTGGCCACGTGCCTGATGGCGCTCGGCCGCGCGGAGGGCGCGGAGCGCGAGGCAACCGCCGCGCTCGAGCGGCTGGTCGAGCTGGGGGCGGAGCTCGACGCCGCACGGGCGCGGCGCCTCCTCGCCTCCGCCGGCGCAGGCGGCCAGCCGCTTGGGACGCTGACGCCGCGTGAGCGAGAGGTGCTGCGGCTGCTGGCGGACGGGCTGACCAACCGCCAGATCGCGGAGCGGCTGGTGGTGAGCGAGCACACCGTGCACCGGCACGTGACGAACCTGCTGCGCAAGCTCGACCTCCCCTCGCGCACCGCCGCGGCCGCCTACGCCGTTCGCTCAGGCCTGCTCGACAGCTCGCCCGCCTAGCCAGAATCGGCCAACTCCGGCCGCGCGAAGATGGCCACTTCTGGCGAAGCCGCCGCGGCGCCCGGAGCCTACGGTGCCGGCATGCAACGACACAGCCCAGCCATGCAGGCCGCGGCAGCCGCCCGGATCGAGGAAATGGCGGACAAGGCCGAGGAGCGGGCCCTGTGGGCGCTCGGCGACTACCACAGGTTCGCGACCGAGACCGTCTGGGTTCTCGGGCCGGTGCTCGTGGACGCGTGCGGGATCGCAGCCGGCCAGCGCGTGCTCGACGTCGCCACGGGCACGGGGAACGTCGCGATCCGCGCCGCCGAGGCGGGTGCGGACGTTGTGGCGGCCGACCTCACGCCAGAGAACTTCGAAGCGGGCCGGCGCGAGGCCCGCGCGCGGGGCGTGGAGCTGGACTGGGTGGAGGCGGACGCCGAGTCGCTCCCGTTCGAGGACGGCGCCTTCGACGTCGTCACGTCCTCGCTCGGTGCGATCTTCGCCCCGGACCATCAGGCCGTCGCCGACGAGCTGGTGCGGGTCTGCCGACCGGGTGGAACGATCGGGATGATCAACTTCACGCCCGAGGGCCTGGCCGGTGGGTTCTTCGAGCTCTTCGGGCGCTACGCACCGCCGCCGCCGGCGGGAGCGCAGCCGCCCGTGCTGTGGGGCAGCGAGGAGCACGTCCGCGATCTGTTCGGAAGCAGGCTCGCCTCAGCTCGGGCTGGCCCGCCGCCACTACGTCGAGCGCAGCCCCGACCCCGCCGCGTACTGCGAGTTCTTCAGGGAGACCTTTGGGCCCGTGGCCGGGCTATACGCCGCCCTCGCCGACCGGCCCGACACGCTCGCAGCGCTCGATCGCGACTTCCTCGAGTTCGCCACGCGCTCGAACGAGGGGCCGCCCGGCGGCCCGGCCGAGTATCGCTACGAGTACCTGCTGGTGGTGGGCCGAAAGCCCGGCTCGTAGAGCCGCTCGTACGCCTCCTCGGCAGCCTCCATCTGTCGCAGCGCCTGGGCGACGGCCCAGTCCCTGGTCGCCCTGTCCACGGCCAGCACGGTCCAGCCCTTGCCGTCCTCGTCGCTCAGGTGCACGAGCAGCGTGTCCCGGTTGTGCTCGACGCGCAGCCGGTGAGCGGCGTTCCCCTGCTCGCTGAGGATGCGCGGCTTCTCCTCGGCGGGGTCCGCCACGAACGAGGTCCAGCGCGAGCGCGGGGGCCGCTTCGCCGGAGACCCCTCGATCGCGAACAGCTCGACGCGATACCCGTCCGGGTCGGCGACCTGCACCCGGACGAAGCGTCCGTCGTCCTGCCATTCGGTCTCGGTCACGCCGGCTTTGCGCAGCCGCCCCCGTGCACTCCGGACCTCGTCAGGGTCCGAGACCTGGAAACCGAAGTGGTTATGGGCCGGCAGCCCCGTCGGCACCGGGCCATCGCTCAGGGCGAGCAGCGAGCCGTCGGGCGCGCCGAGGATCAGTAGGTGCTCGTCGTCGTGCACGCGCTCGGTGAGCCCGAAATGCTCGCCGTAGAAGGCAGCCGACGCCTCCCGATCGCCGACGGTGAGAGAGACGTGATTGAGCAGCACGCGGCGATCATCCCAGGCGCCGGCGGGTTGACATCTTGTTCACAGAGGTAGATAGTCGAACGCTCTGGTCCCCATACCCCCACGGGGAGGTGGTAGTGCCCTCCGACTCGCTCTCCCCTCAGCGCCGCGCCTAGGCGCGCGTGCGCTGCGAGCGGCCTGAGCGCCGCTCACCCCATTCGGAAAGGAGAATCACATGCGCCCCTCCCGCATGCGCGGCGCCGGCCTGCTCGCGGCCGTAGCCGCAGCGGTTGCGCTGGCCGCCGCCCCTGCCCGCGCCGACACCGTGACGGAATGGAACGTCCACGCGACGACCGCCCTGACCGGTCAGGCACCCACCGTCTCCACTATCAACCTTGCCATGGTGCACGGCGCCGTCTACGACGCCGTGACCGCGATCGACAAGGAGTACGAGCCCTATCTCGTGCGCCTGCGGGCGCGCCCGTGGTTCTCGAAGGACGCGGCCGCCGCGACGGCGGCCTACCGCGTCCTGCTGAGCATTGTCCCCGATCCGCAGGGGACGCTGGCCGGCCACTACGCCGCCTCACTGGCGGCGATACCCGACGGGCTCGCCAAGCGAGGCGGGATCGCCGTGGGCGAGGCCGCCGCCTGGGCCATGATCGCGGCCCGGATGGACGACGGCCGCTTCGGCCCCTACCGCTTCCCGGTCGACGCGCCAGAGGACCTGGATCCAGGCGAGTGGCGGCCCGTTCTGCCCGCGTTCGTCAACGACCCGAACGCCTGGGTCGCAAAGGTCGAGCCGTTCCTGATCAACAGCCCCTCGCAGTTCCGCTCGCGCGGACCGTACGACCTCGACAGCCGCAGGTACGCGCGTGAGTTCGAGGAGGTGAAGCTGCTCGGCTCCAAGACGAGCACGGCCCGCAGCGCCGATCAAACCCACGCGGCCGAGTTCTGGGCCGAGGGTACGATGATCATGACCCGGATCGCGCGCGTCCTGTCTGCGCGCTTCGGACTGAGCATCGCCGACAACGCCCGGATGTTCGCCATGCAGTATCTGACCGGCGCCGACGCCCTGATCGGCGTCTGGGACGACAAGGCGGCATGGCTGTTCTGGCGCCCGATCACCGCGATCCAGGAAGCGGCGCGCGACGGCAATCCCGCCACCTCGGCGGAATCGGGTTGGCTGCCGCTGATCGACACACCGCCCTATCCGGACCACTCGTCCGGCCTGTCCGGCGTGACAAGTGCGATGGCTGAGACGTTCGAGGATTTCTTCGGGACCGACCGGATCTCGTTCACCGCGGTAAGCGTCAGGGGCATGCCCCCTGTCACCCGCACCCGCGACTTCGACGCGTTCTCGGAGACAACCGACGAGGTGGTCGACGCCCGCGTGTGGTCGGGCATCCACTTCCGGAACGCCGACGAGGACGGTGCCCGCATCGGCAAGCAGGTGGCCCGCTGGCGCGACAGGCACTACTTCGAGGAGGAGGACGATTTCGAGGACAAGAAGGACCATTTCGAGGACAAGGACGACTGACGGGCCAGTCCGGCTGAACGAAGGGGGCGGCCGCCGGGCCGCCCCCTCCGCCGCCGGCTACTCCGGGCGGCTCGCGAGCGCCTGAAGCGCCGCGAAGCCGCCGACCACCAGCGCCTGCAGCACCACCCACACGGTCCCGACCGTGCTCGGCGAGGACGCCCCGGCGGCGGCGAACACGAGCGAGCCGAGCGCCCAGACCGCGTTCGCCGTGGCGATCGCGAGCACCGCGGCGCGCGGGACCATGCGGCGGGTCGCCACGAACCAGACGGCGGCCGCGAACAGCACGAGGAACGCGCCGACCGGCCTCATCAGCCCCGCCGAGACCCCGAGCAGGTCCTCGAGCGGCTCTGCCGCGGCGAGGTACGCCACTCCGTTCGCGCCGGTCACCACGGCGTCGAGTTTCAGTACGAGTCGCAGCAGGGTGTCGCGTGGAAGAGCCGCCACGCGGGCGGGCATCGATTCGGCCGTCATGGGCCTCACCTCCTGTTCGATCCAGATCACGCGTTGCAGGGTCGCGCGATCGGGGAGCCGCGTCGATTACGTGGGAGGTAATGCCTCGACATACGAGCGGACGGCGTCGGCCGTCCGCTGGTCTGCCGGGAAGAACGACTCGATCGACAACTCGCTGGCGGTGATCTCGACCGCGGTGCCGAATGTCGCGACCATGCTGATGAAGGCGAGCTCGCCGGCCGAGCTCGCCAAGCGGAGCGGGACGGCGATGTCGTGGCGCGCGTTCGGGGCGGCGTCGGGGCCCGGATATCCGCGGAGCTCATCGAGCAGAGTGGCGAGCGCGGCGTCGCCGCTGACGGCGATCTGGCGCTCGAGGCGTTCGAAGACGTGCGCCCGCCACTCGCCCAGGTTCACGATCCGCGGCGCCACGCCGTCCGGGTGGAGGCTGGCGCGGAGCACGTTGAGCGGGGGTGCGAGCAGCTCCGGCGCCACGCCCTCGATCAGCAGCGCGACCGCGCGGTTGGCGGCCAGCATCTCCCAGGCGCCGTCGACCACCAGCGCGGGATAGGGCTCGTGGCCGTCGAGGACGAGGCGAATCGTGTCGCGCACCGGCGCCATCTCCGGGTCGTCGAGGGCGTGCTGCTCGAAGACGGGCGCATAGCCGGCCGCCAGGAGGAGACGGTTTCGCTCGCGAAGGGGCACCCCGAGCCGCTCGGCGAGGTGGAGGACCATGTCGGCGCTCGGCCGCGAGCGGCCGGTCTCGACGAAGCTCAGATGGCGCGCCGACACGTCGGCCTCGAGCGCGAGGTCGAGCTGGCTGAGGTGCCTGCGCTGGCGCCAGTCCTTGAGGAGCGATCCAACCCGAACTGCGGCTGCCGTGGTCATCCTGCCCGGACCCTAGCGCCGGGTCGGCACGGTGGCGCTTACCTCCGAGGTAACCAACTTCCTCACGCCTGCGCCCTGCCTAGTCTCGGGGCGTGAGTCCACCACCTCGAGGAGCGATCGCCGAGCGCGCGGCGCCCGCGGAGCGCGCGGCGTCGGCCGAGGCCTTCGCGCCGCTCGACTGGGCGCTCGTCACGGGGGTGGCGCTCGCGTGGGGAGCGTCGTTCCTGTTCATCGAGCTGGGGCTCGACCACTTCGAGCCCGGCCTCGTGGCGTTCCTGCGCGTGTTCTTCGGCGCGGCGACGCTCGCGCTCATCCCCGGCGCGCGGCGGGCGGTGCCGCGCTCGGAGTGGCCCCGCATAGCGCTGCTCGGCGTGGTCTGGATGACCGTGCCGTTCATGCTGTTCGCGATCGCCCAGCAGTGGATCGACTCCTCGCTCGCGGGGATGATCAACGCGGCGGCGCCGCTCTTCACCGCGGTCATCGCGGCGATCGCGGTGCGGCACCTGCCCGGCCGCATCCAGGCGGCGGGGCTAGTGGTGGGGTTCTTCGGAGTGGTGGCGATCACCGCGCCCTCGCTCGGCCAGGGTGAGTCGAGCACGCTCGGGATCCTGCTGGTCCTGCTCGCGACCGTTCTCTACGGATGTGCTTTCAACCTCGCCGGGCCGCTCCAGCGCCGCAACGGCGCCCTGCCGGTGATCTGGCGGGCGCAGCTGGTGGCCCTCGTGTTCCTCACCCCGCTCGGGGCGGCGGGGGCGGCCGGGTCGAGCTTCGAGTGGTCGAGCCTGGCCGCGATGATCGCGCTCGGCTCGATCGGGACGGCGCTGGCGTTCGTCTGGTTCGCGACCCTCGCCGGCCGCGTCGGGCCGACGCGCGGCTCGCTGACGATCTACTTCATCCCGGTCGTGGCGATCGTCCTCGGGGCGCTCCTCCTCGACGAGTCGATCCACGCGGCGGCGATCCTCGGGACGGCGCTGGTGCTCGCCGGGGCCTACCTGACGAGCCGCCAGGAACGGACGGACGTGCTAGCTCCTCGAGCACGTCCATCCGCGTGATGAGCCCGCCCTCGAGCCGGTAGCGGTGCCGGATGCGGGAGTCCGAGAGGAGCTCGCCGGTCCCGGCGTCGTGGACCACGGCATGGACGTCGACCGTGATCGAGCCGTCCGGCTCCTCGGTGAAGCCCTCGGGCTCCACCTGGCTCGAGATCGCCTCGAACTGCCGCGTCCAGTACTCGCGCACCGCGTCGCGGCCGACGACCCTTCCGCCCTCCCAGGCATTGGGCCAGTCGACGTCCTCGTGCATGAGCTCGACCGCCGCGTCGATGTCGCGGGTGTTGAAGGCGTTGTAGGCGGAGCGGAGGGTCTGCTTCAGCGTCGGGCACGCTCCCTCAAGCTACCGGTCGAGGGTCACTTCGGCGAGCCGGTGGTGCAACACTCGGGGCCGTGGCTGACGAGCCCTCCGTGACCGGTGGCTGCCTATGCGGCGGCGTGCGCTTCGAGCTGACCGAGCCGGCCACGGATGCCGGCTACTGCCACTGCACGCGCTGCCAGCGCCGCACCGGCTCCGGGTCGTCGGCTCAGGCGCGGATCGACGGTCGCACCTTCCGCTTGGTCAAGGGCGAGGAGCTCGTCCAGGCCTGGCGCCACCCCGACGGCGGCTTCGAGAAGTGCTTCTGCCGCGAGTGCGGTTCCCACCTGTTCAGCCGCAACCCCGACGATCCCACGCAGATGAGCGTTCGGCTGGGAGCGTTCGACGGTGATCCGGGCGTGCGCCCGAGCTGGCGCGCGTATGTGGCGAACGCCGCGGTCTGGGAGCCGGTCCCGGACGATGGGTTGGAGCGGTTCGAGCAGGCGAAGGCGCGCTGACGCTCGCGGATGGGCCCTGGCCCGGGCTTCGTCGAGGACAACGACAGCAGTGAGGGGGACCCGGTTCGGATCGGCGCGGTGGGCCATCGGCCGCGAAAGTGGTCCAGCGTGCCGACTTGGTGTCGTCTCACGACACCAAGGCGACACTCTTGGCGAGAAATCCGCGCCGCACGGGCGCGGCTCGCCCTCAGGCGGCCTGGCCGGCCAGAAAGGCGAGCAGTCTTTCCTCGAATAGATCCGCGGCCTCCCGATGGGGCCAGTGGCCGGCTCCGGCGCGATGAGCACGTCGCAGGGGCCGTCGAACGCCTCAGGCGTTCGCTTGAACAGCTCCGGGTCGACGATGTCCGTTGTGCCGCCGACGATCAGCCCCGGCTGCGACAGGTTCGAAAGACCCTCGCGCGAGTTCTCCCGGTAGTAGGCGAGAGCTGCGTCGAGGACGCGCGGGTCGGAGAAGCAGCGCTTGACGTCGCGCAGACAGGCGTCGCGCTCGGGGCCCGACCAGCGTGGAGCCCAGCGGCTGATGAGGGTGTCGATGTAGGCGAAGTCGTGGCGGCGCACGAGCCGGCTGCCGGTCGGCAGGCGCAGCGTGAGGAAGTGCCGCGCTCCCCACAGCAATCGCGGCGACGGCTTGAGCAGCCGTGGATGTGGGATCGCGATCGCGCAGATCGCCCGGATCCGCTCGGGGGCCGCGGCGGCGGCGCGGTAGGAGATCGACGCACCCCAGTCGTGGCCGACGAGCACGGCCTGCTCGGCACCGATCGCGTCGAGTAGGCGCAGGACGTCCGCGGCGGTGTCGTCTCCCCCGTAGCCCCGGCCCGGAACGATCGTGTCGGGGTGATATCCGCGCAGGTAGGGCACGATCGTGCGGTAGCCCGCCGCGTTGAGCGCCCCGCGCGCACGCTCCCAGCCGTGCGGAGTGTCCGGGAAGCCGTGGAGCAGCACCACCAGCGGCCCCTCGCCCGAATCGGCATAGACGAACCGCTGATCGTCCAGGGAAGCGCTCGTGAAGTCCATGGCGGCCGCGGATCCTACGCTCGGGCTCGAGCAACACGGTGCGCGCGCGCAGACAGGACCTCAGCCTCGAAGAAGGGCGCCCAGCGCGGCGTGTCGAACCACCAGCCGACGGTGAGGCGGCTCGGGATCACGAGATCGCCAAAGCGCCGCTCGGCATGGACGATCCCCCCGCACGGGACGTAGCCGTCTCCCTTTCGCCAGCGCATGGCGCTCGCGGTCCTCAGCGCCCCGTCGGGACCGATGCGGAGCCGCACCTCGGGCCGCTCCGGCGGCACGTCCCAGCTCGCGACGATCAGCTCGTCGCTCTCGGCGCGCCAGGTCACCTCGGCACCGCGCAGAAGGCTCGCCGGCGCCCAGGTGGCCGCCTCGAGCGCGGTGCGTCCGGCTGCGGAGCGGATCGTGTCCTCGTCGTCGGCGTGAACGATCGGCACACGACCGAGGAGGCGGACGTCCATGGACGGCCGCTCCCGCCGCGTACCTGTCGACGACCCTCAACACGTCGAGGCGTCCCCTCCCGACGCGCGCACGCCAGACGAAGGAGCGGCCGTCGCCCTCCCACTCCGCGCGGAAGGGCAGCCATGCGCCCACCTTGATGCGCCCCTTCATGGTCAGCTGAGTGCCGGTGCCAACCTCGGCGCCCGGCTGAAGCGCGTGCGCGAGGTGGCGGCGCACGGGCTCGTCGAGGCTCATCCAGGGTGCTGGTGTCGAAGCGATCCGCCGGTCCGAGACCAAGAGCGCTCAGCCCCCTGTAGTCGGGGTAGTAGTCCATCCTCACCAGCCGGTCGCCGCCGAACGTCCATAGCTGGGCATCGGTGCGCTCGAGCTCCACGCCGCTCGCGCGGCCGCGCGCCCGGAGGCGGTGAACGCTGAGGATCCGGTTGCTCGTCGACCTCGACCCGCTCGACGGGCTCGAGGGTGTAGTCCTCGAACGCCTGCTGCCAGTCGGCCACCCAGCGTTCCCAGCCCTCGCGCCCGCGGTGAACGCGCGAGTCGACCAGCTCGTGATCGTAGATCTCGAAGTCAGGCCGGACGAGCGACCAATCCAGCTGCCCGGTCGCCTCGTTGGCCGCCTGTATTTGCTCGAAGAGCTCCGCGCTGCGCAGGACCACAGTATCCCGGCCGAAAGCACGGCCGACGGCCGCCGTCGTCGCGCTGTTACCGCCTGTTTGCCGCACCGAAACCGGCCTCCTGCAGGCTCGTCGCCGAAGTCACCTACCCCCCAGCGGCGGGCCGCGCACCGAGTAGGGGGTGGACTCGCACGCAGTACCCCCGGGCAAGGGCCCTCCATCCGGAGGGCCCTTGCTTCGCCGGGCCAGGGGCGTAGCCTCCAGTCCGCCGGGCACCGCTGATCTCTCACCAGGAGGGCGACGATGGCCACGTCGGACGAACGCACGGCGAGCGCTGACGCGCCAGAGGGCCTTACCGATCTCTCCAAGAGCTCCTGGATCGACGCTGTCAAGCGCGCGGGCAAGGCGTTCAAGGCGGACAACCTCAGCGAGTGGGCCGCGGCGCTCACCTACTTCGGTGTCCTCGCGATCTTTCCGGCGCTGCTGGTGGTGGTGTCGGTGCTGGGCCTGATCGGCCCGTCCGTCACGGACGAGCTCATCAAGAACCTGGAAGACGTGGCCCCCGGGCCGGCGCAGGAGATCGTCACCAACGCGATCCGGAACCTCGAGGACGCCGGGAGCGCCTCGGGGGTCGCCTTCGTCATCGGCCTCGTGGGTGCCATCTGGGCCTCCTCGGGCTACGTGAACGGCTTCATGAGCGCCTCCAACTCGATCTACGACGTCGAGGAGGGCCGCCCGCTCACGAAGACGCTGGGGACGCGCATCGGTCTCACGCTGGTGCTTATGGTGCTGGCCGGCATCATCGCGTTCGCGGTCACGCTCACGGGCGGGCTTGCCAAGGAGGTTGGGAACCTGGTCGGCGTCGGGGACACCGCCGTGGACGTCTGGAATCTCGCCAAGTGGCCGGTGCTCCTGCTGCTCGTGAGCTTCCTGCTGGCCGTCCTCTACTGGGGCGCCCCGAACGTGAAGCTGCCGTTCCGCCTGTTCTCACCCGGAGGGCTGCTCGCCGTGCTGGGCTGGGTGATCGCGTCGATCGGCTTCGCCTTCTACGTCTCGAACTTCAGCTCCTACAACAAGACCTACGGAGCGCTCGCGGGACCGATCGTCTTCCTGCTGTGGCTCTGGATCTCGAACATCTGCATCCTGCTCGGCGCGGAGCTCAACGCCGAGCTCGAGCGCAGCCGGGCGCTCGAGGCCGGCGAGGTCGCCCATGAGGAGGAGCAGTTCGTCGAGACGCGCGACGACGCGGCGAAGTCGTAGGCCCGCCGGCGGGGAGCCGTCAGGCGAGCTCGCCGATTTGCTCCCGGAACAGCTGCATCTGTGGTCCGAGGCTGTCCCCGAGCGCGGCCGACACCACCCCGAGGCCCCCGACCACGAGCCCGGCGCGTGCGGTCAGGCGGTTGAACTCGTCGCTCGCCCGGATCTTGTCGAGCGACTCGCCGCTGCCGCGCAGCAGGGCGAAGCCGCCGAGGTCACCGCCGTGCGGGTAGAGGATGACCACCTCGAAGCTCTCGATCTGGCCTTCCTCTTGGAGCCGCCCCCAGTAGGCCACCGATTCTTCGAAGACCTCGAGCCCCTTGGCCTCGCGGCCCGGGATGGGATCTCCCCAACCGATGAACACGCCCATCTCCGCCATGATCACTTCCCCTTTCGTATGGGTCGGGGACACGCTCGCGGGCGCGGCGGTCGAAGTCAAGGCGACGATAATCAGGGCCTCGTGGGTGTGATCGCTGAACTCGAACGAGGTCGTCAGTCGTATGCACGGGAGTCGTGGCAGGACGCCTTCGAGTCACTGTCGAGCGCCGATCAGGCGGCGCCGCTGGGGCCGGAGGACCTGGAGTTGCTCGCAAGGTCGGCGTACCTGCTCGGCCGCGACGACGATTACGTGGGCGGCTTGGAGCGGGCGCATCACGCGCACCTCGATACCGGCGATGCGCCGCGCGCTGTGCGCTGCGCGTTCTGGATCGGCCACAACATGCTGTTCCGAGGCCAGGCGGCTCGGGCGAGTGGCTGGTTCGCTCGCGCGCAGCGCTTGCTGGACCAATCGGAGCAGGACTGCGTCGAGCGTGGTTATCTCCTGATCCCGACCTGGTTGGAGCAGATGGCCAGGGGTGACTGGGAGGCCGGGCACGCGACTGCGGCCGAGGCCGCCGAGATCGGCGAGCGCTTCGGCGATTTGGACTTGGTCTGGCTCGCGAGGGACGATCAGGGCCGCGCCCTGCTCAAGCAGGGGCGGAGCGAGGAGGGCCTGCGGCTTGTCGACGAAGCGCTTGTGGTCGCCGACGCGGGTGAGCTGTCGCCGATCGTCACCGGCATCGTCTACTGCAACACAATCGCGTTCTGTCGGGACGCCTACGAGCTGGGCCACGTCCGGGAGTGGACAGAGGCCCTGACGGGCTGGTGCGAGCGCCAGCCCGAGATGGTCGCCCACAACGGCCTCTGCCTGGTCCATCGCGCCGAGGTCATGCAGCTACGGGGGGCCTGGGGGGACGCCCTGAAGGAAGCGCAACGGGCCAGCGAGCGCTTCACATCGGGCGTGCTGAATCAGCTCGCGGTCGGCAAGGCCCTCTACCGCCAGGGGGAGATTTATCGGCTGCGGGGCGAGCTCGGCGCGGCCGAGGCGGCATATCGGGAGGCGAGTCGGCAGGGGTGCGAACCGCAGCCGGGCCTTGCGCTGTTGCGGCTCGCGCAAGGCGAGGGTGGGGCGGCAGCCGCCGCGATCCGTCGCGCGGTGGGCGAGACCACCCAGCCGCTGCAGCGTGCCGCCCTGTTGCCCGCTTACGTGGAGATCATGCTGGCCGCAGGCGAAGTCGAGGTGGCGCGCAGCGCCAGCCGCCAGCTCGAGGAGATCGCCGAGAGCCAAGGCTGCGAGGCGCTCGATGCGATGTCCGCGCACGCCCGGGGAGCGGTGGCCCTGGCCGAGGGCGATGCCCAGGCGGCGCTGGTGGCGTTGCGTCGCGCGTGGCACGCATGGCAGGAGCTCGAGGCGCCGTATGAGGCCGCGCGTGTTCGCCTCCTCGTGGGCTTGGCCTGCCGGTCGCTGGGAGACGCGGACACCGCCGCCTTGGAGCTAGAGGCGGCCGGTGCCAGCTTCGCCCAGCTGGGTGCGGAGCCCGACCTCGCCGAGCTCGACTCGGTCGCCCGCGGAGCCGCCCCCGGAGATACCCAGGGGCTGACGGCTCGTGAGCTCGAGGTGCTGCGCCTGGTCGCTGCCGGGAGGAGCAACCGCGAGGTGGCCGAGGAGCTGGTGATCAGCGAGCATACGGTCGCCCGACATCTGCAGAACATCTTCACCAAGCTAGGCGTCTCCTCGCGTACCGCGGCGAGCGCGTTCGCGTTCGAGCACCACCTCGTCTGACGCGTCGCGTGGTCAGAAATGACCACGCCGTTCCCGCCGCGAAGTTGGTGAATCCAGGCGATGCGTGGCCCGCCCGCCCGGGATACCGTCGTCCGCGACTCGCCACACGACAAGAGGAGGTTCGGGCATGTATGTAGTCGTGCAACACCGGTTCAAGGACCCGCAGACGGCGCTCGCGCGTGGCGTGAAGCTGATCAAGAACGAGGGCGCGCCCCACGGGGTACGGGGCCTGCAGTTCTACCCGAGCCGCGACCGGTCGTCGGCCACCTGCCTCTGGGAGGCCGACTCGGTGGAGGACATCCAGCACTACGTCGACACGACGCTCGAGAACTCCAGCGAGAACACGTGCTACGAGGTCGACGCCGAGCAGGCGTTCGCCGAGCAGCCGTTGGGGCTCCCGCCGCGGGCAACCCGGGCAACGGCGATCGACGCGTAGGGTCGGCAACCCTAGGAGAGAAAGCCCTCCAGCTCGGCCGCCGTGGCGTCGGGGGCGATGTCGTGCGTCTGGTCGGGCAGCGTCACGCGCCGGCCGTTCGGAAGCGCGTCCGCCACGGCTCCCGCCGCGTCGCGCATCAGCGGCGGGCTCTTCTCGCCGTCGATCACGAGGGTGGGCGTCGCGATCGACGCGATCAGCTCGGTCGGGAGGGTGAGGTCTCCGATGATCGTCGCGTCGTAGACCAGGGTGTGGGCGATGGCCTCCAGGCCGGGCCGGAAGGGCGCCTGGCGCAGCTGAGCGACTACTTCCTCGGGCATGCCGATCGCCTTCGTCTGGAAGAGCTCGACCGCGTCGCCGCGCCGGCCGGCGGAGATCAGCTCGGCGAGCTGCGTCGGGCAGCTCGGCCGGCGGCCGAGGACTGGCTCCCGTCGACCAGGAAGGGCGGCTCGTAGAGCGCCAGCTTGGTGATCGCCAGGCCGTGGGCGGCGGCCTGCAGCGCGAGATTGGCTCCGGAGGAGTAGCCGAACACCGCGGCTGATCCCCCGGCCTCGGCGATGAGCGCGTCGAGGTCCTCGATCTCGCGCTCGACCGCGTACGGCGTCGTGTCACCGCTCTCGCCGCGACCGCGCCGGTCGTAGTTGAAAACTCGTGAACCGGTCCTGCAGCGCCGAAGCGAGCCTGGACCGCGAGTGCGATCGCACCCCGGCTGTCTGAACACAGGTCCGACGAGATCCATCGCGACCCGCGAACCGTCGGCTGCGACCACAGGTCTCCAGTCGAATGCGTCATCGCGTGCTCCCGTCACGAGGTCGCAGTCCTGGGGCCCTTCTCGACCACCACCGGGTTCCTTGTCCTCACCTACGACCCACTCAGCCTCGGAGCGAAAGCCCTCCAGCTCGGCCGCCTGGCGTCGGGGGCGATGACGTGCGTCTGGTCGGGCAGCGTCACGCGCCGGCCGTCGGAGCGCGTCGCCACGGCTCCCGCGCGTCGCGCATCAGCGGCGGGCTCTCGCCGCTACTGGGTGGGCGTCGCGTCGACGCGATCAGCTCGGTCGGGAGCGTGAGGTCTCCGATGATCGTCGCGTCGTAGACCAGGGTGTGGGCGATGGCCTCAAGGCCGGGCCGGAAGGGCGCCTGGCGCAGCTGAGCGACTACTTCCTCGGGCATGCCGATTGCCTTCGTCTGGAAGAGCTCGACCGCGTCGCCGCGCCGGCCGGCGGAGATCAGCTCGGCGAGCTGCGTCGGGGAGCTCGGCCGGCGGCCGAGGCTGGCTCCCGTCGACCAGGAAGGGCGGCTCGTAGAGCGCCAGCTTGGTGATCGCCAGGCCGTGGGCGGCGGCCTGGAGCGCGAGGTTGGCTCCGGAGGAGTAGCCGAAAACCGCCGCCGCTCCCCCTGCCTCGGCGATGAGCGCGTCGAGGTCCTCGATCTCGCGCTCGACCGCGTACGGCGTCGTGTCACCGCTCTCGCCGCGACCGCGCCGGTCGTAGTTGAAAATCGTGAACCGGTCCTGCAGCGCCGCAGCGAGCGGACCGGTGGTCGCACGGGTGTTGAACGCACCGACGACCATCACGACCGGTGGCCCCTCACCTAGTTGGTCGAATGCGATCGCGGTCCCGTCGGCTGATGTCACAGTCCTGGTCATCGAACCACCTCCTGCGCCTACGACCGCCGGCCGGAACGAAATTCATCGCCCGGCCAAGGATCCTTCGATGACCGCTGGATCCTGGGAGCGCACGCTCGGACCCGCCGAGCTGCCCGTGACGAGGACCCGAGCGGAGCTGGTGTGGAACTGAGACCGGGAGCGGCCGCCGAGGTACAGGCCTGGCTCGAGCCGCGCGCCGATGAGATGGCCGCGCTGCTGGAGGAGCTGGTGGCCATCGACACCGAGAACCCGCCGGGGCGTGGGCTCGGTCGGTGCGGACGTGTGTTGAACGACGCGATGAAGAAATTGGGCCTGTCGCCCGAGGTCATCGAGCTCGCGCCCACCCGCGAGCTGGAGGACCCGTGCATCGTTCGCGCCGGCGTCGGCGACGGCCCTCGCACGATCTACTTCCACGGCCACTTCGACGTAGTCCCGGCCCAGGACCCCGCGCAGTTCCAACCGCAGCGGCGCGACGGCAGGATCATCGGACGCGGCACCGCCGACATGAAGGGCGGCTTGGTGAGCATGCTCTACGGCGCCCTGGCGGCGCGAGAGCTCGGTCTGCTGGGTCAGCGCCGGATCGTGTTGCACTTCGTCTGCGACGAGGAGACCGGAAGCGAAGCCGGTTCGGGACATCTGCGCGAGGCGGGATTGATCGACCCGGACGCGCTGGCCATGCTCACCGCCGAGCCGACCGGGGGTGTCGTCTGGCACGCGTCCCGCGGTGCGATCACGCTGCGGGTCGGCGTGCGTGGCCGGGAGGCGCACGTAGGGCAGGCGCATCTGGGCGTGAACGCGTTCGAGCACATGATCCGGGTGGCCGAGCCGCTCACGGGACTTGCACACGACCTGCTCGAACAGCGCACGGCGTTCCCGGTCGAGGGCGACGATGCGCGCGGCTCGATCCTCGTGGTCGGCGGCTCGGCGGGCAGCGGCGCCAACTTCAACGTCGTGCCGGGATCCGCCTGGTTCTCGGTCGATCGCCGCTTCAACCCGGAGGAACAACTCGACGAGGAGCTCGCCCGCCTTACCGACTCGATCGCCCGCGCAGCCACCGATGCCGGCGCCGACGTGACTGTCGACGTGCTCCAGCGGGCGCCCTCGGCCAGCACCGACGACTCGCACCCGACGGCGAGGACGCTCGCCGACTGCATCGAGCGGATCGAAGGCAGAGCGCCGCGGTTCGAGCTGTGCCCGGGCACGCTCGAGACCCGCTGGTATGCCCAACTCGGGATCCCGGCCTTCGCCTACGGCGGAGGCCGACTCGACGTCGCCCACGGCCCAGACGAGTTCATCGACGAAGCCGCCATGCGCCGCTGCGCCGCCGTCTACGCGCTGTTCGCCGAGAGGCGTCACGTACGAGTGAAAGGCCGACCTCGAGCTAGTTGCCTCTGACTTGGACGTTCCCCTGCTGGACATCCCTGAGCGGGAAAAGGTCCTCGTTCGCGTCGACACAGGTCCGCCGATCGACGCTGCCCGGATTCACCGGGATCCGGCTGACCTGATCGATCACGCCTTTGCCCTCGCCGTTGTCCCGCACGATCACCCGGTTGAGCTCGCCGAGCTCCCCTTCGGCCGGGTTGCTCGTGTGGGTGATCAGGCCGCTCATGTAGGCCGTGTTCCCATCGATACGCAGACAGTCGATTCGGATGTGCACGAACACATTGAAGCCACGGCTGTTGAGCTGGAGCTGTCCCTTGACGCTGCCGTCCGCATGCTTCCTTGCGGAGAACGAGAACGATCGGAACGTCCCATCAGGCCTCACCATGTGCCCCGACCCGGTCGCGGAGCCGATCACGGGGTTGGGTGCGGCGGGAGCGGACTGCGCAAGCAGTCCCGCGAGTGGCAGAGTGCCAAGAAGCACCAGGCGGACGACGTTCCTCTTCACAGCGAGTCCTCCTCGTTTCGGCACCGCGGCGCCTTGGCCACGCGGCGAGTCTCTCCGGAAGGGGATCGGCGTCAAGCCGTGCCGGCGAGTTACCCCGGCTGCCGATTGGGAGCTACGGTGGGCCGCCCGTCGACGAACGTCAGGCGCTCGCGCAGCCCTGTGAGCTCGAACACGCGTTGCACCTGCCACGGTCCTTCGATGACCAGCAGCTCCCAGCTCGCCGCGCGCGCTGCCGCGTCGGCGTCAAGGACGAGGTGAACGCCGGAAGAATCCATGAAGCTCACGTCTTGCAGATCGAGCACGACGCGCTCGCAGCCCTCAGCGACGCACTCGTCGATCTTGCGTCGGACCCTGCCGGCCGTGGCCAGGTCGATCTCTCCAACGGGGCGCACGCGCACGCCCCCCGCCTCTGGCTGGGCATCGACCTGGAACGGGCGGCCCCTCGTGTGCGGGCCGGTCGGCGCCGTTCCACGAAAACCTGCGGTTACTCAGACTCATCAAGCCTCGGGGAATGTTCGGACTCCGGCGCTGCTCAAACCCCACATGGAGACCGAACCGCCCCGCACTGACCACTAAGCCCTCGCCGCGCGTCCTGCGCTGCTTGGACCCAGAGCGATCGTATATCGGATAAGGGGCTAGATGCCACTCCCGCGTGCGGCGAGCTCGAACCACACGCGCGTGCCGTGCTCGTGGGTCACGCCCCAGCGGGCGGCGAGCAGCTCCACCAGCTGCAGCCCGAAGCCACCGCCTACGGGGTCGGCCGCACGCCTGCGGACCGGCCCCCGGCCGCGGTCCTCGACCTCGACCCGAACGACGCCGTTCACGGCGAACCCGCTGATATGCAGCGGCGAACCGGCGGGCTGATCGGAGTGCAGAACGCTGTTGGTGACGAGTTCCGACACGAGCAGGCAGGCGTCATCGCGGAACCCGGCGTCCGCCCGGCCGTCGAGCCATCGCGAGACCGCCGTGCGCGCGGCGAGGGCCGCCTCGGGCCCGCACGCGACCGTGGCTTCGCCAACTGGGACAAGGCTTCCTTCTGGGTTCGACGCCATTGCATCCTCCTTAGGAACTCCCGCACGACCCAGTCCTGCTGGGACGGTCCGGCGGGCACTCCGTCGAGAGGGAGGAACAGGTCCGGCGCTTCTCGCCAGTTGGAAAGCTGATCGAGCCGCGTCAAAACTGAGGCTCCGCGGTCGCAAGTTAATTTACCCGGATCGGCCACAACCCATACCTGAGTCAGGAGGCCGAAATAGACCCGGCGCCGGGGTGGGCTATGCTGGCCGGGAAGGTTCCGCTCCGGGGTTCTCAATCTTCCTCCGCCTTGATGCGGCCTCGCTTCAGAGGGAGACGGAAGGCGGTTCCCATGAGCGGAACCCAGGAGCTCTCCGCGGGCAACGCGCTGCAGGCGGTCTCGAACGCGATGGTCAGGCTGCACAAGGAACAGCTCGGCCGCGGACCCACCAACGCGCGGACCCACTTCGCCGGCCCCGACACGCTGGTCTGCACGCTGGAGGACTCGCTCCTGCCCGCCGAGCGCACGATGGTCGAGATGGGCGAGGACCAGCGCGTCCGCGAATCACGCTTGTGCCTCCAGGTCGCCTCGCAAGACCAATTCATCGAGGCCGTCGAAGTGCTCTTGTCCCGCAAAGTGAGGGCGTTCTCCAGCGCAATCGATCCCCATGCGGGAGTCGTCTGGGAGGTCTTCACCTTCGAGGCCGAGGACCCATACGGCGACGGAGCCACGCCGACCTAGGCGCCGAGCGGGCGCGGCGCGTTTACGCTACGGCCCGTGTCCGGGCGGAACCCGCGGTTGCTGATTGCATACGACGGCTCTGATCTTGCCGACGCCGCGGTGCGCAGTGCTGCCGAGCTGTTCCCCGGCAGCACCGCGCTGGTAGTCACCGTTTGGGAGCCAGGGCTGGGCGCGACGGCGGCGCTCATGCCCGGTTTGGACGCCGCCGGAGCCGTCCCGGTCCCGCCTGATCCGGAGTTCATGGCCGAGGTTGACAAGGCCGGGGAGCACCACGCCGCGGTTGTCGCCCGCGAGGGTGCTCGGCTCGCTCGTTCTCTCGGGCTCGATGCCGAGCCCCACGCGATCCCGGACGAGGTGCAGGTGGCGGACACGATCGTCGACCTGGCCGCCGAGCACGAGGCCGCGGCTGTTGTGGTCGGCTCCCACGGCATCTCCGGGCTGCGATCGCATCTGCTCGGGAGCACGTCCCGGCAGGTGCTCGCGCGCTGCCCGCGTCCGGTCGTCGTGGTCCGCGCGGAGGAGAGTGGGTGATGTGCCGCTGGAACGCCTACGTCGGAGAGCCCCTCGTGATCGGCGAGCTGCTCTACCGGACCAAGCACGGACTGATCGACCAGAGCCTGCACGCCCGAATGGGCGCCGAGACCACGAACGGCGACGGATTCGGGGTCGGCTGGTACGGCGCCGGCGACCGCACCCTTCCCGCCCGGTACCGCAGCGTCAACCCGGCTTGGAACGACCTCAACCTGCGCGAGCTCGCAGACCACGTCGAGTCCCCGCTGTTCATAGCTCACATCCGCGCGGCGGTAGGAAGCCCGGTCCAGCAGACGAACTGCCATCCCTTCCGTCACGGCCGCTGGCTGTTCGTTCACAACGGGCTGATCCAGGACTTCCACACCGTTCGGCGAGACCTGCTGCTGGAGGTCGATCCGTCGCTCTTCCTCGGGATCGCCGGATCGACCGATTCGGAGCTCCTCTTCCATCTGGCGCTCACGTTCGGGCTGGAGAAGGATCCGCTGGGCGCTATGGAGCGGGCGGTCGCCTACGTCGAGTCGAAGGCCCGCGAGCACGGCGTAGAGAGCCCCGTGCAGATGACAGTTGGAATCAGCGACGGCGAACACCTGTGGGCCATCCGGTACTCGTCGCAGCATGACTCGCGCACCCTCTTCGTATCCGAGGACCTGGAGGCGGTGCGCCGGCTCCACCCCGACAACGAGCGACTCCAACAGCTGAGCGAGGGCGACCGCGTTGTCGTATCGGAGCCTCTCGCCGACCTGTCAGGCGCCTGGCTCGAGATTCCTGAGTCCACGGCCCTCGTCGTCGCCAACGGGGCCGTCGAACAACGGCCGTTCCAGCCGCGCTGACGCAGGCGCCGAACTCACCGTGAATCTCGAGGTGATCGTCCTGGGGTTGTTCAGCGGCCTACGGCCCGGGACGAGCCTCGCGGCGGTCCTCGCCCTGCTAAGGACGCGCGAGCCGGAGCGGCCACTGTTCTTCTTCACTGCCGCGGGACTCGCCTGGAGCTGGGTGATCGGGTTGCTCGTGGTCGGGGTCTTCCACGGTGCCGACGTGGCTCTCGGGGGATCGACGTTCACGGCCGTGCTCGACGTCGCTTTCGGTGCGGCGGCGCTCGGCTTCGGGGCCGGTCTGCACCGGGGCTGGGTTGACCCGGCGCGTCTGCGCCGCTCGAGCTCGCCAGGGCCGGGCACGGCCTCGCGGCTCGGCCGGAGCCTGCGCAACCCCTCCGCCCGGGTCGCCGCCGCCGCCGGCGTTGGCACGCATCTACCCGGGCTCATCTACCTGGCCGCGCTCAACTCGATCGCCTCCGAACGGCCCGGTCCCGTGCGCGTCGGCCTCTGGGTCGCGATCTACGATGCGCTCTGGTTCCTAATTCCCCTCGCGTCGCTCGTGCTGGTGCTGGTGCGCCCCGGTATCGCCCTCATCTATCTCGAGGCCGCGACGGCGTGGGTCCGTCGTCACGAGCATGCCGTCCTCGTCGCGGGCTCGCTCGTGTTCGGGGGCTACCTCGTCGTCAAGGGGACCGTGAGCCTCACCTGAGGCGGCCGCTCGGCGTATCACGGCTCCAGCCCGGCAGCACGAAAGGCCTCCGTGCGGTCCCAGTAGCTCTCGTAGCGAACGATCTTGCCGGCGCGGAAGGTGAAGAGATCGCCGACCTCGCGGTTCATCGGTACGCCGCTGTGCTTCCCTCGGCCGGAATGCCGCGCGAGGACCAGCGCGCGGTCCCCGAGCTCGATGAACTCCTCACCCTCGATCTTGAGGAACTCCCAGGTACGCAGCCAATCGAGTATCACGGTCCACATCTCGTCGAGCCCGTGCCACGCACCGTCAAGGCCTCCCGGGCCCGTCCCGAGGCGCACGAACTCCACCTCCGGATCGAACGCGTAGGGGGTCGCGAAGTCCCCGCGGCCCCAGGACGCGTAGAGCTCGCGCAGCAGCGCGATGTTCTCGTCGCTCACAGGCCCGTTCGGCCGTGCCCCCGGCTGCGCTACGTCAGCGCGGCTGGGGAACGATCCGAATGTACGGTCGCGGCGACTCCCAGCCGTCCGGGTAGGTCTCCCTGGCCTCGTCGTCCGAGACCGAGCCGGCGATGATCACGTCATCGCCCTGCTGCCAGTTGACCGGCGTCGCGACCTTGTGCTGGGCGGTCAGCTGCAGCGAGTCGATCACGCGCAGGACCTCGTCGAAGTTGCGGCCTGTCGTCATCGGGTAGACGAGCACGAGCTTGACCTTCTTGTCCGGGCCGATGACGAACACGTTGCGCACTGTCTGGTTGTCGGCCGGCGTGCGGTCGCGCGGGTCGCCCGCTGTGTCCGCGGGCAGCATCCCGTACAGCTTCGACACGTTGAAGTCGGCGTCGCCGATGATCGGGTAGTTCGGCGCGTGCCCCTGCGTCTCCTCGATGTCCTTGGCCCAACCCTCGTGGTCGCCGGTCGAGTCGACGGAGAGGCCGATGACCTTGACGTTGCGGCGATCGAAGTCGGGCTTGATCTTCGCCATGTAGCCGAGCTCCGTCGTGCAGACCGGGGTGAAGTCGCGCGGGTGAGAGAACAGCACGGCCCACGAGTCGCCGATCCACTCGTGGAAGCGGATTGGGCCCTCGGTGGTCTCGGCCTCGAAGTCCGGTGCCGTGTCGCCGATCTGCAGAGCCATCGTGTCTCCTTCGTTTGGGGTTGGCCTGGCCCCTGTGTGACGCCTAACCTAGCGGTGCGCGGTCGTTGACGCACTGCACTCGAGCGAGGACAATCCGGGCGGAACAGGGCTCGAAGCGGACGGGGGTTGTTGATGGTTCGGCGAGTGTTGAACGGCATCGAGCTGGGCGCCACGACGTTGATCATCGTCGCCGTCCTCGTTGGGATCAGGGCCGTGCTGTTGGCGCTCGGTTCAACGGGATGGCGTCGACCGCCCTCTCGACCGGCATCATCGCCGGCGCAATCTTCGTAATGGGTCTCTTGCTTGCCGGAACACTCGTCCGACCTACAAGGACGCCGAGCGGGCGCCCATTGACATCGCCGCCGGCCTGCACGCGCTCCTTCGCGAGAGCGAGTCGATGCACGCCAAGTGGGGCATGCCCGATCTCACCGCTGCTGCGGCGGCGCCTGATCGCCGTGGTCACGTCGCTCCGGGTCGACATCGACGCCGGCAACTCGCGCACCGCGCAGGCGGCCGTCGAGGATCTGTCCGAGACGTTCCTGGAGCTCGATGGACACCGACGTCCCGGCGAACTACATCGTTCGGCAGCGCTCGGAGCAGGCGGGGCTGCGGAAGTCGCTGCTGCGCATCTACCACCTACAGCGCGAGGAGTTCCTCCCCTCGGCGTACGCGTTGATCGTGGCGCTCGTCACGTTCATCCTGATCCTGCTGATGTTCACCGACTTCGGCGGTATGCCGAGTCCCTGGTCGCGGTCGGCTTCCTCTCGTTCTTCTTCCTCGCACTGCTCCGGCTGCTGAACATCATCAGCACGCCCTACAAGGTCGGGGTGGAGCGAACGGACGACGACGTGAGCCTGTTCCTACTCAACGAGTTCGTCGTGCATGCGCAGGCGTCCGAGCAGGGCGAGATCCTGGTCGAAGACGTCGAGGCTGCGGCCGAAGAGGTCGAGGAGCAGCTGGTCGAGGTCGAGGAAGAGGAAGAGGTCACGGATGCGGCCGAGGCCGCGGAGCGCGCGGCGGCGCAGCTGGCTCCGGACGAGAGCCGTTCGCCTAGCGAGATCCACCGTGCGATTGACCGCGGTCGATCGCGAGATCGATGGCGGCGGGCGCCGCGGCCGGTAGTTTCAACACATGCCCGAGTCGGCCCAGCCAAGAGGTTGGGGGTCGGCGCGCACCGACGCAGTGGTGGCGATCGCGCTGTTCGCGGTGGCCGAGGTCGAAATTGCGCTGACGGGGCTCGGGGTGGCGGCCGTGCTGGCAGCGGCGGTCGCAACGCTTCCTCTTGCGTTCCGGCGGCGCGCGCCGGTGCTCACGGTGCTGTTCGTGGTGTCGGCGCTCGCGCTCGGGGGCGACTGGGCGGACGAGACGAACGCGGGCTTCTTGGTGCTGCTCCTGGCCTCGTACTCGGTCGGCGCGTACGCGTCCCGTACGCGCGCGCTTGTGGGCGCCGGAGTCTTGATCGGGGTGATTGCGGGAGCGGTGCTCTTCGAGGGGGATGCGGGGCGACCTCCCGTTCGTGCTCTTCATGGTCGGAACGCCATGGCTCGCTGGGCGGGTGGTGAGGAGGTATCGCGAACGGGCCGAGCGGCTGGAGGAGCTGGCCGAGCACCTGGAGAGCGAGCGGGTTGTCCGCGCTCAGCTGGCGGTGGCCGAGGAGCGCGGGCGGATGGCGGCGGAGCTACATGACGCTGTCGGGCACGCCGTGAGCACGATGGTCGTGCAGGCCGGTGCGGCCGAGGAGATGCTCGCCGGCAATCCAGAGCGCGCGCGGCCGGCGCTGACCGCCGTTCAGCAAACCGGCCGCGAGGCGATCCATGAGCTCCGCGCAACGCTGGGCGTCCTGCGCGACGACCCGCCCGAACCCGCACGGCCGGAGCTTCCACCGGACCCGTACGCCGACCGGAAACCAATGTGGGCGCGGCGGCTCGGATGGTCGCCACGGGCGGACGTGGTTCTGGCCATCTTGGTGCTCGCGCTGGGTGTGGCGTATGCCTTCCTCGACGGGGCCATGGAGGGCGTGCGGATACCGGTCGCGCTGGTCGCAGGTGCCGGCGGCCGCCGCGATAGCGCTCCGCTCGCTGCATCCGTTCCCGGCGCTGCTGCTCGCGCTCTCGGCGATGGCCGGCGAGTCGATTCTGATCGGCGCCGATCCCGAGTCTCCGGCGGCCCCTATTGCGGTGCTGCTCGTGCTCTACTCCGTCGCGGCGCACGCCGATCTCGGCCGCGCGGCGTTCGGCCTGGCGCTGGGGATCGCGGTGCCCTTGGTTATCGAGGTGACCGCCGACAACGGGGACATCGTCGACCTCTGGGTGATCGCGCCGGTGTTCGCGGTGCCCTGGCTGGCCGGGCGTGCCGCCCGGGCGTCACGCCGGCAGGCCGACCGCCTGCGTCTCCTCACCGCGCGCTTGGAGCGCGAGCGCGACGCGCGCGTACGCCTCGCTCTCATCGAGGAGCACACCCGAATCGCGCGTGAGCTCCACGACTCGATAGCGCACGCGGTGAGTGTGATGGTGCTGCAGGCGGGCGCGGCCGAGCAGGTCCTCGACAGCGCGCCCGAGCGGCGCGCGAGGCCATCCAAGCGGTGCAAGCGGCCGGCCGCCAGGCGCTCGCCGAGTTGGGTCGCACGCTCGGCCTGCTCGCCCCGGACACGCCCGCCCCAAGGCTGACGGCCCTTGGGCTGGGCCAGCTCGACGATCTGCTCGCCGCCGTCCGCCGCGCTGGGCTGCCGGTTGAGCTGCATGTTCTGGGCGAGCCCGACGCCGCTGCCGGCCAGGCTCGACGGCGCCGCCTACCGCGTCATCCAGGAGGGGCTCACGAACGCGCTGAAGCACGCAGGCGCCGGCCGACACGACGGTCACGATTCGCTACTCGCCCGACGGCGTGCGGGTCGAGATCTTGGACGACGGGGCGGACCGACCGGCGCCCGCGAGCGGATGCGGGTCACGGCCTGATCGGTATGCGGGAGCGCGTGGCGCAGCACGGGGGCCGGGTCGAGGCCGGGCGACGCCGCGGGGCACGCGGCTTCGCCGTGTCGGCCTTTCTCCCGCTCGACCGGGCGCCGCACGTGACCCGGATTCTCATTGCCGACGACCAGGCGCTCGTGCGGGGTGGCCTGCGCATGATCCTCGAGGCCCAGTCCGATCTCGAGGTGGTGGGCGAGGCCGCCGACGGCCGCGAGGCGCTCGCCCAGGCTCGCGAGCTCCACGCCGGACCTCGTCCTGATGGACATCCGCATGCCCGGGCTCGACGGGCTCGGAGCCACCCAGCCAGCTGCTCGCCGGCCGCGAACCGCACCCCCAAGGTGCTGGTCCTCACCACCTTCGACCTCGACGAGTACGTCTACGAGGCGATACGCGCCGGCGCCAGCGGCTTCCTGCTCAAGAGCACGCCCCCGCCGCAACTTGTCGAGGGTGTGCGCGCGGTCGATGGCCGGAGACGCGCTGCTCTCTCCGGAGATCACGCGCCGCCTGCTCGACAGGTTCACCCGGCGCCCACCGCCATCGGCCGGCGCGCCCCCCGAGCTCGCCGAGCTCACGCCACGCGAGCTCGAGGTATTGCGCCTGATCGCCGACGGCCGCTCGAACGCGCGAGATCGCGGCGACCCTGGTCGTTGAGCGAGGCCACCGTCAAGACGCACGTCAACCACATCCTCACCAAGCTGCGGTTGCGTGACCGCGTCCAGGCCGTCGCGCTCGCCTACCGGAGTGGGCTCCATGGACGCCGAGCCCTGACCCGGTTCATTTGCCGGCCTTCGCGACGTCGAACGTGCTGATCATCCCGAGGTCGGCATGGAGACGCCCCTTCGGATCGTCGATCAGGCACAGGGCCACGTAGCGGCCCGGCTGCAGGTCGACCCGCACGTACGCGGTCCGCTTGGGACCGAGCACTCCGCAGCAGCTCGAGCGATCGAAGCCCACGGGGGCGGCGAGCCCTCTCCTTCCTTGATCAGGCGCAGGACCTCGCTCTGCGTATGGCCGCGCTCGATGCGCACCAGCGAGATCTCATGGAACGCGCGCCCGCGATTCGGAATCGCGACCGTGCCGCGACCGAGGAAGGGTTGCGGGAAACGCACGTCGAACGCGAAGTCCCGCATCGCCAGCGTGCCGACCGTCCGCGGCTTTGCCTCGCCGGCCCGCGGTCGGCCGGCGACCCGGAAGCGCTTGAACATCCCGCGCTCGAAGTTCTCCTTGCCGCCGTTCTCGCCGAAGTCGAGGAGCGCGTATCGCCCGCGCCCAGCCTCACCGTCATCTCCCACCGCCGACCCGGCGGGACGGAGATGGTGCCGCCGAGCGCTTCGAGCCCCCGCGTCGTCCTCGTTCTCGAAGGCGGCCAGCAGCTCGGGCGTGCTGAGCTTCCGCCTGAGCCCGATGAGCTCCACGCCGTGCTCTCCGCGGCCGTCGTTCCGGATCGTCAGGCGAACGAAGCCGGGCCGAAGGGCTCGCACGCCGCGCACGTCGAGCTTGTACTCGCGCGCGCTGACGGTCACGTGCTGCGCTTGCGCCGCCGAGGGCGCGCGTGCGGTCGAGGTTTCGTCGGCCGCGCATGCGCCGAGTGTCGCTATCAGTGCGGCTGCGCCGGCGACGATGGCGGCGTAACGCGTGCCTGGCTTCTTCATGGTTTCCGCTCCTCGCTGGGGATCGCGACCGAAGCTACGGTTGGTGTCGTCGCCTGCCATCGCCCGTACGTTCGAGCCGCGCGCGGGAGGGATCGATTTCTCGCGCGGGCATGTCCACCCTCCGATCGAGCGCGCCTCCACCGCGGGGTCGATCGCGCCTGGCCACCTGAGAGACTTCACCGCGCGTGAGGGGGAGGAGCTCGAACTTATGGTGCCGGCGACGCTTGACGCTGCCGGGTTGACTGCGCTGCTCTGCGACCGGCTCGACATCACGACCGGCAGACCCCGCACGCGGGATCGGGAGCTCCTTGACACGTTCGACGGTCGACTGCGGGCGACGGGCCTGGCAGCCGAGCGCTCCGTCGGGCGCGGCGACGCGCGCGCGATGACCCTCCGCGAACCCGGCGCGCCCGTCCGCGAGGCGCAGGTGACAGCCGCGGAGCGCTACCTCGCCGACGAGCTGCCGCCCGGACCGCTGCGCGACCGGCTCGCTCCCGCTCTGGGCGTGCGCGCGCTGCTGCCGCTCGTGCGGGTTCGCAGCCGGACGCGCTCGCTGGCCGTGCTCAACCGGGACGCCAAGACCGTCGTGCGCCTGGAGCTCGAGGACGCGGAGGTCGTCGGGAACGGGGAGCGCGGCTGGCGCCACGGCTGCGCGTGCAGCCCGTGCTCGGCTACGACAAGGCATTCGAGCGAACCGCGCGCGTGCTGACCGCAGATCTGGGCCTGGCCGAGGCCGAGCGCCGCTGCTCGACCAAGCGCTCGCCGCGGCAGGCGACGGGCCCCGGGTCGTGTTGTCGACGGCCGCCCCCGAGCTCGCCCGCGGGACGCGAGCCGACGAGGCGGCCGGCCAGGTGCTCATGCGGCTCGCCGACATCGCGGACCAGAACGTCCCCGGGACGCTCGCCGACCTCGACACCGAGTTTCTTCACGATCTCCGGGTCTCCGTTCGCCGCGCGCGGTCGGTGCTGCGCGAGATGCGCGGCGTGTTCCCGCCCGCCGAGCGGGCGCACCTGCGAACCGAGCTGCGCTGGGTGCAGGCGGTCACGGGGCCGGTCCGCGACCTCGACGTCCAGTTGCTCGAGTGGGGCGAGCTGACGGCCTCGCTGTCGCACGAGCGGCGCGCCGACGTCGGCCCCCTTCACGACCTGTTGTCGCGACGGCGTAGGGCCGAGTTCCGTGCGCTCGAACGCGGCCTGCGAAGCCGCCGATTCGCCGATGCGTTGAACGACTGGCGCGCGTTGGCGGGTCTCGGGCCGGCGCCCGCCTCGGCACCGGAGCGGCCGCTGGCCGGAGCGGCGATCGAGGCGGTTGCGGGCGACCGAATCCGCGCCGTGCACCGGCGGATGGTCCGCGACGGGAGTGCGATCGACGACGCCAGCCCACCCGAGGCGCTGCACGACCTGCGCAAGCGGGGCAAGGAGCTGCGCTACCTGTTGGAGCTGTTCGGGAGCGTCTTCCCGCCTGCGGTGGTGAAGCCGATGGTGTCGGCGCTCAAGGGCCTGCAGGACGTGCTCGGACGTTTTCAGGACTGCGCCATCCAGGCCGAGCTGCTGCGCGGGCTCGGGGACGAGCTCGCCGCGAAGGAGGGCGGTCCGCAGGCGCTGATGGCGCTCGGGCTCGTGGCCGAGGCGCTGTTCGCGGACCAGCACGCCGCGCGGGCGGGCTTCGCCGAGCGATTCGAGCTGTTCGCGGCGCCGGAGCAGCGTGCCCTGGTACGCGACACCTTCCCGAAGCTCGGTTCGCCGTGAGGATCGTCGCGACCTACTCGATCAAGGGCGGCGTCGGAAAGACGTCCGCCGCGGTCAACCTCGGCGCGCTTGCCGCGCGAGAGGGGCGTCGCACGCTGATCTGGGATCTCGACCCCCAGGGCGCCGCGTCCTTCCTGCTACGCGTGAAGCCGAAGGTCAAGGGCGGCGGGCGGAAACTCGTTCGCGGGCGGCGCGACCCCCTGAGCGTCATGAAGGGCACGGACTTCGAGGGGCTCGATCTGCTGCCCGCGGACCTCTCCTACCGGCACCTGGATCTCGTGCTCGACCAGTCCAAGCGGCCGCAGCGCGGCCTCGGGCGAGTGCTCCGGTCGCTGGCGGACGAATACGACGTTGCGATTCTCGACTGCGCGCCGTCGATCTCGCTGGTGTCCGAGAGCGTGTTCGATGCGGCCGACCTACTGCTCGTACCGCTGATCCCCTCGACGCTGTCGGTCCGCACGCTCGACCAGCTGCGGAGGTTTCTCGCGCGCCAGGAGAGGCCGTCGCCCGCCGTGCTGCCGTTCTTCTCGATGGTGGACCGGCGCAAGCGCATGCATCGCGAGCTCGTCGAATCAGTTCAGGGTGTCGGCGACGCGATCGTCCCGTCCGCGAGCATCATCGAGCTGATGGGGCCACGTCGCGAGCCGGTCGTGGTGAGCCATCCGCGCTCTCCCGCCGCCCAGGCCTACACGGCCCTCTGGGGTGAGGTGCGCGGGGCGCTGAACGGCCGATCGCCCCGTACGAGCAAGTGATGAATCCGGGGTCCCGGGTATCGCAGACCGCATGACCTGCCGATCGCTCGCACTCGCCCTTGCCGCCCTTCTTCTGCGCCGCCCTCCCGGCGGCCGCGAGCGCCTCGTCGCAGACGGCCTCTGCCACCGGCGTCGCGAACGTCCAGGGAACGAACGTGCTCGTCGAGGTCTTCGTGGAGGTGCCGCGTGGCCAGACCGCGCGTCAAGCGACCGACGCGGCGCTGGCCGAGCAGGGCGCGCAGCCCCAGCAGCCGCCGGCCGCGGCCGGGCCGGGCGGCCCGGGATTCACCGGGCTGGTCTGGGACGTGCTGCCTGTGGTGCAGAGCTACAACCCCGCCGGCGAGCCGGTCGTCGCGGAGTCCCTCCTGCGGGCAACTCAGGCCGCGTGGAGCTCGGTACCCGGCTCCCGCTTCAGGATGAGCTTCGGCGGTCAGACCCCCCGCTGCCCGTCAATCGTGCGCGAGTGCCCCGGGCCGCAGCGGCTCGACGGCTTAAACGATGTGGGCTGGGCGCGGCTGTCCGGCGGGACGCTGGGCGTGACGTGGTCGACGATCGGCGGCATTGACGAGGCCGACATGGCGCTCAGCACCCGGGTCCCGTGGAGCACCGGCTGCGTGAACGTCGCCGGCAGCTTCGACGCGCAGACCGTGTTGCTTCATGAGAACGGCCACGTCGCAGGCCTCGGCCACGCCGCGAGCACGGCGTCGGTGATGTACCCGTTCTACCAGGGCGCGCGTTGCTCACTGGACATGCTCGACCAGCAGGCGATTCGGACGCTGTATTAGCCCAGCTAAGCGCCGGCCGGGGGTTCGACGCGTTATTCGCGCATAGCGCGAAGAAAGCGTCAAGCCCCCTCTTTGCTGAACGTTCCCGCCTGGTGTCGCGTGACGACACCAAGGCGGGTTTGTTTCGCCGCCCTCTTGGCCGCTGCCGTTCGCAGCGCTAACCGCGAGCCGCCGGCGTCTCCGCCCGCTGGGTCATGCTGAACCAGTTGCCCGAGTTGTCGCGGAAAGTGGCCTCGATCCCGTAGGGGCGCTCCACCGGCTCGGACAGGAAGCTCACGCCGCGCTCCCGGAGCTCCGCGTACGCCGACTCGCAGTCGCGCGTCTCGAAGACGCCCGGCCCCAGGACGCCCTTTGCGAGCAGCTCCTTGACCTGTCCAGCGGCCCGCTCGTCCATCATCGGCGGCCCCGGCTCGAGCAGGATCAGCTTATGGTCCGGCTGGCCCGGCGCGGTGACGGTCAGCCAGCGGAAGCCGTCCATGCTCTGGTCGGTGCTGACCTCGAAGCCGAGCTTCTCCGTATAGAAGTCGCGCGCCTCGTCCTGGTCGAGCACCCAGATCGTTGTGTGGGAGAGCTTGTCGATCATCGGGTCAGGCCTCCTTCGTAGCTTGTCCGAGACGCTAGCCCGAGGTGCGCGCCGCGGCTTCTCGAAAACTGCTCGATCCAAGCGGCCGCGTGTACATGAGCGTGAAGCAGGCGGGGATCGGAGGCGGCGCGTCCAAACCCCAGCGCGACCGGTATGCGCTCGGGGGCTCGCCGACGAGGTCCCGAAACGCGGTGCTGAACGAGCCGAGGCTGCGAAAGCCGACCTCGAGCCCGACCTCGGTGACCGACAGCTCGGTACCCCGCAGCAGCTCCTTGGCGCGCTCGATTCGGCGTCGCAGCAGATAGCGGTGGGGCGTCTCGCCGAACGCCTGCCGGAAGCTTCGGCTGAAGTGGGCGGTGGAGGCGTGGGCCTGCCTCGCGAGCGCGGGAACGTCCAGCTGCCGGGCGTACTCGCGGTCGATCAGGTCCTTCGCGCGCAGCAGATGGAGGTAGACGGGTACCGCGCTCGCCATTGGCATGACAGGGTAGGCGCGTGGAGCAAGACAGCGTCCTGGTGGCCACCGACACATGGAAGTCGGCGTTCCCCGGCGCCGCCGTCGGCGTCCTCGCCATGAGCGGGGTGCACAACCCCGAACGGAGCGACCCGCTCGAAGCCCGCAAGCGCGAGCTCGAGGAGAGCTTGCGCGCTGACGCAGCCCGCATCGGGCCCGAGGGTCTCGCCGGTCAGCCGAGGTTCCGCGCCTACCTCGACTACTACAGGACCCACGGCAAGACCTATCACGTGAAGGCGCAGTGGGAATCGGTCGCCGTCAAGGGCAAGGCGATCCCGAGCCGGGCGGCGCTCGTGGAAGCCATGTACATGGCGGAGCTGAAGAACCTGATGCTGACCGCCGGTCACGACCTCACCGCTGTCGCGCTGCCGGTGCGCGTGGACTTGACGCACGAGGGCGATCGGTACGTCGCGATCAACGGCACCGAGCGGGTCCCGGCCGCCGGCGACATGATGATGGTGGACGGCGAGGGCATCATCTCCAGCGTGCTCCAGGGACCCGACCGGAGAACCCGCATCACGCCGGAGACCCGAGAGGTCCTCTTTGCGGTCTACGCGCCGGCCGGTATAGGCGAGGCCGCCGTCCGAAGCCACCTCGAGGACATCGCCGCCAACGTGGTGGTCGTCGCCCCGCAGGCGGAGACCGGGCTGCTGGCGACGTTGGCGGCGGAGTGACCGTCCGAGCACCCGTACGCACACCCGCGGATGCGTAAATGTCGTGGCGCTTGCATCAGCGGGGGCGGCGAGTCTAAGTTCGAGTCGGCTCTTCGGAGGAGGTCGATGACTCGCCAGTCACCCACGCCCCTCCATGGCCGCCGGCGTCGAGTCACGGCGCCGGCGGCCGACAGGCCGAGTCGCGCGACGTCGCGAGACATCCGATCCCTGCCATCGCCGGAGCGACGCCGGGCCCGCAGGGCGGCGTAAGCCGCGGCGCCTGGGCCGAAACCTGAGAGGATCGGCGCGCTTTGGAGCTCGCCGTTCACTTGCCCCTCATGGAGTTCGGAGACGAGGGGCAGTCGCTCGGTCGTCTCACACGCGCCGTCGACGCCGCGCGGGAGTGCGGGTTCGCCGCGCTGTCCGCCAACGATCACTTCCTGTTTCAGACGCCGTGGCTGGACGGTCCGACGGCGCTGGCCGCCGTGGTCGACCGGTCCGGCACCATGGAGCTGGCGACGACGGTTTCGCTTGTTGCGCTTCGCGGTCCAGTGCCAGTGGCCAAGGCGCTTGCCGCACTGGATCTGCTGTCCGACGGGCGGGTTATCGCGGGCGTCGGTCCCGGGTCATCCGAGCGTGACTACAACGCGGTCGGCGTGCCCTTCGAGGAGCGCTGGAGCCGGTTCGACGAAGCCACCGCCATCCTGCGGGCGCTCCTGCGAGGCGACCCGCAACCCGAGACCCGCAGGCACTACAGCCTGCCCGACGCTCAGCTTGCGCCGGCTCCACACCGGAAGGTCCCGCTCTGGATCGGGAGCTGGGGCTCGAAGGCGGGTCTCCGGCGCGTCGCTCGCCTCGGCGACGGCTGGTTGGCGTCCGCCTACAACACAACCCCCGAGGGCTTCAAGGCCGCGAAGGAGTCGCTGTCGGAGGAGCTCCGCACGAGCGGCCGCGACCCCGACCGGTTCCCCAACGCACTGGTGACGATGTGGACCTGGATCACCGCGGACGCCCGCGACGAGGACCGCGTCCTGCGAGAGGTCCTGGCGCCGGTGCTGGGACGCGATCCGGATGCCCTGCGCGATCAGCTCTGCATCGGACCCGCGGAGAAGTGCGCGGAGCTGCTCTCACGCTATGCCCGGGCTGGATGCGAGCGCGTGCACCTCTGGCCGCTCGGCGACGAGCCGCGGCAGATCGAGCTCGCGGCGACGGCGGTGCTGCCGGCCGTCGAGGAAT
The DNA here is from genome assembly GCA_963757815.1 of uncultured Thermoleophilaceae bacterium. Classification (GTDB taxonomy): domain Bacteria; phylum Actinomycetota; class Thermoleophilia; order Solirubrobacterales; family Thermoleophilaceae; genus JACVRW01. The sequence continues at coordinate 8,292 of CAVWSN010000023.1, read as the reverse complement.
GAGTCCCGTTCGACACACTTAGCTACGCAATGAGCGAGCGCGGTCGCGGCCGTCAGAGCGGCGCCGAGGTCGACTGGCAGCGCTGGTGGGTCTACACGTTGCGCGACGGCCTCATCGTCCGCGCCCAGTTCTTCCTCGATGAGAGCGCCGCCCTCGAAGCGGTCGGCGTGGGTGGAGAGGCGGCTGTGCTGGATGTGGACCGCAAGCAGCCGCAGGAGTAGGCTGCGCCCTGACGCGTCCTTTCATTCCTGCCGTTTGCGCGCGGTATTTCGAACGGTCGCGCGTGGAAGGTTCCGTCCAGATCTGACGGCAACCGGTTAGGAGGAGAGACATGGCCGCCTCCGCCTCGCCGCGGAGCGTCGGTAGGTGTGCTGACTCGGCGCCCGGCCTTCCAGTGCTCTGTGCTCTCGCAGCTGCGGGCTGCGCGGCGGCTGGGGTGTCAGTCGCGCTGGCGCTGACCAGCGATCATCTAACCGAGCCGGGTCTCCAGGCGGCGCTGCTCGACTGGGTCATGCTCCCGTACATCATCGGTGGCCTGATCGCCTGGTGGCGGCGCCCCGACAGTCGCTTCGGCCCCCTGATGGTCGCCGCGGGCTTCGCGATGTTCGCGTCGAGCCTCCAGTGGACGAGCGCGGCCGTGCCGTACACCGTCGGTCTTGCCTTCGACCTACTGCCGCCGGCCCTCTTCATCCACGTGTTCCTCGCGTTCCCGAGCGGGCGGCTCCGGCGGCCCGCGGAGCGTGTCGTCGTCGCGGCCGCCTACTCGGCAGCGATCGGCCCGCAGCTCGTGAAGATGGCGCTCGGCGGCGTGGCCGGAGACAATCTGCTCGCCGATCGCCGCCGAGCCCGCGGCCGCCCTCACCATCCAGAAGGTCCAGCTGATCACGCTCAGCGTGCTCGCTCTGGCTGCGGTGGCCCTCCTTGTCGCCCGCAGGCGAGCCGGCGGCCGCCCGCTGCGACGCTCGGTTGCGCTGCTGGTCGATTTCTTTGGGCTCGCGCTCGTGATGATCGCCGTCCTGCTGCTGGCCGGAGCGTTCGAGCTGCCCGCGTTCGAGACGATCCGGCGGGTCACCTTCGGGGTCGTCGGGATCGCTCCGGTCGCGTTCCTGATCGGACTGCTCGACGCGAGGCTCGCCCGCTCCTCCGTCGGCGAGCTTTGTTGTCGAATTGGACGCTGATCCGAATCCACGCGAGCTCCGCGACGCCCTCGCTCGCGCGCTTGGTGATCCGTCGCTGACGCTCGTCTACTGGCTCCCGGAGTTCGAGAGCTGGGCCGATCTCGACGGCCGGCCCGTCGCCTTGGCGGACCAGGACGGTTTAACAGCGACGACGCTGATCGACCGCGACGGACAACACCTTGCGGCGCTGCTGCACAACCCGTCGCTGGTCGACGAGCCCGAGCTGCTCGACGGGGTCACCGCCGCGGCCGCAATCGCGCTCGAAAACGGTCGACTGCACGTCGAGCTGAGAGCTCGCGTGGAGGAGCTGAAGGGTTCGCGCCAGCGCGTCATCGACGCCGGCCAGCACGAGCGCCGGCGGCTGGAACGCAATCTTCACGACGGGGCACAGCAGCGGCTGATAGCGCTCTCACTCGAGCTCGGCCGGCTGAGGGAACGGCTCGATCCCGAGGCTAGGACTCGGCGTCGATCGGGCGCGGGGCGAGATCGCGCTGTCGCTGGAGGAGCTGCGCGACGTCGCGCGTGGCATCCACCCGGCGGTGGTGAGCGGGCATGGGTTGGCGGTCGGGCTCGAGTCGCTCGCTGCCCAGGCGCCGGTGCCCGTGCGACTGTTGGTCGAGCTCGAGGGGCGCCTGGACGAGCGGATCGAGGTTGCCGCGTACTACGTCGTCTCCGAGAGCCTTGCGAACGTCAGCAAGCACGCGCGGGCGAGCTCGGCGAGCGTTGCCGTTTCGCGCACGAACGGCGACCTGGTCGTCGAGGTCGTCGATGACGGCGTGGGTGGAGCCGACAGCGAGCGCGGCACCGGGCTGCGCGGCCTCGCTGATCGAGTGGAGGCGCTCGATGGCCGGCTGCGGGTATGGACTCCGCGCGGCGAGGGCACGCGCGTAAGGGCGGACATCCCATGCGCGTAGCCATCGCCGAGGACAGCGTGCTGCTGCGCGAAGGGCTTGCCCGCCTCCTGACCGACGCCGGCTGCGAGGTAGTCGCTCAATGCGAGACCGGCGACGACCTCCTTCGCAAGACCAACAGCCATGAGCCTGGACGTCGCGATCGTGGACATCCGCTTGCCGCCAACAAACAGCGACGAGGGCCTGAGGGCGGCGCTCGAGATCCGGAAGCAGCACCCCGCGGTGGGAGTGCTGGTGCTGTCGCAGTACGTGGAGCTGGGGCTCGCGATGCAGCTGCTGGCCGACTCCGCGGATGGGGCGGGATATCTGCTCAAGGACCGCATAGCCGACGTGGACGAGTTCATCGCTGCCGTCGAGCGCGTGGCCGCCGGCGGCTCGGCGATCGACCCGATCATCGTCTCGACCCTGCTCTCGAGGCGGCGCAGCGACGACCCGCTGGCACAGCTGACGCCGCGTGAGCGCGAGGTGCTGGAGCTGATGGCCACGGGGAGCTCCAATCAGGGGATCGCCGATGCGCTCGTGATCACGCTGCGGGCGGTCGAGAAGTACGTGTCGACCATCTTCGGCAAGCTCGGGCTCCCGTCCACGGGAAGCGAGTCCCGGCGCGTGCTCGCGGTGCTGATGTACCTGCGCTCCTGACGCGCGGACCGGCCGAAGACACCAGAAAACCGCCCCCCGAAACCGCAAGTTTCCCGGCTTTCGGCCGCCCACCGCGGATGAGACGTTGCGCGGATGAAGACTCGCATCATCCAGAGAGAGCCCGAGCCCGACCAGCCCGACACGTCCGGAAACGGCGCGGCCCCCCTCCCGCCGCCGCCGGCTCACAACGTGGCGGCCCGGATGGCTCGCTGGAGCGGCCAGCACCGCAAGAAGGCGATCTTCGGCTGGTTTGCCTTCGTCCTCGTGACCTTCTTCGTCGGCATGAACGTGGTCAAACAGAAGGACATCTCCGATATCGATCAGTTCTCCGGGGAGGCGCGCGATGCCGAGCAGGCGCTCGAGGACGCCGGCCTGAGGCCGGTCGAAGAGGTGGTCTTCGTTCAGAGCGAAGAGCTCACAGTCGAGGATCCCAAGTTCCAGGCTGCGATCGAGGACGTGACCGGTCGGCTCTCACAGGTGCGGTACGTCGAGAACGTTGAGTCGCCGCTGACCGGCGGCGGCGAGGTCTCGGCCGACGGCCACTCGGCTCTGGTCAACTTCGTGATCGCGGGCGACTCGACGGAGGCAGAGGATCGCGTCGATCCCACGATCGCCGCCGTCGCCGCCGTTCAGGCCGATCACCCCGATCTCGCGATCGAGCAATTCGGCGGCGCCAGCGCCGACAAGGCCATCGACGAGGTCATCAATGACGACCTCGGTAAGGCGGGAATGCTCTCGCTGCCGGTCACGCTGATCATCCTCGTCCTCACCTTCGGCTCGCTCGTGGCGGCGGGTCTGCCGCTCTTGATCGGGCTCACGTCCGTGATGGCGGCGCTGGGCCTGGTCGCGATCACGAGCCATCTCTTCCCGGCCGACAGCAACCTCCCGGCCGTCGTCCTGCTGATCGGGCTGGCGGTGGGCGTGGACTACTCGCTCTTCTACCTCCGGCGTGAGCGCGAGGAGCGCGCCGCCGGACGCAGCGAGCGCGCCGCGCTCGAGGCCGCCGCCGCCACCTCGGGGCGGGCCGTGCTGATCTCCGGCGCCACCGTGATCGTCGCGATGGCCGGCATGTTCATCAGCGGCGACAAGGCGTTCATCTCCTTCGCAGAAGGCACGATCCTCGTGGTCGCGATCGCCATGTTCGCCTCGCTGACGATCCTGCCGGCGATGCTGTCGTGGCTCGGTGACCGGGTCGAGAAGGGTCGGGTTCCCCTGCTCGGCCGCCGGCGCCGCCCGGCCGGCGAGTCGCGCTTCTGGACGGCGCTGACCGGCCGCGTGATGCGGCGTCCAGGCCTGTCGATCCTCCTCGCGGGCGGCCTCCTGGTGGCGCTGGCGATTCCGGCGCTCCAGATGAAGATCGTCACCAGCGGGGTCGACGAGTTCCCGCAGGACGAGCCCGTGATCCAGACCTACAACAAGGTCAAGAAGGTGTTCCCGACCGAGGGCGTCACGGCGACCGTGGTCGTGGAGGCGGACGACGTGCGCTCCGGTCCCGCCGCCGCCGGCATCGCCGAGCTGCGCACCGAGGTCAACGGCTCGGATGCGTTCCGGCCCGGAACCGAGGTCATCTACAGCGAAGACGGCACGGTCGCCCAGATCAACGTTCCGACCCCCGGCAACGGCAACGACGCCCCGTCTGTGAACGCCCTCAACGAGCTGCGCGACGAGATCATCCCGGCGACGGTCGGGGGAGTCGAGGGGACCACCGTGAACGTGACCGGCGACGCGGCCAGCTCGGAGGACTTCGCCAACAAGCTGAACAGCCGGCTGCCGCTGATCTTCGCCTTCGTGCTCGGACTGGCATTCCTGCTGATGCTCGTGACCTTCCGCTCGATCGTGATCCCGGCCGTGACGATCATCCTCAACCTGCTCTCGGTGGGAGCCGCCTACGGCGTTCTCGTGCTGGTCTTCCAGAACGGCAACCTGGAGTCGCTCCTCGGCTTCACGTCGAACGGCGGCGTGACGAACTGGCTGCCGCTCTTCCTGTTCGTGGTCCTGTTCGGGCTATCGATGGACTACCACGTCTTCATCCTCTCCCGGGTCAGGGAGCTCTGGGCGCGCGGCATGTCGACCGATGAAGCCGTCAGGCAGGGGATCTCCACCACGGCCGGCACGCGTGACCAGCGCCGCGCTCGTCATGGTCGGCGTGTTCCTGGTCTTCGTCACGCTCGCCTTCATCGACTTCAAGGAGCTCGGCCTCGGGCTGGCCGCGGCGGTCCTGATCGACGCGACGATCATTCGCGGCGTGCTGCTGCCGGCGGTGATGAAGCTCCTCGGCGACTGGAACTGGTACCTCCCGAGCTGGCTCGAATGGCTGCCCCACATCAGCTCTGAGGGCGACGCCGTCCCGCCCGACGAGGCCGACGAGCCGGAGGCCGCCGAAGAGCCACAGCCCGCCCCGGCCCCTGCCTAGGCCCGAAAGGAACAACCATGAACACACCCACTGTTCAGAGCGAGCCGGCACCCGTTTCAACCGTCCCGGTCGCCGACAACGGAGGTGCGCGCCAGGCGACGCAGGGCAGCGCATTCAGCCCGGGGGAGCTCGCCTTCCTGATCGGCGTGCCGCTCCTCTGGGCGATTCTGCTCCTCTTCCATCCCGGCGGGGAAGGCACGGAGCTCTCCTACGCGGATATCCAGGACAAGGTGACGGCCTGGATGGTTGTTCACCTCGGGATGATGCTCTTCATCCCGCTGTTCGCCGCCGCGCTCTATCTGCTGTTGCGCGGCGTCGAAGGCACCGCCGCCTGGGTCAGCCGGATCGCGCTGGTCCCCTTCGTCATCTTCTACGGCGCCTGGGAGGCGCTGCAAGGGATCGGCGTCGGGATTCTTGTGGACGACGTGAACGGACTCCCGCAAGCCGAACGGGCGACGGGGGCCGACCTGGTCCACGACTTCGCCGACAACGTCCTCATCCGCAATTTCGGTGTCTTCGGGAGCATCGGAAGCCTCGCCTTGATCACCGCAGCGATCGCGGCTGGGGTTGCCCTCCGCCGCCACGCCGGTGCGCCGCTCTCCGTCGCGGCATTGCTCGGCGTCTCAGGCTTCCTGATCACCGCCCACCCGCCGCCCTTCGGGCCGGCCGGGCTGGTCCTCTTCATCGCGGCGGTCTTGCTCTTCGTGCGAAGCCAAGCGGCGCTCAGACCCGACCGATCAGCGTCTCCCCAACCACGCTGATGAGCTCGTCCATCGCCTCACCCTGCGTGGTGGAGGGCTGGACGGCCAGGCGATGCACACCCAGCTCGGCATACCTGCGCGTGGTTTCGAGGTCGGGTGTTCCCGGTGGGGTGATCGTGATCTCCAGCTCGCCGAGGTCAGCGGGGCGCTCGCGGAGACTCGCCGCTTCGCGCAGGCCGGAGAGCGCCTGAGCGGTCTGGTCGAGGTCGAGCTCCCAGCCGTACCAGCCGTTTCCGGACTCGATCGCCCGCCGGTAGGCGGCGGGGGAGTGCCCGCCGATCACGATCGGAGGATGGGGTTGCTGAAGCGGGCGTGGCCGCTCGATTACGTCGGAGAACGAAACGAAGCGGCCCTCGAACCGAGGTGTCGGCTCATCCCAGAGAGCCCGCATCGCTGACAGGTACTCGTCTGTACGCGCCCCACGATCCGCGAGCGATGCGCCCAGAGCGCGCAGCTCGAGCTCTTCGTAGCCCACTCCGATGCCGACGATCAGCCGGCCCTTCGAGAGGACGTCGATGGACGAGATCTGCTTCGCCATCAGCACCGGCTGACGTTGCGGCAGGACAATCAGGCCGAAGCCGAGCCGCACGCCGGTGGTTACGGCCGCCAGATGGGAAAGCGCCACGACGGCCTCGAGCCGAGGCTCGTCGGGTGGGTTCTCAGCACCGAACGGCAGGGCGACATGGTCGCCGACCCAGAGGGACTCGAAGCCGGCGTCCTCAGCAAGCCGTGCCTGTCTATGCAGCGTCTCGGGTTCGGCGCTGCTGCCCTTGTGCAGTCCATACAGCCCGAACTTCATGCCCTGGTCAGCGGCCGGGCGCGTCCAGCTTCACCCCGACCTCGTACATCTCGACAGAGGTGCGCCGGCCCATCGCCCCCGGAACCGGTGGATCCATCGCGTTCAGCGTCTCGTCACCCTGCCGCAGATCCTCCTCGGTCTCGAACAGGGAGATGTTGATCACCTTGCCCTCGTCCGCGCGATGCAGCAGCAGGAGCCCGACGGCCGGGACGCCCTCCGGCGGCCCGGTCGCGGCGCGCTGCTTGATCTCCGCGATCACTTGCCGGACCTGGTCGGGATCGCCGCCCTCAAAGGTCGCTACGCGTGCATGCATGTCGTCTCCTCTCGGTTAGCTGCGCGAGTCGGTCGAAGTATCCCCGTCCCCCTCGGCGAGGCGGGCGCCCGCGACGAGCGACTCGAGCTTGCCGTACGCGGCGTCGCGGCTGAGGTATTTCATGCCGCAGTCCGGTGCCGCGATCAGCCGGTCGGGGCCGGCGTGCGGGAAGGCGCGGCGGATGCGGCCCGCCACCGTCTCGGGCGTCTCGACGTCGTCGGTGGAGAGGTCGAGAACCCCGAGGATGATCGTCTTGGAGGCCAGCGCGTCCAGCACGTCGAGCTCGAGGCCGGACTGCGCGGTCTCGATGCTGATCTGTTCGCACTCCGTCGCCGCCAGCTCGGGCAGGAACGAGTAGCCGCTCGGCCGGTCGTGGATGATCGCGGCGTACCCGAAGCAGATATGGACCGCGGTGGTCCCGGCGATGCCGTCGGTGGCGTGGCGCAGAACGTCGAGGCCGTACTCGCGCGCGGCCTCGGGGCGAGCCTGCATGTAGGGCTCGTCCACCTGGACCACGTCCGCACCGGCCTCGATCAGATCGAGGATCTCGCCGCGCACCGCCTCCGCATACGCCATGCCGAGCGCGTCCGGGGCTCCGTAGTGGTCGTCCTGAGCCTGCTGGGACATCGTGAACGGCCCGGGGACGGTCATCTTCGTCCGACGGCTCGTGTGCGAGCGCAGGAACTCCAGGTCGCGAACCTGCACCGGATGGCGCCGAGCCACAGGCCCGACCACGCGAGGCACCGGATTTGGATGGCCGCTGCGGTCGAGAGCGGTGCCCGGATTGTCGATGTCGACCCCCTCGAGCGCGGTCGCGAAGCGATTCGAATAGCTCTCGCGGCGCATCTCGCCGTCCGTGACGATGTCCAGCCCGGCCCGCTCCTGGTCGTCGATCGCCAACCGTGTCGCATCGTCCTGGGCCTCCTCGAGATAACCCGGATCGACCCGCCACAGCTCGGTCGCCCGCACGCGCGGCGGGAAGCGCTCGCGCAGCCGCTCGCGGTCGATCAGCCAGCCGGGCTGCGCGTAGGAACCGACGAGGCTCGTGAGGATTCGCCCGTCTCCCGTCATCGGAGCCGCCGAGTCTCCCATAGACCTCAGAGTTCCGGGTCGCGTTCGGCGCGCGCCCGCTTGAGCAACTCGGCGAGCGCCTCGACAAGCTGCTCGACCAGCTCGGCGCCGCGCGTCGCCGAGGCATTGCTCGGCGCGCCGACCACGCCGCTGCGGGTCACGGCCGGCATCGGGTAGGAGAGGACACGCCCGACGGTTCGGTCGGGC